>NZ_CP156627.1:0-1200000 GCF_039852015.1 Robbsia sp. KACC 23696 | reverse complement strand
CGCAGGGTGAGTGACGGCATGAGGTCCGCTCCGCGGTTTACCCGCGACCTCTCGCAGGTCCACGTCGATGGGGACACATCATGTTGACGCAGTCCAATAAGGCCCACGGTAGCCATGCCCGCGCCGTCGCCGGCCCCGAGGGGGCATTGCAGGCCTCGCTATCTCCGGGCGCCGAGGCGGCCGCCCGGAGCGCCGCCCGTTGGCGCCGCGCGCGGCGTTTCGCGCTGCGCCTGCTCCGACGTGTCGCGACGATGCTGGCGGTATCGGTTGTCGTCTTCACCGTACTGCGTCTGCTACCCGCCGACCCCGTCGCGATGCTGCTGCCGCCCAATGCCAGCCAGGCCGACGTTCTGGCCATGCACCATACGCTCGGGCTCGATCGGCCGATCGCCGTGCAATACCTGCAATGGCTCGGCGAGATCGTGCGGGGACAATTCGGCCATTCGCTGCAGACCGGTCAGTCGGTGGGCACGTTGATCCTGAATGCGCTGCCGACCACCTTGCAGTTGCTGGCCGGCGGTTTGGTGCTCGGCGTGCTCGCCGGTGTCGGCGCGGGTATTTTTGCCTTTCTCCGGCGCGATACGAAAACCGAGCAGGTGGCCGAAGTCGCCAACGGTCTGGCCATGTCGATACCGGATTTTCTCTGGGGCATTCTGCTGATGCTGGCCTTCGGCATCGGACTGCGCTGGCTGCCCTTCGTCGGTCCGCTGGATGGCCGCTATACGGTGGCGCATCACACCGGCTTCCTGTTGCTGGATGCGCTGATCGATGGCCAGTTCGCCGCCTTCGGTAATGCGCTGTGGCATCTGGTGCTGCCCTGCGTCGCCTTGGCACTCGGTATCGCGCCGCCCTTGATGCGCCTGCTGCGTTCGTCGCTGCTGGAAGTGTACGCCGACGACTATGTGACCGCGGCCCGACTGCGCGGTCTGTCCGATCGCGACATTCTCTGGCGGCATGGATTGCGTAATGCCGCGCTGCCCACGCTGAATGTCTTCGGCATACAGGTCAGCCTGATGATCGGCGGCACGCTGCTGGTGGAGAAGGTCTTCGGCATGCCGGGCATCGGCAATGTGATGATTTCTGCGATCGGCGCGCATGATCTGCCCACCATCCAGGCCTTGGCCTTGCTGTATGCGTTGGTCGTCCAGATCGTCAACGCCCTCGTCGATGCACTCGAATTGATGTGGAATCCCCGTTTGCGGAGTGCCTCATGAGCGCCATGTTGTCTCGCCTCGTTCGCGAACCCCGCGTCGTACTCGGCGCCCTCGTGTTGTTGGGAGTGGCCTGCATGGCGCTCTTCGCACCCTGGCTCGCACCGGTTGCCCCGGATCAGCAGGATTTGGTGAACACGCTGTTGCCGCCGGCCTGGGCCGCGGGCGGCATGCCCGGCCATCTGCTGGGCACGGATTCGCTCGGTCGCGACATCTTGAGCCTGACGATCTACAGCGCACGCGTCGCGATGTTCGTCGGCTGCATCGCGCCGATCGGCGCTGCCCTCGTCGGCGGCACGCTCGCGTTGCTGGCCGGCTGGCGCGGCGGCCGCACCGACTGGGTCATCATGCGCGTCGTCGAGACGTGGATGTCGTTTCCGGCCGTGGTACTGGCCTTGATTCTGATGGTTGCGCTGTCGCCCAGCGTCGTCAACGTCGTGATCGCGCTGGTGTTCGTCGACTGGACGCGCTTCTGTCGCGTGCTGCGGGCAGAAGTGGCCGTGATCCGTCGCCGCGAATATGTCGCCGCGGCACGTATCGCCGGTGCCGGCACGATCCGCACGATCGCCCGGGACGTCGTACCGAATATGATGCCGACCTTGATCACGCTGATGAGCCTGGAAATCGGCATTTCCGTGGTGGCGGAATGCAGCCTGTCCTTCGTCGGGCTGTCCGCCGAACCGGGCACGCCGACCTGGGGCAGCATGATCGCCGACGGACTGGCGAACGTCTTCACCACGCCATGGGGGCTGATCGCGCCGATCGCGTGCATCGTCGTCACCGTCCTGGCCACCACCTTCCTCGGCGAAGGACTGCGCCGCGCCACCGATGCGCGTCTGCTGAGCCGGAACGGCGCCAAACACCGCCCCCACGCCGGCACCGGTGCCGCGCCCGCGTCGATCGCGGAGACCACGCGATGAGCGCCCTGTTGCAGATCGACGGCTTGCACCTCGAACGGGACGGCGTGGCCTTGCTGCGCGACGTGACGCTGACCTTGAACCCAGGCCGCACGCTCGGTCTGGTCGGGGAGTCCGGCGCGGGTAAGAGCATGCTCGGACGCGTGCTCGGTCGACTGATCCCACCGCAATTCGAGACAAAGGCCCGCACGCTGACCTTCGCCGGCGAGAACCTGTTATCGATGCCGGCCGCCGCGCATCGTGCCCTGTTGGGACGGCGCATCGCCTACATTCCCCAGGAACCGACCACGGCGCTGGATCCCACGCTGTCGATCGGCAAGCAGTTCGCGCTACACCTGGGGCAGCTCGGCGTGCCCTCCGGCGCACGGCGCCAGCGCGCGCTGGACGCCTTGACGGAAGTGCTGCTGCCGGATCCCGAAATACTGCTGACCCGTTTCCCGTTCGAATTGTCCGGCGGCATGTGTCAGCGCGTGGCCATCGCGATGGCGTTTGCCAGCAACCCGGAGCTGGTGATCTCCGACGAGGCCACAACCGCCCTCGATGTGACGACACAGCGGCATGTCGTCGATCTGATGCGCGCGATGCAGGCCAAGCGCGGCACCGGCATCCTGTTCGTCACCCACGATCTCGGGCTCGCCCGATTCGCCTGCGACGATATCGCGGTGCTGTACGCCGGCGATATCGTCGAGCGCGGCACCGCGCAGCAGGTGGTGAATCACCCAAGCCACCCTTATACGCAAGCCTTGCTGCGCGCCAATCCGCCGCTGAAAGGACCCGCGGTCCGCGTGGTGCCCTTAGGCGGCCATATGCCGGGATTCGAATCGTTCGCTACGATCGCCGGTTGTCGTTTCGCCTCGCGCTGCCCCCGTGTAGAGGACGCCTGCCGCATCGCGCCGGTACCGATGATCGATACTGGCGCGTCGATGTCGCGTTGCCTGCGGCCCGTCATTGCAGCCAACGCCGGCACGACGCGACCGTTGTCATCGGATGGCGATCGTATCGAACGGCGCCCGATGGGACCCTTTCTGCAATTGCGCGGCGTATCGAAGCGCTACACCGCCGTGGGCGCGGCGCCGAAGGACGGCAGCGTCGCGCCGCTCGCGCTCGCGCCGCTGGATCTCGATATCGCGCCGGGCGAATTCATCGGCATCGTCGGCGAAAGCGGCAGCGGCAAGAGCACGCTCGGCCGCCTCGTCATGGGGCTCGACACGCTCAGCAGCGGCACGATTCAACTCGACGATCAGGTGTTGGGTGCGGGACGCGCCGAATGGCAGCGACGTATCGGCGCGATCCAGATGATTTTCCAGGATGCGCGCGCGGCCCTGAATCCGCGTCGTCGTCTTGGCGATATCGTGACGCAGCCGCTCGCGCAACGCGCGCATCTGCACGTCGATCGCGAACGTCGCGCCCTCGCCTTGCTGGAGGAAGTCGGCCTCGCACCGGAACTTGCCGATCGCTATCCGGCACAGTTGTCCGGCGGCCAGCGACAACGCGTCAATATCGCGCGCGCCTTGTGTGATGTTCCGCGCCTGATCGTCGCCGATGAAATCGTCTCGGGCCTCGATGTCTCGGTGCAAGCACAAATCATGGAGCTGCTGCTGTCGCTGCGGGCGTCGCACAACGTAGCCTTGCTGCTGATTTCGCACGACCTGGCCGTCGTCCGTTATCTCTGTTCGCGTGTGATCGTCCTGCAACGCGGCGTGGTTGTCGAACAAGGCCGCACCGAAGACGTCCTGCGCAACCCCCAGCATCCTTACACCCGCACCTTGCTGGCGTCCGCGCCGCATGTCGAGCGTCCCGGCGAAACGGCCCCCGTGCCGTCGCCTTCCTTTGCCTGACCGATCTCCGCACCATGTCCGATTCTTCTTATCGCCAACCGGTCCTCTTCTTCGGACACGGCAGTCCAATGAATGCATTGGACGACAACCCGAATACCCGCGCCTGGACCGAGATGGGCCAGTCGGTCATCGCGCGCCAACGCCCGCGTGCCATCGTGATGGTCTCGGCCCATTGGATGACACGCGGCAGCGCCATCACGGCGATGGCGCGCCCCGAGACGATTCACGACTTCGGTGCCTTCCCGCAGGCACTCTTCGATGTGCGTTACCCGGCGCCCGGCGCACCGGAGATCGCCCGGGAAGTCATCGATTGTCTGGCCGACGCCGGCCTTACCGTCACGCCGGACAACGATTGGGGCCTCGATCACGGCAGCTGGTCGGTTCTCGTGAAGGCCTTTCCGGATGCCGATATTCCGGTCTTGCAGCTCAGCTTGAATCGTCAGTTTTCGCCACGCGAACATTTTGCGCTGGGGCAGGCCCTGCGACCGTTGCGGGACGCCAATATCCTGGTGGCCGCAAGCGGCAATGTCGTCCATAACCTGCCCGCGATGAACTGGTCGCTGCCCGAATCCGGACACGATTGGGCGCAACGCTTCCACGCGATCATTCGCAATGCGATCGCGAACGATCAGCCGGATGAGGTCGTCGACTTCGTCAAACACGGCCGCGATGCCGCGCTGTCGATTCCCACGCCGGAACATTATCTGCCGGTGCTGTATGCATTGGGCGCACGCCATCCGGACGACGTGTTGCGCTTCGAATCCGAGCGCGTCGAGTACGGCTCGCTCAGCATGCTGAGCTTCTCCTTGCATGATGCGCCCGAACGCACCCTGCGGGAGAGTGCGTTCATGCCGGCCGAGACAGTCTGATGAACGCCGCCACCGATCCCGCGTGCTTGTCGCGTGGGGCAGTCACGCCCTCCTTCACCGACACGCCCACGATGTCCGCCCTCCTGCCGCTGTCTTTACGCATCAGCGCCCGACGCGATCTCAGCGCGCATATCGTCGCCCTCGAACTCGAGGCGCTCGACGGCATGCCCTTGCCCGCCTACGAGGCCGGTGCCCATCTGGCGATCGATTGTCGCGCCGCGACTGCGGCGGCGTCGACGTCGGCGTCGTCCGCCGCGGGTTTGGCGGACGACAACGCGCGTCCCGAGCTGGCCCGATTGCGGCACTACTCGCTGTGCGGCGATCCCGCCGATCCAATGCATTACGTGATCGCGATACGGCGTGAAGACAGCGGCCGCGGCGGATCGCGTTTTCTCTGCGACACGGCAAAACCCGGCGACGTGCTGCAGGCCTCCGAACCGATCAATCTGTTCGCGATACAGTGGCCCGAAGCCGACGCCACGCCGGCCCCGACGCAACTGTTGATCGCCGGTGGCGTCGGCATCACGCCGCTGATCGCCATGGCCTGGGCGATGGACAACGCCGGCGTGCCTTTCGCGTTACACGAATTCGGCCGCGCCGCGGCGGCCCACGTTTCCGACGCTTTGGCCGGCAGCGCACGCTGGCGGTCTGCCGTGCAGCGACATATCGGTCGCAGCCCCGACCTCGCCGCCTTGATCGGCGCCCCGGAACCCGGTCGTCACTTGTATGTATGCGGCCCCGCGACGATGAGCGACGCTGTTTTCGAGACGGCCCGTGCCTTGGGCTGGCCGGCGCATCATCTGCATACCGAGCGCTTCGCCGCGCCGGACGCGCGTGCGCCTCGGCACGGCGGTACGGGCGACGTGGGAGACACGGGCGACGTGGATGTCGGCGGCACCATCCGCGATGCCGCCAAGACGGACCCCGATGGCCCTTTCATCGTCGAACTCGCGCGGTCCGGGCGTCAGGTCAGCGTTGCCGCCGGCGAGAGTGCCTGCGCCGCGCTGTCGCGTGCCGGCGTCTACATCCCGATGTCGTGCGAACAAGGCGTCTGCGGCGCCTGCAAGACATCGGTGCTGTCCGGCACGCCCGACCATCGCGACTGGATCCTCACCGCCGAAGAACAAGCGGCCGGCACCGTCTTTACGCCCTGTTGTTCCCGCTCCCGGACACCGATCCTGGTGCTCGATCTGTAACCGATGCCGCTGCCGCGCCGCGCTCCGGTATCGCAGCGGCAGGGCAGCGCACATGCCCCTTTTTGTTCGACCGACTCCCGTCAGGAAATTGCAATGGCTCTGATCCCCTCTCCCTCCGACTTCCGTGCCGATACGCCGCCCAAGCAGTTGCATACACTGCGCGCCACCCGCGAGAACGTGCATTGGGGCTATTTCGACGCCTCGCTGCGGCCGTCGCTGACGATCGACAGCGGCGATATCGTCTACGCGGAAGCGATCACCCATCATGCCGGCGATGCGCCGGACCTGATGATGGACGATGCGCTGCATGCGCTCTGGCGCGCCATTCCGGAAAGCGATCGCAATCCCGGCGTACACATCATGACCGGTCCGATTCATGTCAAGGGCGCGCAGCCCGGCGACATGCTGGAGGTCCGCTATCTGTCGATGACGCCGCGCTGCCGCTATGGCTCGAACCTGGCCGCCAATTGGGGCTATCTGTACAAGGAGATGGGCGAAAAGGAACGCGTGACGATCTATGAACTCGATGCCGCCGCGCAATACGCCAGCGCGCTTTACGCCTACGATTTCCCCGGTACCTATCTGACGCCCGGCACGATCACCGATTGCGCCGTCTGCGATCGCCAGGCGGCCTTGCCGGGCATCCGCGTGCCGGCCCGACCGCATCTTGGAACGGCCGGCGTCGCCCCAGCAGTCGACGGTCGCGTCAGCACGATTCCGCCCGGGCGCCACGGCGGTAATATCGACAACTGGCGCATCGGGGCCGGCGCGACGATGTATTACCCGGTACAGGTGGAAGGGGCGCTGTTTTCCGTCGGCGATCCGCACGTCTCGCAAGGAGATGGCGAAGTGAGCGGCACGGCCATCGAGTCGTCGTTGAACGTGGCGATGCAGATCATCCTGCGCAAGGACTTCCACTTCCCCGCACCGTTGCTGGAAACACCGGATTGCTGGATCGTGCACGGCTTCGGCGACCAACTCGACCAGGCCTTGCGCGGCGCCACGCTCGACACGATGACCTTGCTCGAAGAACACCTCGGCCTGAGCCGCAACGACGCCTATTCGCTGATCAGCGTCGCCGGCGACGTCGGCATCACGCAAGTCGTGGATTCGACGCTGGGCGCGCACGTGCGGATTCCGCGCGGCATCTTTCCGCCGCGTCAGGTCTAAGCAACGCCAAAGCGGCCGCGGCGCCACCGCGCGCGGCATGCCGAGCGCGAAGGCAATGGATCGGGCGCCATCGTCGCACAGGCATTTTTGACCAGTTTCACTTGCGTCGCGTTGGCGCGACAATGGGGTAATAGAAAAAAGCGTCTCGCCCCCCCGTCGACTTTTGCCACAATACCGTCGCGCGCGAGACGCACCGTGCCGTGAGGACCGATGCGATGATGACCGTCAAGAACTGGCATTATTCGACCGAGGGCAGCGCCGACACGACGCGTCCCTATGTCTGGCGCGAGGCCATGGACACGATGTGTCTGCCGATGCCGGAAACCGCGTTGGGCGACGACTTCCATGCGGAGGTCGTCGGCATGATGTCGCCGACCGGCATCGAATTCTCCCGGCTTAGCGCGTCGCCGCTGACGATATCGGGAAGCTATCAGAATCAGCAGGCGGGGCTCTGGCTGGCCGTGCTGCTCGAAGGGCAATCGGTCTTCTCCGAAGCGGGCGATCGTCTCACGTTGTCGCGCGGCGATATTCTCTACGGCCCGAGCCGCCGCAACTCGAAACTCGAATTACACGCCGACTTTCGCATGCTGTACGTCCGCATGCCGATCAATGCACTGCATCCCGGTCTCGTGGATCCGGCGACGTTGCGCTCCGGGATCCTCCCGGCCGACAGCCGACTGACACGGATGCTGACCGGCATGCTGTTATCGGTCGGCGACGAGCTTGAGGCCTTTGCTCCGCATGAAATTCATCCGGTGGAAGTCGCGCTGTCGGAATTTCTCGTCGCCAGTCTTGCCGACACGCAGCCGGGCAAGCGCTTCGGCGACCGGATTCGTGCCGCGCATTTCCATCGCATCTGCCAGTCGATCGACCAGCAATTGGGCGACGCCGAACTGTCATTGACGAAACTGACCGAACAACAGGGCGTCTCGCCGCGTTACCTGCAGAAGCTGTTCGAGGAAGCCGGCCTGACGTTCAGCGTCTATCTGCGCGACCGCCGCCTGGCACGATGCCACGCCGATCTGTGCAGCGCAGCCCACAGTGCGTTGTCGGTATCGGAGATCTGTTTTCGCTGGGGCTTCAATGATGCCGCGCATTTCAGCCGTAGTTTCCGCGCGAAATACGACATCACGCCGCGAGAATGCCGTACCCGGCAACTGCGCGTGACGGTGGCCAGCACGCAGGCGGCCTGACGCGCGGGGGATGGACCGGAGGGGTTGTGTTGCGTGAGGGGGGGGGCGGTACTGCGCCAAGCGGCGTCCTGCCCCCGCGGAGAGAGGCAGGCGATTTGGGTCTGGGCAATCTAGACGGTCTGGTTCGTCGCGGCGAGCACGACTTCACGGATACAGACTTTCTGCGGCATTTCGTAGGCGAAGCGGATCGCTTCGGCGACCTCTTCAGGTGCCAGGATGACGCCGCCGATCTCGGCCTTCCAAGCCTGGAAGCCATCCTTGATCTGCTGATTCGTCGTAATCGTTTGCAGCTCGGTATCGCAGGCGCCAGGCGCGATGACAATGACGCGGACGTTGCTCGGCGCCACTTCCTCGCGCAGATTCTCCGAGAAGGCATGCACCGCGTGTTTCGTGCCGACGTAAGCGGCATGCTGCGGATAGGTCTTGCGTCCCGACGTCGAGCTTACGTTGATGATGGTGCCGTGCTTACGCGCCACCATGCCCGCCAGCACTGCGTGAACGCCATTCATCAAACCCTTCACATTGACGTCCAGCATCCGATCCCATTCGGTGGGATCCTGCGCGGCCATATCGCCGAGCAACATCAGGCCGGCGTTGTTGATCAAGGCATCGACCGGGCCGAACAAGGACTCGGCCTCCGTAACGGCCTTCGTCAGCGCCGCACGATCGGTGACATCGACACGACGACACAGCGTATTCGGCAGCGCCAGTGCTTCAAGGCGTTCCAGACGACGGGCCAGCAGCAACAAGGGGTAACCGGCCGCGGACAGCAGGCGAGCAGTGGATTCACCAATGCCGGAACTGGCACCGGTAATGACGATAAGCGGCTTTGACATCGTAGCGGTATCTCTCAAAAAAAGGGGCGCACGGAAACGTGCTGAGGGCACACCACTCAGCTCGGCATGCGAGGGGCCGCGGCAATGCCGATTTTGAAACGGGTTTCGAAGGCGCCCGTTGCCTGCGTCGCTGCCGCGTCCGCGTCCGGTTCACGGCTCGCGTAACGGTCCTGCACGACGGCGTTCTTGCCGAAGCCGGGTGCGATCGGTCGCCCTACTTCGCGGCGCAGCCAGAGGCGCAACAGATGGCGACGGCGTTGCGGTTCGGGAAAATCGATAAAGCGGGTCCGCGAATGCAGCGCGGCATAGTTGGACAACCATTGGATATCGCCAGGGCGGAAATCCATCTCCAACGACATGCCCGGCTCGTAGGTGATATCGTCGAACAGCTTCAGCACTTCGATCTGCGCCTCGGTCAGACGAGCCACTTCCGGGTAGTCTTGCGCGGTGAACACATACAGCGATCCGGCATACATGCTGAAGACCCCATCGACGAAACTGACGATCGGGGAACGGTAGGTATTGGCCGGCGCCTTGTGATCTTGCCGACGCCAATCCCAATCGAAAGGTTCGAGCAGCAAGGGGGCGAGGTCCGGACGCCGCCGCAGGATCTCGTTATAGATCTCCGCACCGGAAACCAGGCAGGATGCGCCGCCCTCTTTCGCCGGGCGCAGACACATCAACGAGACGATATCGGAGCTGTCGGAATGGAACGGCAGCAGGTCGCGGATCTTCGCGGACAAGGCGCCGGGGTCGTCGAGCATCTTGTCCGATGTGGCGTAGACATGATCGACCAGATCGCCCATTTCGTTCTGGCGCATCGGGTCGCCCATATGCAGTCCGAGGATGTAATAGATCGCTGCCGACAGGGCGTCCGAGTAAAGATCGGTGCGCAGCCCGCGCGCCAACACGAAGCCTCGGCCCCGATCGACGTCGAGACCCCAGGCGGCAATCGCCGACGCGCAGTGGTCCAGCGGGTAATCGGCGGCGGTGACGAACCGCAGATCGGGATCGGTTTCGACGAAGCGCCGTCCCAGACGTTCGAGTTCGGCCACTTGCTCGTCGCTGAATTGGTAGATCCAGCTGTCCTTGCCACTGAGCGCATCCCCGCGCCAGGCGGCCGCGCCGACGACGGGCGCCAATGCCACTGAAGAAGTCATGATGTCGTGATCCGCGAATGAAGGTAACTTGCCGTGCGACGATCGATGTTGCCATCGTCTACGCTGCGCGCCTGTTCTTCCAGCCGAGGTAGGCGCACAGGCTATCGCAAGGCAATGTCGCTATCTTCGCCGCGGTTGGTCGCGATGTCTTGTCTGGACGCGCATCGCGACCGGCCCTGGTCTAGGCGCGGCATGCTGCCGTACCCGTTCACTGTGCGCCGCCGTCCTATCGCCTCAGCGACTTCTTGCTCCGCGACGCTTCTTCCGGCAACAAATAGCGTGCGTCAGGGCTTGGCGTCGAGCGGCTGTTTCAGCCACTGCAGCGACAATGTATTCAGCGCGCCGCTCGCCCGCTCGGCAGACAAGACCTGGTTGACGGCGTCGCGCATTGCGCCGTCGCCTTTTCGAACCGCCGCGCACACCGGCGAGTTCATCAGCAACACTTTCTGCGCGAATCCGCGTTGCGGATTGTCGGCAAGCAGCTTGGCACCGACGATATTTCCCGTGGCAAGAAACGCCACCTGTCCGGACAGAAACGCCGCGACAGCCGCGCTGTTGTCCTGGTAGCGAACGACCTGCGCGCTCGCCGGCGCATGCTGCGTCACGTAGAGGTCTTCCTGGGAACTGCTCACCACGCCAATCTTCTGACCAGCCAGTGCCCCGAGATCCGACATGGCTGTCGCCTTCGGGCCAAAGACAGCGGTGTAGTACGGTGCGTAGGGTTCCGTGAAATCAATCACCTTCGCGCGTTCCGGGTTCTTTCCCAAATTGAGCGCAAGGTCCACCTTGTTGCTGACCAGATAGGGGATCTTGTTGGCCATCGTCACCGGCACGATTTCCAGCCTGACATGCATCGCCGCCGCGGTGCGCTTGGCGACCTCCACGTCATAGCCCTGCAATGTCATGTCGCTGCCCATCGATCCGAACGGCGCATAGTCCTGGGGCACGGCGATGCGAATCACGCCGGCTTTGCGGACGTCGTCCAGCGTGTCGGCAGCGGCCGTGGTGGCATACAGCGCGACGCCAACGACGCCGGCCAGCGATAGTGCCATCGCACCGATACCACGGGCGAAAAGGCCGGAACGCATCATGTGTTTGTCTCCGGAATGGACGTCAGGAAAGCGTGAAACGCGCTATCGAACGCTTCGGGCGTTTCCAGCATCGGCGAGTGGCCACTGTCGTGCATCGGGGCGAGCCGACTGTTTGGCAGACCATCGAGCAGTCGTTGCGCATGCTCCATCGTCCGACCTGCATCGTGCGCACCCCACACCACCAAGGCGGGCAACGCGATATCGGGTAAGTCGGCGCGCATGTCGGTTTCGATCAACGATGCCTGTACGTCGATCATCGCGGAAATGGGCGCGGCCTTGGCGCGCTCGACATAACCGTCGAAGAAGGGCTGTGGCAGCACGCGGAACCAGTGGGCGCTGATCTCGCGCATCGTATCGATGTCGCTGCTCTCCAGTTGCGCGAGCAAGGCGCGCCCGAGGGAATGATTCGTCATCGACGGACCGGTACATACGAGCGTGATGCCACCCAATTTGTCCTGATAGCGCGCGGCCGTCATCTGCGTGACGACGCCGCCCATCGAATGTCCTACGACCACGGGTCGCACGAGCCCCAGCCGGTCGATGAACGCCGCGACCCGCCGCGCAAGCGCTGCGATGTTGTAGCCATCGGGAGGGGCATCCGAGCGCAGAAAGTTATCGATGGCAAGACCACGCCAGCCTGCCGGCAACGCGTCGATGGTGCGTTGCCATAGTTCCGATGAACTGCCGAAGCCGCCATGCAGAAAGATCACCGGACGTCCGTCGCCACCGCTATCGGTGTAATGAACGCGGGCGCCGTCGAGTCGAATTATTGGCATCAGTTTCCCCTTTCCATGAAGCGACGAGTATCTGGCGGCAATACCGCAGCGCCAATGGCCATTTTCGGCATTTGACGCTTTTTCATGACGCATGTCACAATATTGAGACAATGGCGATGCGGAGATAATGTTTTTCCATGGCGAATTTCCGCGCAGTGGGTGAGCGCCTGAAGGCCTGCCGATTGGAAAGCGGGATGACGGCGGACGATGTGGCAAAAGCGATAGGCGTTTCGCGGGCGCTGCTGCATCGGTATGAAGCGGGCGAGATCGTCAAGCTGGAAACACTCGAAAAATTCGCGCGCGTCTACGGTATGCCCCCAGGCACATTGCTCGGTCTGGGCACCGAGTACCTGACAGACGGTTTTCGCTTCTTCGAACGCATTGCGGCACTGGAGGAACACGCCGAACGCGTATCCGTGGTGTTCGGGCCGCTTATTTATGTGCTGAGTTCCGCAGAATACGACCGCGCCTTGAGTCGAAGCCTCCACGATCCCCAAGATATCGATCCGATCACGCCTGCCGAAAGCGTGCGGCTTTTGACCAATCTGGAACGGCGCAAAGCGATTTTCAGGTATCGGCAACCGGCGATGGTCAACATCGTCCCTTTGTCGAGCATCGAACGTTACCTGGCGAACGGATTGGCCGTGACGAGCGATAAATCGTATGCGCAGCGATCCGAGTTGCGGCGCGAGGCGGCGCGAGAGATCGAACACATGGCCAACCTGATCGCATCGCCACCGATGCATATTCAGATCGGATTGACGAGACGCCCGCTCCCTACCGCCGGATATCAAATCATCCACGCACAAGGACGACGATATCTGGTTAATAGCCCCTTCCGCATCGGCGAACCGACAAACCTTCGTTACGGCGTCGCGACCATTACCGAAGATCCGGAAGCACTGGAAAAACATGACCGATTGACGGCTGTGCTATGGGAAACCGCGCTAAAAGGCACGGACGCGGTGCGCGAGTTGCAGCATTTGATCAAGCGTTATTCGGACTGACGCAGCGATTTCTGGCCGGGCCGACGCGCCGTGCCCGGCGGCGAGCTCGGCGCTGCTCCCCGCTCCTGCTGCCGCGCCGAGGGCACCGCCTCCGCCGCGGCGTCCGGCAGCGCCAGACAGGCTTCGGCGACATCGACGAGGCGTCGATTCTGGTCCATCGCCGTCTTTTGCAACATTCTGAACGCCGCCTCTTCGCGCAATCCGTGCCGCGCCATCAGCGCGATCTTGGCCCGTTCGACCAGTTTGCGATCGTGCAAGGCCCGGCGCGCCGCATCCAGCTCCACCTCCATTCGCGCCAGGCGTGCGCCCTGCGCCTCCAGCAAGGACTGCAAGCTCGCCATCGTCGAACGCTCCGCACCCGAGAGGTGTTCGGGCACCGGATGGGCCGTCGTATCGCCGTCCGGCACGCCAGCAAAGAAGTGTTCGAGCGCATGCGCATGCGGCGGCGGATTCTCGCGCCATTGCTGGATCAGCCTTTCCGAATCGCGCAGCGCTTGTTCCGCGATGCCGATTTGTGTATCGCAGGCCTGTCGCACATGCAGGGTCAAGGCGATCTGTAGATGCCATAGATCGGTGATGCGCGCACTCGTCGCCTCGAACCACGGCTCGCTCAACGCCGTGTCCAGCGCATCGCCGCTGGCCGCGGTGCAAAGCCGTTGACGCAACGTCTCCAGACTGGCCCGCTGCGCGGTCCCGCTGCGCGCCGCCCACCACGTGCTTTGCGCCGCATCGGCGAACTGCAGGAAAACGTCCAGCCCGCGCGACTGCGCACCGATCAAGTGAACCAGGCGCTGCTGCTGATCCACCGCGAATCGGCCGGCGGCGAACATATGTGCCCCCACCGCACGCTCCTGTCCCGCCGCTTCCTTGGCCTGCACCACGTGTACCAAGGCCACCAGCGTGCGGGATATACCCGGGTCGGGCGACACGTCGGCCAACTGAAAAATCAACTCCATCAAGCCGCCGATCACCTTGCTGAAAGCGGTCACCGAATCCGTTGCGGACAGCGCCCGCCGATCGATCCGCGCCCGCAAGGCATCGAGCGAATCGAGATCGAGCAACACCCACGCAATCGTCGACAGCATCCGTGCCGTCGCACTCTGCCCCGGTGCCAGCTCCAGATCGAGTCGATCCCGCAGCGCCAGCAGCATCGGTACCGATTCGTCGCGTACCGCGCCACGCTCCGTCACGAAGCGGCGACCGTCGGAGCCCAGGTAGATGCTCGTGATGCCCCGCTCACGTTGCAAGACGTGCACCAACCGGCCCAACAGATCGGTCAATTCGATCCGGTCGGCCAACAAGCGCAACGCGTCGATCTCCCGTTGCTTGGCGTGCAACGTGAACTGCATGGCGGGGGCGGACATCGTCGGGCGGCGTTAGGTGGGGAGTAAAGGTTTGTCCGTATTGTAAGCCCGACAATATCGCCAGGCGCAGACGATATCGCCAGCGTGTCGGAAGATCAGACGACGCGCTGGCGGGAACCACTGTGGCCGATACACGTCACCGACACGATGTCTTGTCCATGGGCATTGCCCCTCGGAATTTTGCGAGCGAAAATCTGCGGCGCCTTTCGTCGTGCCGGTCCTTTTTACCGGTTCGTTTTTCAACGCTTCAGCGCGCATCGAAACGCGGCACCGTTTCCCCGCGCGCACTGCACCGGCGTCATGACTCAGCTTCGCGTCTTTCTCGCTTCGGTCCTCGGCACGATCGCCCTGTTCGTCCTGGCCTTATGGCTGAACGAGCATCTGTTTTCACACAGCGAATTCGTTCACGGCATCAATTGGATCTATCTGCCCGCCGGCATCCGCCTGCTCAGCACGCTCCTGCTGGCAGAAGCCGGCGCCGTCGGCTTATTGCTTGTTAGTTGGGGCGTCAATTTCGCCTACTTCTTCCCGCACGATCCCGATCGCGCGATCGTCGGCGGCTTCATCTCGTCAGCCGTCCCTTATCTGATCTACAAGGCCGCGCAATATCGCTATGGACTGCACGCGTCCTTGTCGAATCTGACCAGCGCTCGCCTGTTCGTGCTGATTCTGGCCTATTCGATCCTGGACCCGCTCGCGCTGCATATCTGGCTCGCATGGAAGGGACAGACCTATCTGCTGCTCGACGGCTTTATTGCGATGGCGAGCGGCAATCTGACTGGCACGATGCTGGTAATCTACACGCTGAAAGTCGGTCTCGCAGTCGCAAGTCGTCTATTGCCGCGCCCGGTGGCTCCCCCCAAAGCACCACACTCCATCCGTCAATGACCGCATCAATGCCCGATCACCCCCCCACCGCCCTCGACACGCCCCTCCGGGCCGACGCGACGCACGCCGCCACAGGCACGTGCGATGCCTCGGCCATCGCGATCCGTGCGGCCACGCCGGCCGACATGGTCGATGTGGCGCGCATCTACGCACCCTACGTCCTGTCCACGACGATTTCTTTCGAAACGGAAGCGCCGAGCGTGGAGACAATGGTGCAGCGACATCGCGATATCGTCGCCGCAGGTGCCCCTTATCTGGTGGCGGTAATGGCGGGACGGGTCGTCGGCTATGCCTATGCGGGGCCGTACAAGGCGCGCGCGGCCTATCGCTTCACCGTCGAACATTCGGTCTATCTCGACGGTACGGTCACCGGACGAGGGCTGGGCCGACGGTTGCTGGAAAGCCTGATCGCGGCCTGCCGTGCGGCAGGCATCCAGGAAATGATCGCGACGGTGGCCGGTGACGATAATGCCGCGTCGCTCGGCGTGCATGCGCGGTGCGGCTTCGTCCCGATCGGTCGCTTGCGGAATGTCGGATTCAAATACGACCGATGGATCGACGTAACGCTGATGCAGCTGTCCTTGCGCGACACGGTCGACGCAGCGTCGCCCGCTGCCTGAGATCGCGTGTCGCGTACGCTCGATGCGCTAGTCGGCCAGCGTGATCCAATTCGCGCCCTTTCCCACCGGGCAGCGATCCGACAGCGTCAATGCGCCGGTTGCTGCGGCGATTCGATAGACGGACAGGAAATCGGAACGCTCACCGCAGGCGAATAAATAGACGCCCGTCGCATCGATTGCAATGCCCCGCGGTTGCGTCTCCGTATCGATCCACGACACCGGCCGCCATCCGTCGGCACCGTCGGCTTCATGGACGACGATACGGCTCGACGTGCGCTCCGTCAGATAGAGGAAACGGTTATCGGGCGACACTTGTACGTCTGCCGCCCAAATCCAGCGCGCAAGCTCGCTGGGATCCGGTTGATCCGGATCGGAGAAATTCGGTCGCGCCCGTCCCGATATCAAGGCGGACAAGCCTGGGCTGCGCGGAGACGTCGATCGCCAAGAAAGCCGACCCGTATCGGGCGCCCGCGCATACGTCGAGACGACCGCCTGGAACTCGCTCAATACGTAGAGGAAAGCGCCATCCGCGCTCAGACGCATATGGCGCGGACCGAAATCGGCGCCGACGTCGACGATCTCGCTCACCGTCAACGTGCCGTCGCGCAAGGCGAAGCACCAGACCTGGCCGGCCCCGAGCGCCGATACATACACATGCCGGCCATCGGCCGACACCACGACCGCATGCGCATGCGCGACACCCTCGATCACCTGACGCGGGCGCACCAACGCGTCCGCGCTGTGCGATGTGTCGGCATCGGCAGCATCTGCACCATCGGCAGCATCGGCGCCACCGGCCCGTTGGTCGGCCCGCAGCAGCGCATCGACATCATAGACGCTGACACGGTTCTCACCGTATGACGCGCCGATCGCCGTCGTGCCGGCGGGATCGATTTCAAGATAGGCGAGGCTCGACGCGATCGGCGCACGTGCCATGCATGCCAGTTGCGCAGCATCGCCGGTGCCCGCGCCGCCGATCACGCGATACGCCACGATCCGACGATGCTCGCCCCGTGTGGCGGCAAGTAGCAACGGCCCTTCGGCACGCGCCGGCGGGCGGCCTGCCTGCCCGCCGGCGGACGCCGCTGCCGGTGCCGTTGCCGTTGCCGGGCGACGGTCCCAGCTCAGGGCCATCGGCATCACGACCGCATCGGCCTGATGCCGACGCAAAGCGGCCGACGCCAGAAAGCGGCCGCTGGCACGATCAAACGCGACACTGCCGATGTCCCCATCGAGCGCATGCGATACCCACGCCGTGAGGTAGGTCATAGCACGTTATCCCACAATGCCAGCGCATCGCCGGAGGGATTCGACGCCAGCTCCGGCTTATCGCGCAGCAGCATCGTCTCGCGCGGCTGCACGCCGGCGTCGTCGTCCTGCTTCGATCGGCTGCGTGCATGCGCGGCGGGATCCCGGTCCACCAACAACGCCGGACGCAGTTTCTGCGGCTCCGGAGAGTACGGCAGCCAGCGCGGCAACAGCCGCGATGCCGGTTCGCCGCCCTTGATGAACGCCACCCACGCGTCCTGCATCGCCCGCCCGATCGGCGGCATCGGCGCGTTGCCCTTGTAGAACATTTGCGTAAAGGGATCGTTCAGATTGCCCCACACCAAGGGCAGTTCGGAGCCGTGCACCGTATAGCCCTGGAAAGGCCCGAACGCCAGCGGCCGCTCGAAGCGATAGGACCACGTGTCGCCGCCCGCCAGCGCATGGGCATCGGCCAGACGGACCGTCGGCACCCAGTATTCCTCGGCGGTCAACATCGCGATGCGTCGGTCGAACGCCGACGTCGACGAGAAGGTCTGCTGATATCGCCGCGTCATCTTCTCCATATCGACGACGTGCAGCTGCGCCAATTCACGGGACGCGAACGGTGCCGCGGCGCTCGGGTCCTGACGCCCGGCGGCCAAGGCGTCGGGCGAGAAGAAGATCATGCTTTCATCGTGATTCGACCCGATCAACAAGCGCACTTGGTTCGACGCGCCCTTTGCAATCGCATCTTGCGGCCGCGCGGACAGCAAGGTGCCGTCGACGACGGAGCGGAAGGCAAACGCGCGTTGATACGATGCGATCGTCGCGGCCTGCGCTTGCAGGATCTTGTCGGGCGACGCCGTCAGCAGATCCTCCTTCTTCAGGCCTTGGGTGCCCAGCGCCTGCAAGAACAAGCCGGCGACCCGATCGGCCTCGGGCAAGTCGTGAACCGTCTGACCGCCCCCGCTTTCGATGATCGCCGACTGGAACAGGCCCGCGGACGCCGGCATCGCCATCAGCGCCGCCACCGACTTGCCGCCGGCCGACTCTCCGGCCAACGTGACCCGCGCCGGATCGCCGCCAAAGGCCGCGATATTGTTTCGCACCCATTGCAACGCCAGCAATTGATCGCGATTGGCATTATTGCCGCTGCCGCGATAGGCATCGCCGAGCACACTGCCCAATTCGAGGAAACCCAATGCCCCTACGCGATAATTAAGCGTGACACAGACGATCCCTTGCTCGGCGAAATGCGTGCCGTCGTAAATTGCCTGGCTCGATGCACCCGCGATATTGCTGCCGCCATAGATCCAGACGAACACCGGATGCGGGCCCGGCTCGACAGGGGCCCAAACGTTCAGCCGCAGACAGTCCTCGCTGATCGGCACGTCACCAAGGATCGACTGATCGGCGCCCGGCAGCTTGCGCGGGGACTGCACCGGCGCCGGACCGAAATCGAATCCGTTCCAGGTATCGTCCCACCCCGGCGAGGGCAGCGGCACCGGCGGTTTGAAGCGGAGCGCCCCTACCGGCGGCTGGGCATACGGGATTCCTTTGTACGCATCGACGCCCCCTTGGCGCATGCCGCGCATCGGCCCTGCAGGGGTCTGCAACGACACCGCCTCTTGCGGCGGCGCGGCGCGCCGCGCTGCGGCGTGCGCGAGCATGGGCATCGAAAACGCGCCGGCAAGTGCGGCGGAGTGCTGCAGGAAGGCACGACGTCCTTTCACGGATTCTCCTTTGGTGTATCGATTTGTCGAGGCGCGAACAAGACGTGCAAACGCATCATTCTTGACGATAGCGTGTAATCGGGATCGATTATGCCGATGAGCGGCCCCGGTCGTCCAGTTTCGACGAAAGATAACACCATGTAATGAAATGACGCTCGCGCCTATATCATCGAATAATGTCCCGACGCAGCGCCACATCATCGAAATCGCGACGATCATACCGATCCGTCCAAAGCATCGGCAATCACCGACATGCGCGTGCCAGTCATATTGGCGCGCGACGCGGCACAGCATCCGGAGCCCTTCCGGCTGACGGTGCTATGCCCGTGAAAAGAGGGCCGCCGCGCGGCTTAGGCATAATAGGCGAGATTGCCCCCTTCACCGTGCGGCGCGAGGTCAGCAGCCGCATCGATGCACCGAGCCCGCCATGACCGCATTCGCGCCATCCAGCACGTCCGACCCGAAACGTCCCGCATCCGGCGCCTCCGCGGCCGACGCCGAACCGGCCGGTACAGTCGGGCCGATCGCGGGTGCCGCGACAGCCGGCGTGCCGGACAAGGACCGGCCGCTATTCGACGACATTCGCTTCCTCGGGCGCCTGCTCGGCGAAGTCGTCCGGGATCAGGAGGGCGAGGCGATGTATGCGCTCGTCGAAACCATCCGCCAGACGGCGGTACGCTTTCGACGCGATGGCGATGCGGCTGCGGGGCAGGCACTCGATACCTTGCTGAACGGCCTTAGCGATCCTCAGATGGTGTGCGTGGTCCGCGCCTTCAGTTATTTCTCGCATCTGGCCAATATCGCCGAAGACCGGCACCATAACCGGCGGCATCGCCACCATGAACTGGCCGGCACGCCGCCGCGCGCCGGCTCGCTGCCGTATGCCCTGGCGCGCCTGCGCGATGCCGGCATCTCCGACGCCGCGCTGCACGCCGCACTCGGCGATATGTTGATCGTGCCTGTTTTGACTGCGCACCCCACCGAAGTCCAGCGCAAGAGCATTCTCGACGCGCAAAACGCGATTGCCACGCTGCTGGCCCAGCGCGATACGCCCCAGAGCCCGCGCGAACGGCTGGCATCGGATGCGCAGCTTCGGGCGCAGATCACGACGCTGTGGCAGACCCGAATGCTGCGCCCGGCGCAACTGAGCGTCGAGGACGAAATCACGAATGCGCTCTCCTACTACGGCACGACCTTTCTCGAACAATTGCCGGCCTTGTATGGCGATCTCGCCGATGCCTTGCAAGCCACCGGGCCGCTGCCGCCCTTCCTGCGCATGGGCAGCTGGATCGGCGGCGATCGGGACGGCAACCCCAATGTCAATGCGCAGACGCTGACGATCGCCGTCCGCAGGCAGGCGCGTGTCGCGTTCACCTTCTACCTCGATCAGATCGCCGCATTGCGCGCCGAACTGTCGCTGTCGACCACGCTGGTATCGGTGACGTCGGCGTTGGACGCGCTGGCCATGCTGTCGGATGCCTGGATCACGCCCTCGACGCATCGAGAAGACGAACCCTATCGCCGCGCGCTCAGCGGCATCGCCTTGCGGCTCCGGGCCACGGCCTCGCAACGCGAGGTCGATCTGCCGAACCGCCCCGCGCTCCCCGCGAACGCGCCCGCCAGCGCGCCGCCCTATGACGATGCTGTCGCATTCGCCGAAGACCTCGCCACCGTCGAGGCGTCGCTGCACGCCCACCACGGCGGTGCGCTGGCGGCCTTGCGTCTGACACCGTTGCGGCAGGCCGTTGCGATCTTCGGCTTTCATCTCGCGAGTCTGGACCTGCGTCAAAGCTCGGATGTCCATGAAAAAGTCATCGCCGAACTCTGCGCGCTTGCCGGTGAGGCAGATTACACGCAACGCGACGAAGCGGCGCGTGTCGACTGGCTGACGCAGGAACTGGCCCATGCACGTCCTTTACGCAGCCGCTACGCGAGATATAGCGATCTTGCGGAAGGCGAGCTTGCAATATTCGAACAGGCCGCGCGGATGCGACGGCAATTCGGCGCGGAAACCGTGCCGCACTACATCGTCTCGCACACGGAAACGGTCAGCGACCTGCTGGAAGTCCTGCTGCTGCAGAAGGAAACCGGCTTGCTCGCCGAGGGCGACGGTGCCGGCATCATGGTGATCCCCTTGTTCGAGACCATCGAAGACCTGGAGAATGCGCCGGCCATCATGTCCGCCTGGCTCGACCTGCCGCAGACGCAGGCGCGCATGCAAGCCCGGGGGCGCGAACAGGAGGTGATGCTCGGGTATTCCGACAGCAACAAGGACGGCGGCTTCCTGACATCGAACTGGGCGCTGTATCGGGCCGAACAGGCGCTCGTCACGGTGTTCGCGTCGCGCAATGTGCAATTGCGCTTGTTTCATGGGCGCGGGGGCACCGTCGGGCGCGGCGGCGGTCCGACCTATCAAGCCATCCTGTCGCAACCGGCAGGCA
This sequence comes from Robbsia sp. KACC 23696, assembly GCF_039852015.1. Taxonomy (NCBI): domain Bacteria; kingdom Pseudomonadati; phylum Pseudomonadota; class Betaproteobacteria; order Burkholderiales; family Burkholderiaceae; genus Robbsia; species Robbsia sp. KACC 23696. The sequence continues at coordinate 1,178,442 of NZ_CP156627.1, read as the reverse complement.
CCGTGCAGGGGCAGATACGGCTTACCGAGCAGGGCGAACAGATCGCCGCGAAGTTTGGCAATCCGACCATCGGACGACGAAATCTGGAGGCCTTGGTCGCGGCAACGTGGGAAGCCACCTTGCTCAGCGCAGGCAGCCCGCAGACCGACGCTGATACCAATGCCGATACCGACGCGGATGCCGATGCGAACGAAGCCCGGCTTGCACACTATGGGCGGATCATGGATCAACTATCGGCCGCGGCGCGCAAGGCGTATCGTGCGCTGGTCTACGACACGCCGGGTTTCGTCGATTATTTTTTCGCCGCGACCCCGATCGCGGAGATCGCCGACCTGAACCTCGGCAGTCGGCCGGCATCGCGCGCGCTGCAGAATCCCGCAACGCGCTCCTTATCGCAGCTCCGCGCGATACCGTGGGGCTTCTCGTGGGGCCAGTGCCGTTTGTTGTTGCCGGGTTGGTATGGCTTCGGCAGCGCCGTCGCGGCATGGTTGGCGCAGTGCGACGCGGACGATCATGCCGCGGCGGATGGCGCCGTCGATCGACTCACCGCGCTCCAGCAGATGTATCGGCAATGGCCCTTCTTCACGACCCTGCTGTCGAACATGGATATGGTGCTAGCGAAAACCGACCTGCCACTGGCCTCGCGTTACGCGGGACTGGTGCCGGATCCCGCATTGCGCGATGCGATCTTCAGCGAGATCCAACGCGAATGGCAAACCACCGTCGACGTCTTGCGCAGCATCACTGGCCAGACAGAACGACTTGCCGACAATCCACTGCTTGCGCGCTCGATCCGCAACCGCTTTCCCTATCTGGATCCGCTGAACCATCTGCAGGTCGAGCTACTGCACCGCAGTCGCAGCGGCGAAGCGAGTGCGAAATTGCGCAGCGGGATCAAGCTATGCATCAATGGCGTCGCGTCCGGTTTGCGGAATACCGGCTAAGCGGACAGACGGCACCATCGTCTGCAATCGCGATTTACCACGCCGGATTGTCGAGGACGTAGAACAGCGCGCCGGAGATCAGCATCGTCACCGGCAGCGTGACGATCCATGTCAAGCCGATCCGAATCAGCATGCCGGGCTGCAAGCCCTGGCCGCCCGCCGCCATGGTGCCCGCAATCCCCGACGTGACGATGTGGGTCGTACTGACCGGCAGGCCGGTAAAGCCGGCCGTACCGATCAGCACGGACCCTACCAGCTCCGCGCTGGCGCCCTGTCCGGGCGTCATATGCTGCTTGCCAAGCCGTTCGCCGAGCGTGCGCACCACGCGCTGATAGCCGAACATCGTCCCGACACCCAGGCACAACGCACTGAGAAGGCGCACCCAGAGCGGCGCGTATTCGACCGGCTCACGCATCGCCTTGCGGATCGCGTCCGCTTGTTGGCGTTCGGCCGGCGACGCGTCGCTGGAACCGGCGACATGCTTCATTTCCGAGACGATCTGATAGACATCGCCGCGGAGCTGCGCACGGGTGGCGGAAAGCGGGACATCGTTGCCGCTGGGCGCGCTGGCCTGCCCCGCGCGTTGCGCGGTCAATGCCTGCGCTTGCTGCGCCAGCATGTCGGCGGACGCCTGTAATCGGCGCGCCGATACGAGGGCCTCGGCCTTGATGTCGTCGCCATGGCGCGCGATCAGCGGGGCGGCGCGGGCGGCATATTCGCTCAATCCGCGCAATTGCGTATCGGCTGCGGGGTTCAGCGCATAGGTCGCCGGCAGGATGCCGATGATCGTCAGCATGATCAAGCCGATGCTTTTTTGGCCATCGTTGGTGCCGTGCGAGAAACTGACCGAGGTGCATGTCAGAATCAGCAGCGCGCGCATCCACCACACCGGCGGCTGATTCGGCTCGGGCGGCACGAATAGATGCCCGCGTCCTCGCAGCAGGATTCGGAGCAAGCCGTAGAGGATGCCGGCGGCGATGAAGCCAAGGATCGGCGACACGGCGAGGCCTTTCAACACCGTCACGATCTGCTTCCAATCGACGCCTTGCGTGAGGCTGCGCGACTGCAACAGCGCGTCCGCCGCCGCAACCCCGATCAACGAGCCGATGATGCAGTGCGAGCTGCTGTTGGGCACGCCAAAGGCCCAGGTCAGGATATTCCAGAACAAGGCCGATGCGAATATCGCCACAAGCATGGGCACGGCAGGCGCGCCATTGGGTGGCGTCAGCACATCTGGCGGCAGGATTTCGACAAGCGCATACGCTACCGCGATGCCGCCCAACAGGACGCCGACGAAATTACAGATGCCGGACCACACGACCGCCTGCGTCGGCTTCAGGGAATTCGTATAAATCACGGTTGCGACGGCATTCGATGCATCATGAAAACCGTTCGTTGCTTCGAATGCGAGCACCATGAAAAAACAAACGACGAGCATTGCAATGACAATGCCGGATGACGGCACAAAATGTGACAGCATCAAGAGATCTCGGAAAGGCGCGTTGGCAGGATGCCAGGCGGTGGCGCGATGCCAAGCGACCATCCGCCTATCGCGGATGACGATGCCCGATGCGATGCGCCGTGGCGCATCGCGATGTCTGCATCAGCGCAGGCCTTTCAGATCCTAAGGACGTCCAGTGACAACCGTAAGGCAGAATTATTCGCTTTGCTAACAGGCACGTTTATTGAACAAGCGCCCGCGCAGGCGGCGATAACGCCCCTCCCTAATGGCGATCGACAGCAGATTAGGACGATCCTAGTGGAGCAATTTGTTTCGTGTGACCAACCATATCGCCTGTTAGTTGCATATGCGCGATCAGGTCAATTCAACGCGAGCGCTTCCGCCGCATTGACCGGCGATCCTTCCAGCGCGTCCGAGGGCCGGCCGTCCGGGCCGACAGGAATATCGCCGACCAGCGTCGTCCGATAGAGCTGCCGATCGAAATCGAGATCGAAGATGTCCGTCGGGGCGAGATGCGCGGTCGAACGGTTATCCCAAAATGCGAGGCTGTTCGCCTCCCATTTGAAGCGGACGGTAAAGCGTGGCTGTACGATATGTTCCCAGAGCAATTCGAGCAGGCCCTGACTTTCGCGCGGCGTCAAACCGACGATATGCTTCAGGAAACTCGGGCTGACATACAGCGCCCGCTCCCCCGTCTCCGGATGCACGCGCACCAGCGGATGCTCGCTGACAAGGATGCGCTTCTCCACGGCATCTCGATAATCGCTCGTCGCCTGAGCGCCGGCAGGCGGCGCGAAACGGTGCACGCCGCGCAAACCGTCGACGAAATGCCGCAAGGGCGCCGACAAAGCCGCATACGCCGCGACCAGATCCGTCCATTGCGTATCGCCGCCATACGGCGGAATCGTCACGCCGCGAAGAATCGATGCGAAGGGCGGATTGACGGCAGCCGTGACATCGGTGTGCCAACCGCTCCAAGGCCGATGTACCGCCTGTCCACCAAAGCGGGTCGATTGTCGAAACTTCGCGATCGAATAGACTTCAGGATGATCGGGGACATGCCCGAAGACCGGGTGTCCCAAGGTCAATTCGCCGAACTGGGCGGAAAATGCAACCTGCTGCGCATGCGTCAGCGGCTGGTCTCGAAAAAAGATCACTCGCCATTTCAACAGCGCGGCACGTATCGCGGAAACCTCGGACGCCGACAACGGCACCGAGAGATCGACCCCTTCTATTTCAGCACCGATATGCGCCGACAGCGGTTTGACGATCACTGTCTCTATCGGGTCGTTCTCGATCACAGCACGCATCGCAAGCATCCTTTAAATAAGAGGCATCCTCTGGAATCAAACCGTTCTTCGTGTCATGCCGGCGTGCCCGTATCCGCGGCAACAGGACGAGACGGACGCGATGGCAGCGGCGCACGCGACACCGTCGTCGATGCGAGCGCTTGCGTGACATGACTGCCGGGCGCGACATCGTCTGTCACCCATACGTTGCCGCCGATCACCGCGCCCCGCCCTATCGTGATCCGCCCCAGAATCGTCGCGCCGGCGTAGATCACCACGTCGTCCTCGACGATCGGATGACGCGCCAGGCCTTTTTCGAGATTCCCGTCCGCATCGCGCGGAAAGCGTTTGGCGCCCAGCGTCACCGCCTGATAGATCCGCACCCGTTCGCCGATAATCGCGGTCTCGCCGATCACGACGCCGGTGCCGTGATCGATAAAGCAGCCCTTTCCGATCTGCGCGCCAGGATGAATATCGACGCCGGTTTCGCCATGGGCCCGCTCGGCCAGCATCCGCGCAAGCAAGGGCAAGCCGAGCTTGAACAACTCGTGCGCCAGCCGATGGTGAATAATGGCGAGAATGCCCGGATAGCACAGCAGTACCTCATCGACGCTCCCTGCTGCCGGATCGCCTTGATAGGCGGCAAGTACATCGGCATCGAGCCGCGAACGGATCGACGGCAAACGCGAGGCGAACGTCTGCACAAGGTCATGCGCATCGACACCGTGCGTCTCGCCCTGTTCACGGAAGCGGGCCGAATAACGCAATTCGAGCCGTGCCTGCGTGAGCAAGGCGTTCAGTGCGGCATCGAGACCATGGGCGACGAAAAGATCCTCGCTTTCCTGGCGAAGATCGGGCGGCCCGAGCCGCATCGGAAACAGCACGCCCTTCAGCGTGTCGACAATGCCTTTGAGCGCCTCGGGAGAAGGCAGATCGCGGCCGCCGGCCTCGATTGCCCGTTGCTGGCGTCTGCGCCAATCGTGCCGTGCCGTATGCAGGGAACGGACGATTCCGTCGATGTCGAATGCGGCCACGTCGATACTCCCTTTCTACTTTTTTTATAAGAAACACTTCGAAACCCGCGACCTGGGCATGCGTGGCGCAACCGCGCCCTGCACGCCCGACAGCCACCGCACTACGGCGGCCGGTCGGCAGTGCCTCAAGCCACAGCCACGCCGAGCTGCGACAACACCTGCTGTCGAAGTTCGACGAAATGCGGGTCGTCGCGATGACGCGGATAGGGGCGATCGTACGGAATATCGGCAATGATCCGTGCGGGACGATCGCTGAACACGATCACGCGCGTTGCCATGAACAAGGCTTCCTCGACATCGTGGGTCACGAGCAGCGTCGTGAAACGACTGCGGTTCCACAATGCCAGCAATTCGCTTTGCATCTTCAAACGCGTCAGCGAATCGAGTTTGCCGAACGGTTCGTCCAGAATCAGCAGTGACGGATCGTTGACCAGCGCACGGGCGATGGCTGCACGTTGCGCCATGCCGCCCGACAACTGGTGCGGATACGCATTCGCGAACGCCGAGAGCCCCACCGTGGCCAGCGCTTCATCGATACGCCCCTCGGCATCGCGTCGGCGCTGCGCCGCCGGTCCCAGGCCGACGTTGCGACGGACCGTAAGCCAGGGATACAGCGTCGGATCTTGAAATACCACGACCCGATGCGGATCGGGGCCCGTGATGACGTCGCCATTAAAATGCAAGCTGCCCTGGCGTGGCGTCTCCAATCCGGCCACGAGCCGCAGCAAAGTCGACTTGCCGCAGCCACTCGGCCCCAGCAAGGCGACAAAGTCGCCGGGTTCGGCGGTGAAGCGCACATCCTCAAGCACCGGCAGCGATGCGCCATCCAGTGCGAACGCATGGCTGATGTCGCGCACTTCGAGACGCCCTGCCGCCGGCGCCTGCGTTTCCACTCGCGTCGCTACCATTTCAGCAACCCCTTTTGCCATACCAGTAATCGGCCGCGTACCGCGAACAGCAGCGAAATCAGCCCCGAACACATCAATGCCATCACCAACAGCGCCGCATACATATTGCTGTACGCCGCCCACCCTTGCGCCCACTGCAGATACCAACCGAGACCGGCCTTCACGCCCATCATCTCGGCCACGACCAGCACCGAAAACGAAGCGCCTAATCCCATAAACAGGCCGACGAAGACCGACGGCAATGCCGCCGGAACGGCAACACGCAAGACGAGAAACGACGGCTTGCCGCCCAAGGTCCTGGCAATATCGTAAAAAGCCGGATTGACGCTCGCGACGCCGGACCAGGTCAGCACCGCCACGGGGAAACCGCTCGCCAGCGCGATCAGGAAAATACTGGCCGAGAAGCTCGACGGAAAGAAGAAAAAGGCCAAAGGCAGCCAGGCCACTGCCGGCAGCGGACCGATGATGCGCAAGACCGGATGAACCCAATAGCCGACGATGCGAGACCAGCCCACCCCTACGCCGACGACGAAGCCCGCAATGGCGCCACCGATATATCCGATCAACAGAAGCCGCAATGAATACAGCAGGCTGACGCCCAGCTTGGTGTAATCGGTGAGGAAGACATCGAGCAGGGACTGCGGCGGCGCGAAAAAGGGACGGGGCAGCACGCTGAACTTGGCCGTAATGATTTCCCACGCCGAAAATGCGATCGCCAGCACGATCGCCCAGGGAAACAGATAGGTAATCTTGCCGACGCGCGCCTGTTGCAAGGCCTCCGCATTCGTCCGCGCTCCGACAAACGTGCCGAGCAGCAGGATCCCGGCAACGATGGCGGACAATATCGTCAACGCCGTCGTCGAGGGGAACTCATCGTAATTCGGCCAGACGCCGACGATTGCGGCAAGTCCTGCCCATCCGGCAGTGGCCAAGCCACCCAGAATCAGCACACGCCGATTGACGTGCGCCGTACGTCCGATCGGATCGGCGGCATGCGATACCGGTCCGATAGCGCCTTTCGGCGACGACTCAGATGGGGAATAAGACATGATCGGAAAGGGTTCTCCAAAAAAAGGCCGTCGCATCGAAACCGTTACGGATCGCGATAGCGCGTCCTTACGCTGTCTCAGAAATCGATGCGGCGCCCGGCCCGGCATGGCACTCAGGCCAGCACGTCGGCATAGACACGCTTCGCAAATTTGTCCGCATCGGTACTGGCGTTCATCACGCCAATCAACTTCAGATCGTTGGCGTAGTCCCGAATTTCCATCTCCAGCATGTCCGAATGCGGATGGTGGTGATGGTTCATCGACTGCAACATCGCCACCAGATCATCCACCGGCACCTTCGGCGCATACGAGGCGAAAATTTCCGCCGCGCCCCGCTGGTTGTTCGCCACCCATTCCGACGCCTGCTGAATCGAACGCGACAGCGCCACCGCCGTTGGCCGATCCTTGCGCACGACATTGCCTGCCACCGCCAGCACACAACAAGAGCGGTTCGCATATTCGCCAGTCATGTTCGAGGCGATTTCTTTTAAGTCGTAGTTTTTCTTGACCAGCCAGATGACGGGATCGTTATCCGCCACGGCATGGACTTCGCCATTCGTGATGGCATGTCCCAGCAGATCCGAGGGATAGGCGCGCCATTGCACGTCGTTTTCGGGATCGATACCCTGCTTCTTCAGCAATATCGAAAAGAAATTCTTCGACGGGCTCGCCATATCGCTGACGCCGATCGTCTTCCCTTTCAACTGCGCGAGCGTATCCACGCCGCCGGTCTTGCTTGCCAGCAACCGGATGCAACCGCTGTGTAATCCCGACAAGATCTTCACATCGAAGCCTTGTTCCAAAGGCTTCAACCACCGCAACGCCATGCCTACACCGGCATCGGCGCGCTGCGAGGCAATTGCTTCGAGCAACTGGTCGGTGGAACCGGCAAAGTTGATAAAGGACACATCCAGGCCATTTTGCGCAAAAATGCCTTGCTTCAATGCCACCGGGACCGGCACCGTACAGACGGCCGTCGCGCTCCACGCGATGGTGACCTTCTTCAAGGGCTTGGATTGCTGCGCAAACGCGCGCTGCCCCGTGATGATCAGTGGCGCGGCCAGTACCGCGGCCGAGGCCTTCAATAAACGGCGGCGTTCCGGGGAAATCATGAAGGGCGATACGGATGCGTCGGTATCGGAATCGTGCTGCGTCGACATCAGGCTCCCCACATTACTTTTTATGGAATGTGATGCAGCATAGACCCGACGATTGCCCCGAGAAACCAAGCATTTCAGCTTTGGATATCTATTTTGTACGTTTCCGGCAGGATCGGCTCGAACGACGCGCCGGCGCACAGCCATACGAGATCGAGACGCAACACGTCGCATAGGCGGCGGCAGTCGCCGCTGCTCGGCAGCAAAATCCCGCGACGCCAGTACTCGACGACGTTTTCCGCGACGCGGAGTGCCTTCGCAAGCCGGCCGGATGTGAGATGAGCCCGTTTCAACGTGGCGTTCAGGCGCGCGGCGAACGCCCGACGGCCACGATTGCTCCGGTTCGTTATTTCAAGATGTTGCGTCAGATTGAATGCACCATGCATGATATCGACAAGGTTTCATGATCGAGAACCCTGACGGTATCAAATCGGCAACGCAATCCAAACGAAGAAATGATGCTGGGCTTTCCTTTGGAACCTTATCGGAAAAAGTCATATGCGCCGCAACCGTAGGGCGCCAGAGGTCAGGCAATCGCTTGGATACCATTCTTTTCTATTACAGTCAGTAAACGCAAAGCTGGCCCCCCCGGCTTTTTGACGCCCCTTTCCCAATCGGAAACGAGGTTTTTACTGACGTTCAAATAGAGTGCAAAGATGGGCTGGGATAGGTGCTCCCGCTCACGTAGCGCCCGAATGCGTTCAGGCAACATCGGTTCAATTGGCGTGATGCAACGCTCATCGAACTCACGCATGGTCTGCTTGTCGATCGCGCCGACCTCATGCAGGGCCTCCATGGTCTCGTGGATGGCCGCGTACGCCTCACTTCGGTATTTTTTCGCCACGTTCATGTACCTCTGTAAATTGCTCAGCCTCGACCAACCTGGCTAGGTTCGCCTCTGACAGCCCTAGCACATGGCATGCGGCGTTTTTGAACGCTATCTCCTCGCCCTGGTCAATATTGTCACGATCATTTTTGGCGAAGCCATAGACGAAGAAGGCACGCACCCCTCTGCGGTACAGGATAATCGTACGAAAGCCGCCGGAGGTGCCTCGCCCCAGCCGAGCTACCCGCTGCTTGATGACTCACCACCCAGGTGAGCATCGACCAACCCCCGCTCAATGCGGTTGATTGCATGCAAAAGCGTGTTATCCGCAATGCCCTCCTTTAGGGCGAATCGCGCGAACCACGCGTTTTTGAAAACCCTAATGCAACCAACTTGATGCCGCAAATATAACACATAGTGTTACGATTCTGCGCAACTTTTAGAGTGCGCTACAACAACTGGCGTCAGTCGACGATCCGGGGCGGATCTATCGCCCCAGACACTGGCGTCACGTGCCGACGTGGCTGCGTATCGAGCGGCGCAGATCAATACGCCCCGCACCTGGGCGGAGGCTAAGGTCCGCGGATCGCCCTACCTAGCACACTTGTTACGCGTTGCACGGCCGAGACAAATTCAACAGCGTCACACGGGCATCGTCTAGGTCACCGGCAATACCATCAATGGCGATTCCGACAGTCTCTGCGTCGAGGGTGACTTCTCGCGATTTATCGACGCCAGCAAGCTCCGCATGGAGACGCAGCGTCTTGATGACACGAAGCAGCTTTATGGAGAGCGTCTCGACGCGATCATAAAACGCTTCGCTTCCGGGATTCAGCGAGATAAGCGGGGAAGGAATAGTAGGCATAGTGCGGTCCTTTAGTGAACATCGACCCACCAGCACGAAGACGGGTGGGCGGAACACTGAAAGGATTGACAGACCGAGGCAAAGAACAAAACTCGGCAGCCCGGAGGCTCCCCATCAATGCCCGCCCAAAGAGCGCGCAAGAATGCAAGAAGTCGACCTTGAACGGCCGACTTCATTCTTTGCTGTCAGGCTGTCAAACCTGATCATCGTTGTGTAGATGACCAAGTCAGCTTATCGCCTCGACCCGCCTCCAAACAATGAGACGGGTCTGAAAGAGCATGTCGCTCACTACGACGCAAGACAGCATAGAGGATGGCAGATATCTATTGACCCAGTGAAAAACTGCTCAGAATGCTAACCTTCGGGAAACGACCGTTGTGCGCGAACCCGCAGGATGTCAAAGAGCAGTACGAGAGGCAGATTAAGGATTTGCAGGAAACGTACGGCGAAGCGATGCTGGAGTTACGTGCGCGAAACAAGTTGCAGCCCCTGCTGGGCGAGGACGAGAAGTAATCGTCGCGATTCAGCAGGGATTGCAAGCCGACGGTACCAAGGTGCCGATCACCAAGCTGTGTCAGTGGTTTGGCGTGCCACGCCGGACGGCGTATTACCGCCCGATTAAGGCGCAGCCCAAGGTCCAGGATCGGTTTGCTGATCCAATCAAGGCCTTGATCGAGGATGAGCCGTCGTTCGGCTATCGCATCGTGGCTTACCTGCTTGGGTTGAACAAGAACACGGTGCAGCGCATCACCCTAGGGCAACGGCGAATTCTGCCGCTTATTTCGGCTTCCCGGTGTATCCATCATCGAGCGTGCCGATAAAGGCGATGATGTCCTTGATATCCTGATCCGTCATCGCCGGCGTTTCACCCGGCTTGCGATCGAACGGCGGATCGGCCACGTCCACATTGGCGTGATATTTCGCCGGGATATCGTCGTACTGTTCGACTTTCCCTGACGCGTCCTTCGGATAGATTTTTTCCGGATTCGTGCTGCGCAGGTTGTAGAAGTTCATCACCTCCTGCAGCGTGTGGTATTCGCCATTATGGAAGAACGCATGGCGCGTATCCACATTGCGCAGCGTCGGCGTCAGGAACATCCCGCAATACTGCGTCTGCGATGCCACATCTGTGCGGAACGGCCCGCAAACTCCCAGATCGAAGAATGCCGGGTTTTTGTTGATCTGCAATTTCGTATTGCGCGGCACGCCCAGTGCTTCGTATTGGGTATCGGTAAACAGCGGCGGCAGACCGTCCTTCGTCGGTTGACTCAGATGGCAGCCGGCGCAATTCGCCTTGGTCGGATCGTTGAACAAGGCCATCCCGTGCATCTCGGCGCGGGTCAACCGCGCCTTGCCCTGCAGCCAGGCGTCGTATTTGCTCGAGAAGGCGTGGAAAGACGCATCCTCGAATTCGTAGCGACCGATGGCGAACATCGCTTCCGACACCAGCAAATCGTCCTGGCCGAGGATGTTCTTGCCGAAGAGCTGGCTGAAGCTGGCGGCATATTTGGATTGCTTCAACTTTGCGGCCACGTCGGCGACGTTTGCATTGGCCATTTCGACCGGATTCAACATCGGGCCGAGCGCTTGCCGTTGCAGCGAATCGGCGCGCCCATCCCAGAAAAGCCCGCCCTGCGGCACCAGTGCCGGCGCGGCCGGCGTCGTACCGGCATCCTTCGTTGCCCGTTGCGTTCCCTTGGCGGAATCGGCGAGCGCGTTCAAGTCGATCGGCACTTCCACATCGCCGCCGATATCGGGACCAATGCTAAACGTGGCCTGCCGGTACAGATAGGCCAGCGATGGCGGCGGCCGATAGCCTTCCAATGTCAGGTGCGGCCCCCCCATCTGCACCGACAGATCGTTCGGCGGCCCGTAGGCATGCGCGGCGCTGTGGCAGGAGGCGCAGGACTGCTGCCCCGACGCCGACAGCGATGGATCGTTGAACATTTCCTTGCCAAGCAAGGCAACGGCGCTCAGCGGCGCGACCGGCGGCAGCAGCAAGTGCACCGGCTGCGCATTGATCCCGGTCCAATCCTGTACGACCGCGCCCCATTTTGCCGGCAACGCGGCGGGATGGGTGATGCCGTAGGCGCCCGCGGCGATCACGCCGCAGGACAGGACGACGACACCGGCCGCCCAACGGCGAATCGATCGTGCCGTCGGCCGCACCGATCGCCCACCGCTGGGCAACTTCGGCATCAATACACGATTGGAAGGGACTTTCATGACAAATGAACTCGGGCTTTCACATAAGAGAAATCGAGCCAGCAGCTTGCCTGGCTCGACGAGGGATGCGACCGCATCGCGGTCGCTCCGGGCGCGTCACATCGTTAAGTGGACGACTTCGGCGTACCGTCGGTGTTCAACAGCAAGGTACGCGGCGACGAGACCGATTGCGTGAAGTCGAACATGTTCAACAGACTGCCGGCGCTCGCATCGTCCGAGCCCTGACCGATGCGCTGTCCGCCCAACCAATTGTCTTCGATGAACTTGACGACCGATGCCTGCGTGACCAAGGTGTCGTCGACGTAGTTCTTCTTCGCATACGGCGAGAGGATCAGCATCGGAACACGCGTGCCCGGACCGCAACGACCGTTGACCTGGCCACCACTGACGCCCACGCCCGGCGTTGCGCCGGTCGCGTTACAGACGCCGGTACCGTTCAACTGGTCGGCACCGGTAACCGTACCGGCTTGCGTCGACATCGACGTGGTCGAATCGAACGACGACGTCGTCGGTGCGATATAGCGATGGTCGAACCAGCCGTCCGAGTCATCGTAGGTCAGGATGATGGCCGTGCTCTTCCAATCCGGCTGTTGCATGATAAAGTTGACCAATTGCGTCACGAAGGTCTGTTCATCGAGCGGATCCGAATTACCCGGGTGCGCATCGCCGACTTCAGGCGCCTTGATATACGCGACCGACGGGAAGTTTCCGGCGTTCACGGCCGTATAGAAGTCGTTCACGTCGTACTGGTGGTGCACCGGCGTCAAGGAGTTATCCTTCGGGTCCGTTTGACCGATCAGTGCTGTCGACGTCGGCCGCGTGTGTGCCGGATTGCGCGTGGTCGCGTAGTACTGGAACCAGGCGTGGTGCGGGCTATAGTCGGTCGACGTCGAACTGAGCACCGACGAATACGTCGAACGGGCACAGGCCGTCGTGCCATTCGCGTTGGTCGTCGTCAAGTCGAAGCCGCCCATGAAGCCGCCCCACGTGATGCCCTGCGCGTTCAGCAGATCGCCGATGTTCTTCGACGTCATCATGATCGTGCTGGTCTTCGACGAACACTGGTCGAATGCCGGGTCCGTATCGCCGACCAAGGTCAAGCCGCCTGCGCCGTCGGAGATCGTATTCGGGCTGGACGTGCCGACCACGTTCACCGCGCCGTTGTTCGTACCGGAGATCACCGACACGGCGCCCGGTGTCGACGGACCGTACGAGTCCGTGTAGGCGTTGTCGTTCAGCGCGAAGTTCTGCGCATAGTTCCACATGCCGGTGACCGTGTTGCCATCGTAATACCCCATCACCAGGCCCGCCACGCCATATGCGCCGGTGGTCGTGACGGTATTGTTACCGGTATAAAGCGGGAACAGATCCGCCGCGCCGTTGTCGTACGCGAGTTGCTCCGGCGTGTAGCTGTGGGTCTGGCCTTCGGTGTTGGCTTGTGAGCGGTCCAGACGGAACGAATCCCGTGCATTGACCCCATTCAGCGTATTGGCCTTTGTCGGGCTGTTCGTCAACAAGGCCGTCGTCAGGCCGACGACCGACGGCGTGCCTGCCGCCGCGGTGAAGGCCGGCTCACCGGCCGGATTCGTTGCGTTCGGGTAGGTACCGAAGTAATGATCGAACGAGCGGTTCTCACCAAAAATAACGACAATGTGCTTGATCGGCGTTGCGGTCGCGAGCGCGTCCTGCGCGGACAACGACGTGGTGGCTGCCGTCGCCTGGTGTCCGTTGCTGCCGCTACAGGCCGCGAGCACCAACATGGAAAGGGCGAGCGGCACCGATACCGACAGCGGAATCGGCAGGATTTTCTTGCGGAACATGGTTGTTACTCCAATTTCTCGACGCTTTAGGGCGAATTGTTCTTCTTTGCAGGGGGCTTTTTAAGACACCTCGTAGAAGGCATCCACGGGTGGCTTTCCTGACGTTTGCCAACTTCTGTAAGTTAAGCGTCGTGAATTGGAACACTTGCAGTTTACGCTGTAATGTCTATTACTTTTAAATGCCTTACAACTAACGCGACGTTTCCTTTCTAACCTTTTATTTGCTTTCGTAATTTTGTAGAAATGCTTTTGAATGCTTTCTTCCGGATATCCATAAGGAATGCCAATCATATAATCGGTAATATGATATTAGGCATACGTCATCGCACCGCGCGCGCTATACTCCGACCGCAACATCGCCGGAACAGCGCCCTCATCTCCTTGCCCTATCGCTGCGAAACGACATGGCGGTTCCCTACCACTCCTTTCCTGATGGGAACCCTAAATGAAACAGCGCATCGTGATAGTCGAAAGACGCACCGACGCCGCGGAGGTGTTGTGGGAGAACGCGCTTTCTCACGGTTTCCATCCCGACGTCGTATTTGATTTTGATATGGCGACACGGAAATTGACCGAAGCGCATTTGCCCGATGCGATATTGCTCTCCTCGACGAAGGACGAGCGGATCAATCAGTCCTTCCTAAAAACGTTGCGCTGTACGCCGCGAACGCGGAATCTGCCGGTGTTCGTGGTGGTAGCAGGCGGTGCGACGAGCCGCGCGGCCGCGATGAAAGCCGGGGCGACCGGTTGCATCGATGAACCGTTCAATAACGCCGAGCTCTTCGCCCGCATCCGGGCCGTCGTTCGCAAGACCGTACGAAAGTAAGGGCCGGCGCGGCGCCGCGACGCGCTTTACAGCATCGCCACGAGCAAGAGCACGATGCCGGCTATCGATGCCAACCAGCAATACGATCTGACATAGGGCACGCCGCCTGCATACAGCGGGACGTAGACGATACGGGCGATCAGGTAGAGCGCCGCGCCGATGTGACTCAGTGTACCTGCCTTGCCGGCCAGATGGACAATCAGAACCGCCGCGATAAAGACCGGCAAGGTCTCCATCAAATTCTTTTGCGCGCGCTGTAATCGGCCCGTTACAGGACCGACCGGCGGTCCGGGCTCGTCACGTGGGCTCGCATTGTATCGAATGCCCGTTTCCTTATTCCGCAACATCGCCGGCAACATCACCTGCACCAGCGTCAGTACCAATACCCAGGCCAGGATCGTCATATCGATTGTCATCTTTTTTCCTTATTTTTTATGGGTAGGCGGTGCGCCGGCATTCCACCAGCAATTTATGCGCCATACGGCCCGTAATGCGTTCCCGGCCCCTCTTCGACGAGCTGCCCGGACTCCAACTTCAGATAGCGGTCCGCCAGCGGAAAGTAGCGATCGTCGTGGCTGATCACGAGCATCGCTTTTCCGCGCGCCCTGAGCGCGGGCAGCAAGCGGCGATAAAACACCTCCTTGAACAGCGGGTCCTGGTCGGCCGCCCACTCGTCGAACACGTAAAATGTACGATCTTCCAGATAAGCCACCAGCAACGCCAAGCGTTTGCGCTGACCTTGCGACAAGTCCAAGGTCGAGAATACCCCACCCTGCACGCTGACCTTGTGCTCCAACTGCAATTCGCACAAGAGCCGCTGCGCATCGGCATCGCGTCCACACGCCGCGACATCGGCCGCCGATACATTCAGTCCTAGCAAACTGTCGAACAGGAAAAAGTCGCTGAAGACCACGGAAAACAATTGACGATAGTCTTCGCGTTGCGCGTCTCCCACCGGCGTTCCATCGATGACGATGCGGCCCTGCTCCGGCGGATACAGCCCCATCAGCATTTTCGCCAAGGTCGTCTTGCCGCTTCCATTGCCGCCGATCAGATAGACGATCTCGCCGGGCCGGAATACCGCATGCACGGGGCCGAGCGTGAAACTCTCGTTCTCCTTTTCCCGAAAATAGCGATGCGCGACGCCGTCCAGCACGATCTCTTTAAAACCGGCCGCGCCGCGCGTCACGGCGGCGCCCGATGCGCAACGCGCCTCGGCGCCGCCTGCCGTGCGCGCCCGCGCCACATCGGCTAAACCAGCGGACGCCCCTTCCGGCACCAGCTCGCCGTTGACATGCTCGATACGCTCCCATGCCACGCGCGCGGCGCTTATCATCGGCATGGCCGACAGCACCGCCTCGATCGGCATGATCATGTAGACGAACACGATCGCATAGCCGGACAGGACGGATGCACTGGCGTCCAGATGCCCCGCGAACACGAACAGCGTCAAGCCGATAAAGGCGAACAGGATGAAGTTGCCCCAGCTGTTTGCCGCTGCATAAAACAGATAGCCCCGCGTGCGTTGCATCCGTACTGCTTCGACATTGTCCGCCAAGGTTCCTTCGACAAAGGCATCGCGGCGCGCGCGGTGCAGGCGCAACTCTTTTGCGCCATCGAACAAGGCGCGCAGATGCCGTATCAATTCATCCTCGCGCAGCCGCGATGCACGCAGATGAAACAACGCTTTCGTATGCGCCAAACGGTATCCGAGCGTCCCCAGGACGATCGTCGCCAAGGCCACCACGAAAACGCCCCAAGACAGATAGGCCAGATAGACCAGACATCCGACGATCAAGGCGCCTTGTGTCACCAATGTGGGCAAGCCGATGAACAAGGCGACGATTGCATCGAGATCCTGCGTCAGGACCGCCAGGGACTTGGCCGCACCCTGGCGCTCCAAGGCGGGAAAGGACGCGTTGGCGATCCGATGGATCGTGCTCATCCGCAAGTTTGCCTTGACCTGTTGTCCCAGGCGCATGAAGAGCGTCTGCGCCAAGGTGCGCGTGACGACCACCACGAGGCCCAGCACGAGAAACAACAGGCCCAGCCGCGGCAAGGCGTCGGCATCGGCGGCAAGGGCCTGATTGATCAGCGCAAGCAGACCGGCATTCCCGAAGCCCCCGCTCAAACCGCACAGCATCGCGATGATCAGTACCACCCGTGATTGGCGAACCAGGCGCAACAGGATCGACATGTCCCTCCTCGTCGGCCAGTCAAGGCATCGGTCGGCGTGTCTCGAAATCGCGCATGCCTGCGCAGGCGAGGATGCTGCTATAGCGGAGCAGTCGCATCCGGTAGGTGTTTAATGCGCGGTATTACGCGTCGTGCAAGCGAAGATAGAATGCGCATCGCGACACTGTCAAGCATTAGCGCCGGCTGCAGTGCGTACGCGTCTCGACATGTGTCAATAGGATATTGCCCGTTCACCAGCGATACGATTCGAGACGCGTCGTTTACTCATTCGGATTCCGAATAATATTTCCCTGGCGTGACTTCGCGGATAAATGCATTCCGTTCCGCTGCAAACGCCCCAGTGCTTCTCCCCTCACAAGCCCGCGTTTTCCAATGCGGCGACGGTCGCGTCGAACACGACGCGAATGCGCGCGGGCACAGGCCCGCGTTGCGGCCGATAGACGCAAACGGGCCAAGGTTCTGGCTCGAGATCGGCAAGTACGCGCACGAGTTTGCCGGCTTCGATCCAAGGACGCGCGATATAGCTCGCCATTTGCGTAAAACCCAGTCCGGCGACCACCGCCTGGGATTCGGCTTCCGTGTCATCGGTTTGAAACACCAGGCGCACAGGGGTGAATTGCTGTCCGTCGGCGAGCTGCCAGGGCCAAGGACGTCCGGTGCGACGGTCGACATAGCCGGTCGTTGGCAACTCCGCCATATGCGCCAGGTTGTGCGGCAGTCCCACTCTGTCAATCAATCGCGGGGCGCCGACGACGACGAAACCGACTTTTGCCACCTCCCGTGCGACGAAGCGGCTATCTTGCAAAAAACCGATCCGTACACCAATATCGATCTGCTCCGCCACCGGATCTACGATCGTGTCGGAGAGTCGGAGGTCGATGGTGAGGTGCGGATAACGGTTCGCCATGTCCGTCACCAGCGGCAGCAACAGGATTTCGCCTATCGATTTCGGCACGGTCATCCGGACCGTTCCCATGACTTCGGCTGCGGCGCCGACATCTCGATTTCCGAGCAGCCGATCGACCTGCGCCACGAGCTCGCGCGCTTGCTGCGCGAATTGCGCCCCAGCCTGCGTAACATTGACGCGCCGCGTATTTCGGTGAAATAGCACCTCTCCCGTGGCGCGTTCCGCCTCGTGTACCGCGCGTGTCACGGCCTGCGGCGAGATTGCCAGACGGGTGGCGGCATCCTTGAAGCTAGCGGCATCGACGGCGGCGCAGAAGATGCGCAACATCTCGATTTTGTTTAACATAGGCGCGATTGTGACAATGCCAGAAAATGGAATTGTGAAATCGTAACATTTCCATTGCTTTGCATAGCGTGGATTTCTTACCATGCTCAAACGGAGGCAGTGTGCGATGCGCCAGGTGCGGCGCTAGCGGTCACCCTTTTTGGCGTTAAGAGCACGCTTCCGCATCCCGTGGCACCATAAACGGCTGCCGCAAGCAAGCCTTGCGGATCCTTGGCAGTGTTTCCCCGGCCAAGGCGTATCGCTCCGTTCACGACGCATTCGCGATTTCAAGATATCTATAGGGTCAAACCATGTACAAAGCCTACGGTTACGCAGTGCAATCCCCGACGACGCCGTTCGCCCCGTTCGACTTCCAACGTCGCGATACGGGTCCGAACGATGTGCGTATCGATATTCAATATTGCGGCGTCTGTCACTCGGACCTGCACACGGCGCGCGGCGAATGGGCCGGCACCGTCTATCCGAATGTGCCGGGCCACGAAATCGTCGGCACCGTCGCAGAAGTCGGCAAGGACGTTACGAAATTCAAGGTGGGCGATCGCGTCGGCGTCGGCTGCATGGTCGACTCCTGCCGCTCCTGCGCCGCGTGCAACGAAGGTCTGGAACAGTACTGCGAGGGGCCTGGCGGCTTCGTCGGCACCTATAACGGCCCGGACAAGCACACCAATGGCGTCACGTACGGCGGCTACTCGTCGTCGATCGTCGTCGATGAAGCTTTCACGCTGCGCGTCCCGGAAA
This sequence comes from Robbsia sp. KACC 23696, assembly GCF_039852015.1. Lineage (NCBI taxonomy): Bacteria > Pseudomonadati > Pseudomonadota > Betaproteobacteria > Burkholderiales > Burkholderiaceae > Robbsia > Robbsia sp. KACC 23696. Next base: position 1,159,850 of record NZ_CP156627.1, on the reverse strand, counting down.
ACCTCGATCTCGCCGCCGCCGCACCGTTGCTATGTGCCGGCGTGACGACGTATTCGCCGCTCCGTCACTGGAAGGTGGGTCCGGGTCAAAAGGTGGGTGTCGTCGGTCTGGGCGGTCTGGGCCATATGGGCGTGAAGCTCGCCGTGGCGATGGGCGCCAAGGTCGTGCTGTTCACGACGTCGGCCGGCAAGGTCGAAGATGCAAAACGCCTGGGCGCGCATGAAGTCGTGATCTCGAAGGACGAAGCGCAGATGGCCGCGCACGCGAACAGCTTCGACTTCATCCTGAACACGGTAGCCGCATCGCATAATCTGGATCAGTTCACCGCGCTGCTGAAACGCGATGGCGTGTTGACGCTGGTCGGCGTGCCGGAACACGCGCATCCGTCGCCGTCCGTCGCCAACCTGATCTTCAAGCGCCGCACAATCGCTGGCTCCTTGATTGGCGGCATCGCCGAAACGCAGGAAATGCTGGATTTCTGCGGCGAGCACAACATCACGTCCGATATCGAAATGATCCGCATGGATCAGATCGAAGAAGCGTACGGCCGGATGCTGAAGAGCGACGTCAAGTATCGCTTCGTCATCGACATGGCATCGCTGGCACGCTAAGCCTGTTTGACGGCGGCGTATCGAGATACGATGCGCCGCCCTGTTTCACGATTCGCGCGGCGGCGTTCGACTGAAATCCGCGGCGGCGAAATCGGCTCCCTGGAAACGCGCCTCTAGCGCGTCCACCACCTTGCCTTCCGCCAGAATTTGCTCCGCGTATTCCTCCGCGTTATCTTGCGGACGATAAGCGACATGGATGCGGCTGTTATCCCACCACGCGCGCGTATTGGCCGACATTCCATAGACGATATCGAAGCCCACCCCGGGCGTGTCGAGGCCGGCGTCCACCAACGCGCAGGCGTCGCGATGCGACAGCCAGGTGCTCAGGTGCCGTACCGAAACGGGACGCGGCTGAAACGAGCCGATCCGCAGACAGACCGTCTCGATGCCATGCTTTTCCCAATATAGCCGTGCCAACCCCTCACCCCACACCTTGCTCAGCCCATAGAGACTGTCCGGATTGACCGGCATCGTCGGGTTCAGGGCCATATCGGACGTATACATCCCCGTCGCATGGTTGCTGCTGGCGTAGACGATCCGTCGCACGCCGGCATGGCGCGCCGCCTCGTAGACCTGGAACAGCGCCACATAGTTATGTTGCAGCAGGACATCGAAAGGCTGTTCGACCGAGATGCCCGCCATATGCACGATCGCACCGGCACCGTCGAACAAGGAACGGCAGAAAGCAGGATTACCAAGGTCGCCTTGCACGAACGACGCGCCGGCGGCATCGATCGCGCTCGTGCCGGCGCTGTCCAATGGCTTGATATCGGTATAGCGGACCGAACGGCCCGTTTCGATGAAATGCGCACGCAGCACCTGGCCGATCGCACCGCCCGCGCCGGTGAGCACCACGGGCTTGCCCGTCGATTGTTCCGGCGTGCCGTCTACCGCCGCCTGTGTTTCAGCATTTTTCATTACGGAAGCCTTTCAAGATAAAACATCGGGCCAAGTGTCGACATGACGACACCGGCCCCGAGTTGTCCTGGCGCGCACGGCGCGCCTGCTAGATCACATCCCGCAACGCCGCGGTTATCGTTGCTCCTTGACGCGCGACACCAATTGCGTGGGGCTGACGAATTGCAGGGCGATCAAGACCCAGACCAGGGTAATGGCCATATAGATCATCGCCATCGCATCGATCGACTGGGAGGCGCGAACACCGGTGGAGAACACCGCGTAATACAAGGCCACCACCAGCGTCTGGGTACTCGGCCCCGCCGTGAAATACGTCAGCTCGAACATGCCGATGGTACGGACCAACACCAGCAGACCCGCGGCGAGCATGCCCGGCACCAACAGCGGCAACAGCACGTACCGAAAATAGCGTAACGTGTTTGCGCCAAAGATGCGCGCGGCGGACTCGAGGTTCGGATCGATCTGCTCGATAAACGGCGTCATCACGAGAATCACGAACGGCAAGGCCGGCACCAGATTGGCCATGATCACGCCGACTAGCGTGCCCGCGAGCCCGAACTTGTACATCACCGTTGCCAAGGGAATGCCGTACGTCACCGGCGGCACCATCATCGGCAGCAGGAAGATCAACATGGCCCAGCGCTTGCCCGGAAAGTCGACGCGCGCCAACGCATAGGCGGCCGGCACCCCTAGCAGCACCGACAGCAACACCGTCGATCCCACGACGATCGTCGTCACCCACAGCACGCTAGCCAGCTGGAAATCGGACCACGCCTGTGCATACCAGCTTAGCGTGAAACCCTGCGGCAACAAGGTGCCGAACCATCGCGTCGCCGTCGAATTCACCGCTACCGTGGCAATCAGCAATAGCACGTTGACCAGGAAAAAGATCATCGCGCCCCAGACCACCGCCTTCCACAGGCGATCGCCGATGCCCGCCGGCGGACGCGGCTGCCGATGCTGGACGGTATCGGCGCGCGCACTGCCGTCCTTTTCGCGCGGTCGCCCGTTCTTCCCGTCTTGCGCGCCGTACCGCGCCGCATCGCCGGCGACCTGGTCGTGTCCATCGGCAATGGCGAACGCACCGGCGTCGGTACGCGCCTCTCCCACTACCACCAGTCTTTTGCGCGTGTTCATCAGCCTTTCCCTCCCGTCACCGGACCACGATAGAAGAAGCGCCGTGCGCCCAACATCGCCGCCACCACCACCAATTGCGCGAACCCCATGACGATAGCGATCGTCGATGCGAGGCCGTAGTCGTAACTCTCGAACGCCGCCTCCGATGCCGCAATCGAGATCACCCGCGTCGGACCTGCCGGCGAACCGAGCAGAATCGCCGAAGGAAAGACCGAGAAGGCCTGCACGAAGGACAGACATGCCGCCATCGTCAATCCCGGCACCAGCAAGGGCAGATAGATCTGACGGAACTGCTGCCACGGCGTGGCCCCCAGCGTCGCTGCCGCGCGGGCCAGCGTCGGATCGATGCCGGTCACATAGGAGAGCGTCAGCAAAAAGGCGAAGGGGAAACCCGACACCACGAGCGAGATCAGAACGCCCCAGTAGTTATGGGTCAGACGCACTTCATCGTCATACAGATGCAGCGCATGCACGGCCTGCGAAAACCAGCCGTTCGGCCCGAAATAGCTGAGCATGCCGTCGGCGATCAGGACCGTGCCCAAGGTCACCGGGATGACGAGCAAGGTCGTGACCAGTTTTTGATATGGCGACTTGCGACGCAGCGCGAAAGCGACCGGTATCGAAAGACCGACATTGATGACGGTGGCCGGAATCGCCAACTTCATCGTGACGAAAATCGTCGGCCACATTGTCCGGTCGGTGAAGAATGTCAGATAGTTCGTCCAGACACTGCCGCCATTCATCGGCTGGAACGACAACATCAGCCCATAGAAGAAGGGGTAAATAAACATGGCGGCGATAAAGAGCAAGGCCGGTACGACCAGCCAGCCCTTCATATCGCGCGGCATCGCCGCCGGCGGCACGCGAAGCGCGGGCGCATTCATGCATTTTCTCCGATATACACGAGCGCGCGATCGGTCGGCACGCTCAGGCGGATACGCTCGCCCGCGCGGATATCGCCCGGCAGACGTGCCCAGAGCGTGCCGAACGCGGCGCGTGCGAACACCAGCGAATGATGGCCGCCGTATTCCACCGTTTCCACGTCGACGCTGAAGGCATTGTCATCGTCCGGCGTTGCCAGCGCGAGGTCCTCGGGCCGGATTGCCAGGCTCACGGCCTTGTGGTCGAAGGCAGCCATCGCGATGCCGCTCAACGTCACGCCCGCCGCGCTCACCAGCACGCTGTCGCCGCGCATCCCTTCCAGCGTGAACGGCAGCACATTCCGGTAGCCCATGAAACGCGCCACATGCAGATTGGACGGCCGCCCATACACTTCTTGCGGCGTGCCGACCTGCTGCACCTGCCCTTCCTTCATCACGACGATGCGATCCGCCATCGACAGCGCCTCGTCCTGGTCGTGCGTGACGTAGATCGTCGCGCGATCCAATTCCGAGTGAATGCGGCGGATTTCCGCACGCATTTCAATACGCAATTTGGTGTCCAGATTCGACAACGGCTCGTCCATCAGGATCAACGGCGGCTCGATGACGATCGCCCGCGCGATCGCGACCCGCTGTTGTTGTCCGCCCGACAACTGGCCCGGCAACTTCTTCTCATGCCCGACCAACTGCACGAGCTCCAACGCCGCCCGCGCACGCCGCGTGGCTTCCGTTTTCGCGACCCCACGCATTTTCAAACCGAAGGCCACGTTGTCCAACACGGACAGATGCGGAAACAGCGCGTAGTTCTGGAATACCATGCCGAAACCGCGCTGCTCCGGCGGCAGAATATCGATCCGCTCTTCATCGAGCCAGATACCGCCGCCGGTCAGCGGCTGCAAACCCGCAATGCAGTTCAGCGCGGTGGATTTGCCGCAGCCCGACGGCCCGAGCAATGCGATGAATTCGCCGCGGGCAATATCGAGATCGAGCTCGCGCAAGGCATTCAACTGTTGGCCTTCGGCATTGGTGAAACTGCGCGAGACGCCGTCCAAACGCAATTGTCGGAACGAATGATTCATCGTGGCACCTTTTGATACGCGAACAGCGCGCCGAACGGCGCGCTGAGGGAGAGAAAGAGAAACGTGCTTTGGCCTTATTTCGACTTCTGTGCGCCCACCTCGCGGTCCCATTTCTGGAATGCCGCCACCATGGCCGTCGCATCCAGCGGCACCACGTTCGGACGTTGCGCTATCCACTGCGCATATTCAGGACGCCCATATTTCTTGATGACGTCCTGGCTTTGCTGCGGCGCCATTTCCAGCGTCACGCCCTTCACGGCCGGGCCCGGATAGAAATAGCCGTCGTCATACGTGCGCGCCTGTTGTTCCGGTTCGAGCATGAAGTTCATCAGCTTGAGGAGGACGTCGAGTTTCTCCTTCGGCACGCCCTTCGGAATCGCCATATAGTGCGCGTCGTTGACCCAGGTCATATTGTCGAAGGCTTGCACCTTGAACTCGGCCGGGACGATCCCCAATGCACGCGGGTTGATATCCCAACCTGTCACCGTCAACGTCATGTCGCGGGTGCCTTCGCCCAGCTCCTTCATCACCGCCGACGTGCCGCCCGGGTAATAAGGGATGCAGCTATCCAGGTCCTTCAGGAAAGCCCACGTTTTATCCCAGCCATTGACCGGATCGTGCGGATCCTTGTCGCCCAGCAGATAGGGCAAGCCCATCAGAAAAGTCCGACCGGGACCGGAATTGGCCGGACGGGCATAAATCAAACGATTAGGATTCGCCTTGCACCATGCGAGCAACTCGGCAGGCGTCTTAGGCGGATGTGCCACTTTGGCCGGGTTGTATTCGAGCAAGGGGCCGGCCGGCATATAGGTGACTTCCACGGCCTGGTTTTGCGCGATGTCCTGCATCTTGCGCGGGCCCGGCGCATATTTGTCGAGCAGGCCCGGGAGGCTGGCTTGATGATCCGGCAGGATGGTCTGGAAGAGCTTCTGCTGAATCCCTGCGGCCAGAACATCGGTGCCGATCAAAATCAGATCGATATCGGAACGGCCGGCATTTTGCATTGCCTTGATTTTTCCCGGCAACTGCGGCGCCGGCGAATTGGTGAACGTAATGGACGAAACGAGGTCCGGATACTTGGCCTTGAATGCTTCAAAGCTCTTTTGCGTCAGTTGGAGATTGCCGGCCGCATCCACGATGTTGATCGATACGCCTGCCGCATACGCCGACCCGACAGGGCCGACACCGATACCCAAACCCAATGCCAGACTTGCGCAGATTGCCGTCAGCGATATACGGCGTTTTGCTACGTTCACCATCGTCAGTCCCCTTGCTTTATTATCGGTATCGCCCTTTCCGGCTTCCTGCACCGCATCGGACCCAAGACTTTGTCTTAGAGATAAGTTATCTGATGTCGAATCCTAATGGCGGGGGGAAATGGCTACTATCAATGTAAACCCTTGCGATGACTGACATCCCAATTATTAGGATCGGTAATCGTATTACTTCTGCGTTAGCGCCTTATATAACAGGCAAGTCGTATGACCTATCATTTGAATGACTAGCGCCAATCGCACTTTTCGAAAAGAATGACTGCGTTATACGACGTCTCACATTTACCGGCGTACTTCGCCTGATGCGGGACCGGACAAATAGGTCGCGAGAAAGTCGACAAAGGTCCGCAACTTCGTCGAAAGCTGATGCCGCTCCAGGTAGATCGCATGAATATCGGCGTCGGGCAGCGCCCACTCCTCCAGAAGCGGCACGAGTCGGCCGTCGGCGAGGTAGGCAGTCGTCTCCCATTGTGATCGGATGACGATACCTCGTCCTTCCAACGCCCATTGCAAAACGGCGCTGCCATCATTGCTTGAGAGCGGCCCATCGACCTTGATTGCCTCGGCACGCTTGCCGTGCGTGAAGTGCCACGTGCCGTACGCGGCCTGGTTTTCCCTGAGCACGATGCAGGCGTGCTTCGACAGATCGTGTGGCGTTCGCGGCGTGCCGGCGCGCCGCAAATAGGTCGGCGACGCACAAACCACGCGCCGGTTCTTCAACAACAGACGCGCATTGATGCGTGCATCGGGGACCGTGCCGAACCGTATCCCGATATCAAAGCCTTCTTCCTGCAGGCTCAGCGGTCGTTCGGTCAGGTGCAACTGAATCTTCATGGCGGGATAGCGCGCGATGAATTCCGAGACAGCGGGGGCGATGCGCGCCCGGCCGAAACCGAACGACGCGTTGACCCTCAGCAAGCCGGCGGGCTCGGCACGACTGCGTGCTACGCGTTGTTCGAGATCGACCAGATCGTCGAGGATACGCGTGCCATGACTAAGATACAGCTCGCCCTCCGGCGTCAAGCTCAAGCGCCGGGTCGTGCGATTCACCAGCCGCACGCCCAGGCGCCGCTCCAGTTGGGCAAGACGTTTGCTGACGGCAGGCGGCGTAACACCCAGCTCGCGCGCGGCAGCGGCGAGATTGCCATGTCGTGCCACCAGCGCAAAGACCACCAGATCCGAAAAGCCATTCATTCCCGTTCTCCACCCTGCCTGTACGCCGCATCGATTCGTTCCAAAAAAGACATAGCAGATTGCTTTTTGGGAAACCCAATCGTTCCTGGCATCAATTAGACTCGATTCCATTAACGGAAACAACGTTTCCCCCGCCGCGCAGCGCGATGGCCGCGTCGGCCCCTCGATACACAGGTTTTTCATGGCAGCTTTATTCGATGGTTTTACCGATGCCTCGGTCGACGTCGACGGCATCCGCATTCATGCGATCAAGGGCGGCGCCGGTCCGGCATTGCTGCTGCTGCATGGGCATCCGCAAACGCACGCGATATGGCATCGCGTGGCACCGGCTTTATGCGAGCAGTACACCGTCGTGCTTGCCGATCTGCGCGGCTACGGTGACAGCGACAAGCCGGCAGGCGCTGCCGATCACGGGAATTATGCGAAGCGTCGAATGGCGCTCGACCAGGTCGGCTTGATGCGGGCGAATGGTTTTCATGCGTTTGCCGTGATCGGTCATGACCGCGGCGGGCGAGTGGCGGCGCGGATGGCGCTTGACCATCCGGAGACGGTCACACGACTGGTCACGCTGGATGTCGCGCCCACGCTCGCGATGTATGAGCAGACGTCGCAGGCCTTCGCACGCGCCTATTGGCACTGGTTCATGCTGATCCGCCCGGCCCCTTTTCCAGAAACGCTGATTCGCGCGGATCCCGATCTTTACCTGAAGCAAACGATCGGTGCCCGCAGCGCCGGGCTCGCGCCCTTTACGCCCGCCGCCTATGCCGAGTATTTGAGATGCCTCTCGGACCCTGGCACCGCACATGGCATCTGCGAGGATTACCGCGCGAGCGCGACGATCGATCTGGAACACGATCGCGACACACTCGCAGCGCGCCAACATATCGCCTGTCCCTTCCTGGCCCTATGGGGCGCGCAAGGCGTTGTCGCGCAATGCTTCGATCCCTTGCGCGAATGGCGCGCCTATGCCCCGCACGTCGAAGGCGGCGCCTTGCCCTGCGGACATTACATCCCGGAAGAAGCGCCCGATGCGTTGCTGCACCGCATCCTGCCCTTTCTCGGCGGCCGCGACGTTTTTTGATACGAGATATCCCCATGGCACCTCGCACGCTTTACCAGAAACTCGTCGACGCGCATCGCGTCGGGGACATCGACGCGCAAAACATCTTGCTGTACGTCGATCTGCACCTGATGAACGAATACACCAGTCCGCAGGCGTTCAGCGGACTCGCCGAGCACAGTCGGCCGGTGCGCCGGCCCCGCCAACAAATGGCGGTCGTCAGTCATATCATTCCGACCCATGCCGAATCCCCGCGGGTAATACGGGACGCGGCATCGCTGCTACAGGCGAACAATCTGGCACGCAATTGTCAGGAGGCTGGCATCCGCCTGTTCGCGCCCGACGACCCCTTGCAAGGCATCGAACACATCGTTGCACCGGAACTCGGTTTGATCCGTCCTGGGATGGTGGTGCTGTGCGGCGACAGCCACACCACGACTTATGGCGCGCTGGGTGCACTTGGCTTCGGCATCGGCACCTCCGAGGTCGAACATGTACTGGCCACGCAAACGCTTGTCTATCGACTGGCCGATACGATGCGCATCACGATCGACGGTGCCTTGCCCTATGGCACCGCGTCGAAGGATGTGATCATCTGGGTGATCAGCCGCATCGGCGCGCAGGGCGCACGCGGCTATGCCGTCGAGTTCGACGGCTCGACCATCGCCGCGTTATCGGCGGAAGCGCGCATGACCTTATGCAATATGACCGTCGAGGCCGGTGCCCGCGCCGCGCTGATCGCGCCCGATGCCACCACGCTCGACTATGTGCGTGCGCATGCACGAACGCTCGACGACAGTACCTGGCAGGCCGCCTGCGCGGATTGGCAGGACCTGCATAGCGATGCCGGCGCCCGCTTCGACGCCGAATATCATTTCGACGCCGGCGCGATCGCTCCGTTCGTCACGTGGGGCACCAGTCCCGATCAGGCCATCGCGATCGACGCCACGATTCCGGAGGCGCGGCTGCAAACGACGCCGGAAGCAGCGGCATCCCTGCATCGGGCGCTGGACTATATGGGATTGACCGAGGGCGAATCGCTGGCGGGGAAGCCGATCCATCGCGTTTTTATCGGTTCCTGTACGAATGGGCGCATCGAAGACTTGCGCATCGTGGCCAATTTGGTACGGGGCCGTCGCGTCGCGCCGGGCGTGCGGGCGATGGTTGTCCCGGGTTCCGGATCGGTACGCCGGGCGGCCGAACAGGAAGGCCTGGCGCGCGTGCTGCAGGACGCGGGATTCGAATGGCGCGAGCCGGGCTGCTCGATGTGCCTCGCGATGAACGACGATGTACTCGATGCCGGCGAGCGCTGCGCCTCGACCACCAATCGCAATTTCGAAGGCCGACAAGGCCGGGGCGGCCGCACCCATCTGATGAGCCCCGCGATGGCGGCAGCAGCAGCCCTCACCGGTCGCATCACCGATGTCCGCACGCTGGAGACGCACGCATCATGAGTACACTCGACATCATCCAGGGCCCGGCCCTTCCCTTGCCGATCGACAACCTCGACACCGACCAGATCATGCCGAAGCAGTTCCTGCGCATTATCGACAAGGCCGGTCTCGCAAAGGGGTTGCTCTACGATCTGCGTTTCGACGAACACGGTGCCGCGCGGCGCGATTGCGTCTTGAACCAGCCCGGGTACGCAGGCGCGTCCATTCTGATCGGCGGTGCCAACTTCGGCTGCGGATCAAGCCGCGAACATGCGGTGTGGGGGTTACAGCAATGGGGCTTCCAGGCGGTGATCGCGCCGAGTTTTGCAGAGATCTTCTACTCGAACGCAATGAACAATCGGCTGCTGCTCGTGCCCTTACCGCGCGAAACGATCGACGCCTTGTTACGTCAGGTGACGCTGGCGACGCAGGAAGCGAATACGCCAGGGACGCATTCTGGAATGCCCCATTCCAAACCAATCATCACGATCGACCTGACGCATCAACGGGTGACTGGCCCCGATGCGCAACACTACGACTTCCCCATCGGCGCACGCCACAAGCGAATGGTCCAGGAAGGGATGGATACGATCGACTTGACGCTCGCCTCTCTGCCGGAGATCGAAGCGTTCGAAAGTCGGCATTTCCATCAACGCCCGTGGTTGCAGGTGATGCAGCCTTAATGCGCGATGCCTGCGGCTTTCGCCCGCGCGCCGTGCAGTTTCTTATAGCTATCGATCAAGCGGGCGTGTCGATCGAGTCCCTCCAGCTTCATGCTGGTGGGAGTCAGTCCATAAAAGCGTACGCTGCCCGCCACCGAACCGATGGCGGCATCCATTCGATCGTTGCCGAACATCCGGCGGAAGTTGGCCTCATAGTCGTCGAGTTCCAGCGCATCGTCGAGCTGCACCTCAAGCACGACATTCACCGCCTGATAAAACAATCTGCGCTCGACGGTGTTGTCGTTGTACTGCAGGAAGGCTTCCACGCGCTCTTTTGCTTCGTCGAACTGCTGCAAGGCAAGCTGAATCAGCAACTTCAATTCGAGAACGGTGAGTTGGCCCCACTCGGTATTCTCGTCGAATTCGATCCCGATCAACGTCGCGATATCGGCATACTCATCCAGCTCGTTATTCTCCAGCCGATCCAACAGCGCTTCGAGGGCGTCCTCGTCCAGCTGATGCAGATTCAAAATATCGGCACGGAACAAGAGCGACTTGTTCGTGTTATCCCAAATTAAATCCTCGACCGGATAAACTTCTGAATACCCCGGCACCAGAATACGACAGGCGATGGCGCCCAGTTGATCATATACGGCCGTGTAGACTTCCTTGTCCAGGCCCTCGAGAATGCCTAACAAGGTCGACACGGCTTCCGCATTGGCGTGCTCGCCCTGTCCGGAGAAATCCCACTCGACGAATGCATGATCCGCCTTCGCACTGAAAAAGCGCCACGAGACGATGCCGCTGGAATCGATGAAGTGCTCGACGAAGTTATTGGGCTCCGTCACGGCATCGCTGACAAACGTCGGCTGCGGCAAATCGTTCAGGCCTTCAATACTGCGTCCCTGCAGCAACTCGGTCAGGCTGCGCTCCACCGCCACTTCCAAGCTGGGATGCGCACCGAACGACGCAAAGACACCCCCCGTGCGGGGGTTCATCAACGTCACGCACATCACCGGATACACGCCGCCGAGCGACGCGTCTTTTACCAGCACCGGGAAGCCCTGCGCCTCCAATGCCTCGATCCCGGCCAAGATGCCAGGGTATTTTGCCAGCACGTCCTGCGGCACGTCGGGCAAAGCGATTTCACCTTCCAAAATTTCGCGTTTCACTGCCCGCTCGAAAATCTCGGACAAGCATTGCACCTTCGCTTCGACCAATGTGTTGCCGGCACTCATGCCATTGCTGACGAAAAGGTTCTCGACAAGGTTCGACGGAAAGTACACGGTCTCGCCATCCGACTCCCGCACGAAGGGCAGTGAGCAGATGCCGCGCGCGGTATTGCCGGAGTTCGTGTCGTACAGGTGCGAGCCGCGCAGCTCACCGTCGGCGTTATAGATCGTCAGGCAGTACGCATCCAGAATCTCTTTCGGCAGCGCGTCCTTGCGACCCGGCTTGAACCAACGCTCATTCGGATAATGGACAAACGGTGCATCGGCGATATCTTCGCCCCAGAACGCGCCCGCATAGAAGTGGTTGCAATTCAGACGCTCGATATACTCACCGAGCGCCGAAGCCAAGGCGCTCTCCTTGGTCGCGCCCTTGCCGTTGGTGAAACACATCGGCGAATGCGCATCGCGAATATGCAAGGACCAGACATTCGGCACGAGATTGCGCCACGACGCGATTTCGATCTTGATGCCGATCGCCGCCAGAATGCCCGTCATATTCGCGATGGTTTGTTCCAGCGGCAAATCCTTGCCCGCGATATACGTGCTGACGTCCGACGCCGGCGTTATCGACAGCAGCGATTGCGCATCCGCATCCAGATTCTCCACTTCCTCGATGACGAATTCGGGACCCGCTTGCACCACTTTTTTCACGGTGCAACGGTCGATCGAACGCAAGATGCCCAAGCGATCTTTTTCGGAAATGTCCGGCGGCAACTCGACCTGAATCTTGAAAATCTGCTGGTAGCGATTTTCCGGATCGACGATATTATTTTGCGACAGACGAATATGTTCGGTGGGGATATTGCGCGTCCCGCAATACAACTTCACGAAGTACGCGGCACACAGCGCGGAAGAAGCCAGAAAATAATCGAAGGGACCCGGCGCGGAACCGTCGCCTTTATATCGGATAGGCTGGTCCGCCACGACGGTGAAGTCGTCGAACTTCGCTTCGAGGCGCAGCTTATCGAGAAAATTGACTTTGATTTCCATGCTACAGGATCCTAAATTGCTACTTTATATTGGGCGGCAGCTGCCGCCTGAAGCGCATGCGTATTTGACGAGGCAGCTAGAAAGCTAGCCGACAGGGAGAGAAAACGAGGTAGGTGATTCGCTGATCTTGACGCCCGCATTGTATCGCATGCGTGCCCGACGCCATCTCACCGTCCCTTCCCGCAGACCATTGGCGTCCGGTGCGAGACCGTCCACAAGGTCTGGCCGGCGGCGACACGCGCTGCCCGGCGAATTCGCGCATGGCGCGCTGTCGCGTGTGCCGACCGAATCAGTTGGGGTGAGTCAGGATGAAAATCGGATTCGGTCCGGGATCCGGACTTATCTTGAAAATAAGGAAGGCGGCCGCCACTGCGACGCACGAAACGAAAATGAAACGGTGCACAAGGCGCCCCCGGTAGGAAGGCCCGAGTATAGCATTGCGACCTCGGCACGCGACGTCGATGCGATCGCATCCGTCATGCGCCCGACGTACACGTTCGTAGCAGCACCTCGCGAATCCAGCGATGACTCGGCGCGTGATGCGTACGCTCATGCCAGGCGACGGTTTTCGTGAAACCCGGCACGTCCACCGGCGGCGCGAATACGGCGACATCCGGCACGCCGATCGATAAGCGTTTTGGGACGACCGCGATCAAATCGCTGGTTCGGAGGATATGCGGCAGTACCAAAAAACTGGTCACCGAGACCGTGACGCGGCGCGCACGCCCCACTCTCGCCAACGCCTCGTCGGTCACTCCCGACACGCCCCCGCCGGTGTAGGAAACCAGTGCATGATCGAGCGCACAAAAGCGATCCAAGGACAGCGCGGGCTGTTTCGCATCGGGATGGCCGGCGCGCATCATGCAGACATATTGTTCGTCGAATAAACGGCGCGCGTGTAGATCCGGCGGCGTCGTTTCCGGGGTGATCAGCGCCAGGTCGACTTCGCCGCGTTGGAACTGTTCGTGCAGACGCTCGGGATTGACCGGCAGCACAACTGTCCTGATATCGGGCGCCCGTTCGCGCAGCGCGCTCAAGAATGGCACGACGACAGCGCTCAGCGCGTAGTCGGTCGCCGCGATCGTCAACGTCATTGCCGCAGTGGACGGATCGAAGGATGGTGGCTGAAGCATTGCCTCGACGTCAGCCAGCATCTTCTTTATCGGACCCTCCAGTGCCAACGCCCGTGCCGTGGGCACGATGCCGCGCTGGGTGCGTATGAACAAGGGGTCGCCAAAACTTTCGCGCAAACGCGTCAGCATGGCGCTGACCGCCGGCTGCGTGAGCGACAGCCGTTGCGCCGCACGGGTCACGTTTCGCTCGTCGAGCAGCGCATCCATCGTCTTCAGCAAGTTCAAGTCGATCATTCTGTCATCACTTGGGTGAATATCAGCAATAATCATATTCGATTGGATTTATTTCAGGAAGCGCTCCATCATTTGCCTCTACATCTCGTAAGTCGGGCGCCATCGTGTCACCACGATCGACCGATTCGCGAGCATTTATCCGATTCCGTAGGAGCGCAACCATGCACGAAATCTCTTGGCCCGAGGGCTATTTGCCCGGCACCACCGACAACTTCGTATCGAACGAGATGATTATCGCGGGGCTGCAGGCCAGCGACGTCTGGCCCTTTCTCGAAAATGCACCGCTGTGGCCGACCTACTACGCCAATTCCGCCGACGTACGCTTTTACGACGGCAAGGGCCCGCTGCTCGAAAACGGCGCGCGTTTCTTTTTCAGCACGTTTGGCTTTCCTGTCGAAGCGCAATGTAATGAATTCGTAGCGCCGACTGCAACGACACCGGGCCGTGTCGCCTGGCACGGCTGGGCCGGCGAAACGGGCACGCCAGAACGCCTCGACGTGCACCACGCCTGGCTGATCGAAGATCTGTCCGGCGGTCGCGTGCGCATTCTGACGCAAGAAACGCAAAAAGGCGGCCCGGCAGCGGATTTGGCAAAGGCACGCCCCAACCCGATGCTGAACGGTCATCAGGAATGGCTGGACGGCCTCATCGACGCTGCACGCAAGCGCAAGCAATAAGGCGCACGCCGGCGGGTGGTCTGGGGTCCGCCGACGATCTGCTTATCTCCGCATAGCGGGTCGATGCGAACACGCGCTAACTGACCTCGACTAGGCACCAAAACCGCCATCGATCGTGTGCATCGCACCTGTCACGAAGCCGGCTTCCGGGCCTGCGAGCCACGCGACCATCGATGCGACTTCATCCGAGCGACCGTGTCGTTTGAGCGCCATGAAGCTGTGCATCAGATCTTTCATCGGGCCGTCGGCGGGGTTCGCTTCGGTGTCGATGGGCCCGGGCTGGACGACATTGATCGTGATGCCACGCGGCCCGAAATCGCGCGCTAATCCGCGCGCAAGACCCTGCAGCGCCGATTTGCTCAGTGCGTAGGACGCCATGCCGGGAATAGGCATTCTGTCGCCATTGACTGATCCGATTACGATAATGCGCCCGCCTTCGGGCATTTGCCGTGCCGCTTCGACCGCGGCATGATAGGGCGCGTGCACATTGATCCGGAGGAGCCTGTCGATGACGTCGGGGTCCTGCTCCAATGCGTCGCCGAATACGGCGATCCCCGCGTTCACGACCAAAATGTCCAGGGGGCCGCTCGCTCGCACCTGGGCGATCACCGCGTCACGATCGGCACTGTCTGTCACCACTGCCGTACTGCCAGTGTCGCTCGCCAGTTGTTCCGCCGCTTGGCGCGACCCGGCATAAGTAAACGTGACCGCCGCGCCTTCCGCCGAGAAACGACGCACGATCGCGGCACCAATTCCCCGGCTTCCGCCTAGGACCAAGACGGTCTTTCCTTTGAATGCGGACATCGGATTGCCTCCCACCATTAATGTAGTATTATTTACATAATAGACGTTTCACCTCGTTCGTCAATGAATTTTGTAAATATGGTTACAGATAAGCCGAGATCGCGCGGACGGCCTCGCCAGTTCGATCTCGACGAAGCCGTCGCTGTCGCGCAGCAAATGTTTCACACTCGTGGATTCGACGCGGTCAACATCACCGATTTGACCGATGCGCTCGGCATCAATCCGCCCAGCTTCTATGCCGCGTTCGGCAACAAGGCCGGCCTCTATACGCGCGTGCTTGCGCGCTATGCCGCCAGGGATGCGGTGCCTTTGTCGGATCTTCTGCGGGACGACCGTCCGGTGGCCGAGTGCCTAGGCGCAGTGCTCGAGGAGGCCGCACGACGATACGCGGCGAGTCCCGATGCGCGCGGCTGTTTGGCGTTGGAGGGGATGCACAGCACGGATTCGGATGTCCACAATGCCAGTTGCGCGGCCAAGGCTGCCGCGGAGAACGTCATTCGCCGTTACATTGCCGCCCGCCATCGTCAGTCCGCGGACGCACTGACGGATTTCGTCAGCACTACCATGGCGGGCCTCTCCGCCCAGTCTCGCAACGGCTATGACCTGAGTCGCCTGCTCGCCACGGCCCGCCTCGCACGCCTGGCGTTGACGCATGCGCTATCGGACGAGGGATGCGGGGAATAGTGGCGCAGTTCGCCTGAGTGATGGCGCGGTTTGGCTGAAAAGTGGCGCGGTTCGTGCGAAACTGCGCCACTTTTTCACCGATTAACTGGCGCAGTTTGGGAAACTGCGCCAATCTTGCGATGTCACTCGCAGGACATTTACTGACCACGATTCGTGGGTCTGACAAAGGAATAATCTTGCTTTAAATCGTGGCCTGAACGACATGGGATGTGCCGAAGGACGAACAGGCTGACGCCGAGGCATTGATTGTCGAAGAGTTAAGGCGTTTGCACGAAGGGGTATTGGCCCGCTATGGATTGCGGCCATCCGATTACGTGGCGTGGAAGAAGGCGCGCCGCCACTGAAGGCACGATCGCGTCTTCAATCATCGATTCGATCGCCCCTTGTTACCCCGCGATACACGTCCGACCCGGGTCATGCCCTTCGCGCCAGCCCTCAATCAAAGAGCCATTTCGAGACAAGTTTCGTGTAGCGCGGCATGACGACATACACCATCATCGCGACAACGGCGGCCGCGACGATGGCACGACTCAACAGCAGCGTTCCCAACAGGGGCACGACGGTAAATAGCGGCCTGAGAAGATAGGGAATCACCACGGTCAACGGGAAGATAGCGGACCAGGTCAGCAACCATTGCTTCCATCTTGTCGGATGTTTGACGGGCGCGTCTTTCGGCGTGAACCAGAACTCCAACCCCGTACGCGTCTCGTAGCGATCGCCCTTGGGCAGAAAGGGCGACATTTTCGCGAGCATTTCCCTACGCTGCGTCGATTCCATCCACCCGCTAAGCTCTGCAAAGCTGGCGAAACGGATTATGACCGTATAGTTCGTCAAGCCGGATACAGGCCGTATTACATCGGTCGATAAATATCCCGGGAATGCCATGCAGGCCACCCGTATCTCGGTCAGCCAGGCTTCGTACCGGCTTTCTGCGCCCAGCGCAATTTCATGCGAGATGATCGTGGTGACGATGCCACTTGATTCACTGTTGTCCACTATCGCGCGTTCCTGGTTTGGATTTTGATTCTGTAAAAATCGACTAGCGCGATTCTTACAGAAAGCACGCGCGCGTGCACTTAAGGAGACGGCGGTACGCTCCGCCGTCAGCTTTTCTACGCCACCGCCTCGAAGACATAGCCGGCGTCGCCGCCGTCCCGAACGTGACCGATGCCGGGGAACGGCAAGTGGGCACCGCCGACCAATTGGCCGCTTTTAGCCAGTTCGCTGAACATTCTCCAGTGCTGCATACGGGCCTCGTCCTTATTAGAGTCGTATCCGATCGCGACCTCGGGGTGCGGAAATTGCACCGCTGCCACATGCACGATATCGCCCCAGAGCAGCATCTGCTGCCCGTCGCTCGTCACTTCGTACATCGTGTGACCGGGCGTGTGCCCATAAGCCGGTCTGGCGGTGATGCCGTTTCCAAGCGCCGTCTCGCCGTCGAACAAGGCCAGCTTCTTTGCCTTGTGATAGGGCGTCAGCGATGCCATGGCGAAATCGAAGCCGCGCTTCCCGGCCTCGGGCGCGGCCGCCCGTTGCGTGGGGCTCAGCCAGAAATCCGCATCCGCGCGACTCACCCTGACAATCGCGTTCGGGAAAGCGCGTTGATTGCCATTCATCAAACCGCCGGCGTGATCGGTATGTAAATGCGTCAGCAGCACTTCCGAAATCTGCTCTGGCGCATACCCGGCTGCGGCGAGATTCGCCTGCAATTTTCCGAAGTTGGGGCCGATAAGCGAGCCGCCACCTGCATCCACGAGCACGACCTTCACGCCGTTATCGATGACGAACGCGTTATGGGAGGTCAGCACCGTCTCGCCCAGCGATTGGCTGCGCAATGCTTGTTCGATGAGATCTTTTCGGCCCTGCAACAGTTGCATGGCGGGCATCGGGCCCTGACCGTCCGACACAACCGTCACTTTCACGCTGCCCACCTGCAATCGGTGATACCCCGGCGCGTCGGTATGCGGCAGATCGTCCGCATAAGCGCTGCCGACCGGCAACAGCGATCCGAACAACGTACTCCCCACACACATACACGAAGCCGTCATAAAAGCGCGGCGCGATGCGTAAAACGGTTTTCCATCACTCATGACATCGTCCTTTCAAGACATAACATTGCGCGGGACAGCAGGATGGCAATAGGATCGCAGAATACGCCGCAATCCGCTTTGGCGCATCGCGCCTCGTGCGATCCACCCCTTCACACGCCGTTCACGCCGGCACCAGCGTCTCCCCGTCCGCACGGGGCGTAATCGACAAGACCGCGTCCACATCTGGCGCATCGTCCTGCCAGGGCAGCAGAAAGTGTCTCGCATAGTCACGCCAGACATCGGAGGAAATAAAGAGATCGAGGAGATCCGGATCGAGGTGGTTGTCGCGCTTCATCTGCCCCATGATCCGGAACGCCTCGCTCAAAGGCTTGGCTTTCTTGTACGGTCGATCGCCCGCGGTCAACGCCTCGAACACATCGGCAATCGCCATCATGCGCGCAATCGGGCTCATCTGATTGCGCGTCAGTCCCCGGGGATAACCGCCGCCATCCATCTTTTCATGATGGCCGCCGGCGTATTCCGGTACACGCTTCAGCGCCCCCGTCAGCGGCAAGCCTTCGAGCATGACGATCGTCCGCGTGATGTGGCGATTGATCTCGAAACGCTCTTCCCCCGTCAACGTACCGCGCCCGATCGACAGATTATGCAGTTCGCCCAGATTCATACGGCTCGCCAGCGGCCGCATCGTAAAGCCGAACCGCTCCTCGCGGTCGCTCAGTGCATTCGGCTCATGCGGAATGACATGTTCCTCGCGATCCGCCAGCAAAGGCTCTTCCACTGGCAGCGTCGAGCCGCGGCGATGCCGCGTACGACTTCGCTCCATCCGCGCCCGCTCGTCGCGCGACGTGCCCAATGTATCGTCGAGCGTGCGCATCCAGCGACGTTGCCCGATCGATTGCAAACGCGCCAGATCGTCGGGGCGCATCGACTCACTGCCTTCGTTGCAGTTCGCGACGAACGCGAAATCGTCGTCCAGCGATGCCAGCATCCGGTCACGCGTCGCCCGCGCATGCGACTCCGATTCACCGCTGGCCACCGCGCGCCAATAGTCGGTCTGCGCGTGCGCCTTCATCACCTCGAAACGCGTCCGAATCTCGTGGATGCGATTCGACAGCGTCTCCAGCTTAGTCGCCTTGTCGATTACGTATTCCGGCGTCGTCAGCTTGCCGCAATCGTGCAGCCAGCTCGCCACTTCCACCGCCTCCCAATCATCCGGGGTCAACGTGAAATGGGCATAGGGGCCCTGCTTTGCCTCGCAGGCCGCTTGCGCCAGCCCTTGCATCAATACCGGCACGCGCTGGCAATGCCCGCTCGTATGCGGCGACTTCGCGTCGGTGGCCTCCGCGATCATCCGTACCACGCCGTCGAGCAATGCCTTACGGGACTTCAACAAGAGCGCCGTTTCCAACGCGATCGCGGCATTGCCGGCAAGCGCGCGCGCCAGATCGAGGTCACCCGGCGCGGCGCGCCGCTTGCGCGCGCCCGATGTGTCGGCATCCATGTTGCCCATGCAGAGCAGCAATCCGCCGATCAACTCGTTCGAGCGGTTTCGCAAGGCGATGACCTGCAGTCGTGACGACGGCACGTCCGCCGCGGCGCTGGGCCCGTTTCCGTTCGTCAACGCCGCCAGCAGCGGTTCCCCTTCGTGCGCCGCGTGACGCTCGGCGTTCGCGTCGCCGGAACGGCCGGACCACCGAATCGGCCAATCCAATTGCGTGGCCGCATGCCGCTGCAGCGCATCGCGTATCCGCTCGCCCAGGCCCCCGGCAACGGTATCGACGACCATCCCTTCCGTCCCGAACGCATGGGCGATCGTCATGGCGAGATTCATCGGGCCGCCCGGGGCGTCATACGTGCCCTTGGCATTCACCTGCGTGCCGGTACGCGCGCCAATGCGAAAATGCACGCCGTCGTCCTCAGTCAGCAAAATGACCCCGCCCTCCGCGCGCGTGGCATGCACCGTCTCATCGAGCAAGCGCGCCAACAAGCGGTCAGGATCGCGTTCCGCGGCGAGCGTCCGGCCAATTTCGACGAAGCGTTGCAGCGTCGCGCCGGCGCGATGCAAGGCACCGGACAAGGTCGCGATCTCCGTGACCGACGAGCGCTGTTCGCGCATCGCACCGGGAAAATCGAAGGCATTAAGCGCTTCCGCCTGTTTCGAGATGGCGACGAGGGGGCGGCTGACGCGGCGCGCCGTAAAGCGGATGACGACCAGCAGCACGAGCACCGCAAGCAGACTGATGGCCTCCAGATAGACGACGAGGCGTCGCGCACCGGTCAGCACTTCGTCGTCGGGCGTCGCCAACACGACTCGGAACGTCCAGCCGGATGCGCGTACCGGCATCACGCGCATCGTCCAAAAATCACTGCCGAGCTGAATGCGTTGCGGATTATCGGGATAGCTCGTGTCGTGGGCGGCGCGCATCATCCGACGCACGATCGGCGCGACGGTACGCCCCGTACCGAGCGTGGATGTCACCGTCGACACCGGTTGGAATGCTTGCGAAGCGGCCTCGATGCCCGGCACGCCAGACGCGGGAAGGTCAGCCGCATCCGCTGTCCTGGCATCGTCCAAAGCGCCTCCCAGAGCGAAGCCGGTATCGCCCCCTTCCACACCGCCCAGCGCATCCGCCGGCGTTTCGGTCTCGCGCGGTAGCATCAAGGCACTGTCGGTCGAGGCCAGTACATCGCCAGCCGCGTCGACGATCAGCAATTCGGTACCGGGCGTATTACGCAGACGCAACAGCTGTGTGGAGAGATCGGCGAGGCTCAAATCGATGCCGACGACGCCGCCACCATCCCGCAAACGTCGTGCAAAGGTGATGCCGCGCTCTTCGGTAGCGTAAAACCAATAGGGGTCGGTGAGGATCGGCGCGCTTTGCGCGCGGGCCTTCCGATACCAGTCACGGCCGCGCGGATCGTACAGCAGCGACAGCGGGCGCGATACCCGGATCGGATGCAAGGACGCGTCGAGAAAGGTCAGTGTGGCCGCGGCAGTCGCCACGCCCGCACGCGAAGACGGATCCTCCGATGCCGGCGCGATCCGCTCCAATAGGAATCGCGCCGCTTCCGGCGCATTCAGGTTGAGCCGCGCCACGCTCGACGACAGCCGGCGCAGCAGGACGAAGCCCCCATCGTCATAGCCGATATAAATCGCGGAAACCACGGGCATCGCGTCCAGCACGACGCGCATCCGCTCGGTAAACGACGGCTGCGATGCGTTGCGATAATTCGTATCCTGGGGGTCCGAGATGAGCAGCGTACTGAGTACATCGACCGAGGCCAAACTCTTGTCGACCGCCGCGCCGCTCTCGCTGGCCATATGTGAAAACAGCGTCTGCGACGCACGATCGACGATGGACACGGTCCGGCTATTGACGAATAGCACGATCCCCAGCAGAACGAGTAAGGCCGTAATCCCAAAAACCAGCGTCAGATGCGTGTCTAGCCGTCGTTTCGACAATAGGGAAAACGGCCTGGGCCAGCGTGTCATGGTCTCTCGCTCTATGTGCATGCCACCACCCCGCAGTGCGGCATGTCTTCCGAAACGGCTCAAACGGCCTTTTTGGCATTCTTTCTCAACTAAACGTTTTTGTGGAAAAAAAATGGAATGACCAGTCGTTTGACGCAAAAGCGCGCGGGAATTCCAGCGTGATCGCGAAATAAAACGTCAGGAAGCGGAAGATGCGCTTATTTCGCGCGCGAACACCGTGGATTTTTTGATCTTTCCGAGATGTACCGCTAAGGCGATAGTGCGCCAAACCGTATTTCGTCCGCCACGTCAAACGCGCTATCATGACGGCGTCGATCCATTAAACAGGGCTGTACGGGACACACTCGCGGCAACATCGCCGAAAAGTGGTCGTTTCACCGTATTCATCCCAAAACGAGTCTCATGCGCACCGAATCGCAGTCGTCGTCCGTGAAATCGTCTTCATTGCGGCTTGTCGTTATTTGCGGCGTATTGACCGCGTTTCCGTCGATGTCGATCGACATGGGGCTGCCGGGCTTCGCCGATATGGCCGCCACGTTTGGCGTGTCGGTCGAACATGTCTCACAAACCCTCGCCGTCTTCTTTTTCGGGTTTTCCGCCTCGCCGTTGATCTACGGGCCGCTTTCGGACCGGGTCGGCCGTCGACCGGTCTTGCTCTCTGCCTGTTTCGTCTACGCGATCGCCAGCATCCTGGCGACGACGACCTCGTCCTTTGGCGCTCTGCTGTTCTGGCGCCTGCTCCAGGGCGCCGGCGCGGGCGCCGCATCTGTGCTTGCCATCACGGTCATCCGCGATCACCGTCAGGGCGCCAGCGCCCGCAGGCTGCTTTCCTACGCGGCGGTCGTGCGGATCATCGGGCCGACCACGGCACCGTCGATCGGCAACCTGCTCCTGCTTCTCGGCAGTTGGCGCTGGATCTATGCGTTCATGGCGGTGGGCGGCATCGTCATGTCGCTGATGGTTGCCGTTGGCCTTCCCGAATCATCGCGGACGAAACTGGCGGCCCTCGCGGCGCGCGCCTTGAATCCGAGCGGTGCGGGCGAAGCCGCGGTGGCGGCATCGGACAGCGTCGACGATACCGACGCACGGAAGGCGAACGCTCCCACGGGGAGCGTCGGCGCGTCGACGGCCACCGCGTCTGCTCCGCCGCCGCGCGCCATATTGAAGGACTATCGACTGTTCCTGTCCGACAGGCTGAGCCTCGCCTATGTGCTGATCGTCGGCCTGACCTTCTCCAGTCATTTCTCCTACGTCACCGGCTCGCTGTATGTATTCGTCAACGTGCTGCATGTCTCGACGACGAAATATGGCCTGTTGTTCGGCGTCACGGCTTTATGCCTGATGCTCGGCTCCTTCCTGAGCGGCCAACTTTCGAAACGCGATATAGCAGGCGATGCGCTGATCGGCTTCTCGCTCTGCGTGTCCGTCGTGTCGGCCGTAACGATGTTGATCCTCGCGACGACGCATCTGCTGAACGTGCCGATCCTTTCGCTGCTGCTCTCCACGAACGCGTTCTGTATCGGTATGTTGACGCCCAGCGCACAACAAGGCGCGATGGAAAACGCCGGCGAGTACGCCGGCACGGCATCGGCACTGATGAATGCGATCACGACCGGACTGGGCGCCTGCGCCAGTTATGTCGAGGGCCTGCTGCTGGTCTGGTTCAACACGATGCCGGCCGTCGTGATGAGCGGCTTGATGGCGCTGTTCTGCACAAGCGCCGCGGCGATCTATTTCAAGACGGTACGCCCGGCGACGGGTGCCGCACGGATCAGAACCCGTAACTGACCGATGGCAACACGGTCAGGCCGAAGCGTCGCTGGACGATCGGGCTGTCCGCGGCCTTTGCGGGATAGTAACTGCCGCTGAGGATCAGCTCGCCCGACCAGTGCTTGGTGAACTTGCGATCCCAGGTAGCGGCAAAGGTGTAGGCATAAATGCCGAACCCCGGATGATAGGCCCGGTAGCCCGACGCATTCTGCTGGGACGTCGTCACGCCGAAATACGTCTGGTTGTATTGGCGATCGCCGATTTTCGCATCGAGGTCGAGTGTCAGCGTGTCCGCCGCGCGCTTATAGGCAACGCTCTCCAGACCTAGCTGATACTGATTCCCGCGGCGATGTCCATCCAGACCTAATTCCGCCTGCGCATTCACCGATAACCAGGGAACGATCTGCTGCGCGAGCGTCACGGTATTCGTCACCGTCCCCTTGACGCTGCCCATATTGTGCAGATTGTCGCCACCCGGACGTAACCAGTCGCTGCGATTATCGCGCCCTTGATCGTAGTTGAAGGTATCGCCGACATAGAAGCCGCCCGGCGATTGGTATTGCACCCCTACGCCCTTGACGATATCGGCCGTGAAAATACCGCGGGTGTAAGACGCCATCGGCACGAACAAGGGCCGGTAATTGCGCGCGCCCATATACCGTTGATCGATCCCGGCGCCCATCCCGATGCTGATATCGGCATGATCCCCCCACAATTGCGACCACAGCGAGCCGCCGGAAGACGGGGCCGACGTGTCGACAGATGACTGCGCCTGGGCCGATGACAGCCCCGCAAGACAAAGGGCGGCAACAAGTGTCGGATATCCCAGAAATCGGCGCGAAGGCAGGGAGCGCGAGACAACCGCTCGCGCTCCGGTTTCGGGCAATGGCTTCCGGACGGGGGCCGGAAAAAGCCGACTAGAAATGGCAAAACGTCGAACGGCGGAAGTGGTCATGGCGGCGGAAGGGCTGAATTGGGACGATGCAATCAGCATCATATCCAATTCGCCGTTTTAACGCGGGGCGTCTATCGCAACATCGACGACATCGCGGACAGACTATTCAGCATGCGGATCGCCGTCTCGATATCGGCTGCGTCGAAGGCCAGCGCATCCCCGTCGGTGCGGGTCAGCGTCGGCCACTGGCAGAACAAGTCGGCCTGGGCCGGTGTCTGTGTCTGCACCGTAATCCGCATCGGTGCGTCAAGGCGGAGCGGCGTCGGCCGCGAGCCTGCCATGGTGCCCGCTTGGGCCTTGACCGCTTGCTGCACGCCATCTCGAATTGCCGCGCATGATCGCGTCGGCGACAGACTGATGCCGCTCAACTGACCGGTGGCGCGCTTCGTCTGCACAAAGACCGCATGAGGAAAAAGCGAACGGTTTTCGTCGATGAACACATCGTCGCCGCTGCCCATGATGACGGGTGCGTCGTACGCCCCGGCCAAGGCACCGTACAGTCCGGCCTCGCCGAGCTCCTGGCCGTTGACGCAGACGCGCGCGAAGGCGAAGCTGTTGATCGTGTGGGCGAGAATGCCCCGCCCTTGCGCCCGCGAGTGATAGCCGAGAAGGCAGACGCCGTCGATGCCCAGCTCGACGCCGGCGACCATTCCAAGATAACGCGGCTTGCCTTGGATGACCTGCGCCCGCTCGTCGAGCAGATCCGGCGGCATATTGCGGAAGCCGCCGTGTGAGTCGTTCACATACACCTCGGTCGCCCCGCCATCGAACGCTCCCGCGACAGCGGCGCTCGCTTCCGCGGCCATCAGACGACGCGCACGCTCATATTCGGGATTGCCTGGGCGCACCTGCTCGTGGTGGTAGACGCCGGCGACGCCTTCGATATCGGCGGAAATCAGAATCTTCATCTAGATCGCTTGATGGGAGGAAAGGACTAGGTCGTCCGGGCATCGAGTCGGGCCAATACATCGCGTATAGGGGCGCGCGATTGACCATCGCGACCCGTTACGGGCTCGGCATGCCACAGCGCGTGGATGATCGCCTGCTCGACGCTATCGGCAGCCGCTTGGAACAAAGCGTCGATGCGCGTCTCGTGGACCGTCGTCACGGCCGGCATGGGCCGATCCGGCGTATGCGGAATCGTGTAGGCAGTGCTGAAGGCCAACGCAATATCGCCACTGCCATGGCCATAGCTGGAACCGGTACGCGCCAGACCGGCCGCGGCGCGGCCGGCAAGCCGACGCAATTGCCGCGCATCCAATGGTGCATCGGTAGCGATGATCATGATGATCGATCCTTTTTCGGGATCGATCGCATTGACCTCGGCATCGAGCATGGCCGCGATGCGGGGACCGAGAACGTCCCCGCCCCAGATCAGGTTCGGCAGCCGTCCGTAGTTCGACAGCACCAACGCCCCCACCGTATAGCGGCGATTGCTTTCCGCAGCGTCACCGGACGCAGGCGTGGTCAGTTCTACCGTACGCGAGGCCGTGCCGATGCCGCCTTTCATCTGGAAGCTGGACATACCGCGGCCGGCGCCGACGGACCCTTGCGGCACGAATTGCGTCGCACCGTCGCTCGCGCGCCGGTAGTCCGCCTCACTGACCGCCATTTGTTGGATATCGTTCAAATAGCCGTCGTTGCATTCGAGCACGAGCGGGTTGACGGTGGGTAGTCCGCGGCCAATTTCGGGATGCGATGCAAGCGCCTGGCGAATTTGCGCCTGTCCGACCGTGCCGACCGAAAAGGTATTGGTCAACGCGATCGGCGTCTCCAACTGCCCCAGCTCGTCGAGCTGGACCAGACCGATGCTCTTGCCGAAGCCATTGATGACCGCCGACGCCGCGGGCACCTTGTCGCGATAGGGATCGCCGGCATGCGGATGGATCACCGTCACACCGGTTTGCAACGCGCCATCCGCCAGCGTGACGTGTCCGACACGGACACCCGGCACATCGGTAATGGCATCGCGCGGTCCCGCCGGCAGCAGGCCGATGACAGGCACCTGCCGTGGCGCGGATGCCGAGGCTTTGGCGGCCGGGTTATCTCGAAACTCGTTCATCGTGTTCAGGCTATTTCTGAGAAAGCGCGTTCAAGCGCTTACTGGCGGTCGATCTTCGGGTCCAGCGCATCGCGCAAGCCGTCGCCCAACAAATTGAATGCCAGCACCGTCAGGAAAATCGCCAGGCTGGGGAAAATCGCCACGTGCGGCGCGTTGACCATGTCGGCGCGCGCATCGTTCAGCATGGCCCCCCATTCCGGCGTAGGCGGTTGTGCGCCCATGCCCAGGAAGGACAAGCTGGCCGCGGTAATGATCGAGGTGCCCACGCGCATCGTGAAATACACGACGATCGACGAGATCGTGCCCGGCAGAATGTGCCGCAACATGATCGTCCAATCGCTCGCGCCGATGCTGCGCGCCGACTCGATATACGTCAATTGCTTCAACACCAGCGTATTGCCGCGCACCAGGCGCGCAAAGGCCGGCACGCTGAATACCGAGACCGCCACGACCACATTGGTCATGCTGCTGCCCAGTATCGCCACCACGCCCAACGCCAGCAGAATGCCTGGAAAGGCGAACAGCACGTCGCACACGCGCATCGTCACGCGATCCCACCAGCCTTCATAGTAGCCGGCCAACAATCCGAACAAGGTGCCGATGATGCAACCGATGACGACCGAGAGGAATCCCGCCGCCAGCGAAATACGCGCACCCATCAGGATACGGCTGAAGATGTCGCGTCCCATCGCGTCGACGCCGAACCAGTGGAGTGCGGACGGCCCCTGATCGATATGATCGTAGTCCGCGTAGTTCTCGGCATCGTAGGGACTCAGATGCGGCGCGAAAATCGCGGCGATCACCAGCGCGGCGATAAATACCAAGGCGATAACCGCCACTTTCTGCTTCTTGAATTTTCGCCAGAACTCGCGCCAAGGCGTGCGTACGGCGCCGGCCACCGGCGCGGGCCCGGTCGGGATCGGCGGCGGCACCGGGGAAGCGGTGGGCGTACCGGAAACGGGGGTCGAGGATGCCGTCATGATGATGTTCTGCCTAGCGATCTATCTTATTTATAGCGGATGGTCGGATTGATCAGGCCATACAGCATGTCGACGACCAGATTGATCAGGATGAATTCCAGCGAGAACAACAGGACCAGCGTCTGGATGACCGGATAGTCCCGCGCGCTGACGGAGTCGACGAGCAGACGGCCGAGGCCCGGCCAGTTGAACACCGCTTCGACGACGATCGAACCGCCCAATAGAAAACCGAATTGCAATCCCATCATCGTCACGACGGGGATCAAGGCATTACGCAGGCAGTGCTTCAGCACCACCACCGGCTCGCTCAAGCCTTTCGCGCGCGCCGTACGAACGAAATCCTCCTGCACCACTTCCACGAAGGAGGCGCGCGTAAACCGCGCCATCACAGCCGCGACGCCGGCGCCGAGCGTCAGCGAGGGCAGCACGTAGTGACGCCAGGTATCCGCCCCGACGGTGGGAAACCATCCGAGCTTCACCGAGAACAGCTGCATCAGCATCATGCCCAGCGCAAACGCGGGGAAGGAAATGCCGGACACCGCGATCGTCATGCCGAGTCGATCGGGCCAACGGTTGCGATACACGGCCGAGACGATGCCGATGATCAAGCCAAACAAGGTCGACCACACCATGCTGGTCAACGTCAGCAGGAAGGTCGGCATGAAACGCACGCCGATCTCCTCGGAAACCGGGCGATTGGTCCGGATCGACACGCCGAAATCACCGCGCACCATGCGCGAAAAAAACGCGATGAATTGCTGCGGCAGCGGCAGATCGAGGCCGAGCTCGTGACGCACCATCGTCACCGTCGCCTCATCGGCATCCTGGCCCGCGGCCAGCCGCGCCGGATCGCCGGGCAGCAGGTGCACGAACAGGAATACCAGCACGGCCACGATCAGCAAGGTGGGAATCAAGCCGAGCAGCCGTTTCAGAAAATAGTTCAGCATCGCTTTGGCCGCTTACGCGGCGTCCAATAAATCAGGGTGCGGGCGCGGCGGGGCATCGACACGCCCCGCCGCGCTGCCGCTTACTTCGATACGGCGATGTTGTAAATATCGATATTGCCGTCCGGCTGGGCGTAGACGCCGCTCAACCGTTTCGTATTGCCGGACACGTTCTCTTCCGTCACCAAGGGGATGCGCGGCAGATCCTTGGCCAACTGATCCTGCACGGCCTTGTACAAAGCGGCTTTCTCGGTGTTGTCCGTGGAGACCAGCGCCTTCGCGATATCGGTATCGACCAGATCGTTCTTGTAATAGGTCATATTGTTCAGCTTCGGCGACCAGGCCTCAGACGCGAACAACGGACGGAGCGCCCAATCGGCTTCGCCGGTCGAGGACGACCACCCGGTGTAATACATGCGCATCTTCGCTGTGTTCGGGTCCGGCCAGGAGTCGACCAACTGCACGCGTTTACCGGTTTCCAGCGCTTCGATCTGCACCTTGATACCGACTTGCGCCAGTTGTTGCTGCACGAACTCGATGGTCTTGCGCGCGGTCGTCGTCGTGTAGGCGGACCAGAGCGTCGTCTCGAAACCGTTCGGATAGCCAGCTTCCTTCAGCAACTCACGCGCTTTCACCGGGTTGTACGGAATCGGCGCCATCTTCTCGGCAAACGGAATGCCCTGCGGCACGATGCCTTCGGCCGGGATCGCATAGCCGTTAAATGCCACCTTGACCAGGGCCGGCTTGTTGATCGCATAGGCGATCGCCTGACGGACCCGCGCGTCGGTGAAGGGCTTTTGCAGCATGTTGAAGCCGATGAAGCGCGTCACGATCGACTTCGACGTCACCACATCCAGCTTGCTATCCGCCTTCAATTGCGCCGCTTGCTCGTACGGCAGCGGATAGGCGAAGTCCGCCTCGCCGGTTTGCAGCATCGCCGCACGCGTCGCATTCTCGGCGACCGGCTTCCAGGTCAGGCCATCGACCTTCGGAAAGCCCTTGTTCCAATAACCGTCGAACTTCTTCAGCTTCACGCCATCCTTCTGATCGAAGCTGACCAGTTCGAATTCACCGGTACCCACCGGGTGAAACGCGATGTCCTTGTTGCCGTACTTCTTCAATGCCGTCGGCGAAATCATCGCCGCGCTCGGATGCGCCAGCGAATTGATGAACGGCGCGAACGGTTCCTTCAACGTGATGCGAACAGTCAGCGGATCGACCGCCTCCACCTTCACAATGCGGTTGAACTGCGGCGCACGAATCAGGTGGTTTTCCGGCGCCATCGCGCGTTCGAGGTTGACCTTCACCGCATCGGCATTGAAGTCGGTACCGTCCTGGAACTTCACGCCTTTTCGCAGCTTGAACGTATAGACGGTCCCATCCTTCGACATGTCATACCCGGTGGCCAGCACCGGCACGATCTTCAAGTCCTTGTCGAAGCGAAACAAGCCTTCGTAGAAGGACTTGGTGATCGCCTGGGCGAACGTCATATTGGTGTTGTACGGATCGAGCGAATCCGGCTCCTGCGCGATGGCGAGGACCGGATTGGCCGCCGCGAACGCGGCGCCACTCGCGCACAGCGTGGTGGCGGCCAGCACGCCGGCAATCGCATACAATGCGAAGCGGCCGTTGGAAGAGACGTATTTCATTTGGAACACTCCAGGATCAAGAAGACTTGTCGCACTTCAATACATACCCGCCACTTTGTGACGCGCCACATAATGCCCCGGCCCGACCTCCACGAGCGGCAAGACATCCGGTTCGTCACCCACCCGGCGGATCGGGCTGGGAATATCGCCTTCCAATAAAACGCGTTTCAGATGACGCCGCGCCGGATCGGCGATCGGCACGGCGCCCATCAACTTGCGGGTATAGGCATGCTGCGGATTCTCGAAAATCGCGCGGCGCGGCCCGATCTCGACGATTTGTCCTAAAAACATCACCGCGACGCGATGGCTGATCCGTTCGACCACGGCCATATCGTGCGAAATGAACAGGAAAGCGACGCCGAGATCGCGTTGCAGATCCATCATCAGATTGACGATCTGCGCTTGAATCGACACGTCGAGCGCGGAGACCGATTCATCGGCCACCACCACCTTCGGGTTCAGCGCCAATGCGCGCGCGATCGCGATGCGCTGGCGTTGCCCACCGGAGAATTCATGCGGATAACGTTGGGCGTATTCCGGCGGCAGGCCGACCTTTTCCAGCAACCAGTCCACGCGTTTCTGCGCTTCCCGTTGGTTTGCCATCGTCTTGTGGACCAGCAACGGCTCCATGATCGAATAGCCCACGGTCATGCGAGGATCCAGCGACGCGAACGGGTCCTGGAAAATAAATTGAATATCGCGACGCAGCGACTGCACCTGTTGCTTGGGCAGGTTCAGAATATTGCGGCCACCGAATTCGATGGCGCCGCTTTGACTGTCCACCAGGCGCAGCAGCGAGCGACCGGTCGTCGACTTGCCGCATCCGGACTCGCCTACCAGCGCAAGCGTCTCCCCCGGATAGAGGTCGAAGCTCACGCGTTCGACCGCATGCACCCGACGCGTCGTGCGATTGAATAATCCGGAGCGCAGATCGAAGCGTGTGACCAGATCCTTCACGCGCAAGATCGGCGCGGCGCCGACGGTACGCGTGTCGATCGCCGGGCTATGCGGCAGGTCCGCGTCCGACTGAGCGGCGCTTTCGGTATCGGCGACGGAGGCCGCGCCCTTCGCATCCGATTTCAGCAGGTCGAAATGACGTGGCAGGTTCGTGCCGCGCATCGCGCCCAATTTCGGGACGGCCGACAACAAGGCCTTCGTGTACGGATGCGACGGCGTCGCAAAAATCTCGCTCGATGCGCCTTCCTCCACCTTGTCGCCACGGAACATCACCAGCACGCGGTCCGCCACCTCGGCAACCACGCCCATGTCGTGCGTGATGAAGATCACGCCCATCTGCATATCGTCCTGCAATTGGCGGATCAGCTGGAGAATCTGTGCCTGGATCGTCACGTCCAGCGCCGTTGTCGGTTCATCGGCAATCAGCAATTGCGGCTTGCACGACAAGGCCATCGCGATCATCACGCGTTGGCGCATGCCCCCCGACAACTGATGCGGATAGCGATCGAGCACATTGCGCGCTTCCGGGATACGGACAAGCTCCAGCATCCGCAGCGTCTCGGCGCGGGCGGCGGCTCGGTCCATCCCCTGATGTCGCCGAATCGACTCGGCGATCTGCTCGCCGGCCGTAAAGACCGGGTTCAGCGATGTCATCGGCTCCTGGAAGATCATCGCCATATCCGCGCCGCGTACCGCACGCATCGTCGCGGCGGACGCGTCATGCAGATCGAGAATCCGTCCGTCGCGTTGACGCAAACGCATGCCGCCGTGCAGGAGCTTGCCTCCGCCGTGTTCCACCAGTCGCATTAGCGCCAGCGACGTGACCGATTTGCCGGAACCGGATTCACCGACGATCGCCAGTGTTTCTCCACGGTCTACGTGAAACGACAAATGACGCACGGCATCCACCGTGCGCTCCGACGTCGCGAAACGCACCGTCAGGTCATCGACTTCCAGGACCCGCTGCGGCAACAGATCTGCGGCGTTGTGCGCCGTCGCGTGGGATCGGATCGAACTCATATCAGAATAAATACGTCAATTGAAGATGGCGACGCTGGGCGTCTCGCCGACACGGCCATAACCGCGATACATGCCTTCGGTGTTGAAGGGCAGGCTGACATTGCCGTGGGCATCGACGGCGATCAAACCACCCCGTCCATCGATCTCCATCAACACCTCGTGGACGACCGCTTCACTGGCCTGTTGCAACGATTCACCGCCATAGGCCATACGCATGCAGACGTGGTGCGCGGCGACGGTCCGGATAAAGGATTCACCATGACCGGTACAGGAAACCGCTGCCTGCCGGTCGTCCGCGAACGTGCCCGAGCCGATTTGCGGACTGTCACCGATCCGGCCAACCCGCTTGTTCGTCATGCCGCCGGTGGAGGTCGCGGCAGCCAGATGACCGTGCGCATCCAGCGCCACCGCGCCGACTGTCCCGAATTTCTTGCCTTCATCCAAGGGACGCGCTTGCAAGGCCGACGCACCGTCGTGATCCAGCACGGCGCCCGCGTCGCCCGCTTGCGCCGCTTGCAACTGCACCAGACGGGCGGCAGTCGCGAAATACGCCGGCTCAACCATTTGCAGTCCGGCGTCGCGTGCCACCGCTTCCGCGCTCTCGCCGCCGATCAATACGTGCTTGGTCCGTGTCATCACGGCCCGCGCGGCCAGAATCGGATTGCGCACGTGGTTGATGCCGGTCACGGCGCCGGCGGCGCGCGTCGCGCCATCCATGACCGCCGCATCCAGCTCATGCGTGCCGGCCGCCGTATAGACCGCACCATGCCCCGCGTTGAATAAGGGACAGTCTTCCAATAAGGAGACGGCCAGGCATACGGCATCCATCGCGCTGCCGCCACGCGCCAGCACGTCCTGGCCAGCAGCAACGATGTCCCGCAGGGCCTGCTGAAAATCGCGCGTGTTCTCGTCGCTGATCAAGGCGCGGCTCATGGTGCCGGCGCCCCCATGGATCGCGATGACCGGAACGGGCGCGCCGGGTGGCGCGGCGAAATACGTCGACATGAAAAGTTTCCTGAAATCTTAAAAAGATGCGTCTTGGGCGGGACATCGCGACATCAAAGGGCGCGCCGCCGCTATCGCTTCCGGTCGCGCGAACCCTGATGCAACCAAGGCAACACGGCGTCGGTGATCCGAGCCGCGTTCCGTATCGTTTCGCGCGATTGATGCGCGACCGCCGCGGACAGGCCCTCGATCAAGGCCAGCCCCGCCGAATCGGCGCTCGGGCTGAAATGGTTATCGGTCTGCGCATACAGGCAGATATTCGCGTGCGGCACCAGCGGCGAATGACGGCCGTCGGTCAACGCCAGTACCTGCATATTGCGCGCGGCCGCCGTCTCGGCCAGGAGCACCGTATCGGCCAGATAACGTGGATAAGCAATCGCGATCAGCAGGTCGTCCTGCCGCGCGGCCGCAAGCAGACGCGCGCCGTAGGATGCCCCGCCCACGCCGGCAAGCAACTGCACGTTGTCGCAGAACGGATCCAGGCCGCGTTGCAACAGACCGGCGAGCCAGCCGCTTGCACCGAAACCGGCAAGATAGATCCGCCGCGCTTTCAGGATCGCGGCAACGGCGGCCTCGCAGGACGCCGGATCCAACGCATCGCGTGTGGCAGCGATATTGCGCTGGCTTTCTTCCAGCGCTGTCGCAAAAACATCGACGATGCTGCTCGGCTTTTCCAGCTTCACGCGCATCTTTTCCAACGGCGCCAGCATCGTCTCGAAACCCCGGACCAATTCGGCGCGAAGCATCGGATAGCCATCGAGTCCGATCGCGCGAGCGAAGCGATTCGCCGTGGCGATGGACACGCCGACGGCGCCCGCGAGTTCGTCGATCGGCATCGTCGCGACCTGCAACGGATGCGACAACACATAGTCGGCCAGACGCTGGTGGGCGCTGGTCAGCGTCGGTCGCGCCCGGTTGATCCGGGTGGCAATCGGCTGGTTGTCGTCGTTTTCTGGCATGGAATGAGGCCTGTCACCGACGCGATCGTCAGTGACTATTAATTTTCATTGAAAGGATAATAATGAAAAAAAAATATCATTGGGGGATTTTTTGAGATCGCTGCCGACGCCCTGTCGCATATAATGACGCGCTGCTTGCCGTGCAGGACCCTCGCGCCGGGCACCCAGCGCCGACGCGCCAGCGCTGTGGAACCGTCATCGCTTCGATAACACCAAACCGGCAGCGGCTCCCTATCGGGCAACCCGAGCGGTCGCCCCCACCGCGCATAAATGCCGCCACCGCGGGTCGATGCGCAGACGATGCTTGTTCAGTTTGTTCAGAAAAAACACCACCCTATATTAAAATACTACTGATATACTAGTCGGGTGGGCCGAATTATCGGTTCCCCATACGACGCCGCATCATTCCGCCGGCCCCTTTCTCGTGAGGACAATACTGTCCGATAGGAAACCGTTCGCGCATGACACGCCCCGCCGATCTTTATATTCAGTTCCTGCACAAAGTGCAGGGTCCGTCGATGGCCGTGCCGCTCCCCGAGCTCGACGCCATCGAAGAGCAGATTCTCCACACCGTCGCGTTGCGTCAGAGTACGCAGGAGCGCTTGTGCGTGCGCGACCTGATCGGCATTACCCGCCTCGGCTCGCCGACTCGTGTGTTTCGCCGCTTACAGGCCATGCGCACGAAAGGCTGGCTGATGTTGCAGGACACGAGCGACAATCGCCGAAAGCAAGTGACGCTGACGGCTGCCGCAATGGATCATCTCGATTATCTGGGCGGCTGCATGCAACGTGCGACCGGCAGCGTCAACGATCTGCTTTGCGGCGTGTCCGCAGCCGGCATCGCTCCCCCGCGCACGGCAAACTAAGGCGCGCTCCGCCGCGACAGCACACGGTTCTTTCGGAAAAAAACGATCGCCTGATACGATAGGGCGCTAGATCGACCACGACCGAGAGAATGCTCATGCAAGACCCCGCTTACCCACGCGATATGATCGGCTATGGCCGCGATCCGGTACATGCCGGCTGGCCGGGCGGCGCCCGTATCGCGCTGCAATTCGTGCTCAATTACGAGGAAGGCGGCGAGAATAACGTCTTGCATGGCGACGCGGGTTCCGAGCAGTTTCTGTCGGAGATCGTCAGTGCGGCATCGTATCCGGCGCGACACATGAGCATGGAGTCGATTTATGAGTACGGCTCGCGCGCGGGCGTATGGCGGATCTTGCGGGAATTCGAGAAACGCGGCCTGCCCCTGACGGTCTTCGCCGTTGCGATGGCCTTGGAGCGCCATCCCGATCTGGCAAGCGCCTTCACCGAACTCGGCCATGAAATCGCCTGCCACGGCTTGCGCTGGATTCATTATCAAGACATGCCGCGGGATCAGGAAGCCGAGCATATGCGCCTCGGCATGGAAGCGATCACCACGCTGACCGGCACGCGCCCGCTCGGCTGGTACACCGGCCGCGACAGCCCGCAGACGCGACAGCTGGTGGCGGAGTACGGCGGCTTCCTGTACGACTCCGACTACTACGGCGACGACCTGCCCTTCTGGACCGACGTGCCTGTCCGTAACGGACAGACCGTCCCGCAATTGATCGTGCCCTACACGCTCGATGCGAACGATATGCGCTTTGCAACGCCGCAAGGCTTCAATACGGCAGAGCAGTTCTTTGTCTATCTTCGCGACACCTTCGACGTGCTTTATGCCGAGGGCGAATCGACACCAAAGATGATGTCCGTCGGCATGCATTGTCGACTCCTCGGCCGTCCCGGCCGTTTCGTCGCCTTGCAGCGATTCCTCGATCACGTCGCGCGCCATGACAAAGTATGGATTTGCCGACGCGACGATATCGCACGCCACTGGCATCAGCATCATCCGCATGTTCGCGCTTGAATCGATAGATCAGCCGTGCCGGGATAATCCTTTCGTCGCCTTGTCGACCTGCTTGCCCTCACCGCGCAAGGCGACACCGACGAGGAAGCCGTCCTCCGCCGTTTGCTGCTGAAAGACGGTTCGGTTGTCGGCATCGTTACCGGTCGTGAACATGCCCGCGACGAAAGCGGTGACCGTCAGCTCACGTTGATGTGCCTGCGATACCGCGCGCTGCAATGCGGCCGCGTCGCCTGTCAGGATCGCCATCGGCTGTCCCAATAAAGGAGCGTAACGCCTTCCCGCGGCATCGATGTAAGGCTGACCCATCGCCTCGGGCGCCGCGGCGGCGATGCCACCAGCGAGAAAGGCCGCCACATTCAGTTTTTGCCAATCGGCCAGATCGTCGCGCACGGCGATCACGACTTTGCTATCGAAACCCATCCCCTGTCCTCGTTGACGTCACGTATCGACATTGATACGACGTGACGTACACGCTAACCGAGGCCGAAAGGTGCTGTCTGGAACGTTTGTGCAGCCTTGCCATATTGCGCAGGCGGCACACCGTAGACACGTCGGAACCAGCGGCCCAGATGGCTCTGATCGGCAAAGCCGACCGCTTGAGCGACATCGGCGACCGGCTCGCCGTGCGCCAGCCGCGCACGGGCGCTGACGAGACGCAATTGCACGAGATAAGCATGGGGCGCGACGCCATAACGCGCCTTGAATGCGCGCGTCAGCGTAAAACGGTCCGTGCCGCATTCCTCTGCCAGCGCGTCCAGCCCGACATCTATTTCGAGATGGGCATGCAGATAGTCGCGCGCCCGAGCGGCGAAGACCACGGCCGACTGCTCATCGCGTGCAAACGACGCATCGGCGCAGATGGGATCGACGGAGGCGCCGTTTCGGGATACACCGGCGCGGCCGAAACCGCGCGTGCTATTGCCGATATGACTGTGTTCGGTAAGCTGCGTCAGCAAGGCATCGACCGCAATGTCGCGCGTTATGCGCGGTGGCATTTGCCGTAACAGCGCAAACACCTTCCTGATGCTCGCGCCCAGCGCGGGGGCATCGGCTAGCGTCCGGGCAAAACAAAGATCGCCGTCCGGGAGCCCGGATGCATCGCGCCATTGGCGAAGCGCGCCCTCCAGCCAGGCCGTCGGCAGATATAGCATGGCGTAAGTGAAGCCCTCGTCCATTGGGGCATCGCCGTTATGGATCTCG
Organism: Robbsia sp. KACC 23696; assembly: GCF_039852015.1. NCBI lineage: Bacteria > Pseudomonadati > Pseudomonadota > Betaproteobacteria > Burkholderiales > Burkholderiaceae > Robbsia > Robbsia sp. KACC 23696. The sequence goes on along the minus strand of NZ_CP156627.1, from coordinate 1,122,908 downwards.
CCTGGCTCCAACATAAAAACCTGGCCGGGTCGACTGTGCACCCGCCGACCCCGGCAATCGAATTGCTGGACACCCTGCTCCGTCACACCGAGCAGATAACTGTCGTGCCAGTGCGCATCGTAGGCATGCCCTTGAAAATGGGCGCGTATCGTTTCGATGCCCGTCTCGGCATCGCGACGCAGATCGACCCAGTTTCCGGGCATCGTCATCGGCGCCCGTAGGTTGCCACGACCGTCTGGCCGTTCAGCGTATGCCCCGCCAGCGCCGACGGCAGCGATGCCGTATCGAGGCCGGCAGGCAAACTCCCGGGCGCGAGATCCGTTGCCGTGACCGACAGGATGTAATGATGCGGCGTGTCCCCCAGCGGCGGACAGGCACCGCGATACGCCTCGGCGCCCGCCGTATTCTTGCCGACGGTCATGCTACCGGTGGTCTTCTGTACCTGACCGGCTTTGATTTCGTTCACGGCTGCCGGAATGTTATAGACGATCCAATGGGTGACACCAGCGCCCTTCGCGCCGTCCGGATCCTTCAGCGTGACCACGACGCTTTTCGTGCCGTCCGGCAGATTCCGCCACGCCACCGGGAGATTGATGTTCTTGCCGCCGCACTCGCCCGGCCCTGCGTACTGCCTCGGTAAGTGACCGCCGTCTCGAAAAGCACTGGAGCTGATCACCATGCCCGGCGCGGCTTCCGCGGCAAACGATGCCAATAAAGCGCCGGTGCCGACGAGCATGGCGCCGAGCCGAAGCACGCCCCGCCACGGCGGCGCTTCGCTGCGGAAGGACTGCCTGCGGGAAACGGACGGAACATTCCGGGGCTTCGACGAAAATCGCTTGAACATGCACGCCTCCATGGGAATTAACAGCCTTAGGCATTATTGCATCCGACGGCGAAGGCGGCTTGACGGCCGCGATGCGCCGCCACGCACCGGCTTCGACCACATCGACGATGTCGGGTAAGCACGGGCTTCGGTTCGCCGTTTGAGGGGTCGTCCATTTGCAGCATTGAAGTCTCATCAGACCGGGCGCAAAAGCGTCGATTTTCGGGCAACGATGCTTTGCTGTCATGCAACAAGGCTATAATCCACCGCGCTACGAAACGCCCAAAGGGACCGCCATCGACTTAACGCAAGGACGCGATTATGGAAGCACTTCACAATTTCCGCTTGGATTCACTGCTGGATACCTGCATCAGTTTGATTGCAGCATTTATCCTGGGTGGCGCGATCGGTCTGGAACGACAGTATCGTCAGCGCACGGCGGGTTTGCGAACCAACGTCCTGGTGGCAGTTGGTGCGGCGGTTTTTGTCGATATGGCAAACCGTCTGGACGGGCATCAGGGCGCCGTACACGTTCTGGCGTATGTCGTATCCGGCGTCGGGTTCCTCGGCGCCGGTGTGATCATGCGCGAAGAAGGCAATGTCCGCGGCTTGAATACGGCCGCGACATTGTGGGGCTCTGCCGCCGTAGGTGCCGCAGCGGGCGCCGACCTGCTCGGCGAAGCGCTTGTCGGCACGCTCGCGGTATTGGCGGCGAATACGCTGCTGCGTCCAATCGTCAACTCGATCAACCGTCAGCCGCTCGACGTGCAATCGGTCGAAGTCACCAATACCGTGCACGTGATCGCCGAGCGCCTGCATCAGAAACGCATCATGAAGATGCTCGAGGAAGCGTTGGAGGACAGCGATCATCCCACGCGCGATCTCGATTTGCACGCCTTCGGCCAGGACGAAATCGAGATTGAAGCGACGCTGGTCGCGACATCGGTCGATGGTGACGAGCTCGACGATCTGGTGCAGAAACTAGCCGCCATACCCGGCGTTCGGCAGGCGTTCTGGAGTCCCAGCACGACCGAATGAACGGGGGTGGGATGTCGGTGCAGCGTCGAGGGAGGTGCTTTCTTGTGGCCCAGGCATTTTCTAAGATGCCCCTCGACGCGACCCTATCGCCTCATGGACGACGCGCCACCATATCGATCTCGACGATCGCCTTGCGTGCCAGGCCGGTCACACCGATGCACGTCCGCGCGGGCAAGGGCTTGGGCAGGAAATACGCCTTGTAGGCCTCATTCATCGCCGCGTAATCCCGCTCGAACTCCGTCAGATAGATCCGCACGCTGACAACGTTATCCAACGACAGACCGACGCCGTTCAATACCAAAATCAAGTTGTCCATCACGCGCTGCGTCTGTGCGGTGATGCCCTGCGGCAACGGCGCGGCATCGTCGTCCGGATCCGTCGGCATCTGACCCGTGAGGAACACCCATCCGTCCGTTTCCACGGCGTGAGAGAACGGCCCCACGGGCGTTGGTGCGGCGTCCGCCATCAGAAACGTCGGTAATCCAGCTTGGCGGTTGTCGGTCTGAGACATCGGGTTCCTCGTTTAGAGAATGGAGTGGTAAGGGAATCGAGCGAATAGGCAGGCGTTGCGGAAGTCTGTGACGGCTATCTCGGAATAATAGCAATTCTGTGAATCGCTGCGCTGAAAAATCCGAAAATCCGATTATGAGATGCATTTAAACGCGGTTTATCGCACGCGCGACGCCAGCTAGTTCATTACCGGATGCAGCATGTCGGCCCCGATCGCCGCGCTTGAGCTTTTGCGCACACTCTCCTCTCCCAACGCTCATCCTCTCTCGCTTGACCTACATCAATAAGCGTCCTTTAGCGCGGCCTATAGTGTCTTCAAGACATTTCATATCTCGCTCAGGAGCTTACCGTGACACTCCCTCTCGAAGGCATCAAGGTGGTGGACTTTACCGGTGTGCAGGCAGGCCCGTCTTGCACGCAGATGTTGGCGTGGTTCGGCGCCGACGTCTTGAAAATAGAGCTCCCCGGAAAAGGCGATGTGACGCGAGAGCAGCTTCGCGACATTCCTGGTAAGGATGGCCTTTACTTCACGATGCTCAATTCGAATAAGCGCTCGCTGGAGCTGAATACCAAAATGCCGGAAGGCAAGGCGATCCTGACGAAGATACTGAAGGAATCCGATATTTTCGTCGAGAATTTCGCGCCCGGTGCATTGGAAAGGATGGGATTCGATTGGGAACATCTCCATGCCCTTAACCCCCGCCTCATCTACGGGACGGTGAAGGGTTTCCCGGAAAACTCCCCCTATAAAGACCTGAAAACCTACGAAGACATCGCGCAATGTGCCGGCGGCGCCGCGTCCACCACCGGGCTCGTTGAAGGCAGTCCATTGATCTCCGCCGCTGCACTCGGTGACTCCAATACCGGCATGCATTTGCTGATCGGCATCCTCGCCGCCTTATTGCATCGTGAGAAAACCGGCAAGGGACAAAAAGTCTACATGTCGATGCAGGATGCGGTGCTCAATCTGGTCCGCGTCAAGATTCGCGACCAGCAACGCCTCGAACGCACCGGCGAGCTGACCGAATATCCGCAGTACCCGCACAAGCCCTTCGGGGACACGGTGCCGCGCGGCGAAAACGCGTCCGGGTCCGGCGTACCTGGCTGGATGTTCAAGTGCAAGCATTGGGAAACGGACTCGAACGACTACGTCTATATCATTCTGCAGCCATGGGGCTGGCAAGACGTTTGTCACGCCATCGGCAGACCGGAATGGATCACGGATCCCAAATATGCGACCCCCGATGCGCGTATTCCCCACTTGGTCGAAATTTACGGGGAAATCGAGAAGTGGACGATCAACAAAGACAAGCACGAGATTGTCGAGATCATGCGCAAGCTCGAGATTCCCTGCGGGCCCGTCCTCACCACGAAAGAACTGCTTCACGATCAATCGTTACGTGAAAACGGCTCTATCGTCGCGGTCGAACACAAGGAGCGCGGCACCTACTACACCGTCGGCTGCCCGCCCAAGTTCTCCGGCTTCACGCCGACGATCACCGGCGCACCGTTGCTCGGCGAGCATAACGTCGAGGTGCTGACAGCACTGGGCTATGACATGGACGCCATCGCGACGCTGAAGGACCAGGGCGTCATCTAAGACTGCCCCTGGTATGCAAGCGTGCGCTGTGCAATCGCACCGAACGGATGCCGCGCGCACGCAGCGGCAACGTCACTCACGAGATATCCCAAAATGACAGAGTCCACGCCGAGCGCCCTGACGGACGCCCCTTTGATCGATGGTTTCAATCTGGTCGTCGATGCCCTGAGGCGCAACAAGATCACCGAGATCTACGGCGTGGCCGGCATTCCCGTCACGGACCTGATGCGTGTGGCGCAAGAAAAGGGCATCCGATACTTCGGCTTCAGACATGAAACCTCGGCGGGCCACGCAGCCGCCGTTTCCGGCTATTTGAAGCAATGGCCCGGCATCTGCATGACGGTGTCGGCACCCGGCTTCCTCAACGGCATGGTGGCGTTGGCCAACGCGACGACGAACGGCTTCCCGATGATTCTGATCTCGGGCTCGTCGAATCGCGCCATCGTCGACCTGCAACAGGGCGATTACGAGGAGCTCGATCAACTACAGGCGGCGAAGCCCTATGCCAAAGCCGCTTATCGTATCGACCGCGTCGAGGATATCGGCATCGGTGTCGCACGCGCGATCCGCGCCGCCTTGTCCGGGCGCCCGGGTGGCGTCTATCTCGATTTACCAGCCGCACTCCTGCCGGCACAGATGCCGCTCGCGCAAGGCACTGCATCGCTGATCGACGTCGTCGACCCCGCACCCGCCCGCATTCCCGACGGCAGCGCCATCGACCGTGCCCTGGCCTTGCTGTCCTCCGCCAAACGCCCCTTGGTCATCATCGGCAAAGGCGCGTCCTACGCGCGCATCGAAAGCGACTTGCGGACGTTTCTCGAAACGACTGGCATCCCCTTTCTGCCGATGTCGATGGCAAAAGGCTTATTGCCGGACGATCATCCCCAATCAGCCGCCAGCGCGCGGTCGAAAGTACTGGCCGAGGCGGACGTGGTGCTGCTGGCTGGCGCACGCCTGAACTGGTTGTTGGGCCATGGCCGCGCGCCCCAATGGGCTGCCGACGGCAAACTGATCCAGATCGATATCGAACCGACCGAGATCGACAGCAACCGCCGGATCGATGCTCCCGTCGTCGGCGATCTTGCCTCATCGATGCGCCTGCTCTTGAAGGGGCTCGACACGATCCCGGTAAAGGCACCCGCGGCATGGTGCGACGCCATCGAAACACATAAAGCGGCGAACGTCGCGAAGATGGTGAAGCAACTGGCGAATCGTCCTGTACCAATGGATTTCTTTGCCGCGCTCGGAACGGTCAATACGGTGCTGCGTGACTATCCCGATATCTATCTGGTGGCCGAAGGTGCGAACACACTGGATGTCGGTCGCAACCTCATCACGATGTCCCGTCCGCGCCGACGCCTGGACGTCGGTACCTGGGGGGTGATGGGCATCGGCATGGGTTTCGCCGTCGCCGCGGCCGTGACACAGGATGCGCCCGTGTTAGCGGTGGTCGGCGATAGCGCTTTTGGATTTTCCGGGATGGATATCGAGACGATCTGTCGCTACAAGCTGCCGGTGACGGTCGTGGTACTCAACAATGGCGGCATCTATCGCGGCGACGACGTCAACCGCCTGGATGGGCAGCTGCCCGGTGTGACTACGCTGTCCGCCATGGCACGCTATGACCGAATGATCGAAGCCTTCGGCGGAACCGGCTATCACGTCGAGACGGTGGACGCGCTGCAGCGCGCGCTGCGCGAAGCGCTTTCCAGTGGCATGCCGACACTGATCGACGTGTCGATCGATATTCATGCCGGCACCGAAAGCGGGCATTTGAAGAAACTGAATCCCACATCCCGCGCCACCGTGCCGGTCGCGAGCAAAGCATGAATACGGCCGCGAACGGATTGCCGGATCGGCCTGCCGGCCCGCTGTCGGACATCACAGTGGTGGATCTGACCCACGTCATCAATGGCCCCTTCGGCACCGCCATTCTGGCCGATATGGGTGCACGCGTCATCAAGGTCGAACCGCCAGACGGCGACGACACGCGGCGAAACGGCCCCTATGTCGACGACAAGTCGCTCTACTTCGCCTGCGTCAATCGCGGCAAGGAAAGCATCGCGCTGAACCTCAAAGTCGATGTCGATCGGGCGCTCTTTCTCAATATGGTCGCGCGTGCCGACGTCGTCGTCGAAAACTTTCGTCCTGGCGTCATGGATCGGCTCGGTTTCTCCTTCGACACGCTACGCCAGATCAACCCTCGTATCATCTACGCCACCTCTTCTGGCTTTGGTCATAGCGGTCCACTCAGCCGTGCGCCGGCCTACGACACGATCATCCAAGGGATGAGCGGATTGATGGACGCGACCGGCTTCAACGACGGACCCGCCACACGCGTCGGGACATCGATTTCCGATATCGCGGCCGGGCTCTATCTTTACGCGGGTATCGCCACCGCGCTTTACGATCGGGAGCGAACCGGTAAGGGCGCGCACATCGACATCGCGATGTTCGACGCCACGCTGGCCTTCCTCGAACATCCTTTCATGGCCTGGGCGGCGACCGGTGAGGCGCCGCCGCGCATCGGCAATCGCCATCCATCGATGACGCCGTTCGACACCTTCGATGCGAAGGACCGGCCCTTCGTACTCTGCTGTGGGAACGATCACCTTTTCACATTGCTCTGCACGACGCTCGAGATGCCTGCGCTGCTTGTCGATCCACGCTACGCAAGCAATGTTTTACGCACGAACAATCACGCATCGTTGAAAGCCAGCCTGCAGTCGACGTTTCGCACGCGATCTGCACACGAATGGATCGCCCGACTCGAAGAGGCGGGCATTCCCGTCGGACCGCTTCTCGATGTGGCCGAGGCCGCCGCCCTGCCCCAGACCCAGGCACGCAAGATGGTGGTATCCGCGGGCGGCCTGAAAATGCCGGGCAACCCGATCAAACTCGCCAGTTATCCAGACAGCGATACCCGACCGGCCGCGCCAGAACTGGATCAGCACGGTGCATCGTTACGGCGCGAGTTCGGAGATCGGCCGACGATCACGCCCACTTGATAGGATCATCATGCAAACCTCCGTTGCAGCCGAACCTGATACGGCATTACACGTCAGCATACGGCGGGTCGTCATGCTGACGATGGTGTGCGGCCTCGTCGAAGTCATCGGCTATACCGATGCCGCCAACATCTATCCAGCCATCATGACCGGCAATACGGTCCAATTGGGATCGACGCTCGCCAATGCGCAGTGGTCACGCTTCGGCCTGCTCTGCTATGCGATCGGCGCATTTTTTATCGGCTGCTTTATCGCCAGCCTCATTCGCCGCCATCTGCGACGGCCGCCGCTGGAGTTGGCCTTGATGGCCGTGCTGTTGGTGGGCGCCGGCTTCGTTCGAACGCATGCTGCACTCAGGGTCATGATAGAGCTGCCAATGCTGGCGTTGGCGCTTGGCATGCAGGGGGAAACGGTCAGTCGATTCGGCGCGGTGTCGTTACAGACGTTGGTGGTGACCAACAATATGGTCAAGTTCTCCGACGCCGTGGTCGGTCGTTTTCTATCGCGCCGCGCAAGCACTGAAAAGCGGCCCGATTTGGCCGAAGTCCTCTTGCCCGGGCTGGCATGGCTGACGTATGCGTTGGCCGCCGCCCTCGGTGCGCTCACCGCCCATTGGATCGCATTCCCGTTACTGGTCCCCGCACTGCTGCTGGTCGTGATCACCGCCGACCTTTTGCACGGGCCGCAGAGCTGACGACGACGATTCGAATGCGCTGCGCGCATACGCCATTTCCGAAGTCGCGTCCCCTAACAGGCGCCGACTTCAACCTTGGAGAAACGAGATGTCGAAAACGATGAAAGCCGCGGTGGTACGGGAATTCGGTGCGCCATTGATCATCGAAGAGCGGGCCGTGCCCGAACCGGGCGCTGGTCAGATACTAGTGAAGGTGGCGGCTACCGGCGTCTGCCATACGGACTTGCATGCCGCGGAGGGAGACTGGCCGGTGAAGCCGAATCCGCCTTTTATTCCAGGACATGAAGGCGTCGGTTATGTGGCGGCAATCGGCGCCGGGGTCAAGCACGTCAAGGAAGGCGACCGCGTAGGCGTGCCCTGGCTTTACACGGCCTGCGGCCATTGCACACATTGCCTTGGCGGTTGGGAAACCTTGTGCGGAGAGCAACAGAATACGGGCTATTCGGTGAATGGCAGCTTTGCCGAATATGTCATCGCCGATCCCAACTACGTCGGGCATCTCCCTTCCAACATTGGATTTATCGAGATATCACCGATCCTCTGCGCCGGCGTGACCGTCTACAAAGGCATCAAAGTGACCGATACGCAGCCGGGAGACTGGCTCGCCATTTCCGGGATCGGCGGACTCGGGCACATGGCAGTGCAGTATGCGAAGGCGATGGGCCGCAACGTCGTCGCCGTCGATATAGACGACGAAAAATTGACGCTTGCAAAAGCCTTGGGGGCGGACCTGGTCGTCAATGCACTGCATGACGATCCCGCCGCTTATATCAAGAAAGAAATCGGTGGCGCACAGGGGGTGTTGGTGACTGCCGTTTCGCCAAAAGCCTTTCAACAAGCGATGGGCATGGTCCGCCGTGGCGGCACCGTGTCACTCAATGGCTTGCCGCCAGGAGACTTCCCGCTGTCGATTTTCGATACGGTCTTGAATGGCATTACCGTGCGCGGCTCCATCGTCGGCACGCGTCTGGACTTGCAGGAAGCACTCGATTTCGCCGGCGACGGCAAGGTTAGCGCTACCGTCACGACCGACCGCCTGGAAAACATCAACGAGGTCTTTTCTCGCATGCGACGCGGCGCCATCGACGGCCGGGTCGTGCTCGATTTCGGTGATGTCGCGCGATAAGGGCGGCGGCCGAAGTGGTGGTTAGACCGCGCTCGGCCGCCTCGGAGGCCTGGACCTCTGCCACTGCTCCGGTCTGCCCTACCAGGCCATCCTCGCCCTCGCGCAAGATGGACAAAGCCGCGCTCTCATTCGGTGTAACAAAAAGCCCCAAAGGCGCTAAACGCCATTCTCACAAACCGGCTTGCGCACCCACGTTGCGCCATGGCATGCACCTACCCACCCAATTCAGCCGAAAAACAACCTACTAGTAGGTTGACTCCTCAGAAAATCAATGTCATGCTACTGCACATAGGATCACACCACGGGGTTTGACCAGCCATGCCCTACCTGCGAATTTTATGAAACCTGTTCCGAGCGAGCCTCTTTCTCCGAAGGCGGCCGAGATAGCCATGCACGCAAGAGCATTGCTTGCAGCGGGTAGCTACGACAGCTTCAGCTATGCCGATATTTCTGAGCGCGTCGGCATTAGTAAGGCCAGCATTCACCATCACTTCGCCAGTAAGTCGGAGTTGGTCAGATTCGTGGTTGCTCAGTATCGCGAGGAAGCCCGGCAAGGCATGGCATCGATAGATCAGCAGATCGTCGAGCCATTGGGCGGGCTCAACGCCTACGTCGATTATTGGTGGAAATGTCTTCGCGATGGCACGGCTACATTCTGCATTTGTGCGATGCTGGCTGCCGAATTACCCCTCCTTCCTAACGAGGTTGCAGATGAGGTGCGGGGACATTTCGAGGACTTGATCAAATGGCTCGCCTCCGTCCTAAGGAGAGGGGTTGCAATAGGTCAGTTTCACCTCACCGGAACGCCCGCGATCGAGGCAAAAGCATTTATGGCTGCAGTGCATGGGGCGATGCTAAGTGCCCGGGCGTTCGACGACGCGGAAGCTTTCCGAGCCATTACGCATCTCGCTATTAAAAAATTAACTTCTGCAGCTTGATCGAAGCGATGAGGCGATTTGTTAGATTGCCTCATTTTTTTACGTACTCACCCTACCAACTAGTTGGTATATTTGCGTTCAAAGACTGGCTCTTCACGGTGACTTCCATGCCACACCCTATCTCGACGCTAGGTGCCGTCCATACGGTTATCAGTTTGATACCGCTTATCGCGGGCATTTACGGTTTCATTCGCGATGGCAAGATCGACCCCGCCACGCGTTCAGGTCGTCTCTATTTACTGACCACGACGCTCACGGTCATCACGTCGTTTGGCATTTCCAGCACGGGCGGTCTAAATGCCGGCCATGTATTTGGCGTGCTGGTGCTTCTTGTTGCCTTCGCTGGCGTTTATGCACCGATGGTCACTTTTCTGGGGAAGCTTCGCCCCTATTTTTCGGCGTTCGGACTTTCGTTCAGTTTTCTTTTGTCACTCGTCCCTGGTACCAACGAAACCTTGTCCAGATTGCCACCCTCGCATCCGCTAGCCCATGGGCCAACATCGCCCATCGTACAGGGGACGCTGTTAGTTTGGTTGGTGATTTTCATCGCTGGTTTCGCCATGCAATGCTGGCAGATTCACTCCCCCTATCGACGTGCAACCGGTCGTCGAGCCCTGTAATTTCTTTGCTGAAATTAAGTACATAAACGTCAACTCACCAAAACGAAGGTTATCCATGTCTATTCGTCTCAATTTTGTCGCATCGATTGTTTCACTCACGCTCAGCAGTGCTGCGTTCGCTCAAACCCCAGCGGGCAAATCCGAGCGCATCCGGGGCGACATTGTGTCGTTCTCAGACAGCACGCTCACCGTACATCGCTGGAGTGGCGATGATGTCACGATCAAGCTGAGCGACAAATCGGCCTTGAATGCGGTGAAAGCGATCCAGCTTTCCGATATCAAACCAGGCTCTTATGTCGGGACAGCAGCGATTACGGGTCCTGATGGGAAGATGACTGCACGGGAAGTGCTGGTGTTTCCAGAGGCGGCAAAGGGAACCGGTGAAGGCCACTACGCCTGGGACTTGGGCGCGAACAGTACCATGACGAATGCCAACGTTGACACGGTCGTCCAGAGCACGAATGGCCGCGATCTGAACCTTTCTTATAAGGGCGGTAGTAACACGATCAATGTGCCGTCAGGCGTACCGGTCGTCACGCCCATTCCAGCGACGCGCGACGATTTGATTAAAGGTAAAAAGGTGTTCGTTGTAGCGATGCCGTCACAGGGTGGGACGTATAACGCAGCATTTATTGTCGTTGAGAAAAACGGCGTAGTTCCCCCGATGTAGTTGCTTGGGGTTAGGCCTGACGCTGTGGAGACGTTCGCTCGGGAAGTGGCCACGCGTGCGGATGATCTTGCGCAGCCCCGCATTCACGCTCTGACCTCCCCCCGCAAAACCGTAGCAGCTAGCCCGTCACGCGATTTATTTACTGCAACGCGAAAAGGAACTTGTTGATAGGACGCGCGCCATTACGGGCGATTGGGACCAGTGTTGTCCTCCAGTAAATCTTGAAATTCGGTGGACATAAACTGCGCAAATGCTCGCGCAGAGGGTTTCGAACTTCGACCGGCGGGCAAAATGGCGTTGACTTCTGCCGAGCCCATCCTCCAATCAGGCAGCACTCTGACTAATGTCCCTTGTTCCAATTCGCGACGGAATGCGAGGATTCCCGATGACGCTATGCCTAAGCCCGCAACCGCTGCGGAAATGACAGCTTCATTGCCGTTGATAACGAGATTCCCCTCCGTTCGAATCGAGAATGACTTACCGTCCCTGTCAAACTTCCACGCCTCTAGCGTCCGCGCCGATGGGCCGACGATGAGCGCGTGCGAACGTAGGTCGGTAGGCTGCTTCGGTACTCCCGCAGCCTGAAGGTAGTCGGGGGAGGCTACAACAACGCGTTGCACAGCTCCCAATCTCCGTGCGACAGCGCCAATTGAATCGGCGAGCGCCCCGACTCGAATTGCAATGTCAATGGCACCAGTAACCAAGTCTTGTCGTTCGTCGGTCAAGATGAACTCCACGCGCAGCGCGGGGTGTGGTTTGGTGAAGCGTGCGAGACGGGGCAACACGATGCGTGAAGCCATAGAAGAAGACATCGCGACCCGTAAAAGCCCGCGCAGCTCACCAGTGCCACGCGCGGCATGATCTGCCTCCTCCAATTCGGAAAGAATTGATTCGGCGCGGGCAAGGTATTCGCTGCCCACCTCCGTCAAGGTAACGGCGCGAGTAGTCCGAGTAAGTAATGAGGCGCCAATGCTCTTTTCCAAGTCGTGGACGATGCGCGACACGCTAGGCTGCGAATATCCCGTTTCGCGCGCTACAGCAGAGAAACTGCCAGAGCGTGCAACACGAACGAACAGTTGGAGTGCGAGAAATCGATCATTCATTCATTTATAAGACAAATTAAAGTTAGTTGAATTTGCCCACTAGTGCCACAAAACAAATGATGCAAGTATAACGAACTAGCCCCACAGCGCGGTTTGGATCAATGAGAACGCATGGCGGAAACACTGAGCTACTGCTGCAGATGACGCCCTGTCGCCCAAAGGACATTCGGATGACTATCCCTTTACAACAAACGCTTCTTTCTTCCTACCCGCTGGGTGACCTCGTATTGCCAAACCGGATCATCATGGCCTCATTGACACGCGGGCGGGCGCGCAACGTGGGCCTGATCCCGACGACATTGCACGTCGAGTATTATCGGCAACGCGCGTCGGCAGGGTTGATCATGACAGAGGGAATATGGGTAAGCCGCCGGGCCATTGGTTTTATCAATGTACCGGGTCTATTCACGCCCGAACAAGTTACAGGGTGGCGTGCAGTCACAGACGCAGTCCATAATGAAGGGGGGCGGATTTATGCTCAACTCGCGCATTCTGGGGCTGTATCGCATCCGGCTTTCTTCAACGGTGCGTTACCTAGCGGGCCATCGGCAGTCAATCCACGGCTACAGGCATATACACCAGACGGATTCCAAGATACCGTCACGCCACGCGCAATGACGCTTGACGACATTCTGCACACCATTGAGGACTATGTCGCGGCAGCACGCAACGCGCTCGCCGCGGGGTTTGATGGCATTGAGCTGCACGCATCAATGACCTATTTATTGGCGGAGTTTCTCAACAGTGAGTTGAACATTCGAACCGACAAATACGGTGGCTCCGTCGAGAACCGCACCCGTATTGTTTTGGAAATCTTAGATGCGCTGATAAGCGTGTGGGGAGCCGGCCGAGTCGGAATCAAGATAGCACCCGGTGTACGGATGGGTGGTTTTGTCGCGACACCGGAGACCGTGCCGACGTTTGACTATTTAGTTGATAAGTTAAATGGGCTCGCGTTGTCGCACCTTCAGATCGTGCGGGTAGCAGGAAGTGTAATAGGAACGCCGCTTGAAGCATTAGAAGACACGATCACGTATTATCGCGCTCGTTACACAGGCACGCTTATCGCGAACTGCGGGCTAGACGCTGATTCCGGAAGCGAGCTCATCGCTTCTGGCACGGCCGATCTTGTATCTTTTGGGACCCCCTTTATCGGTAACCCAGACTTCGTTGAGCGCATGCGTCACGGGGCGACGATGACGGAGTCACGACGTGAGCTTTACTACCAGGGCGGTGCCGAAGGATATATCGATTATCCGGTTATTGGTCAATCGGATGGCGTTCGATTATCAAACTCTAGCGTCCTGGCATAACGTTGCTTACGCAACGATGTCAGCGCTGATTGGCTGGTGAAACTGACGCACAATCAGCGCAATTGGGGTTTCGGCAGCACAAACAGCGGAGCGCCTGCTGGATGACGCCAACTGGTTACCGGAGATCCTGACGAACCGCGAACATGCGAAGGTCACCGTCTATGGTGGGCGGTTCGATGACGAGGACGAAATCGTCGAGGATGGGATCGACATCGACTAATTGAACCCGCTTGCCGTCCGGACATCGTACTGGGCGGCAAAGTGATCCGAGTCGTTGATCGGTGCTTGATCCATTAGGTGGTTCAGTACCTCCCCGATTTTTGTCGCCACCCAGGCGATTACACCCCTCCCTCAAGAGACGCAGTGGTTTTACGTCTTTGCCTATTTGGGGCGTTCATCGCCCGGCTCCTTTGCGAACCGGTTCGGGAAAAATTTTGCCGCTTCACGCTCTGCGATGGCGTGTCGCTCCTTTGCGTTCAAGAGTTTGCTCCCTGGCGTGTCGATTGCGGGTTGGCTGTCGGCCTCGACTTGCTCGCTGACCGGATCTGGCCGTGAGATCCTCCGATCAGTGTTCATTGGCGTGTCGGTCAGGGCACGCCCTTGGCGTGGTGCCAAGAATCGCGACACCTTGCTCCTGGTTGCCGTGACGCCGTTGATTGCGAGGAACTAGACCATTTTCTCAAGCGATAGATTGGCCGCTTGCAGCTTGAAGAGGTCTGCGCGAAACCGTTCAAGCTTGGATTGGCGCTTTGGCGTGGCTCCACTCTTGAGGAATTCGTCTGCTCTCACTGTTGCGTCAACTTAGCGCGAAATTTTTGTGAGTGGCACGATAGTTTGCGCCGTATTGTGTCAACGTTCCGGCTTGTATCGTAGGTTTGTGCCACTGTCGCGTCAAGTTCCGGAGAACATAGCAAACGAATCATCGGTGACGGGCGTTGAATAACGGCTTTCATGACGGTCGACCGAGATCGGCCACTATGCGACGTTCACTGGAAAACGCCTTCGGACATTCGAGCGGCGCATACACTTCGAAAGCCATCAACGAATCTGGCAGCCTCACTGACAGTTCATCGGCCTGAACGGCCATTGAGCCTTATCTACCGAGTGACGGGAAGCTGCTAATGAGAGTCGTCGCAGTGAAGGCATTGCAAATGGCGTCCAACTTAGAGTCCAGCAAACGTTTCAGGATATTCGGCAGAGAATCTAATCAGTTCGTCAACCACGATTCGAACCTTCGGCTGCGTATGCCATGTCTTCTGCCACACCACGTTGATTGGCATAGTGGTATCGCATCCCGTCAAAACTGAACCACGCCGGGTTTCGTGGAGGCCGGTTGGTTTAAGTTAATACTGCCTCGGCGACGTTGATTTTGCCGTGACGGTAGTAGTTTGCCTCAGCTTCGGCTGGAGGGATATAACCGAGTGGCCCCATCAGACGATGATGGTTGAACCAAGCGACCCATTCCAACGTTGCGACTTCCACCGATTCGCGCGTTTTCCACGAACCGCGCCTGTGAATCACCTCTGCCTTGTACAATCCGTTGATGGTTTCAGCGAGCGCGTTGTCATAGCTATCGCCGCGACTTCCAACCGATGGTTCAATGCCCGCAGTACTTAATCGTTCGCTATAGCGAATGCTTAGATATTGAGATCCGCGATCCGAGTGATGCACCAATTTCTCATCGTTTGACGGTTGCCTTGCGTAAAGTGCCTGTTCTAAAGCATCCAAAACGAAATCGGTCGTCATCGAAGAGCTTACCCGCCATCCCACAATCCGCCGCGCGAAGACGTCAATGACGAATGCCACGTACAGCCACCCTTGCCAAGTAGACACGTACGTGAAATCCGAAACCCACAGCTGGTTCGGACGTTCGGCCTTGAAATGGCGGTTGACGCGATCCAGGGGGCACGGCGCGCTCTGATCGGGTATCGTCGTGCGAACGCGTTTGCCTCGCATTACACCGCGCAGACCGTGTCGTTTCATTAGACGTTGCACGGTACAGCGCGCGACCGTAATCCCTTCTCGATTGAGCTGCTTCCAGACCTTCGGCACGCCGTAGACCTGACGGTTAGCCTCCCAGACCCGCTTTACCTCTGGGCTGAGCATCTCGTCGCGTACTGCGCGGGGTGGGCGTTGCGAAGGATCCCGCAAACGCGCTGCATGGCGCCAGTAAGCCGACGGGGCCATCTGCAAAACCTTGCAGATCGGCTCGACCCCAAACGTGTCGCGATGCTGATCGACAAACGCCCTTAGGACTTCAGCCGGCGGTCGAGCTCCGCCTGGGCGAAAAAAGCGCTGGCGAGCTTCAAGATCTCGTTGGCGCGGCGCAATTCCTTGACCTCGCGCTCCAGCGCTTTTACGCGCTCACGCTCGGTACTCGTCGCGCCGTCACGCTCGCCCGAGTCGACCTCTTCACGCTGCACCCAGGCAAGTAACGTCGCGCTGGAACACCCGATCATGGGGGCAATCGACTCGACCGCCGCCCACATCGATGAATGCTCGCCGCGCTGTTCGCGAACTAGGCGAACGGCCCGCTCGCGCACTTCCGGGGAAAACTTCGATTTCTTGTTCATAGCTCCATTCTCTCAAAGATTGGAGCCTCCTCAAAATCCGGCTCGGTTCAAAACAGGTATCAGTGATCCACTTCCAATTGCGGTGTCGGCGAGCCAGTTGGGTAGTTGCGCAAGACCGCAACCCGAAACACATGCATTCAAAAGTGCATCGCCATCCGGTATTTCGTGTCGCGGTTTGATCTCCCACTCCTCTATTTTTCCTCCTGGAAACGTCAAGTTCCAAATGGGGCGACCGGCTCGATACCAACCAATGAGGCAATCGTGCTTTATCAAATCGGCAGGGCTTTGGGGACTGCCTTTGCGGCGCAGATACGCGGGTGCTGCGCAAATACGTAATCGCTGATTGCCTAGCTGACGCGCGACTAAGTCGGGATAGTCACCAAGTCTTCCAATGCGGACGGCCAGATCCACTCCTTCGCTGACCATGTCAACAGCACGATCACGCAAACTCACCGCAATATTAAGTCTATCGTGCCGCAGAGCGAGTTCCAGCAGCGTCGGCATGACATGCCGCCGCCCAAAGGTCGTAGGGAGGTCAATCTTTAGGGTACCGACTGGCTGTGCATGACCGCTGGCGAGAGACAACTGTTGCTGCTCTAGGGCCTCTATGACTTGCCTGCAACTGAGCAGATAAGCTTCGCCCTCCGTGGTGAGAACTATTCGTCGGGTAGTCCGATGCAGCAACTGAACGCCCAGGCGAGTCTCCAGGCGAGTGACCGATTTCCCGACTGCGGAGCCTGTCACCCCAAGTATGGTCGCCGCCGCCGTAAAGCTTCCCGCGTTTGCCACGCAAACGAATTCCCGGATACCTGCGAAATAATCTTCCATAGATCGCCCATTATGGAATTGAATGATGGTATGTCGGGAATTTTAACAAACAAATAGACTCATAGGAATGAATTACACTGCAATCCACATTGTTGACTAATGGAGATTGCGATGAAAGCTTGGTTACTAAAAGATTTTGGTTTAAACAATCTGCAGCTCGGAGAGGTGCCTACGCCAACGCCAAGAGCAGGGGAACTGCTTGTCAAAGTGGGGGCTGTATCGCTTAATTTCCGCGATAAAGCAATTGTCGATGGGATTTACGAGCCGCATTTGGTGCCAAAGCCCCTTATCCCTGTATCGGATGCTTCCGGCGAAGTGGTTGCAATAGGTACCGGTGTCACACGCTTTAGAGTGGGGGACCGCGTCAATTCTACGTTGTATTCGCGCTGGATTGATGGTGCTCCAGGTCCGGACGAGCCGACCTATTGCCTAGGGATGCCCTTACCAGGTGGGCTGGCAGAGTACATGATCATCCATGAAGAAAGTGCCGTTCGCGCACCCGGCAGCATGACGGACGAAGAAGCATCGACATTACCCATAGCGGCGTTGACGGCGTGGTACTCACTGATGGATGTCGGCAATCTACAGCCGGGTCAAACTGTGCTTGTTCAAGGCACCGGCGGGGTCTCCATCTTTGCTGCAAAGATTGCTTTAGCGCACGGTGCGAAAGTAATCGCGACTTCAAGCAACGACGCAAACCTCGCGAAGGTTAAATCGTTGGGCGTACACGCCGGCGTGAACTACCGTACGAATCCCGATTGGGAAAAGCAGGTGCTAGAACTCACGGATGGACTCGGTGCGGACGTGACCATTGAAGTCGCTGGAGGCGATGGAATCAATAAGTCGATCGCAGCTACCAAAGTACAGGGCGTCGTTGCTCAGGTAGGCTTCTTGACTGGTCAGACGTCAGCGGTCAACCTGATGCCGCTCATCTTTCGGCAAACGACACTGCGCGGAATTGCGGTCGCCCCGCGATCTTCATTCGAGCGCATGAATCCGTTTCTGAACAAGCACAACATCAAACCAGTGATTGATCACATATATCCGTTCGCGGAAGCTGTAAAAGCGTTTGAACATCTGGCGCGCGGGCCGTTTGGCAAAGTGGTCATCAAGATAGCGGACTGATGGGGTTTATCCACCCTTTCTGCACTCTCGATCCGGCATAGTGACATTACGACGAAGCAAACCGTCGAAACCTGCGGCTGTTTTTTATCGGTGTTGAGAGAGCCAGTGAATCGTTTATAGACGGCCGGAGATTTTTGAATTGAATGCATCTTTCCCAAGCTACGGTCGAAGCGACTGCAAGACAGTTGTTTTATCGGGCCGCGCCGCCGCCATCTCATCGATTAGCGCACGTGTTTCCATCGGACCAAATTCACCGAGGTCCTTGATTACACTTGCCCGGCTCATAATCCATAGCAGAACGGTACGTACAAATGACGGCAAACGGAACAATAACGCGAGCGAACGAGGTCTCGTTGCGTGCCCAAGGCTACGCACGACGTCAAAACCTTCCGTCCAGGCCGAATTAAGTTGTGTCGCTTCCTTCCAAGTAAGCTGGTTTGCCCGTTTCCATGTTAGCAACGCGGCGAGGAAGATCGGCACTACGAGTGCGACATGACTACGAAGAAACGCGTCCATGTCCGGCTCTACTTCGCTCGGCATCCCGGCGCGCTTGAACAGCGACGCAAGAGAAGGATCGGACATGGTCGTTACCATGCCGGGGCCATCGACACGATAACGTAGTTGTTGGTCTGGCAGATAAGCCGCCATATTAGGAAACCCGAACGCAAATCGCTCCGCCCCAAATATCGCACGGTACGGTTTGGTACCTCGGAACGTATTGAACATCAGCAAAATACGATCTGCCCGACTCACCGATAAGGTGGGTAGTAGGGGGGCGAGATGATGCTCGGGAACCGTGACGATCGCCAGATCATAAAGCGTAGCCGGATCGAGTGCAGATAAGACTTTGACGGGCACGCGCTGCCCGTCAATGGTGACGATTGCGCCATCGCTTTGCAGCACCTCAAAACGCTTGCCTCGTGCGACGACAGTGATGTCATGGCCGGCTTTGGCAAGGCAGAAGGCTATTGCGCTGCCGATGCGCCCAGCGCCTATTAAGATGATTTTCATAAGTTGGATTTTGCAATAAGCATGTTTTCCTGTATACACAACGTATTGGTAAGCTGATATCCAAATATGGAAAGACTTTCGTGGGACGATTTGCGTATCCTTCTCGCGGTGCATCGCGCCGGAAGTTTGCTCGCAGCGGGCAAGGTGGTTGGTCTTTCGACATCCACGACGGCGCGCCGGCTGGACGCGCTCGAAGCGGCGATGGGATTTCAACTCGTATTGCGCAGTCAGTCCGGAACAGTGTTGAGGCCGGAAGCGCTGCGTATGATCCAGTTGGCCGAAGGTTTGGCACACGGCCTTGACGCGCTGCGCCGGGATCAAGCTACCGTGGCGGGAACCCTGCGTATCAGCGTCCCCGATGGCATGGCCCAGGCACTTACCCGCGCACTACTTGGATTTCGTGACGCATATCCGATGATCGATCTTGAACTGGTGGGCGAAAGCCGAATGGCAGATGTGGCTGGACGCGAGGCTGACATAGCGATCCGGGTAGCACGTTCTAGTTCAAATGTACTGGTGGAAAAGCATCTAGGCTCTTTCCGATTCGCATTGTTTGCGTCTACAGATTATGCCAAGCGCTTTCTGCCCAATCAGCAACTTGGCAAGAATGAGGCAGTCGGCCATCCTTTTGTTGGCCTCGACGAGCGGTGGAAAGCACTGCCGCATGAACAATGGACGCGCCGACTTGGGGCGACGCGATTTGTGTTCCGGTCAAGCGCTATAGAAGCGATCGTAGAAGCGGTGCGTGAAGGAGTTGGACTCGCTGCTTTACTCGAAAAGGATCCACGAAACAATGGCCTCGTTCGCATCGGAACATTCATCGAGGGCCCCACCCAGCCATTTTATTTGGTCTACCACCGCGATTTACGCAAGCAGCCGCACGTACGCGAGGCCGTGACGGCTATAGATAATTACATGAGCACGAAGCGCTAACTTTCGCCAGGTAACCAGCATTGGCTGTTCGCGTCGCTTTGGCCGAGCCGCGACCAACGGGGATGAACTCGGCCATAACGTGCTCTGGACGGTCTACCTACCCAGTAAGGACCGCGTTACCGAGGGGACGTAGTGACGAGCGCCGCACTGCGGTCTTCTCATTAGAGACGGATTCAACGGGTCGATGCAGTGTGAAGTGTGTTCGAACGCGCACAACGTTCAGGGAAGTCAAAAACATCTACGCGCAGATAGTGGTGATATGCGTTGCTTTCATCATGCCAGCCAAATCGTTGCTCGTATCGGTAAATGCGCCCGGGTGCATAAGCAGACATGCATTGTCTATTTCCAATCCTTTAGCTATTCGGATACCGCACATTTATCGTAGCGGGCCCGGGCGTCCTCGACCTCAGAAAGGTGCTCTAGCTTCCATAAATACAGCGCTTGGAACGGGCCGTCTAGCGACCGTCCTAATGTCGTGATTTTATATTCTACAGAGATAGGCGAAGCCGTCACTACCCGTCTTTCTACGATCCCGTTTCGCTCTAAACGACGTAAGCACTGCGTAAGCGCTTTTTGCGTCACGCCACTTATGCGCCGCTTAATCGCGTTGAAACGTAATGGCCCATCGCGAAGCGCCGCTAGGATCAGCATCGACCATTTGTCGGCTATCTGATCAAGCATCAGCCTACTAGGACAAACTGTCGGCGACATAGCGTCCATTTGAAGGTCAGTCATGGTGGTTTCCTGATTGCTACCTGGTTGCATCGTGGTACCTAATTGACACCAAGTATAAAGATATACGATTGCCAGTCTTATCTACATTATCTCTCTAGGGCTACCGTTGTCAGCTGTGCTTGATCGCGTACAAACTGCACCGCGTCGATTGTAATAATTCGAACGTTTAGCGATTACTGCTAGGTCAACAACGGAGAAATCCAATTGAAAAAAGGAAAAGTATATGATCGCTGTTACTGGTGCTAACGGAAACCTTGGGCGACTTGTGATCACAGGTCTTATGAAAGCCATCCCCGCTGATCACATCGTCGCATGCGTTCGGCGGCCTGCTGAGGTAGATGACCTCCGGGCGCTGGGGGTCCGAATACGTAACGCGGATTATGACCTCCCGGAGACGCTCGACGCCGCGTTTGAAGGGGTAGAGAAGGTTTTGCTCATTTCCGCAGTGCAGCCTGGTGAGAGATTGAGGCAACACAAGGCCGTGATCGATGCTGCCAAGCGAGGCGGCGTGAAGTTGATCGCTTATACAAGCATGCTGCGCGCGGATACTTCTAGCCTGAGCCTCGCGGGTGAGCACAAAGCGACCGAAAATTACCTGAAGGATTCAGGATTAGACTTTGTACTACTACGCAATGGGTGGTATTTGGAAAATCACACGGCTGCGCTTGTACCCGCACTCGCTCACGGCGCGATTATCGGCTGCGCAGGCGCCGGCCGCTTCGCCTCCGCTTCACGCGACGATTACGCTGGCGCCGCTGTCGCAGTGCTCACGCAGCCGGGACATACGAACAGGACCTACGAACTCGTTGGAGACTACGCCTACTCCATGACGGAGTTTGCAACTGAAGTTTCCAGGCAAAGTGGAAAGACCATCGTTTTCAATAATCTGCCGCCAGCGGATTATGAAGGCGCGCTCACTGGCTTGGGCTTACCTAAGATGATCATTGATGTATTGATCGACGCTGATGTGAAGTCATCGCAAGGGGAATTGGATAGTTCAGCGCGTGATCTTGCTAAGCTTCTTGGCAGAAACACGACGCCGTTTTCGGAGGCAATTGCGGCTGCGTTAAACGCGTAAACCGTTCTGCCAGTGTTGACCGGGCTTTGTCCTTGAATAAAGCCTATGACTGACACTCAACTTTGAAGCTGAAAATAGCATCTAGGATGACTAAGCAGGAGGCTACTTCTGCAGCGGAGCGACGCAGCGCTTCGTCTCCGCTGTGGCCGGAGTCCAAACTTGATGCGTTACGGCTAAATCTTCAGAACGAGTGTGTGTGCGTCGGAGCTTAGCGCTTGATTGACGTGATGTGACCTGCTGGATCCGGACCATCTGAAAAATGTTAGCAAGTTTCCCATGCTATAAGATGCATCAACGACTGTAATCTGGCCAACATCGGTCACCAGAGCGACGTTCCGCAAAGACCGCTTAGGCCGACTGTCTGCCGTTGCGCACATGCCAATAAGCATCCGCCCCAATCAAGAACGCCAACGGCAATCGCGTTCGCGCCGCCTTGTCTGGACGCCCACGCAACAACCGAAGCGGCCGCGGCCCCGCGTGTCGATCGCTTACGCTTAGGGGATGTCATTACTTATGACGCCTTGCTTCGCGGCTCGACCGTCCCAGCCCCCACCCAGCGCCTTCTGCAATCCCACATAGGCGAGCATCACTGCGGCCCGACTATCGGCGAGTCGGGTCCGCGCGGCGGCGAGATCGCGCGCGGCGATCAAGGTAGCGTCTTGCGGATCGGCGCCCGCCAGATAACGCGCCGACGCCAAGCGCGCCGCCTCGTCATAGCGACGCTCGGCCGCCTCGGACGCCTCGACCTCTGCCACCGCACCGGTCAGCCCCACCAAGGCGTCCTCAACCTCGCGCAAGGCGGACAAAACCGCACCCTCATAAGTCAGGAAGGCCTGTTGGCGCAGGCTTTTGGCCTCGTCCACCGCCGCGCGCAAGCGGCCTCCGGTGAACAGCGGCAAGGAAAGCTGTGGTCCGATGGCCCATCCGATCGACGAGCGTTTGGACAGATCACCCGCTTTCATCCCCACCGAATACAGACCGCCGACCAACGAGACTTTCGGCAAACGCTCCGCCTCCGCCACGCCCAATCGCGCCGTCGCTTGCGCATAAGCACGTTCGGCCACCTGCAGGTCCGGACGCATTAACAGCACTGCCGACGGCACCGCGATATCCACCGGTATCGATAGCGGTGTGTACCGGGCCAGCCCTGGATCGGAATCGGATGGCGGATCGCTCGCGTCCGCGCCCCGTTTCTCGGCGTGTCGCTCTTCCTGCAATGTGGCCGCACTCGCACTGGCTGTATTCGATGACATCCCCGATGCAGCGTGCAATAACCGCTCCGACGGTGCGCTCGACAACGGCGTCGCTACGGTACGACTGGCCAAGTCAGGCCCCCGCAAGGAAGGCAGCCACGTGCCGGGCGCATCGCCGGTGAGCATCGACAGCGCATGCTCCGCCTGTCGATAGAAGACCGCCTGTGCGACGATGCGAGCCTGCGCCGCCTGTAAGTCCGCATCGAAGCGGACACTGTCAAGGCGCGATGCCGATCCGGCCTCGAAGCGCGCGCGCGTCATGCGCAGCAGGCTCGCGAGCGTCCGCGCGTTGTCGCGCTCGATGGCGTGCTGCTGCTGCGCGCGCCGCGCCTGGGTGTAGTAATGGACCACGTCGCCGACCAGGGTCAGCATCGTCGCGCGATACTGCCACTGCGCGGCATCTAGGCCGTAGCGCGACGCTTCCGCAGCGCGCCGATTGCCTCCGAACAGATCCAATTCCCAACTGGCGTCCAAGCCCGCTTGTAACAGCGAGATCGGACCGCTGCCAAAGCCACCCAGCGGACTGGACTGCCCGCCATTAGCGTTGCCGAGCCCCTGGTTCATCAACGCCATCGGTGGCTGCTGCTGTCGTGTGGCATTCCCTCTCGCGGAAAGCGACGGCCAGCGCGGCGCACCCGACACGCGAAACGCCGCACGCGCCTGCATCACTTTTTCCGTTGCGATGGCGACATCGCGGTTGCGTGTCAGCGCCGCGTCGATGATCTCGTTGAGCAGCGGATCGTTCAGCCTGAGCCACCATGGCGCCAACGACCATGCATCCATCACGGCTTGATCCGACGACGGCGGCTGAGTCACGCTCTGCCCCTGCCCCTGCGCAGCGCCGCTACTGCGCCATTGCACGGGTACCGGCAAGTCCGGTCGCCGGTAGTCCGGTCCGAGCGTGCACGCGCTCAGCGCGATCAAGGCGGCAATGCACCCCAAGCGCCGCATCGAGACGCGGCCATATTGCCGGCCAGCCCCCGGCAAATCGAACTTCATCCGTGCAGCGCGACGCGGCATATCGACCGACGATGCCGAACCGACGAAACGGTCCGAACGATGATCGAAGCGAGGCTTCATGACGCCCTCCGCCGCTGGCACAAGCGAATCGCCACATAGCAGACCGGCACGAAGAAGACACCGAAGGCGGTAACGGCGATCATGCCCCCCATCACGCCGATCCCTACCGCGTTCTGCGCGCCCGAGCCGGCGCCACGCGAGATGGCAAGCGGCAGCACACCGACGACGAAAGCGATCGACGTCATCAGAATCGGGCGCAGGCGCATGGCCGCGGCGTCGATCGTGGCGCGCAACAGGCTGTGTCCCGCGACCTGACGTTCCAAGGCGAAGCCGACGATCAAGATGGCGTTCTTCGCGGACAGGCCGATGATCGTCAATAGCCCGACTTTGAAGTACACATCGTTCGTCTGGCCAAAGCTCATCGCGGCAATAACGGACCCAGCCACGCCGATCGGGACGCACAGCAGTACGGCAAAAGGAATCGACCAGCTTTCATACAAGGCCGCGAGACACAAAAACACGACGATAATCGATATGCCATAGAGCCCCAGAGCCTGGTTTCCGGATAAACGTTCCTGGAACGACAAGCCGGTCCATTCGTGCCCGAATCGCTCGGGCAAGGCATCGGCTAAACGGTCCATTTCCGCCATGGCCTGTCCGGATGTGTGTCCGCGAGCCGCATCGCCCTCGATTTGCACGGCGCTGCGGCCGTTGTAACGAACCAGGCGCATCGGTCCCATGGCCCAATGCCCTCGTGCGAACGATGAGAACGGCACCATTTCCCCCTGCGCATTACGCACATGCCACTGGTCGAGCTGCTGCGGTTGCATCCGGAACGGCGCATCGCCTTGAATATGCACGCGCTTCACCCGACCTCGATCGATGAAATCATTGATATAGCGGCCGCCCCACGCCGCAGACAGGGTGTGATGAATCTGATCGATCGACACGCCCATTGCCTGCGCTTTCGCATAGTCGATGTCGATGGCGAATTGGGCGGCATCCGCCATGCCGGTAAAGCGCACGCTGCTCAACACCTCGGACTGCGCGGCGGCACTCAGCAAGCTATCGCGCGCCGCATTCAAAGGCGCACCGCCTTCCCCGGTCCGATCCGTCAGGTAGAAGTCGAAGCCGCCCGTCGAGCCCAATCCAGGAATGACCGGTGGTGGCACGGCAAACGCTTGCGCATCGCGCCACGTTTGAAAAACCGCATTCGCCCGATCCGCTATCGCCGCGGCAGCATGTTCTCGCGATCCACCCCGCACGCCAACGTCGCGCAACTTCACCCAGACGGCGCCCATATTCTGTCCGCTGCCGGCAAACGCCCAGCCATTCACCGTCAACACGCCTTCGACGTCGGCCGCTTCATCTTTCAGATAGTGGTCGGTCACACGGGCCAGGACCGCCTCCGTCCGGAGATTCGTCGCACCTGCCGGGAGTTGCACGAGCGTGTAGACCGAGCCCATGTCCTCTTGCGGCACGAACGCTGTTGGCAGCCGCACGAACAACCATGCGAGCGCGACCACGAAGACGACGAACCCCAACAAGATCCGCCCGCCCCGACGTATACCGTGCACGACGCCCCGTCGGTACGCTTTCGTCACGCGATCAAAACGACGGTTGAACCAGGTAAAGAAGCGGCCGCGCGGCGCGTCGTGATGGCCCGACTTCAGCAATAGGCCGCACAGCGCCGGTGTCAACGTCAGCGCCACCGCCAGAGACAGCAGCATCGCCGCGACGATGGTGACCGCGAATTGCCGATAAATGACGCCGGTCGAACCTGAGATAAACGCCATCGGCACAAATACGACGACGAGGACCGTAGTGATACCGATCAAGGTCGTGCCGATCTGCCCCATCGATTGCATCGTGGCTTCGCGTGCGGCCAGTCCGGTCTCGGCCATCACGCGCTCGACGTTCTCCACGACGACGATGGCGTCGTCGACAAGCAAGCCGATCGCCAACACCATCGCAAACATCGTGAGCGTGTTGATGCCATAGCCGAACACGGACAAAACGACCATCGTCCCTAGCAACACGACCGGTATCGCCAGTGTGGGGATTAGCGTCGCCCGCAGGTTCTGCAGAAAGATCCACATGACAAGGAAGACCAAGATCGCCGCTTCGACCAAGGTCTGTGCCACCTTTGAAATCGACAGCTTGACGAAGGGCGTGGTGTCGTATTGATAAATGACCTCGACACCCGGCGGCATCGTCGCCCGCATCTTTTCGAGCGTCGCCTTGATCGCGGCAGCGGTCGATACCGCATTCGCGCCCGTTGCAAGGCTGATGCCCATCGCCGATGCCGGGCGACCGTTATGCAGCACGCCGAAAGCGTAGGTATCCGAGCCCACTTCCACGCGTGCGATATCGCGTAGTCGCACCATCGCGCCGTCGTCGGCGCCCTTCAGGATCACCGCGCCAAAGGCTTCCGGGGTGCGCAACTGGCCGCCCGCGGTCACCGTCACGTTCAGTTGCTGGCCCGCCACCTGCGGACGGCCGCCCAGTTCGCCGGCCGAGACCTGGGTATTTTGCTGCATCAACGCACGCTCGACATCCCCGGTCGTCACGCCGTAGCGTGCCATGCTGCCGGGATCCAGCCAGATACGCATCGCATAACTGCCGCCAAAAGGCCGCGTATTGCCGACGCCCGGCACGCGCTTCAGGACTTCGCTCAGATCACCGGTCGCGTAGTCGTCGAGATCCGTGGCATTCAGCTTGCCATCGGTCGATACGAAACTCAGCACCATCAGGAAGCCGGCCGAAGACTTCGACACCTGCAGACCGTTACGCTGCACCGGCTGCGGCAGCTGCGCGTTGACCAGTTGCAGCTTGTTCTGCACCTGCATTTGTGCAACGTCGGCATTGGTTCCCTGCCCGAACGTCAGCGTGATTTCGCTATTTCCTTGCGCATCGGAACTCGACGACATGTAAGACAGGTTGTCGAGTCCGGTCATGCCCTGTTCTATGACGCGCGTCACCGCATGCTCGAGCGTCTGGGCATCGGCGCCCGGATAAGACGCCGTGATCGAAATCGTGGCGGGCGCGATTTCCGGATATTGGGAAATCGGCAGACCCCGCATGGCGAGCAAGCCCGCCAGCGATACGATCAATGCCAGCACACAGGCAAATACCGGACGGCGGATAAATACACCGGCCATCATGGATGCCCCTTCGCCGCGGTCGAGGACGATGCCGCCGAATTCGCACGCCCCGTCACCAAGCCGCTGGCCGTATCGATATGCACTTCCTCGGTCTTGATCGCCTGGCCTTCACGGATATGCATCTCGCCTTCGACGATGAGCAAGGTGCCCGCCGCCATGCCGCCGTTCACTAGCCAATTATTGCCATAGGGCTGCACGTCGGACAGCACCCGTTGCACGGCTTTGCCGTGCACGACAATCCACACCACCGCCGCGCCCCGCGCGTCGCGTGTCACCGCCCGCTGAGGCAGCAAGAACGCATCGCGCAAATTCCCCGCGACGACATTCGCTTGCACATACATGCCGGGCAGGAGCGTCCGGTCGGGATTCTCGAAGACCGCGCGCAACGCCACCGTATCCGTGTCCGGGGCGATCCGCGATTCGGTCAGATCGAGTCGGCCGACCGTTGCATACGTTTCGCCCTTGGATAGCGTCAGCGTCACCTTCGAGGCCTTGCCGGACGGCATCGCACCGGCGCGTTCGACCATCCGCCTCATGTCGCGCAACTGATCGGCCGACTGCCGCAGGTCGACATACACCCGATCGATCCGATGAATGCGCGTCAACGGCTCCGCCTGATCGGCGACAACGAGCGCCCCGGCACTGACACTGGAACGATCGATATAGCCGCCGATCGGCGCCCGGACGACCGCATAGTCCCGATCCAGCGACGCACGGCGCTGCACGGCCTGCGCCTCGTTCAACCCTGCCTCGGCCCGGGCCAATTCCGCGACGGCCTGATCATGCGCCTGACGGCTTGTCGCGCCCGATGCGAGCAACGTCCGCTCGCGCGCCAGCGTTGCCCGTGCCAGCGGCACCGCCGCGCGAGCGCCGGCCAGCGCGGCCGTGGCCTGTGCATAGGCCAATTCATAACGCGACGAATCGATTTGATACAGCGGCTGTCCCGCCTGCACCAGCGCGCCCTCGACGAAAGAACGACGCGTCACGATGCCGCCGACCTGCGGCCGTACCTCCGATGTTTCATAAGCCAGTACGCGACCGGGCAACGTCATCGAAATCGGGAGCACTTGCGGTTCGAGGCGGATCACGCTGACCGCCTCTCCGGCACCGTCGTGCTGCGCCACAGGCCCGGCGGAATCGACCGCCGTCGACGCGCCACTCTCGGGCACGCGTTCGGATCGACAGCCCGACAGAGACAATAGTCCCAATACCGCCAATAACGCGGCTCGCAACGATACGGCAGCTTTATTCATTCCCTACTCGTGAGTGCGTCGCACGATCCATCGAATCCGTCGGCGGGCCGAACACCGCGAGATAGCGACGTGCTTTCTGCATCGAGCAGGCGGCCACGCATACCTTGGCGGTGCATCGAATCGCCGTACGGCCGTATTCGCGAAGCGCATTGTTACGTATTCCTGATGAATCAGGAAATGGTCATTTCGCTTCGTAACCGCCATCTTCGCCTGTGTCGGACCCGCACCGCAATCAGACACATCCGAAAATTCTCAGCCTGCAATCCTGTCGTGAGCACCGCCAAGCGCGGCATCGGATCGCATGGCGGACGAAAACGTACGCGCACGGACTGTTCGTCGGCGCAAGCAGCCAAGCAGAGGGAGGACTTCAGGGAAGCAGACCGATCGGCAAGCCGCGATTGCCGGCTTCGGGTGCCAGGCTGATCATCGTATGGACTTCCTGGACCATGGGTAGGCCGGACAGTCTATCGGACAGAAATCGACCATAGGCATTCAGGTCGGTAGTCACCACGCGTAGCAGGAAGTCGGCGTTGCCCAGCATGACGTGGGTCTCAATCACTTCCGGATATTGCGCCACCGCGGCGGCGAATTTCTCGGCGGCACGTTCTCCATGCCGGTTCAGTTTGACCTGGAGAAACACCTGGACGCCGAAGCCCAACTTCTCCCGATCCAGCACCGTCACGCGTCGCAGGATGAAACCCTCGCGCTCCAGGCGCTCCAGACGACGCCAGGCCTGGGACTGGGAGAGCCCGACGCGTTCACCCAACGCCGTCATCGAGAGCGCGGCGTCAGCCTGCACCTCAGAGAGGATTTTTCGGTCGAAAGCGTCCAATTGCATGATTTTTTCTTACTT
Source organism: Robbsia sp. KACC 23696 (assembly GCF_039852015.1). Lineage (NCBI taxonomy): Bacteria > Pseudomonadati > Pseudomonadota > Betaproteobacteria > Burkholderiales > Burkholderiaceae > Robbsia > Robbsia sp. KACC 23696. The sequence continues at coordinate 1,093,639 of NZ_CP156627.1, read as the reverse complement.
TGGCGATACGCGAAATATTATCGCGAAAAACACGCCCCCCTTGTTTTTGATGCAACATTTTTTCGCCCTCGTCTGGATAGCATATCCAGACGGTATCCCCCCACGCCGACTCACCCGACCGCGCGCCAACCGGCACGCTGTAACGGTGTCGTACGCCAGTCGGCGCCAGGTGCGGACCGTCCGCTGTCCAACCCTTACATCGATCGGTCGCATGTCCCATGTCCCCCTCGCCGCTACGGCTCAGACATCTCCCAACGCATCCCGTTTCGGGGCGACCGATACCGCGGGCGGCCTGCACGAAACCAAGCGGATGGGGTGGCGCGACCGGTTTGCGTCGATCACACCGATCGCGCAGGCGGCGATGCTGACCGTCGCCTACGCCCTCGTCGAGCGACTGTGCGAGGCACTAGGCGTCGAGACGCTGGGGGCGCCGGCCGGCTTCGTGCTGCTGCTATTGCTGCTGCTCTCGGGACGCCTGCCCGTCGCGTGGGTCGCCGGCGGAGGGAAATGGCTGATCGGCCTTAGCACCTTGTTCCTGATTCCCGCCATGGTCGCGGTGGCGCCGGCCTGGCCGATATTGCGCGCCGATTGGGTGCCGCTGACGGTCATCATCGTCGGCGGCACGGTGTTGACGATGCTTGCCACGGCCTGGAGTGTGGAAGCGACATGTCGCTGGATGGAGGGGCGTCGATGAAACCCGATCTCGATACGCCGCCAGGTTCAGCGGCAACGGGCATGCAAGCGCACGTCGGCGTCGCGGACGCCGCGTTGCCGCAGCAGACTCTGATGTTTGCGCAAGGCCATGCGCCTTGGCTCCTGCCTCTCGCCGCGATCGCGCTGACGTGGGGGCTCTTCCTCCTCGCCTCTCGGCTGCATCGCCGTTGGCCGCGCTTATGGACGTCGCCGCTGTTCGTCACGCCCGCGCTGCTGATCGCGCTGTTGTCGGCGATGCGCCTGCCCTATCCCGTCTATCTGACGGCTGCGCGTCCCTTGCTCTGGATGATCGGTCCCTTGACACTGGCGTTCGCGATTCCGGTCTACCAGCATCGTGCTTTCATCCGGCAATGGTGGCCGGCGCTATTGGTCGGCACGGTGATCTCGACCGTCTGTACGATGGGTTCGGCGCTCGGGCTGGCACATGCGTTCGGCTTACCTGCGGCGATGACGCACAGCCTGATCGGCCGCTCGATTTCCCTGCCCTTTGCGTTTGTCCTGTCCGATATGACCGGCGGCACACGTGATCTGACCACGATCTTCGTGGTCGCCAGCGGGATCGTCGGAATCGTTTTGGGGGACGTGATCCTGCATCGGATCGGATTGAAGAGCGAACAGGCGCCGGGCGCGACGCTCGGTGCCGTTGCACAGGTGGTCGGAGCAGCGCGGGCCCATCAGCAAAGCGTCCCGCGCGGCGTGATGGCCAGCCTCACGATGATCTTCGCGGGCGCTTTCAGTGTCGTCCTGGCGCTGCTCTTTCCCTTGCTGGCGCGCCTGATCGGCGCGTGAGCGATTGCTTAACCTTCGACGTCGGCCAGGCTGAACACTTCGGTCTGGTCGTTATACGAGAAGATTTCGGCGTAGCGCCCCCAATCGATCACCGCATCCAACGTCTCTTCGGCAGCGCTGTCCGAGAGGACGTCCTCCAGCTCCTGCGCAAACCGCAGGCGCGGCGCCCGGTGCCCTGGGCGCTCGTCCAGCACGCCCCGGATGCGGCTCGCCAGCGGCACGTGCCGCAGCAGATGCTCGGCAAACAACTGCTTGCGCGGCTGCGTCCCGCCCTCCACGAAGGAGCGACCGGCGGCGGTCAGGATGATGTCGCCTTCGCGCACATCGGCGAACGCCAGGATCTGCAGGACTTCGGCGACCGGGAATAGCTCGTCCACCTCTAACTGCAGCGAACGGGCGATCTCCGGCATATCGGCGCGGCCGTTGTACGGCGCGGCGGCCAGCGTTTCGATCAGCCCCGCCATCAGGTTCGTCGATACGATCGGCAAACGGCTACTCAGCGTCAACTCCTTCTTGCCGCTCGCGTCGCCGGCACGCGTGGTCATCCGCGCGTAGATATCGTCGACCAGGCGGCGGAACGCCGGGTCCAGGCGATTGCGCGGATGCATGAACGGCACCTTGATCTCGGCGATCACACGGCCCGGATTCGACGACAACACCAGGATGCGGTCGCACATGAACACCGCTTCCTCGATATTGTGTGTCACGATCAGCACCGACTTGATCGGCAACTTACGCTGCGACCATAGATCGAGGAGATCGGTCCGGAGCGTCTCGGCGGTCAGCACGTCCAAGGCGGAGAACGGCTCGTCCATCAACAGAATGGTCGGATCGATCACTAGCGCACGGGCAAAACCGACACGTTGCCGCATCCCGCCGGACAGTTCGCGCGGATAGGCGTTCTCGAAACCATCGAGACCGATCAAATCGATCGCGGCCAGGGCGCGACGACGACGCTCACGCGCATCGACGCCTTTTGCCTCCAGCCCCGCCTCGACGTTTTGCAGCACCGTCAGCCATGGAAACAGCGCGAAGGTCTGGAACACCATTGCCACGCCTTCGGCCGGACCGGTCAAGGGCTTGCCCTTGTAGGTCACATCGCCCGAGGTCGGAGCGATCAGGCCCGAGATGATGCGCAGCAGCGTCGACTTACCCGATCCGGACCGACCCAGCAGACCGACGATCTCGCCTTCGTGCAGCGCAAGGTCCACGCCATCCAGCACCAGGCGGTCGCCTTGCGCGGACTTCGATTCACCGAAGCCGCGGGTGACGTTCTTGACTTCGAGCACCGGCGGATCCAACAGCATCGATGTGGCGTCTTGCGGGTTACGATTGGGTGTATTCATTGTTACTTCTCCTTCAATCCAGACGCAGGCGCGCGGCCGCGTACACATAAAGCGGACGCCACAGCACCCGGTTGAACAGCACCACGAACAACGACATCGTCGCAATGCCGAGAATAATCTTCGGGAAATCACCGGCGGCGGTGGTTTCCGCAATATACGCGCCCAGGCCGTGCGCGGAAAGGTGCGTGCTGCCCCACTCCACGTACTCCGAGACGATACTCGCGTTCCAGGCGCCGCCCGAGGCGGTGATCGCACCGGTGATGTAGTACGGCAGGATGGCCGGCAACATCGCCCGACGCCACCATTGCCAGCCGCGAATCCCGAGGTTGGCGCTGACTTCACGGAAGTCGTTCGGATAAGCGGTCGCGCCGGCAATCACATTGAACAGGATGTACCACTGCGTGCCCAACACGATCAACGGCGACAGCCAGACATCCACGTTCAGATGAAAGCGAACGATCACGACGACGAAGATCGGGAACAGCACATTTGCCGGGAAGGCCGCGAGGAATTGCGCCACCGGCTGGATTTTGCCAGCCAAGGCCGGACGCAGTCCAATCCACACCCCCACCGGCACCCAGATCAGCGAGGACAACGCGATCAGCAGCACCACGCGCACCATCGTGATCAACGCCAGGCCGAAGACATGGAAGACCTCGGACAGACCGACACCGGTGCGCACGAAAAGACCGACACGCACGACCAGGTAGATCGTCAGCGCGGCAAGCGCAGCGGCCCACACGATGTCCCCTGGCTTGCCTGCCGCCCAGCGCCGGACGGTACCCAGCGCCGTGGTCTGCATCGGCAGCGCATGCGGGGCGTCATCGACGTTGATCCCGCGACGCACGCTTCGGAACCGCGTCGGCAATGCCATCGGCCAACGGGCGATCGTGCCCAGCAACACGGCGAACGGCGACAAGGCACGACGAATAAAGCGGGTACGGCGAATCAAATCGAGCACCCATGACCGCGGCGGTGCGCCAGAGCTGGTGTTTTCCATCCGGAACTTGTCGGCCCACGCCACCAGCGGACGGAACAGCAATTGGTCATAGCCCAGGATGACGACGATCATCGTCGCGACGACCCAGCCCACGGCGCCCAGGTGACCGCTCGCGATCGCCAGCGACAGATAGGAGCCGACGCCCGGCAGCGTGACCGTGTGGTCGCCGACGGTGATGGCTTCCGCTGCAACGATGAAAAACCAGCCGCCGGACATCGACATCATCATGTTCCAGATGAGGCCGGGCATCGCATACGGCGCCTCGAGCTTCCAGAACCGTTGCCAGGCGCTCATCTGGAGATTGCGCGTGACTTCGTCGAGATCGTTCGGCACCGAACGCAGCGACTGATAGACGCTGAACGCCATATTCCAGACCTGACTGGTCCAGATCGCGAAGATGGCCGCCAATTCGGCGCCCATCACACGCGTGGGAAACAAGCCGACGAAGAAGGTCACCGTCAAGGAGACGAAGCCGAGAATGGGGACCGATTGCAGGATATCCAGTGCCGGCACCAACAGCTTTTCGGCGCGTCGGCTCTTTGCCGCGAGCGCCCCATACGCCAGGGAAAACACGACCGACGCCACCATGGCCGCCAACATCCGCAGCGTCGTGCGCAGCGCATATTCCGGCAGATTCGTCGGGTCGAGCGAGACGGCGCGGGTCTCCAGCTCCGTCGCCGGCGCCCAGGTTTCATGGAAGCCGACCGCGAACATGGCGACCAGGCACAGCATCAACGGAATCGCGCAGGCGTCCCAGCGATTCGGCAGCATGCCGCGCAAGGTGCCGCCGACCCGCGTGGCATGCGGTACGGGAGGAATATGAAAACGGAATGACATCAGCACGCTCCCGATCGATCGCGACGGGGAGCGCTCGCGGAACGGACCGCGATACGAATCGCCGGCGCGCCTTCGCCCAGCAGCGCACGACGCGGCGTCGGATAGGCCGAGGTGGCCGCGCGGGCCGGAAAATCGGCGGCAGTGGATGCCGGAGTGCTCGCCGATGCGTGACCGGCATCGGATAGGGAGGAATGCGAAACCAACAGGCCGAAGAACATCATGGTGCTCCTAGCGTCTTGCACGACGCCGATCGCCGGAAAGCCTGTCTATCCGGCGAGGCGTTGCGAGCGAAGGTCCAGGAAGTTTCCGGATACCAGGCACGACGTCGACGCGGGCTAGCAGCTTTCCTCGATGATTGAGAAAAAGGGCAGAACGTTCGGTATGGGACTACTGTCACCGTCGGTCATGACCGCTCCTGAGTGGGTTGATAAGCACTTCTCGGCAAGATGCGCGATAGCGATGACGGTCGTGTGTCAACGGCGCCGATCGATGCCTGCCGCGTACGGAAGCCTCGACAAGCGTCGATCGGAGTGCGAGGTACGCGCCGGGGACGCACGGATAGGATCCGAGACATCGGGCAGGTACCGCTAGAGCACGTGGAGAGAACCGGGGAGGTGGCTAGAAGTCTGATACATCAGACCGGCCGGCCAACGGAACTACGGCGCGCACTGTCCACCTGGTTTGGCGGGACAGTGGCATCAGAATGGAGCAAGGGAGCCAGGTGTCCTGCCGATCAGGCAGCACTACAGATCGAAGGTCGACAACTGCTACTGTCCAAGGCATCCGCCCCTTTCGTGAAGATGGCGCGATTGTACTGAGGGTTGATGAGCCCGGTCAACAGGGGATTGCGGGCCATTTTTTTCAGTGTGCCTGGGCGGCTACGTTGCGTAGGCAGCGAAGGAATTGCGAAACGGCGACGCCTGTAAGGATGGCGGTCGGCACACTGAAAGCACTCGGAAAGCTTGCTGCCCCTACAATGAAGTCAAACGACCCAGACAGCCGGAGAACCGATGCTCACGACGCTCGCCATCAACAACTATCGCTCGGTTCGCGATCTCGTCATGCCCTTGACGAGACTCAATTTGATCACCGGCGCAAACGGTAGCGGGAAATCGAATCTCTACAAAGCACTGCGATTACTCGCCAGCACGGCCCGAGAGGGCATCATCGCGCCGCTCGTGCATGAAGGAGGACTCACCTCCTTGATGTGGGCCGGCACGGACGACCGTTCCGGTCGCGTTCGGCGCGGTGAAGTGCCTGCCTACGGGCGAACCAGAGGCGGACCGGCGCCACGACTCCGCTTGGGATTCGGTAGCGAGTCATTCGGCTATGCCGTCTGCATGGGCATCGTTGCGCCGCCGGGCAATGCCACTCATCAGAGGGCCTCGTCATTTCAACTGGATCCGGAATTCAAACGCGAAACGATATGGGCGGGCCCCTATCTGCGCCCCGCAAGCGTCTTGATCGAACGCGAAGGGAATGTCGTGCGGCGGCGAAACCAGGGCGACTGGGAATTAGTAACGGAGCACCTACCGCGTTACGAAAGCCTTTTCTCTCAGGTGGGTCGCGATGCGCAAAGCCCCGAAGTCTTTGCCGTCCGCGAAGCAATGCGGGGATGGCGCTTCTACGATCATTTCCGCGTCGATAGCGCGTCCCCGATCCGGCAGCCGCAAGTCGGTACACGGACATTGATACTCCATCACGATGGCCATGACCTCGCGGCCGCCTGGCAAACCATCCGCGAGATCGGCGACGTCCAGGCGCTGGATGAGGCGGTATCGGATGCGTTTCCCGGCGCGAGCGTGGACATCGCCACGCAAGCCGGCGGCTTTTTTTCCCTGCAATTTTTCCAGGAAGGTTTGCTACGACCACTGACGGCGGCAGAGTTGTCCGATGGTACCTTGCGCTACCTGCTGCTTTGCGCGGCGCTACTTACGCCGCGCCCCCCGGAACTGATGATTCTCAATGAACCGGAATCGAGCCTTCATGCCGATCTGACGCCCGCCCTCGGTCGGCTGATCCGACAGGCGGCACGGCACACGCAAATATGGGTCATCTCGCATTCCACTCGCCTTGCGGCGGCGCTCGACGACGAGAGCGAATGCAATACGATCGTGCTCGATAAGGTCACGTCGGAAACTACTATTTTGGGACAGCGTGTCCTCGAACGCCCGGCCTGGCATTGGCCGGACGGCGGAAAATAAGCGCGCGACCGCTTACCCCTTGTCGCGGCGATGTCGTGGGGCCCGAGCGTCCGTGCGTCAAGGATTGAGATCGATCACGCGCCGCGCGTGGCGATCGTGAACTCATTGCCTCGCCCTGCCGTGATCGCGAGCGGCTGCGAGCAATAGCCATTCGCCGGGTCGCGCACATAGTCGAGGTAGCGGTTGTCCTGTTCGTACGCGTTCTCGGCCAGAATGGGGGCTCCGGACTTCAGATGCGGCTCCAGTAACTTGAGCACGGGCAGATAGAGACTGAAGGCGCCATCCAGCAGCACGAGATCGATCGGACCGGCGATATCGCGCAGCGTCTCGCGGGCGTCCCCCACCCGGATCTCGACCCAGTCCGCCAGCCCCGCCGCCTCCAGATTGGCACGGGCGTGGGCGGCCTTGCCGGGCTCCAGCTCGGTACTGATCAACTGGCCTTCCCCCATGTCCCGCAGCGCCGCCGCCAGGTAAATCGTCGAAACGCCCATCGAGGTGCCGAATTCGACGATGCGCGTCGCCCGTCGTGCACGCGCGCATTGATAGAGGAATTGACCGTATTCCGGCGCGACATTCAAAAAATTGTCGGCGTACTGTCGATACACGCCGCGCAGGTCCTTCTGTTCGGCGGCCATCAATTCCGCGATGGCGCCCGCGTAGTCTGCGGGCCCCGCTCCGCCCTGCCCCGTCTCGAATTGCGCCATCAAGGCCATGTCGGCACGCTCTGCTTGCTGAAAAAGGCGCGCCAAGGTCTGGGCGACGCGTCCACTGCTGATCGAGTCCACGGTGTTTCCTCCGGATGTTGGCAATCGACGGGCATTCCGTCGGCTTCCCGTTCATAGTAGGAAAACGCGGTGTTGGCAGCATTGCGCAACTATGCCAAACTATTTCGAGATCGCGCCAATCGTTTGTGTATCGCTTCCGGCCCTATCCCATGCCCATCCTGACGCAACAGGCCACCCGCGCCGAGCTTACCGATCCCGATGCCGTGCCTCGGCCGGTCATGACGTTCGGGACGCCGGGGATAGCGGTCAGCGGCCTCGATACCAAGGGGTTGAACCGGATAGAGAAAGACTTTCATCGCCATCGCAAAGGCGAACTGATGCTTTTGCTCCGCGGCGTGCTGACGTGCGAGGTCGAAGGCAGTCTCTGGATCGTTCCACCTCAGAGTGCCCTCTGGATTCCGGGCGATGTATTGCACAAGGTCAGTGCGGCGGGCATGGTGGAGGTGTATATCGCGTTCATCGATCCGGCCGCCTCGTCCCATCTACCCGCACAATGTTGTGAAGTCTCGACGACACCGCTACTGCGTGAACTGGTGATCCGTTCCGCCCGATTGCCGTTGCTGTATCCGGACGAAGGCGCTGAATCGCATCTCGTCACCCTGCTATTGGATGAACTCGCGGCGACTTCCATCGGTAGCCTGCATTTACCGATGCCCGTGGATGGCAGGCTGCGCAAAATCGTGGAAGCGATCATCGACGATCCGGCTGATCGCGGCACGATCCAAACCTGGGCGCGACGCGTGGGCTTGAGCGAACGGACCTTGGCGCGCCTCCTGTCACAGCAAACCGGGATGAGCTTCGGCCGTTGGCGGCAACAGCTTCATCTGATGCTCGCCGTGAAATGGTTGAGCACCGGCGCCTCCGTCCAGCGCGTCGCCGACGACCTCGGCTATGAAAGCGCAGGCAGTTTCGTCACGATGTTTCGCAAGGCCTTGGGCACGTCCCCCGCGCGTTACATCGCCGAGCGTCGGAGCGCGCATTGATGCGCTGTCTTCGCAACGCTGCCTGCCCCCTTCCATTCGATACGACAGACGTTCAACGTCGGACCAAGCGAATCCGCGTGATTTCGGAAGGGGCGCCGAACCGCACCGGCGGCCCGGCATAGCCGGTGCCACGACTGACGTACATCCACATCTCGCCGCATCGGACCAAGCCTGCGGTAAAGGGTTGCTGCAGCGGCACCGCAAAGTTCCAGGGGAAGATCTGGCCGCCATGCGTGTGGCCGGAAAGTTGCACGTCGAAACCCGCCGCGTCCGCGGCCGGCCCCGTGCGGGGTTGATGCGCCAACAATACGCGAAGCGCCGCGCTCTCGGGCGCACCGTCTAAAGCCTGTACTGGATCGCTGCGATGCGATGGGCCAAAATGCTCGCCGCTGAAATCCGTGACGCCGGCAAGTACTAACGCATCGCTGCCGACGCGTATCACCGTGTGTTCATTCAGCAGCACGCGCAAGCCCAAACGCTTGAACTCCGCGATCCATGCATCCGCGCCAGCATAATACTCATGGTTACCCGTCACCAGGAAGACGCCATGCGTTGCACGCAAGCGCGATAGCGGTGCCGTATGACGCTGCAGATTCGGTACGCTGCCATCGACGACATCCCCGGTGATGGCCACGAGATCCGCGTTCAGGGAGACGACCGTGTCGACGATCGCATCGATATAGCGTTTGCGGATGGTCGGGCCGACATGGATATCGCTTAATTGCACGATGGTGAAGCCATCGAGCGCAAGCGGCAAATTCGGGATAGGAATCTCGACGTCGACGACGGGCGCACGTCGGCGCGCATTGTAGACCCCCTTCATCAGCGCCAAAACGGCGACGATGACCACGCATAGCGCACTGCTATGCATAACGGCGACGCGGGCTTGCGCGCCTTCGACCGATCGAGACCACGCGAATGGCAGGTATGACGCTAGCCAATATCCGCCGAGCAGTAAGTCCCGGATAACGGTAGACGTCAACAATAAGGAGAAAAAGCCCATTGCGATCAGCGCCGCCCAGGTGAGGACGGCGCGGCTGCCATGCGCGGCACCGCGTCGATTGCGCATGCCGAAGATAATGACCGCGCAGGACAACAGCAGCCACGACCAGAGCGCCTCACGCGCGCCGGCCGTGTCCGACAGCGCCGGGATAAGACGTAGGCCGACGTAACCATGCAGGAGCACGCCGACAACGATAATCAGAGATAAACGGCGACCCATGTCGATCCTGTTGGCTGCCGGTAGGCAGCCGGTGTCGGCGGTCGTCTCACGAAAGCGACCGCGTTTAGAAATGGCATCGCGGCGCTTATCCCGCGTTTCCCGCGTTTCCCGCGTAGCCTGCGAGATCGGCGATGTCGCGATGTCGCGATGTCGGTCGTCGATAGCAGGATCATAACGGTATCGCGCCAAATCTGTTTTCCGTCCCCCGTCGCCGAGCATGGACCCGGCACGCGATTCGATGGATATTTCCCCTAAAGTGGAATAAAATCCACCCATGTAGAATCGCCTCCATCCCGAAAATCCTTCTTCCAGGTGAAGACATTGGCTGAAACCCTTGCATTATCGAAAGCAGAGTTAGTCTCGATCGCTCAGACGCGCCTGGAGCAGGAAGTCAGAGGGAGTGCATGGACCAAGCTCGAAAAGCTCGCACTGACATGCCGCATTCTGTTCGACGCCGGCCATGATTCGGGCTTGGCCGGGCAAATAACGTGTCGCGCGGACAGCAACGATACCTTTCACACGCAGCAATTGGGTCAGGGCTTCGACGAGATTCGCGCGAGCAGCTTGATTACCGTCAACGAAGACCTCGAAGTCGTGTCCGGCAAGGGCGTGCCGAATCCGGCGAATCGCTTCCATACGTGGATCTATCGCGCACGGCCCGAAATCAACTGCATCATTCACACGCATCCCACGCATATCGCCGCGCTATCGATGCTCGAAGTGCCGTTGATCGTCTCGCATATGGACACCAGCCCCCTGTTCAACGATTGCGGCTTTCTCGAAAAGTGGCCGGGGATCCCGGTTGGTAACGAGGAAGGCGAAATCATCGCAGGGGCATTGGGACAAAAGCGCGCGGTGCTGCTCGCGCACCACGGGCAACTGGTGGTGGGCAAGACCGTCGAAGAAGCCTGCCTGCTCGCGGGACTGATGGAGCGCGCGGCCAAATTGCAGCTTCTCGCGATGGCGGCGGGTACGATCAAGCCATTACCCGAAATGCTGGCAACCGAAGCGCATGACTGGGTGTCCACCGCCAAGCGTGACGCCGTCACCTTCGATTATTTCGCGCGGCGCGCGCTGCGCAATCATGCCGACTGCTTGAATTGAGGCATCAGCGGACGATGTCGGCGAGCACCCGCTCGCGCCTGTCGCGATGGCGACAGTGCGATCGTCCAATCGCCTCAAACATGGCTTAAGCGTCTGTTTTTCCTGCAATAAAGACGGTTTCCCCGTGCGTCGTGCGAGTTCGCGTTAGAATCAGGCGATCAAAACGAACTAGACGTTGATTGTGACGACTCGCAAAACCACGGCTGGCGCGCCCGCGCCGGTCGCGAAACACCGGCTTTCCAAACCCTCCACTGCGGCAACTCTCCCGCTGCGCGTCGCTCCCCTTCCGCAAATCAATGCCCGGGATGCGGAACCGCTGAACGATGCGCCAGGAAAAGACGCGGCCACAGCCAGGCTTGGTAGCGAACTGCGTCGCAAGCGCAAGGCAAAAAGCATGTCGCTGGACGAGCTTGCCAGCACCTCGGGCGTCAGCCGCGCGATGATCTCGAAAATCGAGCGGGGTCAATCGTCACCCTCCACATCGATCTTGTCGAAACTGGTCGATGCCTTGGGAACGTCTGTCGGACACTTATTGGGTCCGGAAGTCAAACAACACGATGTCGTATTGATGCGCGAATCGGATCAACTTGTCCTGACGGATCCGAGCAACGGCTTCGTCAGGCGCTGCCTGTCACCGATCCTGCCGGGCCGCGGGCTGGACTTCGTCATGGCCGAACTGCCGCCCAAATCCGATACCGGCGCGCTGGTGGCACATACGTTACCGGTCGAAGAGTACATTTACGTGCTCGCCGGCGCCTTGGTCGTCACCGTCGGTGAACTGCGCACGACTTTGCATACCGGCGACGCATTGTATTACCGCGCCGACGCCCCACACCGATTCGAAAACCAAGGACGGGGCACCTGCAAATATCTGATCGTCATCAATCAGATCCACGACTGAAAGCCGTCATCGTTATCGTCATCGAAACGCCGATATGCCGATACGACGATACGCCCCACCCGCCGCCTGCCTACAGTTCCAGTACCAAAGTGGGTGATGCACACCCGCTGACACAGACGATCACCTCGCGTTGACGCTCTGCATCGCTCAGTACGCGGTCATGGTGAATCGGCTGTCCGTCCAACCAGCGCACGCGACACGCACCACAGATGCCGCCCTCGCACGCCGCATCGACATGGACGTCGTGATCGCGCAGTGCTTCGAGCAAACTCGCATTGGGCAAGACATCGATCGTTTTTTTCGATAACGATAAGCTGACGCGATACGGTTTCGCATCCGCATCGACAGGCCGCTCGGGCGGGATGAAATGTTCGATATGCACATGGTCCGCCGGCCAGTCTCGCGTTGCCGCGACAACCGCGTCCATCAACGCCGTAGGACCGCAGCAGTAGACGTGTCGGCCCGGAACGAATGCGCCGATCAAGCACGCCAGATCGACGCGCTGCTGCCCCTCCCCTGAACGGTGATAGACCACGCTCTCGGCGGGAAGCAAAGCGGCACACAGCGCTTCGAGCGGCCGACTTCCCCGGTGAAGAACGTGCAATACAAACCGGGGATCGAATGCACCGGATGCGTCCTCCCGTGCGGCGCTGTGCGTCAATTCGGCCGCCATGGCGACAAAGGGGGTGATGCCGATACCGCCCGCGATAAAGACGTGCTCGCGCGCCTCCGCGCTTAATGTGAACGTCCCGCGTGGCAGCGACACCGGCAGAGGATCACCGACCCGCAATTCATGCACGGCGATCGAACCACCTCGGCCGGCGTGTTCGCGCTTCACGGCCACGTGATAACGCGTCGCCTCGGCAGGGCTGCCACAGAGAGAATAGCTGCGCACCAAACCATTGGGCAGATGCAGATCGATATGATTGCCGGCGACGAAAGGCGGCAGTTCCCACTCGTCGGGATCAGCAAGCTCCAATTGCAGCACGCCGTCGCCAGCCGACCGAATCGAACGGATTTGCGTGGCAACGGTTCGTATTGCTTTCATCGCACCGCCTCCGCTTCGTCTGCAGGAAACAGTGCATCGCCGACGCGTACCGTGCCGCCTTTCAAGATACGGCAGTTCAATCCCGATCGGCCGACCATCGGATCGAACACCGGCTTGCCGGTGATCTCCTCGATATGGCGGCAGGGGACGGAGAGACGGGTTGCTTCCAGCAGCGTCTCGCCTAGCCAGAAGCGTCGATTGACCAGCGCGTTCAACGGCACGCCGCGCACGGTCACATTGCGACGATGCTCCTCCGGCGCGAAGCGAATGCCATATTCCGTCCAGATGGCCTCGAGCGCTTCCACGTCGAACAAAGTGACCTGACGCCCTTCCTCGGGCTTATGCGAATAGTAGCCGGTCGCATTCATATAACGGTCGCCCACGATGCCCTTGCCTGCCAGCAGCGTGATCTCGTCGAACGCGCGCATCGGCAGAAAAGCGCGCGGGCAAAGATGCAAATGCTCGACAATGCCGCGCCAGCCGTCGTTCGTCGAAAGCGCATTGGCGGGCGTCGTGCGACTATCGGTATCGATCGTCATGATGATGTCGTAGAAGTGGGTCGTTTAGTGAGCGTGGGACAAACATGTCGGGCGCACGCTGCGTTCTGCAGATAAAGGGCGGCAAGGCTGGAATCAAGGTTCCAACGGCTTCCCGGCGGTTTCCGGCGCATGCCATGCGGCGAGCAACGTAATGCAAGCCGTCCCGATCAGGACGCATGAAATCGGCCAGCTCATGCCGCCGGACCAGTTCATCAGCAAGGCAGCCACCAAGGGCGTCAAGCCTCCTGAAATAGCGCCGCCCAATTGGAAACCCAAAGACGCACCGCTATAGCGCAAACGCGTATTGAACATTTCCGACATCCACGCCGCTTCCGGCCCGAACATGATGCCTTGACCAAAGCTGACCGCGAACGCGATCGTTAACGCGATGATGGTGGGATCACGGGTATCCAGGAAATGGAACATCGGGAAAGCGAAAACGATCGAGAAAATACAGCCGATGAAGAACATCGTGCGTCGCCCGTATAAATCGGACAGCCATCCGAACATCGGGATCGTGATCAGCTCGACCGCGGCTGCCCAAAGCATGCCGTTCAGAATGACGCTCTTCGGCAAACCCAGATGGATCGTCACGTAACTGATCATCACGACGGTGGCGACGCTGACCCAGGCTATCTCCGAAATCTTCAATCCCACGGCCAGCAGGAATGTTTTGCGATGATGCGTGAGAATCTCGAGAAATGGCACTTTCGGCAGTGGCTCCTCGTGGACCGCGCGCTCGAAAACCGGGCTCTCCGCCACGCGCATCCGGATCACGATGCCCGCCGCCGCAAAGAAGATGCTGACCAGAAAAGGCAAGCGCCATCCCCAACTCAAAAAATCGGCCGCAGACAGCTTGGAAACTAGAGAGAAAACGGCGGTGGATACGATAACCCCGATGGGATATCCCACTTGCACCAGGCTTCCGAACAAGCCGCGTCGGTTCGACGGCGCATGTTCGACCGCCATCAGAATCGAGCCGCCCCATTCGCCGCCAAAGCCGATTCCCTGCACGAAGCGCAGTGCGATCAACAGCACCGGCGACCACAGGCCGATCTGCGCATAAGTCGGAAGACAGCCGATCAGAAAGGTCCCCAGCCCCATGATCAACAGTGTTATCGACAACATCGCCTTGCGGCCGAGCTTATCCCCGAAGTGACCGAAAACGATGCCGCCCAAGGGGCGCGCCACATAGCCGACGGCATAGGTTCCGAAGGACGCGATCGTGCCCACCAGCGGATTCGTGCTCGGGAAAAACAATTTATTGAACACGAGCGCGGAAGCAATGCCATACACCACGAAGTCGTACCACTCGAAGATCGATCCAATCACGCTGGCGAGCAGCACGCGTCGGCGCTCGCGTTGCAACTGCGCGGCGGCGGAGGGTTCCTTCGCTGAATCCTGCAGTCCGGTCACGACCTGATTCATATGTCACCAATGTAGAAAATGGTAGATTAATTTCTCCTACAGTAGAGCAACGAGCATGCCATTCGCTATGTTTTACGGCAACCAACGGGGGACGAATTCCGCGTTATATTCGAGATACGACGTGAATTTTCAATGAGATAAAAGCGAAATTCTCGATTCGCCTTTAGTGGAATATTCGATTCTAAAGTGGAAATTCCCGCAGAGACGCGCGGCAACGCGCAACGCACGCGATCGATAATAGTGCGGCGACGCACCGAGTCGCGGCAGTGCACCAGATTGTGGCGTCGCGTTGGTGCAAGGCGTCGTCTAGCGCGTGGTGGGGCCGCCGTCGTCGAAATATTTCGCCGGCGTCACGCCAAAATGACGACGGAACATATCGATGAATGCACTGGGACTTTCGTAGCCAAGCTCGAGGGCGATCCGCGTGACTTGCAGGCGATCGGCGAGCATCTCGATTGCCCGGATCAGGCGGGCACGCTGACGCCATGCAGCGAAACCAAAGCCGGTTTCCACGCCGACGGTGACGAGACCATGCAATGCGCCGAGCAACTGCCCGCGCGAATGGCGATGCCGTGGCGTCACGCGCGGATAGGCTTGATCGTGCAGGATCGCAATCATTCGCGGCGTGTCGTGCGAATCCGCGAGCGCAGGGTCGATCAAAAATTCGTACATGGCAGAAACGCGAGATCAAATGGCACAGAGTCGCGAGACGATGTATCCGATGAAGACGACAATCATCGCTCACCCTTACGCCAGGAGATAGACACCATGCGCGCGGAAGAATTGTTATCCGATCACATCAACGAAGCAAGATTAAACGGCGTTTCCATTCGGAAAGGCACGATTGGCGCCTTTCTGGTCAACGCAAGTGTCATCCTAAATCCGGATGCCAGCGAAGACGAGCGGGCGCAAGCGTATCGAGATGTCGAGGACGCTATTCCGGCACTTCAAGCGCTAGGGGTTTTTGAGATTTTCCAGGTACGCGATCCCGATATACGGCGATTTATCGACCAGAAGTTGGCGCCCCGCTAGTCCACGACTTGCAGGTAAGCGACGCACATCATCACGAGGTGCTCGCACACCGCGCGGGCCTTGTCGGACGGCAAGTCACGTTCGAACACGCTTCGCACCGTGCCGAATATCGTATTGAGCAAGGTGAGCACCACCGTCGGCACATCGGTAAAGCGGGCATCCGAAGCGCTCTCCAGCATGGCTGCCGTTGCCATATCCACGCGATGAGCAAAGGCGGCGATCAGCGACTCCGTGTCCAATTCGGCAATGGAACGATACAGCGCGCGCGTCGCATCGCTGCGCTCGGTCTTAGCGCGCCAATAGGTCATGACCAACGCCTCGACCATACGCGCGATGTCCGCGCCGTGCTGCGCGGCACAGGCAAGTTCGATTCTCTCTGCCAACGAAGCGAGGTATCGTTCGTTCAAGGCGTAGAACAAAGCCTGCTTGTGCGGGAAATATTGATAGAGCGTGCCGACCGAAACACCCGCACGCTCGGCCACCCGCGAGGTCGTCAAGCGTCTCGGACCATCGGTCACCAACACCTGAATGGTTGCCTCGAAGATGGCATCCACGGTGGATTGCGCACGCGCCTGGGTCGGTTGCTTGCGGGGTTTGAGGTTCGGCGAAACAAAGGACGGCATCGGCGGACGCTCAAGCTGAAGGAAGCTTCATATACTAATCGGCAGCGCGCCACTTTCAAAGCGTTCGTTCATCGCAGACCGTCGATGGCGGTCGATCACGAAGAACGTCGTCAAAAATGTTACCTACGACGATAACTTGCTACACTTCCGGGTTTTCATTTGCCGCGCTATCCGGCTAAAAAGGACCCCCCATGAGTGCATTGCCCTCTTGCCCCGAATGCCACTCGACCTTCACTTACGAAGATGCGGGACACTACATCTGCCCGGAATGTGCGCACGAATGGTCATCGCAGGCCGACGTTGCGACGGAAGCGGTCGATCGAATCTATCGTGACGCGGCAGGGAATGTCTTACAGAACGGCGATACCGTTTCCGTCATCAAAGATTTGAAACTCAAAGGCTCGGCCGGCGTGATCAAGATGGGCACGAAGGTAAAGAACATTCGCCTGGTCGATAGCGACCACGATATCGATTGCAAAATCGATGGCTTTGGTGCGATGAGTTTGAAATCGGAATTCGTCAAGAAGGTGTGACGGCGCGGCGACACGATAGGTTTTTCGAGACGAGGCGATTGCCTCCTCAGTCGAGCAAGCGCCAGTTTCTCCGCCGTGCCTTGCTCGGCAACGTCTTCCTCAACGGACAAGTACTGCTATGCGACGGCGGGTTGCGACTTACCGCCTAACGAATCGGTCCGCGGCGCGTTTTCCAGCCTCGCGGCCAAACGGAAATGGCTGAACACGGACCAGGCGAAAGCCTTCATGCGCGCCTAACGACAAGCACGCGCCTGGCTGCTGACCGAATCCGCGGACGTCATCACCCGCAAGCAAATGTCGTTCTTCGAAGGGACCGATCCCGCGGTCCTGACACGAACGATCGCGAGTCTCAAAAACTCGGCAATTGGACCCACGACGTGACGATTCCCAGCTCGGACTTCGAGGCGACACTGGATATCTTCCAATACGCGCAGTTAATCCCGCAACGGTATGCCTATGAAGACGTTATCGCGCAACCTCCGGCGGCTTGATAACGGTCGTCGCTGTCCCACAAAAAAAAGGGGATCCGATATCGCATATGAGCGGGCCGAGAAACGCAGCGATACTTATTTCAACGTTACTTGAAATATCGAAGAATACGCGTTAAGCTTTGTTTCATGGACGCCACTCTCGTTGTACGCGCACTGAGCGCAATCGCGCATGAATCGCGCCTCGCGATCTTCCGTACCTTGGTAGTCGCGGGACCGACCGGTATGCCCGCAGGGGAAATCGCGCAAAAGCTCGGGCTCTCGCCGTCGAGTCTCTCTTTCCATCTGAAGGATCTGTCCCACGCCGAGATGGTCACGGCGCGACAAGAAGGCCGCTTCATCTTTTACGCGGCAAATTTCGACACGATGAACGGCCTTATCGGTTTCCTGACGGAAAACTGCTGCGCGGGCGACCCCTGCGGCCGGAGCGGAGGAAATGCATGAAGGTCGCGCTATCTCACAACCCTGACTGCCGCACGTCGTGCAACGCCCTCGACGGCAGGAGGATGCATTAATGTCGGATCTTCGAAACCTCAACGCGTCGGTATTCGAGACGCCGGACCCGCGGAAGTTGCTACCGCGTGCCGCGTCGACGCACGCGCCGCGCATCTTGCTGCTCTATGGTTCGCTGCGCCCGACTTCCTATAGTCGATTGCTTACGCTAGAGGCCGAACGTATTCTGAGACACTTCGGCGCCGAAACCCGGGTCTTCGATCCCCACGGATTACCGATGGCGGACAGCGTTCCCACTGACCACCCGAAAGTGCAGGAACTGCGCGCGTCGTCGGCCTGGTCGGAAGGACAAGTCTGGTGCAGCCCTGAGCGGCACGGCACCCTGACGGCGGTATTCAAAAATCAAATCGACTGGCTCCCCTTGGAGCTGGGCGGCGTGCGCCCCACGCAGGGACGCACGCTTGCAGTCATGCAAGTAAGCGGCGGGTCGCAGTCGTTCAATTCGGTCAATGCACTCAGAGTGTTGGGACGATGGATGCGGATGGTGACGATCCCGAATCAGTCGTCCGTTGCAAAAGCGTACACGGAGTTCGACAGCGCCGGCCGCATGAAGCCATCCGCCTACTATGACCGCGTGGTCGACGTCATGGAAGAACTTTACAAATTCACATTGCTGATCCGAGATCGCTCGGACTACCTGACCGACCGCTACAGCGAACGGAAGGAACGCGCACCGGAAGACGCGCTCACCTTGGCAACCGCGGCAATGCGTCACGAACATCCCACCGGCGACGCCGATACCGAATAAGCGCATTCGGCAGATTCCCTCCCGTCCCCCCTCATACACGGCGGCCGTCACTGGCCGCGCTTCGCTTTATTTCCCCTGGCGCAGCCCCGCGCCGCGCCCGCCGCACCCCGTCATCTGAAGAATAAATTAACGTGGCAACAATTTTGTTGCAAATGGGAATTGTTCTTATTATTATTCCGCCTGAATGTAATGTTTCGCAATGTTTCGCAATGTGTCGTAAGCAAGTCGACATGCAATCGACCGTCAGAACCGCTCGCGCTGCCCGGCGACCGACAACTGCAGACGATCACGACGTGCGTGGACCTCTTTATTTCAAGCGCACTCCCCGGTAAGAGGGGAAGACCGCCTTTTTAATTGCCATGGCTTACATAAAACATAAAAAACACGCTTTACCGCCGTCGAACGGCTTCGAATCGTCGGCGTTTTACGGTACGGCTGCTGCCACGCTGGTCGCGGCAAGTATGACGATTTCCGCGCCGGCTCAGGCGCAAAGCGAAACAGTGACGCAGGCATCGTTGCCCGCGGTGGCGGTCCACGCCCAAGCACCGGACCTCTATAAGCCCACGCAGTCGGCATCCCCCAAGTTCACGCAGCCGTTGAAAGACACGACGCAAACGGTCACCGTCATCACCAAGGACGTGCTTCGCGACCAGCAAGCAACCACCTTGACCGATGCGTTGAAGAACGTGCCCGGCGCCGGTACCTTCTACGCCGGCGAGAACGGCAGCACCAGCATGGGTGACGCAATTTACATGCGCGGCATCGATACCTCGAACAGCATTTATGTCGATGGCATTCGCGATACGGCGACCGTGCACCGCGATATGTTCAACACGGAGCAAGTCGAAGTCATTCAGGGGCCGTCGGGTTCCGACTACGGCCGCGGTGCGCCCAGCGGCTCGATCAACTTGATCACCAAGCAGCCGACGACCGACAACACCTTCGACGCAAGTTTGAGCGGCGGTACGTCGAACTACGCGCGCTCCACGATCGACTGGAACCATGTACTGACCGATACGTCCGCTTTCCGCCTGAACATGGTCGGACACAAAGCCGATGTCGCTGGCCGCGACGAAGCGGACAATCAGCGATGGGGCGTGGCGCCGTCGCTGGCATTCGGCTTGCACTCACCGACGACGATCTATATCGATTACATGCACGTCCGCCAAAACAACACGCCGGACGGCGGTGTCTCCACCGTCGGTCTTCCCGGCTATGTTGGACCGAGCGCGGTCTTCAACAACGCCGCCAAAGTCGACAGCCATAACTTCTACGGCACCGCGTCCGATCACGACGATTCGACGCAAGACATGGCGACGGTGCGTATCGAGCACAAGTTCAACGATTCGACGACGCTTCGCAATACCACCCGCTGGGAGGAAACGCGACAAAGCTATTTGCTGACGTCGTTCATGGTCCCCACCGCGGTCAGCGCGCTGGATCCGTCGACGTGGACGTTGGCACGCAGCGCGAATCTCTACGATGCGAACAATCGCATCTTGACCAACCAGACCAATGTCACCACCAAAATCAATACCGGGCTGGTACATCATGACATCAGCGCGGGTTTCGAGCTGACGCGTGAGGAGCAGACGATCTACGGCCACAACGCACCGACACTGCCGGCTGTGAACCTGTACAACCCGAACAGCGACGTGTTTGCAAGCAACTACGGTCGCAATGGCGCCGACGCGAACGGCGTGACGAAAACCGTTGCCGCCTACCTGTTCGACACGATCGATTTCGGCAGCCGCTTCCAGATCAATGGCGGCGTGCGTTGGGATTATTACGATACGGACTACACCAGCTCGACCGCCTGCGGCGGCACGGGTAGAACGGTTGTCGCCTGCCCGACCGGCATCGCCACCAATACACCGGTGCAAACGGTCAACACCTCAACCTCGGGCAATCTGTTCAACTGGAAGGCGGGCGCGCTGTACCGCTTGACGCAGAATGGCAATATCTACGCGAACTACGCCATCTCACAACAGCCCCCGGGTGGCTCGAACTTCGCGCTGGCAGCCTCCGGCAGCGGCAATAGCACCGGGCGTATCGACTTTGCGCCGCAACGCGCCAAGACGATGGAAGTCGGCACGAAATGGGAGCTGTTCGACAAGCGACTGTTGACGAATGCCGCGCTGTTCCGCACCGACATCGAGAACGATGTCGAGGCGCAATCCGACGGCACGTATGCGCAATCCGGCAAGAAACGCGTACAAGGCGTGGAACTGAGCGCACAAGGGCAGATCACGCCGAACTGGAACGTGACGGCCGGTTACATATATCAAAATGCCAAGGTCGACAGTGCGGTCACCGTGACATCGGACGGATCGACGGCGCTTAACTACACGCCGCGCAATGCACTGTCGCTGTGGACGACGTACAAATTGCCGTACGGTTTCAGCATCGGCGGCGGTGCGCGCTATGTCGGCGGTTTGACCAAGGGCTCGGACAGTGCCGTCGGTACGCCACAACATACCGACGCCTATTGGGTCTTCGACGGTCTGGCGACGTATCGGGTCAATCGCCACTTGAGCTTGCAACTGAACGTATACAACGTGTTCAACCGCAGCTATGTGGCATCGATCAACAAGAGCGGCTATCGCTACTTCCCGGGCGCACCGCGTGCGGCGGTCGTGACGGCGAACATCGGCTTTTAAGTGATCGGCCGGGGCTGCTGACCTTCTCATCGTCACTGCCCCGGCGCGACGTCCTCTCTCTTTTTTAGCGGTTGAAAACCGTCATGATGCTGCATATTCCCGCGGTGCTGTCGCCTGACGAAGTGCTGCGGTTTCGCGAAAAACTGGCGGGTGCGGACTGGGTCGACGGCCGTCGCACGGTAGGGTATCAGGGTGCGCTGGTAAAACGAAACCGGCAATTGCCGGAAGATGCGCCAGTGTCGCTGGAATTGGGAACCCTCGTCGAGCATGCGCTTAAACGCAGCGGCCTCTACTTCTCGGCGGCGCTGCCACTGCGCACCTCGCCCATTCTGTTCAACCGCTACGACAGCGCGGCGCAGGACCATTACGGCTTTCATGTCGATGGCGCCATGCGCGGCATTGCGGCAGCGCCCGGATGGATGCGGACCGATCTCTCCGCCACCCTGTTCTTATCCGAACCGGAAAGCTATGAGGGCGGTGAATTGACCGTCAGCGACACCTACGGCCAGCATGAAGTGAAGTTGCCGGCCGGCGACATGATCCTGTATCCCTCGACCAGCCTGCATGGCGTGGCCGACGTCGTCAAAGGCGTTCGCATCGGCGCATTCTTCTGGATTCAAAGCATGATCCGCTACGATCATCAGCGCACCATGCTGTACGAACTCGACCAGGCCATCCAGGCATTGCGGGCCAAGCATGGCGAGAGCCCGCAAACGCTGACGCTATCGAATCATTACCACAACCTGCTGCGCGAATGGTCTCAGGTCTGAGCCCGCACATTCCGTTCCCTCGATAATAAAAAAGAGCATTCTTGACTATGTCAGCATCGACGCCAGCCCGGAGCGGCAAACGTAAAAAGTCGCTATGGTGGACCGCCCTGCACAGCCTCGGCACGCCACTCACGGCGGGTCTCTTTCTCGTCTCGACCGTGTCGGGCGTCGCCCTGTTTTTCCGGTGGGGCCCAGGCATGTTTCATAGCATGCACGAATGGCTCAGCATGGTGCTGCTTCTGCCTTTCGTCCTGCATTTGTGCAAAAACTGGCGGCCGGTGGTCGCGTACGCAAAAAGGAAGACCGGATTCTTCCTCTTCATTCTATGCGTGATCGCCGCCATTCCATTCGCCATCCCGAAACAAGGCGGAGGACGCAACGGCAACCCCGCTTTCCGGGCCCTCGCCATGATGCGGCAAGCGCCGATTGCCGATATCGCGCCGATTTTCAAGACATCACCGGAAAAGCTGCTGGCGCAGTTGCAGGGCGCGGGCTATCAAGCCTCGGACGTCAATCAATCGCTCGATGACATCGCCACCGCGTCCAATGCGCAGGCAAACGATGTGATTGCCGCCGCGATGCGCCCACCAGCACGACGCGGCGCCGGCGCCGGGGACAGCGACGAAAAGAACCAACCGACACAAGGCCATAGGGAACGCCAACGGGCCTCGTGATCGCGCGCCTATCGCTCGGTGGGCCATCGCCGAGCGGCGGCAGGCAGGCAGCAGCTTTTTTGGCGCGATCGGATTTGTCTCGATCGTCGCGAGCGTCTATTCTCGGGGCATGACTCGCCCCACGACATTCTCCATCCCTCCCCGCGCGCTCGCGTCCGTCGGCCTCTCTCTCGACGGCCTGTGTGAACGTGCGGGGATCGCGGTTTCCGATAGCTGGCAGACGGACGATTTTTTCCGTCTGTGGGCCGCGGCGGACGCGCTCCTCGACGACCGATCAGCCGGGCTTCGCTTCGGATCCGAGGGCGTCCGGCGCGGTCATGCCGTTGCCGCCATCGTCGCCCTTCACGCGCCGGATTTCCGGCACGCGCTTGCCGCACTCTCCCGATACAAACGTCTGACCTGCCCCGAGCTGGTCGAAATCGAGATAGCGGGCGACGAGGCCAGCGTGCGCTATCGCTGGCTCCAGGCAACAGGCAATGTGCCGCGCCTCCTGGTCGATACCACGATGGCATCCCTGAATGCGCTGGCACGGCGCGGAAGTGGCGGACGCATTACACCGATCCGGCTCGAATTGGCCCGCAAGCCCGCGGACCGAAGCCTGTTGAGCCAGCACTTCGATTGCCCGATCGTCTTTGGTACGAACGAGAACGCGATGGTATTCGAGCGGACCGCGCTCGACATCCCTTTCGTCACCGCCGACGGGGGCGCCTTCGCATTACTGCTGCACGATTTCGAGACGCGCATCGCCGAAGGGGAAGGATTCTCGAGCGTGGTCGGCGACTTGCGCGTAGCGATCGCGCGACAGCTGAGCGAGGGGCGTCGACCCGGCGTCGCCGAGATCGCGCGCCGCCTCAACGTCAGCAGCCGCACGCTGCAACGTCGCCTCGACGCGTCCGGAACGCGTTTTCAGGATCAGCTCGCATCGGTAAGACGCACGATGGCCGGCCGACTGCTCCTTAATACCGACTTCGATGCGGTCGCCATTTCCATGCTGCTCGGCTTCGAAGAACCCAATTCGTTCGCCAGAGCATTTCGTTCATGGGAGCAAACCACGCCGCAGCGCTGGCGTGCGCGCCATTCCCAGAACCCCCTCTTTGCAATGCAGGAAGTCCGTCCATGAGTCAGCAACGCGTTCTCGTTACCGGTGGTTCAGGGTTTATCGCCGGACATTGCATGCTCCAACTTCTCGAGCAGGGCTATCACGTTCGCAGCACGCTGCGCTCGCTGACGCAGGAAACGACCGTCCGAGCCGTCTTGCAAGAAGCAGGCATGACGAACGGCGATCGTCTGCAATTCGTTGCCGCCGATCTTCTGGACGACCAGGGCTGGGCTGCGGCTGTCGCCGATATCGATGTCGTGCTGCACGTCGCGTCGCCGGTACAGCCCGGACATGTCGAGCGGGAAGACGATGTGATTATCCCGGCGCGAGAAGGCACGCTGCGCGTGCTACGCGCCGCACGCGACGCCGGGGTGAAGCGCGTCGTCCTCACGTCGGCCTTCCATGCGGTCAGTTGGGGACACCCTCATGACGCGCACTGTTTCACGGAGCAAGACTGGACCGTGCTCGACGGTCCAGGCGTCGATGCGTATGGCAAAAGCAAGACGCTGGCCGAGCGTGCCGCATGGGATTTCATCGCCGCCGAGGGTGGCGCGATGACACTGACGACGATGCTTCCCGTCGCCGTGATGGGGCCGGTGATGGGCAAGCATATCTCGGGCGCCAATCACATCATTCAACGGCTGCTCAATGGAGAGATGCCCGCCCTGCCCAAGCTGTACATTCCGATGGTCGACGTGCGTGACGTGGCGCGTGCGCATATCCTGGCGATGACGCATGCGAACGCTGCCGGGGAGCGCTTTCTGCTATCGAACGGGCCGGCGCTTTCGTTAAGCGAGATCGGCACCCTCATCAAAACCAAGCTAGCTGACGACAGCCGGCGCGTTCCCACCCGCACGATCCCGAACGTGGTTCTGCGGGGCCTTGCCCTCTTCAATCCCCACCTGCGCGCCTTTGTTCCCGACCTTGGCTATGCGAAGCAAACCTCGAACGAGAAGGCGCGTCGGGTACTCGATTGGACGCCCCGGCCGCCCGTCGACGCGATCGTCGCCGCCGCGAAAAGCATGGTGGAGAAGCGTTTGCTCCGCGCCTGACGGCAGAGGGCAACGGGCAGCGATAAATCGCGCGCATCAGGCGGAAGGCGGCCCCGTTCGACTACAACGCCGCGCGCTCGCCGCCGCCCAGATAGGCATCGCGAATCCGCTGATCGTTCAGCAGATCCCGCGCCGGTCCTTCCAGCGCGACCTTGCCGGTTTGCAGCACATAACCATAGTGCGCGATCTCCAGCGCCAGGCTGGCATTCTGCTCGACCATCAAAAACGTCACGCCTTGCTGGTTGATCGTATGGATCATCTCCAGCACCTTGTCGACGAACAACGGGGATAAACCCATCGTCGGCTCGTCCATGCAAATCATCTTCGGCCGGCTCATCAGCGCCCGTGCCATGGCGAGCATTTGTTGCTCGCCACCGGACAGTGTCCCCGCCTTCTGCGTCAAGCGCTCCTTCACGCGCGGAAACAGGTCGAGCATTCGGGCATAGTCCGCCTCGATACCGGCACGGTCGCCACGCGTAAAGGCGCCCATCAGCAGATTCTCGCGGACCGTCATCTCGCCGAACAGGCGACGCGATTCCGGCACCGACCCCATGCCGCGACGAATGATCTGCGGCGTCGTCAAGCCGTTGATCGCTTCGCCATCGAAGGTGATCGTGCCCTTGCGCGGCTTGTGCAAACCGAGGGCGATCTTCATCGTCGTCGATTTGCCGCTGGCATTACCGCCCAGCAGACTGACGATCTGCCCTTTGCGCACCTGCATGTTCACATCGAAATGCACTTGCACCGGGCCGTAGAACGTATCAATATGGTCGAGCTGCAACATGACGTCGCTCATAGGGCCTCCTCGCCTGCACCCGCTGTTATGCCGTCTGCCGGCGCCGCCGATGTCGCACCGGCCGTGCCGTCCTCTCTCTGCCGCTCGGCAATGGCTTGTTGCGCTTGCGCGCCACCCACATGTCGATGACCGAGATAGGCCTCGATGACGCGCGGATCGTTGCGCACCGCGTTCGGCAAGCCCTCGGCGATCTTGCGGCCGTTGTCGAGAACGATGACCCGATCCGACAACTGCATTACCATATCGAGCTTGTGTTCGATCAGCAGGATCGTGATGCCGCGCTCGCGCAAGCGCTGGATCAATACCAGCACCTCCGCGGTTTCGCTTTCGTTCATCCCGGCGGTCGGCTCGTCAAGCAGCAGCACCTTCGGATGCGACGCCAGCGCGCGCGCAATCTCGACGCGTCGGCGATTCGCGTACGACAGGCTATGCGCGGCCTGCTCGATACGCGGGGTCAGGCGTTCGCCGAAGAAGGTCAAGATCTCTTTGACCTCTTCGCGCAAGGCCGCTTCCTCGCGCCGCTGCGCGGGCGACGCGATCAGCGCGCGGAACAACTCGGCGATCGGCCCGAGCAAGGGCCATCCCTTGCGCGCGACCTGCAAACGCGAATGCGCGCCGATCAACACATTGTCGAAGACCGTCAGATTGCCGAACACCCGACCATGCTGGAAGGTGCGCGCCAAGCCGAGCGAGACCAAGGCCTCCGGCTTCAGGCGGCTGATGTCCTTGCCGACGAAGTGCACACTGCCTTCGTCCAGTGCATCCAGATTCGTAATCAGATTGAACAGCGTCGACTTACCGGCGCCGTTCGGTCCGATCACGCTGACCAATTCCCCTTCGTGCAACGTCAGACTGACGCCGTCCACAGCCGTCACCCCGCCGAAGCGGCGGCGCACGTCTTTTACTTCAAGCATTACGTTTGGCATCGTGCCCATCCTTTCCGTCAGCGCGCCCCAAACAGGCCCTGCGGCCGAAAACGTACCAGCAACAGCAAGACCAGGCCGTAGATCAGCATCCGATAGTCCGCTGCCCATCGGAATGCCTCGGGCAAGGCCACCAGCGCAACGGCACCGACCACCGCACCGAAGACATTGCCGAGACCGCCGAGAATCACCATCGTCAATGCCAGGATAGACACCTGCGAGTCGAAGGTCTGGTAATTGATATAGCTATACAGATGCGCCGAGATGCCGCCGCTGATACCGGCCAGCACGCCACCGAATCCGAAAGCGATCGCCTTGTAGCGGTTCGGACTGATGCCGTACGAGCGTGCCGCCACTTCGTCTTCGCGCACCGCGCGCAAGGTGCGGCCGAGATGCGAGCGCAGCAGGTGAACCTGAATCAACGCCAGCACGACCAGCACGCCCAAGGTGAACCAATACGTCGCACGCGGGCTGTCGAGCGGGATACCGAAAACCGATAACGGCGCAATCCCCGTCACCCCCAGCGGACCGCGCGTCAGGCTATCCCAATTCAAGATGACCAGACCCACCACTTCGCCTACGCCCAAGGTCGCGATCGATACGTAATGACCGCGCAGTCGAAACGACGGATAGACGAGCAAGGTGCCCAGGCCCGCGGTGACCAAGCCTGCCAACGGAATCGTCAGACCCGGCGACCAATGCAGATTGCTCGACAATAATGCCGACGCATAGGCACCGATCAACAGCAAGGCCGCATGGCCCAGGGAAATCTGGCCGACGGTGCCGGCGATCAAGGTCAGGCTCAATGCCAAGACGGCATACAGCCAGGCATTGCTCAAGGTCTGCAAAACATAATCGATACTGCCGCCCACCGGGGCCCAGGGTACGCACGCCGCAACGACGATCAATACCAGCACGACCGGCCATTTCAGATTCACCGCTTTCCCGGCTGGGAAAAACGTCCCCGTCAGCGGTTCCGGCGGCAGGCTGCGCCCCTTGCTGAACAAGCCGTTCGGACGCCAGATCAGGAACACCAGCAACAAGGCGAACGCAAACAGATCGCGATAGCTGGTGCCGAACAAGGCGACGCCATAGCTTTCGACGAGGCCGAGAATCAGGCTGCCGACGATCGCACCCGGCACATTGCCGAGGCCACCGATCAGCAACGCGACCACGCCTTTCAGCGTGGCCTGGAATCCCATCGCCGGGTCGATGGTGTTGTAGTACATGCCCACCAGCAGACCGCTCACGCCACCCAGTGCGCAGGCAATCGCAAAGACGGCCTGATTGACCGCGTTGACGTTGACGCCCATCTGCTTTGCGGCATCGCGATCCTGCGCTGCCGCACGCACGGCCCAGCCGAGACGCGTGAAGCGCAGAAACCAGAAGAGAATGC
Organism: Robbsia sp. KACC 23696; assembly: GCF_039852015.1. Classification (NCBI taxonomy): domain Bacteria; kingdom Pseudomonadati; phylum Pseudomonadota; class Betaproteobacteria; order Burkholderiales; family Burkholderiaceae; genus Robbsia; species Robbsia sp. KACC 23696. The sequence continues at coordinate 1,065,432 of NZ_CP156627.1, read as the reverse complement.
CTGCCGTGATCAGGCCGATCGCCGCGATCAGGATGTCGAGCGACCCAACCGTCGCACCGGCAATCTCAAAATGCCAGTCCGGCAAGGCACTGGGCACCGGCTGCGGATCCGGTCCGAAAATCAATTGCGCGCATTGGTCCAACACGAAGCTGATGCCGATGGTCGCCAGTAGCGGCGCGATCCGCGCCGCACCTTGCAAGGGTCGCAAGCCGACGCGCTCGATCAGCATGCCGAGCAAGCCGCAGGCGATCACCGTTCCCAGCAGGGCCAGCGGCAAGGGCAGATGCAGCTTCGTCAGGCACAACCAGCCGACGAAGGCACCCACCATATATACCGAGCCATGCGCAAAGTTGATCAGGTGGGACACGCCGAAGATCAGCGCCAATCCCACCGCCAGCAGCGCGTAAATATTGCCCACGATCAAACCATTGATCGTGTAGTCGAGCCATGCAGTCATCGTTTCCGTGTTCCGTCAGCGTTCAAGTGACACCGCGTCCGCCCGTGCGGCCCTGTCCGGCAGGGCATCGACGCACGCGGACGCCGGCGAGGCTTACGGCAGCGGATGCGCGGGTTGCTTGTCCCACAGCGTGAACTTGCCGTCCTTTACCTGCAGCGCGATCGTGTTGGCGCCGGCAACGCGACGCGTCGCAGGATCGAACGCGATCTTTTCGTAGATGACGCTGGGGATGTCGCGAATCACCGCCAGCTCGTCATGCACACCTTGACGCGTCGGCGCCTTGGCTTCGCGCAAGGTATAGGCCGCGACCATCACCGCATCGTAAGCACGTGCCGAGAAGAAACCCGGCTCCGAGTGATACTTCGCCTCGAAGCGCTTGACGAAATCCTGCGCGCCCGGACGCGGTGCTTGCGGGAAAAAGTTCGACTGCGTGTAGACGCCGTTGGCCGCATCGCCGGCGAGTTCGAGGAACTTCGGCGAATAAATCGAGCCCACCGCGGCGATCGGCTGCTTCAAGCCGGCGCCCCGTGCCTGACGCACGATCTGCGCGCCATCGGCGTAGTAGGAGATCAGAACGATCGAGTCCGGGTGCGCCGCGTTGATACGCACCAGGGTCGAGCGGAAATCCTTGTCGCTGGGCTGATAGCCTTCGGCTGCCACGACCTGCGCGCCATCCGCTTCGATCGTCTTCGTCAGGATCGCCTTGCTCGTTTGCCCCCAATCGGTATTCAGGTACAGCACGGCAATGCGCTTGAAGCCCAGATCCTTGACCGCGTAATGCGCGAGCAGCGGTTGTTCTTCCGCCTGCGTCACCGCGGTACTCCACATATAGTCGCCGCCCTTCGTGAAGTCCGGATGCGAATTCGTGAAGCCGAACTGCACCAGCTTGCCGCGCTGATAAATCGGCGACGCGGCCATCGATGCGGCGCTGGAGAAGTCGCCCAGCTCCATCAGGATGTCCGGGTTGCCGACAAACTTCTGCGCGATGGCGATCGACTGGCGCGGGTCGCTGCGGCTGTCTTCGAAGTCATAGGCCAGCGGACGGCCCTTGACGCCGCCGGTGCTGTTGATGGTTTCCAGCGCCAGATCGAAGCCACGCTTCCACTGCTCGCCATATTGCGCGTCCTGCCCCGTCAACGGTCCGCTGACACCCAATAAATAGGGCGTACCGGTCGCCGCCGTCTGTGCAAAAGCCGCCGGTGCCGTCATCAGGCTCCCTGCCCCGACGACCACGGCGGCAGCCATCGCGCGCGCCAGCATGCGATGCACGCCAAGACGCGGCAGACGACCGTCGGCGGCAAGGCGCGACGGCATGCGGATGTTTTTCAGGATAGCCATGCTTGTCTGGTCCTCTATTTAGTCAGTGCGTGTCAGTGCGGGTGCGTCAGTCCGACCACGCGACCCGGTCGCTGCTCCCGGGCAATGCCGGGCGGACGAAACGCGTGGGGTGACATCTCACGGTGGCGATGAAATCACAAGCGCTTTCTCGGCAACAACGAAACAATCGGCATATGCATATGCATTTTTGAGATGTAGCAGAGGCGCGCATGTCGCGCTGCCTGCTGCGCCGGCACCGGTCGCTATCGGAATCGCCGGACATTTCGATAGCGGCCGCGCTGCCCGACAACTGCATTATTCTTGCAAAGCGTTGAATTAGCTAAATATTTCAAAAGCGGCGCGCAGCCTTCGTTCACCGCATCCGCGCGAGCGAGACTGCGTTTTCGGCCCGAACGGACCCCTCCATACAGCGCGGCTCCGCGCCGCCATCTATCGAAACTCGTCTAAGGATATCTCAAATAAATATATGTTTTTTGCATTCTTGCGGGGCTAGAATTCGGAAATCGCATCATAGGACGCGGACTGCTCCGTGCCGCACGTCGCGCCTCGAAGGCGTCGATTTCGAGGCTGGCGGCACGCAGGAAGTGCTTTTTTGGTCGATGCGCGTGCCCGCCGGGCGCGGTGCGTCGATATCGCTACGGTCTCTTCGATCATGGAACGCCATCAACTGGAAGCTTTCTCGGCCGTGATGTCAGTCGGCAGCATCACCGGTGCCGGGCGGTTGCTGGAACGCTCGCAGCCGGCGGTGACGCGACAGATCCAGGAACTGGAGGCCGATCTCGGCTATACGCTGTTCGCCCGTAACGGTCCGCGCGTCACACCGACGCACGAGGCCTATCTGCTATACGAAGAGGTGGAGCGATCGCTGGTCGGGATGGAAGCCATCGCGCAGCGGGCACGGGCGATCGGCAGCGGTGCGGCACGACCCATCGCGCTTGCCGCCACCGCGTCCCTTGCGACCTCGCTGCTTCCCGATGCGCTGCGTCGCGTCTTGCTCGCGGCGGGGGAAACAGCGCCCGCTGCCGCGGCCGGGTCGATGCCGCGTTGGCAGGTGCGCACGCAATCGGCGGAACACGTCGTGCATGCCGTGCTGACCGATCACGCGGACATCGGCTTGACGACGCTCCCCGCCGCACACGATGGACTGGCAGTGCACTGGATCGCCGAGGCGCCCTGCGTCTTGGCGCTGCCGCTCGATCATCGGCTTGCCCTGCCGGCGCGGTCGCGCGACGACGACGGACGGGCATACGTCGCTGACCAGCCGGGCACGGCGTCTGCGACCGCTTCGCGCGATCTGCCGGCGGTACCGCTGCGTGCGCTGGAAAACGTGGGCTTGGCCACCGTGGCGAACCGCCATCGTCTGCGCCATCGCATCGACATGGCTTTCGCACAGGCACGCGTGACGCCGTCGGTCTGGCTCGAAACGAACAACGGCGCCAATGCGCTGATGGCGGCGCGTACCGGTGCGATGGCGGCGATCGTCGATCCCGCGACGGCGGTCGGCCAGCATGGGCATGGCGTGCAAATTCGCGCGCTCGAAGAACGCATTCCCTTTCTCTTCGCCTTGATCACCCGTGCCGGACGGACGTCGTCGCCGTCGATGCAACGCCTGCTGCAAGCGCTATACGACAGCACACGCGCCTTGCTGCCGGAATTGACCTTTCACCCCGCCGATGCGCACGACGCTTTGTTGCAGCAAAGCCGATCGGGCTCCTCGCGCGCGGGGCGCACGACAAAAACGGCTGCGAAGCCATGACGGACCTCACAGCAGAACGCACGATGACATCACCCGCAAGCTCCAACACGACCGAGCCGACCCCGACGACGCGCGCCGCCCCGAACGCAGGCACGCAAAGCAACTCCGCGCGACAGTCCGGCGATACGCCACCGCCGGCGGGGCTCGACGCATTGGCGGCACGGCTGGCGCAAGATCTGCGCTGGCTAGCGCTCCCGGCTGCATCGTGGGTGCCACCGCGCTTTGTCGACGGTGAGCGAGTGCGCGATGTGGTGATCGTCGGCGGCGGTATGGCCGGGCTCACGCTGTCCGCGGAATTGCAATTTCTCGGTATCGATAACCGGCAGACCTACGATCGCGCGGCAAACGGTCATGAAGGGCCGTGGGTGGACTTCGCGCGCATGCGCACGCTGCGTTCGCCGAAAGTGCTGACCGGCCCCGCGCTGCGTTTGCCGGCGCTGACTTTCCGCGCCTGGTTCGAAGCGCAATTCGGGTTGCCAGCATGGGAAGCCTTGAACAAGATCCCGCGCGAGCAATGGATGGACTATCTGCGGTGGTATCGCGACGTCCTGCAGTTGCCCGTCGATAACGGCGTGGCACTGCGACGCATCCAACCGCGCGGCGACGGATTGGTCGCCTTGACGTTCGAACGTGTCCTGCCGACGGCGGCCTCCACCGAGACCGCCGTCTCGGAAAACGACGCCGTCACCGCAGCGCCATCGGTCGACACCACGCAGGTGGGACGCGTGTGGACGGTGCTGACGCGTCACGTCGTATTGGCGAGCGGACGGGACGGCCTCGGCGGCCCCTCGGTGCCGCCTATCGCCGATAGCTTGCCGCGCGCGCGATGGGCCCATTCGGCCGACGCGATCGATTTCAAGGCGTTGTCCGGCAAACGCGTGGCGGTCATCGGTGCGGGCGCGTCTGCCTTCGACAACGCGGCCACGGCGTTGGAAGCCGGCGCGGCCAGCGTCGACATGGTGATTCGACGCGCCGACATTCCGCGGGTCAATGCACTGACCGGTATCGGCAGCCCGGGCCTGGCCTATGGTTTCACCGCGCTGGAGTCCGAGTGGAAATGGCGCTTCCTTCATTACGCGGGCAAGGTGCAGACGCCTCCGCCGCGTGACAGCGTACTGCGCGTTTCGCGCTTTCCCAACGCGCGATTCCGCGTGGGCAGCGCCGTGCTGTCGATGCACGACACCGAAGACGGCGTGCGGATCGAGACCGCGCGCGGCGCGCTCGACGTCGATTTCGTGATTTTTGGGACGGGATTCCATTCGCGGATGTCGGCGCGCCCGGAATTGGCGGACATCGCACCGTATGTCCGCTTGTGGCAAGACCGTTTCACACCGGACGCCGGCGAGAAAGACAGCGAACTGGCCGAATCTCCAGACCTCGCCGACGATTTTTCCTTTCAGGAAAAAGTGCCCGGTAGTTGCCCCGGCCTGTCGCGCATCCATTGCTTCAACTTCGCCGCCAGCTTGAGCGCCGGCAAGGTTTCGGGCGATATCCCGGCGATCAGTATCGGCGCGCAAAGACTGGCGCAGCATCTGGTATCGCGACTTTTTCAGGACGACCAGGATACGCATTACGCGACGCTCCAGGCCTACGATGTCCCGGAACTGCAGGGCGATGAATGGCAGCCGTATCTCGCACCGACGTCGCCCGACGCGTTCGATCACGCGTCGTCGGGCGATCACGTGCACGCCGACGGCGGACAATAAACCCGTGCACAATGATTTCATCTACCGCGCCTTGAACGAGGCGCGATTTCTCAGCTATTGGAAACCGCGATGACGACCCCCAGCAATGCAGGCGCGACCTATGACCCGCAGCAGCCACTGCCTGCTTCGGACACGCTTTACGATCCGTCGCAGGACACGATCGACCTGGCGGCAACACTGCAGCCGGATGATGCGCGTTATCAGATGCGGCATGCCCGGGAAAAGATCGCCCGTCACACGCAGTTGAGCGAAACGGCGTTGTTCGATCCCGCCATCGACGATATTTCGATTGGGGAACGTCTGTTCGCCGCCTGGTACGCCGCGTCCTTGAGCGGCGTGCCGACCGTTGCCGGCCTGTATCGCCGCCGCATCGATGCGATGCCCGGCAGCGCGCCGGCGCAGGCGGCACTCGCGACGCTCGACGCGTTGGCACCAGAAGAATCGATGCCGTCGAGCGCCGCCGTGCGCGCCGATGCGGTCGCCGAGGTCGGGCGCGTGGCAGGCAAGCGCCTGGCGGCCATCGCCGCCCATACGATTCTGTTGGCCGATGCGCCGGTGCTGGCCGAGCCGCACCACGTGCAAGCGCTGCAGCAAGCCGGATTCACCACGCGCGCCATCGTCGTGCTGTCGCAATTGATTGCGTTCGTCTCGTATCAAACGCGTGTGGTCGCGATGATCAATGCGATGGGGGCGGCGGCGAATGGCAGCTATCGCCCGACGCCCGCCCCGCTGGCGCTGATCGAAAGCCGCACCTATACGTTCGACGTGCTGGGGTGGAAGGCGTGGGCCGACACGGTATCGTTGGAAGGCGCGAGCGCCAATCAGATCAAGGTACTCGAAGAAAGTCATCCGAAGGCGAAGACGTCGGACTATTACCTGCTGCTCGTGCACGCGCCGGAGATTCTGCGCCAGCGCTCGCTGGTATTCAACGCCATCATGTACGGCAACGGCGGCTTGTCGCGTGCCGAACGCGAGCTGGGCGCCACCGTCGTGTCGCGGATCAATGGCTGCGTGTATTGCGCGTCGGTGCATGCACAGCGCTTCGAGCAATTGGCGAAACGCCGCGACAGCATCGAGCAGGTGTATGCGGATGCGATCAGTGCCGGCACGACGCCTCGCGAGCAGGCGATCATTCAGTTCGCGATCGCGCTGACGCGTGCGCCGGCATCGCTCGACCGGGATGCGATCGCCGCATTGAACGAAGCGGGCTTGAACGCGGAAGAGATCCTCGACCTGACGCATTCGATCGCGATCTTCGCCTGGGCAAACCGTCTGATGCTGACCTTGGGCGAGCCCACGCATCCGAACGGCCCTGCCGTGATCTGAACGATCTCGCCGACGGTAGAAAGACAGGCGCGGCGGCATACCGCGCCCGCCTTACCGGGCGCTCAGCTACCGGTCCAGCCGCGCTGGAATCGCTCGACGTAGCGGAATCGATCGGCCGGATGAATGCTGATCGAGAGCTCGAGCACTTCCGCGCGGCTATTGAGATAACGCCGCTGAATCCAGAGCGCCGGATCGCGCGCCCGTGCATTGAGCTGGCGCGCGATCCCCGCCGTCAACGCGACGGCGCGAATCTCCTGCTCCACCTCGACGATCTGCTCGCCGAATTGACGCTCGATCAGCGAGAAAATCGGCGTGCGCAGTGCGCTATCCAAACCGGACAAGGTCCGAAACGCCGACTGGATATAGACTTCGGTATGACAGATCGGGTCCGGGTGCGCCGTCGATCGCCGTAGTGCATCGAGCCGCAGCCACATATCGCCCGGTTGCGCTTGCAGGCTTTCACACAGCGACGGATCGGTGATTTCGGCCATGCGCTTTGTTTTGAGATGCAGCACCGTATCGGCGCTGTAGCGCTGCAGATCGCTCAACTGCTGCATGACCTGCTTATAACTGCCCGCGGCGTCCACAGCCGTGACGGTCGTGCCGACGCCGGCCTGGCGCTTCACCATGCCCAATTGCACCAATTGCTTGACCGCCTCCCGCACAGTCGAACGGCTCGCGCCGAACCGATCGCATAAGGCAAACTCCGTCGGTATCGTCGTTCCCACCGGGAACAGGCCGCCCTGAATCTCGTCGATCAGCGTCTGCGCCAATTGCATATAACGCGGTTGCTGCGTTGCCACGATGCTTCTTTCTCCTGCGTGATAGGGAATCGTTCCGTCCTGACCGGCGGCCTCGCGTCATGCGGACACCGAAACGGCCTCTATCGTAACCGAGAACGCGTGCCACACTGCACACGCAGCGCGGGCTGTTTGCAGTATGATGATTCCTCCCCCGTGTCGTAATCCGGTGTAATTTTCTGCGGCGCCCCCCCCCGACGCTGCATTGCTCCTCCCATGCCGCTCGCCACGCTGACCGCGCATCTCTCCGCGCAAACCTATCTCGCTGCGATTTTTTTCAGCGTACTGGTCACACAGATCGGCTTTCCCGCGCCCGCCGCGCCCACCCTGATTCTCGCGGGGACGCTCTGCTCGATCGGCACATTGCGTTATGACCAGGCCTTGCTGGCGGCCATCATCCCGACACTGCTTGCCGACTGGCTCTGGTTCATGCTCGGCCGCTGGAAGGGACGCCTGTTGCTGAACCGGATCGTGCATCTGTCGCTATCGATCAGCTCGGCGATCCACCGCACGCGCCATCTGTTCGAAGGCCGCGGCATCGCCCTGCTCGCGATCTTCAAATTCCTGCCCGGCATCGGGCTGCTGGCCTCGCCTTTTCTCGGGTCCACCGGCACCACCCGGTTTCGCGTCTTTGCAGCCTGGGATGCCGTCGGCGTCACGCTGTGGGCCGCCTTCTGGGTGATCGGCGGCGCCGTCTTCGAGCAGTACATTCTGATCGCGTTGCGTTTCGCCAACGAGAACGGCTGGACCATCATCGATACGACCCTGATCATCGGTGCGATGTTTCTCGTCTATCGCGTGATCGCCGCGTGGCGATTTCGGCGCTATCTGGCACATCTCCGGATCACACCGGACGAACTGTCGCAAATGATGGCCGAGCCGCTGCCGCCGCTGATCTATGACGCGCGGCCCGCCAGCGTACGGCGCGCCGAGCCCTTCCGTATTCCCGGCGCGATTCCGCTGGACCTCGACGACGACTTCAACACGCCGATCGAATTGCCGGTGATGCCGGCAATGGCGATGGCCGGCGCCGGATTCGGTACGATCGATGCGGAGACGGCGACAGCGGTGACGATCGGACCGGACGGCGCGGCCGCGGTCATCGGTACGGCGCCGCGCGGAATCGCATTTGGCGCGGCCGCGGGTCTGGACGGCGGCAATCGCGCGAGCGGTGCGGCCAGCCGTGCGCATTCCGGAGGCGGCGCGGCGAACGACGCGGTGCAACGCACCGTCGTCATCTATTGCGTGTGCCCGAACGAAGTCACGGCAAGGCGGATCGCCGACCAATTGCGTCGACGCAATCTCGGCAATATCCGCGCCCTGAAAGGCGGTCTGGACGCGTGGACCGCCAGCGGGCGGCCGGTCGAACCGATCGAACGCAGCGCCTGAGCTAGCGGCTAGCCGCTAGCGCCAGCCTTCGAGCCGCAACGTGGCGCGTACGAGCCGCTGCTCCTCCTGCTCGATTTCTTTCAAACTCGCGCAGACGCTGGCGATATGATCGGCAGCCGCCTGCCGCGCCTCGTCCGGATCCTTCGCGATCACTGCCCGATACAAGCGCGTATGTTGTGCGTCGATCGCGCGCTTGTACGGATCGCGGTGATACAGATTATTGACACAGGCAAACACCGAGCACAGCATCAAGTCCGTCAAGGCACTGAGCGTATGCACCAGCACCGAATTATGAGATGCCTCGCAGATCGCGAGATGAAAGGCATGATCCCGCTGCGCGTGCTCCGACGGCGGTACGTTGCCCTCATGCGCCGCGAGCATCTCCTGATAGCGACGCGTGATCATGACATGGTCGGCCGGCGTGCCGCGTAGCGCCGCCAATCGGGCCGCCTCGGTTTCCAGCAGGCTGCGCACCTCGAACAGATCATAGAGCGTCCGTGGTTGCGCGCCGAGCAAATACATCAACGGCGAGGCTTCCGCGCGGCCGCTCAAATTCGCGACAAAGCTGCCCTTGCCGTGATCGGTTTGAATGATGCCCCGCGCCCGTAATACGCTGAGCCCTTCGCGCAACGCCGTGCGCGAGACACCGAGCTTCTCGACCAGCCGGCGCTCGGACGGCAGCGGCTGACCGGTCTTCAACACGCCGTCGACAATCAGTCGCTCGATGCGTTCGGCAACGGCGTCCGCGAGCTGTCCGCTGGCCCGCCCGGCCGTCCGCGTCGTCGCGGCCGTGGGCGCCACCGCTACTACCGAGGGGCGCTCGGGGGCGTTCGGCATCGGCGCGAGCGTCGATGCGGCCGATGCCTTCGTTGCCACGATTTCGGAACTGCCGTCCATCCGGATCTCCACGGGCGTCGCACGCTACATCGCACGACTGGTATGACCAGCTCGCCCATGATAGTGCCGGATGTGGGCGGCGATGGCAGAAAAACTGGTACGACCACTACCGCGTCCCATCGACATTCCGTCCGCGCCCCGCCAGAATCGTCGTCATCGCGATGCGTTCCTCATCGGACCGTGGCCCGCTTTGGTTCACTTCGGCCCACTTTCGGCCCGCTATCGACCGTATCGCCTGCGTTTCTCGATTTTTCCTTCCGTTTTCAAGACTTATCCATCTTCAGGGAGCCCGCCATGGCATCGCATTCCCCCCGTGACAGCCTGCACGTCGCCGACGTGCTCGCCCAATTCGTCGAGACCGAGGCACTGCCTGGAAGTGGCATCGAAGCGGAAGCGTTCTGGCGTGGCGTCAGCGCCATCGTTCACGATCTCGCACCGAAAAATCGCGCCCTGCTCGCGGAACGGGACCGCCTGCAGACTGCCATCGACGAATGGCATCGCGCCCATCCGGGGCCCATTGCCGCCGGTGCGCCGATGGCAGCGTATCGCGCCTTCCTGGAGCAGATCGGCTATATCGTGCCGCCGCCGGCGCAAGTCCAGGCACGCACCTCGGGTGTCGATACCGAGATCGCCGAACAGGCGGGGCCGCAGTTGGTCGTGCCGCTGTCCAATCCGCGTTACGCGCTGAATGCGGCGAACGCGCGTTGGGGCAGCCTCTACGACGCACTGTACGGCACCGACGCCTTGCCGGAGGATGACGGTGCGACGCGCGCAACGACGGCCCATCCCGCGTTCAATCCGATCCGCGGTGAGCGGGTCGTCGCCTACGGTCGACGTTTCCTCGACGAGATCGCACCGCTCGCGACAGGCTCGCATGCCGATGTCACCGCGTATCGCATCGCCGACGGTGCGCTGCTTGCAGAGCAGTCGTCAGGCTATCGCGCGCTCCGCGTTCCCGAGCAATTCGTCGGCTATCAAGGCGATGCCGCGTCGCCGTCGGCGATACTGCTGAAGCACCATGGCTTGCATGTGGAAATCCAGATCGATGCGGAAGACCGCATCGGACGCACCGACCGCGCGCACGTCAAGGACATCGTCGTGGAAGCGGCGTTGACGACGATCATCGATTGCGAAGACTCGGTCGCGGCTGTCGATGCCGCGGATAAAACGCAGCTCTACCGCAACTGGCTCGGTCTGATGCGCGGCACGCTGACGGAGCAGATGCAGAAAGGCGGCAAGACCTTCACGCGCGCATTGCATCCGGACCGCCACTACATCGGCGCCGATGGGCGCCCGCTGACGCTGCATGGCCGATCGCTGCTGTTCGTCCGGAATGTCGGGCACCTGATGACGAATCCGGCGATACGCGATGCGACCGGCAACGAGATCCCGGAAGGCGTGCTCGATGCGATCATGACGGTACTGTGCGCGCTGCCCGACCATCGACGCGGTCGTCATATCGCCTCCGGTGCGACGACGGCAGCCGATGCCACGCTCGGCAATTCGCGAACGGGCGCCATCTATATCGTCAAGCCGAAGATGCATGGCCCCGCCGAAGTGGCTTTCGCGCGCGAACTGTTCGAACGCGTGGAGGACCTGCTCGACCTGCCCCGCAACACGATCAAGATGGGCATCATGGACGAGGAACGCCGTACCAGCGTCAATCTGGCGGCCAGCATTGCGGAAGCGGCGGACCGCGTGGCCTTCATCAACACCGGCTTCCTCGATCGTACCGGCGACGAAATGCATACGGCCATGGAAGCGGGTCCGATGATGCGCAAGGGGGAGATCAAGTCCAGCAAATGGATTGCCGCTTACGAACGCAATAATGTGGCGGTGGGACTCGCCTGCGGGCTTCGCGGTCGCGCGCAGATCGGCAAAGGGATGTGGGCGATGCCCGATTTGATGCACGCGATGCTGGAGCAAAAGATCGCGCAGCCGAAGGCCGGGGCGAACACCGCGTGGGTGCCCTCACCCACGGCCGCGACGCTACACGCGCTGCACTATCACCAGGTGGACGTGCAAGCGGTACAGAGCGCGCTCGAAGGTCCGTCGCTAGCCGCGTCGCGCGAGGCGCTGCTGGACGATCTGCTGACGATCCCGGTCGTGCCTGCCGCGCAATGGCGCGACGACGAGATCGATAGCGAGCTGGAGAACAATGCGCAAGGTATTCTCGGCTATGTGGTGCGCTGGGTCGATCAGGGCGTGGGCTGTTCGAAAGTGCCGGACATTCATGACGTCGGCCTGATGGAAGACCGTGCGACCTTGCGCATTTCCAGCCAGCATATTGCGAACTGGCTGCGTCATGGCGTCGTCGATGCAGCGCGTGTCGATGCGGTGCTGGGACGGATGGCGGCGGTGGTCGACAAACAGAATGCGGGCGACCCGCTCTATCGGCCGATGGCACCGAACCTGGAGACATCGCTGGCCTTCCAAGCGGCGCATGCGCTGATTCACGAGGGACGCGCCCAACCGAGTGGCTATACCGAACCGCTATTGCATGCGGCGCGGTTGAAGGTCAAGGCGCATTGAATCGATCAGCTCAGCCACTCAGCGAACCCATATCCTGCGACGCCACCAACTTCGGCAGTGGTGTGCATTTGCACTGGCAGAGATCGTTTTCGAGCGCCACCTGCTTGCCCATCATCGTGACGGTGTGCTGGCCGCCGTCACTGATTATCACGCCTTGCGAATGACACGCCGGGCAGGATACCGGTGCGCCGATATAGGACAGCGGCTGCCCGGTGAAGGATGACTCGCCCACGCCGTCCAACACAATGCCATTGCAATCGGTCTTGTCGTTCTTCCGTATGAATTTGCGTCCCATCGATTCCTCCAAACACCCGCGACAACGGAGTGGTCGGGACCGCGACGTATCGCTGCGCGGGCCCCCCCGCGTAAAACGATCTCGATTCTAACATCGCGATACAGATCAGTCACGCAGCCGCGACGCTGGAACGGACGAGGCGCTTCCTTGCCTGCGCAACAACCGCCGTTATCAACCGTATCGATCGTCTTTGGGACAGGCCGGAGATTGAATGAAATCGACGAAGGCGCGAAGCGGCGCGGGCAAATGCCGGCGCCCCGGGTAGTACAGAGACGGTCCGGGAAACGTCAACCACCACTCTTCCAGGACCGGCACCAATGCGCCGGTGTCGAGATGCGGTAGCAGCCATTCCTCGAAAAGATAGATCAGCCCGAGGCCACGGACGGCGGCGCTGACCGCCATATCCGAGACGGTGGGCGTGACGATCAACGGCCCGCGGACATCGACGCTCAGCAACTGTCCGTCTTTCTCGAATTCCCACGGCGTCATCACACCGCTCTGAAATCGGCCGCGCATGCACGCATGTTCCAACAAGGACTTCGGATGTGCCGGCACGCCATGTTTTTCCAGATAAGCAGGCGCGGCCGCCAAGGCATACCGCTGGCGGCGCGGACCGATCGGCACGGCGATCATGTCCTGCTCCAGGCGCTCCTCATAGCGAATGCCGGCATCGCAGCCGCTCGCCACCAGATCGACGAAATTGTTGTCGATCACGATATCGACGACGATTTCGGGATAGGCGGCGATAAAGGCCTCGACGATCGGCGGCAAAAAAAGCCGGGCCGCCACCACCGGCACGTTCAGCTTCAAGGTGCCGCGCGGCTTATCCCGCAATTCGTTCAGGCTGTCGACGGCGGTACGCACATCGCGCAGCGCTGGCGCCAATTGCTGCAACAACACGGTGCCAGCCTCGGTTGGCGCCACGCTGCGCGTCGTGCGCAACAACAGCCGGATACCGAGTTGATTTTCGAGTCGCCGTACCGCCTCGCTCAACGCCGATGCCGATAGATTGCTGGCCCGACCCGCTTGTCGAAAGCCCTTATGCTGCGCCACCAAGGCGAAAATCGCCAAGTCGCCGATGGATTCTATGTCGCTGTTCGCCATGCCTTTCTTCGATTAAATCGGCTCGTCTTTCACGATGATCTTTCGATCCGCGTCCTCGCGGAGCAAGTCGGCAACGTGACCCTGCATCGTTTCGGGCTTTTTGGCTCCCTTCTCGGCCAGATCCGCCAGATCGGCATAATACGCGGCAAGCTTGCGCAGGCTTTGCTCGGGCGCGTCTTCGATGCCGATCAACTGATTGTCGGCCGCGCGATGCGAGGCGATCAACTCGTTCAGCTTCAAATGCACCGCAATGCTATCCTTGTTTTGGCTTTGCTGAATCAAAAACACCATCAAGAACGTCACGATGGTCGTGCCGGTGTTGATCACCAACTGCCATCCATTCGAATAATGGAAAACCGGCCCCGTTATTGCCCATACGATCACCAGGAGGATCGCCGAGCAGAAAACCACGGGCGACCCGGTCCAGCGCGTCACCGCGCTTGCAAACCGATCGAAGGCACGCACAACGGGGTGCGTGGCAGCAAAGGACGTATCCGCCGTGGTCGATACGGTTTCGAAACCGCGCTCTTTTGCCGTCTTTTCGTTTAATTTCAAGATGTAAGCTTCCTTTGGCCGAGCGATTGAAGACGCTCCATCATCATGCCATTTCAGCGGAAACTTCGGCGCGCACCGCATCGGCGGCAGGCCGGCCGCTTTTTTCCCGCATCGATGAAGGGCGATCCGAAAGGGGGATCGGCCAGGCCGAGTACAATCGCACAATGTGGTATGGTCAGTCTTCTTTCAAAAATAGCCGCGTCGTCTTTCCAGGGCGGGAAGGCGCATTTGCAATGTAGCGCGTCGCGATGACGCTCGATCATCTGCCGTATCGATGAGGCAAGCCCTGATTTTTAGAGATCGCCTGCATGCAGAACCCGTCCTTTCCCGATCCCGATTCGCCGGAAGCGATTGCCGCCGATGTGGCGGCAGTGGCACGCGTGAGCGCGGTGCCCGGTATCTTGCGTTTTATCTGCGACAAAACGCAGATGGGATTCGCGGCGGTGGCACGGGTGACCGACACGACCTGGACAGCCTGCGCGGTGCACGACCCGATCGACTTCGGCCTGAAAGCCGGCAGTCAACTGGAATTGAAGACGACACTTTGTTTCGAGTCTCGCGCGGCACGCGAGCCGATCGTCATCGACCACTTCGATGAGAGTCCGGTCTATTGCGGTCATCACACGGCGAGGATTTATAACCTTCAAAGTTATATCTCCGTCCCGATCATCTTTTCGGATGGCCGCTATTTCGGGAATCTATGTGCGATCGATCCGCACCCGCGCGATCTAGCCGACGACCGTACCGTCAATATGTTCCAAGCGTATGCGATGCTCATCGCCTCGCAGCTGGAGAACGAGGAAACACAAGATGAAAACGACCTCGCGCTGTCAAATGAACGGCGAACGGCCGAGCTGCGCGAACAGTTCATCGCCGTTTTAGGCCACGATCTGCGCAATCCGCTGAATGCCGTGAATGCCACCGCGGCGCTTTTGATCAAGCAATCCAAAGAACCCGATACGGTGAAGCTGGGGCTTCGGCTCAAGACCGTGGTCCGTCGCATGGCCGGCTTGATCGACGATGTGATGGACTTCGCACGGGGGCGAATGGGCTCGGGCATCGGCGTCGATATCCGCCCCAGCGACGATCTGCAAGATGCGCTGCACAATGTCGTCGCCGAGCTGCGCGATACTTATCCCGAAATTACGATACGGGATCGTATTCAATTGGACAGCGTGGTCCATTGCGACGGCGTGCGCGTGCAGCAGCTGCTCTCGAATCTGCTCGGCAACGCGATCAAGCATGGCGCGCACGATATCCCGATCGTCGTCACCGGTGGCATCGAAGACGACTATCTCGTTTTGTCCGTCAGCAATGGCGGGAAGTCGATCGCGCCGGATAGTCTGGAAAAGGTGTTCGAACCCTATTGGCGGCCGCCGGAAAGCGTATCCGGTGGTGGCCTCGGGCTCGGCTTGTTTATCTGCAAGCAAATCGCGGATGCGCATGGCGGCGAAATCCGCGTGACGTCGTCATCGATCGACGGCACCTGCTTCATGGCGCGCCTGCCCGTTCACGGCGTAAAGCGTTAACGCGACGTCCCATCGCACGGCGCACACCCGCACGACGTCCCGTCAAGCCAAGTTCAGCCTACGCCGCAGCCCGGTACACGGTGGCGAAGTTGCCATAGTAGGCGGTGACGATATCGTTCAAATTATGCAGCCGCTTGTCGTACAGCACGCTGAGCACGAGCGAGACGAGCGGCAAGCGCGGCAGGTCCTTCTGCACGATCTGCTGAAACGCGACATAGGTATCGCGGCGTTTGGCGGGGTCGGTCTGCGTCGCGCCCGCCTTCAACAAGCGATCCACCTCGGGGTTCATGTAATGATCCCCATTCGAAAACGGCACGCCGGGCTTGAAGCTACTCGATGCGTAGAAACGCTGAATACCGATGACCGGATCAGGGCCGACATTCCCCAGCACCAGACCCAGATCGAAGGTGCGATCCGTATAGATGCGCTTCACATACGTACCGAAATCTTCGGGCTGCAGCGTGACCCGTATTCCCACGCGTGACAGCGCCGCGCGCAGATATTGCGAAACCTGCATCATTGCCGGCTTCGGATTCGAGTCGAGCGTCAGGTCGAAACGCACGCCACCCGCACCGCGCTTGAACCCCGCGGCGTCGAGCAAGGCGTTGGCGGTATCGAGATCGTAGGGATAGCGCGCGACATCGTTCGTAAAGAACTGCGGCAGCGAGTCCGGCAATGGCGCGTATGCCGGCTTCGCGAAACCGAAGTAGATATTCTTGACGATAAAGTTCGGATCGATGGCATGGTAAATTGCCTGACGGACGCGCACATCTTTGAATACCGGCCGATCCAGATTGAAGTCCAGATTAAGCGCCATTGCGGTCAATGGCGAATCCCCCGAAACGAGACGCAGATTCGGCAATTTCCCGAGTCTTTCGAGATCGATCTGCGGAAAGATCTCATTGGTTCCCAATTGAATCGCGTCGGTCTGCAGCGCGGCACTGGCCGCCGCCGTATCCGGATAGAAGCGAAAATACAGCGTATCGAGATAGGGCAAACCAGCCTGCCAATATGCCGGGTTGCGTTCAAGTTCGACGAAACTCCCGCGTTGCCATTGTTTGAAGCGGAACGGTCCCGTACCGACGGGGGCGTTGTTGACCGGATTCGTCATCACGTCGCGCCCTTCGTACAAATGCTTCGGCAAGACCTGCGCGACGGCCGCGTGCAAGCCGTTCAAGATATACGGCGATGGCTCGCTGACATGCAGCACCACCGTGTGCGCATCCGGCGTATCGACCGATGTCACATTGGCGAATGTCGTGCGCCCCTGAGGATGCAGCGTCTTCCAGACATTCAGGAGGGTCCAGGCGACATCCGACGACGTGAACGGCTTGCCATCGTGCCATTTGACGCCCTGGCGCAGATGCAGCGTAATGGCCAGGCCGTCGCCGCGCGTCTCCCACGATGTGGCCAAACCCGGTTGCGGTTTGAATTGCGCGTCATAGTTGAGCAGACCGTCGAAGACCTTCGTCGAAACGAACAACGGCGGGCCGGCCGACGAATAGGCGTTCGTCAGAAAGTCCGGCTCCGCATAGATTCCCATGGTAATGGGGCCGCCACGCACCGGCGCGCCCGTGTCCGCTGCCTCGGCCGCGGTGCTTGTTGCCATCGATCCGATGGCCAACACCCCGGACGCCAAGGCCGGCCATGCCAATGACCCTGTGAGTGCCGTGGCCCCCGTCGCAAAAAAGCGCGCGGACGTACGCAGAAATGTCCGTCTTGTCGTGTGATCGTGCTTCATAAATACCGTTGTACTGACCTTGCTTCGATGCGCGATGGGTCGCGTGATTTGTCGTTCGATTGGTCGTGCTTTAGAGGCCGCCGACACCAATGCCGACGCTCACACCGACACCTACGCGGCGTGCTGTTTCGCGAATTGCGTCAACGAATGCGTTGCCTTGGACGAGCCAGTCGCGCCACTCGATGCGTTGATCGTCTGCAAAACCGCGTTCGAGCGCGTGGCGGTCTGCGTCTCGAAATCACGTATCGCCATATTCGACGTGCCGTCGCGCGCCAACTGCTCCACCAGTTGCAGCTCCCATTCCAGATAGTCGACCATGGCCTTTGCGGCCTGTTCGCGCGGCACGTCATAGGCGCCATAACGGCGGTCCGCCTGACCGGTCAGATTGCCTTCATCGCCGTGCGCTTCAGGCAAACCCAGTGCTTGCCAACGTCGCGTCCCTCCCAATAGCACCTGGATGGCGGGCGCCCCCTGCGATGCCAGCGCGCGCAGCGCTTCCGCTAAGGCCCCGTCCGTCTTTGCCGCGCGCGTGAGGTCGGCGGCTAGCAAGGACGCCAGCACGCCGTCGCGCGATGTCAGGACCACCGCATCCACTGCTTGCCTTGCGAGGAGCGTCGGCAGCAGGGACTGCACCGCGCCGGGTGCCACGAACACGGCGCCGGCGATATGGGCGCGGCGGAACACCAGACTGTCGTCGACATCGATCAGCAGCACGCGCTGCGTATTGCTCGGGACCGCCGTGCCGGCAGCAGCGCCGCCCACCGGATGCAGACGCGCCAACGCGTCGGGTTCGATCCAGGCAAGCGGCTCCTCCGTATCGCGCAAAACAGTCACCGGCTCCGGACCAATCTGCTGCGCCTGGCCCAATACATCGTCGATGACGTAGACCTCATGACTGCCCAACTGATTGAGCCAGGAGGCCGTCAAACGCGCGCGTACGCGATCGGTGTCGGTCAGCACGATACGCGCACGGCGCGTCCCCACATATTCGTCCAGGGCCTGAACCAACTGCCCTCCAGCGCCGGAACGCCAACCGGCCGCATGCCCAGCCTCGTATTCGCGCGGGTCACGGACATCGAACTTATACAAGGAACGTGCGCCCGCGGCCGCGTCCGACTCGAAATGGGCCAAGGTCTCCGCATCGATGATGCTGACCCGTCCCTTCAACGCGACGGCTTCCGCAAGACCTTGCGCCTTGGCCAGCGTCGCGGCGGAGGGGCGCGGCGCCGTGCGGATCTCCTGATGCGCCAGCGTGAAGCCCTCCAGCAACCAGGCCATGGTGCCGCCGGTCAACGCCGCCACCGGATTGGGAATGCCCGCATTGATCAGGGACTGTGCACCGAGGATGCTGCGCGTACGACCGGCGCAATTGACGACGACCAGCGTATCCGGCGAGGGCGCCGCTTCCAAGGCCCGGTAGACAAGCTCCGCACCGGCGCTGTCATAGGCGCCGGGTATGCTCATCCGTTGAAATTCTTCGAACGGGCGCGAGTCCAGCACGACGACGTCGGCTTTGGTATCGAGCAGCCGCTTCAGCGTGGGCGCATCGATATTCGGCGTGTGCAATGCATGCTCGATCACTTCACCGAATGCTTTCGTCGGCACGTTGGTGCCGCTGAACAATTCGAAGCCTGCCGCGCGCCAGCCTTGCACGCCGCCGTCGAGTACACGCACATCTTCATAACCCCAGCGAACCAGTTTCCGGGCCGCCGCCTCAGCAATGTCGTCCTTCTCGTCGACAATAACGATCGGCGTGCTTCGCAGTGGCACGAGACGTTCGATATCCAGGCCGAGCCGGGCGGCGGGGGCGATCGACGAAAACAGCAAATGGGCGTCGAACGCATCGCCCGCTTCACGCACGTCCAGAACGGCATGCTCGTCGCCCGTCTGCACCAGCGCGCGAAGAGCATGCGGCGCGATACGAGGCACCGCGACGGCCGTCGAGGCCACGTTGATATCCGCGGCAGCGCGCCGCGACTCGATCGAATGAAGCTGCTGGCTCATGACGATTTACCTTAGTCTCGAAAAGATTCGGCCAGAAGACGCGATCGGATCTAGCATTGTCGACGCGCCTTTGGGAACCGCCACTATCGCGAGAAGCGATAAACCCGTGAACCAATTAAATCTGCTTTACTTATCTTTTGATAAAAGCCGCTTATGCCTGCCGCACTATTCAGTTTTCCTGCACATTCATCTGGCGCCGGACCTCGACACAGTCGCGATCGGGAAGGAGCATCTCGACAAACTGATACACATATTCGCGGAAAGACGCACCGCTGCGCACAGCGATCAACGCGGTGTTGGATTGCGAAAGCTCCGGCACGGTGAAGACGACAAATTCCTTGTCGTCCTGACGCGCGGGATCGATCGCCATCTCTGCCAGTATGCCGACGCCGAGTCCGATTTCGACATAGGCCTTGATGACATCGGAGTCGAGCGCGGTCAGGACGATCTCCGGATCGAGTCCGGCTCGCGAAAACATGCGGTCGATATGCTGCCGTGCGGTGAAGTCGCGGTCGTACGTGATGATCGGATAGGCCGCGATATCGGCGAGCGTCGGTAAGGGGTGCGATGCCAACGGATGCCCGCGTCGTACCGCGACGACATAGCGCCAGGAATGGAACGTCAAGGTATTCAGTCGCGATTCGGCCGCCAAGGATTCCGTGGCCACGCCAACATCGGCGTCGCCCTGCGCGACCCACTCCGCGACCTGACGCGGCATCGCCTGCCGCACCGCGATTTCGATATGGGGATGCAGCGCGCGGAATTGTTCGATCGCCGAGGGCAAGGTGTACCGTGCATGGGCATGGGTGGTCGCGATGACAAGCCGACCGCCCTCGTCCCGCGCATACCGTGCGGCCTCCTCGACCAGACGCTCGACGCCTTCGGCTACCCGATGAATCATCGGCACCAAGGCCGTTCCGGCGTCCGTCAATGCAACAAAACGGCGCCCTCGCCGCACGAATAAAGGGATGCCCAGTTCGCCCTCGAAATCGAGGATCTGCTTGCTCACCCCAGACTGGGAAGCCTGCAAGGCATTGGCGACCTCGGTCAGATTGAGATGTCGACTCAAGGCCTCGCTTACATATCGAAACTGCCTGAAATTCATCGCTTCTCTATCGGGAAACAAAGGCAAGCTGGCCCGCGGACAGCAGTCATTGCACTATTTCGAGGGGCTTTGGTGCGCGCAGTCACGGGAGGTTCAAGGCCTTGGCGAGGTTGCGTGGAGAGGCGGACAGGTTGTCCCGGAATAGCGCTCTTTTTAGGTTTTTTAGTATATAGACGGGGTTTTGGCACGGAACCAATGATTCGATATATACAAATCAGGAAGGCTGGCCTGGGGTAATCACGGAGTCTGGATGCCACAGTCCACCGGTCACCCTTCGTCCTTGATATCGTGCTTACGAATTTTGTCGAACAAAGTCGTTTTCGGGATTTGCAAGGCAATGGCAGTGCGCGATAAATGATAATTTTGACGACGTAACTCTTCCAGAATCATCACGCGCTCGAAATGATTGACTGCGTCGACAAGTCCCATGTTCACGGACGTATCTAACAATGTCGACTTGTGCGCCATTCCTAGAACGAAACGTTCCGCTTCATTGCGTAATTCACGTACGTTGCCCGGCCAATCTCGACTGGCCAGCTCTGCCATCACGCTTTCACGTATGATCGGCAGCGGTCGATTCAACCGATGCGCACATTGTCCGCAAAAGTACGCAAACAAGAGCGGAATATCGTCCCGGCGCTCGCGGAGTAACGGGATATCGATCGTCGCGACATTGATACGAAAGAAGAGGTCTGCGCGAAATTGCTTATCGTCGGCGAGTTGCGCCAAATTGGTCTTCGATGCGGCGATGATACGGAAATCGACATCGATCGTCTTGTTCGCCCCAAGCCGCTCGACAGTGCGCTCCTGCAAAACGCGTAGCAGCTTGATTTGCATTGCCGAAGGCATGCTCTCGATTTCATCGAGGAACAGCGTGCCTTTATCCGCGAATTCAATTTTGCCGATGCGCCGACGCGTTGCGCCCGAAAATGCACCCGCTTCGTGGCCGAATATCTCACTTTCAAAAAGCGCCTCTGGAATGCCACCACAATTCAACGCGACAAACGGACCACTGCGACCCGATTGATCATGTATCGTGCGAGCGATCATATCCTTGCCCGTCCCCGTTTCGCCGAGCAACAGGATGTCGGTCGGCAACGGCGCCAGTTGGCGTATCGTATCTCGTAATCGCGCCATCACAGCCGATGTGCCGATCAAACGATGACCCAGGTCGCCCTGACTGGCGATCCGCTCTCGCAAACGGGCCACCTCGCGTTCGAGCGCGGCCTTTTCAAGTCCGCGTTGCACGATCTTGACCAGTTCATGCGGCTGAAACGGCTTCTGTACGAAATCATACGCCCCCTCTCGCATCGCTTTCACGGCGGTCGCCACGTCGCCGTGACCAGTAATCATGATCACCGGTATGTGCGGATAGCGCGCGGACAACTCCAGCAAAAACACGTCGCCTTGCAGGCCTGGCAGGCGAATATCGGTAACGACCACGCCATGAAACGGTCTGTCAAGGACGACACGCGCCGCTTCGACCGAAGCGAACCCGAGAACGGGTATGTCTTCCAGCTCCAGTGCTTGCATGCATCCCAAACGGACATCGGCATCGTCCTCGACCAGAATAACCATCGGATCATTCATGCTGTACCTTTCCCTTCTCCATCGCTAGGCCAAGCATCACGGAAAATCGTGCGCCGCCGTTCGGTAGATTTATCGCAGTCAGTGTTCCGCCGTAACTTTTTACGATGTCCGACGAAATGGCCAGACCCAGGCCCAATCCGCTTAGCGATTTCGTCGTAAAAAACGGCTCGAAGATTCTTTGCAAGACTTCCTCGCTCATTCCCCTGCCGTTGTCCTCGACGTCGATGACCGCCCTGTCGTTCACGATGCGCCAGTCAACGGAGATGGCGGCATTCTCGATTCCATCGACGGCATCCATGGCGTTCCCGATCAAATTGACGAGCACCTGCTCGAATCGAACGGGATTACACCGGACACGGATCGATACCGGAAACCCGCCTTGCGCGAAACGAATCGCTTTACCGCCCTGCTGCATGCGATGGGCCAAAAGCGCTTGTGCCGCATCCACGGACGTCGCGATATCCGCGTCGCTATTATCGTCGTCCGCGCGGCGCGCGAATGATTTCAATTGCCGCGTGAGCCGTCCCATTCGCACGACGATATCGTTGATGCGTTCGAGGTTGTGCCGTACCGTCGCCACATCTTGCCGCTCGAGAAAGCGAACGGCATTTGCCGATAGCGTGCTGAGCGCCGCCAAAGGCTGATTGATCTCGTGTGCGAGGCCTGCTGATAATTGCCCGATCACCGCAAGGTTCTCCGTGCGAATCAACTCCTGCTGAAAGTTTTGAAGTTGCACCGCGGCGAGTGTCCGTTCCGCCACTTGGCGCGTCAGTGCGGCGTTGGCAGCAGTAAGTTCCCCGCTTCGCTGCGCTACTTGTTCTTCCAGTCGACTATTCGCTTCGCGTAAGCGATCTTGCGCGGCAAGACGGTCTCGTATGGACATGCGCCATTGCGCAAGCGACAACGAGGCAACGGCGATGAATAAGATCAATATGCTGGTTGCAAGCGCAACTATCCCCGCCTCCCTTTCTTCCGGCCCGGGATCGACCAGCGAAATAAGCTTCATTCCAAAGGAAGAAACCGGCCAATCGACTGCGAGATATCGCACGTCACGCTTTTCGCGCGACAAGGTCACCAGGTAGGTATCGTCGGTGAAACGCTTCTCAATTTTCCACGGTAATGCATCGATGGGCTGTTGGTTGTATTGCCGCGATTGCGCCAGCGCATCTTTCGTCGTCGCGCTCAACGCACCGATAGTATGAAACTTCCACGCGGAAACCGACGACAGAACAATGACATTATTGGCATCCACCAGCAATAAAGGCTGCGTACGTGCATGCCAAAGTAGCTCTAACTGCTCAAGCCCTATCTTGATCGCGACGATGCCGACACGCTGGTTCGCATACTCGACTGCCGTGGCAAGGTAATAGCCTGGTCGGCTTTGCGTCGTTCCCACCGCGTAATAACGGGAGATACGCCCGACCTGCGCTTGCTGGAAGTACGGGCGGAACGGAAGGCGATTTCCTATAAAAGAGTGATCGGCCTGCCAATTGCTGCTGGCCAGCACCGTCCCGTCCAAAGAAATCAAGAAAACGCTTTCCGCGCCGACGTTCGCGTTGAGCGATGCGAGAAAGCGATTGATTGCCGCGCTATCTTGACCGCCAGGGTGTGCCAGATAATCGACAACGGCCTTGTCACTCGCAACCGTGATCGGTACCAGCCCGAAGCGATCGACCTCTTTATTCAACGTCGCTTCTTGCAGCGCGAGCGTGAGCGTGCTGCTATCGTGCAACGCACGAAAACCGCGCTGAAGAGACCAGTGGTACACGACGGTGCCGGCACCCCACGCAATCAACAGCGCCGCCAACAGAAATAGAAGCACCGCGCGCGCTCTCACCGACCCAAGCGATTTCATCCTCACAGCGCATCCATTCCAAGTCACAGATTCCCCACCGAACATGGCACATTTTGAGAGGTGGAAGGAAGGTGCATTGTTGTTTTTTCACCCGCCACTGAGACACACGGCAGATATTCGCGCTAGCCGGCCATCGCGTGAATCGAGACGTCACACCGCATAAGCATTTATCAGGCCAGAAAAGATGGCGTTCTAAATCGATGATTTATTTAAAAATGCATTAATCGCCTTATTTATTTCGTTCGGAAATCCGTATAAGCCCATACTTGACGTTCGGAAATCCGAACATTCCATTCTTTTATTACGAGACCTCTTGCGCACATTCAACAATGGATTTTTCAGCACTTTAAAGGATAAAACATTAATTACGGCAAAGCTTTTTGCTGACCTCAAGAACCTTACGCTACAATCTCGCATCGCGGCTTTTCGACGCACCTCAAGCGTTTCTGACCGCGCGACCGCTTTGCATTTATTCACGTGACGTGTATGGATTGGCGATTTGGCACGCGCCAAAATCTGTCGTCCTGCATTTCCGATCATGTCGATAACGTGTCGCGCATAGATATAGGCAAGTGATTGCAATGAGCAATAGAGAAGATCAAGCTGTGCCCGTCAAACGTTCAGGCGTATCGCGCCGCAAATTCATGACGGCTGCGGCCGCAGGGGCTGCCGCCCTCTATGGCGGTTATTCCTACGGCTTTGGCAGTCAATATCGCGCCGCGCGTGCAGATCGAGAAGTCGATGTTTTGTTAATCGGCGGCGGCATTATGAGCGCGACGCTCGGCGTTTATCTGAAAGAACTGGAACCGGGTTGGACATGCGAGGTATTCGAACGACTCGATAAAGTCGCTGAAGAAAGCTCGAACGGCTGGAATAATGCAGGAACCGGCCATTCTGCTTTGTGCGAGTTGAATTACACGCCCATGGACGATCAGGGCAATGTGCATATTGCGCAAGCGATCGGGATTAATGAGAATTTCCAGATCTCCCGCCAATTCTGGTCGCACCAAGTGCGGCAAGGCGTTCTCGGCGATCCGCGCGGTTTTATCAACTCCACGCCACACATGAATCTGGTATTTGGCGAGGAAAATCGCGCATTCATTCGCAAGCGGGTTGAAGCCTTGAAAGCATCGCCGCTGTTTGCCGGGATGGAAATGACGACGGATCCGGAGCAGATCCAGCGTTGGATACCCATCATGATGGAGGGCCGTAAGCCCGACGAAGTCCTGACGGCCACACGCTCGCCATTGGGCACCGACGTCAATCTGGGTGAAATCACGCGGCAATTCTACGGACACTTGACGGATAAATCCGGCGTGAAAGTGTCGACCGGTTATGAAGTCCGCTCCATTACCCGCAACGATGATGGCACGTGGCGCGTCTCCGCCTTCAATGTCAAAGACAGCAGCAAGGTGCAGACGGTGGATGCGCGCATCGTATTCATCGGCGCGGGCGGCGCCGCACTGCCGTTGCTGCAACTGTCGGGCATTCCGGAGGCGAAGCAGTACGGTGGCTTCCCGGTGGGCGGCGAGTTCCTGGTAACCGACAATCCCGAAATCACCTCGCGCCATCTGGCCAAGGTGTATGGGCTTGCCGATACCGGCTCGCCACCCATGTCGGTGCCGCACCTGGATACGCGCGTCCTCGACGGTAAGAAGGTCATTTTGTTTGGACCGTTTGCCACGTGGTCGAGCAAGTTCCTGAAGAACGGCTCTTATTTCGATCTGGCCAAGGCGACGACGCTATCCAACGTCATCCCGGAAATGCAAGTCGGCGTGCACGAGTTCGCCTTGGTAAAATACCTTGCGCAGCAATTGGCCTTGTCGCGCGAGGAAAAAATGGCGGCGCTGCGCCATTACATGCCCGAGGCCAAAGATCAGGATTGGCGGCTGTGGGAGGCCGGCCAGCGCGTGCAGATCATCAAAAAGGATCCGAAAAAAGGCGGCGTATTACGGCTGGGCACCGAGGTCGTCGTGTCGAGTGATCGGACCGTATCGGCGCTGTTAGGCGCCTCGCCGGGCGGATCGACCTCGCCTGCGATCATGCTGTCCTTGCTCGAGCGGGTGTTCCCGGATCAGATGAAGTCCGCGGCGTGGCAAAGTAAAATTCGCGAGATCGTGCCGAGCTACGGTAAGAAGCTCAACGACGATCCGCAGATGCTCGCGGCCGAGTGGGCCGCAACGGCAGCCACGTTGAAACTTGCGATCGCTTCTCCAAGCCTGGATCACTTCGTACCGACCGCCCCCGCGCCGAAAGCAGGAACCGGCACTGTGAAAAAGGTTCCCGATATGGCGTTGTAACGAGCATACCGGGGGCGGCGATCCTGCTGCGCGTCACGCCACGGGATCGTCATCCTGAATCGGAATCGGAACGCTCACGCGGGATCGCGCAAATTTGCTCAGCCGCTCGCAGCAATGCCGAAGCGGCGCTTCGGCGGCAACACGCCAGTCCTCACCTCACCTCACCTCACCTCACCTCACCTCACCTCACCCATCAATTGTGCGCATCCCCGCACAGCCTGTATCGAATTGCGCGGATTATCAAACAGCGGAGATCGGCTTACAGTGCGAATCACCTGCCGTATCCGGCTTCTACCGAGAGAGCACGCCATGACACAACGCCACGAACCGTCCTCCGACACCTTTACCCCTGCCGCGAGCGGGCTGACGCTTCATCGCATGGGCTATGGCGCGATGCAGCTGGCGGGACCGCACGTCTGGGGCCCGCCGAAGGATCGTCAGGCCGCCCTTGCGGTCCTGCGTCGCGCGATGGACCTCGGCATCAATCATATCGACACGTCGGACTTCTACGGTCCCCACGTCACGAACCAGATCATCCGCGAGGCCTTGCATCCCTATCGCAAGGATCTGGTGATCGTCACCAAGATCGGTTTCCGTCGCGGCGACGACCAATCCTGGATTCCGGCGCCGTCGCCCGATGCCCTGCGCGCCGCCGTACACGACAATCTCAAAAATCTCGGATTGGACGCGCTCGACGTGGTCAATCTGCGTGCGCAGGGTCTGGCGGGGCCGGAAGGCGAATCGCTTGCCGAGGCCTTGCATACCTTGGTACAGCTACAGCGGGACGGCCTGGTGCGGCATATCGGCTTGAGCAACGTCAATGCGCAGCAGGTGGACGAGGCGCTGGCGATCGCACCGATCGTCTGCGTGCAAAATCTGTATAACCTCGCCCAGCGCAACGACGACGCACTGCTGGACAAGCTGACCGCGCACGGCATCGCCTTCGTGCCGTTTTTCCCGCTCGGCGGATTTACGCCGTTGCAATCGGGTACGTTGCAGGCAGTCGCGGATCGACTCGGCGCACAGCCGATGCAGGTGGCACTGGCATGGCTACTGCACCGGGCTCCGAATGTCCTCGTGATTCCCGGTACGTCGTCGGTCGGCCATCTCGAAGAAAACGTCGCGGCGGGCGCGATTCACCTCGATGCCGCGACGCTTGCCGAGCTCGACACGATCGGCAAGCAAGACGCTTGACGCGTGACATCATGCGCGTGACGGCGGCGGTACGCTAGGGGGTCAGGCGTCGGCGAGCGGGATGTCGACGATGCGCGCCGCGTCGAGAGCGCGGATGCGACGATCGACAAAGTAGCCGCCGCCCTCCGTGTATCGTAAATACACCGACCTGCACACCTGGCAGCGGGAAACGGTGCAACGATTGTACGGAAAGTAATGCGGAGCGATCGGTGCATCGTCCGTCCAATATGTCGTACCGGACGGTAGGTACTCTTCGTAGCTGGGTTCATCGACACCGTGCGGGATCAGGCTGCCGATATCATCGAGTACCGACTCATCGAACGACAAGGGCACCGATTGCCACCCTGCCAGATTCGTTTTGCCGCAGCCGCAAGCACTATTCGCAGTGTCGCGTATCGATGATGCAGATGGCGCGGCCTCGACGATCTCCCGCAAGGCGACGGCGTCCAGAAAGGGGGGCATGACAGATCCGATGTCGATAAAAAAGAGGGACTAAGGCGCGTCGATGACGACGTCGCGCACCGCATCGATAAACCGCTCTGGTTCATCGTGGAACAGCATATGACTGCTGTTGTCGAAGTATATCGTTCTCGCGCCCTCTATGTGCTCGGCAACCCACGCAACGCCTTCGGCCGGGAACACCGGGTCCTTGCGCGCCGCCAATACCAGCGTCGGTAACGCAAGCGTCGGAATGAAATCGCGCCAGTCGTGCTGGCCATGATCGTTCATCAAGGCAACGCGTGCGTAGGACGGACATTGTTCCGTCTGCGCGCGCCACGCGCGGCGCTCGGACTCGGTCGGCTCGCGATGAACACAATCGGTCAGGTTCTGCCGGTCGAAATCGGCCATATCCCCTTCCATCCGCGTCATCGTAATAGCCAGATTTACGGGATCGAAACATTGGGCATGCGCCCACTTCCAATCCAGCGCCGCGAACTGCCGGGGCGTCTGCTGCGCCAGAACGAGCTGCCGCACCCGATCCTTCCCATACAATTCGAGATAACTCCACACGACGGCGCACCCGATCGACCATCCCAATAAAGTGACATCCTGCAGCGAGAGCGCGTCGATCAGGTCGCGTAAGTCGGCAGCCAGACGAGAGAGGCGATAGCCATGCCGGGGCTTGTCCGAGAGGCCATGTCCGCGCAGGTCCAACGAGATCACCCGTGCATGCTTGGCAAGCGCGGGCACGATCGGGTCGAATACCGCACCGCTGAAAGACCAGCCATGCAGCAATATCAGCGGCTTGCCGCTGCCCCGCTCCGTGTAGTGCAGGCGAATGCCATCGTTTGTCGTCAACCACGTCATCGTATCCCTCTCCCCGCTCGGTAAGACCATCGGCACACTGCGCGGATCCGCGATCTCGCTGCTCGCCGTACGCCGTCTCGATGCAACTATTCGCAAGCGGCATTCCCGAAAACACTGCTACCGACGGCTTGCGCTGCACGCTCGGCAAGGAACCGGTACAGTACTGCATTGAATCGATCCGGACCTTGCAACAATGACGTCATTTGTAAGCTTTCCCCGTCGCCCGACGCGACTGTCGGCCATGAAGAAACGGGCGGCCGCATGCTTGAGTGCGGCGGCACTGCTGAGCGGTGTCGCGCATGCCGCGCCGGCGCCCGCCGCCAATGCGACTTCGACCGACCATGCGGCGTTGCCGCCGGCACTGCAGACGGCGATCGATCGCAACAGCCTGAAGCTGATCAAGGTCTTCCCCGCTGCCGGAGGATTGACCGGCTATGTGGTGTCGCAAGGGCCGGGCAAGAACGTGGTCGTCTATTCGACCGACTCGCACCAGGTGCTGATCACCGGGCAGCTGATCGACGCGCAAGGCAAGGACCTTAGCGCCGGCTATGCCGCGCAATACGGCGTGAAGCTGAATCTCGATCAGTTCGGCAAAGCCGTCGAAGATGCGCCCGCTGTCGTTGAAGGCGCGCAAGGCGGTGCCCATCCGGTTAAGTCGACGGTCTATGTGTTCATGGACCCGAACTGTATCTTCTGCCATCTGACCTGGAAGGCCTTGCAGCCTTACGAACAAGCCGGCCTGCAGGTGCGCTGGATCGTGATGGGCTTCCTGAAGCCCGACTCCTTCGGCAAAGCGGCGGCCTTGATGCAGGCGAAGGACGGCGCCGCCGCGCTGAAGAAGCTTGAAACGGATTATTCCGAACAGGATGAAGAGGCCGGCATCACGCCACTGGCGCAAGTCCCGTCCGACATCAAGGCAAAGCTGGATGGCAACTTCGCGTTATTCCAGCAACTCGGTTTCGAAGGCACGCCGACACTGATGATGAAGGACGCGGCCGGCCACTGGTCCAAGATCGAAGGCATGCCGAAACTCAGCGACCTGCCGCAGGCATTGCATCTGCCCGAACAATCGATCACCGATCCGGAACTGCAACGCTTCCGCTGATCTGCGATCCTGTTCTGCCGGATTCGCACGCTGCAACGCAAACGGCCCCCGCGAAATCACGCGGGGGCCGTTTGTCTGTCGACTGTCCTGAAATACCGGATCAGTTTTCCGGATCGCGGCGCGTCGTACGAATGCCGCCGCTTTCGCGGTCGATCTCGGTGACCTGCATGCCATCGGACGGCTGACGTGACGGGCGCGGGGAGGGTTCGTTCAACACGGCCCAAAACATGCCAATATCGTTGACCGCATTCATGAACTCATGAAACTGGACCGGCTTCACGACATAGGCGTTGACGCCCAGCTCATAGCTATCCAATAAATCCTGCTCTTCGCGCGAGGAAGTCAACATCACGATCGGGATGTGACGCAGGTCCTTATCCGAGCGAATGGCCGCCATGACTTCGTGCCCGTCCATGCGCGGCAACTTCTTGTCGAGCAGGACGACGGCCGGATCGTCATCGTCACGATCCGCCCAGGCGCCTTCCCGGCGCAAGTAGTCCATCGCCTCGACGCCGTCGCGCACGGTGATGACCGGATTGGCCAAACGGCTCTTCTCCAATGCGATCAAGATCAATTCAAGATCATTCGCACTATCCTCAACGATCAGGATCGGCTTCAACATCTGCTCACCTCACGATTTCCTATTTGCTATTTTTTGTTCGTGCTTCATGCCTGCCACCCTTGCGTACGCCGCCGGTGGGTGACAGTTCGCCCGTGGCCGCCAGCCGTGCGACGGCCGCCGCCGGCGTCTCGCGCACACCGCTTTGCGCCCGATAGTGCAGCGGCAAGGACAAGAAGAAGGTTGCCCCCTTCCCGGGTGCCCCCTGTGCCCAGACGCTGCCGCCATGCCGCTCCATGATCCGCCGCACATGCGCAAGCCCGATCCCCGTTCCGGTGAACTCGTCGTCTGCATGCAGGCGCTGGAAGACGCCGAAAAGCTTGCCGGCATACTTCATATCGAAACCGGCGCCATTGTCCCTGACGTACACGACATGCTGCCCCGCATACTGCGCGGGCACCTCGTTCGCCGGCAAGGTGCCGATTTCGATTTTGGGATGCGCCACCTTCCGGGAGAACTTCGCCGCGTTCGACACCAAATTCTGCAGCGCCAGTCGAAGGAATGTCGCGTCGCCTTCCACACGCGGCAAATCGCCGATTTCCCAGGTGATTTCACGCGGGTGCTCGGCGTCACGCTGCGACTCGGTCGCCAAGCGGGCTTCCCCAGCGACCACGTCGTCGACGATCGCGCGCAAGGACAGCTCGTGCACATCGAGCGCCGCCCGGCCCATCTGGGCGAACGCCAATAAATCATCCACCAGACGGCCACCGAATTCCGACGACGTCAGAATACGCTTAATGAAATTTTGACCGCGCGTACTCAGATTACCGCCATCGACCTCTTCCAGCAGCGCCGCGAAGCTATGGATATGCCGCAACGGCGCCCGCAGGTCGTGCGACACCGTGTACGAAAAATCTTCCAGCTCACGGTTTGCCTGGCCCAATGCCATCGCCAGTTGCGCCAGCTCTTCGGCGCGCGTCAGGACAATGCCCAGCATCGCCGTCCGGAACTCGAACGCCATTTCGCGCTCGGCCGCCAGCCAGGGCATCGAACGATCGCGCACCGTATCGGTCCACGTCTCGAAGCTCTCGCGCGGCGACAAGGTATCCGACAATGTCGCCAGTTTCGCCCGCGGATCGCCAGCCCATTCGACGGTCTGGATTACCTCGGGGCGGAACCATATCACATAATTTCGGAACACCTTGGAAAGCGATACGGCGAGCACACCGGCGATCGGACCGTCTGCCATCCAGGCGCACACGTCCCGTGCGCGGTCCGTATGCACGATATCGTCCGGTTGCTCGACCAACCAGTCGACCAGCTTCTCGATATCCCTGTCGGCCGGCGTCTCGCCGATCCGCGTGATCCGGCCTTCGAAGACAATCGCCGCACCGGTACTGGCAGTAAATGCCAACAGGTCGTCCTTGTCCGCCACGAGTGCATCGACAAAACTGTCCGTCTTCGCCATCTGGGCGAGCAAGGCGGACAGAATCTTTCGCAGAGAGAGCCGGTAAGCCGCCTCGAATTGCAGATCACGCGCTTCGATCTGCAATGACAGGATCTGCGCGATATGCGCGCAAGCCGTGCGCGTCTCGAACGGGGCGATCCGCGGCGCATCGTGATGGCAGGAGATCAGTCCCCACAAGGTGTTGCCGACGACGATCGACATCGACATCGACGCCGCTGTCCCCATATTCCGCATGTACTGCACGTGCACCGGCGACACGCTGCGCAGCGACGCCAAGGTCAGATCGGTCGCGGCACCGGTATCGGGGTGGAGCGCCGGCACCAACACCGCGGGCACATAGTCGGCATCGGGAATCAGCCGGATACGATTCAGCCGATACAGCTGCCGCGCCTGCGCCGGGATATCGGATGCCGGGAAGCGTTGTGCCAAAAACGAGGGGAGATCGCCACGCAGCGCCTCGGCGATGACATGGCCGTGGCCTTCGTGATCGAAACGATAGACCAACGTACGACCGAAGCCGGTGATTTTCGAGATTTGATTGGCCGCCAGGACGGCGAGTTCGCTTATCTCGATATCGCGTTGCAGTCCACCGAGAAAATCCTGCACCAGCGGATACATAGCGTTATACAGATCGCCCTGATGCTGGGCCTTCTCCAGCTCGACGACCCGTACGCCCTTGTATTGATGCAAGACGACAAACCAGCCGCCGGGCGCGCGCGGCGCCGCATCGCCGTCTCGCGCCGCCGCCGGCGCGTTGGCATCGACCACGCCCAGGACCATCGTCTCGCCTTCTTGCAGACGCGGCAAGGCGTCCGCGACCATGGCCGCCGGCTTGTCGCCCAGCGCGTCCGCCAGCGGCGCGCCGATGAGGCGATCCGGCGCATGACCGCACCACCGGTCAATATTCGCGCTCACCTGCGCCACGCGACCTTGCGCATCCAACGTCGCCAGATAGCCGTGCGGCTGTATCGCTCCGGGGACGTGGATGGGCTCTTTCGCACACGCATGATCCATCGGAGTGCGTGACTGCTGCGCGGATACGGACATGGGCAACCGGGTGGCGATCAAAAACCTATTGTCGCATGGGGCGACCCGGCGCATCCGGCTTTATCCCTAAATCCGATGATTTCAATATCCATCCAGCGACCGCCATGTCATAGTTTTGCGGTAAAAATGGCCGGCGCGCATCAAGCCTCGCCCCGCCGGCCGCCCTCAGCCGATTTGCCGCCTCATATCTGTTTTCTCAAAAACGATCCAGGGAGTGATGTATGCCGCGTTTGACAGCCAAGGACTTTCATCCCGCATTGCTGGAACTGTACGATCACTATGCGCATGGGCAGATCACCCGTCGGATGTTCCTCGATCGGGCAGCCAAATACGCGGTGGGGGGCATGACCGCCGCCTCGATTCTGAGCTTGATGAGCCCGGATTACGCGTTGGCGAGCCAGGTCGCGGCGGATGACCCCGACATCGTCGCCCAATACATCACCTATCCCTCGCCGAACGGCAACGGTACCGTGCGCGCCTATCTGGTACGCCCACGCTCGGCGCAGGCGCTCGGCAACGCGGCGGGCGGCCTTCCTGGCGTGGTCGTGGTCCATGAAAACCGCGGACTGAATCCCTATATCGAGGATGTGACGCGACGGCTGGCCAAAGCCGGCTATCTCGCATTGGCGCCGGACGGCCTGTCCTCGGTGGGCGGCTATCCCGGCAACGACGAGCAAGGCGTCGCGTTGCAGAATCAAGTCGATCCGACAAAACTGATGAACGACTTTTTTGCCGCGGTCGAATTGCTGCTGACGCCCAGCATGACGAACGGAAAGGTCGGCATCGTCGGATTCTGTTACGGCGGCGGCGTCGCCAATGCGGCGGCGGTCGCCTATCCCGAATTGAAAGCGGCGGTGCCGTTCTACGGCATGCAGCCCAAGGCCGAGGACGTGCCGCGTATCAAGGCGCCGCTACTGCTGCACTACGCGGGGCTCGATCAGCGCATCGATGCGGGCTGGCCGGCGTACGAAGCGGCCCTGAAAGCGAACGGGAAAGTCTACGAAGGGTATATCTATCCGGGCGTCAACCACGGATTTCACAACGATACCACCCCTCGCTACGACGAAAAAGCCGCTACGCTGGCCTGGGACCGCACACTCCACTGGTTCCGTAAGTATTTGGCCTAGCAGGATTTTCTCAGGATTTTTTGCGATTTGTCGCGCAGCGGCCGCGCGCAATACGCAAGAACCGACGGCGCGGGCGTCATCCCCGTGTAAACTACCGGCTTTTCGTTTGTCGTCGGTACTGTGCTCGTCCCCCCGCGCGCGTCACCGGGCAGCACGCCGCTGGCCCGCCTTTTGGCGGACCTTCAGGCCCGCCCGGTGCACGCCTCCCATTCCGTTTCCGCCCAGACGCTGTCTGACCAACTGAGCCATTGGCTGAGTTGGACGGACGCGATCGCCTTGTCGTCGGCGCTGTCGTCGGCGCTGTCGTCAGCACCGACGTCTGCCCCGTTGTCGGCATCGCAACCGTGCGCCCAGGGCGCCACGCATCCGGATGTCGCCATGGCGGCGCAGGTCCGGCGGGGGCTGACCGAGACGATCCATGCCGACAGCGCCTTCATGGCCCGCAAGCCTGCCCCGGGCGCCCGTCCGGGCACCGGCAGCGCCTCCCTTGCGGGACGGGGGGGTATCGCGGCGGGAAGTGACGCAAATCGAACGACCGCTACCGCTGCGCCCGCTGCTGGCCCGCGTGCGACGCAGGCCTTCGTCTCCGATGCCGCATTGGAGGAGACGTTCTTTCGGCAGCGTTGCCTGTCGTTGCAACAGACGATGGAAACCCGGATTGCCCATTTGCGCGCGCATCTGCGGCAATCATTGACCGCGTGTTCGGCGGACGGCGCGCGTCTCGCGGCCGTGGACGCCGTCCTGGAGCGCGCCTTGTCTCAGAAAGAGCGCGCGCTGTTGGCGGGCGTGTCGGATACGCTCGGCCGCTATTTCGGCCGACTTCATGCACACGCTCAAGACGTCGCAGCACAGGAATCCGGCGACGTCCCACTCGAACATCTTTCATTGCAGCCCGCACCGCGGGCCTGGATCGACGGTTTTCGCGACACGATGCGCGGCGTCATGCTCGCCGAACTCGCATTGCGCTTTGCACCGATCGAAGGCCTCGCCGCGGCGCTGCATGCACTACACACCTCTTGCTGAATAGGACGCCATGTCCCGATATCGTCTTCATTACGTCATTTTCCTGATCGGCCTGGCCGTTTTGTGCTGGGTAGGCGCCGGCTATCTCAGCCAGGCCGGCAGCAGTCCGCTGGCCTTCCTGATGACCGTCGTGATCGCCGCCTGTTATGCCGGCGGCGCGTTCGAACTGCATCGGTACCGCGGCGAGACGCGTGCCTTGGCACTGCGGCTGTCCACGCTGCAAGCGGCCCCGCCCGCCTTGGACGAATGGCTCGCGCCGCTGCCGGCGTCATTGCGCCATGCGGTGCGCACGCGGATCGAAGGTGAACGCACGGCCTTGCCGGGGCCGGTGCTGACGCCCTATCTCGTCGGCCTGCTGGTGTTGCTCGGCATGCTCGGCACTTTGCTGGGGATGGTCGTCACCCTGCGCGGCACCGGCACCGCAATGGCCAATGCGGCCGATATCGATGCGATCCGCGCCTCGCTCGGCGCACCGATCAAAGGCCTCGGCTTTGCATTCGGGACCTCGATCGCCGGCGTTTCCGCCTCGGCGATGCTGGGCCTCCTCGCCGCGCTGTGCCGTCGCGAACGCCTGCAGATCGTGCAGGTGCTCGACGGTCGCATCGCCAGCATCTTGCGTGTCTTCTCGCAACGGCATCAACGCGATACTTCGTTGGCATTGCTGCAGCGGCAGGCGGATGTGATGCCGGCACTGGTCTCGCGGCTGGAAGCCACGATGGCGGCGATCGAACAACAGCATCTGGAAGCGCAGAAGCGGCAAGCCGCGCAGCAACAGACCTTCCACGCACATACGGAACGGGTCTATCTCGAATTGGCGCGTTCGGTCGGCGAGGCCATGCGACAAAGCGTGGCCGAGGGCGCTCAGGCTGCCAGCGCCGCGTTGCAGCCGGTGGCACAGGCGACGTTCGACAGCATCGGCCATGAAATGCGCGAACTGCAACGGACCGTAGGCGAAGCAGTGCAGCATCAACTGGCAGGTCTGACGGACGGTTTTTCGAGATCGACGACGGAAGTCGCTACCTTGTGGCAGGACGCCCTCCACGCCCATACGCAAGCCGGGGCCGATCAAGCGATGCACTTGCGCGATGCATTGACGCAGTTCACAACCGGTTTCGAGACACACGCCCGCGAGATGCACGGCACGCTGGCGCAACAATACGAGACAAGCGTGCGTACTGCGGCGCAGGCTTGGCGCGACACGATCGCCGAACAAGCGCGCGCCGGCGATCAACTGGCCGCGCGGCACGAGAAGTCGCTGGTCGATGCGCATGCCGCGTTCACGAGCGGCGCGCAATCGTTGCTCGACAATCTGGGCGGTGCCCACACCGCGTTGCGCGCGCAGCTCGCCGACGACGAGAAGACGCGTCTCGACGCATGGCATGCACGGCTGGAAGCGACCACCAACGCCCTCCGCGACCAGTGGACGCAATCGGCGGCACAGGACGCCGCCCGCCTGGACGCCTGGCGTGCCCAGATGGAAGCTATCGCGGAGACGATGCGTACGCAGGTGGCAATGGGCGCCGATCAGGATACGGCCCGCCTCGACGCGTGGCGTGCCAATATGGATGCCGCGTCGGAAACGATGCGCGCACAGTGGGCGCAGTCTGCCGAGGAAACCACGCTGCGCCACCAGGCTATCTGCGATGCCTTGTCCGATACCGCCACGACCATCTCGGCGCAAAGCGCGGAACATGCGCGCGGCGTGATCGCGGAGATCTCGACCCTGGCCGCCGCTGCGGCAGAGGCACCGAAAGCCGCGGCTGCGGTGATCGGCGAGATGCGCGAACAACTCTCCGAAAGCGTGGCGCGCGATACCGCGACGCTCGACGAACGCGCGCGTCTGCTCGACACGCTGCAAACGCTGCTGCAAGGGGTTAACCTCGCGGCCACCGAGCAACGCACGGCGATCGATACGCTGGTCGGCCGCTCGTCGGACCTGCTCACGCAGATCGCGGCGGAATTCGCGCAACGGGTGGCGGACGAAAGCGGCAAGCTCGACGGCATCGCCGCGAACATCAGCAGCGGTGCGGCCGATGTTTCGAGCCTCGCCGAAGCGATGACGCACGCGGTCTCGCAATTCGACGCGGCGAACGGCACCCTTGTCACCCACCTCGAACGGGTGGAAAGCGCGCTGGACAAGTCGATGACGCGTAGCGACGAACAGCTCGGCTTCTATATCGCGCAAGCACGCGAGGTCATCGATCTGAGCATGCTGTCGCAAAAGCAAATCATCGAGAATCTGCAACATCTCAGCGCGCAGCGCGGCCATGACGTGCGCGGCACTGCGCCAGGAGCCGCCGCGGCATGAGCGACGACATCGAAGACGGCGTCAGTACGGCAACACCGGTATGGGCCGCATTCGGCGATCTGATGTCGGTGATGCTGGGAGCGTTCGTGCTGATTCTGGTGGGCGTGGTCGGCGTGCAGATGCAGTTGTCGGCCAAGCTGTCGCATGAAACGCAGCAGCGGCAACAGGAGATGGCGCGCCGCAAAACGTTGGAGCAGGCACTAGCAGCTCCGCTGGCCGCCGGCCGCGTCACGTTGATCAATGGCCGTATCGGCATCAATGGCAGCGTCTTGTTCGAAGTGAACTCGGATCAGCTGCAACCGCAAGGGCAGGCCTTGCTGAAGTCATTAGTACCTCCGCTGACCTCGTATCTACAATCGCACGACGAAATTTTGATGATCAGTGGTTTCGCCGACGATCGTCAGGTGCGACGCGTCGGCAATGCGCGCTTTACCGACAACTGGGAGCTGTCGGCGCAGCGGGCACTGACCGTGACGCGTGCATTTATCGATGCAGGGATCCCCGCGGCATCGGTATTCGCCGCGGCTTTCGGCTCGGAACAACCGGTCAGTTCGAACGATGACGATGCGGGACGGGCGAAGAATCGCCGCGTCGAAATCGCCGCGGTCCCTCGGCCGTCATCTGGCAACGCTGCCCCGGGGAAGACCAGTGAATAAGCCGTCTAGCGACGATGTCCGTCCCGCATCGGGCGAAAACGCCAAGCAGCCAGACGGCGGGCTGCGTGAACTAACGCGCTTGCTCAATGAGCGAACGCCGCCTCTCACGCTAGTGATGGAGCAGAGCGCGGGACCGGCAGTTCCGCGCTATCCCGAAATGGTCGTGCTGCCCTACTTCAGGCAGACGTGGGCCGCGCTGCGGCTCGATGGCCAGATGCGCCGCTCCTTGCAGTACGTCCCGGAGAACGCCGGTCCGTTGAACTCGCGAAGCCTCGTGCATCGCGCGCTATCGCTAATGCAAGGCACGGCCCCCGGCTATCTGCAGCATCTGCTGGCATACGTCGACGAGCTTAGTAACCTGTCCGCCGTCGCCTCTGCCGGATCGAATGAGGGTGTAGCCACGGCAGCACCAGCCAGCGGAACCGCGCGAAAGGCAAGCAAGACAGCCGGCAAGTCTTCTTCGAAAAATACCGGCAAACGTGCAACACCGGGCTGACATCAAAGCCCCGCGTGACACGCGCCTGCGCACTTTACGGCAGTGTTTGCCCGCCGGTGACCCCCATCACTTCACCGGTGATGTAGCTTGATTCCTGCGAAGCCAGCAAGACATACATCGGCGCGATCTCGGCCGGTTGACCGGGGCGCTTGAAAGGCACTTGCTCGCCGAAGGTCGGAATCGCTTCCGGGGGTTGTCCGCCTGACGGTTCGAGCGCCGTCCAGAAAGGCCCCGGCGCGACGGCGTTGACGCGAATGCCCTTGCTGATGACCTGTTTCGACAACGCTTTCGTGAAGGCGACGATTGCGGCCTTCGTCGGTGCATAGTCGAGCAGATTTTGCGACGGCTGATAGGCTTGGATCGATGCCGTGTTGATGATCGTCGCGCCTTCCGGCAAATGCGGCAATGCCGCCTTGCTGATCCAGAACGTCGCAAAAACGTTCGTACGGAAAGTCGATTCGAACTGCTCCGTCGTCAGATCCGCGATCTCCGCCTGCGCGGTTTGGCGACCCGCGTTGTTGACGACGATATCCAGCCCGCCCAAGTGTTCGACCGCATGGCGGACGACATTCTCGCAAACATCTTCTTTCGACAAATCGGCACTCAGGGCAAGCGCCTTTCGTCCCGCCTTCTCGATCAAGGCAACCACCTGCTTCGCTTCTTCCGCCTCTTCTGGCAAGTGTGTAAAGACAATATCAGCGCCCTCGCGTGCGTAGGCGATGGCCGTGGCGCGCCCGATGCCCGAATCGGCGCCAGTGATCAGCGCCTTGCGCCCTGCAAGTCGGCCGAAGCCCTGATAGCTGTTTTCGCCATGATCCGGTTTCGGCTGCATCTTCGCGGCCAGACCCGGGCGCTGCTGTACCTGATGCGCGAACGGCGGCTGGGGATATTGCGTCAACGGGTTGCGCATCTCGAATTGATTGCGGACGGTGTTGTCACTCATCGTTAGCCTCCAAAAGCGTTGGTGAACGTACCTACCCTGTCGCAAACCCCGTTCCTCGCCTCCGCAGTTATGGCCGACAGCCGTGCCTGGCGTGCGATTGCGCGCCCTTCCCAGATCGAGGGTCGACCCCTATCGCCCAGAATCGGCGCATGCAAAAAAGAACTTTTGACAATCCGCGCACACCCCCGGTGCGACAATCCGCCGCTTCATTCTGCCCTCTTCCCGCCGTTATCGAATCCGTCTGCGCGACTTCTGTAAAGCGTATCGCGGCGTTTCACGCCTTAACCGAGAATGCAATGAGTCTTACCATCAAGGCCCGTGTTGGCCTGACATCGGGCCTCCTGGCCGTCATGCTTGTGGCGATCGGTAGTTTGGGCATCTATGGCCTGAGCCGTTCCAATGCCGCGCTGCAAAACACCTTCCAGAATCAGATGCCGGCCGTTCGCTATGTCGGCGACTCGGTGCTGGGCGCCACGCAGGAACGCACCGCCGCACGGCAAGCCATCGAGGGCATTGGTAGCCCGGCGTTGGAAACCGCGATCAACCAAGGCATGGCGTTGCGCGCCGATTCCGATAAGGCATGGCAGACGTTCATGGCCATCAAGAAGTCGAAGGAATCGCTGGCACTGGCTGCCGGCATGCAGGAAAAGCGGCTCGCCATGCAACAGGCACTGGATAGCGTCTACGCGGCAGCGCGCAGCAACGACGGCAGCAAGGCGATGGATCAGATGCTCCAAGTCGGCACAGCCTATTCCGCGTTGCTGAAGTCCCGCGAAGGTCTGAACACCTTTCTATCGACGAAGGCAAGCAATGGCTACGACGACGCGACGGCAACGATGCATCTGGTCATGGACTTCACGATCGCCGCATTGATCGCCGGCGTGTTGCTGGCGCTCTGGTCCTGGTGGTCGCTGGGTCGCGCGATCGGCTTGCCGCTCCGTTCCGCGCTCAGCCATTTCGATGCGATTTCCGCCGGCGATCTGCGCGCACGCATCGCGGCGTCGAGCAACGATGAAATGGGCCAATTGATGGGTGGCCTCTCGAAAATGCAGGCCAGCCTGGTTCAGACCGTGTCGTCGGTGCGCACCGGCAGCGAAGCGATTGCCACCGCCAGCCAACAGATCGCGGCCGGTAACAACGATCTGTCCTCGCGGACCGAGCAACAGGCCGCATCGCTGCAGGAAACGGCTGCGAGCATGGAGCAACTGACGGCAACGGTACGCCACAACACCGAAAACGCGCGACAGGCCAATGGCCTGTCGTCGACGGCGCGCGAAGCAGTCGTCGAAGGCAGCGAGATCGTCGCGCAGGTCGTGCAAACGATGGCGGGAATCAACGAAAGCTCGGGCAAGATCGCCGAGATCATCGGCATGATCGAAGGCATTTCGTTCCAGACCAATATTCTGGCCCTGAACGCAGCCGTCGAAGCGGCACGTGCCGGGGAACAAGGGCGCGGGTTTGCGGTGGTGGCAGGCGAAGTACGCTCGCTGGCGCAGCGCTCATCGGCGGCGGCCAAGGAGATCAAGGATCTGATCGAGACATCGGGACAACGCGTACAAATCGGTACGGATCTGGTGGGTCGCGCCGGGGAGTCGATGGAGCGCATCGGCGGCGCCATCCAACGCGTGACCGATATCATGGGCGAGATCGCTGCGGCGTCCGACGAGCAAAGCCGCGGCATCGAGCAGGTTAATCAAGCCGTTTCGCAGATGGACGAAGTCACGCAACAAAACGCCGCGCTGGTGGAAGAAGCCGCCGCGGCTGCCGGCTCGCTTGAATCTCAAGCAGCGCAGTTGCGCGATCTGGTGTCTGTTTTCAAGATGGCTGCTTGAACCGGGAGCGCCTGGGATACAGGCGCTCGCTGAGTGCCGGGCGGCTATGCATTCCGCGCGCGTCAATCCAGTTTCACGGCAAAACCGCGCTGCACGGCGGGCCGACGCATCAACGTCTCGTACCACCGGCGCACATTCGGGAAATCTTCCAGCGCGACCTTATGACGTGGATGCCGCCATGCCCATGGCAAAATGGCGAAGTCCGCAATCGACAAATCGCCTGCCACGAATTCGTGTTCCCCCAGCTGCTTGTCGAGCACGCCGTACAAGCGGCGCGTCTCGGCGCTATAGCGCTTTAAACCATACTCGCGGTCAGTCTCCGATTCGACAGACAGAAAGTGATGTACCTGTCCAGGCATCGGGCCAAAACCCGCCATTTGCCACATCAGCCACTCCAGTACCGGAATCCGCGCCTGCAAGGGCTTCGGCAGAAATTGGTTCGTCTTTTCGCCGAGGTATAACAAAATCGCGCCTGACTCAAAGAGGCTGACTGGCTGACCATCCGGGCCCTCGTCATCGACGATCGCCGGAATTTTGGCATTCGGGCTTAGCTTCAGGAAGGCTTCGCCATGTTGCGCGCCGCTGCGAATGTCGATCGGATGCACCGTATACGGCAGCCCCATTTCCTCGAGCGCCACGCTAATTTTCCGGCCGTTCGGCGTGTCCCACGCAAATAATTTGATAGACATCTGCACTGTCCCCTAGAGATCCGTTATGTGCCGCCATCGTGACATGATAACGGGCATCGGGCGGGACCTCAGCGCTGTATCGATTCCGTGCAACAGCACGAACCGGTCTGGATCGCGCGTCGTATCGATATCGCCCGCCATCGGATTGCGCAGCATCCTTATGTCG
The DNA here is from genome assembly GCF_039852015.1 of Robbsia sp. KACC 23696. Taxonomy (NCBI): domain Bacteria; kingdom Pseudomonadati; phylum Pseudomonadota; class Betaproteobacteria; order Burkholderiales; family Burkholderiaceae; genus Robbsia; species Robbsia sp. KACC 23696. The sequence continues at coordinate 1,023,232 of NZ_CP156627.1, read as the reverse complement.
CGCCGGGCGCGTAGCAGTCCGCAGAGACGAACAGCCCACGACGGTCATTTTGCCCCCTCCGCGCCGAATCGTCGCCGCAGCGGACAATGCCGTAATCAGGCGTCGCGTAATAGTAATTCGATCGATGTCGCGTTTGTTCTATTTTTCTGCCCGTACGTTCAATTCGAATCAATTTGGTGCCTCTACATTGGGCCCTGTCGTCTCGCGGTACTTGCAAAAAAACAGGGTGCGGGCCATCCCAAAAACGCTGCCGCTCTCGCCACCACGTTCACGAACAACGAGCCTATTCCTATGTTAATCAAGCCTCTGTCGTCGATCTTCGCCCTGCCGTCGAATAAAGCGGCGCTTCCGTCCATCGGTACCGCCCTGGGTGTCGGACTGCTGCTGTCCCTCAGCGCGCACGCCCACGCCGACGAAATTGTCAAAATCGGCAGCGCCGCGCCGCTGACCGGCCCGAACGCGAACTACGGCAAGGACACAGAGAACGGCGCGCGCCTTGCCGTCGAGGAAATCAACAAAAAGGGCCTGACCATCGGCGGCCAGAAGGTCACGCTGCAATTGGACGGACAGGACGATGCATCGGATCCGCGTCAGGCAACGCAGGTCGCACAGCGTCTCGTCGACGATAAAGTGGCTGCCGTCGTCGGCCATATGAATTCCGGGACGACGATCCCCGCCTCGAAGATCTATAGCGACGCGGGCATCGTCCAGGTGTCGCCGTCGGCCACGAACCCGGCCTATACCGAGCAAGGTTTCAAAACCGCCTACCGCGTGGTCGCCACCGATGCGCAGCAAGGCCCGGCACTGGCCAACTACGCCAGCAAGAACCTGAAAGCCAAGACCGTGGCGATCGTCGACGACGCCACCGCCTACGGCCAGGGGCTCGCCGACCAATTCGAGAAGCAGGCGAAGGCCAATGGCCTCACCGTGCTGTCGCATGACGCAACCAACGACCATGCGGTGGACTTCCGCGCCATCCTGACCAAAGTCAAGGGCGAGCGCCCCGACGTGATCATGTACGGGGGCATGGACGCCACCGGCGGCCCGTTCGCCAAGCAGGCACGACAACTGGCCATCCGCGCCCACGTGCTGGCAGGCGACGGCCTGTGCACCCCGACGCTGCCGTCGCTCGCCGGCGAAGCCGCCGACAACGTCATCTGTTCGATCGCTGGTGCCCCGCTGGAGAAGATGCCCGACGGTCCGGCCTTCGCCAAGCGCTTCACGGCCCGCTTCGGCCAACCGCCGCAAGTCAACGCGCCCTTCGCCTATGACGCGGTCAATGTGATCGTCGATGCGATGAAGGCCGCCAACTCGGTCGACCCGGCGAAGATCCTGGCCGCCATGCCGGCAACGAATCACCAAGGCGTGCTGGGCAGCGAGCAATTCACCTCGACGGGCGACCTGAAGCAAGGCGTCATCTCGGTCTACACCTTCAAGTCGGGCAAGCAAACGCTGCTGGACGCACTGAAGATGTAAGCCGCCGTACCAGGCATCAAATCAACAGACACAAAAAAGGGAGATACGATGCGGCCCGGGCGGATGATGCATCCTGCGCCCGGGCCCGCGCGTGAAAACCTCATGACGGGCATCGACACCCAAGCAGCGCCCCCGGCGACATCGCGCAATCGGCATAGTCCCCGGCTGCCGCGTAAGCCGCGCATCGTTTTAATCGGCACCGGAGGGACGATCGCCGGTCGAGGCGAATCGACCACGAATACGTCGGCCTACGACTGCTCGGTGGTCTCGATCACCGACATCCTGGCGGCCGTGCCGGCTGCCGCGGACGTTGCCGACATCACCGCGGAACAGCTGTTCCAACTGGGTTCGGAAAATTTCGGCAGCGCCGAACTGCTGCAGCTCGGCAAGCGCATCTCATCACTGCTGAAACGCGATGACGTCGATGGCGTCGTCGTGACCCATGGCACGGACACGCTGGAAGAAACCGCCTACTTTCTGCATTTGACGCTGCCGAGCGACAAGCCGGTCGTTCTCGTCGGGGCCATGCGTCCGCCCTCGTCGTTGAGCGCCGACGGACCGCTCAACCTGTTCAATGCGATTCTGGTGGCGGGATCGCCCCTGTCGCGCCGGCAGGGGACGCTGGTCGTCGTCAACGACGAGATTCATACGGCGCGCGACGTGGCGAAGGTCAATACTTTCAAGCTCGAAGCATTCAAATCGCCATTCGGGCCGCTGGGCTATGTGGTCGAAGGCGAGGTATTGTTTTACCGCAGCGTGGCGCGACGTCATACGATCATCAGCGAATGGTCCGTCGACGATATCGACACGCTGCCGTCGGTCGGCATCGTCTACGCGCATGGCGGCATCGACGCGATCATGCTCGAAGCCGTCTTGAAAAGCGACGTCAAAGCAGTGATCTACGCGGCAACCGGCAACGGCAATATCGCCGCCGATTTGATTCCGCTGCTGATCGAAGCGCGGCAACGGGGCATTCATGTCGTGCGGGCTTCCCGCACCGGCAGCGGCGTGGTCGTGCGCAACGCCGCGCAGCCGGACTATCGTTTCGGCTGGCTCGTGGCCGACGATCACGCGCCCCAAAAGGCGCGCATCTTGATGATGCTGGCTTTAAGCGGCGAGCAAAACGTCGCGGGCGCGACGGCACGAGATCACAGCGTGGCAGGCCACGCCTCTTCCGAAGGCCATGCAGGCGATGCGTCGCTACAGCAAGCCTTCTTCGACTACTAACGCGCGTTCGGAATCGTCTCGATGCTGGCACTGCAAGCACTCCTCGGTGTGCTTGCAGCGCTCGCGTCGGCGTCGGCTTCGCCGCGAATGGAGTGGATTCATGCGAGATTTCGATATTCCTGTGCTGCGCAGCTTCCTGTTGATCGCCAGCGGCAAGAATTTTATCGAGGCAGCCTCCCTGATGGGCCGCTCGCCCTCGGCAATCACCCAGCAAATCAAACGGCTCGAAGACGATCTCGGCGCCAAGGTATTCCGGCGCACGTCGCACCACGTCGTACTGACGCCCGACGGCGAGCGCCTGATCCACCATGCGCAACGATTGCTGCGTTTGCACGACGAGGCCTTGATGGCCTTTGTCGATGCACCCGGTCGACGCTTTCGCCTCGGCCTGACGCAGGACCTCGCCGACTGGTTCATGCCGTCCTTGCTGGCCGCATTCAATCAACGTTACCGCGACGTGTCGCTCGAATTCCGCGTCGATCGCACCGACAACCTCATCGTGATGGGCCGGCGTCAGCAACTGGATCTGGTCATCGCCGAGCGCCGCGACGACGCGAGCAATCAAGGCGAAGTCTTCTCCTTGCCGATGGTGTGGTTGGGCGCGCCGAATTTCACGCTGCCCGAGTCCGACCGGATCCCGGTGGCGATGCTCGAGGAACCCTGCCCCTTCCGCTCGACCGCATTGGCGGCGCTGTCTTCCTCATCCTGGTTCGGCGATGTCTTGTACAGCAGCCCCAGCCTGCAAGGCATCTTCGGCTATTGCAAATGGGGCGAAGCGGTGACGGTTCGTACCAGTCTCGCCTTGCACCATACGGGCTTGACCGATGTCGGCGAGCGCCTCGGATTGCCGCAACTGCCACTCGCCTGGTACTGCAGCTATAGCAGCAATCCGGATTTCAAGAAAATCAACGAAGACCTGATCGAGATGGTCAAAACGCAGTTACTGGGCGCAATGCGGCCACAAGCCATCGCAAGAAGGCTCGTCGGCGAAGCGGTTGCCGCCTGACCGAAATACGATCCACGCAAGCGACATCGTTCGGCCTATCCTCAAGCAGCCCCTATTCGAGGATAGCGATGAAGCTCCGGCTCACCTTCTACCTTCTGCTGCTCGCCAGTCCCGGCGCCTACGCCAACTGCTTCGATGCGGCAGCCGCCTACCATCACGTCAATGGCGATGTGCTGCGCGCCATCGCCTGGCTGGAATCGCATAATCAGCCGACGGCCGAGCACAAGAACGAAAACGGCTCGGTCGACTACGGCGTGATGCAGATCAATTCGATCCATCTGTCGCAGTGGTCGCGGTACGGGGTCGATCGCGCCGCCTTGATGCAGCCTTGCAAGAACGTCTATGTCGCGGCCTGGCATTTGCGTCATATGATGGATCGCTACGGCAATACCTGGGCCGCCATCGGCAGTTACCACTCCGCCACGCCGGTGTATCGCGATCAGTACGTCGCGCAGATCAAGCGCATTCTGCGCGGATGGCATCGCCTGCCCTACGGCACCGATACCGCGTTGGCCGATGCCGATATCGACGGGAGCACCGCGCGGCGCAAGGACGATGCGATCACGGTCGGGGCGCAGAACGGGCCGAGAACGAACGCCCTGACACGCTTCCGAAATGTTTCCGCACGCGCGGCCAACCAGGACTTGAACGCCAGCCAGGGCGCGCCTACCCTGCAATAAGCGTCCAACGCCGAACGAGCGCATCGCAGGTTCAGCGATGCGCCCTCGCCACCGGCTTATTTTGGGACATAGCTCATGCCGCCACCGTTAAAAATCGCTTCGCGCCTGATTCAGATCCTCGGCACCACCCTCCCGGGGACGGCGCAGCGCACCGCGCGTGCCAAGCCGCCGGCAGCAAAAAAAACGCAAGAGGTGTCGGGCACCTTGGCGGCATTGAAAAACAGCACCTCGGCCAGACCGAGCCGGGCCCTGAATGCGATGCCGACCGCGCGACGCGAGGTGGGTGGCAGCGCACTGCGCCGCACACAATCGATGCCGACAATGCGCAGCGACGCGTCAGCTTCCACGCCCCACGGCGCGCGCGGACCGCAGCAAACGGCAGCGTTGCAACAATCGCCCCAGGCGCCACACGTACCGCGCAAGCCGCTGCAATCCAATAGCGATTTGCAACAAGCGCTGACGGCAATTCCGCGTGCGGACTTCAAACCGCCGATCGACACTGCGGACGAAGCAGCGCAGTTGCAAACCGCGCTGGCCAATAGCCGAGCCGACAGCTTCCTGGAACCGTCGACCCACGGCGAGGAAGACGCACAGCTGCGAAAGGCCCTGCTCCATAGCCGCGCCGATGCATTCATGCCGGCACAGCGCAGCGATGATCCGCATGAGGCACAACTGCAGCAAGCGCTTGCGCTTAGCCGGGCGGAAGCGTTTAATCCGCCGATGAGCGCCAAGGATGAGGATGCGCAATTGCAGCAAGCGCTCGCGCACAGTCGCGCGGATGTATTCATGCCGCCGTCCGCGGGTCATGATGCGGAGGACGCGGCGCTTCAGCAGGCCCTGGCACTGAGTCGCGCGGACGCCTTCATGCCGCCGTCCAGCCTCGACGAGGAGGCGGCGCAGTTGCAGCAAGCGCTGGCGCATAGCCGTGCCGACGCCTTCATGCCGCCGTCGAGCCACGAGGAGGAAGCAGCGCAATTGCAGCAAGCGTTGAAGCAGAGCATCGCACAGGCACCGACGCCCGAACACCAGCCACCTGCCGCGGAAGAGCCGTCGCCCACCAAAGCGATGAATGCGCATGAATCGATCGCCGCATCGACCCTGATGCAAACGAAATTGCAGGCAGCGATCGAAGTCAACAAAGCCCGAACGATGGTCTCCAAGGCCACGGTCGACCTGACGCGGAACTGAAGCGCGCGCCGACGGCAGACTTACGCAGAGGAGCAGCGCATGGCGCGGCCGGATCACCCCGGCACGCGTCGTTATCGGATCAGGAGGTCATACAGAAAGGCGCGCGGCCGTGTGAAGGACACACGGCCGGCATGGAATAGATCAAAACGAGAAAGCGCAATCCGAGCCGACGCTCAGCTCCAGGCAATCGCGTGAGGATAGTGGCCGGCACGCTCGGACATCGCGTCGTTTGCCGACCGGGCATCGTCACGGAGGCCGCGCTGACTGCCCGGCGCCGGTTCGAGCCGATAACCTGCTGCATAAACCGCCTTCAGTTCGACACTGGCATCGCCCAGAAGGGACAGCTTGCGCCGCAATTTATAGACATGCTGTTCCAACGCGCGTCCCACATGATCCGAGGCCTGCCCCCAGATCTCCATCGCAATGCGCGGACGGCTCAACAACGCGCCGGGATTCGAAAAGAACAGCCAGGCAATGGCGAATTCGCGCGCAGTCAGTTTGACGTATTCGCCGCGATGGCTGACCCGCTGCGACCACTGGTCGAGTACGTAATCGCCTAATTCGATATGAGTGGTTTCGCGCTTCTGCGAACGCAGTTGCGTATAGCAGCGGGTTGCCCGTGCATAGACTTCACCGACATTGAAGTGTCCCACCACGATATCGTCGCCGCCCATCTCGAACGCGCGCGCCATCGCTTCGGCGGAAAGAAACTGTCCCAATACCAGTATCTTGAAATCCGAACGCGTATGGCACGACCGCCACGAGGCGATGCGTCCCACCGCTTCGAGATCTTGATCGGCATCGATCACCACCACGTCGATGGCCGCGCGGGACGTCAGGTGCCGGATCAGGTCCGTGCGTAACTCAAAATAGAGCGGCTGGCAATCCGCTTCCCTCTCGACGAATTCCGAAATTGCATTTCTTACCGTTTCGCTCTTGGTGAGTAAGGCAAATATCACGACGCTCTCCAGTATGCAAACTGACTCATGTCCAACGCCGGCGTTGAGCGCAGCGTTGTCAGCAATGCCGTTCAGTACCGAGAAATCATAATTCAAGAAATTTGCCGAGTGATTAATTTTTTTTCAATTGTAAATCTCTAACAAATCAACTTCACGCCCCGACGGTACTAATTTCCGAAAAGAACGACCATGCTGATGCGACAAGTCCGTCCTTTGATACATTTGATAAACTTTTGAAACATCTAAACCGTTAAAATTACAAATTGTTTGGATATTTGACATATTTTCATATGGAAAATGACCATAAGCTTCCTCATAAAGGCATCTTATAGTCACATTTAGTTACAATCGTAACGTCTGAAAGCAATATGAAACTTTTCCCAAAATAAAAAATCTGTGCCATGTCATACGCATGGCACAGATCAGTTAATCACCCATTGTCAAAATCTATAATCCCGGATAGGCGAAATCTATACAGATCGTCCTAATTGTTAAATGGGGCCAGGAACGCGCCCCATTATCATCAGGCTGCCGTGCGCTGTTGGTACTCCTGCTGCGCTTGGCTCGTGGCGGCGTCTTCGGCATTGTCCTTGGCCGCATCCGTTACGCCATCTTTCAGGCCGCTCTTGACGGCCGTGCTCGTGGCCGTAGTGGCAGCGTCGACGCCTTCTTCCGCGCCCTTCATCAACGCCCCACCCACGCCCGGCACCGTCACGGCGCCGATAGCTGCTTCGCCGGCACCTTCGAAGGCCTGCTCCTCGTCCTTGCCGATCTGCTCCTTGCTTGCGCCGCCGATGGCATCGGCGGCCACGTTCGCCTCGCCGGACACCAACTTTGTCGCCACCGATGCACCGGCAAAGATTTCGCCGATCCCCGGGATCTTCGCCAAGGCGCCCAGGATCGTGGACGCGACGTCGAGAATCTTCGAGAAGACGTGCAAGATGCCCTCGAAGAACTTGATCAGTCCGCCGCCCTTCGACTTCTTCTGCTCGGGCTGATCTTCGGTGCCAGCCTCCATCGCCTGGGTAGCGGCTTGATCCGCAGCCGTCGTCGGTTCGTGCGTGGCCGGCGTGCTGGCCACCTGCCCGGCCGTCGTCAGCTTCGACTTGAATGCCTCGAAGTCCCCCTTGCTGATCTTGCCGTCGTCCGCGGCATAGAGCAGATTACCCGAACTGCCCTTCTTGCCGTTGTCCAACATCCCGAACAGCATCGGATCGTTCAACAGCTGCTGCGCCGCGGTTTTCACGGCATCGCTGCTCTTGGGGTCATTGACGATCGAGGTCAACTTGTCGCGCGTCAGATTGCCATCGCCGAAGAAGGTGCTCTCGTTATCCGACAGCGTCTGCATCGTCGTGTTTTCGTTCTGGTCGAGCGTGATGTTTTTCGAGATCGCGTCTTCCATATGACCACGCGATACCGATCCGCTCGAACCGGCCACGGTCGACCAGGCACTCGGATTACTGAGCATGTATTCCGCCGCCGCCTTTAACTGCGCCGGCGCCTTGCCCTCCGAGCCGGTGCCGTCGACGATATCCTGCAGCGACTGTTTCGAGATATTCCCCGGCAGATAGTCGGAGTAGCGATACAACTCGCGCATCGCATCGTTCGCATCCATCTCGCGCGGCTTGGCGTCCGGGTCGTCGGTGTCGTCCGACGGAATGTAGTTATCGACATAGGACTGCGCCTGCTGCTCGTTATAGGCGACCATCTCCGGACGCTTCGACGTCAGTCGGCTGATATCCTCCTTACCGATCTTGCCATCCACCTTCCCGTTCTTGCCGGCATCCAGCATATTCAGCAGCGAGGGGTCCTTCTGCAACTGCTGCAAAGCCGCTTTCAGATCGGACGGCGTGCTCGGATCGTCGATCTTCTTCTGGATATCCGACGTCTTGCCGGCGATCGCATCGGCATGGCGATCCAATACCGACAGTGTCGACATTTCGTCGTCGGTCAACGGCGTGGACGTATCGTTCGCAACGTATTTGCCGAAGTCACCCGTGCTGGCCTTTCCGTCCTTGCCACCGATCGTCGCCTTGAATTGCGCACCGCCGTCGGACAACATTTCCTGCGCTGCCGCCTTCACGTCGTCCGATGCGCCGGCGCCCTTGCCGGTGCCGTTGACGATGTCCTGCAGATCGTCCATATCGATCGACGCATTCTTGCCTTGCGTCGTCGACGAGGTGTTCATCCAGTTGTTGAGCGTCTTTGCCGCTTGACCGAAGGTCGGCGCGCTGCTCGACGAGCCGTCGTCGTCATCGGACGTGACGCTGGCCATATCCGACGTATCGGTTTCCGCCGGCGTGAAATCATAATCCGGGTTGACCAGACCATTCGACAACATCTCCGAACTCGATCCGTCCGTGCTGCTGGAGGACGATGCGCTCGACGTGCTGCTGTTCGCACTGCTGCCCGTCGTCGAGGCGGTCGTGCTGCCGTCCGTCGTGGATCCTGTCGTGCTGCTATCCGAGGCATCGATGTAATCCGCGTCGGGGTTCATCAAACCGCCCGAAAACATCGACGACTGCGCGCTGCTAGTACCGCTCGTGCCGGAACCGGTATTCGTTTTCAGTCCGATAACCGTCGCGCCGCCGGCGACGCCGGCGCCCGTCGGCAAGACCGTGCCGATTCGGGGCTGCAGGAAAGGACTGGTTTGCGGCAAGCCGCCGGTGGTCGGCTGCAGCACCGTGCCGATGCTCGGCTGGAGCAGCGTCGTCTTGTTCTGCAACAGCGGGTTCTGTTCGTTCAGGCCGCCGCTGGAGGGCAGCGAGACGCCCGACAAGCCGCCGGTATTGCCGAAAATACCGGCCAGTTGATTCTTGATCGCTTCGGTATGCTCGTCCGCGCTGGCGGGATCGCCTGGCAGGTCCTCCAGCCCCAGCTGGTTCGGAGGTTGATTCGAGATGCGTACGTCCATGATAGCCTCACGGTGTGCTCTGAAGAACCCGGCGCGGTCGCCGGACTAGATTGCTTCTTTATCGAGATAACGCGTCCGCGGCATCGCTCCGCACGCGGCATCGGCTCAAGGCAACGCGAGACGCCGTGCAGGCGCGCGCGATGTCGACCGAGCGGCCGCTCGATGCGAAGCGCGTGAAATGGCAATGCCGGCATCGCATGCCGGGGTCTTGCGCCACGGTGCATGATGCGTCGTCAAGGGGAGAGACAAGGTAGAACCAAGCGAAGCGTTTGACGCCATCGCGAAAATTCTTACCTCGCCTTGTCGGAAGAGGCGCTAAAGCTTTCCAATACTTCCAGTGTCGCCTCGCGCGACGCAAGCACGCGGTGACGCAGTCATTACGTCTGCGCCGTGGCCGTCGTGCTGCTGTCGTCGCCCGAGTCGATATAGTTGGCGTTCGGATCCATCAGGCCATCCGAGGCCGACGAGGACGTATCGCCGGTATCACTGCTATCGCTGGTGCTGTCGCTGCCGGCGTCGATGTAATCGGCATCCGGATTCAACAGGCCATTGGACAACATCGACGACGAGTCGCCATCGGTCGTGCCGTCACTGCTGTCGCCAGCATCGATGTAATCGGCTTCCGGGTTCATCAGGCCATCCGACAACATCATCGAATCCGAACCGTCGCTGCTGCCGTCACTCGCGTCGCTTACATCGTCGACATCGGGGCTCGCCGAGGCGCCCGTCGAGGACGACAAACCGCTGGGCGCCGAAATACCGCTGGTGCCGGAGCCGCTCGAATCGCCGCTCTCGCCTTCCAGGCGTTGGAGCAATAGCTTGATCAGATCTTCATCGGACAAACCCGAACCTTCGCTCGACGCGTCGGATACCGGGCTGCTTTGCAGCGAGCCGCTCGAAGGCGTACCGGCTGCATAGGAAGAAGGCGAGGCGGCCGACGAAGACGACGGAATGCCGCTCGTACCGCTGGAATCGCTGCTGTCGCCTTCGAGGCGCTGCAACAGCAATTTCAGGATGTCTTCGTCCGACATGCCGTTGCTGCTGCCGTTCGCCAAGTTGGAGGACGAATCGTTTTGCGATGCGTTCTGCATCGGATTCTTCGACAGCATATTCGACAGCGCCGTCTTCAGCTCCTCCGCATCGGGCCCCGAAATCGATATCGTGTCCTGCGACGATCCCACATCGCCGACTGACAGCCCTTGTGTCGCGTTAATCTGCATGACCACCTCGATGGATAGATGATGAACCGGCAAACCGGCCGGGTTTGACTTCCTCCGAGATGATGTGGCGCGGGACCAAGGCATGGCCTGGCCGCAAGCGAAGCGTTTGACGTCGCTGCGAAACTCGGGCCGTGAAAGCGCTAAATTCGCCGGCGGCTTCGCCGCTTCGCTCTGCCGTCGACGGCGCGGCCGATCGGTTCTAGCCTAGGGGCTTCCGCGATCCATGACCAGGAGACCTGCGCACCATGAAAGTTCATTCGAGTTCCTCCAGTACCTCCAGTTCGACCAGCTCGGATACGCCTTCGACATCCTCGACAAGCCATCCGTCCTCATCCTCGTCGTCGAGCAGCAGCAAACCCAATAGCAGCAGTAGCACGTCCAGCACGACGCCGTCCTCCAGCACCTCGTCGACCGACACGACGTCTAGCTCGTCCAACAGCAGCGACGTCAGTCAGGCCCTTAACAGCCTGATCGTGCAAATGGGCCAGAACGTCTTGAATACGGCCAAGAAGAACGCCGCGATGATCAAGGATAACGACGACGACAGCGACAGCTGATACGGTCTTCGCAAAGCTCCTGTCTGCCATCGCGGGAGTGCAAGCTATTGCGTCACGGCCCTTCGCGGGCCGTGACTTTTTTTAAGACGAGCCGCCCTGGCGCACGTCTTCGCTCGGCGGATACGCGGCCGGCCCCGACGTCGCACGGCGCGAATGCACCGTCGGCCCGAGGACCCGATCCTGCGGCGCCTGCTCGAAGGTCCGGCGGCTCTGCGTTATGACCGCCTGATCCGCCATATCCGGGGGATCGGTGTATCCCATGGGGGGCGCGCTCACTTCGGGATCCTGCATCGGATCGTCGCGCGGTCCGCCCGCTACCAGGATATGCGGCGTCACGAGAAACAGCCGCTGGAACTTCTGGCCCGTATGGCTCTTGTATTTGAAGAGGCCGCCGATCAGCGGAATCTTGGAAAGCCCCGGCACGCCGGTGCCGGTTCGCTCGTCCTGATTGACTTCATAGCCGGCGATCAGCAGGCTTTGCCCCTGACTGATCAAGGCCTGCGTATCGATCGTGCTCTTCGAGACCACCGGCAGATTGCTGACCGTCTGCGTCGTCAGTTGGCCGTCCTCGATATGCACATTCAAGCGCATGCGGCTCGGCCCCCCGCCGTCTTCGTCCATGCCGCTGCCGCGCACGATCATCGGCAACACCCGTAGCGAGACGCCGGCCGAGATGCTGTAGAGATCCGCGGACTGATAGCCGGACACCGGCACATAGAAGGTTTGCTTGTTGTCCATCACCGCTTCGACGTTGTCGAGCGTCGCCACCTTCGGGCTTGCGTTGACGGTGGCCTGATCGGTCTGCTCCAGCGCGCTGATACGCGCCATCAGATACTTGCCGGCGCCACCCAATACGGCGGTGAAGACGCCTCCCACCGGCGTGGCCGCGACGGCGGACGTCGTGGAGGTCGTGGTGGAAGTGAGGTTCGGGAAACCGTTCGGGCTAACCGACGCAGTCGACCCCTGCACGTTCTGGCCATTGCCTATCTCGATATCGCCGTGACTCGAATGCGCGCGCCAATCCACGCCCAATTGCTTCAACGCGGTATCGGTAATCTCGATAATGCTCGCATCGATTTCGACCACGGCGGGACGCACATCCAGCGAGGCAATCAACGATTCGAAAGCAGCCATATGGTCGGGCGCACCCCGGATCAAAATCGAGTTCGTGCGCGGATCGGGCGTGATCACCGGCGCATCGCTGGGATCGATTCCGATCGATTGTCCGCCCGATCTGCGGCTGTTCATATAAACGCCGCCACCGCCACCGCCGTCGCCGTCCATGCCGACACCGTTCTGCGGAAAGGGTCCGGACGGCGCGGCACCGCCACCGCCGCCCAGCAGCCCTGGCAGGCCCGTGGTCCACGTGCCATTATTCGACTGCGGCTGCGCACGCGCGCGGCTGCCACCGCCATAGCCGATGTCGGCTGTCCCGCCGCCGCCCGCCGATTCGGCGACATTGCGCAGACGACGTGCATCCGATTCCGGCGCCGTCTGCGAACCGATCGGGCCACCTTGTTCCGAGTAGAGGCTACGCAGGATCGAGGCCACGCCGGTGATGCGAATCGTCTGGCCATCGACGGTGATCGTATGGTCTTCCGCCCAGGCATAGCGCAAGGGGAAGATTCGCACGCCCTGATCGCGCTGCGATGCCTGGTGATTCTGATCGACCAATTTCGAGATATCCGAGACCAGCTCGACATATCGCGGCGGTCCCGACACCAACGCCGTGCGCGTTGCGTCGTCGTAGCGCAGCGGGAAACGCGGATCCACCGTTTCCAGACGCGCCAGGGTACGTCGCAACTCCGACATCGTTGCCGTACGCAAGCCGATCGTCGTGCTCGTCATCTCGCTCGAATCGTAGATCCGCAGCACGGACCCGTCGTAATACCAGACGAAACCGAACGACGCCGACATACGGTTCAGCAATTGCTGCGGCGAGGTCTGGAAGTGGCCGGTCACGTTGCCCTCGACCTTCGGCGATATCCAGACAGGTACGCCGGCACTCGCGCTGACATCGCGCAGTACATCGCGTAGCGCCTTGTGATCGGCAACGTAGTCCAACTGCATCGTGCGCCACGGGATCGGCGCGGCCGAGGCGGTGCTGGGCGTAGCGGCGATGGTCGCCAGCACCGTTGCCGTGGCGGCCGCGGCGATCGCGTGCCGGTTGAATCGCGTACCGATGCGTGCGACGCGCCGTGCGGCGCCGGTTGCGGACGTCTTTGCATTGCGAATGGAACGGCGTGGCATCGTGCCCTCGGGTGCGACGGGTTTAGCCATTGATGGTCTCTGACGGGGACTCGTTGAATTGTTTGCGATAGCTCTTGATCAGCGCGGAACGGCTGGTGACGCCCCAGCGATTCGCCGTATCGAGCACCGAGGGCACGACATGCGACTCATCCTGCAACTCGCGACGAATGCCCTGCAGACGAAGCTGGCGAATCAGCGCGCTGGGAGAGAGACCCAGCGAGCGCTTGAACACGATCTGCAGCGAGCGTTCCGTGACGTCGATATAGGCCGCGACTTCGCGCGTCGCCAAGGTGCTGTGCGCGATGTTGTCGACGATGTAGCGGTAGGCCGGCCGATATTTCGGCGGCAGGCGTCCGATCACGTCGTCGCACCGCGTGGAGACGGCCCGGTCGAAACGCGGATCGAGGGAATGCATCGCCAGCACTTCCGTGCGCAGGCAGTGCAAGGCGCCTTGCGAATAATTGGAATAAAGCGTCAGGGCATTCAAGGTCTTGCCGCGCAATGCCGCCACCTTGGCATCGGCGTACATGAAATCGAGATGCGAGTGGATCGCCGACATGCCGGCATCGCGGCGCCCCACCGCATAGTGCAAACGCTCGGCCATGGCCGCATAGCCGCCGGCCAATGCCGCCAGCAAGGCGCTCAATTGCATCTCGGGAAGCAGGCTGGCACTGCCGCCATGACGCATATCGTCGAGCAGGCGCGTAAGACGGTCCGCGGCGACATCGTCGCCGACACCGGTCTGCGCCAGCCATTCGAGATAGTCGCGATGACGTTGCATCACTTTCGGTACCGGCGCGGTGCCATGCACTCTGCCATTCAGGGCGGCGGGCATGCCGGCGCGCAGGCCGGAGCCGACGACGGCGGCCGGCGCACCGTCGTCCAGCGTCGCGAGTGGCGGGCGATAGCCGCTGGTCACGCGCGCCGATTGCCAGAAGACGTGATCGGACAGCGCGCCGGAACAGCGGATCGCCGTTTGAATCTCGATATCGTCGATCAGCAAGGCGACGACTTCCGCCCAAAGCGGATCGGTGAGATGCTCGGCGAAGCCCATCGCATAATCGAGCGCCTGCACGGCGGTGCCTTGATGCCCGAGTCGATAATCGACCAAGGCGAGACCGATGCAGGCTTCGGTGGCCTGTTCCGCACTGGCGGCTTCGTCGCGCACGATGCGGGTGAAGCAGTTACGGGCCAAGCCGAAGCGATCACGCTTCAAGGCCTGCCAGCCCGCATTGCGGCAGGAGATCATGCGGATCTGATCATCGCCCCGTCGGCAGGCACGTTGTGCACGCGCATAGGATTGCTCTGCTTCCTCATCGAGGTCGCGCAGCGAAAGCGCGTCGGCCAGTGCAATCAGACGGAGATCGCCATCCGGCTGTGACCGATCGTTATCGTCGGCAATCGACGCAACGGCACTATAAGCGGCCTTCCAATCGCCATCGAGCAAAGCATTCGAATACGTGGGCAACAACGACCGTGAGGCAATACCCGAAACCAAGGCAAAGTAGATTCTGCCAAGCATGAGATTCACCCTTTCGCAAGACATACCCTTAGAGAAACATCTGCAGCACGCCGCTGAACATCAGGCATACAGATGTTTGCTGGAACTGGGTACACAATAACGAAAAGTGCGAATTCGAATAATCAAGAAATCGGCTGACGATTCTCAAGTAAATGCATGCGACGAAGCGAAATTTTCCCACCGTTTTCGCGGCACAGAACAATCCGTCTTTTCTGTCGAACGACTGTTTACCGTAGCAGGCGCCACCTTTTATGGTTGATTGGTAAGCCCCGAGAAAATCGAGGCGAAGCCCGTGAAATGCAGTGCGTCCCTGACCTGTACGGCGACCGCCGACGTCAAGGCGATCAACAATACGACCGCCACGAGGCCGCGTACCGGCTGACTCATGGACTGCGGTTCGAGCTTTCCCGCCGCTTTGCCGATGGTGCCCAGACCGATGTCGATCAACACAAGCATCAGCATGATCGGCGTGCAGATCTTCGCCGCCATCACGAAGATATTCTGACCTTGATGAATCGCGAGGTCCGCGGCGGCGGCGTGAAAATCCGGCACCTTGCCCGTCAACGGCCACCATCGATATGACTCGAACAAGGCCCCAAGCAGCACCGTCATGCCGCCCGACACATAGAACAAGGTGATCGCCAATTGCAGCAGCAGATTGGCCACCGGCGTGCTCTGATCGCCTTGCTGCGGATTGGTCATCTGCACATTGTTGAAACCGGACAGATCGTCGATCAAGGTCCCCGCTGCCTGCGCGATCCAGAAGATCGTGGAGGCGACATAGCCGATCAACAAGCCGATAAAAGCTTCCTTGCCGGTCAGCAGCAAGAGTTGGGGAATCGAGTCGTCATCGAAGGCGGCCGGCGTCTGCCCCGCCGCAATGAACCAGGTCATCAGATAAACCACGCCGGTACGGGCGGCGCCGGGAATCGCCTGCGAGCCGGTGGCCGGCAGCACGGTGAAGATGCACATCGTGCGAATGCTCGACAGCGCCAGCATATACAGCAAACTCTGGACGCTCGTATGCACGCCGGTAAGCGATTCGGCAAGCGTTTGCAGATCAGGCATGGGCCATCCTATAAAGCCGCTGCGCGGCGGTTTCGCACGACTCCTCGTCGGCGGCTTCGTCGATGGCCCGCGCCCGTTTGTCCTTCAACGCCTTTTCTTTCTCGGCACACGCCTTTAGCGATGCCTCGGCGCGCGTCAAGATCTTCTGCGCCTGATCGACCAAGCCTTGCGCATGGGTCGCGTGACGGCGCGCGGCGTCACAGGCCTTACCCGCCTCCTCGATATCGCCGTCGAGGCGTTTCATATAGGACTTGTGCAGCAGATACGATTCGGGATCGAAATTCGTCGCACTGGACAGCGCGTCGTCGAGGGTGAATTTCGCCGCATCGCGTTGCTGCTGCTTGGCAGCGCGTTCCGCTTCCACGGTATTCAGCGCCTGCATGCGCTTCTGCCATTCCTTGCGGCAGGCCAGCAGGCTTTCCTCGGCGCGATCGCGCGCCCGCTGCTTCACATACAGGATCGTGCGCCAGGCACGCAGCGCGTCATTCATCGCGATCTCATGTCGGCGCGAACTGGCTCACCAGATCCGCGGTCTCGCGCGCATCGGCAAGATCGGTCGTGCGCTGCGTCAGGAACGCTTCGAGCCAGTCATGACGTTCGATCGCTTCGTCCGCCACCGGGTCATTGCCACTCTGATATTCGCCCACCTGCAGCAGCGTCTCCACTTCGCCATACCGCGCCATCAGTTGCCGCATCCGCGATGCGCCGGCCAGATGCTCGGGCGTGACGATCAGCGGCATCACTCGGCTCAAGCTATTTAAGATATCGATTGCGGGATAGCGATTGCGGGCGGCAATATCGCGCGACAGGATCAAGTGCCCGTCGAGAATACCGCGAACCTCTTCGGTGACCGGATCGCTACCGCTCTCGTCTTCAGCCAGCACCGTATAGAGCGCCGTGATCGATCCGACCGCACCGGTACCGGCGCGCTCGAGCAAGCGCGGCAATTCCGCGAAGATCGACGGCGGGAAGCCGCGCCGCGTCGGCGGCTCGCCTGCGGCCAGACCGATCTCCCGCTGCGCACGCGCGAAGCGCGTCAGCGAGTCCATCATCAGCAACACGCGCAGCCCTTTGTCTCGAAAATATTCGGCCACCGCCGTTCCGACATACGCCGCCTTTGCGCGTTCGATCGACGAGCGATCCGAGGTCGCGCAGATCACCACGGTCTTGCGCATGCCCTCTTCGCCGAGAATCAGCTCGATGAACTCGCGTACTTCACGGCCCCGTTCGCCGATCAGTACGATGACGCTGACGTCGCAATCGGTACCGCGCGCGAGCATGCCGAGCAAGGTACTCTTGCCGACGCCCGCAGGCGCGAAAATACCGAGACGCTGCCCCTCGGCGAGCGTCATCATGCCATCGATCGCGCGCACGCCCGTGGCCAGCGGCGTATCGATCAACTTCCGCGTCATCGGATCCGGCGCGGGCGCATAGACCGACGCATAGGCCTGCGCCGCGATCGGTCCCTTGTTGTCGATCGGACGCCCTAGCCCATCGATCACCCGCCCCAGCAAGGCGTTGCCGACACCGATGGCGAGCGGACTGCCGCTGCCCATGACCCGCGTCGATCGCGACAGGCCGATGGTGTTGCCGAACGGCGCGAGCAGCAGGTATGCACGACTGAAGCCGACGACCTCGGCACGCTGCAGCACGGTGCCGTCGGGCGCCTGCAGTTCGCAGATCTCACCGAGTGCCGCGTCCATGCCGCCGACCTTCAACAAGGTCCCCGACACGTCGATGACTTTGCCGAAGCGCTGCGATTGCTGCGTCTGGTCGAGGGCGAGATCGAGGCGATCGAGAAAATCGGGCAAGGCGCTCATCGTACCCCCTGACCCTGGGCCGTCAACGGATGTCCGATCGCGTCATGCGCGGCGTCATGGTCCGAGGCGTAGTCGCTTTCGTGATCCGCTTCATACGCGTCGTCATCGTCGTAGGCGTGGTCCGCGGACGCGTACAGCCCGCCTTCAGGAACCGCCGCGTCATTGTTGGCGCCATGAACGCCGCCCGCCGCCTCCGCGGCGCGATCCGCCTCTTCCGGTTGCGCGAGCAGCGCGCGTCGTATCGCACCGAGTTGGGTGTCGAGGCCCGTTACCAAGACACCGTAATCCCATTCGCATACGCAACTTCCCAGCGCCGCATCCGCATCGACAATCACATCGAAACCGCCGCGCCAGCCCGCGCTTTCGGCGGCTTGCTGCAGGGCGACACGCGCCCGCGCGGCATCGTCGCCGTGCACGCGCAACGTCAGATACGATTCGCTATCGATCAGGCGCTGCAAGGTCAGGCCGATGCGCGCGAACAAGGCGTCCCGATTCGTCTCGTAAACAATCTGTTCGACCGCCTTCATCACGACGCCTGCCAGCCGCCGCTGCGCTTGCACCGCGGCCTGACGCGCGTCCCAGACCTTGACCTGCATCGTCGTATGCGCTTCGTCGAGCGCACGCCGCAGGCCGGCCGCATAGCCCAGTTTGCCGCTGGCGGCATAGCGCTCCTCGGCGCGTGCGGCGCTTTGCGCTGCCGCCTCTCGCGCCGCCGCCAGCAGGGCATCGGCTTCCTCCCGCGCCGCGGCGACGATCTCGGTCGCCGTGCGCTGCGCGCGGACCAGCGTGGCATCGGCATCGAGCAAGGCAGCGTGCTCGTCCGCCCGCAGCACATCGCCGTCCACGCCCAGATGGGCCGGATAACGTTCGCCCTGATTCAGCCAAAGGATCATGACAACTCCGGTATCAAGTACGGCAGACGCTCGAAAAAAGACGCCGACTCACTGCTCACGACGCATGCGCCGCGCGCGTCGGGCAGCCCGTCGCCCTTATCGGGGTTTGTATCGATGCGCGGCGGTGCACCGTCGAGCTGCATCAGGACGAAATGCACGACCACCGGGCGCATCGCCGGGGACTCGCGCCGCAGCCGTGACAAACCGTCATGGGCAAGGTACATCGGTGTCAGCATGGCCGGCAGCGGCATGTCGCCCTCCACGCCTGCCAGCCGCTGCAGACGGTCCAGCCTTTCTCGCCCGGCCGCGCCGTCGCCAAGCGCTACGCGCAGTTGCGTCAGGACCGTGCGATCGATGCATCGGCGCACCGTCGACCGACGCGCATATAGCGCCCTGGCGACCAGTCCCGCCAGCATCAGAGGCGGCTCCGACAAGGCCAGCCGCACGGCCGGATCGTCGAACAGCGGCGCCGGCAAACTGCCCATCGCGGCGGGCAGCACCATTTCACGGTGCCAATGCCAATCGGCCAGTTTGCGCGGCGACGGGCGGGAGACAGCGCCCGTATCGGTCACACCGGCACCGAGTGGGCGTCCCAGACCCTTTATCCGCGCATCGTAGCGGCGCAGCGCCGCGACCAGGTCCTGCAGGCGCTCAGGCGCAACCGTGAGGTCCTCAGCCGCGGGTTCGGCCATCACGTCGCCTCACGCGGCTTACCCTTCGCATCCTTGGCGGCCGCGCGACGGGTAGCGAGCGCGTCGGTCAGATTGGACCACGCCTGCGCCACCCGTTCGCGGAAGACGATGCCGAGGACGATCAAGAGGATCAAAGGGATGACCGTGGACAGTGTCATCACCCACGGGAATGCCTGGGGCAACACCTGCGTCGGGTCTTCGGGCATCGCCGCGGGCACGAAGGTCACGCTGACATCGTCGTAGCTCAGGCCTTCGACGCTGTGCACCACCATGTTCTTGATGCTCGGCAACAGCGTGGCCACATCGGTGTTGGGGCGATATTTGATAAAGACCGCCGCCGACGACGGCTTGATCGTGTTCGACAAGGGATCGTTATTCGGCAGGACGATCTCGACATTCGCATAGGCGACGCCGTCGATCCGCGACAGCACCGACGACAGCTGCTGGGACACGCCATAGATGAAGCGAACGCGTTCCTCCGTCGGCGTGGAAATCAAGCCGTCCTTCTTGAACATGTCGCCGAGATTCGTGTATTTCTGGTGCGGCATGCCGTGTGCGCGGAGCACCCGCATCGACTGCGGAAACTGATCATCCGGTATCGACACGGTCCAGGTCTTGCCGCCGTCGGGCGTGTCCTTGTCCGGACTCAGCCCCGCGTCGAACAACACGCTGAGCATGTCGTCCGCATCCTGCTCGGTGAGCTGCGAATACAGCTGCTTATCGCACCCGGCAAGCGCGGCCACCATGCAGAGCGCCAGCGCCAGCCGCACGCCACGGCGCGCCGCACCGGTCGCGCGCGGCCGCTGCCGCGTCGCATCGTCTGTCGTCTGCCGCATCGGGGTCGATTTCATGTCGGTCACCGTCTTACTGATTCTTCATCAGATTCTGCACGGCGCTCTTGCCACCCTGCGCGAAGCCTACACCTAGCTCGATCCGCGCCATCGCGTCGGCCACCTGGAATTGCATCCGCACCATCGTCGCGGTGAATTCGCGCGGGTCCATCGTCGTGGCATTCGCCTGGAACGATTGCATCTCGGAACCGATCTGATTGAATGCGGCGTCTTGCGAGTCCACCACGTTCGCGATCGCCGACGGGCCGGTGGACGCGTGTGGATTCGACTGCGCGTTCAAGGTCGCCTGATCGAGCATCGTCTTGAATTTATCCACCTGATCGGCAGACGCTGGCGCGATCGCGTCGGGCGTGCCGCCGGTGCCGCTGGCGATGTTCGGCGTGGCGGTGGCGGCGTCGGGCCGGGCAAGCGAGGCCGCCGCCGAAGCGGCGGAAGTGCCACCGACGGGATCCACGGCGCTAACCCGCGTAATCGAGGAATCGAATGTCATCATCGTGATCGGCCTCAGGCACGCATGAAGAAAGCGGTGGAGAACGGCGACACTTCCGGCGCCGAGCGCTTGACGCTGGCCGCCGTCGACGACTTCACTTGCGCATGCTCGTCCTTGACGCCCATCAGCAGATTGACCAGGGCGACCGACTCCGGATCCTCTTCCCGCGCGATGACCTCGTTCGCGAAAATGCGCCAGCTGGGATCACGCACCGAGAACAGGCAGATCGCCATCAGCGCCGCCACGTAGGCGTTGTACGGCGCCTGCAGCTGCTGGCTCTCCAGCGTACGCAGCAACTGGATGGCATCGACGAAGCGGTTGCGGCCCATCAGCAACCAGACGTCGTAGACGTGCAATTCGCGAAAACGCGGCCGCATCACATGCAAGGCGGCCAACAGCCGCTCGGCCTCGTTCAGATACTGCTTGTTGACGGCGGTGACCAAAAGTTCGATCAGCGACGAAACGAATTTGTCGGAACAGGATGTCAGGTCGAGCACGATATGCCTCCAGGGTTTGACCCATCGCTCAATTTGCCATCCCGAAAAAGCGCCGAATTCGGCACCGGTAGGGGATCGCGAGCCGTGTGTATAGCCGGACCTTATCCCTCCCCCCTGTCCCAGCCGGTCCCATAAAGCGAAACGGATGCGCCAAGGGCGAATTCTGCGACAGAGTTTCGTATTTGGCGCGCCGCCTTCGCCGCCACGCCGTGGCGCGTCCCGCGCACGCACGATCATCGGCTGGCTTCCTTACAAGGCAGAGCGACATGGCCGACGAAAAAACCGAGCAGCCTACCCAGAAAAAGCTGGACGACGCCAAGCGCGACGGCAAATCGCCGAAGAGTGCCGACCTTCCCGCCGCCGCCACCTTTCTGGTGGGCGCCACCGCGCTGTCCTTTACCGGTGCGCAGCTGAGCGAGCATTTGCGCGATCTGATCCGAATCGGGCTGGATGTCGGACGCGCCACGTCGCCGCAACTCGACATCGCGCAGCAGATCACCGCGATCATGGTCGATGCCGCCTGGATCCTGATACCGGTGCTGATCGTCGCCCTGGCGATCCCGATCCTGGCACTGATGGCTCAGATCGGCATCAACATCACGTTCAAGCCACTCGAATTGAAGTTCGATTCGATCAATCCGGCAAGTGGGCTGAAGCGCATCTTCTCGCTACGCTCGTTGCTCGATCTGGTGAAGATGGTGATCAAGGCCGTCGCGCTGCTGGCCGCGCTGTACGAGCTGACGATGATGATGATTCCGGTCACGGCAAGTCTCTCCTACCAGCCGGTGCTCGATGTCATCGCGATCAGCTGGATGGTGTTGTGCCGCTTCATCGCCGTGGCCGGTGGTGTCTTGCTGGTACTCGGCGTAGCCGATTACGGCTTGCAATATTGGTTCTTCATCCGTGAACACAAAATGACCAAAGACGAAGTCAAACGCGAATACAAGGAATCGGAAGGGGATCCTGAAATCAAGGGCAAGCGCAAGCAGATCGCCAAGGAAATCGTGAATTCCCCCCCGCCGACCCGCGTCGCCGATGCGCAGGCGGTGATCGTCAATCCGACGCACTACGCCGTCGCGATCCGCTACGTGCCCGAAGAACACGGCTTGCCGCGCGTCATCGCGAAAGGCGTGGACGCCGATGCCCTGGAGATCCGTCGCTTCGCCCAGGAGTGCGGCGTGCCCATCGTGCCCAGCCCGGCACTGGCACGCGCGCTGTATCTGACGCCGGTCGAGCAGGCCATCGCCGACCCCTTATTCGAAGCAGTCGCCGAGGTGCTGGCATGGGTCGGCTCGATGTCCGGCCAGGTGGGCGCGGCAGGCGAGGAACGCACGGCCTTCTCCGACAGCCGACTAGGACTGTGACCGCTTTGCTTCACCTTGGCGCGTTGACCGCGCTTCTTCTCCTGACAGGAACAGCATCATGATTCTGCGCATAAAGGAATATTCGGGCGAATTCAGTATTGCGACATTGATCGTCGCCATCGTCGCCCTGATGATTCTGCCGCTGCCGACGTACATGATCGACATGCTGCTGTCGATCAACATCACGCTCAGCGTCGTCCTGCTGACGGCCACGATGTATGTACCGAACGCCACCACGCTGTCGGCGTTTCCGTCGATGCTGCTGTTCACGACGCTGTTCCGCCTGTCGCTGAATATCGCTTCCACGAAGTCGATTCTGCTGCACGCCGATGCCGGCCACATTATCGAGAGCTTCGGGGAACTGGTGGTGGGCGGCAATCTCGTCGTCGGCCTGGTGGTGTTCCTGATCATCACGACGGTGCAGTTCATCGTGATCGCGAAGGGCTCGGAACGGGTGGCCGAAGTGGGTGCGCGCTTTACCTTGGACGCGATGCCAGGCAAGCAGATGAGCATCGATGCCGACGTCCGCGCCGGGAGTCTGACACCCGAGGATGCCCGCGAACGTCGCGCCATGCTGGCCGTCGAAAGCCAGTTGCATGGCGGCATGGATGGCGCGATGAAGTTCGTCAAGGGCGATGCGATCGCCGGCCTCGTGATCACGCTGGTGAACATTACCGCCGGGATCGTGATCGGGACCAGTTATCACGGGATGACGGCCGGCGAAGCGGCGGCACGATTCTCCGTGCTGTCCATCGGCGATGCGATGGTGTCGCAGATCCCGTCGCTGTTGATCTCGGTGGCGGCGGGCGTGATGATCACGCGCGTCTCCAAAGAACACGAGAAGCCGCGATCGCTCGGCATGGAAGTGGCCGCGCAATTGACGTCGAGCTCACGCGCCTTGACGACGGCATCGGTGCTGTTGGCGGGCTTCGCCTTGGTTCCGGGCTTTCCGAAGACGATCTTCCTGTTGCTTGCCGCAGGGCTGTTTTTCGGTGGGCATGTCGTGCGCCGCGCCATCGCAAAAAAGAATCCGATCGGCGATGCCACGCTGTCGTCGCTGCAGCGCGAGGGCGCGAAGATCGAGGTCAACAATATGCTGACCACCGCGCCGGCCTTTGCCGCGCCGCTGGCGGTCAGACTGGCCAGCGATCTGGCGAGCAAGATCGATCCCCGACGCCTCGATCAGGCTTTCGAGAAAGGGCGTCGTATCGTCACCGAGGAACTCGGCCTACCGTTTCCCGGGATCGTCTTCTGGGCGTCGGATCTCGTCCCCGCCGGTTCGTACGAAGTCTTGATCCACGATGTGCCGATGGCGACGATCGGCGCCGTGCTCAACCCGGCCCTCACGGCGCCGGTCAAGTCAGCCGACGCGGCCGCGTCCGACGCCGGTGAGACTGCCGTGGCATCGCAGGTGGTTCCGGCCGCCGACGCCACGCCGGATCGCGAACAAACGATCGCCGAACAGGCCATCCGCACCCTTCGCAGCGAGGCCCGGCTGTTTATCGGCGTGCAGGAAACGCAATGGATCCTGGATCGCGTCACCGTCGAATATCCGGGCCTGGTGGCCGAAGTACAGAAAGCCTTGCCGGTGCAGCGCATCGCCGAAGTGTTGCGCCGTCTGCTGGAAGAGCAGATTCCGATCCGCGACATCCGCTCTATCCTGGAAAGCATGGTGGCATGGGGACCGAAGGAAAAGGACCTGATCATGTTGACCGAATATGTGCGCAGCGATCTGGGCCGGATGATCGCGCACCGCGCCACGCAGGGCTCGCGCAGCCTGCCGGCGATCGTCCTGGACCAGGATCTCGAACAGACCATCCGTCAAGCAATCAAGCCGACGCCGGCGGGGAATTTCCTGACGCTGGAGCCACGCCAGGTCGAGATCATCCTGGCGCATCTGGACCGCCTTGTAACATCAACGCCACCCGAAAACCTCGCCGTGGTGACCGCCGCGGACATCCGTCGGTACTTCCGCCGCATGATCGAAAAGCGGCTCGGCTGGCTCAATGTCTATTCCTTTCAGGAGCTGAACGGTGAAATCGATCTGCAACTGGTGGGAAGTCTGCGCCTATGAAGACGCACTTCCCGTTTCCGGGCGCGATGGACGCTTCGCCCCCGCCTCCCGCGCATGACACGCCCGTGCACCCTGCCGCGAAGGCGGGCGATCCGGCCACTGCCGATGCCGCCCAGCCCGAGGCGGCACGGCGTTTTCGGGCGCTGATGGCGCAACAGCAAGACGCGGCAGCGGCGGCACGGCAGCAGGATGACATCGCACCGGACAGCGCGACCGAAGGCGACAAACGCCACACCGCCGCGGACGCGCTCCCGCCTCAGGCACGACCTAAGCGCGACGAAAGCGTCGAAAGCGTCGAAAGGGCCGACGACGTCGATGCAAGCGACCCATTCGGCGCGCGCGATGCGGAGACGGCCAACGCCGCCGACGACGCTATCGGCGCTAACGGCAGCGCCCGCCAGGACACCGCCGGCGACGCGAGCGCCGACAACGCCGCCACGTTCGCCCCAGGCGATGACGCCGTGACCGACAAGCGTTCCTGGGGCGCCAGGGCCACCTCACCCCTTTCAGCCGCCCCATCACTCCCGGCAGCGCTTTCGCACGGTCCCACCGGCACCGGCGCGGGCACCTTCGCGACCGCGCTCGACCGTCGAGCACGGTCGTCGTCGCGTACGCGCCCCGCATCGGGCGTTGGCGGCACGACCTCGCAGCGGCTGCGACACGCCACGGAGGAGAGCGACGATCCGGGCACGGAGCGCGCCGAGACGCTGAGCCGACTCGTCGCGCACACGCTGGCCGAGCAGGCGCCCGTCCACTCTGAGAAGGCGGACGGCGACATCGGCGCATCCGACCACACCCTCGGCACCGCCATTTCGATCCGCATCGACCACGTTTTCCCAGAAACGCTGCTAACCCTCACGATTTCGGAGTCGTCTCTTTCTCTTCGTTTTGAGAGCGGATCCGCCGAATCGCGTGCCCTACTCTTCGATCAACGACACGCACTTTCGTCCCGCGTGACGAAGCGTACCGGACGGCCGACCCATATCGACATTGTCGCCTGACGCATCGCCCTGAGCCGAGACGAGCAACGCCCCTATGGACCGACAACCCTTCGCCATGCGCTTGCGCGACCATTTGCCTGCCTATGCGCAGCCGGTGGCGGCACTGTCCCGGATTGCCTCGCCGCTCTTCCGCGCGTTGCCGCCGGGATATCGCGTCGAGATGCATCGGCCGGGCCAGCTGACGCTGACGACGAATGTCGGCGACCTGCGCATTCGTTTCGATCTGGCCGCGCAGCCGGCATTGGAAAGCATTGCGCTGGATCCGGAGCCGCGTCGCCGCGTCGCGCTGGCGAATCTGTATCTGCAACCCTGGTTCGACACGCTGCAGCCCTACCTGGCCGCCTACGGCGTCGACACGCCGATTGTCGACGATCTCGTCCCCGCGGACGATCGCCTGGCCGTCACGGTCGGCCTGAGTGTCGCCTGCCGCCTGCCGGAAGGCACGGACGGCGAGGACAGCGCGGCGGCAACGCCTGAGGTTTTTTACGACGACGGCGCGTTCCTGTGCATCGTCGAGGCACTGTCGCCCTCGCTCGTCGAGGCGTTCGCCGCGCGGCACGCGGGCGAGGCGCCGTCCGCGGCGACTTTGCTGAACCGGCTCGACGGGATCGCGATCCCGACGCGATTGCGACTCACGTCGCGACGCTACAAGGTGTCGACGCTCCGCAGCCTGCGGCATGGCGATGTCCTTCTCGGTTGGCCCTGGCAGTACGCAGTCGGCGCATCGGCCGCGGAGACCGGACAGGACGACGCGGAAAGCGCGCCGCGTATCGGCGGCCACTGGCTGTGGGGCGCGGCCGGACAGCGGCAATGTCGCCATCCGGTGTACATCGACGAGAACAGCATTCACATCATAGACAGGCCGGACATGACTGACGATCGCATCGACTTGCACCATCCGGATGCCGGAACCGATCACCTCGACTTCGCCGCATCCGGCGCACACGCCGAGAGCCTGGACGACGACGCGCGAGACACGTACAGCGACGAAGCGGATGCCGCCGATGCCGACACCACCTTGCTCAACGACGTCGATCTGATGGTGCATATCGAGATAGGCTGCGTGGCGATGCCGGCGGCCGAATTGGCACGCGTGCGCCCCGGCTACATCCTGACCTTGCCCGAAAAAATCAGCAATGCGGCGGTGAATCTCGTCGTCTCGGGTCGGACGGTCGCGACCGGCGAACTGGTCGCCGTCGGCGATCAATTGGGCGTACGCGTGCATCGGAACGGTCACGCTCATGGGTAATGGTTTAAACCTCGCGTCGCTGCTCATCACGCTGCTGGCGCTCGGCTTACTGCCCTTCATCGCCATGGTCGTCACGTCGTACACGAAGATCGTCATCGTGCTGGGGCTGCTGAAGAACGCGATCGGCGCGCAACAGGTTCCGCCCTCGACGGTCACCAACGGCATTGCCTTGATCGTCTCGTGTTTCATCATGGCGCCGGTCGGCATGCAAGCTTACGACGTGGCGCAACGGATGCAAGGCGACGGCGGCAACGGCGCCAATGTCATCACGCTGTTCGAGGCGGCGCGCGAACCGTTCCGGCAGTTCCTGGAAAAACATACGTCGGACCGGGACAAGGAATTTTTCATGCGCTCGGCCAAGCAGATCTGGCCGGCGGACATGGCCGCGAAAATGACGCCCGACGACTTGATCATTCTCGCCCCATCCTTCACGGTCAGCGAATTGACATCGGCATTCAAGATCGGATTTCTGCTCTACCTGGTTTTTATCGTCGTCGACCTGATCATCGCCAACGTATTGATGGCGCTCGGGCTATCGCAGGTGACGCCGACGAATGTCGCGATCCCCTTCAAGCTCTTGCTGTTCGTCGCGCTGGATGGCTGGTCGCTGCTGATCCACGGCCTCATTTCGACCTATAAGTGAAGACATGGACTACGAAAACATTGTTCGACTGACCACGAGCGCGTTGACGGTCTGCCTGCTCGTCTCCTTACCGGCCGTCGCGACCGCCGCCTTGTCGGGTCTCGTGATTTCCTTCCTGCAAGCGATCACCTCCTTGCAGGATTCGAGTATTTCGCAAGTCGCGAAGCTGATCATCGTAACCGTGGTCATCCTCATCGCCGCACCCTGGGGCGCCTCGGCCGTACTCGAATTCGCCCGCTCGGTGATGACGGTGATCTTTCCATGAGAACGCATCACGCCGGTGCTTCCGCGCGGCTGGATCTCGCCTACGAGCGGGAATCGGCGGAGAAAGAGGCACATCACCACAACAAGCAAACGAAGCAGCCGAACGCCCGTAAGCCGCGTCCTCGGCCGCTGCAGAAGAAGCGCAGCAAGCGCACCGACGGCGCGCAGGACATGGCGGGAAGCGAACACGCGGATGACATCGAAGCGATCGTTCAAGACGAGATGCCGACCGAGTTCGAGAGCCTTTATGAGTTGAGCGAGAACCAT
This sequence comes from Robbsia sp. KACC 23696, assembly GCF_039852015.1. Taxonomy (NCBI): domain Bacteria; kingdom Pseudomonadati; phylum Pseudomonadota; class Betaproteobacteria; order Burkholderiales; family Burkholderiaceae; genus Robbsia; species Robbsia sp. KACC 23696. The sequence continues at coordinate 995,060 of NZ_CP156627.1, read as the reverse complement.
CCGCGCTTCGGCCATCGGATGGGTTCGAAGCGTCGGCGCGGCAAGAAAGGCGGCGGCGGAACGGGCGTGACCGGTACCGATTCAGGCGATGACAGTGTCGAGTCCGACGATTACAGCATCGGTATCGACGAACAAAGCGCGGAAATGCTCGCGGACCTGGTGCTGTGCGCCGGATCCGATGACAGCGGCAGCACCGAAAATCACGAAGGCACCGAAGAGGAACGCCGCTTCGCGCGGATGGATTCATTCGAAGTCGACATGGCAGCGCCGCAGGACACCCGCACGGGAGCGCAGGCGGACGCGACGCGTCATGCCTTGCCCGGCGCATTGCGTACCAGCGGGTCCGAACCTGCGGCACGTGGCTTTGCCGCGCGTGCGAACGTCGAACCGAAGGCGACGCGCGAATGGGCCGAGGCCGCGCTGCTCGCGCTCGTGCAACGCAATCGTCCGGAGGCCGTGGAAACACTGCAGCTGGTGCAGCCGGCAGGTTCGACATCGGTGACGCGGCCGACGCGTGGCGGTAAGGTCAATGTCTTGCCGGCCGCGGTACGCGTTCTACAGCGCTTTTTAGCACAGCAGGCGATCACACTCGCCGCCGCCGCACCGACGGCGAAGACGCGTTCCGACAAATTCACGGCGGCGGTCCCGTCGCAGCCGGGCCGTCGCGGCGAAAAGGACGGCGCAGGCGTGCCGGGCCATCGCGCGCGGCTGCCCTTCGCGGCGACGGTCGAGGCAGCGCGCCAGCGTCTCGTGGATGGCACTGCCGCATACGGCCACATACCTGCGCCGAAAGGCACGCTTGGACATGAGCAGGAACTATTCAACCTTACCGTCGTCTTGTTTCAACTGGCCCTGCATACGCCGCGCCTTCCCGCGCAGCTGGGTATTGCACGCGCACGTCGGCGCACGTTGGATCGTCGCATGATCGGCGCCGAATAAACGACCTTGCGAGTTTCGGTTATGACCAAACAATTTCGTATTCTGACCGGATGCCATGCGGGTGCCCGCTTAAATTTGCAGTACGGCATCTGGACGGTCGGCAGCAGCGAGCAAGCCGACGTGCAGATCAGCGACTGGGAAGGCGAGACAATGTTTCTGGAATATCGTAGCGATGGCACTGTGACGATGACGCCGCCCGCGGGCAAGGCGCCGTCGAAGTCCGTCGCGCAAACATTGCTCGACTGGATGCCGCGTCGTAACGGGCAAACGGTGTTCTGCGTCGGCCCGGCCGACGCAGAATGGCCTTCGGAAGTCAGCCTTTTTGAGAAGTTGCTGCAAGCGGTGGAAGTGGCAAAAGCGGATGACGGCGCTGCCGCAAAAGCAGCGGGCGCTGACGCGCCGGCCGCCCCGCTCAGCCGACGTGAACAAATCATCAGCGAACAGAAGCGCGCCGATGGGGCGCTGAAAAAGCGCTGGGCCTATAGTGGTGGGGCCGGTGTCGTCGTCGTGGGCCTGATCGTCGGATTGACGCTGGTCCTCACCGACGGCTCGTCGGAAAAAGCCCGCGCCGCGATTCGCCCGACGCCCGTCGCGCCGACGCTGACGCTGGCCGAACAGCAGGACAAGTCGATACGTGAGGCGCTACTGCGCTTGAATGAAACGGATGTGACGGTGACGCACGCGGATGGTCGGATCGTCCTCGGCGGCATCGTCGCCTCGGCCGGTGATGCGCTGGCGATCCGCCGCGCACTGCAGGATCTGGCGGCGGTGCCGCACAGCAGTACGGCCAAGGCGGCAATCGATCAGCGTTATTCGGTTGCAGCAAATATTGCCGACGATCTGCAATCGTCGCTGGGCGACCGGCATTTGACGGTGCATTACGACGGCCAGGGCGTCTTTACCGTATCCGGCCCGACGCACAACCTCGATAGCATGCGCACGCTGCTGTCGAGGACGCAGAACGACTACGGTGGGCGGATTCGTCGGATCAACGACCGGATGACGCAAGCGTCGCTGCCGAGCACCGGCGCCGAAGCGATGCTCGATGCAGACGGCGTGCGTTACATCCAAATGCCGGATGGCAGCAAGAGTTTCGCCCCGGATCCGACACCGGATCCCGCGGTCGCGGCGGCAACGACCGGCGCGGACGGCGCGACGGCGCTTGCCACCGGCGCGGCAGCAACAACCGCTGCTTCGGGGACGTCGGTGACCGCAGCCGCCGCAGCGACATCGGGCGCCGCGACCATGGCAACGGCAACCGCAGGCGCACCGGTAGCGTTAGCGGGACCGGCCCCTCTGAACGGGGCGACAGAAAACGCCGGCAGCGTCGGCAATGTATCGACGAATGTAGTACCGCGGCCGCATGCGATTTCGCAGGTCGCCCCGATCGTGGTGAAGTCGATGGCAACGCCGCTTGCCTCGACGCTGCCACCCGGCGAGGCGCCGCTTCCCTCGCAACCTTGAACGCATGGAGCATGAGCGATGTACCAATCCGTTACGCCGCAACTGCAGGAAGATTTGGATCAGATCAATATCATCGTCGCACGCAATGCACATGATCCGCGCGTCGCGCAGGCCATTGCACAGTTGCAGCAGGTCTCGGCCGATGTCGCAAAAGCAGCGATTTCGGAAGCGGAACTGCAAACACGCAGTGCCGCGAATGTGATTTCCGATGGGATGCTTGCCGCCGCCGCGATATGCGGTCGGCTGCAGGATGCCTGAGGGGTGTTGTAGAGGTGGTTTGTCGTGCTGCGACGAGAAGCGTTCATGCAACTCGAAGCGGATGTTGTGTCCTTCCGGGCTCACCGGATACCAATCGGTTTATTCATTCAGTCACTCTCATAGGAGAACTAACATGGGTGCTTCCAGCGCAGTTTCGAAGGGTAACACGGCCAGCAACGTTGTAAGCGACGCGAGCAGCGCGGCGGAATCGGCAGTGGGCACGACGTCGGATACGACGTCGGCGATCGCTCAGATCAACCAAGCGGCAGAAGCGGAAAACGCGATCAACCTGGCACAAACGATGGCGCAGTTGAAAGAAGCCGGCCCGAAAGCCATGAAGTCGCTGACCCAAGGCTGATCCGCGGTACGCATGCATCAACCTGGGTATCGGACCACCGTGCCAAACATTGCGAGCCGTATCGTCGCAATCGGCCCGGTGCCGATGCCCATCTTGCTTTACGTTTGCTGTTCCCTATTCCCCATACGTAAGGTCGACCGTCAGCATGAGCCTAGAGCGCCGCAACAAATTGATCGTCGAACTCTGCGAGGAGCTGGACATCCCGGGCGCCGACGCGATCGTGGAAGCGGGCTTCCTGGAAGCAAGCGGCTTCGACCTTGCAATCGATTATCTGGAAGAAGATCCGGATGCGATCTATCTCAATTTCGAGTACGGCATTGTCAGCAGCGGGCGTACGCTGCGCATCTTTCGCCTCTTACTCGAATCCAATCTATTGATCTACGCGCAGGACCAGGCACAACTCGGACTCGACCCCAGTACCGGCGGCATCATTCTTCTGCTGCGCGTGCCGTTGACGGCCGACGTCGATGGCCTTTACCTCGCCGAATTGGTTGCCCATTACGTGGAGCACGGCCGCTACTGGCGCAAGAACATCCTGGAGTCGTCGGACGAGATGTTCGATAACTTGGCAAGCGGTGCCTTCGTCTGGATCAGGGCTTGATTCCACCTTTAACGAGATGAACGGTTTGGTAACGGTGGCGGGACCCGACGAGATACAGCAACGCGTAAGCGCACTGACACGTGATGCGTTCGCCTTGCTCCACCAGAACGCGGAAGATGCCTACCACGCGTGGCGGGACGGCATGCTGATGGTCGAAGGCGGCTGGGTCGCCGTGAAACCGACGCAAGTCTATGTCGATCGCGTCGAAGGCATCGAGCCCGGTGTGTTGATCAGCGCCGAATCCGGCCTGTCGCTGAGGGAATCCGCCACGGCAAATCGCATGCTGCAGCTGTCCGGCCATCTGCTCGCCACCTTCGGCGCGGCGATCGGTTGCGATGCCAGTGGCTGGTTGATCCTACAGCGGGTAATCGCCGTACGCGAGACCACAAGCGCGATCCTGGCCGATGAGATCGTCGCCACGCGCAGACTGCAACGTCTGCTCAACGAGCCCTCTCTCGGTTCCGATCAGTGATCGTCCGCACCGCCGCACCGCCGCACCGCGTGATTATGCACTCGCATCGATGTGTTTTTCGTGACAGGCATCACCGGTTCGTTACTACCCCAAGGCGCACGTTTTACCAGCAGAAAATACACTCCATGCGTTTCGCGAAACCAATGCGGGGAGTGCGACGCAATCATTTCCACTTTCATTTTGGGATAATCAGACCATGCTAAGAACGCATACGCCCGTCGCCGGTTCTTCGTCGGCGGCCGCCCTGGCGGAAGAATCGTCAACAACGTCGACACAGCGCGCCCCGCAGCAGCCGGCCAACGGCGGATCGCGTCGAGGCAGCCGCTCCGATGATCTGCTTCGCCCACGCGCCGACAACGGTTCCCAATTGCGCAGCCCTTCCCCAGCCGCCACGACGCGACGCGAACCCAAGCAGGGTATCTTCGCCAAGACGCGCGATAAGAGCGTCCCTGATATGGAAACCGCGCATCCCCAAGTACGCGAACTGGTGACCGCCATCGATAAAGCCGAGGCGTATCGGCAAGCAGGCGCGGCGGCGGGCGCCACGATCACCGTCAACAAGAGCGCCATCCGAGACAATATTCGCGCGGCCAAGGCGGAAATCGACAGAGCCGGGTCCGGTGCAACGCTGTCTGCCGTGATCAAGGCGGACGCCTATGGTCTCGGCGCGCCAGGTTTCGCGCGACTGCTGCGCGAAGAAGGCGTAAAAGACTTCTTCGTTGCGCGAACGATCGAAGCGGTCGAACTCCGCAACGCGATGCGTGCGGAAAATCCCGCGACCGGTGACGATACCGCCGTGTTCCTGCTGGATGGCCCGCCGGCCCATGCCAATATGGACTATCTGATCGAGCACAAGATCACGCCGGTCCTGAACAGTCTGGAACAGATCGCGCAATGGAACGATGCGGGTGCGCTCCACAGCGTCAAATTACCGGCGATCCTGCAATTCGACACGGGGATGTCGCGCGCGGGCATGAGCGTCGACGAGCGCGCGTTTTTAAAGCCGAGACGGGGCGCGAATGAATCGGACGCCGATTTCGCGACACGCCAGGCGCAAGGCAATGCCGCCTTGTCGAACATCAACGTGCTGTACGTGATGAGCCATCTCGGCACCGCTGGCGGCGCCACGCGCAACCCCGACGGTACCTATACGCCGAATGCGGATACGGCGGCGCAACGCCAGAATTTCGAAGCGGTACGTGCGGATTTCCCGGGCACGAAGGCGACGCTGGCAGCGTCGTCCGGTATCTTCCTCGGGCCCGACTATCATTACGATATGGTGCGCGGCGGCGGCGTATTCCACGGCCAGGCACCCTTCGGCGCCGACGAAAACCCGTTGCGCCCGGCCGTGAGCCTGTCCACGACGGTCGAGCAATCGCGCACGCTCCAGCCCGGCGATAAGGTCGGCTATGGCGGCAACTTCGTCGCGACCGCGGAGACCCAGGTCGCCGTGGCCAATATCGGTTATGCCGACGGTCTGTCCCGCATCAAGGGCAGCAATGCCAACGGGGCGCCCCCATTGACGGCAAAGGCGACCTTCGTCGCGAGCGACGGCAGCCGTCACGACGCCAACGCGATCGCGGCCACCTCGATGGACATGAATACCTACGATGTCACATCGCTCCCGCCGGAAGCTGTCCAGCGCGGTGCGAAACTGAATCTGATCGACGACACCACGACACTCGATCACTTCGGCGGTCAGTTCGGTACCAATGCGGCGGAGTTCGAAACCAAGATTGCCAAGCGCGTGCATCGTGAATTCGTGGTGGATCCCGAGGACGTGATCAAGACCCGGAATGACCTGCCGAAGCCGATTCCGGCCGGCGCATCGCCGAACGCATGGGCGGTGATCCCGAAGCCGCAACCGGATCTGGATGCTTGACGCACCGAGCAGACGGGGCGTCCCTATACCGTCTGCTTGCAGCGCTACCACCTCCTGGAAGCGCTGATATGATCCCCTTGTAACACCTCGATCGCCCGGATGGCCAGTGTCTGCCATCCGGGCTTTCTGCTATGGCGGCCCGCCTGCCTTGCCCTGCGTTATCACGGGCCGTTCGCGCGCTATCGGTCCACCCTGCCACGGCGACCCATACAAAAATGCCGCTGCGTAAGGCGGGCCGTGCAGGGTATGCACGACACGCCTTACGCAGCGGCATCTCGCCGCCGCGCTGCCGTCTTAGACGTTGGACTGACGGGGCGTTGCGGCCGCCTCGGCGGCTTCGACATCGGCATGGTTGGTCATGACGACATCCGGCGACTGATACGTATGGCTGGCGATGGTGCGCAAGGACGCGGTTTCGGCATCGTCATGCGCCGAGGCCGGCTGCGGCTGCGCCGAGCCGGAATTCGCGAACGGCTCGTATAGCACACCATTCAACAACGCATAGAACATATCGCTGATCCCTTCCAGCTCTTCGGCGGAATGTGCCGGTGTCCCCAGGTGCTGCGCAATGATGTTCGACCCGATCAGGGACATCCCGAGAATGCCGGAGCGAACGGCCCAGGGGCCGAGCGCGGCATTGGTCACGCCATTCGGTGTCCACTTGGCATCCTTCAGCGCCAGCTGCAACGGCCGGCTCTCGCGGTAGGCGGGAATCCCGTTGAACATCAGATCCTCGGCGACTTCACCGGCGAAATTGATGCCGCCCCGACGGGCCGCGTTGCCTGGATTCAGTCCGGCCTTATTGATAAAGGCCGTCGGCCCCGAGGGCGACGCCTTTGTCGACATCGCGAGGTTGACGAGGCCCTGGTCCACGCCATAGCCAACGCTGATCAGGCCGAAGTGCGTCGCATCCGGCTGCGTCCCGGAGGAATTCACATTCTCCAGCTTGATGCGTGATTGGACGATCAGATCTCGCATCGCCGTATAAATCGTGAAGGCGATAATCTGGACAGCAGTCTCGCGCATCACGCCCGTCGACAAACCGGCCACGACCGCCGCAAGCGTCAAGCCCCCCATGATCGCGCGGGAGCGAACGCTGGTGAACGTCTCCGTCGCCGCCGTATGATCGCGCACCGCGCCGACCATATGCAGCGCCACCGGCAGCAAGGCAACCGCGGTGCCCAGTGCGATCCGCCCATGGTCACTGACATGGGCATCCGTCATGCCTTTCTCGATGCCATAGCTAATCATCTGACGGGCCGTAGTCGGAATCAGCACGGACAAGGCGTTGCGGGCACCGACGTTCGCCACCGATGCCGCAAACTTCGCCGTACCGGACTCGAAATCGTTGGCCGCCACGCGCGCCGGAAAGGCCTTGCCACTGGCGAACGCCTCCGACATGCGCTGCATTAGCGTCGTTGTTAGCGCGGCACTCCGCTCTTCGGGCGTCGCGTTGTGTCCCACCATCCGCGATGCATCGGCGATGACTTGCTCGCTGAGCCGCTCGATCGCCAACTCGTTCTCCGTCGCGCCGATCTGCGCACCCGACGTCGATGCCACGGTGCTCACCCCTTTCGTCACGAAGTCCTGGATCTGCGTCGCGCCTTTCTCAGCGGCCTTCTTTTCCGGCGGCGTCAGTTCGATAGCCAGCGAGTCCGAGCTGGACTTAGCCGTCTTCAACAAGGAATCGATCGTCAACGGTACCGGCGTACGCGCCGTCCCCAACATCTCGCCGATGTCGGTCTCCGGTTCGCGCAAACCGGCGAACGCCGTGGTGTCTGCCTGTTTTCCCTTCGCCTTGTCGCTTGCGCCCGGCGCCGCGAAGAAAGACTTGATGAAAGCCATTTCCTTGCCCTCGCCGGGAACGCGTTCCATCGCCTCCAGCAGGCTGTTCCGTGCCTGCTCCACCATTGCCGGCGTGACCGATTGCGGGACATCGGCACTGCTTGACGCCGTTCCGCGCGTCCCCGCCGCCATGACCGGCTCCCCTAACGGCAGCGTGGTCGATGACAAGGGCCGGCGCTGCTGTTCGACCGACGCCTGACGCCGTGCCAAGCCGCCCGTCACGGACTCGTTCCGGTCCCGCGACGTAGCACGCCCGGTGCGGCCGGACTCCCCGGGGACGGTCGTCGTAGTCTGCTGGGGGGGCGTCTCGATCGGCGTCGTCGACGGGCTCGGGGAGCGCGATGTAACAGGAGTAGGCATGACGTGAATTCCTTGAGAATGGGATAAAGCGCACAAGAAGCGCAGTTCATCCTGGCGTGATGGAAACGCCACAAGGATGCAGGCGCTCATCGCCGCTCCGACACGCCTATTCTAGGAAACCCCTATGCCGCTCACGAGGCCCAACCGAATCGTCTGTGCCTGGAGCGAAATAAATATCGTCCCGTCCGTCACTTTCACACAGCGGAAACGCAGCGGGCCCTGGTGGATCCCAAAAACGCCGGTGCACGAGAAAGACGAACCCGTTTAATGCAAACGCTATAATGGTGGCGTGTTGCGGCGCCGCTCCGCAGCCATCGTTCCAACCGCGATGACGCCGAGCACGTCCACGCTGCCATTCCGTGGCGCCTTGGAGAATCCATGCCGTTGCCTCTCGAAGAAACAGATCTCGTACGCCCCGATTCCTACGCGGGGCGGGAACTGGTCGAGCGTCTCGATCGGGACGGCCCAGCAAGCGCTCGCGCGCGCAGCGGCGCGGAATTGCATATCGGCTTACTGTTGCTCCCAACCTTCCCGCTGTTGTCGCTGGCCGGTTTTTGCGATGCGTTGCGCCACGCCGCCGATCTCGGCGATCAAAGCCGGCCCTTGCGTTGCGCCTGGACCTTGCTCGGCACCCAGGCGGGCGAAGTCCACGCCAGTTGCAACGCATCGGTCCGCGTGGAAGGGATCGACCAACATCCGGAAAAATTCGATTACCTGGTCGTCATCGGCGGGCTGCTCTCCCACCTCGACGGCATCGACCGGCGTTTGTGGGATTATCTGGCGGCAAAGGACGCGCAACATGTCCCCTTGATCGGCATGTGTACCGGCAGCTTCGTCCTGGCACTGGGCGGTTATATGAAGGACCGCGTCGCCTGCGTCCACGCCTACCACTATGAAGACTACAAAAGGATGTTTCCGGGTCTCGGCGTGATGACTAACGCCGACTATCTATTGGACGGTAATCGCATCACCTGTGCCGGCGGCGTCTCGGTGATCGAGCTGGCCACGCGCTTGATTGGCTTACATTGTGGCGCGGACCGTGCCGCCAAGGTGATCCACCAGATGACGGTCAGCCGACGCGGCGGCGCCTCCTTCATCGAGCGGCGCCAGGCACTCGGCTATCCCAGTGTGGACAATGTTCAGGCGCGGCACGCGATCGTGCTGATGGAAGAGAACCTGGAAGCACCGCTGACGATCGAAACGATCGCCAAGATGACCGGCACGAGCGTACGACAACTCGAAAGGGTATTTGTCGGATCGCTCGGCGTATCGCCGAAAAACTTCTACCGCACGATGCGGCTGCGATACGCCCGTTGGCTGCTCTTGAATTCGGCACGTCCACTCAACGATATCGCCTACGGATGCGGCTTCGCGGATCTCGCCCACTTCATTCGCAGCTTCCGCACCGTTTATGGGATGACGCCGGGGAAACTGCGCGCCTCAGGCAAAGAATCGGCGTAAAAGCAGCATAAAAGCCGGCGCCACGCTTGCCGCGAGTCGAGATCAAACGCGCGCGCCGCGCACACATCGCCTGCAATGGGCCGTGTAAGAGCAGCAACACGCTCGCTCCGCCACCTTCTTAAATTTCTTTTCATCCTTCGCAACGCGTCCCTTTCGGGTGTCGCCACGAGAATCGCTGCTATCTCGTCCGGAAAACCGTATCGCATTCGATGTAATACGGTTTTCCGGCGGCGCACCCATTGAAGGAACGGTCCTCATGCTGAAGATAGTACGTCTCGCGCTGGTGCGGCCTTACACGTTTATCGTGCTAGCACTGCTTATTCTGATAGTGGGGCCTCTAGCGGCGCTTCGCACCCCAACGGACATCCTCCCCGATATCAAAATCCCGGTGATCAGTGTGGTCTGGAGCTACACCGGCTTACAACCTGATGACATGTCGGGGCGCATCGTCACCTACTACGAGCGAACCTTGGGCACGACCGTCAACGACGTCGCGCACATCGAATCGCAATCCTATCGCGGATACGGCATCGTCAAGATCTTCTTCCAGCCGGATGTCGATGTCCGCACGGCGACCGCGCAGGTCACGTCGATCTCGCAGACGGTCCTAAAGCAAATGCCACCCGGCATGACGCCGCCGATGATCTTGAACTACAGCGCATCCACCGTCCCGGTATTGCAGATCGCGCTGACCAGCAACAGTCTGAACGAAAGGCAGATCGGCGACTATGCGACGCAGTTCATTCGCCCGCAACTGCTATCCGTGCCCGGTGTCGCGATTCCGGCGCCTTATGGCGGCCGGAATCGCATCGTCGATATCATGCTCGACCCGGCGGCGCTGCAGGCCCATCACCTGTCCGCAACCGACGTCGGCACGGCGTTGACGCGTCAAAACCAGATCATTCCGGCAGGCACGATCAAGATCGGCAGCAACGAGTACAACGTCAAGTTGAATAACAGTCCGCTCGACTTGGACCGTATCAACGATATGCCGATCAAGGAAGTGGACGGCACGACCGTCTACATCCGCGATGTCGCGCGCGTGGTCGACGGCAGTACGCCACAGGCGAACGTCGTGCGACTGGATGGGCATCGCGCGGTTCTGATGAGCGTCTTGAAAAATGGCAGCGAATCGACGCTGGACGTCGTCGCCGGGGTCAAGGCGCAGATGAAGCGCATCGAGCAGACGCTGCCGCCATCGTTGCATGTGGTGCTGCTCGACGATCAATCGGTCTTCGTCAAAGGCGCGGTATCCGGTGTCGCCCGGGAAGGGATCATCGCTGCGGCGCTGACGTCCTTCATGATTCTGATTTTCCTCGGCAGTTGGCGCTCTACGCTGATCATCGCCGCGTCGATTCCGCTGGCGGTGCTGTCGGCCATCGCCTTGCTGTCCGTATTTGGTCAGACCTTGAATACGATGACCTTGGGCGGACTCGCACTGGCCGTCGGCATCTTGGTCGACGACGCCACCGTCACGATCGAAAACATCAACTTCCATCTGGAGCAGGGCAAGGCCGTGCCCCTTGCGATCATGGACGGTGCCGCGCAGATCGTCACGCCCGCCCTGGTGTCTTTGCTGTGTATCTGCATCGTTTTCGTACCGATGTTCATGCTGGATGGCGTGGCAGGATTCCTCTTCGTGCCGATGGCGGAATCGGTGATTTTCGCGATGGTGTCGTCCTTCATCCTGTCGCGCACCTTCGTGCCGATGATGGCGCAGTACGTGCTGAAGCCGCACGCCCACGCCCACGCACCGCACCACACCGACGCCGAAGGTGAAACGACAGCCGTCTCGCGCAATCTCCCGATGCGCTTCTTCGCGGCGTTTCACCGTCATTTCGAAAGCGGCTTCTCCCGCGTGCGCGCATCGTACGCCGCCTTGCTCGCTGCCGCGCTGACAAAATCGAGACGCTTCATCGTCGTTTTCCTGGGTCTCGTGCTGGTGTCGTTCGCATTGGTGCCGTCGCTCGGCCGAATCTTCTTTCCCTCGGTGGACGGCGGTGCGATGTTGATTCACGTTCGCGCACCGGTCGGCACGCGGATCGAGCGGACCGCCGAGATCTTCGATCAGGTCGAGGGAACGATTCGTCACGTGATCCCCGCGAATCAGCTCTCCAGCATCGTCGACAACATGGGCTTGCCCAATAGCGGGATCAATCTGACGTATAACAACTCCGGAACGATGGGCCCCTACGACGGTGACATCACCGTGTCGCTGAACGCACATCACGACCCGACGGCAGGTTATGTGAAGACGCTGCGGACCCTGTTGCCGCGGATGTATCCGGGCGTGACCTTCTCCTTCCTCCCGGCGGACATCATCTCGCAAATCCTGAACTTCGGCTCGCCGGCGCCGCTGGACCTCCAGGTCTCCGGACGCGACCTCGCCGCGGATCACCGCTATGCACAGACGCTGTTGGCCGACATCCAGAAGATTCCGGGCATTGCCGATGCGCGCATACAGCAATCCGCGACCTACCCACAACTGTCGATCAATGTCGATCGGTCGCGCGCCGCGCAGGTCGGGCTGACGGAGCAGGACGTCACGAATGCCGTCGTCGCCAATCTGGCCGGCACGGCCCAGGTTTCGCCGCTCTATTGGCTGAACGTCCAGAACGGTGTCTCTTATCCGGTCATCGCACAAACGCCGCAATATTGGATGTCGTCGGTTGGCGACCTCGATAATCTGATGATCACCGATCCGAATGGCGGCGCACAGACCTTGGGGGCGATCGCCACGCTGAAGCCGAGCGAAGGCGACGCCATCGTGTCCCACTACAACATCCAGCCGGTCATCGATATTTTCGCGACTACCCAGGGCCGCGATATCGGCGCCGTTGCCACTGAGATCAAGCACGTCATCGCGGCACATCGTGCAACGTTGCCGAAGGGCGCGCAGGTTACGCTGCGCGGCCAGATCGTGACGATGAACGCGACGTACGCGGGCCTGATCTTCGGCATCGTCGCCGCCATCGGTTTGATCTATCTATTGATCGTCGTGAACTTCCATTCGTGGCGCGATGCCTTCGTCATCGTCTCGGCACTCCCCGCCGCGCTCGCGGGGATCGTCTGGATGCTGTTCATCACGGGAACCCCCTTGTCCGTGCCCGCCCTGACCGGTGCGATTCTCTGCATGGGCGTGGCCACCTCGAACAGTATCCTGGTGATCAGTTTTGCCCGGGAACAGCTAGCCGAACTCGGCAATGCCCTCGACGCCGCAACGAATGCAGGCTTCACGCGCTTTCGCCCGGTCTTGATGACGGCCTTGGCCATGATCATCGGCATGCTGCCGATGGCGCTGGGCCTTGGCGACGGCGGCGAACAGAACGCACCGCTCGGACGCGCAGTCATCGGCGGTTTGATGTGCGCCACCGTTGCAACGTTGTTCTTCGTCCCGGTCCTTTTCAGCATCGTTCATCGCCGTGACACCGTTGCACGTTCGGTAAGCGGCACACCGCCGAGCCTGACGCACGCGCCGGCGGACACCCTCGCGCACATTCCCGGAGAACCCCATGTCAACTGAATTCCAGGCTCCCGCCGCCCCTCGTACTCGATCGATGAAGCCCTTCGCCGTCATTGCAGTGCTGCTGGCCTGCGGCGTGGTCGCCAACGGTCTGTGGAGCCGGATGCATGCGCATACGGCCCTGACCACCTGGACCAATGCACAAGCGGAACCGACCGTAGCCACGCTGCATCCGACCGCCCTCGCCGCAGCGCATAGCCTGTCCTTGCCAGGCCAGTTGAATGCCTGGACCAATGCGCCGCTCTATGCCCGCGTACCTGGTTATCTGCATGCTTGGTATGCCGACATCGGTGATCGCGTCAAGGCCGGTCAGGTGCTGGCACGGATCGACAGTCCAGAGCTGGACGAGCAACTGGCCCAGGCCCGTGCGCAGCTGAAGAGCGCGATCGCCAACCAGGATCTGGCACGCTCGACCGCGCACCGCTGGGACGACATGCTGACACAGGACGCCGTCTCCGCGCAGCAGGCGAATGAGAAAGACAGCGCCTACACCGCGGCACAAGCAAACGTGGCCGCAGATCAAGCGAATGTCTCGCGACTGGAGGCTACGTCGGCCTATAAAGCCATTCAAGCGCCCTTTTCCGGCATCGTCACGGCACGCAATACCGATGTCGGTGACCTGATCACCGCGGACGGTACCTCGCAAAAACCGCTATTCGCGCTCTCCGATGAAAGTCGATTGCGCGTCTATGCGGATGTGCCGGAAGCCGATGCCGCCACGCTGCGCCCTGGGATGCAAGCGTCGATCACCGTGCCCGAACATCCGGGGCAGACGTTTATCGCAAAAATCACCGACATGGCTGACGCCATCGATCCGTCCTCCGCGACACAACGCGTCGAACTGGCGATCGACAATACATCCGGTGCGCTGACAGCCGGTGCCTACGCGCAGATCAGTTTCCGTGTGCCGAATCCCCCCGGCGGCCTCACCGTGCCGTCCAGCACGCTGATATTCCGTAGCAACACGGTACAGGTCGCCGTCTATGGCGCCGATGGCCACGTGCATTTCCGCGACGTACGCATTGCTCAGAACTTCGGCGATCGCGTGGCATTGGCATCGGGCCCGACAAACGGCCAGGCCCCGCTCCAACGGGACGATCGGCTCGTCAATAATCCGCCGGACGGATTGGTCGACGGTGAAGCGGTTCGCTTACCGGAAACCTCGCCCGACCACGCTACGACGGAGGATACGCATGGCTGATTTCATGTTCGTACCGCGTCTGCGAACGCTTTATCGTCCGTTGCTCGCGGCGATGCTGTCGGTCGGACTGGCTGCCTGCTCATTCGCGCCGACCTATCACGCACCGAAGATGAACTTGCCGAATGCATTTCAGGGAAATGCACCGGCCCATGCATCGCAGTGGCATCCATTCGATGCCGATGCCGGCAAGGCACGCGGTGCGTGGTGGCTGGCATTCGACGATGCCACGCTCGATGCGCTAGAGCCTCGCGTCGTCGCGGCAAATCCCACGGTGCAAGCCGCCGTTGCGCATCACGATGCCAGCGTGACGACGCTTCGCGTCATCGGTGCGTCCTTGCTGCCGACTTTGGGGTTCGAGGGCGCCGTCGATCGGCAACGACAGTCCGACACGCGACCGCTTCGCGGTAGTACCCAACCCGACGAGTACAACGACGCGAGCGTCAAGCTCGGCGTGAACTATGACCTCGATCTATGGGGGCGAGAGCGAAACCGACTTGCAGCGGGACGGGCCATGGCCGGCGCCGCGGCGGACGACCTCGCGGCGCTGCAACTGGATATGCAAGCCACGCTCGCCAATACTTACTTCCAATGGCGTGGCGCGGCGGCGACCATCGGCGTCCTGGATCGAACCATTGCGGCGTATCAACACGCTTTGCGCCTGACGATGAGCCGCTATAACGGCGGACTGGCGACGAAGATCGACGTTTCCCGGGCAAGGACACAACTCGCGGATGCGCAGGCGCAAAGGATCGACGCACAGGGGCAGTGCGATCTGCTGCGTAATGCGATGGCCACCTTGGTAGGCGTGACGCCCGAACAATTCGTCCTGCCGACGGTGGGACAAAGCGTTGCCGCAACGGTGCACACGGCGCTGCACGTCGGCAGCGCGCCCGACGACCTGATGCGCGTGCCTTTACCCATCACGCCGACCGGCCTGCCCTCGACGTTATTGCAACGGCGCCCCGATATCGCCGCGGCAGAGCGGCGCGTCGCCGCAGCGAATGCCGACATCGGCGTTGCACGTGCTGCCTATTTCCCTGATATCGGCCTGGGCCTGTCCGGTGGCTATGAAAGCGACACCATGGCGAACTGGCTGGCAGCACCGAATGCCGTGTGGATGCTCGGACCCTCGGTGGCGGCGACGATCTTCGATGGTGGCCGACGTCATGCCGAAGTCCTCGGGGCGAAGATTGCTCGCGAGCAGGCGGCGGACCGCTATCGCGCCACGGTGTTGAAGGCATTCCAGGAAGTCGACGACCAAGTCGATCTTGAACAGGTGCTTGCGAACGAAGCGGTGCGCGTCAACGATATGCGTGCGGCAGCGGCGCAGACGCTGGTCTTGGCGACGGTCCGCTATCGCGACGGCGCGAGCGACTATCTGAACGTCGTCACGGCGCAGCAGGCAGCCCTACAAGCGGAGGAAAAGGCCCGTACGCTGCGGGTGCGTCAATTGCAGGCGGCCGTGTCGCTCATCCAGGCGCTGGGCGGTGGCTGGCAGCAAGGTGCACTGCCAAAACCACCGCTCGCATCATGAACTATTCTTCATTTATGCGGTAATCGGATTCGCTATACTTGTTGCGTGGGTCCCGTATTGTTCTCCTCACCCCCGAGGTTGTCCGTTGATCTAGTCCCCCGGATCAACGGATTTTTTTTGCCCGATGCGGGCCAAGACAGAAACTAAAAAAACATTCATGGCTGCGAGCGCGGTCGGATTCGCCTGACGCTCTACTATTTCATCTAAGGACTGCGATCAATCGATCGCATCTCACAATACCCGATGAAACCAGGAGAAACACCATGAGCAACAAGACGAAACTTGTCCCCTACCTCTTTTTTGCATTGATCTCCGCCGCATGCGGCCTGACCTCCACTGCACACGCCGCGTCGCTACCAGTATTGACGCCGCAGGAATGCCACGAATATCCGTTCGTCCATACCTCGCATATCGATCACAAAGACGAAATCACGGAAATGGGCGAACTCGAAGCAGCCGGCTATAACCCGGCGGGACAGGATCCGCTCTACCCTGCCGACTACGATCGCGCCGAACACCGTCTGCACGTCGCCTATAAAGCGGACTGCCTACCTCCCCAGGCCGCATCGGCAAGGACACATCATGCGTTGTAACGTCAGGGCGTCATTGCCGCCAGCAGCTTCGGCATTTCCGTGAGAATGGCCTCGATCGTCGCGTTGACCCGCGCAAATAACAGCGTGCGGCAAGCGCGCGATCCCGATTCATCGGAAACGCATAGCGGCGCTGACAATGTCACGCGCCGAAAATCAAACGATAACCGAAACGTGGAACGGATTCGATCTTCACCGCCATGCCGGCGTGTTGCATTCGCTTGCGCAATCGCAGTGCCGTCTGTCCCACCACGGACTGCAAGACGTCGTCGTTTTCGGACCAGCAGTACTGCAACAACTGTTCGTGCGAAACGGGATGCGGCGCTTGGTGCAGCAGACAATCGACGAACAGATATTCTCGAGCCGACAAGCTGAGATGCACGCCAGCGAAAATCAGTTCACGCCGTCCCGCGTCCAGGTAGCCGACTTCCGCACCGGACGCGTCCGCATCGAGCGTCTGACCGCCTCTCCCCACCCTATCCGTCGCCGCCCTCTTTTCCGGCTCACCCAACGCTTCCTCCTGCGCTGCGGAAGGCACACAACGACGAAATGCGCCCAAGCGTGCCTGCACTTCGGCAAAATAAATGGGCTCGCAGAAACAGGCATCGGCGCCGGCTCTCAAAACGGTGGTACGCAGAGACGATGTGGCCGAATCGCACAAAACAAAGATCAGCGGCTGGCGCCATGTTTCAGGTGAACGCGACCGCACCGTTTCCCGCACCGCCCGGGTGTCCTCGGCGACCTTTGTCTCCGACTCCCCCGCGCGCTCGAACAAAATGACCGCGTCGAAGTCTTCCGTGTGAAGTAGCCAGTTCGCCCCATCGATATCGGTGACGATCGAGACGCTGTGCGCGCTTTCGCGTAAGGCCTTTTCAAAATAGGCCACACGATTCGACGATCCCGTACATAACAGTAATCTCACCGCTGCCCTCTTCTTCTTTAAAACGCCACCGACGATACAAAGCGTATTCTCAGACGTCCGCGCTGAGATGCTGAGGCCAACAACGTACCTCGACCCGCGTACCCCGGCCGTTCTCGGGTACGCCGATCCGGAAGCCGAATCCGTGCAAGGTCGTGACGGCGACCACGATACTCAAGCCAAGCCCAGAGCCCGGTATATGCTGCGTTTCCGCGCCTCTGTAGAAGCGCTGCAACACCGCCTGGCGTTCATTTTTCGCGATGCCGGGCCCTTCGTCCTCGACCGCGACGATCGGACCCAGTGGGGTATGGGTAAGCGTCACACCAACACGCCCGCCCCTGGGTGAGAACTTGATGGCATTGCCGATCAGGTTGGACAACGCTTCGAACAACAAGGCCGCATCGCCATGCACGGGATCGACGGGGCCGTCGTGCCGCACGTGCCACATCAAGCCCTCGTCCTCGGCAAGCGGCTGATAAAGTTCGTCCAATTGCTGAACGATCTGACCGAGCATCGCATCACCAAAGCCACTTCGGCGTTGCAACGATTCGATTTCCGAGATACGGAGAATGGCTCTGAAACGCAACAGCAACGCATCCGTACGCTCCTTCGCCGTCTCGAGATAGGCATGCAAGGTCGGATCGTTCGACGTCGGGGAGCGCGATATGGCTAGTCCCAAAATACTACGTACCTGGCTGAGCGGCGTCCGAAGGTCATGGGCGATACCATCGCAGGACACCTTGACCTCCCGCATCAAACGCTCGATCTCTTGCAGCATATGGTTGACGAGGTGTGCCATCATGTCCAGCTCGTCGCGACCGCCCACGGGCAGCCGCTTGGACAGATTTCCTTCGGAAATCTCCAAGGTCGTCAGCCGTATCGTTTTGAGGCGCCGTGCCTGCCGGTAACCGATATAGCCGCCTAGCAAGAGATTGGCCAACAAACAAAACGCGCCGGCCCCGAGCACCGTGTCGAGCATGACGCGGCGTACATGCCGGACACTTGTCAAATCCCGTGCGACAACGACGTAATTCCCGTCCGGTCTACGACGCAGCATCGCCCGCATCCGGATCGGCTCGCTCATGGAGAAAGATCTGGCATTTACCGTGTGCCCGTGGGCGTCGTCAGCGAGATCTTTCGGGATCGCGACAATGTCGCCGAGCAGGTAGTGTCGTTGCGCATTGAATAAACCGAAGTAATTACTGTGCACCGGCGACTCTTCCATCCGCCGCTCGATGATGACCGGTAATTCCGCGCTCGTCGTCGAATCCAGATAGAGCACTTGCCACCACAGCACCGCGTCCGCGTCATGGGCGACCTGCTCCGTCACAAAATACGCCAAGGCGCCCAGTATTGCCATGACGGATAAGCTGAAGACCACGGCATAGGCAGCAAGCCATCGCAGCAAGGGGCTATACCAACTCGCATAACCGTGGCGGCCAAGTGTTGCACTATCGGGGGATTGCATACCGCAGCCTTACTCGAGTCGATAGCCTGCGCCGCGAACAGTGGCAATCACCGCGGGGCGCCCGGGTACGTCCAGCTTCTTTCGCAAGCGGCCCATATGTACATCGATCAGATTCGTACCGGGATCGAAGTGATAACCCCACACCGTCTCGAACAGCATCGTGCGCGTGATGGTTTGCCGCGCATGTCGCATCAGGAATTCGAGAATGCGGTATTCGGTGGGGAGCAGATTAACCACGTCGCCCGCGCGTTTGACGATCCGACTCACCAGATCGATCTCGATATCACCGACAACGAGATGCGTGGACGCCGCGCTCGGATCAGCCTGCCGGGTGCGCCTTAGCAGAACCTCCAGTCGAGCGATCAGTTCATGCGGATCGAATGGCTTCGTCAAATAGTCGTCGCCGCCGGCGCGCAAGCCCCGAATGCGCTCGTCGACATCGCTCAGCGCACTGAGCATCATGACCGGCGTGCTCACGTGCGCCGCGCGCAGCGTCGTCAAAACCATCAAGCCTTCGAGGTCAGGCAGCATGCGATCCAGGGTGATCGCATCATAGTTCCCCGAGATGGCACGCGCCAGGCCTTCGCTTCCGGTGCGCACCCAATCCACCGTGAATTCGGCTTTCCGCAATTCCGAGACAATCGATAAACCGGTCAGCTCGTCGTCCTCTACCGTCAGGATTCTCGCCATATCTCAATCTTACAATTCCGTTTGTATCCCTGAAGGAATAACGTAACGTGGATTCGTCAACGTCATTTCTTCTTTTCAGGGTAAGCGCGAAAGCTTAAACCGAACTTAGTGTGGCGGACGAAAAGAGCCGCCGCGACGCTTCGCCGCAACGGCATGAAAAAAAGGAATGGGGCTTATCGGTGGTCGACGTTCGCGCAGTCGGCTTCGTACTCGCGATGGAGTCGATGCTCGGCGACATCTAGTTGCGCAGGATAGGTGGGGTCCTCGGCAGTAGGCTGATAGCCGACCGCCTCGAGTTCGGACAGTTCCGTCATCAACGCATGATGCGACACGTGATGAGTCTGAACGAAGGGATAGGTGCGACACTCCTGTGGCGTCAGACCGTCGTTCGTTGCTGCATGCGCACCCATCGACAACAAGCCCATTGCGGCACATGCCGCATAGGCCAGACGGGCCCAAATCGTCTTCTTCCGTTTCATGATCGCGCTCCTGATGTATTAGCCGACGTTGGTATTGGCTGTATTGCGTCGTCGGAACAGAAACAAGGTTATCGGAGCGCGCTGTATAAACCGTGTTCGGCAATATGAATTTTGCTTCATGTTGGGACGGGCTTGCCTATCCGTCCCAACACGCGAATCGCATCATTTCATTGAACGTGCGATCAGACGCCATGTCCTTTCACACGCGATCGCTACCATCAAGGCTTCATACCGTCTTTCGACATCGCATCGTGCGACATGCCGCCCTTCTTCATCCCGTCGTGCGACATGCCATTCTTGGACATCGCGCCCTTCGACATCTTGTCTTTCGACATTCCGTCATGGGCCATCTCCTTATTCGACATGCCTGTTCCCATGGCGCCACTTGCTTGAGCGAAGACAGCTCCGCTCGACAACAGGGCGGCGACGGCAGCAACGGCGACAACGGCGGTGGTGAACGTTTTCATAGATTCCTCGAAGAGTGAACACGCAAACGATCAGGTCGATCTTGACCTGTCTGATAGGTAATTCGTTGCGGGAGGCAATCCGGTTACAGCAATCCGAAAATAAATATTTCAGCCGACAGCGTAGAATTCGGACGACAATAGCGAGATAGACGAAGGGTGATCGATGGCGCGACGTGACGACCGCAGCGCGTTTCAAGACAAAGAGCAACACCTGCAGGCCTTGCTGCTGAAAGGACTGGGCGGCGATGCCTCGGCCTACCGCGCGTTCCTCGATCGCCTCAGCAGCCATCTTCGCGCCTTCCTTCGCCGGCGTCTTGCGAGCCGTCCGCACGATGTCGAGGATCTGGTACAAGAGGTCTTGCTCGCCGTGCACAATGCGCGCGACAGTTACCGGCCGACGCAGCCGGTGAGTGCCTGGGTGCAGGCCATCGCCCGGTACAAATTGGTCGATCATTTTCGTGCCTATGCGCGACAGGACGCGCTGCACGATCCGATCGACGCGTCGATCGATCTGCTTGCAAGTGAAGACAGTGACGGCGCCGAGTCCTCACGCGACCTGGACAGTCTGCTCAGCAGGTTGCCGGACAAACAGCGACTGCCAATCGTCCATGTCAAATTGGAAGGCCATTCCGTTGCGGACACGGCGCGAATGACAGGCTTGTCGGAATCGGCGGTGAAGATTGGCATCCACCGCGGCTTGAAGGCATTGGCCTCGATCATACGAGGTAAATCATGAAAACGGACGACCTGATCTCTTTGCTGGCACGTCAAGCGCCACCGATCGATCGGCACCTGCCAACGAAGCGCTTTACGCTGGCACTGCTGATCGCTTTCGCATCGGCAAGCGTATTGATGCTGAGCCTGTTAGGGCTGCGGCCGGACATCGGCAGCGCGATCGCCTCGACGCGGTTCTGGATCAAAGCGGCCCTGCCCGCGCTGCTCGGCATCGGCGCGCTGTGGATGGTTATCCGACTTGCGCGGCCCGGCATCGCGCCAGGGCCGAGCGGCTGGGTCGTGCTGACGCCTTTGCTCGCGGTATGGATCGCGTCGGCGGCGGCACTGCTGGGCGCGCCGCCCGCCGACCGACTCGCGCTGTTATTGGGACAGACCTGGCGCGTATGCCCTGTGTTGATCGCGCTACTGTCGCTGCCCGGCCTGATCGCGCTCTTCTGGGCATTGCGCGGCCTGGCACCTACCCGTCTGCGCTTGGCCGGCGCGGCCGCCGGTTTGCTGGCGGGTGCCACCGCGACGCTGGTCTATTGCTTCCACTGTCCCGAAATGGGCGTTCCGTTCTGGGGCTGCTGGTATGTCTTGGGCATGGCGGTGCCGACGCTGATCGGCGCCCTGCTCGGACGACGCTGGCTCGCGTGGTAAGGTGCCCTTCACGTCGCGACACCGCCAGCGCGTGACGCCGACGTCACGCCCGGTGGACGCCGCTCACCCCCGACGCATCGCCGCGACGGACTTGCCCAATTGCTTGGCCCCAAAGCTCGGCGCCACTCGGCCCAGCAGATAGAGGGCACGACTCAAGCCGGGTTTGACCTCTTTTGTGCCTCGCACGCAGCCCTCGATGGCATGCCGTGCAAGCTCGGCGACATCCATCGATTTGACGCCTGCCGTGTCCTCCTTGGTGAACGCGTCGCCCAATGGCGTCTCCGTCAGCGGCGGCGCGACCTCAACGACTTCCACCGACGTCCCCGCCAGCTGCAGGCGAAGCGATTGCGAGTAGGAGTGCAAGGCCGCTTTCGTCGCGCAATACACCGGCGAGACGGCCATCGGAACGAAGGCCAGCCCGGAAGACACATTGACGATCGTCGCCCGTTTCTGCGCAAGCAGATGCGGCAGATATTGCTGCACCATCCGCACGGGGCCCAACAGATTGGTCTCGATTTCCTTCCCGATCGTGCTTACGTCGTTGGCGGGATCCTGAAGATCGATCTTTCGCATCACACCGGCGTTATTGATCAGGACATTCAGCGCGGGGAAGGCCGCGATCACGGACGCATGCAACGCGACGATGGCCTCCGGATCGGTCACGTCGCTTTGAAAGCAATGCACGCCCGGCAGCGCTTCCTGCGCGCTAGCAAGACGGGCGGCATCGCGCCCTGTGATGATGACCGTATTTCGGCGCGCCAATAGCTGTCGCGCCATTTCCAGGCCAATGCCGCTGCTGCCGCCTGTAATGAGAATCGTATTGCCCGTTGCGTTCATGACTGTTCCGTTTTGGTTAAAGGCCGCGATCTCGCCAGTGCGTGCCCGTGACTGCGCCCTTCACCGATCCTCCAGCGGGCGTTTGTCGTTTTGACATTTTTCGTCAATATGTCAGTGTAGAATGGACATTTCCCGGACATTTGTCAATACACCCCCTGATGGCGTCGCAAAAAACAGAAAAAGTGGTCGAAGCCGCTGCGAAGGTGTTCCTGCGACTGGGCTATAAAAAAGTCACGATGGGCGATCTGGCGGAGGAGGCGGGCATGTCCCGCCCGGCGCTGTATCTCGTATTCGAGTCGAAAGAAGCCGTGTTCCGCGCAGTGCTTCAACGTTATTTTGATACAACGATGTCGGAGGTGCTGGCAGGCATGCTTCCGTCGATGTCTGTCAAAGA
Organism: Robbsia sp. KACC 23696; assembly: GCF_039852015.1. NCBI lineage: Bacteria > Pseudomonadati > Pseudomonadota > Betaproteobacteria > Burkholderiales > Burkholderiaceae > Robbsia > Robbsia sp. KACC 23696. The sequence continues at coordinate 971,944 of NZ_CP156627.1, read as the reverse complement.
GCAGTATATTTTCGCGCTCGACGTCTGGTGCGTCCGCCCTTTCGAGATGACGCTTCTGAACCCGGACACCAAGGATCTGCTCGGTAGCGGCTTTGCATTCGCCGAGGACATTGTTAACGCCTATTTCACCGCCTTTGAAGCGCTACTGGCAAAGCGCCTCGAACCAGCGGTCCGCAAGCTGGGACACCCCGATATCTTTCCGCACCGGGTTGCGCACATGATCGTCAGCAGCGCCGTCGGGTTCAAGCTGGCGTGCGACAGCGTGGGCGCCTTGCGGGAGATGATTGCCCTCTTACTGACGCTGACCCTCGCCGGGCTGGATGCCACGCCCCTACAAGCCTAGGCAATTACTGGCATACCCCATGCGGAGGCAACGCCGCCTACCATCAGCACACGCGCCATACCGTGCCACATTCGGGGACAGAATGGCCGGTCTACTTTATTAGCCAAAAAACCGCCGTTTTCGCACATTCCCGTCGCTTGTAGCCGACATATTTTTAATATGGGCTCGACTAAAACAAACGACCGTAATACTGTCCCAGTATCGTTATTGCCGGACTCCGTAGCAGACTGCGATCGAAGGATAGTGTGGTGACAGAACATAATAAAACCGCCAATGTGCTCGCCCGTTTGTTCGCCGCGATGGAAGAACGCGGGGAACTGCCATCGCTTCAGGGTGCCTCGGAGCGGATCGTCAACAATGTGAACACCGAAGAGGCCTATCTCGCGGACTTGACCGCGCTGGTTCTCGCCGATTTATCGCTATCCCAGAAAGTAATCCGGCAGGCCAATTCGGCCACGCGGCGCTCGTTCGGCGACGGCATCATCTCGATGACCCGTGCAATTCAAGTGCTTGGCGTGGAGACCGTCGAACGTTTCAGCGCCGAGTTGCCGGATATCGCCGATTTCCAGGGCACATCGATCCACGCCGCCGGCGGCCGCGCGGCACTGAAGCGCGCGATGATCGCTGCCGAATTCGCACGCAACCTGACGCATCGTCACTCCGCGCAGGCCAGTGAGGAAGCCGTCCTGTCGACGCTGATGCATTTGCTCGCGCCCACGGTCCTCGCGCTCTACCTCGAGGACGATTGGGAAAAGGTACAGCAGTTCATCCGCACCTATCCCACCACCTCGATTCGCGACGCCTGCCGCGAAGTACTCGGTATCAACTTGTCCGAAGTCGCCGCGGCATTGGCGCAGCATTTCAATCTTCCAGAGATCATCGCCGACTGCATGGAAGCCACCTTGCCGATTCCCGGCCGGCGCACGGAAAGCCACACGCAGTGGTTGTCGATGATTTCGACGATGTCGGCCGAGGTGGCGTCGATGGTCGAAACCAAGCAGCCCCACCCTGAGATCACGCGCTTCGTGACGCCCTTCCTGGGTGCGCTGGGTGCGGACGCAGGCACCTTGGATAAGGCGCTGGAACAGGCACAGGGCGTGTCCGCAAAGGTCGACCGACAGGGACGCGGCAAGTCGGCCGCCGAAGATACCGGCGTTTTCGAGATGCCGGCAAATCCGATGGAACGACTCGGAAGCGCCCTGGCCCAGGTCCGTTCGATTGCGCCGACGTTGAATTCGGCGGGATTGATTCCCTTGGTCGTCGAGAATATCGGGCAGTGCCTCAATTTGAACAGCGGCTTTCTGTTGCTGCTGAATATGAAAGAAAACGTCTTCACCGGGAAAGTCGCCTACGGCAACGGCATCCGCGAACTGCTGCCGAATCTGCGCTTCGACCTCGGTGTCATCGACGATATCTTTCAGCATGCCGCGTCGATTCGCAATCCCACGTTCTTTGCCGATGTTCGGGCCGACAGCTTCACGCATCGCGTTCCGGACTGGTACAAAACGCAGTTCCCCATGGCCCGCTCGTTGGTGCTGGTTCCGGTGTACCTGAAAGAGCGCTGCATTGCTCTTTTTTGCGGAACATGGGGCGCCACCGCGACGGCCCGCGGCCTGTTGCATGGTGAAATTCAAAGTGTGAAAGCCCTTGCCGACGAGATCTCGCTCGGCGTCGAGCGATCGATCCGCCGTTGACGGCGGAGTCGGGCGAGCGCTGCTAGGCCGGTGCCCCGCTGATGATCGTTTTCCCGAAATGGCCGCCTGCGGCGAGATAGCGATAGGCATCAGCGGCGGCATCGAACGGAAAAACGCGATCGATCACGGGCGCGATGCCGGCGGCCGACAAAGCGGACACGGCGTCACGCAATTGCGCAGTCGATCCGGTTTGACTGCCGATAATGCGCAGCGTCTTCACCATGACCGGCAAGGCCGGGATCGTCAGCTCCATTCCGCCGACAAAGCCCACGACATACAGGCTGGCCCCTATCGCCGCGGCGTTGATCGATTGCGCGAACGACGGTCCTCCCACCGTCTCGACGATCAAATCGGCCCCCCGGCCCTCCGTCGCATCGAGGACGGCCTGATCCCACTGCGGTTGGCGCCGATAATGGATGAGGACATCGGCACCGAGCGCCTTGGCGCGCGCCAGCTTTTCATCCGACGAGGACGTGATGATGACGCGCGCGCCGGCCGCTTTCGCGTATTGAAGCGCGAACAGACTGACGCCACCGGTGCCGCGCAACACAACGGTCGAACCCGGCCGCACACCGCCGGTCACGATGGCATTCCATGCCGTGGTCGCCGCAATCGGCAAGGTCGCCGCTTCTGCAAATGACAGCGCATCCGGGATGCGAACCAGTGCGCTTGCCGGTACGACGGCGTACGTAGCGAGCGAACCAGGCATCGTTACCCCGCGCAGCCGCGCGCTATTGCCGGCAGTCAGACGGCCATCGTGCCAATCGACGATCGATCCGGCGATCACGCGCTCGCCAACCTGCCATCCACCGGCTTCCGGACGTTGCGCCAACGCGCCGACGGCAACGATTTCGCCGGCGCCGTCGGTGCCGGGGACGAATGGCGTCTGCCCATCGCGCGCATCGCCAAAGCGTCCCCACGCCACCATCAGGTCGAGGTAGTTCAGACCGGCCGCGCGGATACGAAGCAGCACTTCGTCTGGCGCGGGCGTGGGTGTCGGTATGTCGCGAATGTCGAGACGATAGGGCTCGCCGGCGAGCAAACGGTAGGCTTGCATGACTTTCCTCCAAGAGTGACGGGTCGCGCCGCGCTTGCGCCGCGGCGCAGTGCGAATGAATGGCCTATCCACATCGTATTCCTGCATGCCGCCCTATAATGCATAGACATCACAAGACACTCCTGCACGGGAAACACGAATGAATGCCGACGACGCGGAGCAATTCGCGGCCTTTTTGGCCGTGGTGGACAGCGGCAGCTTCACCGCTGCCGCCCGCCGACTCTCGCGCGATGCCTCGGTCATCTCGCGGCGCGTGGCGGCATTGGAAGCCCGATTGGGGGTGCGGCTGCTGGAACGCTCGACCCGGCGTGTGGCGCCGACCGAGGCGGGCCATATATTTCGAGATAAGGTCCGCCTGGCGATGGAGGCCGTCCAGGAAGCGGAAGATGCCGCGCGCGCGTTGTCCGATGCGCCGGCGGGCTGTCTGCGACTGAGTCTACCTGCCGGTTTCGGTCGAAAATGGATTGCGCCACGTCTCCCCGATTTCCTCGCCCGTTACCCGGCGCTCGGCGTGGAGGCCTACTATTCCGATCGCTTCGTCGATCCGATCGCCGAACAGTTCGATGTCTGCGTCCGCATCGGCCAGCTCTCCGATACCCGACTCGTCGGCCAAACCGTCGCCACGCTGAAGGGCCTGATCTGCGCTTCCCCGTCATATCTCGAAACACACGGCAAGCCGCGTGTGCCGGCGGATCTGCAGCAGCATCGCTGTATCGGTTTCACCCCGTTGTCGACTCACCCGATCTGGCATTTACGCCAAGTCGAGCGTCAGGCGGCAGAAACATCTTCCGCGCGAAAACCCGGCCCGACGCGGCATGCAGGCACATCGAAAACACCGCCGCTCCAGGCAGCGGTCCGTATTCAGGCGCGCTTGCTTACCGACGATATCGACACTGCCGTCCATGCGGCCCTGGCGGGCGAAGGCATGTTGCTCGGTGCGGACTGGTTGGTGTCGGAACACCTGCGTTCGGGCGCCTTGCGCGCCGTGTTACCCGGCTGGCAATTGCGCAACGACGCGCAACTCAGCGTGGTAAGAGCATCGTCTCAACATACGCCCGCGAAGACACGTGCATTCCTCGCGTGGTTTCAAGCGCAATTCGCGCATGCGCCCTGGCGCCTTTCTGTCGGCTGACGGTGCTTCGCGCATTGCGGATTAAAAAATATATTGATCAGCAAACCTAATCATCTATTTCGCGGAAAACATCAATTTCGATGATCTTAAGCGATATTGCCTTAAGAAATGCTGAAGTGCGCCGCGACATTCCTGATATGCCCAACCTTCCCGACCAATTTTCACGCTAGCCCGCGTCCTCACTCCGCACTAAGGAAACAATAAGCCTCCGGATTTTACTATGCACCTCTGAAAGTGCGGTCGGCTCATGCCGCCGTACAAGGAGCGCCTGGACTGGCGCGTGGTTTCGTCACTTGTCGAGGTGTCCGGTGCTATTACGGTTGTTATCCCTTCCCCTAATCAAACAAATGCGCCTGACACATCGGCGCAGACGATTCGTGCGAATCGGCATGATCGGCGTGATGTCGCTATTGGCAGGATGTCAAAGCTATCAGCCTAAACCATTGACGGTCGATAGCGCCGCGCTCGACAAGACCCGTTTTGCCCACTTGTCGATCGATCCCGCAACCTTGCCTCTCCCCGGTCTGCGCGCTTATCGTTTCGACCCTTCCGATGGCTTCGATCCAATGGAAGTCGCGATGATCGCAGTGACGAATAATCCAGATCTGCGATTGGCGCGGGATGACGCGCATATTGCACAGGCGCAGGCGTTTGCCGCGCACTTGCTACCGGATCCGCAGATCCAACTGAGCGGCACCGTGCCGACGCCAGCGCTCGATGGCAACAACATCACGGCCTACGCCTATGGTCTGGACTACGATCTGATCACCTTACTGACGCATCGCATCGCCGCCGCATCGGCGAACGCCACGGCAAAGCAGGCCGACCTCAATATGGTGTGGCAAGAGTGGCAAACCGCCCTGCACGCGCAGCAATTGTTCTACCGTGTGCAGCGCGATCGCGCCGTTCTACCGCTGCTGGATCAGCAGCAGCAATTGGCAACGGAACGCCTGAAGGCATACCAAAATGCGCGGACCCAACGCGCGGTCACCGACGATACGCTCACCATCGCGCGTGTCGCATGGCAAGACGCCCACAAGCAATTCGATGACGCCGCTCGCACGGCGAATCAGGACCGACACGACTTCAATCTTTTGCTGGGCTTGACGCCGGATGTGGTGCTCCCTTTAAGCGATGCGTCAGGCAAGTTCGATGCAAGCACGACGACGAACGACGCGCGCGTCCATCGCGATGCAGATCGCGGCACACCAACCTCCCATGCATCCGATGCCGGCAGTCCGACCTGCCTTTCTGCCAGAGCGATCGACGATGCGCTGCAATCGCTGCCGCAACGTCGTGCCGATCTGCTGGCGTTACGCGCGGGCTATGTGTCGCAGGATGCGAAATACCGTCTCTCGATCTGGCAGCAATTCCCCTCGTTCAACATTGGCCTGAGCCGTCAGCAGGACAACTCTGGGTATAAGGATCTCGGCATCACTGCCGGATTCACCTTGCCGATTTTCAATCGTAACCGCGGCAACATCGCCATCGAATCCGCCACGCGCCAACGTTTGTTCGACGAGTACAACAATCGCGTCGACGCGGCGCATGCGGACGTCGCGCAGGCCCGCGCCGACTGCGCCGTATTGATGCAACAACGTGCGACGCTCGACGAGGCACTGCCGCATACGGCATCGGCTGCCGATGAAGCAGCCCATGCCTATCAGGATCGCGACGTCACGATCGGCGTCTACACGGACGCGATGATCGCGGCGCTGACGCGTCGCGTCGAAAGTCTGACTTTGCACGAAGCGCTCGCGGAGGAAAGGCTGACCTTGACGACACTGCTAGGCCTGCCGCTCGACGCCGGCTCCCTCGCTACCCCGCCGCAATCGGCGGTCGCGCAAAACAGCGTCGCGCCTGCGCCTGCCACCGCCTCGCCCGCCACCCACGTGGCCGACCCGCGCCAGACTCTCCCTTCCCTGGAAGCATCCCAATAATGTCGACGATCTTTCTCACGCAAAAATCTCTCATTGCCGTTGCGGCCACCCTGCTATCGACCGGCGCATTCGCGGCCGGTGCCTCGCAGGATGCGCTGGCGCCGCAACCGTCCGTGACGACGCTCGTCGTTTTCCGGGCGCCAATGCCTGCTGAAGTCGTCGGTTACGGTCAGGTTGGCGCTTCGGAAGCAGACTTGACGACGATCAACTTGCCGTACGCGTTCAAACTGGATCGCCTCTACGTGCAGGCGGGCCAGGCGGTGCGGAAGGGCGCGCCACTGCTCACCGTCACGCCCGATCCGGCGGCCTTGCTCGCATCCCAGCAAGCGCGTAGTGCGGTGACGTTCGCACAAAAGGATTTTGCCTCGACGCAGTCGCTATACGACCAGCGCCTCGCCACGGCGTCCCAGCGCGATATGGCAAAGAAGGCACTCGACGACGCCCAACAAGCCTACGCCGCGCAGCAACGGCTGGGGCCTGCCAGCGGCACTACGACGATCACAGCAGCAGCCGATGGCGTGATCTCGGCCGTCTCCTTCGCCCAAGGCGATCGCGTCGCCGCGGGCGCGGCCATCCTGCAATTGTCGGCGAATAGCGCGCCGGGAAGCGGCCAGCCGAACGTGCTGCTGCAAATCGAGCCCGACGATGCGGCAAAGCTGCGCCTGGGCGATCGCGCGGTCATCACGGGCCTCTCGAGCGCCTTGTTGCAACAAAAGGAGATAGGGAGCGTGACGCGTATCGGCGCCGCGATCGATCCGATCACGCATCAAGTAGCCGTCGGCGTCAATGCAACGCTGACCGGCACGCCCTATCTGACCGGAACGCCGGTGCAAGTACGCATTGTGGCGCCGACAGACCGCGGTGGCGACGTGCACTGGATCGTGCCGCGTAACGCGGTGCAAAGCGTGGACGACGGCGCCACGCAAGCCAACGGCAGCCCCGCGTCGGCCTATCTGTTCCAGATCGATGCGAACCATGTCGCCCATAAGGTGCCGGTGCGTATCGCGGTCGAGAGCGACCGGCAATATGGCGTCGATGGTGCGCTGGATGCCAGGCGCGCGATCATCACCGATGGCAGCTATGTCGTGCAGGACGGTCAGACGGTACGTCCGACAGCGCCGGCCGTCAAGAACACGACGGGAGCAGCGCAATGACGTTTAGTCGCTGGATACGGGCGCATCAGCGCTCCTTGCTGTTCGCCGTCTTGCTGCTGGCCGCCGGGGGCGTGTTCAGCCTGTTCCAATTGCCCATCTCTTTATTCCCGGATGTGCAATTCCCCCGTGCCGTCGTCGAGATGAGTGCCGGCGACCGGCCAGCAGAACAGATGGCCACCGAGGTCACGACGCCGGTGGAGGAAGCGTTACGCAACGTCCCCGGCGTGCGCGACGTCGAATCGAAGACCAATCGCGGCGGTGCGGAAATCTCGGTCAGTTTCGACTGGGGTACGGACATGGTGCAGTCGACGTTGCAGATGCAGGCCGCCATCGCGAATATCCTGACCAGCTTGCCGTCCAACGTGACGATGCAGGTCCGGCGAATGGACCCGACGCAATTCCCGGTCATTGCCTATAGTCTGACGTCGAGCAGCCAGTCGCCGACGGCGCTCTACGATCTTGCGCAGTACCGAATTCGACCGATGCTCTCGTCGATTCAGGGCGTTGCCACGGTTGCCGTCCTGGGTGGCGCGCAGCAGGAATTGCAAGTGAGCGTCGATCCGCATCGGCTTGCCGCGGCAGGACTCGCGCTGTCCGACGTATCGCGCGCGATCGGTGCCAGCAATCTGCTGATGGCCAGCGGCCGCATCGAGGATCACGACAAGCTGCTGCTGGTCGTCGCGAACCATCCGGTAGACAGTATCGACGCGTTGAAAAAGGTGGTCTTGCGCAGTGCTCGCGGCGGCATGGTCCACCTTGGCGATATCGCCGACGTGTCGAATGGCGTCGTCCCGGAATGGATTCGCGTGAATGCGAATGGCAAACCCGCGGTGCTGCTGAACGTCTATCAGCAGCCGGGCGCGAATAGCGTCGCCATCGCAAAACAGATTCGCATTCAGCTGCAAGCGTTTCAGGCAACGCTGCCCGCCAGCACACATCTGTCGAACTGGTATGACCAAAGCGATCTCGTCGTCGCGTCGGCATCGAGCGTGCGCGACGCGATACTGATCGGTGTCGTGCTGGCCGCGCTGACGTTGTTCGTCTTCTTGCGTAACGTCAAGATTACCTTGATCGCCGTCGCATTAGTGCCCGTCGTGATGGCATCCACCGTGCTGTTGCTGCAGGTTTTCGGGATGGGCTTCAACATCATGACCCTGGGCGGCATGGCGGCGGCGGTCGGCTTGGTGATCGACGACGCGATCGTGATGATCGAACATATCGTGCGGCGTCTGCAGCAACCGCATTCAAATGCCGATGCCCCGGGGGCGCGCGACGTCCGCACTGCACGCGAAACGGCCGAGGCAGCGGCACACGTCCGCTCGCCGCTGTCGACGCGGATGCTGGACGCCGCCTGGGAATTCACGCGCCCGTTGAGCGGATCATCAGCGGCAACGCTGGTGATCTTCGCGCCGCTGGCTTTTCTCAGCGGCGTAACGGGTGCATTCTTCAAAGCGCTGTCGATCACGATGGCGAGCGCGCTGTTTCTGTCATTCCTGATCACTTGGCTCGCGATTCCGATCCTCTGCCAGCGCTTCTTGAACCAGAAGGACGCGGCACATAAGGCACCCTCGGCATTCGCGGTGAAATTCGATGGTGGCTTTCGCCGATTGCTAGCCCGTTTGATCCGTCAGCCGCTCTGGTTGCTGGTCGGCGTCATCCCGCTCCTCTGCGCCGGTAGCTTTGCCGCGACGCAGGTCGGCACCGGCTTCATGCCGACGATGGACGAAGGCGGCTTCGTCATCGATTACCACACCCCGCCCGGCACCTCGCTTGCGGAAACCAGCCGTCTGATGCAGCAGGTCGAGTCGATCATCGATCACGATCCTGCCGTCGCCTCCTACAGTCTGCGCACCGGCACCGGGCTGGGCGGTGGGCTTGGCGAGGCGAACAAAGGCGATTTCTTCGTTCGCTTGACGCAAGACAAGCGGCCGCCGATCGACGCGATCATGTCGCGCCTGCGCACGCAAATCGAGACACAGGTGCCCGGCGTGCAATTGGAGATGGCGCAACTGATGGAGGATTTGATCGGCGACCTGACCGCCGTGCCGCAGCCTGTGCAGATCAAGATCTTCTCCGATGATGCGAATGCCTTGAACGACAGCGCAACGCGGGTCGCCGCCGCGATCGGCAAGATTCCCGGCATCGTCGATGTTGCCGACGGGATCAATCCGGCCGGCGATGCCTTGCAGGTGGACGTTCGTCCCGACGCCGCCGCGGCCGAGGGCATGGATCCACAGGCGGTGGCGCAGGCGGTTTCCGACGCGCTTGCCGGCGTGGTCAGCACCCACTACGACGCCGGCCCGAAGGTGGTCGGCGTGCGTGTCCGCGTCAACGGCGCGGGCGGCTTGACGGAAACCGCGCTCGGCAATCTATCCGTTCGCGCCCCTGACGGCCATATGTTTCCGCTGCGTCGGGTCGCCGTGTTGTCGGTGCTGACGGGTCAGTCCGAAATCACCCGCGACAACCTGAAACGCATGGTCGGCGTGACCGCACGTATCGAAGGCCGTGATCTTGGTTCGACCATTGCCGATGTGCAGCATGTCCTACAAAACAAGTCTCTGCTGCCGCCGAATGGTTATTACACGCTGGGCGGCCTTTATCAACAGCAGCAGATTGCTTTCCACGGGCTGATGATCGTTTTTGGGACAGCCGTGGCGTTGTTATTCGCGCTGCTGCTGTTCCTGTATGAGCGCATCCGCATTGCCCTTGCCATCGTATTGATGCCGCTGTCGGCCGCCGGTGCCGTATTCGTCGGTCTCTGGATAACGGGCATCGAGCTGAATATCACGGCAATGATGGGTATGACGATGATTCTCGGCATCGTCACGGAAGTCGCTATTTTCTATGTATCGGAACTCTATGCCCTGCAGCTTGAGCACGATATGCCGTTCCAGCAGGCCCTGGTCGATGCGGCACTGAATCGGCTGCGACCCATTGCAATGACCACGATCGCGGCCATTCTTGCGCTCCTGCCCTTGGCATTCGCGCTGGGTCAGGGATCGGCAATGCAGCAACCGCTAGCCGTTGCCATCATCGCCGGCTTGATCCTTCAGTTTCCGCTGGTGCTGCTCGTCTTGCCGGTGCTGCTGAAGCTGTTGTTGAGATCGAGCCCCGTGCGCGTTCCCGAATGAGCCTCGCCGACGTCGACCTCGCCGTCGCTACGGACAAAAAAAGCGTCGTGTGTCGGCCTGACGTCACGCGTCGTGTGCAAAAGTCCATGCCGTACGATACGCCATCAGGTAGGCAACAATTGCTTTTGCAGGAAGGTCAGTGCCCGTGCCGTCGTGTCGTCGAACGGTGGCACGACGGCGGCAGATGCGACACCCACGGTATTGCCATCGTCCAATGCCGCCATCCGCGGCACGGCCAGTGAAGACGCCGCGCCGGCAGTCACCACCGGCGGCGTCTTGGACACCGTGCGGCGATGGTAGAACCCATGGTCTTCGCCCGGATAGCCGTGCACTTCGCAGACGGCATGCGCGTTGCGCGCCTTATCGCAAAACGCCCGCACCGACGCGATCGCGACCCGTTGATCGCCTTCCCCGTGCAGTATCAACGTCGGCGGCAAGCCTTGGACGGAAAGGGTCGTGGGCGAAATCTGCCTTGCGAGCGGCTTTAAGTACCAGCGTGCCGAGCTGACCAGATCGACCACGGGATTGAACAACACGAGCGCGGCCGGCTTCCTGTCGGAACGGGCCTCCATCGCAGTGACCAGGGCCAGTTGGCCGCCGGCAGCGCCGCCCGATAGCACGATCTGCGTGGGCGCGATGCCGAAGTCCGCTGCGTGCTTCCGGAGCCATTTGTAGGCAGCGCGTGCATCCGACACGGCAGCCAAAGGCGTGGTGCCATCGCGGCAACTGACACGATAATCCGCCAAGACCGCGACATACCCTTGCGCGGCAAAGGCGTGGGCCTGATCGACGAACGATGCGACCGACCCGCTGCGCCATCCGCCACCGAAGAAGAACAAAACGGCCGGCGATGGCTGCGTACTGGTTTTAGCGGGAGGGAATACAAAGAGCCGCAACGGGCGCTTTGAGGCAGTCCGGTAGACGATGCTCTGCGCGCCAGGAAGGGACTCCGGCACCGCGGCGACATCCTTGCAGCCGCTTTCGCCCGGCTCGGCAGTGAAGCCGGGAACGGCCGCACGCATCGGGTCGTGCGCTTTACCGGACACCGCGGCATCCGCACCGCGTGGCGTGTTTTTGGAACATCCCGTTAGCGCAAGGGAACCGATCAACGTGCAGGCCGCCAGCAATGCAACAGCCCACCCGCTGCCGCGCACGTGCCGGCGATCCGGGCACGCCATCTCACTCGGTGCCGCCCCCAGCTGCGCACCGGCCCCCGTGATTCCATCCCGCTCGTTCACAATCCGCTCACTTTCGTATTTTTATGCGGCGCCACGGCATGTTTCCGCGCGCTTGCCATCTATTTTTGGGCCAAGGGCGATGCCCCCTTATGCTCGCCAGACGGTCAAATTTGACGATAGCGGAAATCGATGCCAACCGCATCAAGGGCAGACCCTGCACGGCCGGCTGATCCCAAAAACAACGGTGGACGCCAGCAATCGTATCAGTTCCTGCCGCAGCAAAAAATCATGTTCTTTCGGAGCGGACACCGCCACGGCTAACGTGAACGTAGGATAACCCGGCGTCCAACCATCGTAGTAAGCAATCGGACAAATCGCGTATAGACCATGCAAGCGCATCAAGCGCTTCCTCGTCGTAATCCGCGACGTCAAGTGCGATAAGGCGACCCCATGTCGCATGCACGACATTTCGCGCACATTACCCGTTTATATTCATGATTTAAAAAGCATAAACAGAAATAGTCAGACACCCTACAAAGTCACGCACCGCTACGCACTTTGACCTGCTCACGTATCATCTAACGTAATGCGGGCCGCCGTGGTTCCAGATTGAGGATGCTTATGTCGTATCGAATTGTGGTTGTTGGAGGCGGGGCTGGCGGACTAGAGCTTGCCACCCGCCTGGGCCGGACGCTGGGGAAATCCGGAAACGCGGAAATCATATTGGTAGACGCTGCGCCGTCCCATCTGTGGAAGCCTTTGCTGCACGAAGTGGCCGCGGGGGTATTGAGCGTCGCCGAGAACGAAGTCAGCTATATCGCGCAAGCCAGTTGGAACCACTTCGAATTTCAGATCGGCCGACTGTCCGGCATCGATCGCGCGTCCAAACAGATTCAGTTGCAGCCCGTCGCCGACGCGTCGGGGCTGGAAATCGTGCCGGCGCGAAAAATTCGATACGACAAACTCGTCATTGCCGTCGGCAGCAACACCAACGACTTCAATACCGCCGGTGCCGCGGAACACTGCCTGTTTCTGGACTCCACCGCGCAGGCCGCGCGCTTCCATACGCTGCTGCTGGCCGAATATATCAAGGCACATTCCAGCGATAACGCCCAAAACGAGCTTCGTATCGGCATCGTCGGTGCGGGAGCCACCGGCGTCGAATTGGCTGCCGAGCTGAAGAATGCGTCCCTGGGTCTGGCTGCTTATGGCATCAAGGGGATTCGACCGGACAAGCTGTTCATCTCGATTATCGAAGCCGGACCGAAAGTGCTTCCTGCCTTGCCGGACCGCGTCAGTCGTCCCGTGCATCAAACGCTCGAGAACATTGGCGTGGAAGTGCTGACAGGATCTCCCGTCAAAGAGGTCGTGGAAAACGGTTTTCACACGGCCGACGGACGGTTTATTCCCGCAACGCTCAAGGTCTGGGCTGCAGGCATCAAAGCGCCGGCCTTCCTGACGACGATGGACGGCCTGGAAACGAATCGCATCAACCAATTGGTCGTCCGACCCACGCTGCAGACAACGCTCGACGACGATATCTTTGCGCTCGGCGATTGCGCCGCCTGCCCGCTCGATCCGTCCGAGGAAACGCCGAAAAAATTCGTCCCGCCCAGAGCGCAGGCGGCGCACCAGCAAGCCGAATTTCTGGCCAAGGCCTTGCAAGGGCTACGCAAAGGCAAAGCGATTCCGCACTATAAATATGTGGACTACGGCTCGCTGGTGTCCTTGTCGCGTTTTAGCGCGGTCGGCAACTTGATGGGTAATCTGATGGGCAGCATCAAGGTGGAAGGCTGGTTGGCGCGGATGTTCTACATCTCGCTCTACCGGATGCATCAGGTGTCGATATACGGCTATTTCCGCACCGGTCTGCTGCTGTTGAGCGGGCGCATCAGCCGCAGCGCCAAGCCCAGTTTGAAATTGCATTGAAACCGATCAGGCGTCGCGGCAAACGCGGCGCGCAGCAAAGGAGAAGCAGTTTTTTACATGAAGGTGTAAAAAACCGCTTTTTTTCACGAAATAAATTTTTCTTGAAGTCGGGATTTTCTCTGGACAGAATAAGCGATCGATCACGCTCTCCGCGCCACTCAGCCGGTCTTTCTTCATGTCTTCGGCTTTCCGTTCCTCCGCTGCAGCGCCCGCTCCCCCTTCGACCCTTCCCGACAGTATCGACGTCGCGATCATCGGCGGCGGCATCATCGGTCTGAGTACCGCCTGGGAGCTTGCAAAGCACGGCTTGAAGGTCGCCATTTTCGAGAAAGGCCGGATTGCGGGAGAACAGTCGTCGCGTAATTGGGGGTGGGTACGCAGCCTGTCGCGCGATGTCCGCGAATTGCCTTTGGCCGCAGCCGGCGATGCGGCCTGGCGCGAGATCCAAGCGCTGCACGATGTTGGCTATCGTCGTACCGGTCTCGCCTACCTCGCGAACACCGACGAGGACATGGCGCGACACGCGAAGTGGATCGAAGCGGCCAAGCCCTATGGCTTCCGCGCGAGCTTGCTGACGCCAGAAACCCTTGCGCAGAAGCTGCCGCCAAAGCAGCGCGATTGGGCGGGCGCACTGTATTGCGAAAGCGATGGTGTGGCGGAACCGTCGCTGGCATCCGAGGCGATCATGGCGCTTGCGCTGGACGCCGGCGTATCGATCCACACCGACTGCGCGGTGCGCGGTCTCGATATCGCCGCCGGTCGCGTCACCGGCGTCGTGACGGAACACGGCACCGTTCGCTGCAGCAACGCGATACTGGCCGGTGGCGCCTGGTCCCGATTATTTTGCGGCAATCATGGCATCGATTTGCCGCAGCTGCGGGTCTGCGCATCGGCCATGCGTATCGATCCGCTGGATGCCGGCCTCGATCTGACACTGAACGCCAGCGACTTCACGGTGCGCAGACGCCAGGACGGCGGCTATACGGTATCGCAAGCCGGCACGTCGACCGCGGATCTGACGCCCGATAGCATCCGGCTCTGCCACCGCTTTCTGCCCGCGTGGATGGCGGAGCGCAAGTATCTTAAATTGCGGCTCAGCCGGCGTTTTTTCGAGGAGCTGCTGACGCCGCGGCGGTTTTCCACCGCGCAGCCCACGCCGTTCGAGAAAGTTCGCACCTGGGATCCGGCACCAGCCACCGCCATGCTCGACGGCGCGCTGGCCAATCTGCAGCAGGCGTTTCCGTCGTTCAAGGGGGCGCGCGTCGCGCAGGCATGGGCCGGCATGATCGACGTCACGCCAGACTCGCTGCCGGTCATTTCGGCGGCCGATTCGATACCGGGTTTCTTCATTGCCACCGGCTTTTCCGCTCACGGCTTCGGTATCGGTCCCGGTGCGGGCGGTTTAATGGCGGACATCGTGCGCGGCGTGACGCCGCGCGTCGACCCAGCCGTGTTCCATCTCTCGCGTCTGGCGTCGGCACGTTGAATGCCGTTCAGGCAGCCATCCAGCCGCCATCGACCAGCAGATTTTCACCGGTGATATAGCTGGCGTCGTCCGACGCCAGGAACAACGCGGCACCGGCGACATCTTCCGGACGGCCCAGGCGGGGCATCGGCGTCCGCGCTTGCGAATAGGCGATCGCCTCCGGCGAGCCGGCCGGACCAGGCTTTCCGGTCAGCACCTTGCCCGGCGCCACCGCGTTGCAGACGATGCCGTCCTGCGCATAGTCGACCGCCACTTGCTTTGTGAGATAAACGACCGCGGCTTTCGACGTGCCATAGGCGACGTTATTCGGCGCGCACACCATGCCGTGTTGCGACGAGACGTTGACGATCCTGCCCCGTGTTTGCTGCACGCCGTCATCACCGAGCCGCAGCGGCTGCGTCAGCATCGCGCGAATGGCGGCGCGGCTCATCAGAAAGACGCCCGTCAGATTCACGGACATGACACGGTTCCACTCGTCCAGCGAGGTATCGGTCAGTCGATGGTTCGTGTTGATCGCGGCGTCGTTGACAAGGACATCGATACCGCCGAAGCGGGCCACGGTCTCGTCCACGGCCGCTTGCGCCGCCGCCTCCGACGACACATCGGTGGCGATGTAATGCGCTTCGACACCGGCCGCCTGCAGCAAGGCAAGCGTCGTTTGCCCGCCTTCACGCGGTTGATCGGTCACGTCGGCCAATACCAGACGCGCACCGTGGGCGGCGAAGTGCAAAGCGATCGCGCGCCCGATACCCGACGACGCGCCGGTAATCAGAATGCGGCGTCCTTCGAGGCGACGCCTCGGAACGGCGTTGAGCGCGTCGTGCGTCATGCTTTTCTAATCCATGCGAGATAGTCCGTCGCCGCAGCGCCCATATCGAACTGCGGCGCATAAGCGGTGATCCGTTGCAATGCGTCGATGCGCATGGCGGGACGTTGCGCCGGCATCGGACAGGCAATCGTCGGCACCGCTTCCGGGCCGTCGGAGACCCGCCACTGCATATCCGGCAGATGCGACTGCAAGGCCTCGCACCATTGCGACAGCGAAGTGCGAATGCCGGATCCGACGTTATAGACCGGCACGCCGCCGTCGGGCGCGGCACCGATATCGTCGGCGAAGGCGAGCCGCGCGATGCCGTCCACGACGTCCCGCGCATAGACGAAGTCGCCGCCCGCATGATTCGGCAGCACGATCGGCGCGCCTTCCAGCGCGGCAATCAACACCTGATACGGCGGACTCATCAGATCACGCAAGCCGGTGGGATGCTCCCATGGGCCATAAACGGGGCCGACCCGCGCCACCGCCAGGTCCAGGCCATGCACGACGGCCAAGCGACGCAACAGCAACTCGCTCGTCCATTTCGTGATGCCATACAGCGTCAACGGCGTCGGCTGCGTTTCATATTCATCGAGACCATCCTTCGGGCCGCGATCGCCTTCCCCATACGCCGCCACCGAACTGAGGCTGATCATGCGGGGGCGCTTGCCCGATTGCGCGCCCCATCGCGCCACGGCCTCCAGAAAGGACACCGAGCCACCAATATTGACCGAGACGACACCCGACGCATCCAGACGTTCGCGGTCGCCGGCCGCGGTCACCGCGGCCGCATGCACGATACGATCGAAGGGACGGGAGGCAAGCAGCGCATCGACCGTCTTCGCATTGCGAATGTCGCCGCTGACGATCTCACACTGCGGCAAGCGCGCGACGCGATCCCGCAACGACGCGGCAACGGCACCGCCGAACAGCACGACGGGCTCGCCGCGATCGCACAAATGCTCCGCCAATGCCAGGCCGACAAAGCCGGTGCCGCCGGTAATCAAGGTCGTCATGTGCCTATCTCCGAACCATCATCTGCCGTTCGAGGCGTGCCACCCAGCGCGCCAACGGCCATAACGCAATAAAGAAGATCACCGCAGCCGCCATCAGCGGCGTCGGATTATAAGATTGCTCTTGTGCCACGCGCGCGGAGCGCAGCAGATCCGGCAGCGCCACCAGCGACGCCACCGAGGTGCCCTTGATCAGTTCGAGCGAGTTGCTGGCCAAAGGCGCCAGCACCTTGCGTACCGCCTGCGGCAGCACGACATAGGCCACTTCCTGCAAGGGCCCTAGACCGAGCGCCCGAGCCGCCTCACGCTGCCCCTTCGGCACCGATTGGATACCGGCGCGGAATATCTCACCGTAATAGCCGGAGTTGTTCAGGCCCAAGGCCACGATCACCGCGACGAAGGCATTCAAGGTCAGCCCCAGAAAGGGCAGCCCGTAGAAAATCAATACCAATAAAACGATGATCGGAAACGATCGGCATAGATCGATATATACGATCAGGATGCGATTCAGCCAGCGGATATGGAAGCTGTACACCACGCCCACCAGCAGCCCCAGCGCCATCCCCACCGGCAAGGCGGCGATCGACAGCAGGATCGTCATCCACAAGCCCTGCAGCAGCAGCGGATAGGCGTCTTTCAGGGAATCCCAGTTTGCAAAATTGTCGAGAAAGAGTTCCATGTCAATGCGCCGGGCCGCCAAGGCGGCGTTCGAGATAACGGCTGAAGATCACCAGGGGGACAAACAAGGCCAGATAAAATCCCGCCGCCAACGTCAGCGGCGTCGGGCTGGCCAATACGCCAATCAGGCTTTCCGCTTGCCCTAACGTTTCCGGGAGCGCCACCGCCGTGCCGAGCGCGGCGCCTTTGCTTACCGCGATCGCGCGATTGGTCAGCAGCGGCACGGCAAGACGAATCGCCTGCGGCAGGATGATCGAAAAGAGGATACGTCCGCGCGACAAACCCAGCGCTTCGGCGGCTTCCCACTGACCACGCGGAATCGCCTGCATCGCCGAGGTAAAGATCTCGGAAGCGAACGCGGAAAGAATCGCCGCCAGCCCCAAGGTGACGGACGTCAGGGGCGTCAGCGTAATATTGATATACGGCAGGCCAAAATACAGCAGGACGATCACGACCAGCTGCGGCAAGGTGCGCAGGATATCAATGTACAGCGTGATCAAGGCATTGACCACGCGCAGTTCGGCGCAGCGGATCAAGGCCAGCACGAGACCGAAGCCGATGCCGAAGACGATCGTCATCAAGGTGACGGCGATGCTGTACTTGAACCCGCTGAGCAGCACCGGGAAGGTCTTCTCTAGAACCGCGAGATTGAAAAAATTCTCCAATAGTTGATGCACGCGGCCTCCTACCGGTTACTGAGATACATCGTGAAGCGTGAAATAAAACGATTATTTGCAGACGGCCGGATGGGCGGCTGACTCATAACCCTTGAAGCCCGGCGCGCCATAGCCCGGATAAATCGTGTCGACAGCCGAGCCCTTGTCCGGTGCGGCGCCGTACCACTTCACATACAGCTTATGCAAGGTACCGTCGCCCTTCATGCACTCGATCGCCTGCTCGACCTTATCGCGATACGCCTGGTCGTCGAGGCGGAAAGCGAAGCCGAAGTTACGACCGTCGAGTTCCTTGAAGCCAACCTTGACCATCTTGTTCTTGCTGGCGGCAAACGCAACCGTCGGAATTTCGTTCAACGTCGCGTACGCACGGTTCGTCAACACGGCCTGCATCGTGTCCGGGAACGTATCGTAGCGATCCACGGTGAAACCGTATTTCGCGGCATTCGCGGTCGCCCACGTATCGCCGGTCGTACCACGATTGACGGCAAGCACCTTGCCCTTCAGATCGTCATAGCCCTTCATCTCGGTGCTCTTCTTCATCAAGAAGCCGTTACCGGTCGAGACGACCGGTTCGGTGAAGAGCATCTTTTCGGCGCGTTCCGCCGTGATATTGATCGGCGCGATGGTGAATTCGATCCGCTTCGAGAACAACGCCGGGAAGATGCCGGAGAAATTGATGTCTTCGATCTTCGCACCGGGTCGACCCACGCGCTTGGCAATTTCATTGGCCACATCGACGCCGAAGCCTTCCGGACCGTTGGCGGTACGCACCATCCAAGGCGCGAGACCGAAGTCGCTGCCGACGGTGACCGGTTGGTCCATCGGATGATCGGCTTCGGCGGCGCTGGCGGTATGGGAGGCGAGTCCGAGCGTCAATGCCAGGCCGAGCGTGGCAACGCCGGCGGAGCAATACGCCGCTACACGGCGCAAGCCGCCATTCAGACCCGCGGGCAGGCCGGCGGTCGCGCGGGAGTCAGCAGCGCCGACGGCGCGGGAGGAAGCAATCGCCTTCATCATCATCGTGTTGTCGAGGTGGTCTGTTGCGTTAAGGTGCGAGGGTGCGGTTTTTAAGACATTCTGGTGCGACGCGGCAGCGCTCATTCCGACGCGCCGCCATACGGGTGATGGGCAATCCAATGGCGTGCGATGTCGCCGCGACGGCATACCCAGACATCGGGATGCGCCTTTACGTGATCGAGGAAGCGTGCAAGGCCAGCCGCCCGACCGGGATGCCCGACCAGTCGGAGATGCAAACCGACGGACATCATCTTCGGCGCAGTGGCGCCTTCGGCATACAGGACGTCGAAGGCATCGCGCAGGTATTCGAACAGGTCGTTGCCGGTGGCCATGCCACCTCGGATGAATTTGGCGTCGTTATTCGCCAGTCCGTAGGGGATGACCAGATGCGGCTTGTCGCCCACCTGGGTCCAGTACGGCAACTCGTCGTTATAGGCGTCGGAGTCGTAAAGAAAGCCGCCCTCCTCCGCCAGCAGGCGCCGCGTGTTCAAACCCGGACCGTAACGGCAATACCAGCCAAGCGGCCGCTCACCGACGGTACGGCGCAGGCTTTCGATCGTGTGCGCGATACGCTCGCGCTCTTCCTGCTCGCTCAACTGGATATGCTTTTCCCAGCGCCAGCCATGCGCGCACACGTCATAGCCGAACTCCTGGATCGAAGCGCATACCTCGGGGTTGCGCTCGAGCGCGAGGCCACAGCCCAGCACGGTGGCGGTAAAGCCGCGCGCGTTGATCATCTGCGTGACGCGCCACCAACCGATGCGGCTGCCATACTCGAACATCGATTCCGCGGCGAGATCACGCAGCTTCAGTCCGTCGTTGCCGCCTTCGGTCAAGCCTGCTTCGCTTTGCGGGTCACCGTCGAGTACCGACGGTTCACCGCCCTCTTCGTAGTTGATGCAGAGGTTCAAGGCAAGGCGGGCGCCATTCGGCCAGCGCGGATCCGGGGGCGTTCGCCCATAGCCGACGAAATCGCGCGGCAGGCCGCCGTCGTCGACGCCGCTGGATGACGATAACGAATAAGTCATGGGAGCGTATCCATTACGATTTCGACCGGCTCTGACAAGGGGACGAATACATCGTCGTCGTCGTTCCGGTAGTCGGCCATTACCGTCACGAAGCGCGACGGCCGGTCCAGGACGGTCAGGCCGTGATGCCAGACATTGATACCGTACGTCACAGCCTGCGTTTCATCGGCGATAAAGGCTTGCAAGGTATGAACGTCGGGAGCGCCATCGGCGCTGGCTTGTGCCACCACGACGAGATAACGGCCGGTTTCGATCGGCACGAAGGTCTGCGTGGCATGCGGATGCCGTTCCATCTTCTCGATAGTCAGCGGCAACGGCCGCACGATCGGCGGCAAGCCGATCCAAATCTCCGGCCCCTTTCCCGCGTGATCGCTGTCGAATGCCTGTTGCAGATAGGTGCGGCGTTGCGCTTCACGCAAGCTCGTCACCTGCCCGAACGGCGCGAATGCGTCCGCGGTCAGGGCTTTCGCCCCAATCCGCATTGTTGCCGGCACCGATGTCGGCGCTGTTTGCTTCCCGTCGCTCATCCCGAAAAACCCGTCTGGTTCGATTTCCGACGATTGGAACAAGCCGAAAAACAACTGTCATATGCTTAAGTTGCTACCACGTATAACGGATTGTTATTCGATACGCGTAACGGACCGCAAGCGGGGACTGACACGTCAATGCGGGAGAGAAATTCGAGATGCCGCTGGCGCTTTGCCGAAACGACAAAGGAACGCGTGGGAACGGCGGAGATGGATGGTTTTTTAAGACAATTAGCGGGCGCGGCAGGCCGGCGCGCGGGAATGCGGCTCGACGGTACCGCGCGTTACGGTGCTGTTACGTGTCACGTAACGCCACCGTAACGTCATGGCACGACACCAACGCGCGCGACGCTGAGTCGCGGATCGGTCAGGCGTGATGTGCCAGACGGAAGGTCGATACCGCGTCGGTCAACTGGCGCGTCTGAGCATGCAGCGAGGCCGCCGCGGCAGCCGCCTCTTCCACCAGTGCCGCATTTTGCTGCGTCATGCCGTCCATCTGCGTCACGGCCTGGTTGATCTGATCGATCCCCAGGCTCTGCTCCTGGGACGCGGTGCTGATTTCGCCGATGACTTGGGACACGCGCGCGATTGCCTGTGCCACTTCCTTCATCGTCGTACCGGCTCGGCCGGCACGTTCCGATCCGTCCCGGACTTGATCGGCCGATGAATCGATCAAACCGCGAATTTCCTTCGCCGACTGCGCGCTGCGTTGCGCCAGCGCACGGACTTCTCCTGCCACCACGGCGAAGCCGCGGCCTTGCTCGCCTGCACGCGCGGCTTCTACCGCCGCATTCAGGGCGAGGATATTGGTCTGGAACGCAATGCCGTCGATAACCGCGATGATCTCGCCGATACGCTCGGAGCTAGCGGCGATATCGCGCATGCGCGCCACCACCTCGTCGACCGCGCGCGCGCCGCCGGACACGACATCGAGCGCCGTACTAGCGAGTGCATTCGCCTGCGATGCGTTTTCGGCGTTCTGACGCACGGTCTGCGTGATCTGCACCATCTGACTTGCCGTCTCGCCTAGCGAAGCCGCCTGACTTTCCGTACGTGAGGACAGATCCGCATTGCCGGTGGCAATTTCGTCGGCACCGAGATTGATGCCATGGGCGGTATCGCGCACCGTTTGGACCGTTCCCGCGACGCTCGTCTGCATCGCCCGCAAGCCGGAGAACAAGCGGCCGATTTCATTGGTACCACGCTCAGGCACTTCGGTGATCAGGTCGCCCTTCGCAATACGCTGAAAGTGCAAGCCCACTTCGTCGAGCGGCTGCACCACATGGCGACGCAGCATCGTAAAAACGATCGCGATTACGGCCGCCAAGGCCAACAGAATCGCGCCGCCGATCAGGCGGAACGCGTTGAGGCGCGCATCCACGGCGTCCACGTAATGACGGCTCGCCTCGTTGCCGAAGGTCACGAACTTGCTTTGCGCGGCGAGATAGCGATCTTGAAAACCCTGGGTCGGCTGGTCCAGGAAAGCCTGAATATTGTTGCTGTCGAGGTATTGCACCAGTTCGCCCAGGGCCTGGTGATAGGCGCGATAGTTCTCGCTCAGCGCATCGGCGAGTTGCGTATTTTGCGCATCGATCTTCGGGGCGCTGGCGAACGCATTGAACGCCTGTTCGGCGGCATCGATCTGTTCTTTTCCATGTGCGACGATGTCGGTGGGTTCCGGCTTTCCGCCAATCATCCGCGTTCCCGCACGGGACAGATTGATGCGCGCATCCATCAAATGCTGCGTGGCGCTGTTGATTTCATTGACCTGCTTCAGCGCAATACTGGAGAGATTTCCGACATCGTCGTGTGCGCGGGATAGCGCAAAGAAGCCGACGCAGACCGTGACGGCCTGAAGGACAAAAAAGAGACAGAGCACGGTAAGGAGACCGCGCGACAAACTGAGACGTTGGAGCATGGCGTGGGCGAGGAACAGGGAGGACGAAAAAGAGGCCGTCCGACATCAGGGTTAACGGCTGCGCGAGCCCAGTTCTTGAGCATTTCCAGCGTTGCGCGCACCTGCCGCTTGCTACGGCGCGACACACGCATTTGATCAGAAAAATCGACCGATTACGTATCCAAAAAAGATATGAAAAAGGTAATTAAAACAGTTTTAATTGCTTGATTTTACGTAGATTTATCAAACTTGTAACGAAACACAACTTTATCGAAATTGGCCCTTCAGAGGCACGGTCGCGCGTCGTTTACAGGGGCATCACAAGAGCAAATCGTCTCCGCTTCAGAGAAGATGGCACCCGTATAGGCGATTGCAAATGAACAGCGGCACACAACAGCACACAACCCCGATCGGGGTGATTTCGATGCCCTCGGTGGACTACACGTCCGTCACGCCTTATTCTGAGATATCGCCCGCGGTACGAAGCGGTGCGTTTGACGACACACAATTGCAGACGCTGCCGCTTGCCCTGCATGTCCCGTCGGACACGCAACGTGTGCTGGACACCGTCAAGATCGCCCTGTCTTTCATGGCGCCGCCGGAAATCAGACGGAAACAGTGATTTCGTGAGCGGTGCGCCGAACTTTCCGCGACAAACCCGGCTGCAGTGATGGTTGGCACTCGTTGCGACGCACAGGAGCGAGTACACGTCCCATGCGAAGTGCCGCGGGTCCCGCTTCTCGAGTATGGCCTACTGGAAGTTCCTCACCGCGACCAATGGACGTGCGCTTGAGTGCAATGCATTGCATGCAAAACGGACTAAGCCAGCATTCATCGACACTGCGCATCGCATGACAGTATAAGTCCGCCATAAGTAGCGTCGTGCAGATGATAAGTCTCGCTGGCGATCGTCGCGACGCTGTCGACCGGCTATTTCGCTGGCATCACCGAGATAAGCGCCATTGTTACCGTGGTGTGTGCCTCCTTGCTCAGCGTCCGAAAAACCAAGGTAGTCCCCGTGCCGACATAATCTCGCCACACGATGACCGGCGCGCCTGAAGGATCGATGCTCTGCGCGGTGGGCGCGATTTTCATTTGCTTCAAAAATGCCGCGCGAAACGCTTCTGCGTTGCCGACCGAGCCAACCACGCCACAAGAGGTGGCGACACCTTTAGGGCCCGTCACTTCATCGGCGAGCAAGCCAAATGTGCCCGTCGTCAGCGAGCCAGTCCATCCTTTTCGCTTGATCGGCGCTCCGTATGTCGAAGACGAGGTCACGTCAGAGACAACATGCATCCGCATCGCCGTCGCCTTCGCATCGATATGCGTGAAGTTCGGTAGCTCGAGATTACACATCACCTCGAAAGCGTTGATCAAGGAGTCGTTTCGGTTCATCGGCAGCTTATCCGTCTGCGCAACGGTGAAACGTGGCAGAAACGATATGCATGCTAACAACAGGACGATTTTCTTCCGCAACATGACTTCCATACTAAAAAAGAGCGCCGATGGCCGGAGCATCGAAAGAGGATCCAATGCTGCAAGTTACATTGATCTAATGATATTAGCGTGTGAACGGACAAGCATGTAAGGAAATTGTCGAACGCCAGGAAGTGAATAAGACTCTGACGGCGCTTCACGCGTATGCCTTCCCGAAGCTGGTCCACGATGTTTTTCAACATGAACCCCCGTAATTAACTCAAACGCAATCCGACCTCGCCTTTCAGGGCTTGCGCGAATTTTTTATGCCGTTGTGGCTGGACGATTCTATGTCGAGCAGCGCGGCGGGTTCGCCCTCCGACCACCACCATCATCACGTCGGTGGTCACAGCGGTTCGAGTCTAGACCAATCGGGCGGCAGCAACTGTAGCAGCGGCTCAAGCTGTGGGAGCGGTTGCGGTGGTGGTAGCAGCACTGGGGATTGAAGGGATCCCGTTAGCAAGGTCTACGCTCGATCTTTGATCATGTTTCATTTGATCCACCCCGTCCCACTTTGTCTGCGCATTTTTTTCGTAACGATGTCTCGACGTCGACGTCAGCCGGATCACCCTCTCTCCCTATCGCCGCAAATCCTCCGGCGCGCTTTATGCCTCCCAGGAATGGATGTTATGAGGGCGGCCTGCCTACCTCATAAGCTCGTCTCCCGTCATTATTTGCTCACCGACACACACCCCTCAGGAGCAAACGATGAACACCTTCCAAACCTACACGATCGACACCGCACCGGCCGCCTCGAAGGAAAGCCTTGCGTCCACCAAAGCGGCATTTGGCTTCGTGCCGAACCTGCAAGCCAATATGGCAGAGTCCCCGGCGCTGCTGGCGGGCTACGGCGCGCTGTGGGACCTGTTTTCCAAAAGCACGCTGACGCCGCATGAACAACAGGTCGTCTACCTGACCTCGAATTTCGAGAACAACTGCCATTACTGCATGGCCGGCCACAGTACGCTGGCCAAGATGATCAAGATGGACCCGGCGGTTATCGCCGCGCTCCGCGCCGGCGGCGCTCTCCCGGACGCGAAACTGGAAGCACTGCATCGCTTCACGACGTTGGTCGTACGTGATCGAGGGTTTGTGTCGGACGAAGAGGTTGGCGCTTTCCTGGCCGCGGGCTATACCCGCGAAAACGTCCTCGAAGTGATCCTTGGCGTTGCAACGAAGGTGATGAGCAACTACACGAATCATATCGTCCATACCGAATTGGACGCATTCATGAAGGGCAACGAGTGGACGAAGCCCGCCGCGGTTTCCGCCTGATCCGGCGTAGCGCCAGTCAATACGCGACGCGCCCACGCAGGTTCAACCCCTTCGTTTCGACCGAGAAAAGTCATGTCTTTACAAGATAAGCTGAATGCTTTCAAAGCAGATTTCAAGGGCGGCAAGGCGCCGTACTTCGCACCGCCGGACATTCATCCAGTAATGGAACGCGCCACGGCGGAACTGATTGCTAGCGGCCAAGCCGGCCGCGCGATCAAGGCCGGCGACCGTGCGCCGCAATTCACGCTAAAGGACCAAGATGGCAATGTCGTGTCGTCGGCCGAGTTGCTGGCAAAGGGCCCGCTGATTGTCACGTTCTATCGGGGCGTCTGGTGCCCCTACTGCAATATCGAATTGCAAGCGATGAACGAGGCATTGCCGGAGTTTCGAGCGCTCGGTGCAAACGTGGTCGCAATCTCTCCGCAAACCCCGGTGAATAGTCGCAAGGCGGTTCGCACAAACGCGTTGGATTTTCCCGTGTTGAGCGATGTGAACGGTCAGACGGGCGCGGACTTCGGCCTCCGTTTTGCATTGCCGGATTACCTCGTCGATCTCTACAAAAATCTGAAGAACGACTTGCCGGCGTTCAACAACGACCCAAGCTGGACTTTGCCGATGCCGGCACGTTACGTCATCGGTCAGGGCGGCGTCGTCTTATATTCGGAGATCAATCCTGACTACACGCGTCGGCCCGACCCGTCGGACATGCTGCCGGTGCTGGAAAAAGCGGCCACGCAGGTCTAACGGTAAGCCTTGTCTACCGCCGCCGCGCTCGTCCCCGTGCGCGGCATTTTTACTTTGAGCCTATTATCCGACGAGACCGCCTTCATGACCGGCCAGACCCTGTATGTCGACGGTGGGACTTCAATCGGCAAGCTCGCTTTCTGAGAGGCCATTCTCGGCACTCCCCGCGGCGACGCCCAGCACCTCTTCGACAAAAGCGACAAACGCGCGCGCCTTGGCACTGACGAGGCGGCCAGCCGGAAAGACCGCCCACAGGTCGATTGGTGGCAACTCCCAATCGTCGAGGATCGTGACGACGGTGCCGTCTGCGATTTCGGGGGAGAACATCCATTCGGAAGCAACGGCGATGCCCATATCGCCAAACACGGCGGCACGAATGCCCTCGGCAGCGCTCACGCTGACGCGTCCCGATACGACTACGGCGGTTTCCTTTCCATCCTGACTGAATGACCAGGATTCACCACCGCCGCGCAGAGAATAGACAATCGTCTGGTGCTGGCTCAGTTCGGCAGGCGTATTCGGCGTCCCCGACTCGGCAAAGTAGGCAGGGGTTCCGACCACGACGCGGCGACTACGTGCGATGCGTCGCGCGGTCATCGTCGAATCGCTGAGCGTTCCCATACGGAGTGCGACGTCGACGCCTTGCTCCAGAAGATCGATGGTGCGGTCGTCCAGTACGATATCAATCTGCAAATCGGGATGTCGGCGTATGAATTTCTTCAGCCCCGGAAGAATATGCAATCGCGCGAAGGTTACTGCGGCACTGACACGCAAGGTTCCCGACAAGCTGGATGAGGCGTCGCGAACGACATGCTCAGCGAGTTCCACCTCCTCGATGGCACGCTTCGCGTGTTCATAGAACCTCAGGCCCGCATCGGTCGCGGTAAGGCCGCGGGTCGAGCGCAATAGCAAGCGCACGCCAAGACGTTCTTCTAATTGCGCAATCGACTTAGACACGGCCGGCTGGCCCAATTTGAGCCGCTTCGCCGCCGCGGAAAACGATCCCGCCTCGACGACACTGACATACGTTTCCATTGCGGCCATGCGGTCCATACCAGGATATCCTTCAAGATGTGCGTGGCGTTGAAGCCTTCGGCGTGAAGTCTAAACCAGGTATAGGTCGGTGTCTTCGCTTAAGAACAAGACAGCAAAATGCCCACGTGGCGGTATGAGCCCGGCACGTGGGCAATTATTTTTCGAGGCCGCGTGTATGACGGATCAACGCACCAGGCAAGGACGTTTGTTATCGAACTGCCAATCCGGCACCAGATATTGCATCGCCACGCTGTCGTCGCGCGCACCCAGACCGTGTTGCAAGTAGAGCGCGTGTGCCTTCTCCAACTCGTCGTAATCAATCTCCACACCCAGACCCGGTGTTTTCGGGACGGCGACCTTGCCGCCGACGATCTGGAACGGTTCGCGCGTCAGCCGCTGCCCATCCTGCCAGATCCAGTGAGTATCGATCGCCGTGACCTTGCCCGGTGCGGCCGCCGCGACATGCGTGAACATCGCCAGCGAAATATCGAAGTGATTATTCGAATGCGAGCCCCATGTCAGCCCCCAATCGGCGCACATCTGGGCGACCCGCACGGAGCCTTGCATCGTCCAGAAATGCGGGTCGGCGAGCGGAATATCGACGGATTGCAGTTGGACCGCATGCCCCATCTGACGCCAGTCGGTGGCGATCATATTCGTCGCCGTCGGCAGGCCGGTCGCACGCCGGAACTCCGCCATCACTTCCCGTCCGGAATAGCCGTTCTCGGCACCGCACGGATCCTCCGCATACGCCAGCACATGATGTTGATCGCGGCAGAGACGGATCGCCTCGGACAGCGACCATGCGCCGTTCGGGTCGAGCGTGATGCGTGCCTCGGGGAAGCGTTCGGCCAGCGCCGTCACCGCCTCGATTTCGGCGTCGCCCGCCAGCACACCGCCCTTCAATTTGAAATCGTTGAAGCCATAGCGGGCCTGCGCCGCCTCCGCCAATTTGACGACGGTTTCCGGCGTCAGCGCTTCCTCGGTGCGCACGCGCTCCCATTCGTCGGCCGGCTGCGATGCCGAGACATAGTCCAGCGACGTTTTGCGTCGGTCACCGACATAAAAGAGATAGCCGAGCATTTCCACCGATTCCCGCTGCTGCCCCTCGCCGAGCAAGGCCGCCACCGGCACGCCCAGATGCTGCCCGAGCAAGTCCAGCATGGCCGCTTCCAAGGCCGTCACCGCGTGAATCGTCGTGCGCAAATCGAAGGTTTGCAATCCGCGTCCGCCGACGTCGCGATCAGCAAACGCTTCGCGCGCCTGATTCAACAGGCCACGCATATTGCCGATCGACTGTCCGACCAGCAGCGCTCGCGCGTCGTCGATGGTCTGACGGATTTTTTCGCCGCCCGGTACTTCACCCACGCCGGTATTGCCCGCGCTATCCTTCAGCAATACGATATTGCGCGTGAAATACGGTCCGTGGGCACCGCTCAGATTCAGCAGCATGCTGTCCCGGCCCGCGACCGGAACGACGCGCAGTTCGGTAATGGTAGGAGCGCCTTTGGCGTTGAGGGAAGGGGCAGTCATCGAAAAATCCTCTCGGTAAGCCTGGGTTTAGCAATCGCCGCGTGCAGGTGAGCGCTACACGCGAAATGGGGCGTTGCAAGTAAAATCGGTTGTCCGACAACAAGTCTACTGAAGTTGTCCGACAAGGCCAATTCGGCGTTAACCCGTATTACGCCCAAGCGTATAGCCTGCAAAATGACGTAACCCGCTCATTGGAATGCCAATAACTTATATGACGTCCTACATCTATCAAGACTGCTTTGGCCTTCGTAGCGCGTCCCATCGATTGGACGCGTTGCGGGTCTGGCCGCTCCGCCGGGGCGCGTCATGACGTCTTTGACCGATAAAGTCGTCGCTACCCTGTTGCGCGACATCTCGGATGGCACGCTTCAGCCAGGGATGCGCCTACCGACGGAGAACGGCCTGATGCGTCGATTCGCCGTGAGCCGCTCCGTCGTGCGCGAGGCGATATCCCGTATGCAAGCAGAACGCATCGTCGAAACCCGACACGGTGTGGGCAGCTTCGTGATGACGCCCGCGGCAGACGTGGTCCAATTGGACGCACCGGTGCGAACGACATTGGTCGATGCATTCGCCATTCTCGAATTCCGTACCGAAATAGAATCGGCCGCTGCCGCGTTTGCGGCGACGCGTCGGACGGAAGCGCATTTGACGCAAATGGCGCGGGCGCTGGAACACTTCGACAGCGCCTTGCGCACCGGCAGTACCGATGTGGTCGCGCATGACGTGGCGTTTCACACCGCCATCGCGGCGGCCAGTGGCAATCGGTATTTTCTGGATGTGCTGCAACAAATGGGGCGCGGCGTCAGCCCTCGATCACAGCTGAAGGCGAAGGAAATCGCGGCGCTGGACCGGGTCGCGCTGTTATACGAGGTGCTTCGCGAGCATCGGATGATCGAGCAGGCCATCGTCCGGCGCGACGCCGACGATGCCCGTGCCGCGATGCGAATGCATCTTGCTCATAGTCGCGAACGCTTAAGGGCCGCGTCGGGCCTGGCGCAGACCTATTGAAGCCGTTGCGCCATCTCAGCGATGACGATCAGGTTCAGTCATTAGAAGATGCCCCATGACGTGGGGACGCCGCGGTCGTCCCTTTTTCATCGATGGCGCGGATCCCACCGCCTTATCTCTCCGTCTCCTGCGCCGCTGCGTTCGGATCCCCGCGCAACACGGCTCGGGCTTGACGCTCGGTCAGCACATAGCCGAAGAAATCACGATAGAACTGCTCGGTCCGCGCGACCATATCGACGTCGGTGAATCGGTCGGGATGCAACACGGTGGCGGCCCACAGGATCTGCAAAGCGGACTCGGGCCCATAGCGATCCCACGGAAACACCCCCGCCGGATTCGGCACCACGCGCACCCCTTCCTCCTTCGTCAGCCGCGCGAAAATCGCCGATTGCTCGGCACTCTCGTCCGGCATGGCGCCCGCGCCGATGATGATCACATTCGGGTGCCAGGCAATCAGCGACTCCAGCGTCGCTTCCTTCATATTGCCGCGAATGCCCCCCTGCGCCGCCGCATTGATTCCCCCGGCAAGATGAATCCAGGCATCAATGATCGTGTCGCTGCCATCCACACGCAACGGGTTCAGCGACACGATATGCACGACGCGAGGCAGGGCCGCCACCGGCAGGCCTTCGACGCGCTGTCGAACCTGCTTTTCAAGATCGTGAAGGTAGTGCAGGAAGGCGGCGGAACGGGCGCGCGCCATATCGGTGTTCAGCGCCTGCGCGGTGACCCTGACGGACTTTTCAAGACCGGGATAACTGTCGAATCCCACCAGCGCCACCGGCAGCCCGACGCTGCGATACGACGCCGCATTGGCCCCCTCCTGTGGATCGAAAACCAGATCGACGTGATGCGCGAGCAAGCGCTCGCGATCGAACTGATTGCCGTTGGCCGATTGCGCATGCTTCATATAAGGCGACACGCGATACATCAGCGGAAATTTATTCTGACTCGCGACGGTATCGGTCAATTGCCGATCGCCCCCCAGCATGATCAGAATCGCGTTATGCGCGTACCAGCCATCCGCGATATGCGCGGGGAGCGTCGGCACGCGAACGCTCGCGCCGCTCACGTCGCTCAGGGTGCGATCGCCCACCTGCGCCGCGGCCGCCTGCCCCGCCATCAACATACAAGCGATCAGCAGCCACACACGGCGACCGATACCTTCATGAACCTTCCGCAAAACAGTGCCTCCGAACGAGATTGAAATTGAGATAAAGACGTGCGCCATCGGCAAGCCGTTTCTCGAATGGAGAAGCGATTTACGCCTTGCACGAAAGGAACAATCGGCTGACGTCTCATAAAGCCGCCAGCATGCGACATATCACCGCGGCGACTCGGAACCCACAGTCTGGTTATTGCTTACGCAATATACTGCGAAATATAACGCATGGATATTACGCAACGTGACAGATCGATCGACGCTTCGCCGCACCCGCAAAAACACCTTCTCCCCCTCCGCTGCTCCCTTGAAGCGCTTGCTGTCGGTCACCTCTCCCGCGACGCTATCGAGTCTGCTCGCGATCGGTGCCATCGGCACCGCGCACGCGGCATCGATTGCCCCAGCCACGCAATCGACAACGACGCAAAGCACCGCATCATCGACCACGTCGAGCACCGCCACGCCATCGACGCTATCCCAAAACAGCAGCACGGTCCGCGATACCGCGGCATTGCCGACGGTAGCGGTCAGCGCATCTCAGACGGCAGCCGAACAAGGCGTCCGCGTGGATACCGCAACGATCGGTCCGCTGGGCGAGGTAAAGCGCGTGGACACGCCGTATAGCATCAGCGTCGTGCCGCAAGACGTCATCGCCTCACAGCAGGTGCGCACGGTCAGCGATGCACTGCACTATATCCCGTCGGTACAAGCGGATACGGCGCGCCCGCAGACGCGTGGCATTCAAGGCAGCGTGGTACAGAATAGCCGCATCGATGGCCTCAACGCGGTATCGACCACCGAATACGCGACGGACCAATTCGACCACATCGACGTGCTCAATGGCCTGTCCGGATCGCTCTTCGGCCCGGCCAATCCGGCAGGGACGTTCGAC
The DNA here is from genome assembly GCF_039852015.1 of Robbsia sp. KACC 23696. NCBI lineage: Bacteria > Pseudomonadati > Pseudomonadota > Betaproteobacteria > Burkholderiales > Burkholderiaceae > Robbsia > Robbsia sp. KACC 23696. Next base: position 940,121 of record NZ_CP156627.1, on the reverse strand, counting down.
TTCGTGCAGAAGCGGCCGACCGATGCGCAACACGTCAGCGTCACGTTCGGCTATCAATCCCACGACCTGTTCCTGCGCAGCATCGACGCATCGGGCTCGGTCGGCAAGGACCATCCGCTGGGCTATCGGATGATTCTGTCCGATCAGACCGGCACGGGCACGACGCCTAACAGCAGCATCCGCCGTCAGTTGGCAAGTTTCGCCTTCGATTTCCATTTGACGCCGAACACGGTCATCGAAACGAACTTCACGCATTACCACTCGGTATTGCTGGGTCTGCCCGCCACGTTCACGCTATCGACCGGCACGCATTACCCGGCAGCGCTCGATCCGAGCAATCCCTCCTATGCCTCGCGTAATGGCGGCAGCGACAACACAACCGATACCGCCACGCTGTGGATCAAGCATCGGATTAACGCCAATTGGAACGTCGATGCCGGCGTGCTGCGTCAAGTCGCGGACCGCCAATCGACGCAACCCACATACACCTTGTTGAACAACGCCGGCAGCTATCGCGCGGCGTTTTCCACCGCGACGGCCACGCAGTTCACGATCACGAGCAACGCCGTCTATCTGCACGGAAAATTCGAGACGGGTCCGGTGCGACATGCGATCAGCATCGGCACCAGCGGCTTTATCTGGAACAGCTACAACCCGTACCAGAGCGCCACTTACACATTGGGCACGGCCACGCTGGCCGCGCCGATGTCGTTTGCCACGCCCTGGCCGAATTTCACGAACCGCTACCAGAGCGCCAACACCTGGCAGCAGTCGCTGATCCTGTCCGACGATGTAACGCTCAGCCCGCACTGGACGGTCTTGCTGTCCGGCAGCCAAAGCTGGCTCTCCGCGAATAACTACACCGCCGCCGGCGCGCTCAGCAACGGCTCGACCGATAACGGCCTGAGCGGCTCGGCCAGCCTCGTCTACAAGCCGCGAGCGGACATGAGTGCCTATGCCACTTATGCGGACAGCTTGCAGCAGGGCGATGTCGCACCGGCCGGCACGCAGAACGCCGGACAGGTGCTTACGCCCTATCGCAGCAAAGAATGGGAAGTGGGCTATAAGTGGTCGCCCGAACCGTTCAACACGTCGCTGGCCTTGTTCCGCATCACCCGGCCCTACGCCTATACGACCGCCAATAACGTCTATCAATCGGCCGGCGAGCAACGCAATGTCGGCGCGGAATGGACGATCGATGGAAACCTGACGCGCGACTTGTCGCTGTTCGGCGGCGTGACCTGGCTCGACCCGTTGCTGTACGACACCGGCAGTGCGCAGACCGACGGCAAGATGATCGTCGGCTTGCCGCGCTTCGCCGCGAGTCTGCTGGCGCAATACCGGATTCGCGCCGTGCCGGGCCTCAGCGCCAGTGCCGGCGTGCGCTATGTCGGCGCGCGGGCCAGCGACGATGCGAATACGACATCGGTCGCGAGCTATACGACGCTCGACCTGGGCGCAAGTTACGTGACCTCGCTGTTCAGCCGTATCACGACGGTGCGCTTCACCGTCGATAACGTGACGAATCGCCATTACTGGACCGATGTGCATCCGGGCGGCTTGAATGGCTACACCGCCAGCGGCCTCGCGAGTGCCGAACTGGGTGCGCCGCGGACCTTCATGGCGAGCGTGCAATTCGATCTGTAACGCGCCACAGACAGCCTCAGATCACCTCGCCGGTGGGCAGCGGCACGCCGTTGACCATCGAGAGAATCATGTCCGAGAGCCGGGTCAAGGCAAACGGCTTGTGCAGCACGCGCGCGTTCGAAATGCCATCGAGCGCCGCCGTATCGGTATAGCCGGTGATAACCAGCACGCGCAGGTTCGGATAGTATTTCTGCGCCGCGCGCGCGAGATCGGCGCCGTTCATATTCGGCATCGAATAATCGACGAGCAACAAATCAGGCGGACTCTGCGCGATCAATTCGAGACCCCGCGCACCGGACGAGGCATCGGTGACGACGAAGTTTTCACTTTCGAGGCCGGCGACCAAGGAGTCGCGCACATTGTCGTCATCGTCGACGAGCAGCACCTTGATGCCACTGCCCACGCCTTGCGCGACTTTGACCGCTGCCGGCAGGACGCGCTCCACCACCGGCTGCGGGGCCAGCGCTACCGGAAAAAACAGGCAGAACGCCGTCCCCTCTCCCTGCACGCTGCGCACTTTCACGGTGCCGCCGCATTGGTGCGTGATACCCCACACTTGCGACAATCCGAGCCCCGTTCCCTTCCCGACCGGTTTCGTCGTAAAGAAAGGATCGAATACCTGACGCACCAGCTCCGGCGCGATCCCCACGCCGGTATCGCTGACGCACAATTCGATATAGTCGCCCGGCGCCAGCTCCGCGGGCAGGTTCGTATTGCGTGGCGCGTGCGTGTTGATCGTGATGCGACCACCGGCCGGCATGGCATCCCGTCCGTTGCTGACGAGATTCAAGATGGCCAATTCGAGCTGGTTCGGATCCGCCGTCAGGAAAGCGCCCGGGGCGCCCGGGAGAAACTGCAGTTCCTGCGTGGCGTCGAGCGAATGGCGCGCCAGCGCCGTCAATTCGCCAATCAGGTCGTCGACAGCCACCGGCTGCAGCGTCAGCTTCTGCGTCCGCGAGAACGCCAGGAGCTGGCTCGCCAGACGGGTGCCGCGTCGCGTCGCGCCCAAGGCATTGGCTATGAAGGGTGCGGCCGCGTGGGCGCCCGCCAATTGCCGATCCGCCAATTCAAGATTCGCGCTCAGACTCATCAAGAGATTGTTGAAATCATGGGCGATGCCGCCGGTCAAACGGCCCACCGCTTCCATTTTCTGCGCCTGCGTCAACGCCTCTTCGATCCGCTGGCGTTCGAGCGCCTCACGTCTTAGCTCATCGTTCGCCCGCTCCAGCTCGGCCGTGCGCGCCGCCACCAGTCGTTCCAGCTCCTCGTGACTGCGTGCCAGCCTTGCCTCGGCCTGCCGCAGCAGATCGTTGGTCGATGCCGCGGCGACCAGTTCGTCGCGGATCTGAAATTGCCGACGTCGCCCGGTCAAGGCGGCTTCGGTCGCGCTGACGAGAACCAAGGCGCTCATCGGACGCTCGATATACACGACGTTCGTCATCCGCTTCGGCAAGCGCGCGGCCAGCCGCTGCTGCGCCGACGAATCGGCGCGCCCCCGCTGCGCAAGGACAATGAAGGGGATATCGGACCAGGGCGGCTGCGCATCCAGCCGATCCGACAAGGCCTGGATATCGATGCTCCACAAGGCGTCGTCGGTCATCATCACCGCACCGATCGCATTGTGCAGTTGCGCCAAGAGACACTGTGCGGTCGGGCACACGACGGGCGCGATATCAAGCGTCCCCAGGATCTGCGTCAGAATGGCCGCATCGCGGCCATAAGGCGCGAGAACAATGACCTGCCTTGAAAACGGGATCATTATCGTCGTTCCGTTCCGCTCTCCTGCTCGGTCGAAAACAGGTCCCCCACTCCCCCGATAAAGGTCGGCGTACCCGTCAAGATGCCGTCGAACGCGGTCAGCGGCGGACTGATCTCGATGCCGGCCGTGCTGATGACCAACTCGCGGATCGTGTCCTCGTGCTGGTTGCCACGGTTCTTGATCACCGACAGCGCCTTGCGCACGCGCCCCTTCGCTTCGAAGAAACGCAGCAGAATGACGGCATCGGCGATATAGCTGATATTGATCGAGCCCACGTTCATGCTGCCGACCAGCCCCATCTGCGGCACGATCAGGAAGGTGGCAACGCCTTGCTGATTCAAGAAGGACAGCAACTCGTGCAATTGCAGCACCAGTTCCTTTTCCTGCGGCATTGCCGACACATAGCCATTCAAACTATCGATCAGGATGACGCGCGCCTTTTTCTCGCGCACCTCGCATCGAACCATCGTCGTGAATTCGCCAGGGGAAATCTCGGACGGATCGATTTGCCGGATATGCAGTATGCCCGAGTCGATATGCCGCTGCAGATCGATGCCCACGCTCTTCGCTCGGACCAGCATCGTGCCGATGCGCTCGTCGAATTCATACACCACGCTGCGCTCGCCGCGTTCGCATGCTGCCGCGATGTATTGCAGAGAGAGCGTCGTTTTGCCAGCGCCGGCGGGCCCGGTGATCAGCGTGCTGGTGCCGCGCAAGGGGCCGCCGCCGAGCAAGGCATCGAGTTCTTCATGCCCACTGGCCAACGGGTCGTCGGCGAAAGTGACGTGATGTTCCAGGGCGACGAGCCGCGGAAAAACCTGGATCCCGCCCGCCCGAATGGCGTAGTCATGGAAGCCTTCGCGGAAGGTACTCCCGCGCAGCTTCTGCACCTGCAGCCGACGTCGCGCGATACCGAAGTCCAACGTCAGCCGCTCCAACGTCAACACGCCATGCGCAAGGCTATGCAATTCGAGATTGTGTCCATGGGGGGACGTCATATCGTCCATCAACAGCACCGTTGCCTGTTGCGAGGCAAAGAACTGCTTCAAGGACAGGATCTGGCGGCGGAAGCGTTGCGGCTCCTGCGACAGCAATCGAAGTTCGGACAGGCTGTCGAAGACGACGCGCGACGGGGCCGTTTCTTCGACCTGCGCCGAGATCATTTTGACGACTTCCGTCAATTCGGCTTCCCACGAGTGCAGGATCGATTGGTTGTCTTCGAATCGCAGCGCCGCGCCGGACTCACCCAACTCGAACAAGGTGATGCCTTCGAGCGACCAGCCATGCCCTCGCGCCACTTCCTCCAGCTCCTCGACCGTCTCGGACAAGGTGATGTAGAGGACTTTCTCGCCTTTCGCGATTCCATCACGCAAAAATTGCAGCCCTAGCGTGGTTTTTCCCGTTCCCGGCGTGCCTTCGACCAAGTACATCCGCTGCGGCGGGAAACCGCCGTACAGAATGTCGTCGAGTTCCGCCAATCCGGTCGATACGCGTGCGGTCGTGCTATTCGTTTCCATCTTATAAAACAAGCGGGGGGCGGTGCCGACAGGCGAAAGGTCGACACGGCCTATTACAGGACGGTATTCGCCAGAAAACGTGTATAGATGCTCAGCCAGTCTACACGTCGACGCCAAACTTTATTGAAGTGCGTGCGGTGACGCTTCGGAGAAAATGCCGGGCGGTGTGAACAGGCAACAAAATATGTAAATATTACCGCTTACGACAAGGGATGTACGACGCCGGCGTCGGCAACCGTTAAGAGCGCGCGAATATCAATACGTACCGCCCCGCGCGGCAACGGGCCACACCGCTTCGACGCGGCCCTGGCGCACGCCGACGTACCAGTCGTAGCGATCGACGGTCGGATCGCAATGGCCGGGAATCAGCCGAAGCTTTTCCCCGTATGAAACGGCTTGCCCATACGCGCCGGCATCCCAGCGCAGCGTGCCGTGTTCATCCGACGCGCCGGCAAACAGCACGCCTTCACGATTCGCCACCAGCGGCAACCCGCTGTCCGTGGCCACCGCCTTGAGCCCGACATCGACCACCGCGGCGCCGTCACGGGTCTGGCTCATCACCGTTCCTAAAATAAAGAGCGCATGCTGAAAGCCCGCGGCACGGCCGCCGTGGTTGCGCGCGTAATCGGCGTCCATGAAGCAATAGCTGCCCGCTTGGATTTCGGTATAGATGCCGCTCTGCAATTCGTATTCGAAAGTGCCGGTGCCCGCTCCTCCGACGATATCGCACTGCAGCCCCTGTTCGCGCAAGGCGTCGACCGTGCGCACCGTCAACGCCGCGGCCGCGCCAATCGCCGTCTCGCGTGCGTCCGGCGTGCGCAGATGCTGCGCGGCGCCATGGTAGGCCTGCAGTCCTTTGAAAATGAGATGTTTCGATCGCGCGATGCGTTGGGCAAGCAGCACTGCCGGCGCGCCCGGCGCCACGCCACAGCGATTCATCCCGACATCGATCTCGACGAGCACGCCAACCCGGCGTCCGGCATCGGCGGCCATGCTTTCCAGCGCCTCGATCTGCCGGATATCGTCCACGCAGATCGCGAACTCCGCCATGCCGGCCAGCGCCACGAAACGCGCGAGTTTGCGCGTTCCCACCACTTGGTTGGTCACAAGAATATTGTCGATGCCGCCCCAGGCGAGCACTTCCGCTTCGGCGACTTTCTGCACACACTGGCCGACGGCGCCACGTTGGCGCTGCCAGTGCGCGATCACCGGCGACTTATGCGTCTTGGCGTGGGCTCGGAGCCGCGCTCCGGTTGGGGCAATCAGCGCCGCCATGCAATCCAGATTTGCCTCGAAGGCATCCAGATCGACGATCAAGGCGGGGGTGTCCGCTTCTTCCTCGCGCATGCCTGGATAGGCCGGCGGCACGTGCATCATGACAGGGGCTCCTCATAACACCGTTTCGGTATGCGGGAACGGCATACCTGGACGGCATTATGCGGGTGTCATTATTTGGCGTCAGGCAGGGCATAGGCGATCACGTAGTCGCCGAGTTTCGTGCCGAACGAGCCATGGCCGCCTGCCGCGATGACGACGAACTGCTTGCCGCCTGCTTCATACGTCATCGGCGTCGCCTGCCCGCCTGCCGGCAGCCGCGCCTGCCACAGCTGATCGCCGGTGTTGGTGCTGAAGGCACGCAGATAGTTGTCCGCGGTCGCGCCGATGAAGAACACATCGCCGGCGGTCGTCATCGGGCCGCCCAGCATCGGCATCCCCATCTTGAACGGCAGCGGTATCGGCGAGCTGTCCCGCACGGTACCGATCCGCTTCTTCCAGACGATTTGATTCGTCTTCAAATCGACCGCGGAGATATACCCCCAGGCCGGTTCCTTACACGGAAAACCAAGCGGCGACAGGAAAGCATTCAGCTTCACGCCAAAAGGCACGCCGTATTGCGGTTGCACGCCGGATTCGGATCCCGTACCACCGTTGCCGCCGGCGGGGGGCTCCATCGGGTTGGACGGACCACGCGGCACCAATTGCGAGACAAAGGGCAAGGCGATCGGGTTTGCGATCGCGATTTGACGATCGGTATCGACGGCCAGGCCACCCCACTCGAACATGCCGAGATTCCCCGGGAACACCAAGGTACCCTGCGTCGAGGGCGGCGTGAACGTGCCTTCGTAGCGGAGACGATGGAACATGACGCGACACATCAGCTGGTCGAACATCGTCGCGCCCCACATATCGGCACCGGTGAGCTTATTGCTGGGACGGAAGGTCAACTCCGAGAACGGCTGCGTCGGGGAAACATGATCGCCTGCGGCGGCGCCTTGCGGAACCGGCTTTTCCGGCGCCGGTACGACCAGGGCACCGGTCCGGCGATCGAGCACGAAGATATTGCCGGTCTTCGCCGGCGCGTAGACCACCGGCACGACTTTACCGGACTTGTCGGTGATATCGGCCAGCGTCGGCTGTGCCGGCAGATCCATATCCCACAAATCATGGTGGACAGTCTGGTAGAACCAGGCGAGCTTGCCCGTGGACGCGTGCAGCGCCAGCAGACTACTCGCGTAGTGCTCTTGTTCCGGCGTGCGGTTGCCGCCCCAAATATCCGGCGTCGTCACACCAATCGGCAAGTACACGAGATCGAGCTTCGGATCGTAGACCGACGGCGCCCACGAATTCGGCGAATTCAAGGAATAATGCTGGCCCGGCGGCAGAATCGTGTTGGGATCTTTCGCGCCCGGATCAAATGCCCAGACCAGTTTGCCCGTTTCGACGTCGAAGCCACGAATCACGCCGGATGGTTCGCGCGTCGAATAGTTGTCCGTGACCGCACCGGCAACGATGATGACCTTGTCCGTCATGACAGGCGGCGACGTCGGCTCGTATTGACCCGCGGTGGTGACCGGCTGACCGGCCTGGAGATTCAGGTCGCCGTTGTCGGCGAAGCCCGGACACAACTGGCCCGTCTGCGCATCGAGCGCATACAGGTGGCCGTTGTTGACCGGCAAGAAAACACGGCGACGGCAGAGCGCCGGGGTCGACCCGGATGAAGCCGCAATGTCGCTTGGTGCAGCCGGGCTGGCCGGGGCTGCCGGAGCGGCCGATGCTTCAGGAACGGCCGACGCGTCCGACGCCGCGGCCGTCGCGGCGGCGGCATCCGAAGCGGGCGCCCCGCTTGCCGCAGCCGTACCGACGCTGGACGCAGCCGGGAGTTCGCGATACGACACACCCCGGCAGGTCACGTGCTGGAAGCTCGGATCTGTTTTGAGATGCGGATCGAAACGCCACACTTCCTTACCGCTGGCGGCATTCAGGGCAAACAGGATCTGGTGCGGCGAACACAGATACAACAGGTCGCCCACCTTGATCGGGGTGACTTCGTCCGTAATTTCGCCCGGATCCGACGAGCGCTTCATATCGCCAGTACGGAAAGTCCAGGCAACCTTCAGGTCCTTCACATTGTCCGCGTTGATCGAACGCAATGGCGAGTATCGCGTCCCGGCCTGCGTCCGGCCGTATGCCGGCCAATCGGCGGCAGCGACGCCATCGTCGCCGGCAGTCGCGGCAGTCGCTTGCGACAAACGACCATTGATCTCTTGCGGGTCATTGAACACCGCATAGACCAACACGACTGCGCTGACGACGATGCCGGCCGCCAGCGCACCCATCGGCGCGCGGCTCGTGTTTACCAGCGAGCGATAGACGAAGGGCAGCAGCAACCAGACGCCGAAAATCACCAACACGTCGAGCCGTGGCGCCAGCGCCCAGAAATCGAAGCCGGCCTCCCACACGGACCATGCCACGGTGCACAGCAACAGCAGTGCATACAAGCCCAAGGCCGCGCCGCGGCGCTTCGCCAGCATCGCGGCGACGACCAGCATCACCACGCCGGTAATGGCGTAGTACAGCGAGCCACCGATCATCGACAGCCATACCCCGCCGACCAATAGATACAAACCGGTCAGCACGGCAAAAACAACGCTGAGAAGACGTGGCACGCCTGACGGCGCTTGCTTTCCCATAAAACCCTCTTTCTTCGATAATTAGACAAACACGGCGGTGCCCGACGGAATCGACCGAACCCTCGCCGTTGTGACATATCACGCATGACGGCATCGGTCATGCGCGTTATTGCTATGGCATGCGACTCGTGATTTGGTTTGCAGTTCTGACGAACATCCTACCGGGGTTCCGCAAACGACGTGCGTCGCTGTCCCAAAATGGGCCGCCGATTCGGGACGTGCAAATCTGCGACGGATCGATTTGCCGCTGACGCCGCTCGGCACGCTCGGCACCTTCGGCACGACTGGCACGAGAAATGCTAACCACTCGACACTGGGCCCGGACGGCGCCCACGCCTTTGCTTGCGAAGCGCGTCCGATTCCGTGCCAGCCGCATTTGCCGCCTTTAGGAGAGCACTGTGTTTGAACGTAGTAAGCGCGCGGGTCGCGCCCTTTCCTCCCTCCCCTCGCGGACGGAAGCATTGACCGCGCTACGTGCGGATTTTCAAGACAGCAAACGCGCCCTGCGCGCGGCGGCGCGGCCGCCTTACTCGCCAGGCGCCATCGCAACGGTATCGCTCGCGGCGCTCGCCGTGACAGGCTTGAGCGCCTATGCCGCATGGCGTGGCTGGCAGGCAGCACGCCCGCGCGGCAACGCCGCGGTGCCGCAACCGGCGAAACCGGTCGACTTGGCGCGTTATGCGGGTCGCTGGTACGAATGGGCACGCTATGAAAATAGATTCGAGCAAGGCTGCGAACGCGTCACCGCCGAATACCGCCCCGCCCGCGATGGCACGCTGCGTGTAATCAATACGTGCGGATGTCGCCCCGACGATCCTTCGGCGCACCGCACGGAAGGCCGCGCCAAGGTGCGTCCCGGCACCGGAAATGCCAAGTTGAAAGTGTCATTCTTCGGCCCGTTTTACGTCGGCAATTACTGGGTCCTGGACCATGACGACGATTATCGCTGGTCGATCGTCGGTGAGCCCAGCGGCCGCTACCTTTGGTTATTGACGCGCGATGCAACGCCGGACGAGCATACCGTCGCCGTAATGATGGCACGCGTCGTCGCGATGGGATACGACACGACCTTGCTGCGACTGACGATGCAGTAAGTAATGCCATGCCGCGCCCTAGCGATGTTCCGCCAGCGCGCGCTGCAACGTTTCGCGAAAGGCGTCCATCTCCGACGCCGTCCCGATCGACACGCGAAGAAAGCCGTTCGGACCCGTTTCACGAATAAGGACGCCTTCGCGCAATAGCGCATTCCATATCGCATGCCGATCGCTGAATTCGCCGAACAAGACGAAGTTGGCGTCAGAGTCGGCGACACGAAGGCCGATACCGCGAAGCCAGGCCACCGTGGCATCGCGTTCCGCCTTCAATGTCGCAACCTGAGCCAACAGCTCATCACGCGCCGCCAGCGCGGCGCACGCCGCAGCCTGCGTGAAAACGGAAAGGTGATAAGGAAGTCGCACGAGCTGGATCGCTTCGATGATCGACGCCACGCATGCGCAGTACCCTACCCGTCCGCCGGCAAATTTGAATGCTTTGCTCAGCGTGCGTGACACGATCAGACGGGGATTGTCCGGTAGCAGCGAGACGGCGGTGGGGACACCATCGCGGCGAAATTCGGCATAGGCTTCGTCCACGATGACGATTCCCGGCGCGACATCGAGGACAGCCTGTATCGTGTCTATCGACAAGGCCGTTCCCGTAGGGTTATTCGGTGACGTTAAAAACACGACGGACGGCTGCACGGTCTCGATGGCATCGATCGCTTCGGCAAAGTCGATCTCGAAGCGCGCGTTTCGCGGCACGCGATGCAGATGCGTGAAGGTCGTCCGGCAATATTCTTCATACATGGGATAGGCCGGCGTAAACGCCAGGGCCGTACGCCCCGGACCGCCGAACACCTGAAGAATGTGCTGAAGCACCTCGTTCGATCCGTTGCCTGCCCAGATATGCTTGGCCGCAATCGCAATACCGCTGTCGTGCCGCAGGTATTCGGCCAGACTTTCTCTCAATTTCGCGAAATCGCGATCCGGGTAGCGGTTGGCTTCCTTTGCCACCGCTGCGATCGCTTCCGCGATGCGCGCGACCAGATCCGGTGAAGGCGGATAGGGATTTTCATTGACGTTCAAGCGGATAGGAACGTCGAGCTGCGGCGCGCCATAGGCATGTTGCGATTTCAAATCCTCCCGGATCGGCAGGTCGCCGAACGCCATTTCTTTCCAAGTTCGAGTCATCGTGTTCCCCTTCACTTTCTCGCGGGCATAAAAAAAGGCGCCATGGGCGCCTTGGTTGTTAAAGCCGGAAGGGAGTGAAGCTCCCCGATTCCTGGCTATGGACGTAACGAACCACGGCGCGCTGACGGGCGACCGTGATGATGATGGTGAGCGTTGCTCGGGACGTTACGATGTTCCATATTGCAGATCTTGCCAGATAAATCAGGTCTTGTGCGTATCAACTCAGGAAGTTGTCCTTGATCAGCGAAACGACATCCTTCCCGCGTCCATCTATGACCGCCTTTGCGGAATACAGGGCGGTCCCGAAAACCTGCTCCTTTGCGACCTGCGGCGGCATCACCAGTTCCATCCGATCGGTGGTGACATCCAGCAAAGCCGGTCCCGGATGCGCGAGCCATTTCTGCACGGCCTCTTCCAATGCCTCGGCGTTTTCGACACGACGCCCATAGATGCCGATCGCCTCCGCCACCAACGCGAAATTCGGGTTTTTGAGATCCGTATAGGCATCGAGCAGACCCTCGACCTTCTGTTCCAGTTCGACGAAACCGAGTGAACCATTGTTGAACACGACGAGCTTGACGTCGATCTTCTCCTGCACGGCGGTGATCAAGTCACCCAGCAGCATCGTCAATCCACCGTCGCCGCACAGACCAATCACCTGGCGATCGGGAAACGCCTTCTTTGCGCCCAGCGCCTGAGGCATGGCGTTCGCCATCGTCCCATGCGTCAGGCTGACAACGGTACGACGCTTCCCCGTGGCGCGCGTATGACGCAGTACCCAGACCATCGGCGAGCCACCGTCCGCGGTGAATACCGCGTCCTCCGTGGCGTACTTATCGATCACGGACGTCAGGTACTGCGGATGAATCGCACCACCGCGACCGATCTTGGCGCGCGAATCCCATTGGCCCTTGGCTTTGACATGACGTTTGACGCTATGCTCGAGAAACGCGCTGTCCTCGTGCGGGGTCAGCAGCGGCAGCAAGGCATCGAGCGTGGCGCCGATATCGCCCACCGCGCCGACTTCGATCGGATGACGACGCCCTAGATGCGACGCATCGATATCGATCTGCACGATCCGGGCCTTTTCGGGATAGAACTGTCGCCACGCGAAATCGCAACCGAGCAGCAGTAAGGTATCGCACTCGGAGACCGCCTCATAACCGGAAGCGATACCGAACACACCGGTCATGCCGACATTGTAAGGATTGTCGTACTCGACAAAGTCCTTGGCCCGCGACGTATGGGCGAACGGCGCCTTCAGGCGATCGCACAGCGCCATGATCTGCGCATGCGCCCCTTCGCAACCGGAGCCGCCGTACACCGTTACCTTCTTACCCGCATTCAACACCGCGGCGATGCTTTGCAACTCGGCGTCGTTCGGTCGAATCACCGGGTCCGCACGGTGTACCGCAAACGGCGGCGCGTCGGGCGCCTCCGCACTGGAGACGTCCACCGGCAGAATGATCACGGCAACGCCGCGCTTCGACAGCGCCGCCTGGGCTGCCATGGCGGCCACGCGTGCCGCCTGGGCAGGCGTGCGCACTTCCTGGCAGAACACGCTGCAGGTGTCGTAGATCGGCTTGAAATCGACCTCTTGCGGAAAATCGAAACCGAGTTCATCGCGCGTGATCTGGCTGGCGATCAGCACGACCGGCGCGCGATTACGGTGCGACTCGTACAGCCCATTGATGAAGTGCAAACTTCCCGGGCCGCAGGAACCGGCGCAGAGCGTCAAGCGGTCGGAAAGCATCGCTTCGGCGCCGGCCGCAAAGCCCGCTACTTCCTCGTGGCGCGTATGCACCCACTCGATCTCGCTTCGGCGAATGGCATCGGTGACGTAATTCAGCGTATCGCCCGGAATACCCCAGCAATGCCGCGCCCCGGCTGCCTGCAACGTTTCGACTATGACATCCGCAACACGCTTGCTCATCGCATCCTCCTGGTAAGTACCGGGTGAAATCCAGCCCGAGAAATAATCGATCTCTCTTTAACATACCGGGGATCGCGGCTTCGTGCACAAGGCCGCATTACAAACGCGCTATACGGAAACGGCCCCGCGGTGCAAACCGAAGGGCGTCTGCATCGCGGGGCCGTTTATCGACATGCGTCGGGAGAACGCGCGTTATTGCTTACCCGTCAGATTCGTGCCATGCGTATCCTGTCCCGGTCTGGCGTGGTGTAGATCCGGTTGTGGCGTCCAACCTTGCGCACTCACGGGCGTCGCGTCCTTGCGGATTTTTGCGACGTCCGCGGCGGTCGCGCTGCCCCCTTGATTACCCCAGGCGGTCTGGATATACGAGACGACATCCGCCACCTGCTGATCGCTCAACAGCTCCGCATACGGCGCCATCGTCAAGGCCGACGGTGCGCCTTGCGTTGCCGGCTGCGCGCCGCCCGACAAGACGATATGAATGGCAGACGTCGCATCCTTCGTCTGCAATACCGGATTGCCTGCCAGTGCCGGGAACGCCGAACCGAAGCCGGTGCCGTTCGCCCGGTGACACGCGGCGCAACGATCGAGGTAAAGCGTTGCGCCTGCCGTTGCCGGCTGCCCCGACAGCGCCGCGGCTGTCGCCTTGTCGTCATAGCGATAAGCCGTCGCTTCCGGATGCAAGGGCTGCAGCGTCTTCAAATACTTCGCCATCGCATTGAGATCAGCATCGCTCATATACTGCATCGAATCGACGACGACATCGTTCATGGCGCCGAAGGACGCCGTGTGCTCGTTGCGGCCTGTTTTCAGGAAGGACACGATGTCTGCTTGCGACCAGCCGGCAAGGCCGCCGCCATGCTCGTTTCGCAGCGACGGCGCCATCCAGCCATCGATCGGCCCACCGCCGGACAGGAACAGATGGCTGTCATCGTCGAACAGTCGCTTTTCCTGCATCGTCACGGCGCGCGGCGTATGGCAGCTGCTGCAATGTCCGAGGCCCTCGACCAGATAGGCACCGCGCGCCGTCTCCGCATCCATACCGGCCGTCGCGGAAAAAGGCTTCGGCTCCGGCGCGAAGAACATGCGCCAGAACGTCATGGGCCAGCGCATCGACAAGGGCCAGGGAATGCCGTTTTCCTTGTTCGCCTGTGCCGATGGGGGTACCGCTTGCGTGAAGTAGACGTACAACGCATGCATATCGGCATCGCTCAAGCGCGAATACGAGGGATAAGGCATGGCCGGATAAACGGTATAGCCCGCCTTCGTGACGCCGGTGCGCATCAACTTGGCGAAATCGTCATAAGACCAGTTGCCGATGCCATGTGCCTTGTCCGAGGTGATATTCGTCGAGTACATCGTTCCGATCGGCGACGCCAAGGGCAGACCGCCGGCAAACGGCGTCCCGCCTTTTGCCGTGTGACAGGCGATGCAATCGCCGGCGCGGGCGAGATAGGCGCCGTGCAGCATCTCGGTGTCGGCAGCCGACGCAGGTTTACCCGCCGCCTTGTCGGCATCGAGTTGTGCCTGAAGTGCCTCGTCGGGTGCCGGCGTGGCGACCGGCGCACGCTTCGCCTCGATCGTTTGCACACGATGCGATAACGCGGCCGCGGGCGGCGAAACGACGCTCAACGACGCGTCGGCAAAGGCCGTCTGTACGCTAAGCGTGACGGCGGTAGCGGCCAGCAGCACAGTGCCGGCCGCAAGCAGGGTGGATGTGGTTCTTTTCATGGGGAGGGCACCTGGATCAAGCGTCGACGAGCGGGCGTGGGTCTTTCAAATAAGTCTCGCGAATCGCCTTCGCGGACCAATACGCCAACGCCACCGCAGCGCCTGTCGGGTTATAGCCGATACCTTGCGCAAACACGCCCGAGCCCACGGCAAACACGTTATGCACGTCCCAACTCTGGAGGTAACGGTTCAGCACGCTGGTGTTGCGATCGGTCCCCATGGCCACGCCGCCGGCCCAATGCGTCGTCTGATAGGTGCGCAGGTCCAGATGGTCACCGGACTTCTTCACGCTCACGTTGATGGCCTTCGGATTCATCGCCTGCACCACCTTCTCGAGCTGCCCCGTGACATAGCGGCTCATATTGATGTCGTTGTCTTTCCAATCGAACGTGAAGCGCAACAGCGGTTGGCCGAAGGCGTCCTTATAGGTCGGATCGAGGTCGACATAGACGTCGCGATAGGGCATGTTCGCGCCATGCGAGTCCATCGACATCACATTCAAATAGCTGTCCTTCACCGCGGACTTCCATTGCTTGCCCCACTTCGGCGTCCCGGGCGGTACCGAGATGCCGGAAATTGGTTTGGCGCCGGCCGGGTTCGACCATACCGGGGAACCGCCGACAAAACCCAAGGGACCGTGATCGAAGTTATCGCCATTGAAATCGTCGATGGCGACGCCGTTGCCCCCCGCGCCGATGAATCCGTTAATGTTCTTGCCGGGCTCGAAGAACGCCTGCACCGATCCCATCATCTGGAATGCGACATTTCGACCAACCGTGCCGGTGCCGCTGACCGGGTCATATGGCTTGCCGATGCCCGACAGCAAAAACAGACGCGCATTGTTGTACGCGAACGTACTGGCAATAACGAGATCCGCAGGCTGATGCACGGTGTTGCCGTCGGCATCGACATAGGTCACGCCCTTGGCTTTTTTCTTCGTATCGTCGAGATCGATGCGCAGGACATTGCAGTTGGCGCGCAGCGAGAACAACTTGGACTGACGCAGTGCCGGCAGAATGTTGACGTTCGGCGAAGCCTTCGAATAGTTGTAACACGCATAGCCGGAGCAATAGCCGCAGAACGTACACGGCCCCATTTGACAACCGTATTGATTGACATAGGGTTGCGAGACATTGGCCGAGGGCAGCGCGAAGGGATGCAATCCCAACTCCTGTGCGGCCTTGCGGAAGATCGCGGACTGGTATTGCTCTTTCTGCGGCGGCGTTGGAAAGTCCGATGAACGATTGGCTTCGAAGTAATTGCCTTCCGGGTTCACCACCTTGCCATTGACACGGTAGGCGACGCCGGAGGTGCCCATCATCTTTTCACCGAAGTCGAAGAAGGGCTCGAGCTCTTCATACGTGACGCCCCAATCCTGCAGCGTCATATCCTTCGGAATGAAGTTCTTGCCGTAACGCTCTTCGTAGTGACTACGCATGCGCAACTCTTCCGGCAGGATACGCCAGTGACAACCGGACCAGTGCAAGCCCGCGCCGCCAACGCCGTCGCCCGGCTTGAACAAGGCCATCTGCCGATACGGAATCGCCGTGTCGGCCATTTTTTGGCGAAAGGTGAAAGACGACTTATTCAGATTCTGGAACAACTTGAAGCGCTGCAGGTACGTCAGTTCGTCGATCGTCTTCGGATAAGCGCCGTCGGGATAGGTATCGCGATATTCGCCCCGCTCCAGCGCGACGACGTTGAGTCCGGCTTCCGTCAATTCTTTTGCCATGATGGCGCCCGTCCAGCCGAAGCCGACGATAACAGCGTCCACCGCTTGCATGGTTTTATCTGCCATGTCTCGTATTCCTGCCTTTGCGTATGTGGTGATGCGATGCGATGCGATGCGCGCATCGGAGAGAGTCGATGCGACGAATCAGCCCCGCGATACCGGAGGCAGCGGATAGCGTTTACCGTACTGATCGACCCAGTCGTAATAGTCCGCGCGGGCGCCGGGGAAACCGATCATCTTCCAGGCCGCCATCCCTTTATTCCCACCGTGCACCGGATCGCAGAAATACCCTTCGTGCACGTTCTGCAATAGCTGCCCGAAGAACGCATCGCCCGGCAGATCGGCCAGCTTCAACGTGCCCTTTTCCAACGCGCCGACCACCAACTCACGTTGCGCGGCATCCATCTGCGTGAAGGACTTGCCGTACTGCGCCTGAACCGCTGTCTCGAAATTGTGCAAGCCTTTGCGATACAGCTCGCGGGGCGACTCGGGCAGTTGGTAACCGAAAACGGCCGGCGCGTCCGGCTGGTGCGGACCGTCCATATACCAAAGGCCGCCATGCGCGTAGGGCGTGTCCATCTGTTTGTCGATGAACTCGACGACACCCGCTTCCACCCCACCTGGGCCGGTTTCGTCGGCAGGAATCAAGGTGTCGACCAACGCCGCCAAGGTATCGAATTCCTGCTGCGAGAAATACGTCGGCTTATAAGGGCCGCTATCCTGGGCTTGAGCATCGCCGGCGAACAACGCCCCGGCGGACAAGGCGCCACTACCGGCAGCGACCGCCGCGGGCGCACCCGCCACGGCCTTGATGAGAAACGCTCGGCGGTTAGCCGAAATGCTGATTTTTTTCATTTCCGTATCGCGGAGACGGCGCCATGGCGCAGCGCCTGATTGGGGAGCGGCATACCTACTGTACATCGCAAACTGGCCGAACCTTACTATGGAACCGATCCCATTTTAAGCCCTTACGCCGCAATAACAAGATGTGTCAACTGTAATAATGCGACGTGGCGCCACATGCGACGCGGCGTACCACGCCGGCCGAACGACCAGCCGACGGGCCTTCGGTCGGGTTTACCGATGCGTGAAATGAAGTTTAATAGCCCGCCGCCGTGCCGGCCGGTCGACGCGGATCGTTCGCGCCATAGAGCCAACCGACGCGAACTTTCCCCGACACCCCCGCGTCGTTTCCGGAACTGGCCCCCGCTGCAACCGCGTCGGTACCGGGCAGCCCGACCAGAATCAGCTCGGCCGCGCCCCAGGGCGTTTGCTCGACCATTTTGTAGCCCATCTTTTGCATGATGCCGAGCGAATCCGGAGAAACGCCGCGCGTCTCGTAATAGACCTCGTCCGGCAGCCACTGCTGGTGAATCCGCGGCGCATCCACCGCTTCCTGCGGTGCCATCCCAAAATCGATGACATTCAATGCCGTCTCCAGTGTGATCGTGATGATCCGCGAGCCACCCGGCGAGCCGAGCACCATGAAGACCTTGCCATCCTTTGTCACAATCGTCGGCGCCATCGAGGACAGCGGGCGCTTACCCGGCGCAATGGCGTTTCGCTCGCCCTGGACCAAGCCATACAGATTCTGCGCTCCCACCTTCGTCGTGAAATCGTCCATTTCATCGTTGAGGAAGAAGCCGGTGCCCGGTGCCATCACGACCGCGCCAAAGCGACCATTGATCGTATAGGTCGTGGAAACCGCATTACCTTGCGCATCGGCAATCGAATAGTGCGTCGTCTCCGGCTTTTCATGCAGGCCATCACCGGGCTTGACGGTTTGCGAAGGCGTCGCACGATCCGTCTCGATATGCGTTCGGATATCGGCGGCATAACTTTTACTCAACAGCTTATCGAGCGGGTTATTGATGAAGGCCGGATCGCCCAGCAAGGTATTGCGGTCGAGATAGGCATGCCGCATCGCCTCGGCCATCACGTGCATCGACGCCGCGGATCCATAACCCATCGCGCGCAGATCATAGCCTTCCAGCACGTTGAGGATCTCGCACATCGTCACGCCGCCGGAGCTGGGCGGCGGTGAGGAGATAAAGGTGTAGCCGCGATAATTGCAGCGCAACGGCTCCGTGTCGTCCGCTTTGTACGCGGCGAAATCGGCCGCGCGCAGCAAGCCATTGTTCTTCTCGGAGGCGGCTTCGATGGTTTGCGGAATGCTGCCACGATAGAAGGCATTCGGGCCTTCCTGCGCAATGCGCTCCAGTGTGTTCGCCAGATTGCGCTGCACCAGCCGGTCGCCTGGTTGCAGCGGACTGCCATCGGGGCGCAGGAAAATACGACGCGCCTCCGCATCGTCCTTGAAACGCGTGATCGTCGTATCGAGGATGTCCGTGTCGGCCCGGGTCAGCACGAAACCGTCGCGGGCGAGCTTGATCGCCGGCAGCATGACCTGTCGCCGCGTCAGCTTGCCGTAGGTACGCTGCGCCAGATCGAGCCCCGCGACCGTTCCCGGCACGCCCACCGCGCGATAGCCGTAAAGACTTTCGCCTTTTCGCAGATTACCGCTCTCGTCCAAATACATATTGGCCGTTGCGGCGGCCGGTGCTTTTTCTCGAAAATCGATGAAGCGATCGCGGCCATCGGCAAGATGCAGCGTCATGAACCCGCCGCCGCCGATATTCCCGCAACACGGGTTCACCACGGCTTCGGCATAACCGACCGCCGCCGCCGCATCGATCGCATTGCCGCCCATTTTGAGAATGTTCACGCCGACGTCGGTCGCGAGCGTCTGCGATGTCACCACCATGCCGCTGCGGGCTTCCGTCGCCGGCATCGACGCCGCGTCGGCACCGATCGGCGCGAAAGTCAGTGTCAACGACAGCACGGCGAGCGAGGCGGCCGGCAGCGCAGTCGCGCGGCACAGTCGGTCACGCCCGCTAGACGATGTGCCGGGCGGCACCTGGCGCGCGCTCCCCGTGCCCAGACGCTGGACCTGCGCGGCAACACGATCAATGACAACGCGTGTCACGCCGAGCGTGGTGGTGAAACATTTCATCGGCCGTCTCCCTTATTTGGAAAAACCATTGTACTGATCCCGTAAATACTTCATGCGGCGTGCGCGTCCTGGGCGTCCGTTGCCGCGGGTAAGTCCGACGGGTCCCCTCTAAAAAATCCGCGGCGACATCGGGGGCGGACGCGACGGGGCGGGAAGGGTCCGATCCACGCCGGCCGGGTCTCAATTCCTCGAAAACACCCTGCACCTCTTTATTCTCAAAAAATATAAGCATATACTCCAATGTGATATAGAAAACTGCGGGAGTCCCCATGCTGTTCCGGCAAATTTTCGATCGCACCTCAAGTACCTATACCTACCTGCTAGCGTCCCGCCCCGGCGGCGAGGCGTTGATCATCGATCCGGTCAAGGAACATCTGCAGCAGTATCTGCGCTTGATCACAGAGCTGGATCTGAAACTGGTGCAGGCGATCGATACGCATACGCACGCCGACCACATTACCGCCCTCGGCGATTTACGAGACGCGGTCCAGTGCACGACGATCATGGGCGAGCGCACGCACGCCCATTGCGTTAGTCGGCATGTGCGTGAGGGCGAACGCCTGGACATCGACGGCGTGCGTCTGCAGGCGGTGTACACACCGGGCCATACCGATGAATCGTTCAGCTTCGTGCTGGAGCCGGACAAGCCGCGCGCGGTATTCACCGGCGACGTGCTTCTGATCCGAGGCAGTGGACGTACGGACTTTCAGGGCGGCGATCCGCATCGCTCCTGGGACTCCATCGTCAACAAGCTGTTCACGTTGCCGGACGATACGCTCGTCTATCCTGCGCACGACTACAAAGGCATGACCGCGTCCTCGATCGGCGAGGAAAAGCACTGGAATCCGCGTCTGGCCGGTAAAACCGAGGCCGAGTATGTCGCCTTGATGCGCGGCTTGAACCTGCCCAATCCCGCTTTGATGGATATAGCCGTCCCGGCGAATCTCGCCTGCGGGCAAGCGACGCTCACGGCGCGCGATGACGTCGTTCGCCACGGCTGAACCCTGGCCACCATCATGTCGATCCTCCACGCCTTCCTCACGGTGCCCGCGGCAACGCAGGCACTCGCCGCGGCCATCTGCGGCGCTTTCGTCAGCTTCGCTCTCGGCCTGGTCGGCGGTGGCGGATCGATTCTGGCCGTACCGTTGATGCTGTATGTCGTCGGATTGCACAATCCGCATATCGCCATCGGCACGGCCGCGCTTGCCGTCGCGATCAACGCTTACCTGAATCTGATACCGCATGCGCGCAGCGGCAGCGTCCGGTGGGGTGCGGCATTTGCTTTCGCCGCGAGCGGCGTGGTGGGCGCGACCTTGGGATCGAGCGTTGGCAAACAGATCGATGGGCAGCGCCTGATCGTCTATTTCGCGATGTTGATGCTGTTCGTCGCCGCGCTGATGTTGCGCGGCCAGTTCCGCCCGGCATGTGCCGCCGATACGTCGCCGATGCGCTATGGCCGCGTATGTTGCACTGGCATCGGCGCAGGCGGCCTGTCCGGCTTTTTCGGGATTGGTGGCGGCTTTCTGGTCGTGCCCGGATTGATGCTGTCGGCGCGACTGCCGATCATCGAAGCGATCGGCACCTCCTTGTTTGCTGTCGGCTCCTTCGGTCTGACCACGGCCGCCAATTATGCGATGTCGGGTCAGGTCGATTGGGCGATTGCATGCGAGTTCGTCGCGGGCGGGGCGATCGGCGGTTGGCTGGGGGCCCGTTCAGCCGCCCGTCTCGCACAACTGCGCGGCGTCTTGAATAGCCTGTTTGCGGCGATGATCGTCGCGGCGGCAGCGTATATATTGTATCGCTCGCGGCAGGGCTGATATCCCGCAGCGGCATGGTGTCGTAGCATTCGTCAGCGCCGGCGCGCCGTCCTGCCCCGCCGCGGATTTAGGAGATTGCCGAAATGCCGATCCATGCCTGATAGCTGACGTATAAGCCTATCAGCACCATTACCGTGCTCGACAGGTAGGGCGCGCGCCGGGCCAGGGACGCCAGCCAAGGCCAGCGCATCGACGCTTTACGTAAGCTCACCGCCGCCGCAACGCCGACCGTCACCAGCGTCAGCGCCAAGCCCACGCTGAAGCACAGCACGAGCCCCGCACCCAGCGCCAACTGCTGCATTTGCAAGCAGAGCAACAAGACGGTGATGGCCGCAGGACAGGGCACCAATCCGCCCGTCAGACCGAACAAGACGATTTGCCCGGTGCCGACCGTCCGGTTGGCAAAGCGTGTTTCGATGTCGCGTGCGTGGGCGCGTTCGTGCGCATCCTGATATACCGACGGCGTGACCTCGGGCAACGCGTCGCCGGTCGTGCCGGATCCGGGGGGCGTACCGAAGGCGAGATCGTAGTCGTGGGTATGTCCGGTATGACCGAGGCTCAGGCGTACTTCGAAGCGGTACGGCTCCGGAACCGGCTCGATCGATTCGAGATAGTCCCCTTTGTCGAAAAAGCCGAAACGCTGCTTGCGGCCATCGGCGCGCGTCGTCACGATCGAGACCGAGCGCGCACGCCATGCCTGTCCCCCGATCGTCCGCACACGCCAGCGCCGCGTCGCGCCATCACCTTGCAAGAATAGGGAGACACTGCCGTGGCCCGTATCGATCGTGCGCGGCGCGTCGGTGTCGACCGTCGCCCGATCGTCGACACCTCGCCGCCATGTGCGCTCGTCGCGCCAGGTGCGCCACAACATCCAGAGTGCGATCAGCATCACGAGCAGCGCCGAGGCAAGCTGAAAATACGGCTCCGTCTTCGATGCATCAAGATGACGACCCAGCGCCATGCCGCCGATCGCGACGATCCACACGATCAATGTGTGCGAAAGGGTGGCCGACAGCCCCAGCAAGATCGACTGCTTAACCGTGCCCCTCACGGCGACGATAAACGCCGCCATCATCGTCTTGGAGTGCCCGGGCTCCAGGCCGTGCAAGGCACCCAGCACGATCGCTGCTGGAAAATAAAGCCAGGGATGCCCATTGCCGTGGACAAGTACATCGGACAGATTCATGACTTGCCTTTTTTTACAGGTACTTCGTGATCTGTTTGAACGTTTCCAAAGCGTCGCGCTGGCCGCTCGCGATCGCCTGCACGCTGTCTTCCAGGCAGTGATCGATATGGTCCTGGATCAAGATGCGCTTTGCCTGACAGACGGCCTTTTCCACGGCAAACAGTTGCTGCGCGATATCGACGCAAGGGCGCCCCGCTTCCAGCATTGCCGTGATGCTGCGCAGATGCCCTTCGGCACGCAGGCCTTTCGGGCGGTAATGCCCGCGACCCGACGCGCACTGGCGCGCATTTACCCGCAGAAAACAGGACGTTTTTCATGGATCGGTTGCAAGCGATGCAGGTGTTCGTGCATGTGGTGGAGCTCGGCACCTTCGCTGCCGCCGCAAACGCGACTGCCCCCGCAAACGGCGGCCTTCACTGCTTGGCTCGACGACCTGCTGGCAGGGCGACACGCGCCTGTCTGATCAGCCCTTATCCGACGCGATCGACGAAAAGGCGGTCGACGGCGCGCCTTCCACGTTCGACTGCGGGCGTGACGCGCCCGCTTCCCGGCGCCGCAACATCGACTGCACACGCGTGATGACCGATTCGAGCGAGAACGGCTTCGTCAGCATTTCCATGCCGTCCGCCAGGAAGCCATTCGCCGCGGCGACCTCGGCATACCCTGTGACGAAGAGAATCGGCAAGTCCGGGCGCACCACCCGGGCGATGTCGATCATCTGCCGACCGTTCATGCCCGGCAGACCCACGTCGGTCATGACGAGATCGATTGTCTCGTTCGACTCGAGAATCGCCAGGCCGGATGGACCATCGTGCGCCGACACGGTCCGATATCCGGACTGCTCGAATAGAACGCCCAGCAATTCGCGAATCGTCGCGTCGTCGTCGACAAGCAAAATGGTCTCGCCCGATCCGAGATTGTGATGCGCGCGTGCCTGCACCGGCGCCTGATCCAGCGCAGCGTCCGCCAGGACTTCCGGCAGCAACAGTTCCACTGTCGTGCCGTTGCCCACGCGGCTCTGGATTCGCATGAAGCCACCAGACTGTCCGACGAAGCCATGGACCATCGATAAACCGAGACCGGTTCCCCTGCCAAGCGGCTTGGTGGTGAAGAACGGCTCGAAGGCCTGATCGACGATATGAGGCGGCATGCCGGTGCCATTATCGGTAACCGCGATACAGATATAGCGTCCCGGTAATGCATCCCGATATTGCTCCGCCACCGCTTCACTAATCGTCTCGATCCGCGATTCGAGCGTCAGGACGCCGCCATCCGGCATGGCGTTGCAGGCATTGATCGAAAGATTCAGCAAGGCGCTTTCAAGCTGATGCGGATCACAGCGCACGGCGCCGGGCTGGCTATCGGGCCGCAGACGAATCTCGATTTTTTCGGCGGCGTACTGTCGCAAGAGATCGGTGAGTGTCGGAATCAATTGCGAGACATCGACCGCGCGCGGCGCCAGCGGTTGCCGGCGGGCGAACGCCAGCAAGCGATGCGTGAGGGCCGCCGCTTTATGCGCCGAACCCATAGCCATCTCGATAAAACGCTCGAGCTCCGTAAACCGTCCGCGCGCCAGCAACTGGCGAATCAATTCGAGCGGGCCCAGCACGCCTTGCAGCATATTGTTGAAATCGTGCGCCAGGCCGCCTGTGAGGTGGCCCACCGCCTCCATTTTCTGGCTCTGCCGCAACTGCTGCTCGAGCAGACGCTGGGAGGTCATATCCAGCCCGACACCGGTGCGCCGAACCGGGACCCCTTCTTCGTTGAAATACGTATGGCCGCGAGACAGCACCCAGCGCGTCGAGCCATCCGGATGGACAATACGATATTCAAGCTCTAGGTCACCGCTGCGTATCAAGCCGCCCGTCATCGTCTTGCGCAACGCAATCAGATCGTCAGGATGGACGTTCGCCAGGAAACGCGCACGCTTGATGCCGCTGGCCGCCTCCTCTGCATCGATCCCATAAAGGGCGGAAATGGCGGCGTCGCAAAAAAAGCAATCGCTGGCCACTTCGTATGTCCAAACGCCCACGCCATTCACCGCGGACAGCGCGAGACGCGCAAAATCGCGCGAATCTTCCAGCGCGATTTCTCGACGGCGCTGCTCGGTGATGTCGCGAATCGCGCAGTAGATTCGGCCACCCTCGCGCGTCGCGGACCAGGAGGCAAACCGGTATTCACCGCCCGCCGTTACGAGGCGGCCCTCGAAATCGTGCGTCGAACCCGATACGTCGAGCGGCAGCAAACCTTCGCTCAACGTATCGAGATCGTCAGGGTGTACCAAGGACAGCAACGGACGACCGACGATGTCCTCGACGGGCCAACCCAATGCAAGGCACCACGTCCGATTGGCATCCAGCACGACGCCATCGCGATCGATAATCGCGAGCATCTCGTGACTGACCCGCGAAAAGATATCGCTTTCCTTTCCTTCCGCCGCTAAAAGTGGCCG
The DNA here is from genome assembly GCF_039852015.1 of Robbsia sp. KACC 23696. Taxonomy (NCBI): domain Bacteria; kingdom Pseudomonadati; phylum Pseudomonadota; class Betaproteobacteria; order Burkholderiales; family Burkholderiaceae; genus Robbsia; species Robbsia sp. KACC 23696. The sequence continues at coordinate 915,135 of NZ_CP156627.1, read as the reverse complement.
AAAGGAGGCGCCGTCGCCCGAGCGCTGCGTGCAGATTCCGCCGACGACGTCGCGATCGCGCGCCCGCGAACGCGTCGCGGATTGGTCTGCCTCGCTGCCTGCGGGATTGTCGATCGTCATGCCCAGTGAATAGCCAAAAAAAGCCGGTGAGTATCCGGCCAGGGCGATAGTGTACGACGGGGCGGCCGATTTGGCCGACTACCACCCTTTTTCCGTCTCATTTATACGGCAGTCGCCGCAGAAGGCGGTCCCGCGTCCCGCCGACGTGACCGACCCTTAATTTAACATAACAACCCGGCCTTCCGCGGCAGCGTCTCGCGCTTTTCCATGCGCGCCGATACCCCTTCGCCGATTCGTTTCTGCTTAGGGCCGACATCGATCGGCAAGCACCGTGCGTTTTCTCACGCACACCATCTATAAGCGTTCGCTATTTCGGCAGACGAAAACGGTCTTGGTCGTCATTTTATGGTCAACGTAATTTACAGCGGTCCGACTCGTTCAACCTCCTAAAAATGAGAAAACCGATGAAGCCGTCTGTTCGCACCGCGCTATCCGGCACCGTAATAGCCGCTACCGTCCTTCCTGCACTAGCGCATGCGCAATCCAGCGTGACCCTGTATGGGATCATCGATGAAGCGGTACGCTTCGATACCCATCAAACCACCACTGGCGGCAAGCTTTATACGATGGGCAGCGGCGGCCAACTATCGGGCAGCCGGTGGGGTCTGCAGGGCACGGAAGACCTCGGCAGCGGCATGAAGGCGTTCTTCCAATTGGAAGCGGGCTTCACGCCGAACACCGGCGTGCCGCAACAAGCCACCGCGTCGGGCGCGCAACGCTTGTTCGGTCGAACCGCGATCGTCGGACTTTCCAGCGATACGTATGGCTCGATCATCCTGGGGCGGCAGTACACGTTGGTGCATGAAATGGCCTACACGCATGATCTCTATGCGCTGTCCAACTACACCGGAACGTTGGGCTTCCAAGGTGCCGGAGAGACCGGCGGCGGTCGCCTGGACAATACGGTCCGCTACACGTCGCCCACGCTGTATGGCTTTACGCTGCGCGGCGCCTACACGTTCGGCAACACCGCCGGCGATACGCACCGAGCATCGTCCCCCGCCGTCAGCCTCTCTTATGACCACGGCCCGCTGAGCGTGGGCGCCGCGTATCAGGTGATCAACGACATCGGCGGCTTAACCCCGGCGACGAGCCCCTACGGCAGCACGTATTTCGGCATCACGATTCCGGACAGCCAGCAGAAGGTCTTCACCGTCGGCGCAACGTATAAATTCGCGCAAGCCACCGTCTACGCATCCTATATCTATAGCCACGTGTATCCGGCGGACTATCGCAACGATTCGTTCTCCGCAGGGGTCAATTATGCATTCACGCCGACGATTCACTTGCTGGCAGCGGCCTATGTCGACAGCGTCAAACATGCCAGCACGCAGGGCACCCGGATCACGGCGGGGCCGACGCTCGACTACGCGCTGAGCAAGCGAACCGATATCTACGCTGGCGTCGACTATAGCCACCTGACCGGCGCCTGGACGACACTAGCCGCCACGACGGGATCGAATCAACCGTTCTTCGGCTTCAACTCGCTATTCGAAGCGACGATCGGCCTGCGTCACAAGTTCTGACGCACGCCTTGGTCGCCGCTGGCAGGGTGCCCTTTCGCGGCGCCCTGCCAGCGTTTCTGCAGCACTTTGGTGTACCGGCATAAGATGAGCACGACGCATTCTCCCCATCCCTCCCCTTCCCCGCAGCCCGTATCGGCGCCGACGCTGAACTTCAAGGACGCCCTTTGCGCGATGCTCGGTATCGCGACCGTGCTGATGATGTCGGCGCTGGACCAGACCGTCATCGGCAATGCGTTACCGAGTATCGCGGCGGACCTGCACGGTTTCTCGCTCTATGCATGGGTCGCGACAAGCTATCTGCTCGCCTCCATCGTCACTATCCCGATATTCGGCAAGCTTGGAGACGCGTATGGCCGAAAGTCTTTTGTCCTCTCCGCTGCGATCCTATTCACCGTGGCATCGCTGCTGTGTGCCTTGGCGCCCAGCATGTCGATGCTGGTGCTGGCGCGCTTCCTTCAAGGCATAGGCGGCGGCATGATGATCGGCACCGCCTTCGCCTGTATCCCGGAATTGTTCCCGGATACCGCCCGTCGTCTCCGCTGGCAGATGCTGCTCAGTGCGCTGTTCAGCGTCGTCAATGCCTTCGGGCCGACCTTGGGCGGCGTGCTGACGCAGCACTATAGCTGGCGATCGGTGTTTTACTTGAATCTTCCGTTCGGCGTCATCGCCACCTTCTTGGTCTGGCGCTTTCTGCCTTCCGTGCCGCCCGCCGCGGGTGCGCCCAAGCGCATCGATTGGCTGGGTGCCGCGCTGTTGACCGTTCTGTTGAGCGCACTGCAGATTGCCGTGCAATGGCTGCCGACGGAGGGTTTCGATGGCAGAACCATCGGCTTGCTCCTCTTGACGCTTGTCGCGTTAATCGCGCTGATTGCATGGGAACGGCGTGCGTCGGATCCGCTGCTGCCAGCGGTCCTTTTCTCGGATCGGCAATTAAGAACGATCTTTCTGCTCGCGGCTTTGGCCGGCGGCATCATGTTCGTGATGTTGTTCTATATGCCGATGCTGCTGCAAGGCGTACTGTCCTACACCCCTCAAGATGCCGGTCTGTTGATCACGCCCCTGGTCCTGTGCATTACGCTGGGCGCCATCGTCAATGGTCGGATCGTGACGAAACTGCATAATCCGAACCGTCTGGTCGTGTTCGGCTTCACGATGTTATTGCTCGCCAGCGTCGGCCTGTTGACGTCGACGCGCCATGCGACCTTCTTGACGCTGCTGGTGCTGATGTTTGCCGCCGGCATCGGTTTCGGCTTCATCTATCTGAACCTGACCGTCTTCACGCAGACGCTCGCCCCACGCGTGCATCTCGGCATCGCAACGGCCATGACACAGTCGATCCGCCTCGTGGGCGGCATGCTCGGCACCGCACTGGTAGGCTCGATCGTCGACGCGTGCTATCGCAAGGGGGTGGTGGACGGCTTTGCGGCACACCACTGGTTGGCGCGAATCGCCCCCTATACCGACCCAAAGATACTTTTTCCGGGCGCCGATCGCTCCATGCTCACCGGGCAAAGCGCCGAGCTTTCAGCGATGGGGCAGATTGCACGTGAAGCACTGGCACACGCACTGTTGATCGGCTTTTCGCTGTCGAGCGTCCTGGCGCTTGCCGGCTTGATGCTGGTCATAAAGCTGAACCCCGTCGTCCTGCCTGGCAAGAAGTCGACGTCCTGATCGATACGAGGCCGGATCGCGCCGCCCGCGAGGGCAGCGCATCCCGGCATCCGCTTATCGAACGTCCCGGAAAGCCTCGGCCATCAGCGCGATCCCTTCCTCGATGACATCGAGCGAGGTCGCGATCGACATTCTGAAATAACCCGGCGTGCCATACGCGGTGCCGGCGATGACGGCCACCCCCTTTTCTTCGAGCAGGTACATGACGACCTCGTTGTCGTCGCCGAGTGTTCTGCCGCCTGCCGTCGTCTTGCCGATCAGCCCCTGGCAGTTCACGTAGAGATAGAAGGCCCCGCCCGGCGCGCGGCAACTCAGACCCGGTGTGGCGTTGATCAGCGCCGCGGCACGATCGCGACGTTGGCGATAGACCGCGACGGATTCCTTGACGAAGGACTGGTCGCCTTGCAAGGCCGCCAGTGCGGCCGCCTGACTCACCGAGCAGGCATTGCTGGTCGATTGCGACTGCAAGGTCTCCATCGCCGCGATGATATCGGCCGGACCGGCGGCATAGCCGATACGCCAGCCAGTCATCGCATAGGTTTTCGATACGCCGTTGACAATGACGATACGCGATAGCAAAGCCGGTTCGACCTTGCCCAGATGGACCAAGGGCGCATCGTTATAGGCAATGTGCTCGTAGATGTCGTCGGTCAATATCAAGACATCGGGATAGTCGAGCAACACGTCGGCAAGCGACCGCAAGTCCGCGGCGTTATAGGTTGCGCCGGTCGGATTGGTTGGTGAGTTCAACAACAACCAACGCGTGCGCGGCGTCAAAGCCGCACGCAAGGTAGTGGCATCCAGCTTGAAATCATTCTGCTCCAGGCACGGCAGCACCACAGGCACCCCTTCGCAGGCAAGCGCCATATCGGGATAGGATACCCAGTACGGCGCCGGAATCAATACTTCGTCACCCGGCTCGATCGTCACCGACAGTGCATTGAAAATGGCATGTTTCGCGCCGCACGTGACCAGTACATTTTTGGGATCGACCGTCAGACCGTTTTCGCTTTCCAGCTTGGTGGCAATGGCCGCGCGCAAGGCCGGCGTACCGGCGTTCTGCGTATAGCGCGTCTCGCCCCGCGCGATGGCATCGCAAGCGGCCTGCCGAATATGCGCGGGGGTATCGAAGTCCGGCTCTCCCACCACCAGGTTCACGATCTTTTTGCCGGCACGACGGAGCGCCGCTGCCCGGTCGGCGGCGGCGCTGCTCGGGGATGGCTTGACTCGGGAAATTCGAGCCGCGATGCGGTTTGGACCACGCGATGCAATCACTTCCAGCTCCTAAATCGGAATAAACGTCATTGCACGTTACAAAAACCGAAATAGTGCTGCAAAGACCGATTTCATCTGGCAAGAGAAGCTTTGCTTATGTCTGAGATAGATAGCAGCCACGGACGTGGCGCCATGCGGCGTACGCATCGCCATCAAGACCGACAAATACGGGCCGTTACTTGCTCGCGACAATTGTTTCGGCCTAGTATTAGCTACTCCCTCATCAACCACATACGGCTTTGAACCTCCGGCGCCTTAAATATTTCGTGAAGATCGTTGACGCCGGCAGTCTGACGCAGGCTGCCGAGATGCTTCATATCGCCCAGCCGGCACTGAGCCAGCAGTTGATCACGCTCGAGGAAGAATTCCAGCAGCAACTGCTCGTAAGAACCAAACGTGGTGTGATGGCAACGGATGCAGGACTGGCGCTGTATCGGCACGCCCAGGCCATTCTGAGACAGTTGGAGATGGCGCAGGCCGACGTCAAAAGCGCGGGCAAGAGCTTGACCGGACAGGTCTCCGTCGGTCTGGCGCCCGGCACCGGGGCGTCCGCATTGTCGCTGCCCTTGCTACGGGCGGTGCGCTCGCGTCATCCCGATATCCTGCTCTACATCAACGAGAATTTCGGCACGACGCTCAGCGAATTGATCATGAACGGCCGCATGGACATGGCCGTGTTGTATGGCGACAAGCCGGCCAATGGCCTGACGTTCCAATTGCTCGCCAATGAAGACCTGTACTTGCTGGCGCCGCGCAACATCCCGATCGAGGGACCGACCGTCGAAGTGGATGCACTCCGCGATGTGCCGCTGTTGCTGCCCCGCCCGTACAACTACTTGCGCAAATACGTCGATGAGGGATTCGCACGCATGCAGCAAGTGCCCAAAGTGATCGCCGAAATCGAATCGGCGGCGACATTGGCGGCCGCGGTGGGCGCAGGTCTCGGCGCGACGATCCTGCCGGACTCCACGGCGAAAGTGGTTGCCGCCAGTTGCGACGCCACCGTGCATCGCATCGTCTCGCCCGCCATCAACATTCCACTGTCGCTGTGTCTGTCCGACAGGTTACCGCTTTCCGAACCGGCCAACGCCGTCAAGGATATCCTGCTTGAAATTGCGGCTGCCCAGCCGCATGACACGCTTGGCGCCGCGACGGACGCTTGATCCCGATCGCTTCTGCCGCTGTCCTTTCCGTCGCGCATCATCATGGCCTCGACGCGCCTTAATCTAAGGCGCGACCGGCTGGCGGCCGTCCCCGCTTCAGGACATAAGCGGGGCTTATCTACCCACAGGTATTCCGTCTTGGTCTAATTTTTTTCAAGGGATACAGTCTGGTCAGTGTTTGCCAAATCTGACGGTCTGAGATGCATCTAGAGAAGATTGAAGCGTTGATCACCTTGCTGCATGCTTCCAGCGTGAGCGAGCTGTCATTACGTGAGGGCGATAGCACGCTCCGCCTTACGCGCAGCATGCCCCCCACCGGACAGGCGCGGTCGTCCGCCGCGCCTCTGCTTGACGACATGCAATGCGACAAGCAAGAGGATGTCGCGGCCGAGCCTGCGCCTGACGAGGCTGTCAGTAGCCCGCCGTCTCATAAATCGCCGATGCAAGCGGCCGACATTGCGATTCCCTCGCCGATGTTCGGGGTCGTCCATCTGACCCCATCGCCGAACGATCCCGCCTTCGTCACGCTCGGCGATACGGTCACTGTCGGCACGACGCTCTGCACCGTCGAAGCGATGAAGACCTTCAACGCGGTGGAAGCCGAAACTGCCGGCGTCGTCACGGCCATCCTGGTGAAAGCCGGGGATGAAGTCAAACCCGGCCAGATCCTGTTCCGTATCGCACCATGAGCTTTTCCAAGATACTGATCGCGAATCGCGGGGAGATTGCGCTGCGTATCATGCGTGCCTGCCGCGAATGCGATATCGCGACCGTCGCCGTGTATTCGGAAGCCGACGCGCACGCCGCCCATGTGCGATTTGCCGATGAGGCATGGTGTATCGGGCCGGCGGCAGCCTCGGCCAGCTATCTGAATCAAGCGGCGATCCTGTTCGCCGCCACCGTCAGCGGCGCGGAAGCGATCCATCCAGGATATGGCTTCCTTTCCGAAAACGCCACGTTCGCAGCACGTGTGGAAGCACAAGGCATGACATTCGTCGGCCCGACGCCTGATGCGATCCGGACGATGGGCGACAAGGTGGCGGCAAAGCGGGCGATGCGCGCGGCGGGCGTGCCCTGCGTGCCGGGCCCCGATACGTCGCTGCCCGATACGCCCGACGCGATCCTGGCAGTCGCACGGGAGATCGGCTTTCCGGTGATCGTGAAAGCCGCCGGTGGCGGTGGCGGCCGAGGCATGCGTGTCGTGGAAAGCGAGGCGTCCTTGCTGTCGGCGGTGGCGACCACGCGCGAGGAAGCGCGGCGCGCGTTCGGCCGGCCCGAACTGTATATCGAGAAATTTCTCGAATACCCGCGCCATGTCGAGATTCAAGTGTTATGCGACAGCCACGGCGGTGCCGTGTGGCTGGGATCCCGAGACTGTTCGATCCAGCGTCGTCACCAGAAGGTGCTCGAGGAGGCACCGGCACCCGGCATTCCGGCCGCGTCTTTGCAAGCGGTGGGCGAACGCTGCGTGGCGGCATGCCGTCAGATCGGGTACCGCGGCGTCGGTACCTTCGAATTCCTGTTCGAGAATGGCGAATTCTACTTTATCGAGATGAACACGCGGCTCCAGGTCGAGCATCCCGTCACCGAGGAAATCACCGGCATCGATCTGGTCAAGGAGCAGATTCGTGTTGCCCAGGGTCTGCCGCTGACGATCCGCCAAGAGGACATCCAGAGCGCCGGACACGCCTTCGAATGCCGAATCAATGCCGAGGATCCGTTCAGCTTTGCGCCCTGTCCCGGTGTGGTATCGGCATGGACCGTTCCGGGCGGCCATGGCGTGCGCGTCGACTCTCATATGTCCGCCGGCGCCGAGATTCCGCCCTACTACGATTCGATGATCGGCAAGCTGATCGTGCGCGGCAAGACGCGTGAGGAAGCGATATCGCGGATGCGCGTGGCACTCGACGGCATCGTCGCCGAGGGCGTGAAAACCAATATTCCCTTGCATCGCGCACTATTTCGAGATGCAGGACTGATCGCCGGCGGCGCGGATATTCACTATCTCGAACGCTGGCTGACGCAAAGGGCTGTGCCATGACGGTAATCGAGCAGCAAACGGCGACGCTTACACGCGCCGCAGAGCAGACGTCCGGTCAGAACGACCATCCGCTGCAGATCAGCTTGCTGGGAACGCGCGCCGTGCTGTTCGAAGCGCCAGGCGCGTTGGACCTCTCGACGCAGCGTCGCATCTGGTCGCTGGCACGGATGACGCAAGCCTGGGAGGACGTCGACGAGGCCGTCCCCGGCATGGCCAATTTGATGGTGACCTTCGTTCGGCCGCCGCGCGACATCGATGGCCTGTTTCATGCGCTGCGCGATGCGTGGGAGTCGTCGGACGCGCTGACGCTCGAAGGCAAGACGATGGTTCTGCCTGTGGTGTATGGCGGCGATGGCGGCCCGCATCTGGCCGATGTCGTGGCCCACACGGGACTGAGCATCGACGATATCGTGCAACGCCACGCCGCGCCACGCTACACGGTGTATGCATTGGGCAGCCATCCCGGCTATTGCTATCTGGGCGGCATGGATCCGACCATCGCCGCACCCCGGCGGAAAGTGCCGGTCGTACGCTTGCCGGGCGGATCGGTGTCGATCGGCGGCGTGCAAACCGGGGTTTCGGCCTCGGCCGGCCCTAGCGGCTGGAATACGATCGGCTCGACCACGGCGGCATTTTTCGATGTGGATCGGCAACCGGCGGCATTGCTCGCCCCGGGCGACATTGTTATTTTCGAGATCGCCCAGGTGATCCGTCCAAAAGGCACAGGCGCACCATCATGATCGAAATCCTGTCGAATGTCGCATTGGCGACAGTGCAAGATCTCGGGCGCTCCGGCTATCTGGCGGTGGGCGTGGGACATTCCGGCGCGATGGATCGCATCGCCCTGCGCGTGGCCAACATCATGCTCGGCAATGACGAGGATGCGGCGGCCATCGAGATTCCGCTCTTTCCCTTCCGCGTCCGATTCGACGCCGATATCGACTTTGTCGTCAGCGGCGCCGCCGGGCCGACGCAATTGGATGGCGCGCGCGTGCTTCCCACCTGGGTCACGCACGCACGCGCCGGCCAGACGTTGACGATCGGACATCCGCTGCACGGTGCGCGCAGCTATCTGCAAGTCACCGGCGGCATCGACGTTCCCGTCGTCCTGGGTTCCCGAAGCACCCAGATGCGCGGGGCGTTCGGCGGCTTCGAAGGTCGGGCGCTGCGAAAAGGCGATGTGCTGCCTTTTGCTCCGGCGACAACGCTCCGCGCGCAGGGCGAGCGCACGCCGTCTCCGGTCCCTTTCGGCATTCTCGATCCATCGCTTGCCATTACCGCGGCAATGCCGCCGGCGTCCGGCACCGCGGCGGGCGCGCCGATCATCCCCTTGCGGGTGCTGCCGGGCGCGGAGTACGACCTGTACACATCCGCGTCGCTCGCCGATTTTTGGGATAAAGGCTGGCGCGTGACACCGCAAAGCGATCGATACGGCTATCGACTCGATGGCCCGGGTCTGGTCGCGCGCGCGACGCTCGAAAAGCGCTCGCACGGCATTGTTCCCGGCGTGATTCAAGTGCCCCACAGCGGCCAGCCGATCATTCAGTTAAGCGATGCGCAGCCCTCGGGGGGGTATCCCAAGATCGGTACGGTCATCGAGGCCGATTTATGGCGACTCGCGCAAGCCCCTATCGGTTCGACCTTGCGTTTCGTGAAAACCGATTACGCCGAAGCGGTGGCCGCGGAAGCGGGCGTCGATGCCTACCTGGCGCAGGTTCGTCACGCCGCCAGCCTGATGCGCGGCGCCGTGTAGCACGTCTGTCGTAGGGCAAGCATCGGCCAGGGATTCGGACTCGTCCGCCCCCGCCGTTCATCTTGAAATCGTACTCAACGGCACTTTGCATGGAAGTCAAACAACTGGCGCGTTTGCTGGCAGCGCTCGAAAAAACCGATATTGCCGAGCTCCGATGGGAGGAACCCGATTGGGCCGTGTCGTTGACGCGCTTCCCTTTTTATCCCTCTCGCCCCGATCTCGGGCTGCCGATTCCCCCCGACAATGGGATATCGGCGCCGTCATCGTCGACCGCACTTGTCAAACAAGACAGGCGTGATCGAGCAAGCCTCGTAAAAGCCGAGATGCCTGGCCGCTTTATCGAATCGCATCCCGCTACGGCGGACATGATCGACGCGGCCGCGCTGCGCGCCGGCGGGATCGCCGTGCAAAAGGAAGCGTTGCTGGGGCTGTTGCAGATCGGCGTGTTAATGCTACCGGTAAGCGCACCGGAGGAAGGGGTCATCGATGCATGCCTCGTGACCCACGGTGACGCAGTGGAATATGGCACGTCGCTTTTCGCCATGACAGGCGCGCCGGATGGCGGTGTGTGAAACCAGGCCGAAGCGGCAAGGACAAGACAGATGAAAATTGACTTGAATGCAGACTTGGGCGAGGGTTTCGGCCCTTGGAAAATGGGCGATGACGAAGCATTGCTCGATGTCATCACGTCGGCGAATATCGCCTGCGGCTATCATGCGGGCGACCCGGTCATCATGGATCGGACGGTACGATCGGCGGCGCGACGTGGCATCGATATCGGCGCGCACGTCGGTTTCCCGGATTTGATGGGCTTTGGACGACGCCAGATTCACGCCGACCCGGAAGAGCTGTCACGGTATGTCCTGTATCAATTGGGCGCCTTGAGCGCGATTGCCAAGGTCGCCGGCGCCCGCGTCGCGCATCTCAGTTTTCATGGCGCACTTGGCAATATGTCCGCGGTGGATTACGCCTTGGCAGCCCCGATGGTCCAGGCCGTGGCCGCATTCGACCCCGACATCGTCATTTGTGCGACAACCGACACGCAAATCGAAGTCGCGGCAAAAGAGTGCGGTTTGCGGGTGGCCAACGCCTTTCTCGCGGACCGTGCTTATGAAGACGATGGCACGCTGGTATCGCGCAAAAAGCCGGGCGCCGTGATCAAGTCCGCCGAGGCCGTACTGGCACGCGTCGAACAGCTGATCATCGACGGCTCCGTCACGTCGATCGACGGAAAGCGTCTGACGATCGACGTGCAACAGATCCTGGTGCATGGCGACACCCCCGGTGCGGTCGATCTTGCAAAAGCCGTGCGCCAGACGATCGAAACGCATCGCGGCCAGGTCGCTCGCCTGTCATCGATCCTGACCAACTGAACGCGCTTATTGGTCTTTTCATTACCCTATCTCGGAGTTAGCATGCCTTTTTCAGATTACAAGACCGCGCTGGTCACCGGCGCGTCCACCGGCATCGGCGCCGCGATCGTTACGCGCCTGTGCCAAGAAGGGATCGAAGTGCACGCGGTTGCGCGGAACGCGGAACGGCTGCAGGCCCTTGCCGAACGCACCGGTTGCATCCCGCACGCGATCGATGTCGGCGATCTGCCGGCAATCACGGCGCTGACGGAGCAATTCGCGTTCGACATCGTCGTGAACAATGCCGGCGTGTCGACAAAGGGGTCGATTCTGGATGCGACCGCCGCCGACATCGACACGCAAGTCGAAGTAAATCTGCAAGCGGTCTTGCACATTGTCCGACTGACGATGCCCGGCATGGTCGCACGCGATTGCGGCCACATCGTCAATATCTCGTCGATCGCGGCCATCTACAATTTCGGCGGCAATTCCATCTATCACGCGACCAAAGCCGGCATTCACGCATTGTCGCGGCAATTACGCGTCGACGCGCTGGGCAAACGCGTACGCGTCACCGAAATCTGCCCAGGTCGCGTTGCCACCGACATCTTCGGTCATGTGAACGGTAACATCGAAGCGGCACGCAAAGAATTCATCGACGGCTTCGAACTGCCTCAGCCGGAGGACATCGCCAACGCCATCGCCTTCGCGATCGCCGCGCCGCTCGCGGTGAACATCAGCAATATGGAGATATTGCCGACGCTGCAAGTGCCCGGCGGTCTAACGACGATCAAGCGCGAAGACTAAGCGCGCGGGTCAAGACAAAACCGCATGAAAACCGCCTTCCGCGCGGTTTTTTTTCGTCTTTCGGCAGCGCATCGCGCCGTTTCCCGCTGGTCATTATTGAAACTTATTGCACCAGACGAAAGCCCTCTGCTTGGTCTTTTTTTCGCGGGCTAGCATTGACCTCATCGCTGCCACGTACCGAGCAGACCCGGCCCGATGGCAGCCGCCTTACAGGATTCGACTTATGACACTTCACTTCGATTTGGGCGCTGTGCTGCAAGGCAGTTATGGGGCGATGTTTGCCCATGGCCTGGTATTGACGCTGGAGATCGCCGTTGTGGCATGGTTGCTGGCCATGGTGCTGGGCATCGCATTGGCCACGCTGCGCATGACCAACCAACGCGTGGCGTTGATCGTCGTCGGCGTATTTGTCGCGTATCACCGGAACGTACCGATGCTGGTGCAGATCCTGTTCTGGTATTTCGGTATCTCGGCGATCCTGCCGATGGGGTTGCAGAACGTCCTGAACAACACCAATGGCCAAGCCATTTTCGCCGTGATCGCCATCGCTTGCTGTAGCGGCGCGTATCTGTGCGAAGACATTCGGAGCGGTCTGCGATCCATTCCCACCGGCCAATTCGAAGCAAGCCGTGCATTGGGCCTGGGCTTCGTTCGTGCCATGCGCTTCATCATTCTGCCGCAGGCGATGCGCAACGCCACGCCATCGATGGTCAACCATGCGGTCCTGTTGTTCAAGAACACCAGCCTGGCGATGGCCATCGGCGCGGCCGAGTTGACCTATGCCACGCGTGAAGTCGAAAACCAGACCTTCCTCTCTTTCGAAGCCTATTTCGTCGCAACGATCCTGTATCTCGCGATCTCTCTCGTCATCATGGGCGTGGGCGCGATGATCGAGCAACGCTTCCAATTGGCAGGTGCGCGATGACGATACTGCAAATCCTGCACGACAACTGGCCCTTGCTGTTGATCGGTCAGTACCCGCACGGGCCCATCGGCGGCATCGTCCTGACCATCCTGTTGGCATCGGCTGCGCTCGTCATCGCCTTTCCGTTCGGCATCCTCGTCGCAATGGCCCGCGTCAGTCCAATTCCGATGGTGCGAGCCGTCGTTACCGGCTATGTGTACACGGTACGCGGCATCCCTTTGCTGATGATCGTCTTCTGGGTCTACTTCCTGATGCCGGTCCTGACCGGTGTACCGGTATCGGGCTTTACAACGATGCTATGCGCGCTCGTCGTCTACGACGCCGCTTACTTGGGCGAGATCATTCGCTCCGGCATGAACGCATTGCCGAAAGGGCAAACCGAGGGTGCACGTGCGCTCGGGCTCAGCTATTTCAAGACGATGCGCTTGGTGATCCTGCCGCAATCGCTTTACAACGTGATTCCGAGCATGGTGACGCAATGGGTCTCCACGATCAAGGAGACCTCCCTGGGGTACATCATCAACGTCCAGGAAATCTCGTTCGCCGCCGACCAGATCAATAACCGACTGATGACGCAGCCCTTCCCGGTCTATCTGATTCTGGCACTCAGCTACTTCGCACTCTGCTATTTCTTGACGGAAGCGGCGCGTTTTATCGAGAAACGCATTGCGCGGAAACGGCAGGGGCGGCGCCTGGCGCCGGACACGACGACATCGCAACGCGTGCCGATGGACGCGACCGACATTGCCCAAGCGGCAAAACACTGAATACGCAGCGGTATCGCCCTGCTCTGTTTCGAGGAAAAGCGTGATTACATTCACCAGCGTCAACAAGTGGTACGGCGACTACCATGCCTTGGTCGACATCAACGCGACCGTGGCGAAGGGCGAGGTCGTCGTCGTATGCGGACCGTCCGGCTCGGGCAAATCGACGTTGATCCGCACCGTCAACCGCCTGGAAGAAATCAACCGCGGCAAGATCCAGTTCAATGGCCGGGACATTCACGACGCCAAGATCGAAATCAACGCCTATCGCAGCGAGGTGGGCTTTGTTTTCCAACAGTTCAATCTGTTTCCGCACTTGTCCGTCATGGAAAACATCACGCTGTCGCCCATGCAGGTGAAACGGCAAAAACGCGCCGCCGCGCGCGACAACGCGATGCGACTGCTCGAACGCGTGGGGCTCGGCAATAAGGCCGATGCGTTCCCGCTGCAACTGTCCGGCGGTCAGCAACAGCGCGTCGCCATTGCACGCGCATTGGCGATGGACCCGCCGGCGATGCTGTTCGACGAGCCCACCAGCGCGCTCGATCCCGAAATGGTCGGCGAAGTGCTGAGCGTGATGAAAGGTTTGGCGCATGAAGGCATGACGATGATGTGCGTCACGCACGAAATGCATTTCGCCCGCGAAGTGGCCGATCGCGTCTGGTTCATGGACGCCGGAAAGCTGCTGGAGAGCGCCTCGCCGGAAGCGTTCTTCTCGAATCCGCAGCACCCCCGCGCACAACGTTTCCTATCCGACCTCCGCAATCATTAACCTCGAAACCGTCACCTGGAGTGTATTGAATGAAGTCCGTAAAGTCGAAGTACACCGCCGTTATCGGGACGGTGCTGGCCCTCTCCGCGTCGATAACGGCCGAACTCGCGCACGCCGACCAGTTAGCCGACGTGAAGCAGCACGGTGCGGTCAGCTGTGGCGTGTATTCGAACGTGGAACCGTTCTCCTACCCCGATCCGCAGTCCCGTGAATTGGTCGGAATGGACGTGGATCTATGCAGGGCTGTCGCCAAACGCCTTGGCGTGAAGGCAACGCTCGAACCGTTGGCGGTGGAGGCACGTGTGCCGCAACTAAAGCTCGGCCGCGTCGATATGGTCATTGCAAATCTGGCGTACACGAAGGCTCGCGCAACGCAAATCGCATTCAGCGACGCCTATTACTCGACGAAGGAAGTGCTGCTCGTCAAAGAAGCCAATGCAAAGAAGACGCTGGCCGACCTCGGCGGGCAACGCTTCAGCGCGACCGACGGCTCGACGTCGGCCCAATCCATCCCCTTGTCGATCAAGGGCGGCCAGGCCGTGACCTTCCACGACACCAGCTCGGCATTCATGGCGCTGGAGCAGAACAAGGTGCAGGGCTTTGTCACGAATCAGATGACGGCGCGGCAGATCCAGAGCCAGGTCGCCAACACGGCCGGCGCGGTTGCGATCCTCCCGGAGCCGATGCTGATCGAACCAATTGCCATCGGTATGCAACAGGATCAAGCGGCCATGAAGGACGCCGTCAACAAAGCCTTGGTCGAAATGGATCAGGACGGTGAAATGCAGCAGATTTTCGACAAGTGGTTGGGACCGAAGACGAAGTACGGCCTCAGCCGTACCGACAAGGTCACACCGATCGAAAAGCTGAAGTTCACGCCGGTCTGACGGTCTGTCGAACCGGCGCGCATGAAAGGGCGAAGCAGCCCTTACACGGCGATCATCTCGCGCACGCCGTGTTCACCCATCTGCGCACCGGTGCCGCCGGCAACGATCTCGCCACGGCGCATAACCCAGTACTGGTCGGCCAGCGCTTGGGCAAACTCGTAATACTGCTCGACCAACAGCACCGTCATCCCGAATTCATCGACGAGGCGCCGCAAGGTGCGGCCGATATCGCTGATGATGGACGGTTGAATCCCCTCGGTGGGCTCATCGAGGATCAACAGCTCCGGTTCGCCCATCAACGCCCGACCGATGGCCAGTTGCTGTTGCTGACCGCCGGACAAATCGCCGCCGCGTCGATGCCGCATATCGTGCAGCACTGGAAACAAGGCATGAATCCGCTCCGGCACGTTTTTTGGGATCGTATGTGACGCGGCGCCGATCAGCAGATTCTCCTCCACCGTCAGGCGCGGGAAAATATCGCGCCCTTGCGGCACATAGCCTAAGCCACGTCCCACCCGCGCAGGCGTTCCCAGGCGCTCCAGCGCCTGTCCCTTCCAGTGGATGCTGCCGGTCTTCACCGGCGTCACGCCCATCAAGCAACGCAGCAGCGTGGACTTTCCCACGCCATTGCGCCCCAACAAGACTGTCAGCTTGCCCGTCGGCACTTGCAGCGCCACATCGCGCAGAATATGACTGCCGCCGTAGTATTGATTCAATCCCGCCACTTCCAGCATTGCCGCTCCTCGACGCCGCTACCGGCCCAGATAGGATTCGATCACGCGCTCGTCGCGCTTCACCTGATCCAAGGTTCCCTCGGCCAATACCGAGCCTTCGGCCATCACGGTCACCTTGCCGTGTTCGCCGGCCAATGCCGCGACGAAATCCATATCGTGTTCCACCACCATCATCGAGCACTGACCGCGCAGCGTTTCGAGCAACGCCGCCAGCGCCATCGTCTCGTCGTCGGTGATCCCGGCCGCCGGCTCGTCGAGCAACAGCAACTGAGGCTCCTGCATCAACAGCATGCCGATTTCGAGACGCTGCTTTTGTCCGTGCGACAGCAACCCGGCGAGCGTATAGGCCTGCGCCTCCAACTGAATCGTCGCCAGAACCCGTTCGATCCGCGCCTGTGCGGCCCGATCGAGCTTGGCGCGCAGTGCCGCCAACCAGCCTTTGTCGGACTTCATCGCCAGCTCGAGATTCTCCCAGACCGGATGCTGTTCGAACACGGTGGGCTTCTGGAACTTGCGGCCGATACCGGCCTGCGCGATGCTCGGCTCGTCCATCCGACGCAAATCGAGCGTCTGTCCTAGAAACACCTTGCCGGTCTGCGCGCGCGTTTTCCCGGTGATCACATCCATCATCGTCGTCTTGCCCGCGCCGTTCGGCCCGATGATACAGCGCAGCTCTCCGGCATCGATCGACAGCGAGAGATTCTTCAGCGCCTTGAAACCGTCGAAGCTGACGCACACATCTTCCAGGTACAAAATCGGACCGTGCGAGACATCGACGGCGCCCGGCTGAACCCGATGGCCCAGACCCGACGTCATGTTCGCGCCCGCACCGGAGACCTTTTCTTCCACGATATCGGTACTCATAGCTTGCCTCCTTGTGTCGAGCGCCCGGCATCCGCACCAGCGGGCGCTTGAACGCGCGGCTCGTCACGCGGCGTGCCGTCAGTGTGACGCGTTTTGCGAAGCATGCCGGCCAGACCGACGATGCCCTTCGGCAGCAGCAAAGGCACCAGCACGAAAATCGCACCAAGGAAAAACAGCCAATATTCCGGGAACGAATTGGTGAAGAAGGTCTTCGCCAGATTCACGGCGATCGCGCCGATGATCGGTCCGATCAACGTGCCCCGTCCGCCTACCGCCACCCAGATCGCCATCTCGATCGAATTACCGGGCGACATCTCGCTCGGATTGATGATGCCAACCTGCGGCACGTATAGTGCACCGGCAATGCCGCACAACACGGCGGACAAGGTCCAGATGAACAGCTTGTACGCAAGCGGGCTGTAGCCGAGGAACATCAGCCGCGATTCGCCGTCGCGGATCGCGGTCACGACGCGTCCCAATCTCGAATTGACGATCCAACGCAGCGCGAGAAACGCAAGGACGAGCACGGCAAAGGTGATGACGAACAGGCTGACGCGCGTGTGATCGTCGGTGATCGGGAATCCCGCAATGCGCTTGAAATCGGTAAAGCCGTTGTTCCCGCCGAAGCCGGTTTCATTGCGGAAGAACAGCAACATCGCCGCATACGTCAGCGCTTGCGTGATGATCGAGAGATACACGCCCTTCACGCGTGAGCGAAACGCGAAGAAGCCGAAGATCCAGGCGATCACCGCCGGCGCCAGCATGACGAGCAGCAATGCATATATCAGATGCTGCGTGCCCTGCCAGTACCAAGGGAGCGCATGCCAGTCGAGGAACACCATGAAGTCGGGCAGATCGCTGCCGTACTTGCCCTCATGGCCGATCGCCCGCATCAGGTACATGCCCATCGCATAGCCGCCCAAGGCGAAGAACAAGCCATGCCCGAGGCTCAGGATGCCGCAATAGCCCCATACCAGATCCAGCGCCAAGGCCGCGATCGCGTAACACATCAACTTGCCGCCGAGCGTGATCGCATACATCGACAGATGCCAGACGCTACCGTCCGGCACGGCCAATGCAGCCAAGGGCGCAGCAATGCCGACCAATAGAATCGCGATCATCATGCCGATCCAACCGGCACGCGACAACAGACGCGGACGCTCGGGCAGGCCCAGCACAAATCCACTTGCCGACGGTGCGGGCGGTGGAGAAACGGAGACAGGCACCATGGTCAGACCTCCGCGCTACGCCCTTTCAGGGCGAACAAGCCCTGCGGGCGTTTTTGAATGAACAGGACCACCAGCATCAGCACGCAGATCTTGGCCAGCACCGCACCCCAGAACGGCTCGATCGCCTTGCTGACCACGCCGAGCCCGAAGGCACCGATCACCGTGCCGGCCAATTGCCCCACGCCCCCCAGCACCACCGACATGAAGGAATCGATGATATAGGTCTGCCCGAGGTCCGGGCCGACATTGCCAATTTGGGATAGTGCGCATCCGCCCAAGCCGGCGATGCCAGCACCGAAGGCGAAGGCATAACAGTCCACCCGCGCGGTTCGAACGCCGACGCAGGCAGCCATCCGACGATTCTGCGTAACGGCGCGAATATACAAACCGAGGCGCGTGCGATTGAGCACGGTCCACGCCAGCACGATGACGGCCACGGAGAACGCCAGAATAACGAGACGGTTATACGGCAGCGTCAGGCCCGGCAGAATCGCGATGCCGCCACTCATCCAGCCGGGATTTGCCACCTGCACGTTCTGCGCGCCAAACAGCATCCGCGTGCCTTGCATCAACAGCAGACTCATGCCGAATGTCGTCAGCAAGGTCTCCAATGGGCGACCGTACAGATGACGAATAACCAATCTTTCGATGACCACGCCGACGATCGCCGCCGCCAGAAAGGACGCCGGCACGGCGAGCACCGGATACCAGCCGACCGCATTCGGCAAATACTTGATGAACAGGTTCTGCACGACATAGGTCGCATAGGCCCCGATCATCAGGAACTCGCCGTGTGCCATATTGATGACGCCGATCAGGCCATAGGTGATCGCCAGGCCCAAGGCCGCCAATAACAAGACGCTGCCGAGACTCAATCCGGCAAAGACGACGCCGGCGATATCGGCACGCTTCTGCATCGACGCCAAGCGATCGATGCCGTCCTGCGCCGCGGCACGAACACGGGTATCGCTTTCCGCATACACGCCCGCCGCAGACTTCACCGTCAACGGACGCAACATTTCGAGACCGCCGATTCGACCGTTCGCGACGATCAGCTGGACCGCCTTCAAACGACGATCCGCGCTCGGGTCGTGCAGCGCCGTCATGGCCCACAACGTTTCGAGCTTGGCATGCAGCGCCGGATCCTTTTCGGCCGCAAGCGCCGTATCCACCTGTGCCGCGGCAGCGGGGTCCGGGTTGCGCAACATCGCGTCGATGGCGGCATTGCGCAGAACAGGATCGGGCGACGTCAGACGGCTCGCGGAGGCCATGCCGTCGACGCGCGCCCGCAGCACGTTCGGCAGCGCGATCTGCTGCGCATTGCCGGCGTCGTCTGCGCTGACGGTGGCATCGGTCAGCGCGTCGCGATAGTTATCGCCATCGCCGATCAGAATGCGATTGCTGTCATTGGCAAAGACGTTGTCCTTCGCCAATGCTTGCAACAGTCGGCTTGCATGGCTGTCCTGAGCCGCGCGGCCAGCCAACGCCGACAAGGCCGCTGCCTTGGCGTCGAAGTCGTCGCCCGCCAGCGGCGCGATGTCGGCAGCGCTCAGACCGGCCTGGGCGTCGGCCTGCCCGGCCGGCGCGACAGGCGTCGTGGATGCCGCGGCCATCGCCGCGCCCTGCGATGCAGCCGATGCCGCCGATCCCTCCGAGGCGGCGTCGGCCGCGTGCACCAGCGGGCTCGCCACGGCGAGCGTCGCCGCAAGCAGGGCAACGGCGCGGGCAGCCCGGGCGAGACGAACGAGGGGGGAAGGCGTCAGCGCGGCGCGCGGACGCACGGCAGACATCCGATGGGATGCCTGCGGGTATAGGAATTCGAGCATGGGTTGAGCCAACGTCCACTGCTGGGATAAAGCGACCGGCAGCGCGCGTATCGCACGCTGCCGGTCTCGTACAACCAAGTGCTCAGCGGCAGCGATCAAGCAAAACGGCGCAGCAGATCGGCGATCGGCGTTGCCTGCGCGACCACATCCGGCTTCTTGTCGTTACCCGGGATATACGGGCTCCACGGTTGCGCGCGGATCGTTCCCTTCGTATGCCAGACCACATTGAACTGCCCGTCGGCCCGTACTTCGCCGATCATGACCGGCTTGTGCAAATGGTGATTGCCATCCATCTCCAGCGTATAGCCCGACGGCGCCGCAAACTTCTGGCCGATCATCGCCGTGCGTACCTTGTCGACATCGGTGCTCTTCGCCTTCTCGACTGCCTGGCGCCACATATGCATGCCGACGTAGGTCGCTTCCATCGGATCGTTCGTCACGCGCTTGGCGCCGCCCGGCAAGTTGTTCTTCGCGACCCAGTCGGCGAACTGCTTCTTGAATTTGGTATTGACCGGATTGCGCAGCGACATGAAGTAGTTCCATGCGGCGAGGTTGCCGACCAACGGCTTCGTATCGATACCGCGCAACTCTTCCTCACCAACGGAGAACGCCACCACCGGCACATCGGTCGCCTTCAGGCCCTGATTGCCGAGTTCCTTATAGAAGGGGACGTTCGAATCGCCGTTGATCGTCGAGATCACGCAGGTCTTGCCGCCCTGCGCAAAGGTCTTGATGTTCGCGACGATGGTCTGGTAATCGCTGTGGCCGAACGGCGTGTAGACCTCCTGGATGTCGCTGTCCTGAACGCCCTTCGAATGCAGGAACGCGCGCAGGATCTTGTTCGTCGTGCGCGGATAGACGTAGTCCGTGCCCAGCAGGAAGAAGCGCTTGGCGCTGCCGCCTTCCGCACTCATCAGATACTCGGTGGCGGGCAACGCCTGTTGATTCGGCGCCGCGCCGGTGTAGAACACATTGCGCGACATTTCCTCGCCTTCGTACTGCACCGGATAGAACAGCAGGCCGTTCAATTCCTCGAAGACCGGCAGTACCGACTTGCGCGACACCGACGTCCAGCAACCAAAGACCACCGCGCACTTGTCCTGCGTGATCAACTGGCGTGCCTTCTCCGCGAACAACGGCCAATTCGATGCCGGATCGACCACCACCGGTTCGATCTTGCGTCCCATCACACCGCCGCTCGCATTGATCTCGGCGATCGTCATCAAGGCCACGTCCTTCAGCGACGTCTCAGAAATCGCCATCGTGCCCGACAACGAATGCAGAATGCCAACCTTGATCGGCCCGCTGCCGCTCTGCGCGAACGCACTCGGCATCTGCGCGGCAACGCCCGTCATGCCTGCTGCAGAAGCCATCTTCAAAAACGCACGCTTGTCCATTGCTTTCCTTCGGTCAGGTGAATGCACGACGATCGTCGTGAGAGTAGTAAAGGCGGTGAAACGGGTGCGACCCATGCGCCACATCAGCGTGATTCGCCCGATTACGACCAGGCGCCCGCGGAGCATAACCGCTCGCGTGGATGCGTCACATATCCAGTTTTATATATTGCATAGTCATACTAACCAATAATGGACTTATGCAATCTCGACGCTTTCGACTTTGCCGACGCCTTGTCGTGATCCGCCATCGGTGTGCGGCGATATCGCCGTTGGCAAAGGGAATTCGCGCGTAACGTCGCAATGCATGTCCCCTCATGGTGCGTTATCGGCAATGCTGCGCATCGCCTTGTCTTTGCCTTATGCAATACAAGATATGTGCCAGCAAAATTGCACCACGACGGGGCGAAATCAGCGACTTTGTCGTCGCGAGGTCGGCGCGACCGTTGCTTTCAGCGAATCGCGAAATAGACGACGCAGGAAAGTGGGATGAAATGCACCAAAAAAGCGCATTTGTCGCTAGGCGGGATGGCCCGTCATCTGCTGCTTGGCAAATCGCATCGGCGGCAATCCGACAAATCGCGTGAATGCCACGCTGAAGGTACTGGCCGAGCTATAGCCCACGTGCTCGGCGACCTCGGCCACGCCGACACCTGCCTTACTCAGCATGTGCTTCGCCAATGCCATGCGCCAGGCAAGCAGATACTCCATGGGCGCCACCCCCATCGAGCGGCTGAAGCGCTCGAAAAACGCCGAGCGCGACAGCGCGGCCTCTTTCGCCAGCTCGGCGACCGTCCAGTTGCGCTTCGGGCTCGCGTGCATGTGCCGAATCGCCAGGGACAGGCGCGTGTCGGCAAGGCCACGCAATAGTCCTTGCGCGGTCTCGGCACCTGCCGTCGCGCGCAACGCCTCGATCAACAGCACTTCCAATAAGCGCGCCAGCACGACGTCACGCGCGGGCCGCTGTCCCTGTAATTCCTCGCGCATCAATTCCACCAGCGTCGTCAGCCGCCGCTCGCCCCGCACATGCAAGACCTTCGGCAATAAGGAGACCAGCAATGTCGCGTCGGGCGAACCAAATTCGACATGTCCTACCAGAAGGCGGGTATCCACCGCCATATCCTGCGGCCCCACGCGAAACATGCTTTCGCCGATGCGCTCCGGCGGTGTCTCGAAATCATCAGCGCGGGCCGGTTCGGCGCTCGACATCGCAAACGCATGCACCGACGGTATCAGGATGAAATCGCCCTGTTGCAGGCGCAACGGCGGCTGGTCGTCGATCGTCAGGCGCGTCTCGCCATCGAGCAATACGCAATAAAAGGGCGCATTGCTGTCCGCGCCACGGACACCCCATCTCCCGGAACCGAGCACCAATTTCGAGAAACGGGTGTTGGGTTGCAATAGCGTAACGACCTCGGCGAGCGGATCGGCCATGATTGGACTCTCGCAAACAATATCTGGACGGTGGATTGTAGCGAGTCCTGGGCCGCCCCGCTATGCTGTTCATTCATCAACAGGAGCCCGCAACCATGAAAACCGTACTGATCACTGGCTGTTCCTCCGGCTTCGGCCTCGAGACGGCCCGATATTTCCTGGAACGTGACTGGCGTGTGGTCGCCACGATGCGTACCCCGAATGCGGATGCGCTGCCGACATCGCCCAATTTGCGGGTGCTCGCGCTGGATGTCATGGATCCGGCGAGCATCCGGCAATGCCTGGAAGCGGCCGGTCCGATCGATGTCCTCGTGAACAATGCCGGAATAGGCATGCTGGGTGCGCTGGAAGGCACGCCGATCGAAACGGCACGCACTGTTTTTGAGACAAACACGCTCGGAACGATCGCGCTGACGCAGGCCGTGCTGCCGCAATTCCGCGAGCGCCGCGCCGGCATCGTCATCAATGTGACGTCCACCGTCACGCTGCGTCCGCTGCCGCTGTTATCGGTCTACACCGCCAGCAAGGCGGCCGTGAATGCCTTTACCGAATCGCTGGCGCTGGAACTCGAACCCTTTGGCGTGCAGGTGAAATTGGTGTTGCCGGGACGCGCACCGACCACGCGCTTCGGGCAAAATGCGCAGCCGCGGATGCAGGGCGCGATTCCCGAAGCGTACGCGGATCTCGCGAAGAAGGTCTTTGCGGGATGGGGAGAACCCGGGCCGGTCACCGACTCGGTCGATGTCGCCGAAGCCGTCTGGCGCGCTGCGACGGATCCCAGCTGCGCGATGCGGACACCGGCTGGCGAAGACGCCATCGCGTGGTTTAACGCTTAAGGTGGAAACGCGCGTCGGAACGCCCTCGCCTCCCGACGCGCGCCTGCGATGCCTTTTCGGGTCATGCCTTTACACGCGCGTTGGCGCCCTGCGTCGCCAACGGTTCCACGACGGTACACAGAATAATGAGACAGACCAAAGCCGTTCCGACCATATACAGAAAGACGCTGGTCCAACTATAGCTGTCGAGCAGGAAGCCAACCGCCAGCGGCGCACAGGCGCCGAAAATCTGGCCGACGCAGTTGACAATGCCAAACGCCGTCGGATAGGTCGCCTTGTTCGCCAAACCCATCGGATAGGCGGAATAGCCCGCGAAGCCAATACCCAACATCAGGCCCGACAGGATCAAGATCGCACCAAGATAGAACACATCGCTCGGCGCATCGATCAAGAGCAACAGCATCAATGCCGTTCCCAAGGCACCGAGCAACATCATCGGCTTGCGACGGCCATGCAACACCCTGTCGGAGATCACACCACCCAACAGATTCCCCGCGACCGCGCCAATAAAAGGCGCCGAGGCCAGGAAGCCCATCTTGACCGACGTGAATCCTTTCACCGTGATCAGATAGGTGGGAATCCAGGACATGAAGATATTGCTGATACCGATCATGCAGCCATAACCGATCGCCACGCCGACGATATTCCAGGAGCAAAAAACTTGGGGGACCGTCGTCAACTCCGACACGGAGCGGGTACGATTGATCGTGTCCAGGAGGGGGATCCGAGGAACCGACAACACAACGGGACCGGCACGGCTCGTCGTCGTTTCGATCCCCTCCGCGATGTAGCGACGCTCGGCCGGCGAACAAAATCGGTTTTCGCTCGGTGAATTGGTCACGAGAAAAAACCACAGCGCGGCAAACACCAGCCCCGGCACGGCAAATACGTAGAAGATCTCACGCCAGCCCCAGATTTGCAGGACGGCGACACAGACTGGAGGCACGATCAAGGGGCCGAGCTTGGATGCGGCAATCCACAGTCCGGTGGCGGTGCCTTTTTCCTTGGTCGGAAACCAGCGATTGATGACGTTCGTGCAGCCAATCCCGAGGGGCCCTTCCGACAAACCCAATCCGACTCGGTAAAATTGCAGCAAGAACACCGATGACGTGGTCCCCATCAGTCCCGTAAATACCGATACGAACACCATGAACACCGAAAACAGGATACCTGCGGTTTTCTCGCTGAGCTTTTTATAGACAAGGCCCACGGGAATCTGCACGAAGCCATACGCAAACGAGAATAAGCTGACGAGGACGCCAGCCTGCGCATTGCTGATGGCGTATTCCTTTTTCAGGTACGGCAAGGCGATGCCGAAATTAGCACGGTCGGCACAAGCAATCGCCCAGATGCAAAAGATCAATCCCATGACGATCCACCGATGGCTCGTCCGCCGTTCCGCCAGCGGTGTCGCGTTGACGTTCGCGACTGCACGTTCTGCGTTATGCATGTGAACTCCCGATTGTTTTGACCGGCTTCCGTTTCACGTCGGTGACGGACAAGCCAGTTGTCTCCTTTTTTCGAGAATGCGGCGGGTGAGCGATGCTCCCCGAATACGGCTCCTACCCCGTAAAAGAAATGGTAAATCTCTATTGACTTAAAGAAATAATGCTTAAAAAAGGCAATATTCGAGTGGACTAGACGCAAATCCGTCGATATTCATTCTGGTTAGCGCCCAGGCAAGCGTCCAATGTTTTCTTGCTATTACCTGATACCCAGATTGAATCAGTGGCAACGGCGATAACGCGGAGGGGAAGGGAAAGCGTGACGTGTTTGCCCCTATAATGCATCGCACCTGGTTTCGTGCCGATATCCAATGCTCGATCTTGCACAACTGCGTTGCTTCGTCGCGGCGGCGACCGAATTGAATTTTCGTCGGGCCGCGGCGTTATTGAATATGACGCAACCGCCGCTAAGCAGACAGATTCAATTGTTGGAAGACAATTTGGATGTGAAGCTTTTCGAGAGAATCGGCCGCACCGTCAAGCTGACGGCGGCAGGGAGTGCCTTTCTCGCGGATGCCCATCGCCTGCTCGATCTGGCGGAGCAGGCAGAAGACAATGTGAAGCGAGCCAATAAAGGGAAGACGGGCCGCGTGCGGATCGGGTTCACCGGCGCGGCAGGCTATGAGCTGGTGCCCGATCTGCTTGCCAGCGCGGCACGATCGCTTCCCGAGATCGACGTCATCTTGTTCGAGTTGGTATCTGCCGCGCAGATCGACGCGTTCGCGGCAAACACGATCGATATCGGATTCATGCGTCCGCTGCCATCCCGACTACGCTTGTCCGCGTTGCGAGTGGAAGAAGAGCCGATGATCGTGGCCTTGCCCTGGGGTCACGCGCTCTGTCGCCATCGGCAAATCGCGCTACACCAACTGAATCGACAAGCGTTTGTCATGCCCTCGCCAACGCATGGCAAATACTTTTACGATCGCATTTCCGAGATGTTTGCGCCACAGCGCATCACGCCCGAAATCGTGCAGTATATCGATCAGACGCCGACGATCATGTCCTTCGTGCGTGCGGGCCTGGGCGTAAGCATCGTACCGGCGTCGGCGCGCCGGTTTCAGTTCGACAAAGTGACATTTCGCGCCATCGCGGAGCCGACGCCCGCCGCGGAAATGAATATGGTGTGGCGCGAGGATCAGGAGCACCCCGCCGTGGCAGCATTTCGGGAGATGGCCAGCCGACATTTCGGGATAGATCCCGCTTAGCGCCACGCGGCAACGCGCAGACAGCGCTTTTTACAGCTCATAGCCCGGTTTGCGCACCAGCGTGTCCATCACCGCCTTGATACGCGGATCATAGACTTTTTCCTTCCACTCCTCGCGCGGCACCATATCGATCGCTACCGAGATCGCCGTGTCGGTCGATCCCAGATGCTTTTTCAAGACATCGGCCAGCGCTTCGGCGATTTCGTGTTTGGCTTCGGCGCTCAATTCGCGGGGATAGAGTTCGAGCGTGATATGCGGCATGGTGTACTCCAAAGAAGGCGATAATCGAAAGGATCTTGATGCGCGGGCAGGAAAGCGGCGTGCCTTACCGTATCCCGCGCGTCCATCGCCCGCCATTCTGGCACGACTGGCGAAACGCCGCGCTGCTCGCTTCCCGCCACCGCGCACGGTCGGGACGCGTGCAGGCGCAGACACCCACTGGCTTACTCGGCCTGTGGCCGTTCCGCGATTCGCAGCGAGCCCGCCATTTCCTCAATGATCGGCGCCCAGCTTGCCTGCTCCGATGCCGGGTAGGTGAACTCGACCGCGGCAATCGTATCGTCGCGGATGATCATCTTCTCGTAGACGATGTCCTTCTCCGATGTCTCGCAGGAAAACGCCACCAAGTCCTTTCGGCTCACCTCATAGCTGGGCGGCGTACCGGTGCACGTCCCGTCTTCCTCTTCATGCAACATGGCGGCCGGCGAGTCGTCGCCGGCGTTGAATCGACCCCATACGGCGACTTGCGCGGTGCCGGTCTTGGCCGTGAAAACTCTGCCATCGCCATCGTCGGCTTCCGCGCCGGGCGTCAACAGCGTTTCGGGATACGCGATCGTGTAGCCATAACGTGCGTTGGCATACGTTGCGGTGGTCGATGCGGCCGACGGAGTACTCGCACCGTCGGCCGCCAGATCGGCGGCGTGCCCCGCCTCGCTGAATAGAAAAAGGCACGTCGCGAGCACACACGTCGTCAATGCATTCCAGGTCGGCATAGGCCACAGGGAGGGAAAGCGTCTATCGAAGCGATCGATGATCGCACATGCCAAAAAGGAAGGGCCCACGCCGGCCCCGTGACGCGGCTGCACGGGGCCTATCTTGAAATGGATCCCGCGCCCTTTCAATCGGTCCAGGCATGGACATCCAGCACCGCACTAACGAATTCGACGGGGGCTTCCTGCGGCAGATTGTGACCGGCGCCCTTGACCACGTGGTGGACGTGGCGTCCCGAAAAGCCGCGCAAGCGAGACGTCGGATTCACGCCATCGTCACTGCCCTGTAAGGTGACTGTCGGCACCGTGATATCCGGCAGCCGGGACAGCGCCGCCTCGATCCGATCATAGCGCGGATCACCCTCGACGGTCCCGTAACGGTGCCGATAGGAATGAATGACGACATCGACAAAATCGGGGTTATCGAACGAAGCCGCCGTTTGCGCATAGCGCGCATCGTCGAAACGCCAGGTGGGCGACCATTGCGACCAGAGCAGACGACAGAAAGCCGCTCGATTCGCCGCAAGCCCCGCACGTCCGCGCTCGCTGTTGAAATAATACTGATACCAGAGACGATATTCCTTTTCCGGATCCGCCGGATGCGCCGCCGTGGCAATGTCCTGAATGTTATAGCCATTCACCGACACCAATCCACGAACGCGCTCCGGATGCAAGGCGGCCAGCACACACGCCGCACGACCGCCCCAGTCGTAGCCGCCGAGCACGGCCTTTTCGATAC
The DNA here is from genome assembly GCF_039852015.1 of Robbsia sp. KACC 23696. NCBI lineage: Bacteria > Pseudomonadati > Pseudomonadota > Betaproteobacteria > Burkholderiales > Burkholderiaceae > Robbsia > Robbsia sp. KACC 23696. The sequence goes on along the minus strand of NZ_CP156627.1, from coordinate 887,321 downwards.
CCAGCGCATCGAGAAGATCGCGCAGATCGGCCCCCAGCGCACCCTGTTGTCCGGATCGCGGCGTTTGCGCGGAAAGGAAGCGGGTCGGACCATAGCCGCGCAGATAAGGCACGATCACCCGCGCGCCCTGATCGATCAGACTGGCAGCAACGCCATCGTAGGCATGCACGTCGTACGGGAAGCCGTGCAGCAGCACAACGGGCCAACCGCGTGGGTTGCCATAGTCGTGATACGCGATGTCGAGTACCGGCGTGGCGATGTGTCGGATCATGGGCGTGTTGGTCGGGGGTGTCGCTGCAAGGTGAGCCGATTCGTATTTATACTCATACAGACGCCTAAAAATAAGATACGGAAGCGAGGCCGCGCATGCGATTACCCTATAAAGACAACCTGCACGGCCATGGGCGTCCGCGGTCACGCATGCGATTATTTTATTATGCACTCGGCGTGGTCTGCGCGGCGTACGTCGCGACGGCGCTGACGCTGTTCTTTACCCAGGACCGCCTGCTCCTGCCGGCCACGCCCGCTGCGCCCGATCTTCGAACGGTGCCCCATCCCGGAGAATCCATCGACGAGTGGCAAGTCGGCGGGCAATATGCCGGCTATGTCGTCACGCCCTTGAACACGACGCCACGCGGGACGGTCATCGTATTTCACGGTAACGAAGAGTCGGCCGAAAACAAGCTGCCGCTCGCCGACACGTTCACGCATACCGGCTATCGCGTCGTCATCGTGGAATATCCGGGGCACGGCCGGCGGACAGGCGCGCGCAAGATGCAGGCGGCGCTTGCAACCTCCCGGGAAGCACTCACGGATACGCTCGCGCGCTGGCCGGGACCGGTGTATTTGGTAGGAGAATCACTCGGTGCGGGCATGGCCGCCCAGGTGGTCAGGGGACACGAGGCGGCGATTTCCGGAGTATTGCTGCTGACACCGTGGGACAGACTGGTCGATGTCGCCGAAGAACATTACCCTTTGTTTCCCGCACGCTGGATACTGCGCGCGCCGTACGATTCCGTTGCTGCCGTCGCGCACTATACGGGGCCGCTCGTTATCGTCGGCGCGCAGCAAGACGAGATGATTCCCGTCGGCCACGCCCGTTTGTTCGCGCGGGAACATCCCTCCGCGAGCCTGGTGATCTTGCCCGGCGCGAATCATGACAACTGGTTCGATGTGATGACCCAACAGCAATGGCAACGCGTACGCGATTTGCTATTCCAGCCGTCGAGCCGCGTTCAATAAGCGCCGCACGAAGCGGTGTCGGCGGCAGCTTGTGGCTGCAGATGCTGCGCGGTAACCCGACGCTGCGCCGCACGGAGTTCGTCCGGGTAATTCATCTCGTTATCGGCCGGGTTCCAACCGGCGGCTTCCAATGCGACGATTTCAGCGCGCACGTCCGCGCGCGTTTTTCCGCACGGTGCGGCATGGGCATTGGCCGATAGCAACGCGACGATCACAGGCAGCAAAAGACTCAGCGATTTTTTCATTTTAGGTCCCTCGTTCGTCGGTTCATATCGCGGCGTCACGCGCATCGATACCGTGAATCGCAGTGTATTCCCGCGCTTGACGCACGGTAAGCTTGCGCGCCGCATCGGTTTTTTGTCTGAAATATCGCTAATCGATCGACGCGCGGCACGCGCATCGCTGCCTGTCATCGTCGATAACGCGCGGCCACGCCGAACGGCGCCGTGCTCACGCCCCTCCCCTGAAACTGCGTCTTCCCTTCCCCCGGACGGTCTCGCCTTGCAGCCGCCTGGCAACGCGCTTTCAATGACTTTCCTACAAATAACAAAAATCTGTTGCAGGAAATTGCAACATCTTGGAACCGATTCCATTTAGAATCCGCCGTGTCAGATTGTCACAGGAAGAACAATAATCATGTCCGCACGTCATCGATCGGTTTCGGGGGAAGCCGGCGCCGACAGTCCATCCCGTCGACAGGCGCTCAAAACGATGGCCAGCGCTTTTGCGCAGATCGGCCTGTATTCGGTCGGTGCGGAATCGGCGCTCGCCTATGCGACACCGGCTCCGGGCGCGGGCGCGGCCATGGTGGCCGACACGCCAGAGGCAGGCAGCATCGGCGCTATCGATGCGACGCGCTTCCTCGCGCTGTCAGCGATATTGACCAATCGCGAGACCCTGAACGCGCGTGCGGCGGCCCGCATGCTGGACGCATTCAACGAGCAGGATGCCGCTTTTTCGGGACGGGCCGGCGCGCTTTTCCGCCTCGCACGATCGCAACGCAGCGCGGCGCCGGCGAACAGCGACACGGCGCAATGGCTGCTCGGCGTGGCCACGCCGGCCGGGCTGCACGACACCGCGTTACAGATCGTGCCCGCCTCTACCCGGCCATGCCTTATACGTCATACACGCAGATGACGGATGCAGACGTGCATGCGTTGTACACGTATTTCATGAAAGGCGTGGCCCCGGTGGATACGCCGGCACCCGTCACGGCGCTGCCCTTCCCGTTCAGCCTGCGCATATCGATGGCGTTCTGGAATGCGCTCTATCTGCATGACGTGCGTTTCAAGGATGATCCGAGTAAAAGCGCTGAATGGAATCGCGGCGCCTATCTGACCACGGTGCTGGGTCACTGCGATGCCTGCCATACGCCGCGCAATACCTTGATGGCCGAGGACAACGATCGCGCCTTCGGCGGCGCGCAGTTAGGTGCATGGTACGCGCCGAATATTTCGTCGGATCCGGTCAGCGGCATCGGCGGGTGGTCGGATACGGAGATCGTCCAATATTTAAAGACCGGGCATGTAGACGGCAAGAATCAGGCCGCTGGCGGCATGGCCGAAGCCGTTCAGAACAGCCTGCAATTCCTCTCGATCGACGATCTGCACGCCATCGCCACCTATCTCAAATCGACGCACCCGATACGGAGTGCCGGGGAAACCGTCGCGACGTTTAGCATGGGCTCCGTGGGCAGCAGTGCGGATGCCGAGTCCGGTTGGCGCGGCCTGCGGGGATCCGAGTCGAATCAACCGTTGCCAAGTGGCGCTGCACTATACAGTGGCAATTGCGCGAGTTGTCACGGTATTCACGGCGAGGGCAGCAAGGCGTTGCCGGGCATCAATGCAGGCGTGCAGGCTTATCCTTCGCTGATTCACAACACGGCCACCGGTGCCGGCAATCCGTCGAACCTGATCGCGACGATCCTGTACGGCGTGGATCGCAAGGTAGGCGACAACGCTGTGTTGATGCCGGCCTTCGGACGCGGCTCCTATGTGTCGCAGTTGAACGACCAGGAGGTTGCCGATGTCTCGAATTACGTCTTGACGACCTTCGGCAACGCCGCGGTGCATGTGAGCGCCCACGACGTCGCCGTGGCACGGGGCGGCGGCCCGCGCCCGCTGCTGGCGATCGTGCAGCCGTATATCCTGCCGCTGATCGGCGCGGCGGTGGCGCTGATCGTATTGCTGGCCGTTGCGTTCGGCATCGCGCGCCGACGCAAGGCGCGTTAAATACGCCCCGAGCGTGCGCGATCGCATCGCACACCGGGGTGGCAGCGCGTGATCAACGCACGCGCTTGCGACGCACCCCTATCGCGATCCCGAGCGCGAGCACGATCAACGCGCCCACCGCCATGCCGATACGGGAAAGCAGCAACAGCGGTGATGTCGGACCACCGGCGCGCAATGCCGCTACATGCGCTGCGGTCGTTTGCACATCGCTTGCACCGAATTGTCGGAACAGAAAGTTCGTCAAATCGGCAATTTGCGCGTCATTTAACTTGTCCGCGAACCCCGGCATGTCCTGCCCGTGTTCCGGCGTCAGGCCATGCAAAATCGCCATGATCGCGTTGTCCGGCACCGGACGGGAGAACGCGGCATTGCCGACCAAGGGCGGCAGATGGCGTACGCCTTTGCCGCTCGCTTGGTGACACGATGCGCAACTATCCGAATAAATCAATGCGCCTTTGTCGGCCGAACCATCGATCTCACGTAAGTCATTCGCGATCGGCGCAGGCGTCAGCGTAGTCTTGTCGATCGACCCTGACTTGATCGGCGGCACCGTGGTCACCCAGGCGGCGATGGCGTGCAGATCGCTATCGTCGAGCTTCGAAAAACTCTTGTCGATCGCTTCCAGCATCGGACCGCCTGCTTGCGAGATCCGACTCGAGTGACCTGTCTTCAAATACGTGAAGACATCGTCTTCGGTCCAGCTACCGATACCGGTCGCCTTGTCCGACGTGATATTCGGCGCGAACCAGGCTCCAAGGGACGCACCGGACAGCGCCTGGCTGTCGCGTTCGGCCATCAGGAAATTCCGCGGCGTATGGCACGTCTGGCAATGACCCAGCGCTTGTGCGAGATAGGCGCCGCGATTCCATTCGACGCTCTTGCCCGCAACCGGACGATACGATGTGCTGTCCAGAAATAACAGATTCCACGCCGCCATCGATCGACGAATGTCGAACGGGAACGGTAAGGCAGTCTGCCGCGCCGGTGCCGCGTCGACTGCCTCGACGCCCTTGCTGAAGTAGGCGTACAAGGCGGCGACGTCGTCGTCCGTCAGCTTCGCATAGGCGGTGTACGGCATCGCCGGATACAAATTGGCGCCATCGGCGCGGATGCCGCGTCGGATTGCCGCCGAGAACTGCGCCAAGGTGTACGCGCCGATGCCCGCGCTGCGGGACGGCGTGATGTTGGTCGAGACGATATGACCGATGGGCGTTTCGATATCGAGTCCGCCGGCAAACGGTCGGCCGCCGCCTGCCGTGTGGCACGCCGCGCAATCCGCGGCAACCGCGAGATATTTGCCGCGTGAAATCAGTGCATCGCCATCGATGGCCGCGGCGGACGACGCGGCGTCGGAAGCGGCCGCAAGCGGTGCATCGGCCGCGCGTGCCGGCAAGGCGAACAGCGATGTCGTGGCGAGTGCCAGTGGCAACACCGCGCTTGCCACGCTAAGAAGAACGTTTTGAATACGCATCGCGATCTCCTCAGGCGGCTTTGTGAATGGCATCCGCCGTACGCAGCGACAGCGCGATGGCCGTCAGCGTGGCGTTACAGGTGGCGACGGTCGGCATGACGCCGGTCGACACCATATACAGATTCTCGTGATCGTGTGCCCGCCCGAACGCATCGGTGACGCTGCTGGCCGGATCGGCGCCCATCGCCAAGGTCCCGGTGATATGTTGCCGATTTGAAAACGCGCCTTCCTTCGAATGCACGACATTCGTGCCGCCCATCTTGCTGGCGATCCGATCGTACATCTCGCGTGTTTTTTGCGTACCGCGTTTCACGTAGTCGTCGATATTCCAGAACAGGCGCGGCGTCGGCAGGCCGAGCGCATCTTTCTTATCGCTGAGCGTGACGCGATTGTTCGCATCGGGTAGCTGTTCGAGACAGTTTTTCAGCGACACCTGACGCGCGGCACGCTTGCGAATCGCTTGATCGAGCGCGGCACCGTAGACGCCTTTCTTGATCAGCGCGGCAGTCACGCCTGCAACCGCCGACGCATTCGACAAGTCGAGGCGGAAGCCACCATGCTCCCGACGAAAATCGCCGTCTCGGAAATCACCGATCGAGCACGGACTGACGGGGCCACGGCCCGGCCACACGTCTTCGTCGACTTCGAACGTGACGCCGACCGCGGGATGGTCCATCAGATTGCGCCCCATCGTGCCGGAACGATTCGCGAGACCATCCGGAAACTTATCCGATGCGGACATGAACAGCAGCTTTGGAATTTCGATCGCATTGGCGGCCAGGATGAACGTCTTGGCGACGACGCGATGCGAGCCTTTATCCCAGTCGTAGAAATGTGCGGCCACGATCCGGCCCTTCTCATCGTGTTCGAGACGGTAGACGACGGACTTCGTCATCAGCGTGACGCCGGCTTTGACGGCCGCGTCGGCTGACAGCCCACCGTGGTACTGCGCGTCGATGGGACATAACGGCATGCAATTGTTATTGCCGCAGCACGCCGGCCGCCCGTCGAACGGCCGGCTGTTACGCGCGGTCGAGTCGCTGACCAGCTTGAAGTCGGGCGCCAGGCGATCGCGGAAACGTTGCTGGAGCCAGGGCTCGGCCACGCGTTGCATCGGCCAGTCGTGCGCGCGCGGCGCCAGCGTTTCCTCGCCACCAACGCCCATGATGGTCTCGGCCTCGTAATACCAGGGTTCGAGATCGTCATAGGAGATCGGCCAGTCGCGACCCACGCCGTACGCACTTTGGATACGGAAGTCGTTCGGCAGGAAGCGCCATGTTTGCGCCGCCCAGTGCCAACTGGTGCCCCCGACCAGCTTCAGATATTGCGCGTCGAAGTGATGCGGCCCGACCTGTTCGAGATATCCGTTATTCGCGGGCGAATAGATCGGCTGCGGCGCCTGAGGCCAAAAGGGGTAAGGCGCGACAAAGTCGGCTTTATTGGTCCCCGTACGGTAATTGCGGACCAGTTCGGCCGTCGACAATTGCGGGCCGGCTTCGAGCATCAGCACCGAAGCACCGGCCTCGGCCAGCTTGCGCGCGGCCATGGCGCCGCAAATGCCTGCGCCGATCACCACCACATCCGCGGAGAGCGTGTTGTTCATTGTATTTTGAATAGGAGTAGGTGCTGCGATCAGCATCCCGAAAATCGACGCGCGCGATCGGTCGATTGGCGCGATCGACTGCGTGCAATCGATCAGCGCAAACCGACATGCCGTCGTACGTCGATCAAACCGGCTTTTGTGCCCAGCTATTGCAGGGTCCGTAGGCATAACTCGGCGGCGACAACACGTCCGCAACGGCGGCATTTGCCAGATCGTTTGCATACGTCACACATATCGCGTGCTTGCCAGAGCCGGCCACGCCCAGATACCAGCCGGCAAGAATCTCCTGCGGCAGCTTCACCAGATCCGGATTGCTCGTGCCGAGCGATTCGTGCAGATTGTCGGCAGTCACCGACCCGCTCCCGATCACGGCGCGCAATTTTGCGAGCTTGGCGGTGAACGATGGATCGAGTGCCGAAAACGCCTTGAGCAGGCTGGCTTGCACGGTGCCGTCGAGCGTGCCCTTTCCGGTCAGAAATTGCGATACGACGGCGAAGTCTTCGGCTGCCGTACCGGCGACCGAAGCGGGTGCCCCGGTGGCGGCGAACGGTACGCTCGACACCGCGACCGACGCGGCGGCCAATTTCAAGACACCACGGCGAGCCGGGGATGCTTGCGTACGGATCGACTGGGGAACGTCCGCATTCTTATTTGACACAGTCACGATGGACTCCTTTCTACGCTTCAAACCAGGGTCTATACGCCGTGCCGCCCGCAAAAACTGCTTGTTATCGTAGGCAGATCGTTCGCGAATCGATCACGACTCACCGTAGAAACGTTTGTCTCGTGCCCTGATCTGGCAGGGGTGCAGAACGGTCAGGTGCAGCCCTGAAAGGCCGCGATTCTACGTCAATTCGCGACAGATTGTCCCAGAGACCTTGTGTCCCATCGCCCTGTCGTCGGCGCGATGGCTTCGTTGTCGGCGCGACGCCACAGAAACGGCAGGAATGACCGCAAAAACGGTGAAAACGACCGCGTCGCGTGGACCACGCCCACAGCGTTCCCTTACCCGCGCTTCGTCAATTTCCGCGCTTCCGCCACCGTCTCCGCCAGCACCGTGCGGAGGATGCCGACAAATGCCAGCGTCAAGCGATCTTTCGGCAGCTTGGACGGATACAGCAGATAGAGCGGAAAGCGCACCTCCGGCTTGAAAGGCCGGATCACGACGCCGCGCCCGGCGAAATCCCGCGCCACGATCAGATGGGCGAGCGTGACGCCCATGCCCATGCGGACCATCTCACAACAAATGGCCGCGTACTGCGCCTCGGCGCCGAGGATGCGCGTCACCCCCTCTCGCGCGAAGAGGTCATCCATCAAGGTACGCGTGCCGTCACCGTTGCACAGCGAGACGAAGTGCTCCCCTTCGAAATCCTGCGCCGTGAGGGAGGCCTTGCGCGCCAGGCGATGCCCCTCCGGAAGCACCGCATAGGCGGCGTGGCTCGCGAGAAACTCCGTCTCGCACGTGGACGCCTCACTGGAATACACGGCGACGCCGACATCGCAGAATTGCGACGCGGTCCAATGGTTCACCGTCCCCGACGTGTTGACGTGCAAGCTGACCGTCACACCGGGATGGGCTTCCTGGAAGCGTTGGATCGCACGCGGCATCAACGTCATCCCTACCGAGGGGACCGCCGCGATGCGCAGTCGCCCGCTGCCGAGCGTCCGAATCTGCGCCGCGGAATGCGACAAACCCTCCAACCCCACATAGGCGCGTTCGACCTCACGGTAGAACGCATTGCCCTCGGTCGTCGGACTCAAGCGCACGCCGGCGCGTTCGAACAAGGTCAACCCGATATCGCCTTCCAATTGCGAGATAAGGCGGCTGATGTTCGGCTGCGACGTATGCAGATCCTTCGCGGCGGACGTCATCGATCCCGCCACCATGACCGCCCGGAACGCCTCGATTTGTTTCAAATTCATCGTCGCACACTCATATCATTTTGGTATAGGTCGGCAATTTATTGTTATTGGACGCTATGTATTGGTCACCCGACACTGTACCTCTATCTCGCGGTCCCGGCCTCTTCGAACCCATCAGGAGTTTCTCCATGCAGCAATCGCAGCACACCCGTCGCGCAGCATTGTCGAAGCCGGGCCTCACGTCCTTGATTTCCGCGCTGGTCTGCGCCGGCGCCCTCGGCTGCGCCCCGGCCCACGCGGAGACGACACTCTATCTGGCCAATGTCGGCGGCTCGAGCCAGGACCTGTTTCAGAAACAGATCATCCCGCCATTCGAGAAGGCGCATGACGTCAAGATCGTCTATGTCGCCGGCAACAGCAGCGACACGCTCGCGAAACTGCAGGCGCAGAAAGGCCATGAGCAGATCAACGTCGCCATCATGGACGACGGGCCGATGTACCAAGCGATGCAAATGGGCTTGTGCGGCCCATTGCAAGACGCGCCGGTGATGAAGGACCTGTATCCGATCGCCAAGCTCGGACCGCAAGCCGTGGGTATCGGCATGGTCGCCACCGGGATCGGTTATAACGCCGACGCCTTCAAGAAGGCCGGGCTGCCGGCGCCGGATTCCTGGGCATCGTTGGAAGATGCGCGTTACAAGGGCAAGCTCGGCGTTCCGCCGATCACGAATACCTACGGCCTGCATGCGCTCGTCATGCTGGCACGCATGAATGGCGGCGGCGAAAAGAACATCGACCCCGGCTTCAAGGCCATGACGACGAAGGTCGCGCCCAATGTCTTGTCCTGGGCGCCGACGCCGGGCGAGATGGACAGCCTGATGCAAAGCGGCGACGTCATCATCGCCCCTTACGGCAGCGGCCGTGCCGTGGCCTTGCAAAACACCGGCTTCCCGTTGAAGTTCTTCTATCCGAAGGAAGGCGGCGTTGCATTGCAGGTGGGCGCCTGTGCCGTCGCCGGTAGCGGTCAGGACGCCGTGGCGCAGCAATTCATTCAGTACCTGTTGAGCGCCGATGTTCAGGCTTTGCAAGCGAAAGCCGTTGGCTTCGGTCCGACCAACAAAACCGTCAAACTGACGCCGGATGTCGCGGCGAAGGTGCCTTACGGTCCGGAGCAGGTCTCGAAACTGGTGGCGATGGATTGGACGACGATCAACCAACATCGTACCGAATGGACGGCACGCTGGAATCGCAACGTCGAACGCTGATCATCGCATACGCGCCGCGGACGTCGCCTTGCGCGGCGTCGGGCGCGGCACATTGTCCCGACTCGGAAACGACATCGCACCCATGACCTTCCTGACCCTCAAGGGCATCTCGAAACGCTATGGCGACTATACCGCCATAGAACAGATAGATCTCAGCGTGGAGCGCGGGGAATTCCTGTCGCTGCTGGGCCCCTCCGGTTGCGGGAAGACCACGACGCTGCAAATGATCGCCGGCTTCGTCACGCCGACGACGGGCACCGTGCACCTCGATGGACGCGATATCACGCAGTTGCCGCCGGAGAAGCGCGGCATGGGCATCGTGTTCCAAAGCTATGCGCTGTTTCCGCACATGACGGTGGCCGGCAATGTCGGCTTCGGTCTCGAAATGCAGAAGGTCCCTAAGTCCGAGCGCGTCACGCGCATCGACGAGGCGCTCGAGCTGGTCCGCCTGACCGGGCTGAACGCGCGCTATCCGAAGGAACTGTCGGGCGGCCAGCGGCAGCGCGTCGCCATTGCTCGCGCGCTCGCGATGCGGCCGGCGCTGCTGCTGCTCGACGAACCGATGTCCAACCTCGACGCCAAACTGCGCGAGGAAATGCATATCGAGCTGCGCAGCATTCAACGTCGCCTCGGCATCACGACGATTCTGGTCACGCACGATCAGGTGGAAGCGATGACGATGAGCGACCGCATCGCCGTCATGCATCGCGGCGGCATCGCGCAGATCAGCACGCCATTCGAGGCGTATGAGCGGCCGAAGACACCGTTCGCCTCGTCCTTCCTCGGCAAGACCAATACCTTCTCCGGCGCCGTCCAGGCGCGCAATCCGCGCTGCGCCGAAGTCGACGTGGCCGGCACGCTGATGACGGTCCCGCATGAAGGGCGTCACGTGCAGGGCGCCGTCCATGTGTATCTCAGGCCGGAGAAAGTCCGCTTGCTTGACGTCGCATCCGCGCGCCTGCGCGGCGTCATCGTTACCCGCGTGTTCGTCGGCAACCAATGGCTGCTGCAGGTGGATACGCCACTCGGCCGGATCAGCGTCAGCCGCCCGAATAACGGGATGATGCCGCCGGACGAAGGCGACGCCGTCGGCCTGGATTGGACCGACGACGATTTACGGGTATTGGATCAGGATCGCGCCCATGTCTGACCGCGAGCAAATGCACGCCGGCAGCGCGCCGTGGTTACTGTCGTCGCCCTCGCTGCTGCTGTTCTGCGGCCTATTGCTGGTGCCGTTGTTGCTGATCGTGATTCTCTCGTTTCACGCGTTCAGCGATACGCAAGGCACATTGCACAGCTATACGATCAAGAACTACATCGAAGTCGTCACCGACCCGTATTACGGCGAAATCTTCCTGCGCACCGCCCTTCTTTCCGTCGGCGTCACGGTCCTGTCCGTGTTGCTCGGCGTGCCCGAGACGATCGTACTGGCGCGGATGCGCAAGCCCTGGCAATCGCTTTGCCTGCTGGTCGTGCTCGGACCGCTGCTGATCTCGGTGGTCGTGCGCACCCTGGGCTGGCAGATCCTGCTGGGCAATAACGGCGTGGTCAACGATGTATTGCAAGCGCTGCATATCACCTCGGCACCGGTACGCATGGTCTTCACGATGTTCGGGGTGACGATCGCGCTGACACACGTCCTGGTCCCCTTCATGGTGATGTCGGTCTGGGCCAATCTGCAGAAGCTGGACGGGCAGGTGGAATGGGCGGGAATGTCGATGGGCGCAAAACCGTTCACGGTGCTGCGACGCGTCGTCCTGCCGCAATTGATGCCCGGCATCCTGTCCGGCTCGATCATCGTGTTCGCGCTGTCGGCATCGGCTTTTGCGACACCCGCGCTGATTGGTGGGCGCCGCCTGAAGGTGGTGGCCACCGCCGCATACGACGAATTCCTCGGCACCTTGAACTGGCCGCTGGGCGCGAGTATCGCGGTGCTGCTGCTGATCGCCAATGTCGCGATCGTGATGGGGTGCAGCCGCTTGGCGGAACGCCGCTACAAGCATATTTTCGAGTAAGGCATCGGGACGCTATCGGATACGCCATGAAACGCAACGGATTCCTCGGACTGGCCTTCAATGCGCTGTTTCTCCTGTTCATCGCCGCGCCCTTGCTCGCCGTCATCGCCGTCTCGTTCACTGCAAAGGGCTATATCTCGATGCCTTTCGACGGCGCATCGCTTCGATGGTTCAGGGCGATCGCGCAGAACCAGGACATCATCGATGCGTTCTGGCTGTCGATCCGACTCGCCCTGGGCTCGGCGACGCTGGGCGTGATTCTGGCGACGCCGGCCGCCTTGGCCATCGCGCGCTATCGCTTTCCCGGCCGCGGCGCGCTCACCGGTTTCCTGCTGTCGCCGATGATGATTCCGGCGGTCGTGCTGGGCATCGCCTTTCTGCGCTTTCTGTCATTGCTTGGACTAAACGGTTCGATGTGGTCGCTGACGGCAGCGCACGTGATCGTCGTGTTCCCGTATGCGCTGCGATTGATCTTGTCGTCGGCCATCGGCATCGACCGCGATGCGCAGAACGCCGCGTTGTCCTGCGGCGCCAGTCGCTTTACCGTCTTCCGCCGCATCGTATTGCCGATGATCCGGACCGGTATCGCCGGGGGCTGGCTGCTGGCCTTCATCCAAAGCTTCGATGAATTGACGATGACGATCTTCGTCGCGACGCCGGGGACCACGACACTGCCGGTGGCGATGTACAACCAAATCGCCCAGACAATCGATCCGCTCGTCGCATCGGTGTCCACCGTCATCATTTTCGGCACGCTGATCCTGATGGTGGCGATGGACCGCCTGGTCGGCCTCGATCGGATCCTGATCGGAGAATCGCGATAATGCGCGACCCGCAACGGAAGCGCCACGATGGCGCGGTCGAAGACAAAGGATGTGCCGATGGGCGCGTCATGAAGGGATCCAGAACATGAATGCATCGCCGCTTTTCAAGATACTTCCGTCGGCGACGCCATCGGCGGCAGCGGAACCGATCACGATCTGGTTCAACGACGCGCCGCTATCGGTCGCGCCCGGAAGGTCGATCGCCGCGGCGCTCCTCGCGGCCGGGATCCGACGCTTTCGCGCGACGCCTGTGTCGGGGGCCGCGCGCGCACCGTTTTGCATGATGGGCACGTGCTTCGAATGCCTCGTCGAAGTGAATGGCGTGCCGAGCCGGCAAAGTTGTCTCATCGATGTAGAGGACGGCATGCGTATCCGATCGCAGGAAGGCGCGCGTGACCTGTCGCCCGATGCGTTCCACCAGGAAGCTCAGTCATGAAGCATGAGGATGTCGATGTCGCGGTGATCGGCGCAGGCCCGGCAGGCTTGGCCTGCGCGACGCGCGCGGCGATTGCCGGCTTGCGGGTGGTCGTGCTGGACGAGCAGAACGCGGTGGGCGGCCAGATCTATCGCGCGATCGAACAAAACGACGCGGAACACCGGGAGATACTCGGTCCCGATTATGCGGTGGGTGCGCTGCTGGCAGACGCGTTCGTCAAATCCGGCGCGCGGCACGAGCCTTATGCATCGGTGTGGCAGGTGACGCGCGAAAGGACGGTCCATTACCTCAAAGCCGGGAAAGTGGCGAGTTTTTCGGCCAAACGCGTGGTCTTGGCGACAGGCGCGATGGAGCGACCCTTTCCTATTCCAGGATGGACGCTGCCCGGCGTCATGACCGCCGGTGCCGCGCAAATCCTGCTTAAAGGTGCTGCCAGCGTGCCAACCGAGCCTCCCGTATTGATCGGCTGTGGGCCGCTGCTCTATCTTTTGGGATGGCAATACGTCCGCGCCGGTGTGCCGATCCGCGCCCTGGTCGATACGACCCGGCATGAAGACCGATGGCGCGCGAAGCGGCATATGCTTGCGGCATTACGCTCCTGGCCGGCACTGAGCAAGGGCTTGCAGATGATGCGGTCGCTGCGTCAAGCAGGCGTCCCGATATACGAAGCAGCCGACGATCTCCGCATCGAAGGGCGTCGTGACGCGGCGGGGGACCAACAGGCCGCGGCGGTACATTTCACCGTCGACGGCGCATCCCAGCGGATCGAAGCCGATCTCTTCCTGCTGCATCAAGGCGTCGTGCCGAATACGCAATTCACCCAGGCATTGCGGGTCAAACATCGGTGGGACGATGCGCAACTCTGCTTCACGCCGGACAGCAACGAATGGGGTGAAACCGACGTCGCCGGAATATTCGTCGCAGGGGATGGCGCCGGCATCGGCGGCGCGCAGGCAGCCATGCTGCGCGGCGAATTGGCGGCGTGGGAGATCGCGTCGCAATTGGGCGTCGCGCCCTCGTCCGCGCGTGATGCGCGCATCGCGGAAATCCGTCGCTTGTTGGCAGACGCAATGCGTATTCGCCCTTTCCTGGACAGCTTGTATCGGCCGCGCAAGGCGAACCGCATCCCGGCCGACGATGTCATCGTGTGCCGCTGCGAAGAAGTCAGCGCGGGTCAATTGCGCGCCTTCGTCGCCCTCGGCTGCCTCGGACCGAATCAGGCAAAGTCCTACGGACGGTGCGGAATGGGGCCGTGCCAGGGACGTCAATGCGGCCTCACCGTCACGGAACTCATCGCCGATGCGCGCCAAGTGTCGCCGGAATCGGTTGGCTATTATCGCCTTCGTCCGCCTATCAAGCCCCTGACCTTAGGGGAATTGGCAAGTGAATAAACGCCTTTCGACCGCTCCAATGCCCGATACCGCCCCGCTCGCGCCCCACGATACGCGCGCATCCCGGCATGCCGATGTGTTGATCATCGGCGGCGGCATCCATGGTGCCAGCAGCGCTTTTCATCTCGCGCGGCAAGGGGTGCGGGTGACGGTACTGGAGGCGGACTATGTCGGCCGGCATTCCTCCGGCGTCAATGCGGGCGGTGTGCGATCGCTGGGGCGCCTGCTTCCCGAGATACCGCTATCGCTGATGTCGCGCGAGATCTGGCATCGCTTGCCGGAGCTGGTCGACGACGATGCCGGTTTCGTGCCTTCGGGTCAGATGAAGATCGCGGAAACCGAAGCCGAACTGGCGGAATGCCGTGAACGGGTTCGCCTGTTGGAATCACACGGCTTCACGCACGAAACTATCATCGATCGCGACACCGTATTACGCCTCGAACCGCATCTTGCGCCGCACGTCACCGGCGGCATCTGGGTGGCCGACGATGGCTATGCGCTGCCCTTTCGCGCCACCACGGCGTTTCGACTCGCGGCGCAAAAACGGGGGGCCGTCTTTCACGAAGGGACTGCCGTCACGCGCGTTACGCAACAGGGCGCGGGGTGGACGGTGCAAACCGCCCAAGGGGCCTTCGCCGCCGACCATCTGGTCGTCACGGCCGGCGCCTGGGCAGGCGCGCTGGCCGAGCAAGTGGGTGAGCCGGTTCCGGTCCATGCGGAAGGGTTGATGCTGATGGTCACGCATCGCGTCGCCCCGTTTTGCCGCGCCACATTGGGCGCGACGGGTCGGCCGCTTTCATTCAAGCAATATGACAATGGCACCGTCGTCATCGGCGGCAAGTTGATCGGCATTGCCGACCTGCCCGGCCGGCATGGCGAGGTCGACTTCGCGCGGCTGGTGAAGAGCGCGCAAACCGTCGTCGATCTGTTTCCGCATCTCCGCGATCTCGGCATCAATCGGGCCTGGGCCGGCGTCGAAGCGTTCACGGAAGATTCGCTTCCGGTGCTGTCGAACAGCAAGCAAGCGTCGAATCTAACCTATTCCTTTGGTTATTGCGGGAGTGGCTTTCAAATGGGGCCCGGCTGCGGAAAGCTTGTCTCGGAGCTGGTGCTGAATGGCAGCGCCTCGCTGAATCTGGACGCCTTTGCAATCGACCGCTTTACCTGAATCGTCGGAGCCTCGCCGCATGATGGTCGGCGAGGACGCACGTATCGAAAGACCGGTAAGCCGGTCACCTATCACGGAGGAGTAAGGCTATGTCACAGGACAGGAAAATGAGGCTCGGCCTCTCGATGCGCTATTTGGGATATCACATTGCCGCGTGGCGGCACCCCGACGTGCCGTCGGGTGGCGCGATCGATTTTAACTATTTTCTAAGTAGTGCGAAAAAAGCGGAAGCGGCTAAACTGGATATGATCTTCTTTGCCGATGGCATCGGCATTCGCGCCGATGACAATCCAAAGGGGTCGTTGGCGCGCGATATGAAGAATGCGGAATTGGAACCGCTGACGCTGCTGGCCGCGCTCGGCGCCTGCACCTCGCACATCGGCCTGGTCGCCACGGCATCGACGACGTATAACGAGCCCTTTCACATCGCCCGGAAGTTTTCGTCGATCGACCATATCAGCGGCGGTCGCGCGGGCTGGAATGTCGTCACGTCCTGGTCGCAGCAGGAGGCGTGGAATTTCTCGCGCGACGAACACCTCGGCTATGACGAACGTTACGAGCGCGCCGACGAGTTCGTCGATGTCGTGAAGGCCTTATGGAGCAGTTGGGAGGAAGACGCTTTCGTCCGCGACAAGGAGAGCGGGATTTTCTACGACGAAGCAAAGCTCCATACCCCGCATCACAAGGGCAAGCACTTCCGCGTGCGCGGTCCGCTGAATTCGGCGCGGACGCCGCAGGGACGACCGTTGATCGTGCAGGCCGGCGCATCGGAGCCCGGACGGGAAATCGCCGCCAAGAGCGCGGACGTGGTCTATAGCAGCACGCTGGATCTCCAATCGGCGCAGAAATATTATGCCGACGTTAAAAGTCGTCTGGCGAAATACGGTCGCGCGCCGCACGAACTGTTGATCATGCCGGGCCTGACGCCATATATCGGCAAGTCGCGGCAGGAAGCGCAGGAAAAATTCGAGCAATTGCAGGAGCTGATCCATCCGTTGACGGGCCTGGCCATTCTGTATAACGTGCTCGGCGACTTGTCGTCTTATGATCTGGATGCGCCGGTACCCGATGTCGCGGGCAGCGAAGTACACAGCATCGCGCGCAATCTGATGGACGTCGCCAAGCGCGATAATCTGACACTGCGCCAGTTGTACCAGCACGTTGCGGCGGCGAACGCGGGTCGTGCGCTGGTCGGCACGGCCGAGGACGTTGCCGACGACATGGAGTCCTGGTTCCGCAACGGCGCCGCCGATGGCTTCAATATCTGTCCCGCCACCTTGCCGCAAGGCATCGACGACATGACCGATCTGCTGTTGCCGGAGTTGCGGCGCCGCGGGCTGTTCCGTACCGAGTACGAAGGCACGACGCTGCGCGCCAATTTGGGATTGGCACCGGCGGCATTCGGCAAATAAGCGCGCAGCGGCGGCGGTATCTAGGATGCGCCGGCCGCCGCGTGGCACGCCACGGGCTTATTGCGTCCGCATCTCGTCGCGAATCCAATCGACGACCGATGTTCTTTGCGGCTGCCAGCCCAGTCGCCTATGCGTGAATCGGCTGCGAACGCGGCTGTTCGAGCCAAGCGCATAGGAGGCCATCTCATAACCCCACTCCGCCTTCGCCTCGTCGAGCGGCCAGTCCTGGGCCGGTCCCAGATGCAGGGCCTGTGCGATCGCGGCGGTCATGTCGCGGAAAGCGGCCTCGCCGCTCTCGACAAAAAAGAAACTGCCGCCCGGTGCCAGGTCGGCGTTTTCCAACACCAATGCATAGAGCGCGGCGACGTCGTCGATATGCACGTTCGACCAGCGATTCAATCCCGGGCCCACGTGGCGCACGATGCCGCTCTTCTCCGCTTGTGCGATCAGCCTCGGCAGTTGAACGCTTTTCGCGCCCGGCACGGCGCCATGGCCATAGATCAGCGTGTTGCATAGCACGACGGCGCGCACGCCTTGTCTCGCGGCATCTTGTACCTTCGTGTCGATGGCGACACGGGCCGCCTTGTCGGGCGTGGGCGCGGGCATCGATGTTTCGTCATAGACGATATCGGACGCCAAACCGCCCGATGCATCGCCGACGATGCTCGACCCGCTGGTATGCAAAAACGCCTTGCCGCTTCCCGACAGTGCATGCAACAAGGCATCGATCGCGCCCTGATGGTCGCTGTCGGCGGCGTTGACGACGGCATCCGCTGCCCGCGCCTCGGCAGCCAACACCGCCGTATCGTCGAGGCTGCCGATCACCGGCGTGATGCCGAGCGCCTGAAGGTCTTTGGCCTGTTCTGCCCGGCGGATCAGGCCCGTGACCTGATGCCCGCGTTTAACGAGATGCGCCGCGATGCTGCCGCCGATGAAGCCACCGGCTCCCGTCACAAAAATCTGCATGATTCGATCCTCCTCTGTTAATTCGATGCCTTGGCCTTTTCAGCGTTTGCATCCGATAACGTCACTATCCGCTCAATCGACTTTGGCATAAATAGGAGCATTGGGAAATCACTATTGATTTTCAGTCAAATATTCGGCTGATCCACTTAATAGACGCTGCCGTGGGCATTGCCTTATCGCGGATCGGATCAAGCACCGCGCTTCAAGCGATAATGAGTTCGTATCCAAGGACCGCCATACTCGGAGCAAGCCGATGAAGTTCGACCTGATCGTACGCAACGCCACCCTTCCCGATGGTCGTAGCGGCATCGATATCGCCGTGCAAGACGGTAAGATCGCGGATATCGCCGCGTCGATCGCCGCGCTTGGCGTCGAAGAAATCGACGCCACGGACCGCCTGGTATCGCCGCCATTTGTCGACCCGCACTTTCATATGGACGCGACGCTGTCGATGGGCCTGCCCCGTATGAACCTCTCGGGCACGCTGCTCGAAGGCATCGCGCTCTGGGGCGAGCTTCGCGCCACCGTGACGCGCGAAGCGATCGTCGAACGCGCGCTGCGATACTGCGACCTCGCCATTTCGCAGGGCTTGCTGCATATTCGCAGCCACGTGGATGTCAGCGATCCCCGGCTGATCACCGTCGAAGGCTTGCTCGAAGTACGCGAAAAAGTCGCGCCGTATATCGACCTCCAGCTCGTCGCCTTCCCGCAGGACGGCTATTACCGCGCGCCCGGCGCGGTGGACGCGCTGAATCGCGCACTGGACATGGGCGTCGATATCGTCGGCGGTATCCCGCATTTCGAGAGAACGATGGCACAGGGCGCGGCGTCGGTCGAGGCATTGTGCCGCATCGCTGCGGACCGTGGCCTGCAGGTCGATATGCATTGCGACGAAACCGACGACCCGTTGTCACGCCACATTGAAACGCTGTCGAGCGAAACCATTCGATTCGGTCTTCAAGGACGCGTGGCCGGCTCGCATCTGACCTCGATGCATTCGATGGACAACTACTACGTTTCCAAACTCATCCCCTTAATGGCGGAAGCCAATATTCAAGTCATCTCGAATCCCTTGATCAACATCATGTTGCAGGGACGGCACGACAGCTATCCGAAGCGTCGCGGCCTGACGCGAGTACGGGAGTTGATGGATGCGGGCTTGAACGTTTCGTTCGGCCATGATTGCGTGATGGACCCGTGGTATTCGATGGGTTCCGCCGATATGCTGGAAGTGGGCCATATGGCCGTCCATGTGGCGCAGATGGCCGGCGTCGAGGATAAGAAGCGAGTATTCGATGCCCTTACCGTCAATTCCGCAAAGGCCATGGGATTGCAAGGTTACGGCCTCGAAAAAGGCAAGCATGCGGACTTCGTCGTACTGCAAGCCAAGGATCCACTGGAGGCGTTACGTCTCAAGCCGACACGTCTCTACGTCGTGCGTCGCGGCAAGATCATCGCGCGTACAGCGCCACGCATAAGCGAACTGACAACGCATGGGACCACGCGCACGTTCGACTTTGCAAGCTGAGTGCAAGCTCCACGGCACCCGTTTTGCATGAAACGGGGTCACGCTAAAGATTTCTCTACAGTGGCATTGGTTTTCTTGACTTACCCCATGAAATACAGCGCCATAGTATTTCCTCTCTGAGCACGCACGCGTCATGACGACGCGCTCATCACGAGGAATACGATGCGCTATACGAAGAGAAATACCTCACACTTTTCAAGCCTGAAGCACTACTGTCTATTTGCAGGCGGACTCGTCGTCAGCCTGACGGCATCCGCGCAGTCGAGTGTCACCTTGTATGGCCGAATCGACACCTCGGTCGAATACGCGAACTTCGGCCCAAGCCACACTTTGCATATGGGGTCGAGCGATATCGGCGCCACGAACTGGGGCATCAAGGGCGTTGAGGACCTGGGCGGAAATCTAAAGGCCATCTTCAAGTTGGAGAGCGGCTTCAACTCGGCCGATGGCACGATGGCCCAAAGCGGCAAGATGTTCGGGCGCGAGGCATGGGTTGGTTTGAGCGGTAATTTCGGGACGTTTCAGCTGGGTGAAAACTACACGCCGATTCATACGATCCTGGTGACCTACTCGTTACCGGCCAAGGGCGCCGGCCTGGGATGGGGCAATGCAACCGATAACTTCCTGTACGGCCCCCTGGTACGCACCAGCAATTCGGTGCGATACGTCTCTCCCCGTGTCGCCGGCTTTCTCGTGCGCGGCCTCGTCGCGCGCGGCAATAATGGCGCGTCCAGCAGCGCACCGGCGTCGCTGGGCGACACGTACGCGCTCGGCATCAACTACGCGCAAGGGCCCTTGCAAGTCGACGTCGGCTACGAGGTGCAACGCTTCAGCCCGGTGACCACGCTGACCAGCACGAGTCCCGTCGATGCCGGCAATTACGCCGCCGCCGGTGTGTCATACGACTTCGGCTTCATCAAGCCGGCCTTCCTATATTTGAGACATCGCGGTGGTCAGAATGTCGCGGCGCAGGGCGCGACGAATTATGCGAATCCGCAGTCCGACATTTATGAGTTAAGTGCTCAGATCCCGATCGGCAATGGCGCGTTGTTAGTCGATTACGGTCATTACCGTCTGGTTGCCAACAGCAATGGCGATGCCAACTCCGCCGCGCTCCGCTACGACTACCCGCTGTCGAAGCGCACGATCGTCTATACCGGCGTGCAGCAGGTATGGAACGGATCGGCCGCCGCGTTTACGATGAATACGGCGGGCGGTGTCTCGACGTTGACGGCACCGGCCAAGGGACAGAATTCCAATGCGGTGATTGTCGGCATCACTCACTCGTTTTAATTTGCAACACCCCCAAATACACATGACCGTCACCGCAAATCAGCGGATGACGGTCAGAATGCGACGGAAATCATGTCGGGCGTGCGCTGACGCCGCTTGCTAACGTTTCGCCGCGTTCAATACCGGTGCATGGCCCAGGTGATCCAACATCGCGGAAAAGGCGCCCATGCGTTGATCGACATAGGCCTGCACATCACGGTTCGCGTAGTCGAAGAAACCCTGGCCCGTGCGCAGGCCATCCTGGCCATCGCGCATATGCGCCTGCACGATATCGGCGGCGGTGAAGCGCTCGCCCAGCTGCTCGGACAGATACTTCGACGCATAAAACAGGATATCGCAGCCTCCCCAGTCGATAAATTCGAGCAAGCCTAGCACTGAAAAGCGCAGGCCGAATCCCGTGCGAATCGCCAGATCGATATCCTCGGCACTGGCCACGCCTTCCTCGACCATGCGCGCCGCTTCGTTCATTGCCTGCGCCTGAATGCGGGGAACGATAAAGCCGGGAGATGGCGCGCAGACAACGGGCACCTTGCCGATCGCGCGCAGTAGCGACAATACGCGCTCGACATGGGAGGGCGCGTTTCGCGCGCTACGGCTGACCTCGATCAGCGGCATCAGGTGCGCCGGGTTCAGCCAATGCGTGTTGATAACACGCGCGGCATCGGCGTCGGACGGCATCAAGTCCTGCAGCGCGGTCACCAGAAACGTCGAGGTCGTCGACGCCAGAATCGTCGATGCATGACAATGCGCGACCACCCATTTCAGTGCGGCTTCCTTTGCGTCGATACGCTCCGGCACGGCCTCGAAAACGATCGCGCTGCTGCCCAAATTCGATACGGCCGTGTGACGGTTATGGACCGCGACGCGTGCGAGCACCGTCTGCGCATCCGCGGCACTGATACGTTGCAATCGTTCGAGTGTGGCGAGCTGGCCTGCTATGGCTGCCAGCGCCTGCGACGCGCTTCTGTCGTAGTCGGCGGCCTCACGCTCCTTGAAGTCGATGAGCGTCACGCCCAGCCCGGCGAACGCAAACGCCAGCGCAATCCCTTGCCCCATCCGGCCCAGGCCCAGAACGTGGACATGCTCGATGGCGGACTGCGGGTCCGACGTTGCATCGATGACGTCGGCGCCGTTCATGCCGACAGTCCGGCATGAAGCAGCGTGTGCATGGCATCACGCGACAGCGAGGCAATGCCGAGCGACTCGAGGGTTCGGCCTTCCGCGTAGAGGTCACGACCGCAAATCGCGCTGGCGATGCTTAATAAACCTTCCGCCACCGGCGTGCGGACGCCCGCCCAGCGGCCCACGGACACGATCAAGGACAGCGCGAGGCGTGTGTCTTCCACCATGTACCGATGCGTGTGCAAATCGATCTTTTCGCGCCAGTCGCCGCTGTCGGTCAATTTACCGTGCGCGCCTCGGCCATACATCCACTCGTCGCCGTCCAATGCATAGTGATCGGCGAGCGGAAAATGCGGTGCCGCATAGCCGATTGCCTCGCGCACGGCAATCCGCTCCGCATCAAGCGCATTGGTGACGCTACGCACCGACGGCTGCGTCCCCTCGTTATGGATGTCCCACGCCTCGAAATGTTCCAACGGCGCCGCGTTCATCATGATCAGCGGCGGGTGAATCACCGGCCCGGCATTCATCAGGGCGCCACTCAAGGCATCTTCGATCGGTTCGACCGACGGATAGGCGCGTTGCAGTATCGGGAACGCCTTACTCGACAAGGCTGCCGGGAAAACCCCCGTCGGCAGCCGCGTGGCATAGACGCTGACCGTTACCCGCGCCGCGCCGTGTTTGCGCGCCAGGTACGGCAGCGTCCCCGTCTCGGCGAATGCCACTTGCGTCTTGTTGCCGACCTCACGCATCGCCGTTGCAAAGAGAAAGCTGCCGAACGTGCCCGGCGGAAGGAACACCACCTGATCATCTCGTAATAATACCGCCAGTTGCTGCGCCAACGCCGCGTGGGACGTCGAAGGCAGCGGTATGACGATCAGTTGCGCATCCTCGATGGCTTGGGCGAGATCGGAAACCATCACGACCCGCCGCTCGTCGGTCGTGCCGAGCGGGCCCTTCGCGGCATCGGATTGGCCCGCGGCGACAAGCGGAATGTGCCGCTCGCCCTGAAAATCCCGAACGGTGAGCTGCCCCTGTTCCGCCAAGGCATCGAGGGCATCGCGATCGCGGCGCCACCACCGTACCTCGAGCCCTTTCTCGAAAAGATCCGCCACCGCGGCAAAACAGCCGTGACCGCCACCCAATACCGTTACCTTCATTGCATCCTCCACTAGATTGCCATTTCGCGTCTAGCGTAGCGGGACCGTCCTTTTGCCACACGTCAAAGCGCGCAAACAGCGTTCCGTTCCGGCAACGACTTGCATTGGCAATTTCGGCGGGCAATGATGATTCGGCTTGGTTCCCTGGGGCCCGAAATGGATAGCCAAAATCTGGAAGTCTCGCTCTCGCAACGTCTGCCGAATTGCTTGGGGACGTTTCACGCACGATCGGACGTCGAACGAGAGGTATCCCGGTTCCTGCGTCCCCATCGCATGGACATCGATGCGACGCGACCGATGCGCGCCGAACTCTATAACGTCGCGCTGCACGATGCGAGTCTGTCGGAGATCTATTACGGCACCGAAACACGAATCGACGCCGGACACATCGACGATCATTATCTGTTTCGCGTAACGCTGTCCGGCCATGCCGAGCTGGACACGGAAAGGCAGCGCGTCGACCTGACGACCGGCAGCATCAGTGTGTCGTCGCCGGAGCACCGCATTCGCCTGGCGAGCAGCAGCGACTGTCGTAGCCTGTTGTTGCGGCTCAACCGGCAACTGCTCGAAACGCGACTGAGCGATATGCTCGGCGATCGCGTGGTGCGACCATTGGCGTTCGACGTGTCCTTCGACGCCGGCTCCCCGCCGGCGCAGATGATTCGGGAAACGATCGTCTATCTGCGTCAGCTGTGCAGCGTCGCGCCCGCGGCGCCGTCGCGCGCGCTCGGCAAGGATCTCACCCAATGGCTGGCCACGATGATGCTGGACCAGGTGCCGCATAACTACAGCGCCGCGCTCGCGACCGAATCCACCGGCCCGCTACCGCATCATGTGCGCCGCGCGCGTGATTACATCGACGCGCATCTCGGCGAAGCGTTGAACGTCGACGTTCTCGCGCGCGTGACAGGCGTGTCGCCCCGCACGCTGCAAAACGGCTTCAACCACTTTCTGGGGACGTCACCGGGCAACTATGTGCGCGACCGCCGCATGGCGGCCGTCCATCAAGCATTGACTGCCATGCCCGAGCGCTCGGTCACGGACATCCTGATCGAACACGGCGTGCACAGCTTCGGCCACTTCGCGAAAGCCTACCGCGAACGGTATGGCGAGTTGCCGTCGGCGACGAGTCGCGGGACTGCCCGGCACTGAGTCCGCCGCACAGGCACATCGACGCAACCGCGCCGTCGTCGCATCGCGGCTCGCCGTGCGACGCTTGTGTGCGCCGCAGCCGGCGTTTACTTGCGCGATTTGGCTATTGCACTGCCGAAAACGACGAGGCGTGCCGATTTTCTCCTCCTATCCTGCTGGCACGGGGTGCGGTTTCGCGCGCCCCCTCCGTCAGGCATTCGATCAGGAGAGTCACGATGGCCGTCTCCACGCACCGCGAGATGACACGAAGCAAACGCTATATCTATGAATGGTATGTGGTTGGCGTCAGCATGCTGGCCTACATCTTTTCCTTCGTGGATCGCCAGATGCTTGCGTTGATGATCGAACCGATCAAACGGGATCTGCATCTCAGCGACACGCAGTTCAGCCTGCTTCAAGGATTTGCCTTCTCCCTTTTTTATGCGGTCATGGGGCTGCCGCTGGCTTATCTCGCCGATCGCTTCGCACGTCCCAGAATCATTGCGGTCGGCATTGCGTTGTGGAGCATTGCCACTGCCGTATGCGGCTTGAGCCAGCACTACGTGTCTTTGTTTCTGGCGCGAATGGGCGTCGGCGTCGGCGAAGCGGCACTGTCGCCGGGCGCCTATTCGATGCTGAGCGACCTGTTTCCGCGCGACAAACTGGGTCGCGCGGTAGGCGTCTACTCGATGGGCTCGTTCATCGGCGGCGGCATCGCCTTCCTGATCGGTGGCTATGTCATCAATCTGCTGAAGGCGCAAGCCAGTTTTACGCTGCCCTTGCTCGGCACGCTGCACGCATGGCAACTGACATTCGTCATCGTCGGTCTCCCCGGACTGCTGGTCGCGCTCCTGTTCATCCTGACCGTGCGCGATCCGCAACGGAAGGGCTTGGATCACGACGCGAACGGTCAGCCGGTCAAAGTGTCGATGGCACAGACGCTAGGCTTCATTGGCAAAAACGGCCGCGCCTTCTTTTTTCACTACGCCGGCTTTTCGTTTTATGCGATGGCGCTGTTTTGCCTGATGGGCTGGTCACCCGCTTTTTACATGCGACATTATGGCTGGACCGCCGGGCACACCGGCTATGTGCTCGGTCTTATCTTGCTGGTGGCAAATACCGCGGGCGTGCTATGCGGCGGCTGGCTGAGCGATACCTTGCTGGCGCGCGGCAAAACCGACGGTCCGATGCGGGCAGCGACGATCGGCGCACTGGGCATGCTGATTCCGGCAACGTGTTTTACGCTGGTATCGGATGTCCATCTGTCCATGACGCTGTTGGTTATCGCCATGTTTTTCGCTTCCTTCCCGATGCCCACTTCCACGGCCGCGATGCAAATGATGGCGCCCAATCAAATGCGCGCGCAGATTTCGGCGCTCTTTTTGCTGGTATCGAATCTGATCGGCTTGGGCGTGGGGACGACGATCGTCGCCCTGATCACCGACAAGGTCTTCGGATCGCCCGCGGCGGTGGGCCAATCGATGGCCATCATGGGCTTCTGCGCAAGCTTGCTCGCCATCGCGCTGTTGGCACTCGGATGCAAACCGTTTCGCGACAGCACCGCGGGGCGCTGATCCGATCCGACGGCGCTTTTACGGCACGCCCGGCGGCTTTAAAGAAGCGGCGATGTTACGATCGGTCATTTCGTGCCGATCGCCTTCGGGCACCGCTTTCGCCGAGCTGCAATGAAAACCACCACAGAGGAACTGCTGGCCTTTGTCACCGTCGTCGACGCCGGATCGATCACCGCGGCGGCCGACGCCTTGGCGCAAACGGTGTCCGGCGTGAGTCGTGCCTTGACCCGTCTGGAAACAAAGCTGGACGTGACCTTGATCCGCCGCACCACGCGTCGCCTGTTGGTCACGGACGAAGGGCAGCGCTTCCTCTCCCATGCCAGACAGATTCTGGCGGCAATCGCGCTCGCCGAAGCGTCCGTCGGCGGCGCGACCGATGCGCCCACGGGCCGTTTGCGCGTCGATGCCGCCTCGCCTTTTATCCTGCATGCCATCGTGCCGCACGTGGCGGCGTTTCAAGCGCAGTATCCGCACATCACGCTGGAACTGACCAGTCACGAGCACATCGTCGACTTGCTGGAGCACCGCGTCGATCTGGCGATTCGGATTGGCGTGTTACAGGATTCGTCCTTGCATGCCAGGGCGCTGGGACATAGCCCGATTCGGGTCCTGGCCAGCCCCGCGTATCTCGATCGATATGGCCGCCCGCAGGACGTCGCCGCCTTGCGCGATCATCGACTGATCGGCTTCACCGCGCCGGACAGCCTGAATGCCTGGCCTCTTCCCGATCCCGATGCGGCGGAAGGTGCCGATTCGTCGTTTCACATCACGCCGAACCTGCGTGCCTCCAGTGGCGAAACGATCCGGCATCTGGCCTTGGCGGGCAATGGTATCGCCTGCCTCTCCGCCTTCATGACCGACGCCGATATCGGGCGGGGCGATCTGGAGGTCGTGCTGGCCGATCTGCAACAAGACGTGCGTCAGCCGATTCACGCGGTGTTTTACCAAAATGCCACGATGGCGCCACGGATCAAGGCCTTTCTAGACTTTCTGGCATCTCGAATCGACTATCGATGGCACGGCGTCGCGCGGGGACCGCAGCCGGCCTCAAAGCGGCAATAGCGTGCCGACGCCGGAGCGCGACCGCGCCAGTTGCAGGGCCACATTTGCAAGCGCCAGGTCCGCGAGCGCAAAGCCACGGAAGCAGAACAAGGTCCGCCCCGTCACCGCGACGGGCGCCTGTGCCAACAGCTGAATCAGATCCGTCGAAAACGTGACGTCCGCCACCGCGCTGCCATCCGCGGCGTACGGCGAGGTCATCTGGGACAGGCTATCGGTAATCCTGTGCGCAAACGCGCCATAGGACGCGGGAATCCAGCTCCGCCCCAGATCGACCGCCGACACAAAGGCGTCGGGTTTCAGCTGTCGGGCGTCGAGAAGGGGGACGAGGCCCGACACCGCCGGGACCATCGAAATCACGATATCCGAAGCAGCCAGCACCGGCTCGGCGCTGTCATGCACGACGCCCTCCACGCCGAGGCGTCGTGCATGGTCCAGCAATCGCTCCGCGGAGGCGCGGGTCCGGCTGAAAGCCGAAAGGTGCGTGATTGACGGATACAAGGCGAGAAAGGCATCCAGATGCGCGAGCGCCTGTCGGCCGCAACCGATCATACCGATCGTCGTCGGCGTGCCAGGCTTCAGCAAGGCGGCAGCAGCAGCCGACATCGCGGCGGTACGCAGCAGCGTGATTTCGCTACCGTCCATGACCGCCAGGGGGACACCCGTCTCGTAATCCGCGACGCAGATCAGCGCGTTGATGCCTGCCGCGGTGCTGCCCGGTGCCGTCGTGGTCATCGCCACCCATTTCACGCTTGCAACGCCAGCGAGCGGGTCGGCCGCGACCATGGCCTGAAACGCGTGGCCCGGGCCGACCGTCAAGGCAGACTTCGGCAAGCTTTGGTTGCGACCCGCCGCATGCGCCCGGAAGGTGTGCAAGATCGCGTCCCGCGCCTGTCCCGGCGTGATATTCAACGCACGCACATCGGCGGCACTAAGATAGAGCATCGAATCGGCCATTGCGCTTCCTTTTGCGTCGATGCCACCCGGGCATCGTTGCCGCGACGGTATCACGACACAAAACCGCACGCGGCGGGAGCGGGAGCGCGCCTTCGCCCTTCCCCTCCGACGCTGAAATCCGCCCTGTCTCAATAACCGAATCGCGTCGCCAGCGTCACCGTCACGACGCCCATGAGGAGCAAGGCCACTACCAGCGGCATCGCGAAGCGCACCCATTGCCCATAGCCGACTTTCGCGATGGCGAGAAACGCCAGCGTCAGCCCCGAGGCGGGATTGATGATGCCCATGATGCCATTGCCCAGCAAAAAGGCCAGCACGCAGGTCTGCGGGCTCAGCCCCGAAAGATGCGCAATGGGAGCGAGGATCGGCATGCTGATTGCCGCCTTCCCCGAGGTGGACGGCACCAGCAAATCCAATACCGCTTCGATGCCCATGATGCCGACGGCCACCACGGCAGGCGGGCGGCCATTGAGCATCGACGACAGCTTGTCGATGACGGTATCGAGGACCATGCTTTGTTGCAGAATCAGTTCGATCGTCGCCGCCAGACCGATCAGGATGGCGGCCAGCATCATGCCCTTCATGCCCTGCACGAAGGCATCGGCCGTCTCGCGCGCATCGAGTCGGCCGACCACGGCAATCGCAACGGCGACGAAGATATAGAACGCACTCAGTTCGCCGTTATGCCATTTGTATGCCGGCGCCGCCCAGACCAAGGCGACCGTCGCCAGCGCCATCACCAACAACACCGCTTTTTGCGACAGCGTGATCGTCGACATCTCCGGGGTCACCGATGCGGCGACCTTGGCGCGGCGCAGCGCATAAATGAAATAGGCGATCGCCAGAATCATCGACACGACGAACACCGCCAGCCGCACCGACGCGCCGCTGAATAACGGCACGCCGGCAATCCCCTGCGCCACCGGCAACACGATCGGATTGCTGACCGAGGCGATATAGCCGAGCTTCGCGCCGAACGTCAGCATCGCCAGCGATAGCAAGGGACTGAGTTTCAGCCGTTCACCAAGCGCGAGAACGACCGGCAGCAATACCAGGTATTCGGAGATCAAGCCGAGAAAGGTACTCCCCAGACCGACGGCAACGATAAGCAGCGGGCCCAGGACATAGAGATTGCCGCGCGACAGGCCGACCAGTCGATTCAGCCCTGAATCCAGGGCACCAGTTGCCTTGAAGACCTCGAACATGCCGCCGACGAACATGACCATGAACACCAGCGCAGCGGACTTCGTCAAGCCTTCCGGGATCGCATGGATCAGCGAAACGGCACTGGCGGGGTAAGCGCGCGCGGCGGTGCTTATGGGTGTCGACAATGCGAACAAGGCCGCGGGCGAGTTGTCCTTGGGGATCAGGTGATAGCTCGCCGGCACGACGAGATGTCCTTGCCGCTTGAACTGCCCCGCGTCGAGCACATACGTGAGGGCTACCGCGAACAGCAGGATGCCGAGCATCATCAAAACGGGATGCAGCGCGCGTTTGTGTGCCGGCGCGGATTGTCCTTCGGAAGGCGTGTGCAGGGTCGTGGACATGGCGCAGAGGAGGTCAGGGGAGACGATGGCCCAAATGGCCGGAGATGGCGCGTGCGGCGCCTTGCATCTGTTCGACGATGCCGGATAACTGGTCCTCGACAAAACGCGACGCCACGATCGAGGTGCCCAATGCCGCGAGAATATGCGCATTCGACGCCATGATCGGCACCGCGATCGCAACCACGCCCGGTGTCGCCTCGCCGCGGCTGATGGAAAATCCGCGCGCATGAATCTCGCCGAGTTCATGCTTCAAATCGTCGGCGCTCACGCGCGTTTCTTTCGTGAACGCGCGCATCTGTCGCGTCAGAAGCATCGTCTGTTCGTCCTCGGAGGCAAAGGCGAGCAGCAATTTGCCGGATGCGCCCACATGAATCGGCCTCCGATTGCCGATGGTGCCGTGCACCCGCACCGCTTGCGTCGACTCCACCCGTGCAATGCAGACGGTTTCGTCGCCGTCGCGCACACGCACCTGACACGCCTCGTTCAACGTCTCGACCAAATGCATCAAGGGCCCCTGCGAGGCGGCGGCCAAATCGATCTGGCGCCCGGCCGCGATCCCGAGAACCAGTGCTTGCGTGCCGAGCGTATAGACCGCGGGGTCGCCCACACGATCGACCAGGCGATGTGCGGCAAGCGTCGACAGCAGGCGGAAGGTCCGCGACGTATTCAGATCGGCGCGATCCGCAAGCTCGCTGAGGCTCAAACGCGGCGTGTCCGCGACGATGGCCAATAATTTCAACGCGGAATCGACCGATGCGACGGTGTAGTCGTTCATCAGAACACCGCGCCCGGCTCAGCGATATGCGCGACGAACGCCGCGAGGAAGGTGTCGATATCGGCCTTCAAGGCGGCATAGCCCGCCGACTTCTCGCCGCTTTCCTCGTTCATGTACAAGGCGCGATTGATTTCGATTTGAATACTGTGCTGACCGAGCGCGGGCCGACCGTAGCAAGCGACGATATCGCCGCCCTTGTACGGCTCATTGATGGCGACGTGATAGCCCAGCGCGCTGAAGCGCGCGGCAATCCATGCGGTGATGTTCGGATCGCTGGTGGTGCCGTCCCGATCGCTGATGACGAAATCCGGACGCGCCTTTCCCGCGTCGAGATTCATTGCATTGCCCTTGGATTTCATCGAATGAAGATCGAGATGCCAGACATGCCCGAACCGCTGCGTCGCGGCATCGATCGCCGCGGCGATGGCTGCGCGATAGGGACGATAGTAGGTATCGATGCGATGCGCGACTTCCTCGACCGTCAACGCGCGGTCGTACATGGCGACCTCCGGCAAGGCGAAGCGCCGGATCAAGCCCTGGCCGCGCCGGCTGTAATCGCTGGGTCGGCTCGGATGCGGCCAAGGCGTGGCAAGCAGCTTTTCATCGATGTCGTCCTCGGCGCGATTCGCATCGATATAGGTCCGCGGAAATTCGGCGGCAATCAACGTCGCCCCCAGATCGACGGCACCGGCCCACAGATCTTCCAGATAGGCGTCCCACCCCGAGCGAATAGCGGCCACCGGCGCCGCCGGACGAAAGTCCGCCGGCAAGCTGAAATTGCTGTGCGGCGAATCGAGTACCAGCGGAATAGCGGGAACCCGGGGCGACAGCAGCGAATAAGCCTTCGTCATTTCTTTTTACTCTGTAAAAATCATTTTTATATTTTGAGATGACCGAAATCATGTTGTCAATCGGCATGACGGGCGCTGCGGGTAAACGCGGTGGGCAAAACGATTAACGCGAAAAGTGTATAGCCGACTATCCGCGCAAGTGTATCGATACTGTATTGCCCGTTGTCGCTACACTGGAATGCCTTCTGAGTGCCACGCGGCCATCAGACGATTCACCCGCCTTTGCGATGCCATCATGCTTCAAGACACTGTATTCAGCGCTTTGCCTGCAGCCATCCTGTTTGCCCTGGTCTCGTCGATCACGCCGGGACCCAACAATATGATGTTGCTGGCGTCGGGCATCAACTTCGGGCTGCGCCGCACGACGCCTCATATGGTCGGCATCAGTCTGGGCGTCGCCTCGATGATGTTGGCCGTCGGCTTCGGGCTTGGAAAGATCTTCCTGCGCTTCCCCGTTCTGTATCCGGTGCTGGAAGCGTGCAGCGTGGCCTACTTGCTCTACCTGGCCTGGAAAATCGGCACGTCCGGCGCGATCGAGAGCCGCAAGGGCACGGAGCGTCCGATGCGCCTTTATGAGGGGATGGCCTTCCAGTTGATCAACCCGAAAGCCTGGATGATGGTGCTGACCGCCGCGACCACGCTGCATCTGAGCGCGGACTTCGGCACCAATGCACAATACATGGCGATCATCTTTTGCCTCGCCGGCTTTCCGTGCATCTGCCTGTGGGCGGCATTCGGAACGGCGATGCGGCGCGCGCTGTCACGACCCAGCTGGATTCGCACGTTCAATATCGTCATGGCGCTGTCGCTGGTCGCCACGCTTTACCCGGTCGCGATGAAGTTCTTCGCTTGAACCTGCGCTGACTGCGCCGTCACTCGGTCTCCGGCTGTGCCAAATGATCGAGGTTCGCGATCAAGCGCGTCAGCAAGGTGACGAGCTGCGTTTCCTCCGCCGGTGCCACGGCGCGGCGTCGGCGTATGTCATCTCTCGAAGTATCGACAAGCATCATCGCAAAAAAGACAGTACTTGCGCGTGCCGCCCTGACGTAGTGAAAGAAGCACATTGACGACGCCGCACAAACCCCTTATCGTTGTGCCATGCAAAACGATCTGATTCCCTTCGCTTACGTCACGACGACGACGACCACCGGCAACGGCGTGTCGTCCGGAGTGTGTTCGCGGTAATCACCGTTTCAACGCATCTTCAGAGGCCCCGCCGGCAACGGACGGGGCCTTTTGCATTTTTCGCGTCGTCCATGGTTGCCGGATCTCCCTACATCAGGAACCGTCATGGACCAAGTAAGCAGTCAACATCCCATCGCCATCGCGCTCCCCGATGGCAGTCAGCGCATTTTTGATCAACCGGTCACGGTCGCCGCATTGGCGCGTGATATCGGACCGGAATTGGCAAAAGTCGCGCTGGCAGGAAAGATCGATGGCCGGCTCGTCGAGCTCGACTATCTGATCGACGTCGATGCAAACGTCGAAATCGTCACCGATAAACACGCGGATGCGTTATCGATCATTCGGCACTCGTGCGCGCATCTGATGGCCCAAGCGATCGCACGGCTGCATCCCGATGCCCAGTTCGCGATGGGTCCTGCCATCGACGACGGCTTCTACTACGATATCGCGCTCTCGCCGCCCCTCTCGGAAGAAGACTTGCCGCGTATCGAGGCGGAAATGCACGCTATTGTCGCCGAGGCCATACCGGTCTCGCATAGCGCGCACCCGCGCGACGACGCCGTCCGCTTCTTTTCCGAGCGCGGCCAGATGTACAAGGCGCAGATCGCCGCCGAATTGCCGGCGGATCAGTTGCTGACGATATACCGGCAAGGCGAATTCGCCGACCTCTGTCGCGGGCCCCATGTGCCGAATACCCGCCTGCTGCGTGCGTTCAAACTCATGAAGACCGCAGGCGCCTATTGGCGCGGTGACGCGAACAACGTCATGCTCTGCCGCGTCTACGGCACTGCCTGGTTGCACGACGATGACTTGCGCGCGCACTTGCATCGGCTGAAGGAAGCGCAGCGGCGCGACCACCGTACGCTCGGCAAGCAGCTCGATTATTTTCACATGCAGGACGAAGCGCCTGGCATGGTGTTTTGGCATCCGCGCGGCTGGCGCCTGTGGCAAACCATCGAGCACTATATGCGGCATGTCTATATCGATGGCGGGTATCAGGAAGTCAAGGCGCCTCAAGTGGTCGACCTGTCCCTGTGGAAGCGTTCCGGGCACTGGGACAATTACAAGGACAATATGTTCTTCACCGCATCGGAGAATCGGGAGTACGCGCTGAAGCCGATGAATTGCCCGGGTCATATCCAGATCTTCAAGCATGGCTTGCGTAGCTATCGCGCGCTGCCGATTCGCTATGGCGAATTCGGCGCGTGTCATCGCGACGAGCCTTCAGGCGCACTGCACGGGATCATGCGTGTGCGCGCCTTTACGCAGGACGATGGACATATCTTCTGCACCGAAGAACAGATCGAAGACGAAGTGGCGGCATTCCATCGTCAGGCGATGCGCGTCTATCGCGATTTCGGTTTCGACGGCGACAGCGTCGCGGTGAAGATCGCATTGCGTCCTGCGCGCCGTCTCGGCTCGGACGACGTCTGGGACCGTGCAGAAAACACGCTGCGAGATGCACTCCGCAAGTGTGACGTGCAATGGGAAGAACTCCCCGGTGAAGGCGCCTTTTACAGCCCGAAAATCGAGTATCACTTAAAGGACGCGATCGGTCGCGAGTGGCAAGTCGGGACGATCCAGGCGGACTATCTAATGCCCGAGAAGCTCGGCGCGGAATATGTCGACGTTCACTCCGAGCGCAGGACGCCCGTCATGCTGCACCGTGCCATAGTCGGGTCGATGGAGCGATTCACCGGCATTCTGATCGAACACTACGCTGGCCAACTGCCGGTGTGGCTCGCCCCCATTCAGGCCATCGTATTGAACGTGACCGATGCCCAACAAGCCTATGCAGCCGATGTACATCGCGCGCTGCTCGGTCTGCATCTGCGCGTCGAGATCGATACCCGGAACGAAAAGATCGGCTATAAGGTGCGCGAACACGTCTTGCAAAAGCTGCCTTATCTGCTCGTGGTCGGCGAACGGGAGCGCGCCGCGGGTGTCGTTTCGGTCCGCACCCATGCGGGCCAGGATCTCGGCACCATGACGCTCGATGCTTTCGCCGACCACGTGCAACGTGAATGCCCGGAGCGCCTGGGACGCTGATATCGATCGCTTGCGTCCTTACCTGGTTACCTGGTGCACGGCCTCGGTGTACTATGACGGCACGCCGCTGCGGAGTCGGGTCCATACGCATAATTCCGTCGGCGTGCTGCCATTGCCCGAGGGTGCATCGGTCGAGAGGGAATCGTGGAACCTATCGTGTTTTATCAAAGCCGACTACGCCTTTCGGCCCTGACGCTCGGCGCGGCGATGTTCGTTGCGTTGGCCGTCTGGTTGCTGGTTTCACCAGACGTCGACATCAGCGCGACCGCGACCATCGCGGCATATCTCTGCATTCCGTTTTTTGGGCTGTGCGGCCTGTTCGGGCTCTCGCGTCTCGTGCGTCGGTGTCCCGCCCTCATCATCGATGATCGCGGGCTCACCGACCATACGTCAGCGATATCGATAGGTTTCATTCCCTGGTCCGACGTGATCGACGCCAAGATCGTCACGGTGACCGTCAAACGGTCGCGGCAGAAATATCTCCGCGTGTCGATCCGCAACCCGAATGCGTATGTGGCGAAGGCGCATTTTGCCGCGCGCTACCTGCTACGCATGGGGCAAAGAATGAACGCTGGCACGCTCGTCAATATCCCGCAATTCCCGTTTTCGGAGAAGCTGGAGAGCATTTTGCCGCCTATCACCGCGTACATCGAACGGCAATCGACACGGTCTGGCGCGTCGTTGACGTAACGC
Source organism: Robbsia sp. KACC 23696 (assembly GCF_039852015.1). NCBI lineage: Bacteria > Pseudomonadati > Pseudomonadota > Betaproteobacteria > Burkholderiales > Burkholderiaceae > Robbsia > Robbsia sp. KACC 23696. Next base: position 852,510 of record NZ_CP156627.1, on the reverse strand, counting down.
TGAAAATCAAGACATGAATGTTCGCGACGGTGACAAAACGTGCTTTTGCAAGGTACTGACCTAGGCAAACCGATCTATTTATCGCGGGCCGTTCAGGCGGGCGGCGATCTGCTCGCGATCGGACGCGCGTATCGGGTGATAGACGACCATTTGAAGATCCGGTCGCCCCTCGACGGCGAAGGCGGAGTATTCGAGCGGTATCTCACCCAATTCAGGATGGCGAAGACGCTTGATACCATCGCTTTGCGTTTGGACATCCTGCGCTGCCCACATGACGGCAAACTCGGGGCTTGCATGACAGAGTTCCTCGACCAGCGGCATCACGTCCGCGAGCGCGCCGGCGCGAATCGCATCCAACCTGAACAGTGCGACCACATCGCGCGCCATGGCGTCCCAGTCGTGCAACAGGGCCCGCGCGAGAGGGTCGCAAAAGATCATGCGCAGGACGTTACGATTCTCGGCCGGGACCGCCCCGTAATCGGTGAACACCAAGGCAGCGGCCCGATTCCATGCAACCACGTCCCACGTCGCCGTTCGAACGACGGCGGGGCTGCACGGCAGCGCATCGAGAAGGCGTTGCAGGCGGCTTGTGATGGGATCCCCGCCGCGATAGCCGGCAAGCGCCGGTGGCCGCCCCAGACCCAGCATGAATACATGCTCGCGTTCCACCGGGGACAAAGCGAGCGCCGTCGCGACGCGATCCAACACACCGGCCGACGGTTTTCCGCCGCGGCCCTGTTCCAACAAGGTGTACCACGCCACGCTGATATTGGCGCGTTGCGCGACCTCCTCGCGGCGTAAGCCAAGCGTCCTGCGTCGCCCCGCCGCAAAACCCAATGTCAAGGGATCGAGCCTGGACCGCCTATTTTTAAGATAGTCTCCGAGACGATTGCCGCCATGGGGTGAGTCGGGATGTGTCATCGCAATCTACTAGTCCGTATACCAGGATAACGTCACTACTTTAACGGGACGAATTCGCATCATACAGTGCTCTTCCGGATCATTTCTACGCTCAATGGAGGCACACGATGCGCGACACAGGCATGTCACTGGATGGGAAACGGGTCGTCGTTATTGGCGGCACGTCGGGGATCGGTTTCGCGGTTGCCGAATTGGCATCGACGCAAGGCGCGACGGTGGTCGTCGCATCCAGCGCCCAGGCCAATGTTACCGCCGCTGTCGGTCGGCTCGCCGGCGCAACGGGCGATACGATCGATCTGCGTCGTGAAGGGAGCGTGGCGGCATTTTTCGACAGGATAGGCCCATTCGATCACCTGGCGATTACCGCCGGCGACTGGAACGGGGCCGCGTTTTTCGCGCCGACGCGCGACCTCGATCTCGCACTGACGCGCGAACTGCTGGAGGTGCGTTTCTGGGGCGTCCTGGCTGCCGTAAAGTACGCAGCGCCTCACATCGCGCCCACCGGCTCCATTACGCTGACAAGCGGCATGCTTGTGCACCGTCCCAGAATGCACGCCCCGATGCCGACGGTGGTTGGCGGCGCGATCGAGCATATGGCCCGCGGCATCGCCATGGATCTGATGCCGATCAGAGTCAACGCGGTATGCCCGGGCCTCGTCCTGACCGAGCCGGTAAAACAGATGCCGGAGGCGATGTTGCAGTCGATGGTCGATCCGTTGCCGATACCCCGCACCGCGTCCCCCGCCGAAGCCGCGAAAGCCTACGTCTATCTGATGCTCAACGCGTACGTGACCGGGCAGATTCTGCCCCTCGACGGCGGCGGCATGTTGATTTAGCACGACGCTTCAATCGCGAATCGCGTGCCGGCGGCTCAAAGATTGACGGCCTTCATGCTTGCCGAAGGGTAACGCGAACCGGAGGCCGCCCCTGCCGGGATACGGGCGCTCAGACTGTCTATCTCCTCCGCGGACAGCACCACGTCCAGCGCGCCGAGGTTTTCTTCAAGGCGCTGTGCCTTGCGGGTACCGGGGATGGCGACGACGTCCTCGCCTTGGGCCAATAGCCAGGCAAGCACGATTTGAGAGGGCGTGCAGCCCTTTGCCGTCGCCATCTCTTCGATCGGCGCCGCGAGCTTGCGGTTGTGCGCGAGATGTTCCCCTTGGAATCGAGGATGCGCGGCACGTCGTCCGTCGACGTCGGCAATGCCCTTGATGGCGCCCGTTAGCAACCCTCGGCCGAGCGGCGCGTAAGCAACAAAACCGATGCCGAGTTCTGTCGTGGTTTTACGGGTTTCCTCCGCTTCCGTACGATACAGAACGGAGTACTCGGTTTGCACCGCGGTAATCGGGTGCACCGCGTGCGCGCGCCGTACCGTCGCCGCATTCGCCTCGGATAAACCGAGGAAGCGAACTTTCCCCTGTTGGACCAGTTCGGCCATCGCGCCGACAGTCTCCTCGATCGGCACATTCGGATCGACGCGATGCTGATAGTACAGATCGATCACCTCAACGCCGAGCCGCTTCAAGCTGGCATCGCAGGCTTGGTGCACATACTCGGGCCGACCATTGACCCCATTGACGCCGCCTTCGACACGGAATTGACCGAACTTCGATGCCAGCACGACTTCGTTGCGGCGCGCTTTTATGGCACGACCGACGACCGATTCGTTATGCCCCCAGCCGTACATATCGGCGCTGTCGAGATGGTTGACGCCGAGGTCCAAGGCGCGATGAATCAGCGCCTCGGAGACGCCATCATCGGCATCGCCATAGACGCCGGAAAGGGACATGCAGCCCAGCCCTATCGCCGATACATTCAAGTCACTCTGCCCAAGCCTACGGTTGCGCATCGTCGTCTCCTTATCGAAATCATCGTATGGTTCGAAAAAGCATCGCCAACGTAACCGTCGCCGCACACGCCGACGGCCCGTACGAGCATGTACGGGCGCGTCGAAATTGGTCGTACGATGCACCGGAACCGGATCGATCTTACTACGCAACAGCCGGTTCTAGTCGGCGCGCGGTGGAGCGCCGGGCGTAAAGAAGTTGATCAGATTGCCGTCCGGATCGCGGAACAAAAGCGACCGATTCCCCCACGGCATCGTTTTAGGCGCCTGCACCAGGCACGGGGCGATGAAGTCCGCCAGCCTTTCGAACACGGCGTCGACATCGTCCACGCGAAATTCGAGAATCGCGGTCCGATTCTCGGCCGGCCGTGCGATCTCGCCGTCGAAAAACGCCAAGGTGCGCGTGCTGCCGATCGCCAGCGTGCAGGCCGCGGTTCGCAGCTCGCCGAAGTCATCGGACAGCATCGTGATCGGGATACCGGTAATACGCTCATAAAAGGGGACGATCCGCTGGAGATCGGCGGTGATGATGCGAACGGAGACGAGTTGCATAGACGGTTCCTGGTGAACGAGAGGGACAGCGACGTCGCCGGGAATCGTTATACTCCTAGCCTGCTGACAGCATGGTGTCAGCAGGCTGCAGTCATTTGCAATCAGGGGACAGTAGTGCGACGTGCGGACAGGCTGTTTCAGATCATCCAGATTTTGCGGCGATCGCAGCGCCCGGTGACGGCGCGCCAACTGGCCGCCGAGCTGGAAATCTCGCAGCGGTCGGTCTATCGGGATGTGGCCGATCTGATCGGGCAGCGCGTGCCGATCGTCGGCGAGGCGGGCATGGGCTATGTCCTGGAACGGCATTTCGATATGCCGCCGCTGATGCTGACCCCCGAGGAACTGGAAGCCGCCGTGCTCGGCGCACAGTGGGTCGCGCAACGGGGCGATGCCGCGCTGGCACGCGCCGCGCACGATCTCATCGCCAAAATCGCGGCGATCGTGCCGGCGCACCTGCAGTCTTTCATTACCGAGCCCAGCATGGGCGTACCGCCCCACTTGACGACAGCACCCGACGGGCTCGATATCGCGCTGACGCGAACCTGGATTCGTTCGGGACGCAAGCTTCGGCTGGTCTACCGAGATGAACAATCGCGCGAAACTGAACGGGTCGTGTGGCCGACGATTATCGGTTACGCCGATACCGTGCGGCTGCTCGCGGCCTGGTGCGAAATGCGCGAGGCCTTCCGGTTTTTCCGGACCGACCGCATCCTCGCCGCCGAATTTCTCGACGAAGCGTTTGACTGTCATCCCAGAACACTGCGGGCACGGTGGCAACGCGACGTGGATGCCAAGCGCGGCTTTCGACCCGGATAGCAACGTAGCGCATGCAATCGCGACAAGTTCTCTTTTTGAGAATACAATTCGTTTTATATTCTTTTTTTAAGACGACACAAAGTGTGGGCTTCCCGACGCTGCCTCTCGGCGCGGCATCGGCCCCACCTTGCGCCGAACGAGGGAGAGCGAATCATGAATGCGATTGCCGCGAAAACGACCGCTAGCGTACGATCGGCCGTGGATGCCGCGCTGATCATGGCCGTCGGCATGGGTTTCGGCCGCTTTGCCTTTACCGCCATCTACCCGCATATGGTGGGCGAAGGCATCCTCACGCTTCATGCCGCCAGCCTTGCCGCGTCCGCCAACTATGCCGGCTATTTGCTCGGTGCATTGCTCGGGGTGCGCGTCCACGCCCGCAGCGCGCATCGCGTCTGTCTATGGTCGATGCTCGGCACTGCAATTTGCTTAGCAGTGCTTTATTTTTTAGATGCCACGTATCTGATCGTGGCCATTCGCGGCCTCGCCGGCGCATTCAGCGCGCTTTCCATGGTCGCTGCGTCGCTCTGGCTGCTCCAACACCGTCAACAGATGCATCGTGCGCCGCTGCTGTATGCCGGAGTCGGCATCGGCATTGCGGTGTCGGCCGAACTTGTCGTGCTGGGCCTGCACGTCGGATTGGACAGCAAGGGCTTGTGGGTGCTGCTCGGCCTCGCCAGCGCAGTCGTCGGCCTGGCCGCGACCCCGGGCCTCGTCGCGAAAGGCTCGGCCACGATTGCCACATCGAGCAAGGCGTCGTCCGCGCGACAGGCTCCCCTTCGACCTTGGCCGCTCGTGCTCGTGTACGGCCTAGCGGGGCTCGGCTATATCGTCACGGCAACGTATTTGCCGTTATTGGTGAAAAGCAGCGTGCCCCATCTCGACGCGGCACATATCTGGGCGGTCTTCGGCCTGGGCGCCGCGCCATCGTGCTTTGTATGGCATCGTCTTCATGACCGCCTGGGTACACAACGTGCGTTGTCGATGAATCTCATTATTCAGGCGGCCGGCGTCGTTTTGCCGGTATTCGCCCCCTCGGCGAGCGGCTATCTCTTCAGTGCCTTGCTCGTTGGTGGAACGTTTACGGGAACCGTGACGATCGCGATGCCGGCTGCCCAACGTGTCGCACACCAGTTCCGCGGCAATCTGATGGCGATCATGACATTGGCGTACGGGCTGGGACAAATCGTCGGCCCCTTGGGAGCAAGCGCGCTTTACACGCAAAGCCACAGTTTCTCCAGTTCATTGCTTGCGGCAGGCGCCGCTTTGGTGCTCGCGGCGACGATAACCGCTTCGCGCGTTTGCGCTTAGGCGCGGTTCGCCCGATGCGTCGCGGACAGCACGGCATCCCCGATAACGCGCGCAGCGTTGGCAATGCCATCGTGGTCGAGGCTCGCATAACCCACGACGATCGCCGGGGGCATCGCGTGCTCATGGGAGAACGTGGCAAGCCCTTCGACATGCACGCCCCGCGCCAGCACCGTATCGACTGTTACACGCTCGTCGACGTGTTGCGGCAGCCATAGCACCACATGAAAACCCGCCTGCTCGCCCGTGACCGCGAGCGTTCCCGCCGACGTCGTGCGCAGTGCCGAGAGCAACGCGTCTCGCCGCTGCATATAGACGGCCCGCGATGCGCGCAAGTGTCTCGCGAAATCTCCGGCATCGATATAGTGTGTCAGCGCCACTTGCTCGATAAGGCTATTCGCGCGCCCCGTCACGGACCGCACCCTCGCAACGCGGTCGGTCAGTGCCGCGGGCAACACCATATAGCCGATCCGAAGCGAGGGAAACAGCGATTTGTTGAAGCTCCCGCAATGAATGACGCGATCGTCTCGATCGATTGCTTTCAAGGCCGGAAGCGGCGCGTGGCCATAGCTGAATTCGCTATCGTAGTCATCTTCGACGATCCACATATCGCGTCGTGTCGCCCACGCCAGCAATTGCGACCGTCGACTGACGGACATCGTGATGCCGAGCGGCGCCTGATGCGCCGGCGTCACGAAGGCAATGCCGGGCCGGCAGGCGCGATCGACCGCATCGACGCGAAAGCCTTCCGCATCCAATGGCACGAACACGAGATTCCGGGTCGTGTAACGCAACAGCGGCGCCATCGTCTTATACCCGGGATCCTCGATATAGACCGGCATCTCGCCATGACACAAGGCCTTGGAAATCAGGTCTATCGCGTGACGAATCCCCGTCGTCACGATGATCTGCGACGGATCGCAGAGGATGCCGCGCGTCATTCCGAGATAGCGTGAAATGGCGAGCCGCAGTGGCGCATGACCCTTGGCATCGTCCTCCGCCAGCATCGCCGGTGTCGCCTCTTTTACCGCGCGATTCAAATGTCGATGCCAGACGCGCAGCGTAAACAAGCGGGTATCGACGAGTCTCGCATTGGCCGGTAATGGATTTGCCGGATGGGCATCGGATCGGCCGGAAGTCGAAGGATGCGATGTGTCATTCCGCGACGCCGCCAGCATCGTCGGCGCGGCAGGCGCCCGCTTTTTGTCGGCCGACGTCCTCGCCCGCGCAGCGAGATCGGCGATCACTTCCGTGCCGCGCCCGACTTGACTCGCTACATAGCCTTCGAGCGACAGCTGCGCGAACGCGATTTCCACGATACCGCGTGACACGCCCCAACGCGCCGCCAGCGCTCTCGTCGACGGCAAGGGATCGCCCCGCCGCACACTGCCCCGAGCAATCAGATCGCATACGCTGCGATACACCCATGCCTGCTTCGTTTCCCCTGGCATGCGAGCTTCGAGCGGTAAATCGAGTACGGCGCTGACGCGGGGACGGCGCATAAATGGCCCAATCGATGACGCGATATATGGATCTATCTATTGTACCAATATCGATTTAATCTGAGCTCCTCATTCGATAAGCATCAGGCGACCATGTCGATCGACAAACACACCTTGCACCGCCCTGTCGGAATCTTCGACGCCGGCATCGGCAGTTATGCGATCGTGCGTCTGGTGCAGCAGCACTATCCCCAGCAAGACGTCCTATACCTCGCCGACCGCGCGAGCTTTCCGTATGGAGCAAAGGACAAAGACGCCCTTTTCGACGTCACGTCGGCGGCGATCTCTCGGCTGCGAACGATGGGCGCGGAAGCGATCATCGTCGCCTCGAATGCGCCGTCGATCACCGTTCTGGACGCCATCCGAAAAACAGTGGCAGGGCCGCTTCTGGGCGTCTATCCACCGGTGGCACGCGCCATCGCCATTTCAAAAAGCAAATCGGTCGGATTACTGGGTGTGCAATCGCTGGTGGACAGCGCTGAGTTGCGGCAATACGTCCTGACGCAGAGCGCGGACAACGGGCGCGTGACGGCATTCAACGCATCGCCGCTCGTCGCCTTGGTGGAGGCCGGCGACTTTATAAAAAATCGCGCGCTGACGCAGGAAACGATTCGACGTTTTCTCGCGCCGATTATGACGGCCAATGACGCCATCGACGTCTTTATGCTGTCGTCCACCCATCTGCCCTGGTTAAGGCCGCTGCTCGAAGCGGTGGCGCCGCGATGCGTGTTCCTGGATCCGGCGGAAGAAGTGGTCGCGCGCCTCGCACCGCACGTCACCGAAGGGAGCGGCACCGTATCGGCAATCGTTACTGCCAGCAGCGCTTATCCGTTTCACGAATTCGAAGCGATGTTGCACAAACTCGATATTCCGTTGAAAACGGAATGGGTTGAATAGCCAGATGTGTCGTGTCGTCCAATGGCGAAGAAAACGACAGCGACGCCGATACCACAGCGACTTTTCTTGACAGGCGCATTTGCGTCGTTGAAAGTTACTTTAATGCTCTCAATTGCCATTCCTGCGTTCCACTCTCTTACTTTCCCTTTTCTCTGACGCCCTATTTCCGGGATACATCCCACTCGCGCGCGCAAGTGGATCCGTTCCGTCGTCGTTTGAGGGGTTTATAAAACCCGGCCTGTTTTTGTGCCGAACCCCGTAGTGAAGACTATTACTTTAGTCGGAAGGAACGAATGATGAATAAGCGCTGCATTAATACGATGTTTGTGCTTCTCTCGGTTAGCGCATCGGCAGCTTATGCGGATGGGCCAGCCGACAGTTACGATCACAGCGCGACCGCCGTCGCCCGGACGCTGTCACCCAATGAATATCTCGTCAATGCCGATGGTGCGCAGGAAGATCCCGACCATCGGATGAGCGACGTGGCACGCGCCTATCGGAATGGCATGATCGCGGGCCGGAAGGAGGCTGCTGCGAAGCAACAAGCCGCCGGCATGCCGCCACTGCCGCCCGATATGCAAAGCGTCACCGTCACGCCGCCGCTCGTCAGCCACCGCTATGTCTACGCGGAACACCCGACGGACCAGGCCGCGCCGGAAGTCGCCCAATATCAAGAACCGCCGCAGCCGCAACGCGTCGCACCGCCGCCGGTGCAATACGTCCAGCAGCAAAACGTCTATGCGCCGCCGCAGCGATACGTGCAGCAGCCGGAATATGAGGAAGTCGAGGCCTACTCGCCGCCGCCGCCTCCGCCGCCGGTATATGTGCAGCAGCCCGAGCCGCGCTATATCGTCGTCCAGCGCCCACGCCGTATGTGGGGTCCGCCGCCTGGCTATTGGCAGCAAAGCTATTATGCGCCCCAGCCGATGGGCCGCCCTTACGCCTACCAGCCTTACTGATAGGCCAGGCTCAGCGTGATCGACCAGACGCTGAGCCTTTCGATCTCTCTCCCCGCCTCCCCTCGCCCCCCCGTCGTACCCCTCCCCCGCATGGCCAGCCCGCCAAGGCTTCATTGACAGAGCCGACTGTATAAATATACAGTCTATTGATTTGGACCTTGCTTCTCCGTGTGGCGAGTGGCTTCGGAGCGCACTCCGCCCTGCACACGCGCAAGTCTCACCCCACATCGAAATCTGCTGTCGGCAGCGTTTCTGTCATTACCAAAGGCTATTGCATGTCCACTCCCCGAAAACGCCTTTGCGATCTTTTCGCGTACATCGAGGAGACCGCCCGCGTGGTCGAACCGCGAGGGTTTTCTCTGGACAAAGTCGGCGCGCCGCGTCTCCACGCCGCCCAGCTCCGCATGCTGCCCGGCGTGTCATTGGATATCCAGGACGTGGGTGACCCCGTCTGGTTGCGCGTCGAGCGGCTGGAAGAAACCGCCCCGCCGCCCGTGTCCGGCGATGCGGCAAAGCTGATCGTCGTGGCAGGCGATCCATCGGCTGTCGCGCCGTATATCGACGAAAGCGCCTTTGCGACGCTCGTACAAACGCAGGACGAAGCGGTGCGGGCGACGTTCGCGCAGGAACACCGCCTTTTGACCGAGCAGACGCTCTGGCAATACCTGCCTGTCTGGCATGAATGGGCCGCACTTGAAATCCCGCGTCGAAACACAATGACGCTTTACACGGACCTCTTCGCCTTACGGCACCAGTTGCGTTCCGAGCAGACGGCGAACCCGATCGAATTCGTCTGCGGGATCGGCATCGCGACCTGGCGCTTGACGTACGAAGGCGAGGCGTTCGACTACACCTATCCGCTTCTCACCCAGGCCTTGGACGTCGAGCTCGACGCCGACAGCATGGCCATGCTGGTGCGCCCGCGCACCACGCCGGTGGTCGCCGAGATCGCGCCGCTGGTGGCGTGCGGCGTGCCGGGTGCGGCCGACTGTGAAGTGGCGATACGCGAGATGCTGCGCCAGCCCGATGCGCCGGCGATCAGTCCTTTCGACGTGAGCAGCTTCGAGGGCGTGCTGAAGCTCGCCGCGCGGGCCTTGGATAGCCGCGGCAGCTATGACGCGGCATCCGAGACCGACGCGGTGATACCGCCTCCCGACACGCACCTCGTCGTGACCGACCGATGGACGGCATTTACCCGCCCGAAGTCCAATAGCTTGCTTCTGGCCGATCTGGCGAACATTCGCGCGCAGCTCGAATCCGGCATCGAGATCCCGGATGGCCCGTTGTCGCTCGTCACCGAGCCGTCCGACACGCCGATCGCATTCGAACCGGTGACGTTTCGCGGCATCTCGGGGCGCAGCGGCGGCCTCGGCGGCGGGGGCGCGACGCGGGAACTGTACTTTCCGATGCCGTATAACCAGGAGCAGATGACCATTGCGCAGCGCCTGGAAACCTCGCCGGGCGTCGCCGTGCAAGGACCGCCGGGTACCGGCAAATCGCACACCGTCGCCAACCTGATCTGCGATGCGCTGGCACGCGGCAAGCGCGTGCTCGTCACGTCAAAGGGCGAGCCGGCACTGGAAGTACTGCAGGCCAAGATCCCCGAGGCAGTACGGCCCTTGACGGTCGCCCTTCTGTCGGGCGACCGCGAGGGTATACGACAATTCCAAGGATCGATCGAAGCGATTCGCCATAAGGTGTCGCAGCTCAACCCGATCCTCGCGCAAGCCGAGATCGACCGTCTGCATGCTGCCATCGACCGAACGCACTCGGACCTGATCACCATCGACCGACGCGTCGACGAGATCGCCGAAAAGCACCTGGAGCACGTCGAGATCGATGGGGCGTCATACCGCTCCGAACAACTCGCCGAATGGGTCATCAAAGGCGACACGATGTTTGCGTGGTTCGACGACGCACTGTCGCTGGCGCCCGAACACGCCTTTCCGCTGAGCGCGGAGGAGGCGCTGCACCTGACGTTAACGCGCAAACGTCTTGGCGCGCGCCTCGCCTATCTGTGGAAGACCTGGCCCAGCGCGGACACGCTGCCCACGGCGGACGCGATCGCGCAGTTACATACGATCCTCGCGCAGAATGCTTCGACGCAAGATGCGCTGAACAGCGGAACGATCTGGACCTTCCGTAGCGACGATGCGGCCACCGTCGCGCAGGCGCGCGCGCTTCGCGACCTGATCGACGCCGCGACCCACGATGTCGCCCTGTTCGACGACGCGGAACACGCCTGGTTCGCGCCGCTGCGCAAGCGCGCGGCGGACCCCGCCTACAAGGCCGAGTTTGCCGCCTTGCTGGGGCTGTTTCCGGACGCGGAGAAACTGATTGCGGCACGCGCCTCCTTCCTGGAGCGCCCCGTCGATATCCCGGATGCGGCCCTCGCCAGCAGCAAAGCGCGCGAGGCCATCGCCCGCGGCGCCCAAAGCGGCAAGCCTTTCGGCATGATCAGCTTTGGCGCCGGCGAGGCGAAGGAACTCCTCGCCAAGATCCACATTTCCAGCAAGCCGCCGGCAGGAGCCGCCGATTGGGCGCACGTCCAGGCATTCGCCGATCTCCATGGTCAGATCCAGTCGTTCGCGCGGCGCTGGAATCCGATCGCGCAAGCGCTCGACGTCCCGGAAGTCACGGTCGACATCGGCGCGCTACGCAAGCTCGAAGTCACCGTGCAAGCGGTCCGAAAGGTACTCGACTACTGGCAACGATACGATGTGCCGCTGCCCGCCTTGGCGAAGGCCGTGTTTGTAAATGCAGCGCCATTCCCGCTGCTCGCCGCCGCGCCCGAGTACACGCAGATCCGTAGGCATCTCACCGCCAATCTAAGCCTGATCGATTCCGCGCGCGCGCGTAGCGACCTCGCGGCGTTGAAGGCGCAGCTCGCCGCGTTCGCCTCCCCTGTCGTCGATCAGTTGCGTGCCTTGGTCGACACGCTCGGCCAGCCCGACACGACCGGCCCCGCATTGACACGCGCCTATGAAGCGCACCTGTCGACGCTTCGCGATGTACAACAACACGTCGATTCCTTGGACTTCGTCGATCGAAGTCAGGCGCGGATCGCGAAGGCCGGCGGCGTCAATCTGGCCTATCGCATCGCCACCGCCCCGGTCGCCGAGAACGGCGAGGACGCGGTGTTGCCGCATGACTGGCGCGAGGCATGGAACTGGGCGCGGGTTCGCGCGCACCTTCAGGGGATCGATGCGCGTGACGAGCTGCTGAGCCTGAACGCGCGACGCAGCGAGCTGGAAAGCGGACTGGCACGCATGTATGGCGACGTCGTGGCCGAGGCGGCATGGCTCGCGACCTATCGCAACGCCAGCCCGAAGGTGCTTCAGGCGCTGGCGAGCTATGCGGAAGCCATCCGCCGTATCGGTCAAGGCACCGGCCCGAATGCGAACCGCTATCGACGCGACGCACAGGCGGCGATGGTCGATGCAGCGGCCGCCGTGCCGTGCTGGATCATGTCGCACGCGAAGATATCCGAGTCGATGCCGGCCGACCTCGGGGCGTTCGATCTCGTCATCGTCGATGAGGCGTCGCAAAGCAATCTGTGGGCGCTGCCAGCAATTGTCAGAGCGAAAAAGATATTGGTCGTCGGCGACGACAAGCAGGTCTCGCCCGATGGCGGCTTTATATCGAGTGCCCGGATCGATGAACTGCGCCAGCGCTTCTTGAACGATCAGCCGTATGGATCGAGCATGACCCCGGAGAAATCGCTCTACGACCTGGCCGCGCGTGTTTTCGCGAGCAGTCAGGTGATGCTGCGCGAGCACTTCCGCTGCGTGCCGCCGATCATCGCCTATTCGAATCAGTTCTACGATGGCGCCATCCAGCCATTGCGTCTGCCGCGCGCAAGCGAACGGCTCGACCCGCCCTTGGTCGATATCTTCGTGCCGGACGGCGCGCGTAACCGTCGCGGCTGCAATCCGCTGGAAGCAGTAGCGATTGCCGATGAAATCGCGGCGCTGCTGGGCGACGAGCGGTATAACGGTCGCTCCATCGGCGTGGTGACCTTGCTGGGTATCGAGCAGGCCAAGCTGATCGATACCGTCGTACGTGCGCGCTTCTCGCCCCAGGCGCTGCTCGAACGTCAGTTCGAATGCGGCGAGGCCAGCGCCTTCCAGGGCAGCGAACGCGACATCGTCTTCTTGTCGATGGTCGCCGATCGGAATAACAAGCATCCCTTGTCGGGGCTTCGCTTCGAACAGCGCTTCAACGTGGCGGCCAGTCGCGCCCGCGACCGAATGTATCTGGTGCGCTCGGTCGAAGAAGCGGATCTGTCGCCGAAGGATTTGCGGGCGACGCTGCTGCAGCATTTCGCGCAGCCCGAGGTGCCACAGGAAGTCGATCAGAACGGTTTGATCGCACTGTGTGAATCCGGCTTCGAGCGCGAAGTCTTCTCGATGCTGGTGCGCGCGGGATACCGTGTCATTCCGCAGGTAAAGAGCGGTGCCTATCGTCTCGACATGGTGGTCGAAGGCGCGAACGATGCGCGGCTGGCGATCGAATGCGATGGCGACGCTTTCCACGGTCCGGACAAGTGGGCCGCGGACATGACCCGTCAACGTACGCTGGAGCGGGCCGGGTGGACGTTCTGGCGCTGTTTCGCCTCGACCTGGATTCTCGACAAGGAGGCTATTTTCGCCGAGCTGCTGGCCCGTCTGGACAGCATGGGCATTGCCCCGCTCGGCGCGCTCGCCGTATTGCCGCATATCGTCGAGCACCGGGTATGGCGCGCCGCGAGTGTCGAGGTCGGCTTTGGCGTGCCGGCCAGCGAAGCGCCCGAGGAAACGCTGATCTGACGCGTGTTAAAGCGGGGCGCGAGGCGGCGCCCCGTTACACGCCCTCACTGTCTTCCTGTCCGCCCGTGCGATGTTCGTAGACGAAGGCATCGCCACGCGACGTCTGAATGATCTTGCCATTCTCCAGGCGCACCACTTTGTCGGCGACATCGAAGTAGCGATCGTCGTGCGAGACCACGATCAGCGTCTTGCCCTGCCGTTTCAATTCGGGCAAAAACGCCCGGTAAAAGAAGCGTCGGAAGGTCGGATCCTGGTCGGCGGCCCATTCGTCGAACATCATGATGGGCCGCTGCTCCAGCATCGCATGGACCAACGCCAACCGTTTGCGCTGACCGGTGGAGAGGTCCGTGGTGGAGAAGGCGCCATCGGTGATATCAACCTTGTGCGCGATCTCCAACTGCTTCAGATAATCGTTCGCTGATGCCAACAGGGCGGGATCGGGCGCGATCAGGTCATCGAACAGGTGATAATCGGCAAAGACCGCCGAAAACAACTGTCTATACGCATCCAGATCCGATGGCGATACCGGATGTCCCCCAAGGCACAGCGTGCCTTCCGCCGGCGAATACAGGCCGAGCAACAGCTTGATCAAGGTCGTCTTGCCGCAACCGTTTTCGCCGATGATGAACACCGTCTCGCCCTGCTCGACGGTCAGATCGATCGGCCCGAGCGAGAACGGCGTCACATCGGATGTCTGGGGAAAGCGATAGGTCGCGCCGCGCAATGCCAGCGTACCGGGCGCCATGGCCGGGCCCGGCGCCGGCTGGACCAGCAGATCGCGTTCGACATTCGCGAATTCCGCCGACAACTCGGCGATCCGCTGGAACGATACGCGCGCTTGCACCAGCCCCGGCAAGGCGCCGGCAATCTGCTCCACCGGCCCGCGCACGTAAAGCAGGACGATCACGAAGCCGCTGACCACGCGCGCGTCGAGGCCAAGACGATGTTGCAACAGAATGATCAATCCGATGATCAGAAAAAACAGCGTGGACCCGGCTGCATTGGTCGTGTAAAACAATCGCATTGCCCGCGTTTTAAGGGTCGCGATCTGGTCTGCCGCGGCGGACAGCTGCACGTCGAACACGCGCACCCGACGCTCCCGATTGATTCGCAGTTCCTTCGCGCCTTGCGTGATCGCACGATATTGCTTCTGCAACTCGTCCTGCGCGCCCCGCACGCCGCGATACTGCTTATCCCACTGCCACGACGCATACTGATTGATCAAGGCGCCGACGACGATCGCCACCAAGGCCAGCAAAAACAGCATCGGCGACAACACGATCATATAGACCAGTGACCCGATCGTGATGGCAAGCGCCACCGCCACGCTGGGGAAACTGAAGCTGAATGCACTGACGGTGTCGACGTCGCTGTTCAACGTCGACAGCATACGGTGAATCTTATATCGCTCGATGGCCGCGATGGGCGCGCACACGATCCGCGACGAGATGTCCTTGCGCAACATCGCCACGACCTTCTGTCCGATCATGCTGTTGACGGTGCCGGCCACCGCATTGCCCACCAATGTCAGCGCGCACAGTGCCAGGAAAGTAACAAGCAGGCGCGTCGAGATCCCACCCTCCGCATGCAAGCCGTCATTGATCGTGGCCAGCAACCAGGCGGTGCTCAATCCGCCTATCGCGCCGAGCGCCGTCGCGATAAACGTGATCGGCCAAAATGGCTTTAGCAAGCGATACAGTTCCTGTCCCACCTGGACACGATTGCCATCCGATGACTGAAAACCCATAAACCTCACCTGTTCGGGATTCTTACATTACTTGATTGCCGCGGTCCCACGGCTCATCTGACGAAACTCAGTGGCTCGCCGGTTTCCGGATGCGGCATCACGCCCATCGATACGCCATAAATCGCCTGCAGCGATGCCGGCGTGATAATGGCGCTCGGCGTGCCATGCGACACCAGGCGCCCGCCACGCAAGGCGACCAACTCGTCGCAATAGCGTGCAGCCATATTGACATCGTGCAAGACGACCACGACGGCCAGGCCTCTGTCGACGGCCAGTTTCCGCACCAGCGACAACACTTCGACTTGATGCGCGACATCCAATGCCGAGATCGGCTCGTCGAGCAGCAAACATTCCGCATCTTGCGCGATCAGCATTGCCAGCCAGACGCGTTGTCGCTCGCCACCGGAGAGGATCTCGACCAATTGGTCGGCCAGATGGATCACGTCGGTCGCCACCATCGCATCGTCGATTCGCGCTTTTTCGCCCGGGTCGAGCCGACCCAGGGGACCATGCCACGGATATCGACCGAAGGCGACCAGTTCACGCACCGTCAAGCCGGGCGCCGACGGCGGCTGCTGCGGCAGATAGGCCAATTTCCGCGCAAACTCGCGGATCGGCCAGTCATGCAATGGGCGTCCCCGAAAATGGATGCGCCCACGCGCGAACGTGATCTGACGCGCCAGGATCTTGATCAGCGTCGATTTTCCGGAGCCGTTGTGCCCGATCAAGCCGGTCACGCGGCGCGCGTACAAGGTCAGCGAGATATCGTCGAGAAGCGTTCGCCCGGGAATCGCATAGCCGACCTGCTCGACCCGGAACACCCCCTCGCGATCCGCCTGGGACGCCTCGTCGATCGGAACCTGTGCCGGGATCGTCATTTTTTCTGCTTCCACATCAATGCCAAGAAAAAGGGGCCGCCTATGAGCATCGACAAGAGGCCGGCGGGAACCTGGTTGGGAAAGAGCAGGTTCCGTCCGAGCCAATCCGCGATCGACATCAAGACCGCCCCCATCATGGCGGCGCCGATCGCTTGCGACAGAACGCGGCGAAAGCCCATCATCCGTGCCAGATGCGGCCCGAGCAATCCCACGAAGGAAACCGGTCCGACGATAAGCGTCGCCGCGCCAGTCGCCGCCGCGGCCAACACCAGCACCACCGTTCGATACTTCCGCAAATCCACGCCGACCGATTGCGCGGACGCGTCGCCGAGCGACATGATCTCGAGCGGAAGCGCGATAAAGGGGACGGCGACCAACACCACGACGGCGCACAGCGATGCGACCATGGCAGCCGGTGCGGCGATACGGTAGGTCGACCCCGACATCCAGGCCTGCAGCTGCGCGACACGCGGATCGCCGCTGGCAATCAACAGCGCGACAAGGCTGCCGAGAACCGTCGTGATGGCAACGCCGGTGATCACCAATCGATCCGGCGAATAGCGCGATCGCCGGCTCAGCGAGAACATGATCAGCAGGACCAGCAAGGCACCGACGCTTGCCGCGGTCGCCTGCGTCCCCTGCGACGCTTCCGGAGAAACGAACATCAGGAAAACCAGGGCCAGCAAGGCACCGGAGGAGATGCCCAGCACCTCGGGGCTCGCCATGGCGTTGCCGGTCACGCGCTGCATGACGACGCCGGCGACCGACAACATCGCGCCGGCGGACATGGCGCCGACGATGCGCGGCATCCGCAGCGGCAGCAGCATTTGAACGTGCTGCCATGTGCCCCAGGTCCAGCCGGCCAGCTCTCGATTGAACGCAGCCGACAACACGGCACAGCCCGCCAGCAGCACGATGCCTCCGATCAAGCGCCAGCCCGCGGACAGGGTGGGCTGACGCTTTACCGACACCGGCAAGCTCGGTGCCGCCGTCGGCGCGCCTTCCTTCAACTTGCCCATCATCCAGATCAGCAGCGGTGCCCCGCCCAGTGCCGTCACCACGCCGACCGGCAATTCCGTGCCGCCGCGGCCCAATAGCTGCACGCAGCCATCGGCGAACCAGAGCAGGCAGGCGCCGATCAACGCGCTCCAGATCAGTCGTTGCGCCAACGCGCGCGCGCCCGTGCGCTGCGCCAACCAGGGAGCGATCAAGCCGATGAAACCGATCAACCCCACCTCGCTCACCACCACCGCCGTCAGCGCCGAGGCAATCAGCATCGCGAGGGCCCGGATCAACGCTGGCCGCTGCCCCAGGCTGCGTGCGCTTTCGTCGCCCAGATCGAGCACCGCCAGTGGCCGGGTGAGCAAGGCGGTCAGCAAGGCGCCCGCGACCAGTCCGATCGTGAGGTGCGTCGAGACGGTCCAGCCATACTGATAGAGATTGCCGGTTTGCCATAACACCACCGGCATCAGATCTTCGCCGAAAAACAGCGTCAGCACCGAGCCGATCGCCCCCGCCGTCAGCGTCACCAACAAGCCGCTGAGAATGATGCCGATCGACGAAAACCCGCGATGCCAGGAAATCGCCGCCACGAAAAGCAGCGTCAGCATCGCCCCGACGAATGCCACCCCTTCCCGCCCAAGACTGAGAAGCGCGGGGCAGAAAAGCGAGACGAGCGTCAAAGACAGCGTCGCCCCGGCGGACACACCGAGTGTCGTCGGCTCGGCCAAAGGATTGCGGAGGACATGCTGCAGCAGGGCGCCCGCCAAGCCCAGCGATGCGCCGGCCAGCAGGCTCGCCGCGGCGCGGGGCAGAAACGCATACCGGGCAATCAGCAACGGCAGGTCCGCCGAATGCGTATCGGTCAGCAGCGCGCCCCACTGCATGACAGGCACATAGCGGGCGAGGCAGACGGCAAAAATGCACGCCGCGAACAACGCAAGCGCCCCGGTAAAATAGCCGGGGCGCATCGACGCGCGCATCGGACGGCGGCTCGCTTCGGTCGTCGTCATTGCGGTCCCCTTGCGCGTATCGCCGCGTCGAAGTTTTCCGCAAACTGCAAGGCGGTCGGCAATGCGCCGATCGGATCGAACTGCGCGATCGGATAGACTCTGCCCGCGCGCACCATCGGCAGATTCCGCCATACGGGACTTTGCGCGAGCGCCGCCATCGCCGACTGGGTCTGCACGCCGTCATCGATATAACAGATATCGGCCTCCGGAAACTTGCTCAACTGGTCGAGCCCGACCAGGGACGTGCCGTAGGGATTGCCGCTTCCGATAGCGACATTCTCGAATCCGAGCTGCCGCATGACGTCGAAGGTGACGCAATGCTTTCCATATAACAGGACACTCCCCGCGCCGAAGCCGAACTGCGCGATAAAGATCGGGCGCTTTGCGTACGCGACGAGACGCTGCCGTATCGCGGCGATCTTTTGTTGCAGATCCTGCCAGTAAAGCGCCGCGGCGTCCTCCCGACCGAGCGCGCGTGCGAGTCGGAACGTTTCCGAGCGCGCGACCTCGACGAAATCCCCCTGTCCGCCCTCGGTAAAAATATTGAGGACGAATACCGGGGCGATCCGCGCCAGCGTTTCCCAATTGTTCAGGCTCATCGCCTCCATGACGGTCAGTTGCACGCCGAGGGAAAGCATGACTTCCAGGTTGGGCTCGACGCTGTAACCGACGTTCGCTATGCCGTCCGGCAAGGGCGGATAGCCTTTCATCGCCGCGTAGACATCGGGCGCGGCAACGGCAACGGGCCGTATGCCGAGCGCCAGCAAGGTTTCCGTCGCCGCGCGATCGACTGCCGCGATACGCGTCACGTCGGCCTTGATCATCAAGGCCCGGGCGGACGGCGCGACCGATGCCCATAACAAGGACACAAGAAATGCTCGTCTTGGGGTCATGCAGCCGGTCCACGTGCGTGCCGCCGTGACCGCGGCAGTCTTGCCTCACCCGTCGTCGCGGACCGATCGGGCGGAAAATGTCTAATGACCATAAGCGGGTTCGTCCAACACATGCACTTTCAGGCCCGGATCTTTCTGGATGTCGCTCTCTGAAAACGGCACTTTCAACCACGCCTTGCGTGCGTAACGCAGCGTCCCGCTGCCGCTGTCCGCGCGCGCCGGATCGTCCGACTCGCCGCTCGCCAGCAGCGTGTAAGCCTGCACGCTGCCGCCGATAAAGGTCACCGTTTGCATATAGCTATTGCCCAGCAGGTTTGCGCCGTTCTGCAGGGCCGATCCCGCCGGCGCCGGGTAAGCGCACGCGGCGGTAAAGTAACCCGGCTCGTTGCATCCGCCGTACAAGCTGACCGGCTTGCCATCGGCTTGTAGCGTCAAGCCCTGCCCCGCCGTCGCATCCAGTGGAATGCCCTGTGCCTGCATCGCCAGCACCGCAGCCCCGAACGCCTCGGCGACAGCCGGGTTCTCGACGTTCAGCCCGTTGGGGGTATCGATCGGGTGCGCGGCATCGAAGGGCGTCCGATACAGCTGCGCGCCGCCGATTTTGTCGACACGCGACCAAAGCATATTCCAGAGGCGCGCGCCCTTGGCCTGCGCATTGCCGGTATTGTCCCACGCGCTCAACACCCCACACGCGTCCTGGATATCGACGGTGCGCGCAGGACTGAACGTGCTGTGCGTCAAGCCATCGTGCGCCACCGACACCTGGCCCGCCGCGCAGACCCGACGCAGTATCGCCGTCTTGAACAGTTCGGCCGACAGCACGCGGCTGTTCAAGGCCATCTCGCGCACCGTTTCACTGGTCGCGCGGTTGCCAGGATAGCCGTCCGATCCGTCGAGCCTTTGTCGAATCAGCGTATAACCCAGGCGCGGCCGCAGCTCGAGTTGCTCGGGGGCCGATCCGAAAACCGCCGGAAAGCCGGTCATCGGCGCGGCGGGATTGGCGAGCCAATAGCTGTTGTTCATATTCGCCACGTAGTCGTGACGGAGCAACTGCGGCATGGCATCCGGCGCAAACGTGCCCGGCAGAACCGAACCGGGACTCGTCAGCCAGTTGCAGTCGGATCGGGAGCCGTCGAGGAAGGGCACGCCCGGCACGCTCTTGTCGAACGCCTTGCCCTGCGGCGTCGTGCATCGCGCCGCCAGCGTATCCGGCACGTTCGGCACCGCGCCGATGTCCGCATACCAGACGCGCGGGTCATGGCGTCCTATCGCGATGGTGTTCACCCATGGCATCGCCGCATACCGCTTCTGGATCCGAATGAAGTCGTCCAGCGAGCCTGCCTTGCCCCATTCCAGGAAATTTTGGAAGATCTGAAAATTGGCGGCGTTGACGTCGCGCAGCGCGAAAGCCTGTCGGTCGTCCCACTTTAATGCCGGCGACATCGTGCCGAGATTGATCAGCGGGCCGAAGCGTGTCGTGTAGAAGGTCCGTTCCGCCGTCGTCACGCGACCGTCTGCGTTGCGCACCGCCACTTGCAGTTTGACGGGCGTCATCGCCTCCGGCTTGCCGTCGTACAGATAGGTCGTCGGGCTGTCCGATCCGAGATGCAACTGAAAGATGCCGAAACGCCGCGCGGCCGAAACGGTGTGCGTCCACGCGATCGACCGATTGAAGCCGATCATCACGACCGGCACGCCCAGGAACGATGCACCGCTGACATCGATCTTCCCCGGAATCGTCAATTGGGCCTGATAGAAGCGATCGGGGCCGCGCCAGAACCAATGCGGATTGCCGAGCAGTAGCGGCGATCCCGTTGCCGTGGCCTCGCCGCCAAAGGCGATGCCATTGCTGCCGAGCCCTGGAATCCCCCCTGCCTGGAACCATTTCCGATCGAGCGACGTCGCGGCCTCCGTGACCGATTGCCCGGTTGCCGCGGACGGGGCGCCATCGCGTGGCCCTGCATCACGCAACGCGAGCGAGGCAGGCGTCGGCGTCGGCGGCTGCGCGGTCGCGATGGCGGAGACGAAATCGGCCGCGCCACCGGCCAGATTGGCCGCGTACAGACGCTTATAAACGTCGGTCTCGGTGATTTCCGTCAACCAAGGCGCGCTGCGGCATGCCTGCGCCTGATCGGGCCATTGGCCCGCCTTCAGCTCGCGGACGTAGCGGTTGTAGCCGCGCGCGAAACCGGCGATGAGCTGCGCGATCTCGGGCGGCTGCTTGGCTTTGTACTGCGCCACGACGGCATCGGTATCGAGCAACTTGAAGAAGAAGTCGGAATCGAGATTGGTCGGACGGCCCAGTGTCGACAAGACGTCGGGTTTGGCATCGGCGCCAAAATAGCGCGACCGCTCACCGCGATACGTCAGATAGGACTGCGCCATCGTGCAAAGGGCATCGGACGCCTGCGCATAGCCGTCGCCGAAGCCCAGGCCGGTCCAGGTCTCTGCCTTGATATGCGGCACGCCGTCGGTGGTTCTGCGGATCTCGACATGCAGCGCGGACGTATCGGACGTATCTGACGCATTCGACATAGCGGACGTGTCGCCATCCGCGCGATGCGTCGCGCAACTCGACATGCCCACGACGGTGAAGACAAGCACGATACCCGACGCGACAGCGACGGGCGTGCTGCGCATCCGCCTGCTGGCAGGCGCTAATGTGACAACGCGTCGCCAAACGCGCGCAAGACTAATCGGCCAATTCACCTAACAGATCCCTCATCGTGTCTAAATCGTCATTATTGGCATCGCCCTGCTGTTCGCGGGCCTCGGCGCAGGCTTGCGCGAGATCGTACAGCGCGGTTCTGGCAAAGAACGTCCGCAGCGGCACATCGAGATGAAGCAACGCGGTCACGTCGCGCTGCACCTTCATCGCAAGCAGGGAATGGCCGCCCAACGCGAAGAAATCGTCGTGCCGGCTTATCTGCGCCGCGCCAAGCACCTCGGTCCAGATGCGCGCCAGCGTTTCTTCGATTTCGCCTTGTGGCGCGGCGTATTCCTTCTCCTGGTGATCGGCGGCAGGCAAGCCCTTGCGATCGATCTTGCCGTTCGGCGTCAGCGGCAGCGCATCGAGCACGAGGATCGCCGACGGCACCATATGCGCCGGCAGCACGGCAGCGAGTGCCGTGCGCAGCACCTGTGCGTCGAGAACCTGGCCGACGTGCGCCGTGACATAGGCGATCAAACGCGCCCCTTGCACGCTCTCCTGCGCGCTGACTACCGCTTCGCGGACGCCGGCTTGCGCCGCCAGCTGCGCTTCGATCTCACCCAACTCGATACGGAAGCCGCGGATTTTCACCTGATGGTCGATCCGCCCCAGATAGCGCAATTGACCATCCTCGGTCCATCGCACCAGATCGCCGGTACGGTAGAGACGCGCGCCGTTTTCGTCGAAGGGATCGGGCACGAAGCGCGCCGCCGTCACGCTCGGGCGGTTCAGATAGCCGCGCGCCAAGCCACGACCGCCGATGTAAAGCTCGCCCGCCACCCCGATCGGCACGGGGCGCAGAGTGCGATCCACCACGCGTAGCGTCGTCTCGGCAAACGGTGCGCCGAGCGCCGGCAACGTGCCTTCCGACAGCGGTGCCGCAGCCGACCAGATGGTCGTCTCCGTCGGTCCGTACATATTCCACAGCGCCACCCCACGCCGACACAGCTGCGTCGCCAGCTCCTCGGGCAACGCCTCGCCACCGCAGAGCCCCTTGAACGAAGCCGAGGTCGATCGCACATCCCACGCCGTTTCAAGCAACATCCGCCACGTCGACGGCGTCGACTGGAACATCGTCGCGCGGTGCCGCGTCAGCAGTGCCGCCAGCGCATTACCGTCGCGCGCCTCCGCACTGGAGGCGATGACGACGCGCGCGCCGGTGATCAGCGGCAGATACAGCTCGAGCGCCGCGATATCGAAGGACAATGAGGTGACGGCGACGAGCGTGTCATCGGACGTGATCCCAGGACGGTCCTGTGCGCTTCGCAGGAAATTGCTCAGGGCACGGTGGCTGATCATCGTTCCCTTCGGATGCCCCGTGGATCCCGACGTATAAATCACATACGCCAGATGCGCGCCCTGCACCGCCGCGTCGGCATGCGGGTCGTCCGTCGGCTCGCCCGCCAGGTCCAAGCGATCCAACGCCACCGCCGTTACCCCATCCGGAATCCCCAACCGATCCACCAGCGCGGACTGCGTCAGCAACAAGCGGCAGCCGCTATCCCCCAGCATGTAGGACAGACGTTCCGCCGGATAGGCCGGATCCAATGGGACATACGCCCCCCCGGCCTTCAAGATCGCCAGCAGTCCGACAACCATGTCGATCGATCGCTCCAACGCGATCCCGACCAGCACGTCCGCGCCGACGCCCATTGCGACAAGCCGATGCGCGAGGCGATTGGCACGGAGCGCCAGTTCGCCGTAGCGGAGGGTCTCCGCGCCGCAGACAATGGCAACGGCATCCGGATGACGCGCCGCCTGGGCCGCGATCAAGGCGTGCACCGGCCGAGCATCGTCGAACGTCCGCCGGTTGCATCCCCACTGCGCCAATGCCTGCCGCTCGGCGTCGCCCAACAGGTCGATGGCCTCGATTGGCATGTTCGGCCGGTGCGTCAACGCGTCGTCAAGCGCCTCCACCGCCGTCCGCATATAGGTGCCGATACGCCGGGCATCCACCGGTCCCGACACATGGACGACCAGCTCGACGCGTGGCCCCTTGTCGTTGACCGTCATCGAGACGGGAAAGTTCGTCCGCTCGTGGAAATTCAGGACCGCGATGCCATCCCACGCCAGGTCTTGCTCGGGACCCGCGTCTTGAACGCCATGGCGATAGTTCAGCATCGACGAAAACAGCGGCGTCCCTGCGGGCAGGGCACTGCATCGCTGCGCCAGAGACAGGCTCGTATGCTCATGCCGTAACAGCTCGGCCAGCAACGCATGCGTCTGTTGCAGCGCACGCGCGACATCTTGCCCCGCGAGTCCGATCCGCACCGGCAAGGTATTGACGAACATGCCGAGCGCGCGTTCGGCGCCTTCGCCCGCCTGCATCCGGCCGAACAGCACGGTCCCGAACACCACGTCGTCGCGACCGCTTAGTTGGCCGACCACCACGGCCCACGCGAGGTGGGCGAGCGTTGCCACACTGACACCGGCCTTCCGCGCCTGTTCCCGCAAGGACGCCACGAGGACGGCGTCGAGGACCATCGTTTCCTCCCGCACGTCCGTCGCGTCGCCTTGTACATCGACCAGACCGAAGGGTGCGGTCGGCTCCTCGACATCGCTTAGCAGGCGCTTGAAGAATGCCAGATCGGCTTCCGGGTTCGCCGCCGACTGCAGCTGTTCGACAAACCGACGGAACGGCACCGGCGCCGGCAGTTGTGCTTCCCGCCCTTGCAGGATCAGCGTCAACTCCCCGAGCAGCAAGTCCTCCGACGTGTGATCCAAGGCCAGATGATGGCTCGTCAGCTGCAGCAA
Source organism: Robbsia sp. KACC 23696 (assembly GCF_039852015.1). Taxonomy (NCBI): domain Bacteria; kingdom Pseudomonadati; phylum Pseudomonadota; class Betaproteobacteria; order Burkholderiales; family Burkholderiaceae; genus Robbsia; species Robbsia sp. KACC 23696. Next base: position 827,910 of record NZ_CP156627.1, on the reverse strand, counting down.
CCAGCGGTCCGCCGCTTCGTCATGAACGGCGACGGCACGTACCATCGGTGCCTGTCCCACATCGATACGATAGTGACGCGGATCGATATGCGCGTTCAAGCGCGCTTCGACGTTTCCGGATGCGTCCGGATCCCACCACTGCACCGCCAAACGGGCGGTTCTTTGCACGACCTGCACCGGCTGCGCCAATTGCCGCCAGTGCACCGATGTCCGCAGGATGTCGTGGCGCGCGATCACCTGATCGACGCTTGCAATAAAGCGATCCAGGCGCGAGCGCGTCGTAAAGCTCAGCAGCTCCGATTGCACATAGATGTCCCCCTCGGCCTGAACCATGTGATGGAACAGGATGCCTTGCTGCAATGGCGCAAGCGGATAGATATCCTGGATATTGGCCGCGCCGCCGGGGATCGCTGCCTCCAGCAGCCGGATATCGGCGACATCCAATGTCACCAGCGACAGCATCCGCGGTTCGATCGCGACACACGCCGATGGAATGCCCTCTGCCTCTGCCGCCGACGCCTTCGTCGGATTGAGCGTCGGCACCGCGGTGACGGACGCCGCGAAGTCCATGAAGCACGGGCGTTGGAACAGGGTCTGCACATCCGCGGCCCAACCGCCGGCCCGGAGTTGTGCCAGTAACTGAATCGCCAGCAGCGAATGGCCTCCCAGCTCGAAGAAATTGTCGTGGCGCCCGACGCGTTCGATCGCTAAAACATCCTGCCAAATGCGTGCGAGCGCGTCTTCCACCGCGCCCTGCGGCGCCTCGTAGCCGCGCGTCTCGTAAGTCGGCTCCGGCAGCGCGCGACGGTCCACCTTGCCGTTCGACGTCAAAGGCAGCGCGTCGAGCACCATCAACACGGCCGGCACCATGTAGTCCGGGAGGGTTTCGCCGAGCTGGGAGCGCAATGCCTGCGACGTGATGGTCCGGCCACGCTGCGCGGTCACGTAGGCCAGTAGTCGCGTGCCCCCGGGCCCTTCCTGCGTCAGGACGACCGCCTCGCGGACCCCGTCGCGCGCAAGCAGTTGCGCCTCGATCTCGCCCAGCTCGATACGGAAGCCCCGAATCTTGACTTGATGGTCGATCCGACCGAGATAGTCGAGTTCGCCGTGCTGCGTCCATCGTGTCAGGTCGCCGGTCCGATACAAGCGTGTGCCCTTGTCGGAGAAAGGATTCGGAATGAAACGCTCGGCCGTCAGCGCCGGACGGTTCAAATAGCCGCGCGCCAGGCCCGCGCCCGATACATGCAGCTCGCCCGCCACGCCCACCGGCGCCAGATTGCCCGCTGCATCCAGCACATGGAGGCCCAAGTCCGATATCGCCTCACCGATGGGACTACGCTGTGCTTCGGTATCCGCCTGCGACACCGGGCGATACGTGACGTGGACCGTCGTCTCGGTAATGCCGTACATATTCACCAGGCGCGGCGCGGCATCGCCGAAGCGCGCCACCCACGCCGCGAGCGTTTGCGGATCGAGCGCCTCGCCACCGAAGATCACCACGCGCAACGGCAAGTCCGCGTCGTAGATCCGCGGCACCTGCATCAATTGCCGAAACGCCGATGGGGTCTGATTCAGGACGGTCACGCCCTCCCGGCGCAGCAGTTGCACGAACGCTTCCGGCTCACGGCTCACGGGATAGGGCACGACCACGAGCTTGCCGCCATGACAGAGCGCGCCGAACAGTTCCCATACCGAGAAATCGAACGCATAGGAATGAAACATCGTCCAGACGTCCGATGCATCGAAATCGAACCAGCGCCGCGTCGCGGCGAGCAAGCGACTCACATTGGCGTGGGTGAGCTGGGCGCCCTTGGGCCGGCCGGTCGAGCCCGACGTATAGATCACATAGGCGATATTCTCGCCATGCACCGCGATGTGCGGCGCGCTTTCCGGTGCGTCCGACAGATCGGTCCTGTCCAGTTCGATGATCCGGATTCCGTCGGGCACCGGGAGCGTCGACACGAGGTGCGATTGCGTGAGCAGCAAGCCGACGCCGCTGTCCTGCAGCATGTAGGACAGCCGGTCTTCGGGATAGGACGGATCGAGCGGCACATAGGCACCGCCCGCTTTCAGGATCGCCAGCAGTCCCACCACCATCTCGATCGAACGCTCGACAGCCAAACCGACACGGATCTCGGGCCCCACGCCACAGCGCACCAGTCGATGCGCCAGACGATTGGCCTGCGCATCGAGTTCGCCGTAGCGCAGCGCGCGATCGCCGCAGACGACCGCTATCCGGTCCGGAAGCCGGTGTGCTTCCCGCGCGATCCGTTCGTGCACCGCCATGCCGTAGGGATGCGCATCTTTCGCTTCGCCCCACGACAGCAACGCCGTGCGCGCCGCGCCGTCGAGCAGCGGGACATCCGACACGCGACACACACCCTCCGCCGTCATCGCCTGCAACATCGCGACATAGTGTCGACCCAACTGATCGATCGTCGCGACGTCGAACAATTCGCGCGCATAGGTGAGCGTGCCCGACAGTCGCCCGCGCGCATCCTCTTCCGTGTTCAGCGTCAGCTCGCACTGCGCCGCCCGATCGCCGGTGTCGTACGTCGCCACGTCGAGTCCCGGCAAACGGTCCAGCGCGCTGAAGTCGGTCTTCTGATGGTTGAACATCACCTGAAAGAGCGGCGTGTGGCCAAGACTCCGTTCGGGCTGTAGCGCATCCACCAGCATGTCGAACGGCAGGTCGGCGTGCGTCTGCGCACCCTGTGCCCGCGCCTTCACCTGCTCCAACAGCGCGCCGACGGTCGTGCCGCCGTCGAGTTGCGCGCGCAGCACCTGGGTATTGACGAAGAAGCCGATGAGGCCGGCCACCTCCGCGCGTTCCCGATTGGCCAATGGCACGCCGATGCGAATATCGGTCTGTCCGCTATGGCGATACAGGACCGCCTGAAACGCCGCGAGGAGCACGACGAACGGCGTCGTGCTCAGCCGTCGCGCCGTCGATCGCACGGCCTCGTCCAGTCCCGTCGGCAGCGTGATGTCGTGCGTTGCCGCGCGATAGGCGCCGGCCGCCTGGCGCGGTCGATCCACCGGCAATGCCAGCACCGGCTGCGCGCCGTCCACCGTCACGAGCTGTTCGCGCCAGTACGACAACTGCCGCCGCCCTTCGCCCGCATCGAGCCATTGCCGTTGCCACGCCGCGTAATCGGCGTATTGCACTGGCAGCGTCGGCAGCGTCGGCGTCGGCAAAGCGCCAATGCCGCCACTGGCCGTTTCGGACAGCCGCGCGCCATAGGCCGCGACGACGCGCTCGAGCAGCAGTTTTACCGACCATCCGTCGGAGACGATGTGGTGCATCGAGACGACCAGCACGTGCTCGCGGGCATGGCGTTTCGCCACGCCTACGCGGAGCAGCGGCCCCGTTTGCAGATCGAACGCTTGCCGCGCCAGGTCCTCCGCCCACGCCCGCGTCGAGGCGTCGATCCGAGCGTCCGTGGACAGATCGACATAGCGCCAGTCATACGGCATGGCCGCATGGATCACCTGCGCCGCCGACCCGTCCATTGCCGCCACGAAGGTCGTGCGCAGCGCCTCCTGCTGCTGAACCACGTCGTCCATCGCCGCGCGCAGTGCATCGAGGTCCAGCGCGCCGCTCAGCGTCAGGCCACCGGCGATGTGGTAAGCGCTGCTTTCCGGCTTCAGGTTCCACAGGAACCAGAGCCGCTGCTGCGCGTACGACAATGCGAGATGACCGTCCCGCGCGATCGGTAACAGCGGCGGTTCCGCTGTCGATGCCGTCACGACCAGCGCACGGGCCAGCTCGGCAACCGTTTGACACTCGAAGAGCAACCGCGCGCCGATCGACCAGCCGTTCTGCCGCGAACGCGCGACGATCTGCAGGCTCAGAATCGAATCGCCGCCCAGGGCGAAAAAGTTATCGTGGCGTCCGACCTGCGCTACGCTCAACACCTCGCGCCATATCAGCGCGAGCCGTTCTTCCACGTCGCCTTCCGGCGGCGCATAGCCGGCCAACTCGAACGCCGGTGCCGGCAGTGCCTGACGATCGACCTTGCCGTTCGGCGTCAGCGGCAGCGCGTCAAGCACCGTCACCACCGCGGGGACCATATAGTCCGGCAGCGCCTGCGACAGCGCGGTTCGGAGATCCGTCGGCGTGCATGACGCCCCCGCTTGCACGGTGACATAGGCGAGCAGTCTCGTGCCTTCGGCACTGTCCGAGGCGGTCACGATCGCTTCGCGCACGCCGGCCAGTGCCAGCAGGCAGGCCTCCACTTCGCCCAATTCGATCCGGAAGCCGCGGATCTTGACCTGATGGTCGATCCGCCCGAGATAGGTCAATTCGCCGGCAGCGCTCCAACGCACGAGATCCCCGGTGCGGTACAGCCGTCCACCGCGCGCGTCGAAGGGATCCGGCACGAAGCGTTCCGCGGTCAAATCGGCGCGGTTCAGATAGCCCCGCGCCAAGCCCGCGCCGCCGATATAAAGCTCGCCTGCAACGCCGACCGGCACCTCACGCAGCGCCCCGTCGAGGACACGAAGCTGGGTTGCCGCGATCGGTCTGCCAAGGTCGGGCCGCGCATCAACCGGCTGACACGAAGACCAGATCGTCGTTTCGGTCGGGCCATACATATTCCACAGCGCCACCCCGCGCGCGCGCAACGCGTCACTCAAATCCTGAGAGAGCGCCTCGCCGCCACAGAGCCCCTTCAATGCCTTGCCCTGCCACTCCGCGGCCAACAGCATGCGCCAGGTGGCCGGTGTCGCCTGCATCACGGTGGCGGCGCTGTCATCGAGCAGCCGTACCAGCGCATGCCCGTCCCGCGCGACATCGCGGGACGCAACGACGACGCGGGCACCCGCCGTCAGCGGGAGAAACACCTCGAGCGCGGCGATATCGAAGGACAGCGAGGTCACGGCAACGAGGCAGTCCGTCTGCCGCAACGCGAACGTCGCCTGCATGCCGGACAGAAAGTTGGTCAATGCCGCATGGCGGACCATCACGCCTTTCGGACGTCCCGTCGATCCCGACGTATAAATCACATAGGCCAGATTCTCCGCGTCGACGCGTCGCGTCGGGCGCTCGGCGGACTCGTCGGATACATCCACCGTGTCCAGCTCGATCGCCTCCACCGTCGCCGGCAAGCCGAGTTGCGCACGCACCGAGGACTGCGTCAACAGCAAGCCCACCTTGCTATGCTCGACCATATACGCCAGACGCTCGGCCGGGTATTCGGGGTCCAAGGGCACATAGGCGCCGCCCGCTTTGAGAATCGCCAGCAGGCCGACGACCATCTCCGCCGAGCGCGCCACCGCGATGCCGACGCAGACATCGGGGCCGACGCCGCGCTTTATCAAGCGATGCGCGAGCCGGTTCGCGCGCGCTTCCAATGCGCGGTAAGACAGCGGCACGTCGTCGAAGGTGACGGCGATACGCTCAGGATAGACCGACGCCTGCTCGGCAATGCGCTCGTGGACGCATGCGCCCGGCGCGGCATGCGCGACATCAGCGATCTGCGATGCGTACCAGGAAGGGTCGATCGGATTCAGATCTGCCGGGACCGGCAGCGCGCCGATCGCGCGATCCGCCTGGCCGACGACGATCTCGAGCCACTGCGGGTATTCCTCGGCCCAGCGTGCGGCCGTCGCGGCATCGAACAGGTCCGCGTGCATGACAATGCGACCATCGACACCGTCCGGCCCCAGCCCGACATGCAGCATGACGTCGAACTTCGACTGGTCCGAGCCCTCCTCCAACGGCTGCACCGCGAGGCCGTCGAACGCAAGCGAGACAGGAACGCGTTCGTCTCGAAAATCGAAACCGACCTGAAACAACGGGTGCCGATTACTCTGACGCGGAAGGGAGAGGCTGTCGATCAAGTAATCGAAGGGGAGATCGGGATGATTCAGCGCGCCGATGGCGTCATCCTGCACGTCTCGCAAGCAATGGCGCACGGTCTTGTCCGGTCGCAACCGCGCACGATACACCTGCGTATTGATAAAGAGGCCGATGAGGTTTTGCACCTCCGGCCAATGTCGGCCCGCGACGGGGACACCGACAAAGAATTCGTCCTGATTGCTGTATCGCGCCAGCAGCAATTGATAGGCGGCAAGACACGCGACAAACGGCGTCACCGATTCGCGCGCACAGAATGCCGTCAAGGCCGACGCGGTCTTCGCCGGCATCCGGAACACCACGCCGATCCCGCGCGCGCCCAGCACCGCGGGCCGACCGCGATCCGACGCCACGTTCAGCACCGGCAGGTCGTCGCCCAGATAGCGATGCCAATACGCGCGATCCCGTTGCGCCTGCTCGCCCGCGAGATAGTCCTGCTGGCGTAACGCGTAATCGGCATACTGGGTCGGCAACGGCGGCAAGGTCGCGCCGGATCCCGTCGCCGATAAGCGGTAGGCCAGGCCGAGATCGTTCGCCCATATCGCGTTCGACCAGCCGTCGGAGATCAGGTGATGCACGGCGACGACGAGACAGTGCTCGGACGCCGATGCCGAATACACGGCTACGCGAAAGAGCGCGCCACCTTCGATCGCGAAGGGGCGCATGGCCTCCTGTTCTGCTGCATGCAATTGCCATCCGTCGCGCGCGACGTCGGCGAGATCATGATGCGCGAACGAAAAATCCTTTTCGGCATGGACGATCTGATAGGGAACCCCATCGATTTCCTGGAACACCGTCCGCAAAATCGCATGCCGCGCGACCAGCATGCGGAACGCGTCCCGCAGACGCGCGACATCAAGCGGCCCGGTGATGGAAAAGGCATGCGTGATGTTGTAGGCGCAGCTGTCAGGCTCGTACTGTTGTAGAAACCAGAGGCGTCGCTGCGAAAGCGAAAGCGGAACACGCTCGCCTGGAGAAACCGCCGAACCGCGCGTTTTCTCCAGACCGCTATCCGCCATCAGCAATTCGATTAGTGCGCGATCCTCATCGTTCATATCTACTCCAGTATGCATACCATGTCCTGATCCGCCAATGACGAGACGCCCATCGAAAGCGACTCGATGGGCGTCTCTTTACGCCTGTTTTACAAGCTCATACGGAGCGTGAAAACGATCTGACGGGGGTTGCCGTAGAAGCCGGCATAGGGGTTTTCAAGCGAAGCGATGTAGCGCCGATCGAAAATATTCGTCACGTTCACCGCCGCGCTCAGTTGCTTGCTGATCTGATAGCCCACGCGCATATCGAACGTCGCAAACCCGCCTTGCGTCAGATAGTTCCCCGCACCATCGGTCGCCCAGATACCACTGGAGATATTGGTGCCGCCACCGACGGTAAAGCGGTGGTATTTGCCTGGCAGCTGGTAACTGGTCCACAGTTTGAACAGATGCTTCGGCGCGATGCTGGAGAACCCGACGGTGCCCATATTGTTCGCGAACTGCGGCAGTTCGCTGCCGTCCACATACGACGCATCCGTGTAGGTATAGCCGCCGAATACCGTCCAGTGATCGGTCAGATGACCGGTCGCCTTCAGTTCGACACCGCGGCTTCGTGCCCGCCCGGTGGCGAGATAGAAACCGGCATCCGGATATCGCGGATCGGCGATGGGCCGATTTTCCTCGGTCAGTTGGAACAGCGCGATCGACGTATTGAGCTTGCCACCCAGATATTCGCCTTTGACGCCGGCCTCGTATTGCACGCCGTTCACCGGCTTCAGCACCTGTCCATCGGCATCGGTGGCGCTTTGCGGTTGGAAAATCGACGTGTAACTGATGTAGGCGGAATAGTTCTGCGCGAAATCGTAGATCAGCGCCGCGTAAGGCGTCACTTTCCCGGAGATGTGACTGGTGCCGGTGAAGGCGCCCTTACTGATCGTATTCCACCATGTGGCCCGCGCCCCGAGCACCAGGGTCAACGGATCCGCAATCTGGAAACGCCCATTGCCATATAGACCAAGCTGATTCGTCGCCGTCGTATAGGTAAAGTTCGGGCCATTGAATGCGGGCTGCGGCGCATTGAGGAGTTCCTGCAACGTCATCGTCTGCGTGCAGAAGATGCCGCCATCGGGGCTGTCGTCCGGACCGCAGCGCGAATTGCTCGTCTGGAAGTTTTCGTGCGTGTAGCTGGCGCCGAAGGTCAAGGTGTGCGTCTGGCCGAACAAATGCACCGGTCCATTGACGAAGGCATCGACCGTTTGCTGATTGTCCCACTGGTGATATTTATTCGCCGTGACGCTCAGCAGGTCCGTGCCGTTCTCGACGCCGCCCGTGGCCGACTCGTTCAGCACATTGGCACTGTTCGCCAGATAATTGAAGGCCAGCTTTCCGGTCCAGCCGGCGCCTAATTTCTGTTCGAGCTCGGCGAACGCGGTTCTGCTGTAGTACGTATTGTCGTTCCACGGTGCCCCCACATATTGGGAGCGGTTGCCGTAGAGCACATATTTACCATTGACCGGCGTGCTGTATGAGGAGATGCCCGTCCAGTTTGCTTTCTGGTCCGTCTCACCGTAACTGGCGCCCACCCGCAACGTCGTGTTGCTTGTCAGATCCGCTTCCAGCGTGCCGTACAACATTTTGTCGTGACGCCAGGAGCCATCCCACATCAGGTCCTGGTTCTGCACATTGCCGACGACGCGGCCACGCAATGTGCCCGCCTTGTTGATCGGGCCGCCCACATCCAGCGTGCCGCCAAAATCGTTGTAACTGCCGCCGAATAACTCGGCGTTCATGCTGAAGGTACTGGGTGCCCTTTTTCGTACCAGGTTGACGGTGCCGCCTTCGCTGCCGAATCCGGTTTGCAAGCCGTCGGGGCCTGTCAGCACTTCCACACGGTCGTACATCGCCAGATTCGGCGCTACGGTCACCAGACTCTGCAGCGTCGGCAAGCCGTCCATCATCCAGGTCTGGATCGGGAAGCCGCGAGAATAATACGATGTCCGTTCCGAATCGTCCTGCGCGACAGTGACGCCAGGGGTGTAGCGCATCGCATCGTTCAGCGTCTTGATATTCTGCTGCTGAATCTGCTGCTGCGGGATGACCGTGACACTTTGCGGGATTTGCCGCTCCGTCAGTGCCGTCTTCGATCCTACCGTCGTCGCCGGATTGACCGCCGCGACTGCGGGGTCCTCCTTGCTGGAAACGGTCACCGCAGGCAATGCGTTCGTTACGAGCGTCTGATCCGTCCCGCTCGCCGCCACCGGCGCGGATGCTCGGGCAGAAGACGGCGTGGCGGCGTCGGTGCCCGATGACCCCGTCTGCTGCGCCATCGCCATCGAGGCAGACATCAATCCGGCGGACAACACGCCGGTCGATAGCAGGAAGCCGACCACCGCGTCGCGCCTCACATCGTGTTTTTTTCTTATCTTTTGGTTCTTCATGCCCCGCATCGCCATGTCATCGATCACGTTAAATTGGGATCCGCCCCGCTCGGCCTCCCCGCCCGCTTCCTCACTGCTACACCGAACCTAACAATCCCCGCTAAATTGTAATGATTCTCAATTACAATCCAGGATAGTAATTGTTTACAGAACGTTCTGCAACGTCTAGTGAGGAAGACAGACCGTTTTTATTATCCTAAATGCACTGTTTTTCCAGACATGCCCGCGTCTTCCTGTGCGGCGCGATCCCGCGCGAGTTGCAGCATCCGTTCGCGCTGTGCAGGGGTCATCGCATCCAGCTTCAGCCTGAGCGCCGCGGTGCGCTCGAAGGCGCCAGGCGACGGTTCGAGCGCCAACAAAGCCCGAGCAAGACGCGCGACGCTCGGATGGGCGAATACGAGGCCCGGCAGCATCTCGATGTGCAGCAACTCCCGGATACGGGAGGCCAGACGGATGGCGACCAGCGAATCGGCGCCTGCCTCGAAAAGACTGACGTTGACGCCGCGCAGGTCGTTGCCGAGCAATTGCGAGATGACGCGCAGCAGCAGTGTCTCAAGCGCCGTGCCGGGCGGAATAGCCGCCTCGCGTGCGACGTCCAGCCGAGGATCCGGCAGTGTTCTGCGATCGATCTTGCCATTGGCAAGACGCGGGAGATGCGCGACGATTACCCAGTGCGCGGGCAGCATCGGCGCGGGCAGGCGCGACGCCAAGGCCTCGCTTAGCCGCGCGATGTCGCCGCCGACGTCGCTATCCGGTCGATCGAGCACGATGTAGGCGGCCAGTTGCCGCCCGGTGTCGTCCCCCCATGCGCGGATGGCGGCTTCACGGACCGTGTCGATCGTCAGCAGCGCCGCCTCGATTTCCGCCGGCTCGATCCGGAATCCCCGAATCTTGACCTGCGCGTCGGCGCGCCCGATCAGCTGCACGCCGCCACCGGCCACATACCGGGCGCGATCGCCGCTTCGGTACAGGCGCTGTCCCGGCTGAAACGGATCGTCGACGAAGACGTCGGCATTCGCCTGCTCGACATAGCCGTCACTGAGCTGCGCGCCGCCGATATACAACTCGCCCGGCATCCCGACAGGCGCGAGCCTGCGTGCCGCGTCCAGGACATAGGCGTAACAGTTGGGTAGCGGCAGCGTAAGCGGCAGGCTCGGCCCGGGAGCCACTTCGCCCGACGACACGCCGTATTCGTGCACGAGCACGCCGACCGTCGTTTCCGTCGGCCCATAGTGATTGAAGACGCGCGTCGTCGGATCGATGCGCTTGATGCGAGCGGCGAGGCCGACAGGAACGGGTTCACCGCCGAGAATGACGACGCGCGGCAGCGTGATGTCCGCCGCGTCGGTCAATGCGCCGAAGTGCGACGGGGTGATCTTCACGCAGTCGATCCGGCCCGACCGAAGGAATTGGGCAAATGACTGCGCGTCCTTCATGTCCTCGTCGCGCGGAATCACCAGACAGGCGCCGTTGTATAGCGCACCGAATAAAGTCGTATTGCCCAAATCCGCGGCGATCGTCGAGGTCAGTGCAAAGCGCGTGCAGTGGGCAAGACCTAGCGCCGCGCTGCTGCCGGCCACGTAGTTCAACAGTTGTCGATGACCGATCTTGACGCCCTTCGGCTTGCCCGTCGACCCCGACGTGTAGAGCACGTAAGCCGAGTCATCGCGCAACGCCACACCGTCGTCGGCCGCTGCGGCGATCGACGACGTGTCACGCGTGTCGTGCGTGTCATCCCACGCGTCCGACAGGTCGAACGCAACATGCGCCGACGACACTGCCGCGCCGCGTTCGCATAGCACGATGCCTGCGCCGGCCTGCGCGACGATCTCGTCGCGGCGGGACGCGGGCCAGCTCGGATCCAGTGGCAGATAGGCGGCACCCGCGCGCATCGCCGCCAGCAGCGCGACGACGAGCCCGGCGGACCGAGGCAAGGACAGTCCGACCACACCGCCCCGGCCGACGCCATGCGCGGCGAGCAGCGCGACCGTCTTCACCACGCAGGCCTCCAGCTCGGCATAGCTGAGCGAACGCTCCGGGGCGACCAGCGCCGGCGCGTCCGGCCGCGTCACCGCCCATGCCGCAATGGCGGCCGGCACCGTGCGCGTGCCCCAGTCCTTGGTCTCCCCGCGCCATGCGCGCAGCGCGCGCTGCCGCTCGGGCGAATCGATGGCGAGATCGCCGAGTGGCGCGGTCGCATTCGACGCGATGGCGGCAAGCAGTGTTTGATATTGACGCAGCAGCATGTCGACATCGTTTGCCGCATAGCAATCGGCGCTTGCGGACAACGTGGCGAGGCGCGGCGTGCCCGCGGCATCGATGTCGATCTGCAAGGCGAGTTCATAGCCGGGGAGCAAGGCCTGGATGCGATCGGCGAACGCGGAACGATGCCCCGCCGCGGCGTCGATCGACAGGTCCGGGACGATGCGCGCCGTCGCGAAGGCCACGCGATCGAATGTCGGCAAGGCGTCGTCGCGGGTTGCCGGGGTGGCGGGCCAATACTCCAGCGATGACCGATGCGCATCGAGCACCGTGGCGCATTCCTGCGCGAAGGCGGCAAAGGGGCGAGTCGCGTCGCAGTTCAGCGCGACCGGATAGGTCCGGACGAAAGCACCGATGCCGTTTTCCAGCATCTCCGCGTCGTCGCGACAATCGTGTTGCCAGGCGCCCACGACGTGCGCGTCTCCCGCGATGCGCGCGAGCAGCAGCCACCACGCCGCCTGCGTGAGCACGGCGGTCGGCACGCCACACTGGCGCGCTGCCGCGTCGAGTGTGTCGTCGATATCGATGGCACGCACCCACCTCGTGTCTTGCGCTGCCGCTTCCTGCGCCGCCGCGCGCGGCGGCTGGGCGAATGGCGACGCCTCCGACGCGGCACTGCGCCGATAAGGCAAGGCCGGCACTTGCGCCTGATCGGCCGCCATCTGCGCCAGATACGCGGTCCAGTAAGCAGCGCCATCGTGCGCGTCGTCGCCGAGCGCCAGCTCCTCACGCCACTCGACGAACTGGGTGTACTGGATCACGCCGTCGTCGGTGTCGTCTTCCGTATCGCTATCCGCGATCGGCGCGTCGCCGCCGGATGGCCCGTACGCGTGGAGCGCATCCCGATATAGCCGCGCCAGCCCGGCTTCGTCGGCGACGAGTCGCGACGCGCTCAGGACAAGCCGCGCATGCGTCGCCGTGTGGCGCAGCAGCACACAGCGGACGAGACGCTCGGTGCCGAGGCGGGCTGCCTCGCGCTCCCCCTGCACCAGGTCCTCGCGCGAGGCCTGCATCGCATCGATTGTCTCCATGCGCGGCGGCGTGCCGTCGCATGGATATTGTCTCGGCAGCGCATAGCCGGGGGTCTCCCGAAACGTCGTCTGCAAGATCTCGTGCCGCGCAAACACGTTTTCGAAAGCGCGTTGCAGATCGGCGTCCCGCCACGCACCGCTCAGCGTGGCGCGGAATACCGCCGGATTGTCGCGCAGCATCGGAGCGGCCAGCACGACCTGCTGCTCCGCCGAAAGGGCATGGCCGACGTTCTCGGCCTGATGAATCGCGTTACTCATGGGTTCCCACTCTTGTCCGTTTACCGAATACCTGCACGCGTGCACCGGATGCATACACTTGATGCGTGCCCCTCAGACCTGCTTCGTGACAGCGTTGTCGGCGGCATCCTGCGCCGTGCCCGACGCCCCCGTCACACTGGCGCGCGACACCATCTCGCCCATCGCGACGACGATCTTGCGCGGCTCCTCGTACGGATCGCGCGCATGCGCGGACAGCATGTTGTCGAGCAACACGACATCGCCCTTGCGCCATTCGAAGCGCACAGCGCAACGCGCATACGCTTCGCCGATGCGGGCCATCGTGGCGTCGTCGATCGGCGAGCCATCGCCATAAAACACATTGCGCGGCAGATAATCGACTCCGACCATATCGAGCAGATCGCGACGAATGTCCGGCTTCAGGAAGTACGGATGATGCAGTTGCACCTGGTTGAAGAAGCAGCGTTCACCGCTTACCGGATGCGTGATCACGCCGGGGCTGACCGAGCGCGTCTGCAAGCCGTCGTTGTCCAGCCAGCAGAAGGCGGTACCGGCCGCATCGAGCCGGCGCGCCACCACCTCCCGATCGTCGGTACCGAAAAAGTCGCGCCACGACACGTCGAGTCGATCGGTGAACGTGCGCGAGTAGATCAAGCCCTTCGTCGCGAAGCGCTCGACGATATCGGCCGGCAATTCGCGCAGCATTTCGCGGCAGTCGACGATCGGCGTCGTCCCGCCCACACGCGACGGCAACTCGCAGAAGAACCACTGTTTGCGCGGCCATTGTTCGAGATGGGCGCTTTCGTTGTGGTACAGGATCATTTCGCGCTCGGGATAGGGCGTCGAACGGTAGGTCCGTTTGCCGCCCTCCTTTTTCGGCAGATCGCCATAGTTCCCGTACAGGCCCGGGGACATCGCATCGGCGAAGCTTTCGAACGCTTGCGGCGTGGGGAGTCGGAAATTCCGGAACAGAATCACCGCGTGCCGCGCCAGCGTCGCATCGATGAAGTCGCGGTGTCGCGCGGCCCAGGCGATCGGATCGACGTCGGCGCTAAGCGGCTCCAGCACGACCGGCATGATCCTGCCCGGCTGCAATAGCGAGATCCGCGCCGGAACATCGGCTTGTGCGGCCTCGGGCGCGGACGCGGCACGACTTCCCCGCGACGCGATCTTCTTAAGCTTCGCGAACTTGTCGCCGGGAGCGACCCGCGCGGCCGGCTTGGCGGTATCCGGCACGGCCGGTGACGGCGTGTCGCCCGCAAGGGAAAGGTCGGATTGCGTCATGATGTCCTCTACTAAACGAAGCCATTGATCGAGCCAGCGCTGAATCGTGGCGTGCTGGAACAGCGCGGTCGCGAAGACCCACTCGACCTCCCATTCCGTGTCGCCTTCGGTGACGAACAGCGCCATGTCGAATTTCGAGTGGCTGGCAGGCAGCTTGATCAGCTCGGCGACAACGCCGGGCAGCGCGATCGGTGCCGATGCCTTGCTTTGCGAGACAAACAGCGCCTGCACCAGCGGATTACGTGTCGCATCGCGTTCGTATCGCGCGCATCGGGCAATCTGATCGAACGGCAGATCTTGATGTTCGAGCGCCGCGACGGCCGTCGCATGCGTGTGCGCGATGAGCTGCGCCACCGGCACCGATGCGCCTGCCGGCGCGACCGTCAGGCGCAACGGCACCACGTTGACGAAGAAGCCGATCAGTTGCTCCAACTCGACGCGGGTGCGGCCGGCAACATCGGTCCCGACCAGCACGTCGCGACTGCCGGTGAGGCGATGCAGCAAAACTTGGAACGCAGATAGCAGCACGACAAACGGCGTCACCTGGTGCGCGCGCGCGAAACGTGCGAGTCGCGCGACGCGGGCGGTATCGAGCGTGGCATGTAGGGCATCGCCGGCATCGGCGACCGTCGCGGGCCGTGGATAGTCGGCGGGCAGATCGAGTACGCCACGCGCGCCGGCCAACTGCCGCTGCCAGAAGTCCTTCAGCGCGGTGCCGCGCGCGCCGTCGAGCAAAGCCGTGTGCCACGCGGCGTAATCGACATACTGCACCGGCAACGGCGGCAGCACTGCCTGTGCGCCAGCCGCATAGAAGGCGCAAAAGTCGCGTACCAGCACGTCCATCGACCAGCCATCGCAGAGGATGTGATGCATCGAGAGCATCAACAACGCCTGACGCGCGTCGATCCGGACAAGCGTCGCGCGCAACAATGCGGCGCCGGCCAGATCGAACGGCCGGTCGAGTCGGTCGAGAGTGATCTCGCGCAATCGCGCCGGATGCTGATCGACCGGTATCTCGCGCAAGTCATGGATCGAAAAATCGACGGCGCCGTCGGCGTCGATCACCGTATGCGGCAGACCGTCGTGGTCCGGATAGCGGGTGCGCAATATGTCGTGGCGCGCGACCAGCCGCGCGAGCGCATCCGATAGCCGGGCTGCCGATACGTCGCCGTCGAGCCGCACCGAGGCGGACACGTTATACGCCGACGACGTCGGCCCCGCCAGACGCGACGCGATCCAGACGCGGCGTTGCGCGGGCGAGAGCGGCAACATCGTGGCGTCCGTCGCCGTCTCGCGTGCAATGCGATGCAACACCGGCTCGGCTTGATCGTGCTTGGACGCCTGCCGCAGGGTGGCGATGTGGTCGGCCAGCCCGGCGATCGTCGGATTACCGAAGATCGACGGGAGCGACAGCGCATCCCCGGTCGCGGCACGCAAGCGCGTGGCGACTTTCATGACCAGAATCGAATCGCCGCCCAGCGCGAAGAAATTGTCGCGGCGCCCCACTTGCGCGACACTGAGCACGTCCGACCAGATCGTCGCGATCGTCGTTTCCAGCGCGCCTTGCGGCGCCTCATGGCCGTCGCTGCGATACGCCGGCTCGGGCAACGCCTTGCGGTCCACTTTGCCGTTCGGGTTCAGCGGCAGCGCGTCCAATACCATGATCGCGGCGGGCACCATGTAGTCGGGCAGCGAGCGTGCCAGCGCGGAACGCAAGTCCGCGGCATCGAGCGCACGCCCCGCCTGCGCCGATACATAGGCGACGACGCGCGTCGTGCCCGCATGCGAGGCGCCCATCGCAATGGCCTCGCGCACATCGGGCTGCGCAAGAAGCTGTGCCTCGATCTCGCCCAGCTCGACGCGGAAGCCCCGCACTTTCAACTGGTGATCGATGCGCCCGACATAGACGAGTTCACCTTGCGCATTCCATCGCGCGAGGTCGCCCGTGCGGTACAGCCGGCCGCCATGCGCATCGGATGGGTCCGGCACGAAGCGCTCCGCGGTCAGCCCGGGGCGATTCAAATAGCCGCGCGCAAGCAGCGCGCCGCCGATGCACAACTCGCCCGTCGCGCCGTACGGTGCCAGCCTCAGGTCGGCGTCCATCACGGCGAGCGTCCGGCCGCCGAGCGGACGACCGATCGGGACCGTCGACAGCCGCGTATGTCGCGCGGCATCCGTGTCGCACAGATACGCGCTGGCCGTCACCGCTGCCTCGGTCGGGCCGTAGGTATTCGCCAGCGTGATGCCCACGGGCGCCACGCGGTGCCACAGATGCAGCGTCTGCGGCGACATCGCCTCGCCCCCGGCATGCAGGCGGCGCAGGCCGCCAAGATCCGGCAGCGTGCCGCTGTCGAGGTCCTGCGTCAGCAACTGCCAGTAGGCCGTGGTCACGTCCGCCACGGTAATGCCGTGCGATACGAGCTGCTCGCGGAAAGTCGCACTGTCCCATAGCGCGGGGCCGCGCAGCACGACCCGCGCACCGATCGTCAGGGCCGGGAACAGTTGCTCGACGAAGCCGTCGAAGTTCAGCGTCGAAAATTGCAAGACCCGATCGCGTTCGTTCAGATCGAACAAGCCGACCGACACGTGCACGTGTCGCGAGAAAGCGCGATGCGGCAAGCCAACGCCCTTTGGCCGGCCAGTCGAGCCCGATGTATAAATCACATAGGCGAGATGATCGTCATCGACGCGGACATCGGGTGCCGCGCTGGACTCCGCGGACAGATCGAGTGCGTCGAGTTCGATCACAGCGGCGTCCGCCAGGCCCAGCGTCGCGCGCACGGCGCGCTGGGTCAGCGTCAGCGCGATGCCGCTGTCCTCTATCATGTAGGCCAGGCGCTCGGACGGATAGTCCGGGTCGAGCGGCACATAGGCGCCGCCGGCCTTGAGGATCGCCAGCAGCCCGACCACCATCTCGATGGACCGCGCGACGGCGATGCCCACCCGCACTTCCGGCCCGACGCCCCGCGCCACCAGACGGTGCGCCAGACGGTTCGCACGCTGCTCGAGTTCGCCGTACGTCAGGCGCGCGTCGCCGTACACGATCGCGATCGCGTCGGGCGTCAGCTCGGCCTGCCTGCGGATACGTTCGTGCACGAGGCGCGTCGGCACCGACAGCGCATCGTTGCGACCCAGCGTGAGCAGGTGCGCGCGCGCCGCGTCATCGAGCAGCGCTATCTCGCGGATGCGCACCGACGCGCCCCCCGATACGAAGGCGTCCAGGACACGCTGCATCTGCGCCAGCATCCGCGCGACTGACGTCGCGGCGATCGCCGTGCGGGCGGAGGTCGCCGCCACCGCCAGGCGCGCGCCAAGCGTCACGCCCAGCGTCAATGCATAGTTGGTCTCCTCGCGATATCCCACTGCGCCGAATACCAGTCCCCCCGGCGCCGTCTCGCGCAAGGCGGCATCGACGGGATAGTTCTCGAACACGATCAGCGTGTCGAACAATCCTTCCGACCCGGCACCGGACCATCGCTGGATGTCGAACAGCGGCGTATGCGCCTGCTCTTGCGAGGCGACGCCTTGCGCCTGCAACGCCGACAGCCAGTCGCCGAGTACCGCGTCGCCGCGCGGCGACGTGATCACGGGCACCGTGTTGATGAACAGCCCCAACAGTTGCTCTGTCCCGGCCAAATCGACAGGACGGCCCGACACCGTCGCGCCGAATACCACCGATGCCTGCCCTGTCCAGCGTTGCAGCACCATCGCCCAGGCCGCCTGCACCAGCACGTTCACCGTCACGCGGCAGCGGCGCGCCAGCGCCACCAGGGCCGCCGTCGCCGGCTCGGACCATTCCAGCAGCTGCTCGTCCTGACCCTCGGACGCCGATTGCGCCACGGTGCCGCTATCTTGCGTGTCTTGCGGCAGCGACGCGGCAAGACGGGTCGGCTCGCCCATCTGCGCGAGTACACCGCGCCAATAGGCCTCCCCGGCCTGCTCGTCGCGCGCCTGCAACCACGCGATGTAATCCCGATAGCGGCCCGTCGGCGCGGATAGCGTGTGGCCGTCGTAGTGCCGCAGCACCTCGCCCATCAGCATCGATACGCTCCAGCCGTCCAACAGCAGATGATGATGCGTCCAGATAAGGTGGTGACGTTGCGCGCCCGTGCGTACCAGCACGATTCGCTGCAGCGGCGGACAGGCGAGATCGAAGCCGCGCGCCAGTTCTGCGCGCGCTAATGCGTCGAGCGCCTCGACGCCATCCGACCGTGCGCGCCCGTCGTGCTCGGCAAACGGCAAGGTGACGCGTTGCGCCACCCATTGCAGCCAGCCCTCGTCCTGCTGGACGAAGCCGGTCCGCAGGGTCGTGTGACGTTCGCTCACCGCTTCCCACGCCGCACGGAATCGTGCAACGTCCAACCCTTCCACGTCGACGCGCAACTGATTCAGGTAGGCGCCGCCCTCCGGCGCGTACAGCGTGTGAAACAACATCCCCGACTGCATCGGCGAGAGCGGATACAGATCCGCCATCTGGTCCGCGCCCACGGGCAGTGCGTCCAACTGCGCCTGCGTCAGCGCCGCCAAGGGAAAGTCCGACGGCGTCACGCCGATCACGCCGCACGCGCAGTGCGCGATCAACGCGTCAAGCTCGGCGATATAGGAAGTCAGCAACGCGTCGGCGGTCGCCGCGTGGAAACGCGCGCTGTCATAGCTCAGCGTCACGGTCAGGCTGCCGTCGTACACCTTTGCATCGAACGAGAACGCGTGCGTCGGCGTGGCGTGCGGATCTTGCGATGCACCTGTCGACTCCATCGCCATCTGCCAACGATCCGCCTCCGTGGAAGCGCCGTCGAATTGCCCGAGGTAGTTGAATACCACCGACGACGCGCCGTCCTGCAGCGCTGATTGTGTCTGCGCGTCGCCGAGATACCTCAGCAAGCCGAAGCCGATGCCGCGTCGCGGGACGGAACGCAGGGACTCTTTCACGCGCTTCAGGGCGGCACCCGGTTCGCCCGAGGTGTCGAGCTTGACCGGATACAAGCTGGTGAACCATCCCACCGTGCGGCTCAGGTCGACATCGTCGAACAGATCCTCGCGTCCATGGCCTTCCACGTCGATACGGATCGCATCGCGCCCGGTCCACGTGCACAGGGCGCGCCCCAGCGCCGTCAACAGGACGTCGTTGATTTGCGTCCGATAGGCGGCAGGCACGTCCTGCAACAGGCGCCGCGTGCGTCCACGATCGAGCTGATGGACAGATTGCACGAGATCCGCGACCGTCGAGGTCCGCGTGTCCCGGTCTACCGGAATGTGTGCCGAGGTCTCGAGGACGGTCTGCCAATACGGCAACTCGGCACGCGTCGTTTCAAGTTGCGCCGCCTCGACGAGTCGGTCGGCCCATGCCTGATATGTCGTCCCGTTCGCCGGCAGCGTCACGCTCCGCCCTAGCCGCGTCTGGCGATATGCCGCCTCCAGATCCGCCAACAGAATCCGCCACGATACGCCGTCCACGACAAGGTGATGAATCGCCAGCAGCAAACGCCATTGTCCTTCCGGCAGGCGAATCAGCACCGCGCGCAAGACCGGGCCGTCGGCCAGGTTCACACTTCGTTGCGCGGCATCGCACAGTGCCTCGATGTCATGCGCATCGCGGCCCTCGCGCTCCCACAGCAGCGCGCCAGTCATGCCGACGTCGGCGTCGGCGGCATAGGCCTGCTGCCAGGTTCCGTCTGAAGCCTGCGTGAAGCGCAAACGCAATGCCCCGTGGTGCGCCACCACGGCATCCAGCGCGATGGCTAGCGCGGCGCTGTCGGGCATGACCTCGCCTTCGAGCAGCACTGCCTGGTTCCAGTGGGAGCGATTCGCCACCGGCGTGGCGAAGAACCACGACTGGATCGGCAACAGCGGTACGCTGCCCTGTTCCTGCTGAACCGCGACGGCATCGGCATCGACATCGGCATCAACATCGGTTCGCCGCGCGACCGTTGCCAGCAGGCCGACCGTCTGGTGCTCGAACAATTGCCGCGAGCTGACGTGCCATCCGGCTTGCCGCGCGCGCGCGACGATTTGCAGGCTGAGAATGGAATCGCCGCCCAACTCGAAGAAATTATCGTGGCGGCCGACCCGATCCACGCCCAACACGGCCTGCCAAATGGCTGCGAGTGCGGTTTCCGCCGCGCCCTCCGGCGGCTGATAGCCCTGCACTTGATAGGTCGGCGCCGGCAGCGCCTTTCTGTCGACCTTGCCGTTTGCGTTCAGCGGCAGCGCGTCGAGTATGACGATCACGCCCGGCACCATATAGTCCGGCAAGTGCCGCGCGAGAGCGATGCGGAATTTGGCCACATCGCTGACCACATCACTGGTCACATCGTCGCTCACGTCGGCATGCACATCGCGCGCCGGTCCGGTTTGCGCGGTGACGTACGCGACCAGTCGCGTGCCGCCCGGGCCTTCCTGGGCGGTCACGACCGCCTCACGCGCCCCGGCCTGCACCAATTGCGTCTCGATCTCGCCAAGTTCTATGCGGAAGCCGCGGATCTTGACCTGATGGTCGAGCCGGCCCAGATACTCCAGCGCGCCCTGCGCCGACCACCGCACCAGATCGCCGGTGCGGTACAGACGCGCGCCGTTCGGATCGAACGGATCGGGCACGAAGCGCTCGGCGCTCAAGGCCGGCCGATACAGATAACCGCGCGCCAGGCCCGCGCCGCCCAGATACAGCTCGCCGGCCACCCCGCGCGGCACGAGCTGCATCGATCGATCGAGCACATGAGTGCTGACATTCCCGATCGGATTGCCGATCGGCACCACCGCGTCGCCGGGGCGACATTGCCAATGGGTCACGTCGATCGCCGCTTCGGTGGGGCCGTAGAGGTTGTATAGCGCCGCGCGCGGCAGCAACGCCAGCGTCCGGTTCGCGAGATCCGCCGGCAAGGCCTCGCCACTGCACACGATCCGCGTCAGTCCCGTGCAGGCGCGCACACCCGCATGATCGACGAATGCCTGCAGCATCGACGGCACGAAATGCAGCGTCGTGACCGCATGCGCCGCGATCGACGCGACCAGACGTTGCGGATCGCGGTGCGCCCCGGGCTCGGCAAGCGCCAGCCCGGCGCCGCTTACCAAGGGCCAGAAGAACTCCCAGACCGATACATCAAAGCTGAACGGCGTCTTCTGCAGCACCACGTCGTGCGCATCGAGACGGTAGGCGGCTTGCATCCAGGCCAGGCGGTTCGTCAATGCGCTGTGCCGGTTCGCGGCGCCTTTCGGACGTCCGGTGGAGCCCGACGTGTAGATCACATAGGCGACGTTGTCGCCGTGCACGCCGACCGAGGGCGCGTCCACGGGCTCCTGCGAGACGTCGATCGTATCGAGATCCAGCAGCGTCACGGCGTCGGACAGCGGCAGACGGGCGCGGATCCATGACTGCGTCAACAGCAGACGGATGCGGCTGTCGTCGAGCATGTAGGCCAGCCGTTCCTGCGGATACTCGGGATCCAGCGGGACATACGCGCCACCGGCCTTCAGGATGGCAAGAAGACCGACGACCATCTCGACCGACCGCTCCACGGCGATGCCGACGCCGACCTCGGGGCCGACACCGAGCGCGACGAGTCGATGCGCCAGCTGATTCGCCCGCGCATCCAGCTCGCCATAACTGAGGCGCGTCTCCCCGTAGCGCACGGCGAGTCGTTCCGGATGCGTCCGTGCTGCAAGCGCTATGCGCGCGTGAACCGGCATGGCATCCGGATAAGGTTCGGGGCATGTCCCTTGGGCCAGCAACGCGTCCCGCTCCCGCTCGGACAACAACGTGACATCCGAGAGGACTTGCGCCGAGGCGTCGGTCAAGGCCGCCAACATCGACACGTAATGCCGCCCGAACTGCACCATCGTCGCGGCATCGAACAGCGTCTCTGCATAGGTCAGGCTGGCCGACATGGCGCCGGTGACGCTTTCCGTCGTCGTCAGCGTCAGTTCGCACTGCGCCATCCCCGTCAGCGGCGGCAGCCATGCCACCGTCATACCGGGCAAGGCATTCAGGACCCGGTCATCCTCGCGAAGATGGTTGAACATGACCTGGAACAGCGGTGTATGGCTCAAGCTACGCTCCGGCTGCAACGCGTCGACCAATACGTCGAACGGCAGATCCGCGTGCGCCTGCGCATCGCGGACGGTGGCCTTCATGTCGTCAAGCAGCGCGGTCAAAGGCATGCGATCGTGCAAGTGCGCACGCAGGACCTGCATGTTCACGAACAGGCCGACCACGCCTGCCGTCTCCGGCCGATCTCGATTGGCAACGGGCGACCCGACGCGAATATCGGTCTGTCCCGTATAGCGGTGCAGCAACATCGTAAACGCGGTGAGCAGCACGACAAACGGCGTCGTACCGTGCACGCCCGCGGTGCGACGCACCGCCTCCGCGATCGAGGGCGGCAGCGCGACCGGCAGCGTGCTTGCCGGGTACTGCGCGATCGCCTGCCGCGGATGGTCCGACGGCAGCGCCAATACCGGATGATCGTCACCCAGCGTCTCGCGCCAATACGCCAGTTGCCGCTCGCGCTCGCCGGCCTCCAGCCAGTCGCGCTGCCACAGCGCATAGTCCGCGTACTGCACCGGCAAGACCGGCAGCGACAGGGCCTCGCCCATCACGGTCGCGCGATAGGCGGCGACGAATTCCTCCAGCAATACCTCGACCGACCAGCCATCGGACACGATGTGATGCATCGATACCGCGAGCACGTGCTCGTCCGGCTGCACACGGATCAACGCCACGCGCAACAGCGGCCCCGATGTCAGGTCGAACGGCTCGCCTGCCAGCGCGGCGCCGATCCGTTCCCGCACCGCCTGCCCGTCTTGCCGGTCCGACGCGCCAACAACGGCATCGACGGCATCGACGTGACGCCAGTCGAAACGTGCATCGACGCCGATCACCTGTACCGCCTGGCCGCTGGCGTCGGCCTCGAACGTCGTGCGCAGGCTCTCGTGGCGCGCCACCAGTGCAGCGAAGCTCGCCCGCACCGCCTGCGCGTCCACCACGCCTTGCAGGCGTAACGCGCCCGCCATGTGATACGCCGTGCTCTCGGGCTGCAAATGCCAGAGGAACCAAAGGCGCTGCTGCGCATACGACAGCGGCAGGCGCTGTCGATCGCGCGACGCGCACGGCCGCAATGGCGGCACGCCACTGCCCGATGCACCGGCCAACGCCAGCGCAAGCGCGGCCACCGTCTGCGCATCGAAGAGTTGTCGGGGGGTGAATTGCAAGCCCACGTCATGCGCGCGGGCGACCGCCTTCAGGCTGAGAATCGAGTCGCCACCGAGCGCGAAGAAGTTGTCGTCGCGACCGATGCGCTCGACGCCCAACAGGTCCTGCCAGATCCGCGCCAGCGCCCCTTCCACGTCGCCGCGTGGCGCTGCATAGGCTTGCGCCGTCTGTATCGGCGCAGGCACCGGCAAGGCTTTGCGGTCCACTTTCCCACTGGGCGTCAGCGGCAGTCGGTCGAGCACGACGATCGCGCCCGGCACCATATAGTCGGGCAGCAAAGCGGCGAGCGCGACGCGCAGCGCCTCCGGTGTCGGCATCTGATCCGGCTGCGCCGTGACATAGCCCACCAATCGCGTCCCGCCCGCGACGTCCTGCGCCACGACCACGGCCTCGCGAACCGCGGGATGCGCCAGCAACTGCGCCTCGACTTCGCCCAACTCGATCCGGAAGCCGCGAATCTTCACTTGATGGTCGATTCGGCCGAGATACTCCAATACACCGTCGGCACGCCAGCGCACCAGATCCCCGGTGCGATACAGGCGACCGCCCTCGCCGTCGAAGGGATCCGGGACAAACCGTTCCGCGGTCAGCGCGGAACGGTTCAGATAGCCACGTGCGACACCCGGTCCGCCGATGCACAACTCGCCCGACACGCCGCGCGGCGCCAGTTCGCCGCGCGCATCGAGCACATAGACCCGCCGGCCGGGGAGCGCGCGTCCGATCGGCACGCGACCGTCGTGCGCGTGCGATGCGAGCATCGCTGCACAGTCGAACAGCGTCGACGACACCGTCGTCTCCGTCGGTCCATAGGTGTTGAGCAGCGTCACGTGCTGCAGCCCGGCCGCACGCCAGGCCTTCACACCTTCGAGCGCCATCGCCTCACCGCCCGCGATGGCCAGCCGCAGCGCGCCGTAGTCGCGTGGACCGGCCGCGGCGAAGTCCTGGGCGAGCAGATGCCAGTAGGCCGTCGTGACGTCGATGATGCTGATTCGATGCGCGTGCAGCTTCTGGTAGAGCGTCTTGCTGTCCCAGAGATCTTCGCCCCGGAGCACCATCGCCGCGCCGACCGACAAGGTCGGATACATTTCCTCGACGAATCCATCGAAGCTGAACGTTGCAAACTGCAGCACGCGATCGGCGGCCGTCATCCGACAGAAATCGATCGTCGCGGACGTATGGATCGCGAGCGCGCGCTGCGAAATGCCCACGCCCTTCGGTTTTCCCGTCGATCCCGACGTGTAGATCACATAGGCGAGACTGTCCGGATGCACGGCAACGCTCGGATTCCCCACCGGCTCGGCGGACAGATCGACGCGGTCGATTTCAATGACCGAGGACACGTGTGCGGCGGGAACGCGATCGCGTACGTGCGACTGCGTCAGCAGCAAGTCGACGCGACTATCCTCCAGCATGTAGGCGAGCCGGTCACGCGGATAGGACGGATCCAGCGGAACATAAGCGCCACCGGCCTTCAGGATCGCGAGCAGACCGACGATCATATCGATCGAGCGCTCGACCGCAATGCCCACGCGCACATCCTGACCGACGCCCATCTGGATCAGCCGATGCGCCAACTGATTGGCGCGTGCATTCAAGGCCTCATACCGAAGCGCGCCTGTCCCCTCGATGACCGCTATCGCGTCGGGATCGCGCGCGGCACGCTGCGCGATGGCGTCGATGACCAGCGGCGGCGCGTTATCGGCGGCCATGCTTCCCGACCATGACAGCAGGAGGCTGCGTTCGCTATCGCCGTCCGATAGCGCATCCGCCACGCGGCGATCGGTATCGGCGGCAAAGGCGGCGAGCAAGGCGCGGTAGCGCGCGGCGATGCCGTCGATCGTCTGCGGTGCGAACAGATCGGCTGCATAGGTAAAGGTGCCGGACACCTGACCGTCGGCTGCCTCGTAGGTATCGAGCGTCAGTTCGAACGGCACCGTTTGATCCGGCACCCTGAAACGATGCGCGGTAACGCCTGCCATCGCCTGCACGACGCCGTCGATGGCGGGCTGATGCCCGTACATCACGTCGAACAACGGCGCCCCCGCGGCTCCGCGTTCCGGCCGCAGCGCATCGACCAACAGGTCGAAGGGCAGATCCTGCTTATCTTGCGCGCCGAGCACGGCAGTACGCATCACATGAAGCGCCTCGCTCAGCGACGCGTGCGGCGCGATCTGGCATCGCACGACCTGCGTATTGACGCAGAAACCCACCAACTCGCGCAGCGCGCTTCGCGCACGGCCATCCAGCGGCACGCCGATGCGAATATCGCTTTCCCCTGTATAGGCATACAGCGCGAGCGCGAATGCCGCGATCGACACCGTGAAGAAGGTCAAGCCCTGTTCGCGCTCGACTTGCCGCAGCGCGTCGCGCAGTTCGTCGGGAATCGCAAACGGCAGATGGCCGGCGGGATGGTCCGTCGCCGGAGTCCGTGCCTGATCGACCGGAAGCACCAGCGGCACATAGGGCGGCGTGAGCTGCGCGCGCCAGTACTGCAGCTGCGCCGTCTTCTCGGCGGTCTCGACCCATCGACGTTGCCAATGCGCATAGTCCGGATAACGCAGCAGCGGCGGCGCGAACCGCTGTGCTTCGCCCTCGCTGGCCACGCCATAGCGGCGCGCCAGCTCGTCGAGCAGCAGATCGACTGACCACCCATCGGCGACGACGTGGTGCATCGCGAGCACGATGCGGCTGTCGGTCTCGCCCACGCGGATTATCGCGGCACGCCATAACGGCCCCGCGACCAGATCGAACGGCGTGCCCACGAAGGTGTGCAGTAACGCGTCCACGCGGTCGGCGCAATGCCGCGCGTCGATCTCGGCGATCGCGATCGGCGCGGGCGCCTGCACGATTTGCACGACGTCCGCCGCCTCGTCCGCCGCGAAGGTCGTGCGCAATGCGCCGTGCTGTCTGGCAAGCGCGTCGAGGGCGACGTGCAACGCGGCGATATCGACGACGCCATGGACCGCGAGGCCACCGGCCATATGATAGGCATTGCTAAGCCGGTCCATCTGCCACAGGAACCAAAAGCGCCGTTGCCCCAATGACGCCGGATAGCGTCCGATGTCGTCACTCGCGGCGACGATCGTCTCGGTCCGGTATGACTCGCCCGCTGCGATCCGCGCGGCAATCACGGCAGCGCAACGGCGCAGTACCGGCGCGGCAAAGAGATCGGCCATCTCGAAACGCAGTTGCCAGCGCTCTCGGATACGCGCGGTCAGTTGCGTTGCGCGCAGTGAACTGCCGCCGAGCGAGAAGAAGTGGGCGTCGGCCGTGGCGACCGTGCGTTCGAGGACGTCGGACCATAGCGTCGCCAGCTCGGTCTCCAGCGCGTCGAGCGGCACATCGGCCGCGTCACCCTGCGCCGCTGGCGCGCCATCGACAAACTGGCCCGCTTCATAGATCGCATAGGCGTCGAGGTCGCGTTGCTGCCATCGCTGGGCCGTGGCAGCGCGTTGAAGCTTGCCGCTCGACGTCTTCGGCAGCGCGCCCGGCTGCAGCAGCACGGCCAGCGACAACGGCTCGCCGCACGCGACGCTGACGGCTTCGTTCAAGGCATCGACGAGTGCTTGGGGCGGCACCAGCTTCTGCGTGCTGCGCGACACCTCGACCGCCACGCCGATCCCTTCGCGTCCGGCCAGCGTGACACCGAAGGCGGCGACCCGCCCCTTGCGCACGACGTCCACCTCGGCTTCGATAATCCGCTCGATGTCCTGCGGGTACAGGTTTTGCCCGCGCACGATGATCATATCCTTGCGACGCCCCACGACATACAAGCCGCCGTCGTGGCGGAAGCCCAGATCGCCGGTGCGCAGCCAACGCACGCCGTCGTGCTCGACGAATGTCTCGTTGCTGGCGGTCGCGTTTTGCCAATAGCCGTGCGCGATGCTCGGCCCGCTGACCCAGATCTCGCCCGAATCGCCGTCGGGCAACGTCGCGCGGCTGTCGGGATCGACGATCTGGATGTCGTGGGCAAAGGCCGCGCGACCGCACTGCACGAGTCGGGCGCCTTGCGCATCGGCGCGCGCACGACCGGCACGCAAGTCCGCTTCCGCAAAGGCCGCGCTCACCAGCCCGACACCGCGCGTGCCGCCGCTGACGAAGAGCGTCGCTTCGGCCAGGCCGTAGCAGGGATAGCGTGCATCGGCGTCGAAGCCTGCCGCCGCGAAGCGTTCGGCAAAGTCCTCTTGCGTGTCATGCCGGACCGGTTCCGAGCCGCAAAACGCGACGCG
Organism: Robbsia sp. KACC 23696; assembly: GCF_039852015.1. Lineage (NCBI taxonomy): Bacteria > Pseudomonadati > Pseudomonadota > Betaproteobacteria > Burkholderiales > Burkholderiaceae > Robbsia > Robbsia sp. KACC 23696. The sequence continues at coordinate 800,369 of NZ_CP156627.1, read as the reverse complement.
CCAGCTCGACAGATCGAGCCCGCCGATTTGCGTATCCCGTACTCGCTCACAGCACAGGCGGTACGCGAAATCCGGACCGCCCGAGATCGTGCCGCGATGACGCGCGATCGCTTCGAGCCAGCGCACCGGGCGTTCGAGAAAGAACTGCGGCGACATCAGCACCAGCGGGATGCCGCTATGGATCGGCTGCAACAGTGAGCCGATCAGCCCCATGTCGTGATACAGCGGCAGCCAACTGACAAACACGTCCTCGGTCGTGACGCCGAGGCCTGCTTTGATCGCGTTCTCGTTCGCAAAGATATTCGCATGCGAGACCATCACGCCCTTCGGCGCCGCCGTCGAGCCGGACGTGTACTGAAGAAACGCGATATCGTCGCCGCCGCCAATGACGCGCGGCGCGACCTGCATGTCGCCGAGGCCGGGATCGGCACAGACGCGATCGATCACGACGATGGCCGCGCCCGGCGCGATGGCGGCAAGCGCGTCGGCATGCTTCTCATCGATATCGCCGGTGGTCAGCACGTAGGCGGCATCGCAATCCTGCGCGATGCCACGCAGCCGCGCGAGGTGCTGTTCGCGCGCCGACTCCGGCGGATAGACCGGTACCGCGATCACGCCGGCATAGAGGCAGCCGAAAAATGCCGCGACGTAATCGATGCCACTGTCGGCAAGCAATAGCGCACGCCGGCCCACCGCGTCGTGCGCGACGAACCAGGATGCGATGCATCGCGCGCGACGTTCGAGGTCGGCATAGTCATGGCGGGTATCGCCATCGGCAGACACCGTGATGATCGCCGTCGCATCGGGATGCGTCGCGGCCAGTTCGCCGAGTCGGCATGCCACATTCGACGGTTGAGGGGTTTCAAGCAGCATGACTGACCTTGCTATTCAGGGAGGAAAGAAGCGTCCGCAGTTCCCGCACGAAATCGGCGTGGTGCGGAAGTCCCATATGATCGGCATCGACGAAGGCCGACAGCCGAACCGCGCCATCGATGTAGTGTGACCAGTCGGATTGGCGTTCGGAGACCAGAGGCGTCCCTTCGAAGGCGATGCGACGTGCCCACCAATGCGTCAAGGGCACCTGCAGCGATTTGCGCTGGCCCTGCCGCACGATCGACGTGAAATACTCGTTCATCAGCGCGGCGGTCCGCAGCAATTCGAGCGCATCGCCCTCGGGCAGGAAATCGGTCCATTTCTGCGCTTCCAGCAGGAATTTGCGGAACCCTTCCAGTTCGTCGTCACTGAGGCGGCGCGGCAGGATCGCCCGGGCGGCGATGGCACCATCCCTGGCCTCGACGATCTCGTGCGGGGCCGCCGAATCGAGCAGCCCGAGGAAATGCACCGCTTGCCCGTCCTGTTCGAGCAGATGCGCCACCTCTGCCGCCAGAACGCCGCCAAGCGACCAGCCCAGTAAATGATAGGGACCGTCGGGCTGCACTTGCCGGATGCGCGCGACATAGTCGGCGGCGAGGTCGGGCAGCGTTTCCGGCCACCAGGTTTTGTCGGTGTAATACGGCGCCTGAATGCCGTAGACGGTGGCCGACCCTTCGAGGGCCATGGCAAACGTGCGATATTCGGCAACCAGACCGTACAGCGGATGGATCGCGAACAGATTGATCGACGCCTCGCCGGACGTCATCCGGATGATGTTTGCCGGCAGATCGCGCGAGGCCGTCATGGCCTCGATCAGCGAACGAATCGTCGGATGCGTGAAGAGCTGTTCGAGCTGAAGCGCATCGAAGCCTTCGGCGCGGGCATATTGCACGAGTTTGAGCGCGCGCAGTGAATCGCCGCCGGCTTCGAAGAAGTTGTCGGTGACACCGATGTCGTCTCGGCCCAGCACCGCGCGCCAGATCGTCAGCAACCGCGTCTCGGCCGGCGTGCGAGCCGCCACCGGCTCCCGGCTCGCCCCCGCCTCCGGCTCGGGCAACGCGCGACGATCCACCTTGCCGTTCTGCATCACCGGCAAGCGCTCCAGCACCACGAACGCGCTCGGCACCATATAAGCGGGCAGCTTGCCTTCCAATCCCGCGCGTAGCGCCGCGACGTCGATTGCGCCCGCGCCCGCGGCACCCGACACATAGCCCACCAAACGACGACCCTCGCCCTCGCCGCGCAGTTCCACTGCCGCCTGCCCCACCCCCGGCACCTGCCGCAGCACCGACTCGATCTCCCCCAACTCGATACGGAAGCCGCGCAGCTTCACCTGCTGGTCGATCCGACCCAGGAAATCGATCGTCCCGTCTTCCCGGCGGCGGCACAGATCCCCCGAGCGATACAGCCGCGATCCCGCCGCACCGAACGGGTTCGGGATGAACTGCTGCGCGCTCAAGCCCGGGCGTCCCAGATAGCCTCGCGCCAGCGTCTCGCCGCCGATGCACAACTCACCGAGCCCGCCCAGCGGCACTTCATTGCCCGACGCGTCCAGCACATAGACATTGCGCGAAGCATAGGGCTTGCCAATCGAGACGATCGCCTGCGTCACGTCCTCGGCCGTCGTGCGCCGATACATGCACGCCACCGTCGTCTCCGTCGGGCCGTACAGATTGTCCAGCTGGATATGCGTGAGCGGGCCTTCGCGCCACTGCCGCAGCGCATCGCCCGGCAATCCTTCGCCGCCCACGGTGATCTGACGCAGCGCCGCAAGCCGCGAGGCCGCCGGTGGCTCGCGCAGCCACTGTTGCCAGTAGGCCGTCGGAATACGCGAGAACGTCACGCCTTCCTCGGCCAGATGGCGGCTCATCGTCTCCAGATCCCAGGGCTGCGCTCCACGCATCTCTACTTGCCCGCCACACATCAACGCCGGCAGCATCTCGTGCAGCGACACGTCGAAGTTGATCGTCGAGGACTGCAACTGCTTGTCCTGTGCGCTGATCCCGTACGTCTCCAGGAAGTCCGCCAGGTGCAAGGCCAACGCGCGCTGGCTGATCGCCACGCCCTTCGGACGCCCGGTCGAACCCGACGTGTAGATGACATACGCCAATTGCTCCGGATGGATCGGCACCTCGAACGGTGCTGTCGCCGGCGCGGAAGAGGAGGTCGCAACCGCCGCCTCTTCCACCACGATCACCTCACGCCCCTGCAGCAGCGTCTGACGCGCCTGGGCCGTCTCGGCATCGGCCAGCACGCAGCCCACGCCCGCATCCTCGATCATGTAGGCAAGCCGGTCCTCCGGATACTCCGGATCCAGCGGCACGAAGGCCGCACCGGACTTCATCACGCCCAGCAACGCCGCCACCAGCCCCACCGAGCGCGTCATGCAAATGCCGATGCGCACATCGGCGCGCGCCCCGTGCTGCAGCAAGCGTTGCGCGATCGCGGTCGACCAGGCGTCCAGTTGCCCGTAGTTCAGGCGCACGCCCTCGCAGTGCAGCGCCGGCGCCAGCGGCTCGCGCCGCGCCTGTGCCGCGAACCGTCGAACCGCCGGTTCGTACGCCCGGCGTGGCGGTTCGTGCTGGAACCGCTGATCCACGCCCAAGCGCAACTGCCCCAAGGCGATATCGGGCTGCGCACCAATCTGCTCCAGCAACTCGACATAGTGATCCAGCATGCGCTGCACCACCGCCTCGTCGAAGAGATCGCGGGCATACGTCAACGACACCGACAACGTATCGCTCTCCACCACGTTCAACACCAGATCGAAACGCGCCGTCTCCGTCCCCGCCGAGATCGACGACACGGTCAAGCCGGGCAGCGTCAGCGCCGCGCGCTCGGCCACGACGTGGTTGAACATCGCCTGGAACAGCGGCGTGTGGCTCAAGCTCCGTTGCGGTTGCAGCACTTCCACCAGTCGTGCAAAAGGCACGTCCTGGTGTGCTTGCGCCGCGACGACTTGCTCGCGTACATAGGCCAACAAAGCGCCGAAATCACGGAGGTCCGTCAGATCGGTGCGGATCACCAAGGTGTTCACGAAGAAGCCGATCAGCGCCTCGATTTCCGCACGATCGCGACCGGCAGCGGGAACGCCCACCCGAATGTCCTGCTGACCGCTGTAACGCGAAAGCAAGACGTTGTAGGCGGCGAGCAGTGTCATAAACATCGTCGCGCCCCGTGCGCGCGAGACTTGCCGCAGCGCTTGGGACTGTTGCACCGTGAGATCGCGCGTCACGCGCCCGCCGTCAGCGGTACGTAAACCGGTGCGTTTGCGCGAGACCGGCAACTCCAGTATCGGATGCTCGGTGCCCAGTTGCTCGCGCCAATACGCGAGCTGCGCATCGAGCCGTGCCGGGTCAAGCCGCTCACGTTGCCAGGCGGCAAAGTCGCCGTATTGCACCGGCAGCGGCGGCAATGCACCAATCACGCCGTCCTGCAGCGACGCATAGTTTCGGACGAACTCACGCGTCAGAATCCCGAGCGACCAGGCATCGGAGACGATGTGATGCATCGCGAAGTGCAGAACATGTTCCTCGTCCGACATTCTCACCAGCGACACCCGCAGCAACGGACCGCGCTCGAGATCGAACGGCGCCCGCGACAGCGTCGATAGCAGTGCGGCCAGGGACGTCTCGCGTTCGGACAGAGCGAGCGACGACAAATCGTGCTCATGCCAGTCGAAGCGATCGTTCGAGACGATCTGACTGACGCCATCCACGCCTTCCTCGAAGCGCGTCTGCAAGATTTGATGACGGGCATGGATGATCGCGAAGGCACGCCGGACATTGCTGCTATCGATCGCGCCATGCAAGCGCGTCGCGCCGGTCGTGTTATAGGCCGCGCTGCTCGGGTCCAGACGCCACAGGAACCAGAGACGCTCCTGTGCGTGCGACAACGGCGCGCGCGCGTGATCCCCTATGCGACGCACCGGCCCATCGAACACACCGCGCTCGGATCCGTCCTCCACCGTCGCGGCCATGATCGCGGCCAGTTCGTGAAGGGCCGGCTGCGCGAAAACCGCCTGCAAAGGCAATTCGCGGCGGCACGCTTTCCGAATGCGCGACACCAGCCGGATTGCAAGGATCGAGTCGCCACCGAGTTCGAAGAAGTTATCGTCACGTCCAACACGCGCGACGCCGAGCACGTCCTGCCAGATCTGCGCCAACGCCTGCTCCACCGCACCGCGTGGTGCGTCGTAGCGGCGACCCGCATACTCCGGCGACGGCAGCGCCTTGCGATCGACCTTCCCGTTCGGGCTTAGCGGCAACGCCGCCAACACCACTATCACCGACGGCACCATATGGTCCGGCAGTTGCCGTCCCAGCGCCTCGCGCAGTGTGCCGACGTCGATGGTCACGTCCGGCTTGGCCGTCACATAAGCGACCAGACGCGTGCCTCCCGCTCCTTCCTGCGCCGTCACCACCGTTTCGGCAACCTCGCCTTGCGCCAGCAATTGCGCCTCGACCTCTCCCAACTCGATGCGGAAGCCCCGGATCTTCACCTGATGATCGATCCGACCGAGATAGTCCAAGGCGCCAGCGTCGTTCCACCGCACCAAATCGCCGGTGCGGTACAAGCGTGCCCCGCCCGCGTCGAACGGATCCGGCACGAATCGCTCCGCGCTCAGCCCGGCACGTTTCAGATAGCCGCGCGCCAGTTGCACGCCGCCCAAATACAGCTCGCCCGCCGCGCCGTGCGGCGCCAGATTCATCGCCCCATCCAGCACATAGGTGCGCACGTTCGCAATTGGGCGACCGATCGGCACGCTCTGCGCGCCCGCTTCGCACGTCCAGTGCGTCACGTCGATCGCCGCCTCCGTCGGGCCGTACAAGTTGTACACGCTCGCTCGCGGCAATAAGGCCAGCGTCCGGTTCGCCAGATCCGCCGGCAACGCTTCGCCGCTGCACACGATGCGCTTGAGCGAGGTACACGTGTCCACGCCCTCGTGTGCCACGAAGGCCTGCAGCATCGACGGCACGAAATGCAGCGTCGTTACGCCGTGGGTATTGATCGCATCGACCAGACGCTGCGGATCGCGGTGTGCGCCCGGCTCGGCGATTGCCAGCGTCGCCCCTGTCATCAGCGGCCAGAAGAACTCCCACACCGATACGTCGAAGCTGAACGGCGTCTTCTGCAGCACGCAGTCACGCTCATCGAGCCCATACGCCGACTGCATCCATGCCAGCCGATTCGACAAGGCGTCGTGATGGTTCGCCGCGCCCTTCGGGCGACCCGTCGAGCCCGAGGTGTAAATCACGTAGGCCAAGTTCTCGCCGCGCACCCGAATCGGCAGCGCCGTGCTTGGCTCCTCACGCACGTCCACCTTGTCCAATTCGAGAATCGGCAAGCCGTCTGGCACCGGCAAGTCCGCGCGCAGCCACGATTGCGTCAACAGCAGCGCCACCCCACTGTCCTCCAACATATACGCCAGACGCTCGCGCGGGTACTCGGGATCCATCGGTACATAGGCGCCGCCGGCCTTCAGAATCGCCAGCAATCCCACCACCATCTCGATCGAGCGCTCCACCGCGATACCGACGCGCACCTCGGCACCCACGCCCCGCTTCACTAAACGATGCGCCAGACGGTTCGCCGCCGCATCGAGCGCGTCATAGCGCAGCGTCGTCTCGCCATACATCAGCGCGATCCGGTCTGGATACGCCTGCGCCATCTCGGCAATGCGATCGTGCACCGTTGTCCGGTCTTTATACGGCTGGAGATCGGGATTCAGACGCAACAGCGCCGTCACTTCCTCGGCGACCGGAAGCACGACGTCACCGAGCCGCGCGACACGTGCCGACGCGAACGCCGACAGCACATTGCGCAGTTGTTCCGCGATCCGTTCGACCGCGTCTTTGCTGAACGATGCATGCGCAAAGCCGAATCGCATCCCCAGCGTCTCGCGTTGGAGAATCGCCAGCGTCAGCGGATAGTTGGTCTCTTCGCGGTTGGCGATCTCGCCGAACGTCAATCCGCCGGGCGCCGCCTGCTTCAACGCGGCATCCACCGGATAGTTCTCGTAGACCACCAAGGTATCGAACAAGGCTTGCCCGTTCGATCCGGCCCATCGTTGGATCTCGTTGAGCGGCGTATGCTCGTGCTCGCGCATCGAGAGCCCTTGCGCCTGGACATCGCGCAACCATTCGCCGGGCGCCCGATCCGATCGCGGCGCCACCACCACCGGCAGCGTATTGATGAACAAGCCCAGCAATTGCTGCGCGCCGGCCAACGCTTCCGGCCGACCCGACACCGTCGCACCGAACGCCACCGCCTCCTGCCCGGTATAGCGCTGCAACAGCAGCGCCCATGCACCCTGGATCACCGTGCTCACGGTCACGCGCTGCGCGCGCGCCCATTCGGTCAGCTGCCGCGTCAATGCCGCATCCAGTTGTAGCCGGTATTCGCCATAGCCGGATGCCGCTGCCGGCGAGGCATAAGACAAGGCGCCAGACAGCAAGGTCGCCCCGTCGAGCGGGCGAAGCTGTTCGCGCCAGAATGCTTCGTCTGCCTTGGCATCGCGCCGCTGCAGCCAATCGATGTAGTCGCGGTAACGTCCCCGCTGCGACGACAGGCCCGCGCCTGCGTAATGGGAAAGCACATCGCCCAGCAGTTGCGACACGCTCCATCCGTCGAGCAGCGCATGATGATGCGTCCAGATCAGCGTATGTCGCTGCACGCCCGTGCGTACCAGCGTCAAACGCATCAACGGGCTGCGCGTCACGTCGAACCCCTTGGCCTGCTCTGCTTGCGCCAACGCCTCCAACGCCGCTTCCGGCTGCGGCACATCGCGCCAATCCAATGCCACAAACGGGATCTCGGCGGCGTTCGACACCCATTGCAACCAGCCGTCGCCATGCTGCACGAAGGCGGTACGCAACACGGCTTCGCGCGCCACCACGGCGGCCCATGCCGCATGGAAGCGCGTCACGTCGAGTCCGTCCACCGCCACGCGCAGTTGGCTGACATAGGCGCTGTCTTGCGGGGCATAAAGCGTATGGAACAACATCCCCGACTGCATCGGCGTGAGCGGATAGAGATCGTCCAACTGCGCCGCCGGCAAGCCCAGCGCATCGAGTTCCACCTGATTCAGCGTAACGAGCGGAAAGTCCGAAGGCGTGACACCGCGTGCGCCACCGGTGCAATGCGCGATCACGTGCGCCAGTTCCGTTTGCAAGCGGCCGGCGAGTGCATCGATCGATTCTTGTCGATGACGCGCGCCACTGAAGCGGATCGTGAAATCCAGCCTGCCGTCATAGACGCGGCCATTGACCGACAATGCATGGCTCGCAACGGCGCCGGTATCCACCGTCACACCCGAGGATTCCTGCGCGGGCCGCCATGTGCTTGCGCCGTCGAATCCGGCATCGAACTGTCCGAGATAGTTGAATAGCACCTGAGACGGCGCCGCCGCCGCGAGTTGCCGCTGAGTGTCCGGTTCGCCCGCATAGCGCAGCAATCCAAAACCCAGACCCCGCCCCGGGATCGCGCGTAACGACTCCTTGACGGCGCGAATCGCGTCATCGAGCGCGCCCGACGGTTTCAACGTGATCGGATAAATAGTCGTAAACCAGCCGAGCGTGGCGCTGACATCCAGACCGTCCTCGATCTCCTCGCGACCGTGTCCTTCCAGATCGATGCGAATACTGTCGCGGCCGCTCCACGTGCATAAGGCCCGGCCGAGTGCCGTCAGCAGCAGGTCGTTCACCTGCGTCCGATACGCGGCCGGTGCTTCGTGCAGCAACGCGCGGGTCTGTTCACGCGTCAGGGAAACGGCGACGGACGCCGCATTGTCGAGCGTCTGTGAACCGTCGGGATCGTCCACCGGGATCTCCGCCGGCGTCCGCAGGATGTCGCGCCAATAGTCGCGCTCGCGCTCGCACGTTGCCGCATGGGCGACAAGCGCTTTCGACCAACGGCCAAAGGACGCGCCGCGACGCGGCCATTCCGGCGACCGGCCGCTGCAAAACTGCGTGTAGGCATGCTGCAGGTCTTCCAACAACACCCGCCAGGACACGCCATCGATCGCCAGGTGATGAATCACCAGGAGCAGGCGTGCGCTGCCATCGGCAACGCGCATCGACACGGCGCGCAACAGCGGGCCGGTTTCGATATTCAGACTGCGCTGTGCCGCGTCGCACAGTGCTTCGATCGCCGACGCATCGGCCACATCCCGCGTCCACAGATCAAGCGATGCCGGAGTGAGGGGCGCATACGTTTGGCGCCATTGCCCCTCGTCGCCTTGCTGAAACTGCAAACGCAACGCACCGTGCCGATCGATCAATGCCTGCAACGCCCGCGTCAGCGCCGCCGAATCCAAATGGGCGGGGGCTTCGAGCAATACGGCCTGATTCCAATGATGCCGATTTGGAATGGCTTGTTCGAAGAACATGCGCTGGACCGGCAGCAGCGGCACGTCGCCGACCGCATCGTCGACCATCGGTTCCGCGAGATCGACATGGCGCGCGCCGACACCGAGCGCGGCCACGGTCTGCTGCTCGAACAGCTGGCGTGCACTGAACTGCCAGCCCGCCCGGCGCGCACGCGCCACGATCTGCAAACTGAGGATGGAGTCGCCACCGAGTTCGAAGAAGTTATCGTCACGTCCAACACGCGCGACGCCGAGCACGTCCTGCCAGATCTGCGCCAACGCCTGCTCCACCGCACCGCGTGGTGCGTCGTAGCGGCGACCCGCATACTCCGGCGACGGTAGCGCCTTGCGATCGACCTTCCCGTTCGGGCTCAGCGGCAACGCCGCCAACACCACTATCACCGACGGCACCATATGGTCCGGCAGTTGCCGTCCCAGCGCCTCGCGCAGTGTGCCGACGTCGATGGTCACGTCCGGCTTGGCCGTCACATAAGCGACCAGACGCGTGCCTCCCGCTCCTTCCTGCGCCGTCACCACCGTTTCGGCAACCTCGCCTTGCGCCAGCAGTTGCGCCTCGACCTCGCCCAATTCGATGCGGAAGCCCCGGATCTTCACCTGATGATCGATCCGACCGAGATAGTCCAAGGCGCCAGCGTCGTTCCACCGTACCAAGTCACCGGTGCGGTACAAGCGTGCCCCGCCCGCGTCGAACGGATCCGGCACGAATCGCTCCGCGCTCAGCCCGGCGCGTTTCAGATAGCCGCGCGCCAGTTGCACACCGCCCAAATACAGCTCGCCCGCCGCGCCGTGCGGCGCCAGATTCATCGCCCCATCCAGCACATAGGTACGCACGTTCGCGATGGGGCGACCGATCGGCACGCTCTGCGCGCCTGCTTCGCACGTCCAGTGCGTCACGTCGATCGCCGCCTCCGTCGGGCCGTACAAGTTGTACACGCTCGCTCGCGGCAATAAGGCCAGCGTCCGGTTCGCCAGATCCGCCGGCAACGCTTCGCCGCTGCACACGATGCGCTTGAGCGAGGTACACGTGTCCACGCCCTCGTGCGCCACGAAGGCCTGCAGCATCGACGGCACGAAATGCAGCGTTGTTACGCCATGGGTATTGATGGCATCGACTAAGCGTTGCGGATCGCGGTGTGCGCCCGGCTCGGCGATTGCCAGCGTCGCCCCTGTCATCAGCGGCCAGAAGAACTCCCACACCGATACGTCGAAGCTGAACGGCGTCTTCTGCAGCACGCAGTCACGCTCATCGAGCGCATACGCCGACTGCATCCATGCCAGCCGATTCGACAAGGCGTCATGGTGGTTCGCCGCACCCTTTGGGCGGCCCGTCGAGCCCGAGGTGTAAATCACGTAGGCCAAGTTCTCGCCGCGCACTCGGATCGGCGGCGCGGTGCTTGGCTCCTCACGCACGTCCACCTTGTCCAATTCGAGGATCGGCAAGCCCTCCGGCACCGGCAAGTCCGCGCGCAGCCACGATTGCGTCAACAGCAGCGCCACCCCACTGTCCTCCAACATATAGGCCAGACGCTCGCGCGGGTACTCGGGATCCATCGGCACATAAGCGCCGCCGGCCTTCAGAATCGCCAGCAGCCCCACCACCATCTCGATCGAGCGCTCCACCGCGATACCGACGCGCACCTCGGCACCCACGCCCCGCTTCACCAGACGATGCGCCAGACGGTTCGCCGCCGCATCGAGCGCGTCATAGCGCAGCGTCGTCTCGCCATACATCAGCGCGATCCGATCCGGATGCGACCGCGCCATCTCGGCAATGCGATCGTGCAACGGCATCGCGTCGACGACCGTTTCGGCGCCTGTTCCCAACGCCAGCCATCGGCGACTATGCTGATCATCCTGAAGCGATACGTTGCCTAATGTGCCATCTGCGTCATCGCACAGCGCACCGAGTACCTGCGTCATCGCGGCAGCCAGCGCGGCGATCGCGTGATCGGTGAAGCTAGCGCGCTCATATCGATACTGAAGAACCATCTGCTCCGACAGCGTCGCAATGATGCTCAACGGATAGTTGGTTTGCTCGCGTGCCAGACGCATCTCGAATGCCAGGCCGGCCGGCGCGGCTTCCTTCAATGCGGCGTCCACCGGATAGTTTTCGTAGACGAGCAAGGTATCGAACAGGCCATGGCCGCCGACGCCGGCCCATCGATGGACCTCACTGAGGGGCGTATGTTCATGCTCGCGCATCGCCAGGCCTTGCGCCTGCACCTCGCCCAACCAGTCGGCAACCGTCTGGTCCGCACGCGGCGTCAGCACGACCGGCAAAGTATTGATAAACAAACCGAGGAGCTGCTGCGCGCCCGCCAGATCCGCAGGTCGGCCCGACACCGTCGTACCGAACACGACCGTGCCTTGGCCGGTGTAACGCTGGAGCAGCAAGGCCCATGCACCTTGCACGACCGTATTGAGCGTGACCTGCGTCGAGCGCGCCAACGCGACCAGACGTTGCGTCAACGGCACGCCAAGCGCCAGCCGATGCTCGTCCTGACCGGAGGCGGCCTGTTGCTGGCCATACGGCAAGGCACCAGATAGCAAGGTTGGCGCTTCGACGTGCGTCAGGCGCTCTCGCCAATAGGCCGCGTCGACCTTCGCGTCGCGGCGCGCCAGCCAGGCGATGTAATCACGATAGCGACCGGCGTGGACTGGCACGGCAGCCCCCTCGTACTCTGCCAGAACTTCGCCCAGCAGTTGCGACACACTCCATCCGTCGAGCAACACGTGATGATCGGTCCAGACCAGATCGTGATGGCCATCCGGTCTGCGGAAAACGTTGAAGCGCATCAGCGGCGGCTGGGTCAGATCGAATCCGCGCGCCACGTCGGCGACCATCCACTCGGTCAGCGCGTCCTCGTAGCGCTCCCCTTTGCCGTACCAGTCATGCACGTCGTAGGGCACGCGAACATCGCGGTAGACGAGCTGAACGATCTGGCCGCCATGTTTCCACTCGAACGCCGTCGCCAGGCTTTCATGCCGTGCAAGGGCGGCGTTCCATGCGTTCTGCATGCGCCCGTGATCCACGTTGCCGCGCACCGTCCACCGCTTCTGGTTCACATACACGCCCGAGCGCGGACCATCTTGCACGGCATGGAAAACCACGCCCTGCTGCACCGGCGAAGCCGCATAGATATCGCTGACCCGCGTCAGATCCGGCGCGAGCAGCGCGTATTCGGGCTGCGCGAGTTGCGCCAACGGAAAATCCGAGGCGGTAGCGCCGCTCTCGGCGACACGACAATGGGCGATCAGCGCATGGAGGCGGGTCTCGAAATCCCTGGCCAGGGCGGTGACGACGTCGTGATGCAATTCGCCTTCACGGTACTTCCAACTGATCGACAGACGACCCTCGACGATCATGGCGTTGAGGTCCAGCGCCATATCGGCCGGCTCATTGGCGGCCAGGGCCGGGCCGCTCGATTCGCTGGCAAAACTAAAACGGCCTCCGGTATCGAGGCTCTGATCGAATTGACCCAGGTAGTTAAAGCCAATTCGCGGCGACGGCAAGGTGTCCAGCCGATGCCGCAGCCAGCCATAGCCGATGCCATGCGGACGGAAGCGACGCAAGGTTTCCTTCGCCTCACAAATCGCCTGCGCGGGATCCGCGTGCGCCGACAGCCATACCGGGAATTGCGTCGTAAACCAGCCGACCGTGCGGCTGACGTCGATGGCGTCGTGATCCGGCAGCGCGCGACCATGGGCTTCCAAGCTCACCAGAAGACCCGGCGTCTCGCTCCACGCTGCCACGGCCTGCGTCAACGCGGCAAGCAGCACGTCTTCCACGCCGGCACGCCATGCTCGGGGCGCGCCGCGCAGCAACGCATCTGTCGCCTCGCGATCGAGTTCGATCTCGATCGCCGTCGCGGCCCATGTCGCGGGGGCGGCAATGGGGGCGAGCGGCAAATCGGCGCGCGCCGCCGTCAGTGCCTCGCGCCACCATGCGAGATCGGTTTCCAGTGCACCGCTCCGCGCCCAGGCATCTTGTTCGGCGACCCAATTTCCCCATGGCATCGACGCTTCTTGCGCAACGGTATCGCCCGTGGCCAGCGCTTCATAGGTCGATTGGAGCGTTTCGAGCAGAATCCGCCACGACACCCCGTCGACCACCAGATGATGCGCGATTAGCAGCAATCGGGACGTCTGCTGCATCTCGAAATAACCCACGCGGAATAGCGGTCCCTGTTCGAGATGCAGGCTTTTCTGCAGTCTTGTGGCGTGCTGCAATAGCGCGTCCGACCCTTCCGACCGATCGCGCAAATCGATGTACTCCAGCACCGGTTGCGTTTCTTGCGGGGCGACCCGTTGGTGCCAGCGTCCCTCGGCATCCCGCTGAAAGCGCAGCCGCAGCGCATCGAAGTTTTCCGAAAGCGCCGATAGCGCGGACCGCAATATCGTGCGATCGAGCTGCCCTTCGACGTTCAGTAGCACCGCCTGATTCCAATGGGACTCGCCGAGCGGAAAGCGCTCGAAGAACGATTGTTGAATCGGCGTCAGCGGCAATGCGTCGTGAATCTCGGCGAAGCCGACCGACTCGCCATCCTGAACGTCGGCGATGGCCGCAAGCGAGACGACGGTCGGGTGTTCGAACACCTGTCGCGGCGTCAGTTTCAGGCCGACGTCCTTGGCGCGCGCGATGATCTGCAAACTCAGAATCGAATCGCCGCCGGCTTCGAAGAAGTTGTCGGTGACACCGATGTCGTCTCGGCCCAGCACCGCGCGCCAGATCGTCAGCAACCGCGTCTCGGCCGGCGTGCGAGCCGCCACCGGCTCCCGGCTCGCCCCCGCCTCCGGCTCGGGCAACGCGCGACGATCCACCTTGCCGTTCTGCATCACCGGCAAGCGCTCCAGCACCACGAACGCGCTCGGCACCATATAAGCGGGCAGCTTGCCTTCCAATCCCGCGCGTAGCGCCGCGACGTCGATTGCGCCCGCGCCCGCGGCACCCGACACATAGCCCACCAAACGACGACCCTCGCCCTCGCCGCGCAGTTCCACTGCCGCCTGCCCCACCCCCGGCACCTGCCGCAGCACCGACTCGATCTCCCCCAACTCGATACGGAAGCCGCGCAGCTTCACCTGCTGGTCGATCCGACCCAGGAAATCGATCGTCCCGTCTTCCCGGCGGCGGCACAGATCCCCCGAGCGATACAGCCGCGATCCCGCCGCACCGAACGGGTTCGGGATGAACTGCTGCGCGCTCAAGCCCGGGCGTCCCAGATAGCCGCGCGCCAGCGTCTCGCCGCCAATGCACAGCTCACCGAGCCCGCCCAGCGGCACTTCATTGCCCGACGCGTCCAGCACATAGACATTGCGCGAAGCATAGGGCTTGCCAATCGAGACGATCGCCTGCGTCACGTCCTCGGCCGTCGTGCGCCGATACATGCACGCCACCGTCGTCTCCGTCGGGCCGTACAGATTGTCCAGCTGGATATGCGCGAGCGGGCCTTCGCGCCACTGCCGCAGCGCATCGCCCGGCAATCCTTCGCCGCCCACGGTGATCTGACGCAGCGCCGCAAGCCGCGAGGCCGCCGGTGGCTCGCGCAGCCACTGTTGCCAGTAGGCCGTCGGAATACGCGAGAACGTCACGCCTTCCTCGGCCAGATGGCGGCTCATCGTCTCCAGATCCCAGGGCTGCGCTCCACGCATCTCTACTTGCCCGCCACACATCAACGCCGGCAGCATCTCGTGCAGCGACACGTCGAAGTTGATCGTCGAGGACTGCAACTGCTTGTCCTGTGCGCTGATCCCGTACGTCTCCAGGAAGTCCGCCAGGTGCAAGGCCAACGCGCGCTGGCTGATCGCCACGCCCTTCGGACGCCCGGTCGAGCCCGACGTGTAGATGACATACGCCAATTGCTCCGGATGGATCGGCACCTCGATCGGTGCTGTCGCCGGCGCGGAAGAGGAGGTCGCAACCGCCGCCTCTTCCACCACGATCACCTCACGCCCCTGCAGCAGCGTCTGCCGCGCCTGGGCCGTCTCGGCATCGGCCAGCACGCAGCCCACGCCCGCATCCTCGATCATGTAGGCAAGCCGGTCCTCCGGATACTCCGGATCCAGCGGCACGAAGGCCGCACCGGACTTCATCACGCCCAGCAACGCCGCCACCAGCCCCACCGAGCGCGTCATGCAAATGCCGATGCGCACATCGGCGCGCGCCCCATGCTGCAGCAAGCGTTGCGCGATCGCGGTCGACCAGGCGTCCAGTTGCCCGTAGTTCAGGCGCACGCCCTCGCAGTGCAGCGCCGGCGCCAGCGGCTCGCGCCGCGCCTGTGCCGCGAACCGTCGAACCGCCGGTTCGTACGCCCGGCGTGGCGGTTCGTGCTGGAACCGCTGGTCCACGCCCAAGCGCAACTGCCCCAAGGCGATATCGGGCTGCGCACCAATCTGCTCCAGCAACTCGACATAGTGATCCAGCATGCGCTGCACCACCGCCTCGTCGAAGAGATCGCGGGCATACGTCAACGACACCGACAACGTATCGCTCTCCACCACGTTCAACACCAGATCGAAACGCGCCGTCTCCGTCCCCGCCGAGATCGGCTCGATCGTCAGACCGGGCAGCGTCGCATCGCCGGGCCCGGCGGCGGCATAATTAAACATCGCTTGAAACAACGGCGTATGGCTCAAGCTCCGTTGCGGCTGCAGCGCCTCGACCAATCGCGCGAACGGCACATCCTGATGCTCCTGTGCCTCGACCATGCGCTCGCGCACCTGCGCGAGCAATTCGTCGAAGCGCCGCACGCCCTCCAATTCGGCACGGATCACAAGGGTATTGACGAAAAAGCCGATCAGCCGCTCGACTTCGGGCCGATCGCGTCCTGCCACCGGGACGCCGATGCGAATGTCCTGCTGACGGCTGTAACGCGCCAGCAAGACGTTATACGTCGCGAGCAGGGTCATGAACAACGTCGCGCCTTGCCCACGCGACAGCGTGCGGAGTGCCTGCGTCAGCGGCGTCGACAAGGTGCGGATAAGTCGGCCGCCCTCGCTGCGTCGCAAACCCGTTCGCTTGCGCGCCACCGGGAGATCCAGCACCGGATGCTCGGTGCCGAGGCGCGTTCGCCAATACGCCAATTGCGTATCGAGACGCGCCACGTCGAGCCATTCGCGTTGCCAGGCAGCATAATCGACGTACTGCACCGCAGGTACCGCCGACGCTGCCGTCGTCCCCGATTGCAGTCGTATATAGTGCCGCGCGAAGCCCTGTGTCAGCACATCGAGCGACCAGGCATCGGAGACGATGTGGTGCGTCGCGAAGTGCAGCACATGCGCTTGCGCCGATAGACGCAGCAATGTCACGCGGAGAAGCGGACCGTGCGCGAGGTCGAACGGCGCGCGCGACAGCGCCGCCAGCCGTTCGTGCAACACCGATTCGCGCTCGGCCGACGGGATCGCCCGCAGATCGTTCTCATGCCAGGAATACGCATCCTGTCCGATCGTCTGACGCGGCACGCCATCGCGTTCGATGAACCGCGCCTTCAAAATTTCGTGATCGGCGCCGAGTGCCTGCAGCGCTCCCTGAACGAGACCCGGATCGAGCACGCCGAGCAAGCGGACGGCACTCGCCAGGTTATATCCGGGGGCGTCTGGTTCGAGACACCATAGAAACCACAGCCGCTCTTGGGCGTAGGACAGCGGAAAATCGGTGCCGCGTGCCGCGAACGGAAGGATCGGGAGCTGCTGCCCCGACATCCCTTTGTCCCAGAGTCGCTGCCGAAAAATGCGCCGTTTTTCTTCGGGCAACGCCGCGTAGGCGGCAGAAATGGCAAGCGATTCGCTGGCTCTATTACTCATCTTGAAATATACCCAAAGTCCCGTTTCCGCAGCCCGATCGACCGGAGCCGATGACGGCGCGCCAAGCCCCTCACCTTTCGTAGCAGGCTCAACCGTCGCGCTCGTCGTGAGCGCGCGATGCGCTTTCATGGCGAGGCGCGCTCTCGCGCGATGCGTCGCCGTCGAAGCGTCGCGATCCGTCGCGCGACAGGGAAAAGGGCTCGGAAGCGCCGGAAACCCCGCGGGCCACGTTCATGGCGGCGATCCGCTGCTCCGGGGTGAGTACGCCGCCGGCCGGAGGCGTCGCGCCCAATACGTCGGCTGCGACGATCGGGGCATTCGAAGGAGCCTTTTCCGCCATCGCGGAGCGTTGCTGCAACGTCGCATGACGACGGTTCAGGAAAGGACATTTATCGATCGCCGCGACGTTTTCATCGGAGAGGAAGTACTGCTTCCATTCGAGGTTGCCGGGATCGCCATAGAAACCGAGATCCGGATGCGGCTCGACGGCATCCCACTCGCGCAAACGCGCACGCACCTGATTACGCGCCTCTCGACCGATGACTTTGTTCGTAATGGTGTCGACGAACACCGCGCGCGGCTGAAACAGCAACACCATGCCAGGACCGAGATTGCGACTGTGACGCGTCTCGAAAGACGGACAGGCGCAGACGACGAACGTCTGCAGACCGGCGAAAGAAAACTCCCATGCCTCGTCATGCGGATCGGGTTGATAGTCGGCTTCCGGATCCGGATCGACATCATGCAGATGCTGCAAGGTGCGCCAGAAATGATCGTGATACGCCTGATGCGACAGGGGCTCGGCATCCGGCTCGAAAAACACGGCGATATTGTGTTTGCGATAGGCCGGTTCGTCGGCAAGCCGTGCGAACGTCGCCATCGTGGCCGCCATGCCGCTGATGTCCTTGCCCTGCACATAGGAATAGAACATCTCGCCGCGACGCTCCGCCTGCGTACCGAAAAAGCACGGATAGCGCGGGTCGATCACGATGTCGTAAAGCGTCTTGTACGACTGCGGCATCCAAGCGGGCGGATCTTCCACGCCGAGTTGGTCGCCGACGATGATGCGCGTGCGCCAGTCGCTTGTCTGTGGTTTTCGGCTGTCCTGTTTCGATCCGCCGCTTGCTTCTGACTGCATGATCCCCTCCACCTGCAACGGTGTTGATATGTGCCCGCTCACTTGTCTCGATCCGATATCGGCCTATGCGACGCTCGACACCGGCTCGGCCTGTTCGTCGAGCAGCGCCTCGATCCATTCGTCCGGGATGATCGGCTGGTCGTAGGTGCACTCCTCGCAAACGACGGTGGAGCCATGCAAACGGCCGTCGGGGATCAACACCTTGTCGCCCTCTTTCATTTCATGACGCATGCCGAGATTGCCCCAGAAATGCATCTGAATCGTCCCTTCCGGCGCCGGGCTGCGGATCACGACCAAT
Organism: Robbsia sp. KACC 23696; assembly: GCF_039852015.1. NCBI lineage: Bacteria > Pseudomonadati > Pseudomonadota > Betaproteobacteria > Burkholderiales > Burkholderiaceae > Robbsia > Robbsia sp. KACC 23696. Next base: position 781,868 of record NZ_CP156627.1, on the reverse strand, counting down.
CGGTGATCGTTATGCACATGGGTGGTCGAACACATGTCGCGCGGTTCGACGAAGGTCTCCCGATCGATTTCGGGACATTCGCGATTGACCCGCGTATCGATCTTCTCGGCGAATGCCACATAGCGCTCGATTGCCGAAAGCCACTTCAATTGCTCACCCAGATCCCAACGGGCGCGGTCGGCGATTTTTTCGCCGGCGCCCATCCCTTGTCCAGCGCGCAACAAACCTTCGGCGCCGAAGCGCGTTTGAATGGCGCTCAACGCACGCGCGAAACGCGCGACCACGGCCTCTAGCGCACCGGCAGCGTCCTGCGGGCGAGTGGCCGAGGGCACCAGATGCGGACAGGCCGTCGCCAACGCCGCCGAAAACGCCAGCGCTTCCGCTTCGGCGACGAAGGCGGCACCCAGCAAGGCAAACGCGCGATCGGGCCGCGAGCCCAGCGCGTACAACAAATTGCACTTGACCATGCTGGTCGGCAGATAGAACTGCCAGTACGAATGCTCACGCCGCGTCACGCCGACGAATTCGGCGACCCGGGCAAGCGTGGCATCGTCTGCAGCCGACGCGACATCGGGACGATCGTGCTCGGCCACGCAGTCGAAGAATCCGGACGCGGCGGCCCGCGCGACGGCGGACCGTCTGGACGGCGCAAGGCTCCAACGCTGGATCATGATGAAGCGCAGCCCCTCCACCAGATAATCGTTGCGCGACAACATCGCGAACATCTGCGCCCAGAACGCGGTTTCCTGCGCGATCAGCGCGCGAAAACGCCCGGTGAAGTCGCCGATGGTTTCGCTGGGATGCGCTTCGTTACCGAGAAACGTGAAACCGTAGTGCTCGAGATAGGGCCGGATGCGTGCGCCCAACAGTTGATTCTGCTCACCGTAGAACGCATCGAACCGGGCGTACTCCGCTGCCGCGTCGACCTGCGACCCGAGCACGTCCTCCGCCCGAGGAAAGCGCGCAATGGCCACCTCGTTAAGACTCAGCAGCAAGCGCTGCGTCGCCAGTGACGGCAGCCGACTGACCCGCTCCGAGAGAACCGGTTTCTTGAACTGCAGAAATTCCAGGTCCTCGGGGCGCAACGGTCGGCGATAGAAATCTTCATCCAGCTCCAGCTCTTCCACTGCCGCGCTGCGAAACGCCTGATGCGAAGCGAATTCGCGAATCAATTCGAGCACCGTCTCGCGCTGGGCGAGATACGGCGTGAAATCGAAAAGGGGCGACGACTTGATCACGATACAAACCTCCTCGATGGCCGCTGACTGTCAACCGTGCAGGCGTGTAGCGGCGTGGCATAGGGCCTGGATAGATGAACCGCACGCGCGAGACTGTCGACGACCATGTCGATCAATGCATCGCGATGCGTGTTGATGAAAAAATGTCCCGCGTCTATCACGCGTCGATCGCAGGTACCAAGGGTTTCTCTTGACCATTCGCTCAGCGTCAATGGATCGGCATGCATTTCGTAGTCCTCAGTGCCATTGACAACAAGCAAAGGACAGTGCAACGGTGTCATACGACCTGCATCGGGATACAGATAACTGCCGGACAAATGAAAATCGGCGCGCAGATAAGGGAGTACCAACTTCATGAATTCACGGTCCTGCAGCAGCGCCTCCGGCATGCCTTTCAGCGCCCTGACCTCGTCCAGAAATTCGTCTTCCGGGCAATCGAGCCAATGCAGCATCCGGGGTCGATGACTCGGGGCCTTGCCGGCCGATGCACCCACCCACACAGGCGGCCTGCCATGCCGGGCATCGAGGGCATAGGCCAGCTCGATGCCGACAAGCGACCCCAAGCTGTGACCGAAAATCGCATAAGGGCCGCTGACATGCGGCAAAGCGTCGGCCACCAGCAGATCGATCAATTCCGGCCAGCGATGCATGGGCCGCATGGCGAGTCGCACACCGCGCCCCGGCATATGCAACGGCATCAGCTTGATCCAGTCGGGCAAACGCGCCGTCCATTCGCGATAAAGGCTCGCGCTGCCGCCGGCATACGGCAAACAGAGCAAGGTCACCGTCTCGCGTCGTACGTCGGGTCGCATTCCATGTCCTGCGCTGTGCATGACGTGGATCAGTGCATCGGCTGGGTCGCGGGCGCAGACTCCGCCGCCGCCCCGTCCATTGCCTTGCGCAAGCTGGCCGGCCGCATATCGGTCCAGTGTTCATCGATATAGGCCAGGCACTCCGCCTTCTTTCCACGCTTGCCCACCGCGCGCCAGCCTCCTGGAATCTGCTTATAGCTCGGCCAGATCGAATACTGCTCTTCGTGGTTCATCACCACGTCGAACTCCGCGTTCTCGTCGTCCCAACTCATTGCATGCCCTCGCCTGAAAAGTTAGGCCCATGGCCCCCGCCGACGGTCGACGCGGGTTCCGCTTCGCACGTGCAACGCACGCCGCGTTCGACCCGCTCACGCCGTCGCCAGCCCGTGAGCCGTTACATCGATACGAACATTAGGAATGAGAATGATTCTCAATCGTGGGCTAAAATTATGCGAAGCTTAAGCCGATGTCAAGGCGTTTCCGAATCGTTAGCCACGTCGCGTTCCCGAATATCGGCTAGAAAGCACGCGTTTTATTTATTACATTTATCTTTCGACCGTTTCCTAAGTAATGGTATCCAAAGTGATATCTCAGAACCACGCCACATCGGTGCTGCGGCCCGGAAGTGACAGAATGGTCTAATGCGCGCTAAGGGATATCCCTGTCGTAAGAAAGGGCGTTACATCCGGTCACGCTAAATTCACATGGTAATGCGGCGTAATGCGCTTATAATCTCAGCCGGACCGCGATCCTGCCCCGCAGCCGGGCAGCACAGAGCGCACATGACAGGACGCCAAACGCAGCATTTAAGCGCCGCATAAAACGCCAAGATCGCTTCGTACGGCCAATATTACGAAAATCGTAATGGCGGACGATGACCGGTTCGTGAACGCGCGATGTCGGATACGCGTTCGCGGCACGAAGCATGTCGAAGCACGTCCACCTTCCCCCTCTGCATCATCCGCTGCGCCACTGCTTGGCTCGAAAGAATGTCGCGCCGGGCGTCGACGCGGCCGTCTCCACCTCGCTGTTGAACGACCGAACTTTTTCTATCGACGATGAAGCAACGCAGTCGCAGACACCTCCGATCCGGCCTCCTCGTCATCGTGGTGCTCGCGGTCGCCTGGATTCTTTGGATATCGTTCTTTCGTAGCGTCGAGAAGATCACGACCGTGCCGATCGCGCGCGGCAATATCGAAGTCAATGTGACCGCGCTCGGGACCTTGCAGCCGCATAGCTATGTCGATGTCGGCGCGCAGGCGTCGGGTGCCATTCGTCGCCTCTACGTGCAGGCAGGCGACACCGTGCATCGCGGCCAGTTGCTGGTGGAAATCGATCCGAGCGTGCAGCAGGCACAAGTCGACGCCGATCGGGCAACGCTCGACAGCCTGCGTGCGCAGTTGGCCGGCGCCCTCGCGCAGCGCGATCTCGCCGAGACGCAGTACCGACGCCAGCAGACGATGAATGCCAGCGGGGCCACGCGCCAGGAAGACCTGGAAACCGCACGGGCGGCATTGCGTGCCGCCCGCGCGTCCGCGGACAACGTGCGCGCGCAGATCGTCGGCGCGCAATCGACACTGCGCGGCGCCGACGCGCAACTCGGCTATACACGGATCTATGCGCCGATGGATGGCACCGTCGTGAGCCTGGATGCGCGAGAAGGGCAGACACTGAACGCCACCTACCAGACGCCGACGATTCTGCGCATCGCCGACCTGTCGACGATGACGGTCTGGACGCAAGTCTCGGAAGCCGACATCCTCCACGTGCAGCCGCGGATGCCGGTGTATTTCACGACGCTCGGAGCGCCGGATCGACAATGGGCAAGCGAGGTAAGGCAAATCCTGCCGGCGCCGCCGAATCGATCGGCGGCGGCAAGCAATGGACAGGGCACCGCGTCGTCGTCCAATGCGGCCCAGGGCAAGGTCGTGCTCTACACCGTCCTTTTCGATGTCGCGAACCGCGACCGGCAGCTGATGCCGCAGATGAGCGCGCAGGTCTTCTTCGTCGAAGCGCGCGCGAAGGACGTGGTCGTCGCGCCGCTATCGGCCATCACGCCGGTCGACGGGCAGCCCGATCATTACCTGGCCAAGGTGCGTGAAGACGGCAAGGTCGTCTCGCGCGATGTGCGCATCGGCGTGCACGACCGCTTGAGCGCCGAGGTCCTGTCCGGCCTCCGGCCCGGCGACCGCTTGGTGACATCGATCGACCATACAAGGGCATCGGCGGGGAGGTTCGAATGGTAAGCGCCGCGTCGCCATCGCCATCGCCCGCGTACGGACAAGCACATGCCGCAACGCACGAGTCGGTGGATACGCCGATCGAGGAGGCGTCCGTGCCCCTGATCGCGCTCCAGGATATCCGCAAGTCGTACGGCGGCACGTCGGCAGATGCCGATGGCGTGCCGGCGCCGCGCGTCGATGTACTGCGTGGCGTCACGCTGTCCATCCGTGCCGGGGAGTTCGTCGCCATCGTCGGCGCCTCCGGCTCCGGTAAATCCACCTTGATGCATCTGCTCGGTTGTCTGGATCGGCCGACGTCCGGCAGCTATCGCTTTGCCGGACGCGACATCGGCGATCTCGATTCCGACGAGCTTGCCTGGCTTCGACGTGAAGCATTCGGCTTCGTCTTTCAGGGATACCATCTGATTGCCACCGAGACGGCGCGGGAGAACGTGGAGATTCCGGCGATCTACGCAGGCATGCCCACGGCGGCTCGGCAGGCGCGCGCGACCGCGCTCCTCGCGCGACTCGGCCTCGATAGCCGTCTCGATCATCGGCCGCCCCAACTCTCCGGTGGTCAACAGCAGCGCGTGTCCATTGCACGCGCGCTGATGAACGGCGGCCATATTCTGCTCGCCGACGAGCCAACCGGTGCGCTGGATTCCAAAAGCGGCGCGGAAGTGATGACCTTGCTCGAAGAACTCGCCGACGCGGGCCATACGATCATCCTCATCACGCACGACCGCGGCGTCGCGGCCCGCGCGCGGCGCACGATCGAGATTCGCGATGGCGAGATCGTCAGCGACTCGACCCGCGACGATCGACCGACGCGGGCGCCATCGATGAACGCCGCGGCGCTGATCGCATCGATGGCCGAAGGCGTCTCCCATACCGCGTCCCTGGCCACCGATACGGTCGAGGCGCTGCGCGCGGCGTGGCGCGTGCTGTGGACCAATCGCTTCCGCACGCTGTTGACGCTGCTCGGCATCATCATCGGCGTGGCATCGGTCATCGTGATGTTGGCGATCGGTGCCGGCACCGAACGCGAAGTCATCGCCAAGATCTCCAGCTTCGGCACCAATCGGATGTATGTCACACCAGGCGGCGACAATCCACGCGGCCCGGGCGGCACGCTGTCCGAAGCCGATGCCGACATTGTCCGCGCGGTTCCCAACGTCACGGCGGCGATGCCCTTCCTGTCGGGCGCCGTGACGCTGCGCTACGGCAACCTCGACGTCCAGACGACGGTCTGGGGCGTCACGCAGGATGCACCGCGGGTGCTGGATTGGGCGCCCACCCGCGGCTTGTTTTTCAATGCACAGGACGAGCAGGACTTGTCCGCCGTCATGTTATTGGGCAAACGCGTTTCCGAAAAACTCTTCGGCGCCGCCGATCCAGTGGGGCACTACGTGCTCGTCAACAACGTGCCGTTCGAGGTCATTGGCGAACTCGCCGAGAAAGGCGCCACCTCCGGCAATGCCGATGACGACGACGTCGTGTTGATGCCGTTCTCCTCGGCCAGTCGCCGGATCGTCGGAACGACCGATCTGTCGTGGATCTCGGTGCTGATCGATCGGCTCGACCAGGCCAGCCAGACCGCCGCACGCATCGGCGATACGCTGCAGAAGGCGCACCACATGCGGGATTTCCAGATCTACGATCGTGCCGCATCGATCAAGGCGCAGACTGAAACCCAGAGCACCTTGACGCTGATGCTCGGCTTGATCGCCGCGATCTCGCTGATCGTCGGTGGCATCGGCGTGATGAATATCATGCTGATGTCGGTCAAGGAGCGCACTCGAGAAATCGGGATACGCATGGCGACCGGGGCACGGCAGACCGATATCCTGCGCCAATTCCTCACCGAGGCCACCTTGGTGTCCGGCATCGGCGGCGTGTTGGGGGTGCTGACGGGCATGCTGATCGGCGCGGGTCTGATCGCCTGGCACGTCTCCGCCATCTTCTCGGTCTCGGCGATGTCGCTGGCGTTTGGCTCCGCCTTACTGACGGGGCTGGTATTCGGTTTCATGCCGGCCCGTCAGGCGGCGCGGCTCGACCCGGTGGTGGCGCTCGCGAATGAATGAACGCCTAAGATACGGCATCGCTTACGCCGTCCTGACGCTGACAGGTGCCGGGTGCACGCTGCACGCCCCCGACACCGCGCTAGGAATCACCCCGCCGCCGACGTGGCGCTATGCGCCCCCGGCCGCGCCCGCCAGCGCCGTCACGTCGCAGTGGTGGCACGACTTCGGCAGCGCGGAACTCGACCGACTCGTCGCCCAGGCCGCCGCGAATAGTTTCGACGTCGAGGCGGCGGTGGCGCGCGTACAGCAAGCACAAGCGAGCAGCCGGATTGCCGGCGCGACCTTACTGCCCACGGTGACGGGTTTTGTCGACGGCAGTCATCAGGGCGGCTTTGTCACCAATACGAATGTGCAGGGGACCGCCTTCGATCTGGGCCTGGCCGCCACCTACGAACTCGATTTCTGGGGACGCAATCGCGCGCAGCGCGATGCCGCGGTCGCGCAGCTTCACGCGTCCGAATTCGATCGTGACACGGTCACGCTGACGGTCACGGCCGATGTCGCCACGACCTGGCTGCAGGCGGTGAGTCTGCGAGAGCGGCTCGCTATCGCCAAGCAGAATGCCCAATCGGCGGCCGACATCCTGACAGTGATCACGGCCCAGGCGCAGGCCGGTGCCGCCACGCCGCTCGAACTCGCTCAGCAGCGCGGCCTGTTGGCGGCGCAGCGCCGGGTCGTTGCCGAACGCGCACAAGCCGCCAACGATGCGGCGGCGTCATTGGCCACCTTGCTCGGCATGCCGCCAAGCGCCTTGACCCTTTCCACCGATGCCCTCGAACCGTTGCAGGTGCCGCGAGTCGATGCAGGCATTCCGTCGTCGCTGCTGACGCGCCGTCCCGATCTGGCCAGCGCGGAGGCGCAATTGCGCGCGGCAGACGCGAATATCGTCGCCGCGCGCGCGGCAATGTTGCCAGCGATCACGCTGACCGGCAATGCGGGCTTCGGCAACGACCGACTCCGCACGCTGTTCGACAGCTCTCTGTATAGCATCGCGGCCGGGCTTACGGCGCCGATTTTCGATGCCGGCTCGCTCGCCGCGCAACGCGACCTCGCCGTCGCGCAGAAATCCGCCTTATTGGCCACGTATCGGCAATCGATCGTCTCGGCGTTTGCCGATGTCGAACGCGCGCTCAACGCCATCGCGGGCACCGAGGCACAACAACGCGCGCAGGACGACGAGCTGGCGCAGGCGCAGCAGGCGTTGACGCTCGCCGAATATCGATATCGCGCAGGCGGGGAGACGATGCTGGTCGTGCTGAATGCGCAGCAGACCTTATATGCGGCACGCGACGAAGCGGTGCAATTGAAGTTGGCGCGGCTGCAAGCCGCGGTGTCGCTTTACCGTGCGTTGGGTGGCGGCTGGCGGCAAGCGGCGCAATAGCCGCGCAACACGAGATGATGGCTGTCCAAGGTATAGCCCAACTCTTCGGCCATGAGTTTCTGCCGCGCCTCGATCACCGGATCGGAAAACTCATCGACGCGGCCGCAACGCACGCAGATCACGTGATCATGATGCGGACCTTCGTTGAGTTCATACACGGCCGCCGCGGAATTCAGCGTGCCGCTCGCAAGGATGCCCACCTCGACGAGTTGGCCTAGCACGCGATAGACAGTGGCGAGCCCGATGTCGACATCGGCACGCGCCAAGTGACGGAACACCTCTTCCGCGCTGGCGTGCCGACGTTTCGTGCCGCGAAAAAAAGACAAGACCTGAATGCGCGGGATGGTGGCCTTCAGGCCCGCACTTTGAAGCTGACGTTCTATCTGCTGCATGGGCATCGTTTCCATCGCTCCATCGGGATGACGGCGATGGACGAACATACCGTCGCGCGCCATCCCTGTTCTTGTGTAACGCCTGCATGTCTCTTGCAAGCGGATGTATTCGATAAAGCGGGGAACGATCAAACGTCCCGCCTTCGCGCCTCTCGTCGCCTGTTTCGTCAAGCGCCGTCGCACGCGATCCTTTCCGACGCCACTGTTGCCGGGCTAGCAAAGGCCAGGCACCCCATATAGCCGGGTATATCGAGCAACCAGCAATAGCGAAGGTCATTCATGCCGGCCATCGATGGCCCGAGCGTTGCCGCGAGGGGTCGTACGCCCGCCGAAAAATCGATGGACAGTGACTGCAAACCATCCGCGATGCCGAGTCCCCGTGCCTTCAACAACGCTTCTTTTGCCGTCCAACACTGAAAGAAGCGCTGTCGCAGCAGCGCCGGCGACAGCGTCGTATCGGATAGCAGCAAGCGCTCGGAAGGCGTACACACGAGATCGAGTAAGGTGCGCCAATCCAAGGTCGGATCGATCCGCTCCACATCGATACCGACATCCCGCGTATCGGACAACGCGATCAAGGCATGATCGCCTGCGTGAGAAACGTTGAAGGACAGCGCGGACTCGGTGTCGCGCAACGCCGGTCGTCCGCGCGAGCCAGTCTTAAAACGCACCGAGGAAGGGTCGATATCAAGGTGCCGACCCAACACGTTTCGCAGCGCACTGCGCGTCGCCTGAAAGCGGCGTCGGTCACTGTCTTGCCGATAAAGGGCCGCACGTGCATGTTCGCTTGCATCGAGGACCGCAACGTCTATCGCTTGCTCGGAGGCCGGAATGGCGACATGCCATATCGCCAGGTCCGACGGCCAGCGCCCTTCACTCCGCAGCAGTACAGCCTGTTCGATCATTACGCATTCCTTTCGCGTGCGTTGATGCTACGACGCCGGAAAAAGGCATGACAGAAGGATAAAACATCATGCAGCGAGACGCAATTAAATGAGAATCATTTGCAACTGATATTCTACGGACTCATTTCGCGATCGATGTTTCCCATCGTTCGATCGCCATCGAGACGAAGGTTTCAGCGACCGGCGGCAAGGTCCTGCCGCGCTTCTTGATCAACGCGATCGGCCGCAAGAACGTGGGATCGACGATCGGTCGGACCTTCAACTCCGGTTCTGCGCGCACCTCGCGCGCGGACGCCGGCAAGATCGTCACGCCCAGTCCCGCGCGCACCATCGCCACCGCCGTCATCATGTACATTGGTTCACACGTGATCTCCGGCAGATATCCCGCCGCGGCAAACGCCTCATCGACGACCGCACGCACGCTCGTACCCCGAGCGGTCAATACGAGAGGGAGGCCGGCGAGATCGGCCAAGGCGATGCGTTTGCGTCGTGCCAGCGGATGGCGTACCGGCAGCACGGCGACGAGCCGATCGACATCGGCGTGCAGCACCTCGAACGCACGGTCGGTAAGTTCGCCGCCGGTAAGACCGATGTCGACATCCTCGTTACGGACCAGCGTGTTGACCATGCTGGCAACGACGTCGCGCACATGAAAGCGGGCACGCGGCACGACAAGCTTGACCTGCTGAATCAACTCCGGCAAGACGCTGGCCGCGAACGTCGGCAGACAGCCGATGCGCACCACGCCGCTAGAGCCATCGCCGAGGGCCCGCGCATCGCGCAACACCTGCTCCATGTCATGCAGCGACTTCTCCAGTACCGGCAGCAAGGCACGTCCCGTCGGCGTGAGCGCGACGTTACGACTGTTGCGGTCGAGCAGACGCACGCCGATGGTCGCTTCCAGTCGTCGAATCTGCACGCTCAAGGCCGGTTGCGACAGATGCAAGCGCTGCGCCGCACGGGTGAAGCTTGCCGTCTGCGCCACGGCGATGAACGCGCGAATATCCCGAAGACTCAGATCCATGATGTTTTGTAATCGCTGCGATCAAATCATTTCAATTGTTCTATTGCACGATCGAACTTACGCTGAACCGCATTAAAAAACAATATTGGAGACAAGCACATGCTGCCATTACTGGGGCTGGCTACGATCGTCGTGCTATTAGCCGCGATTTTGTCGAAACGGATGTCGCCGTTGGTCGCGCTCATCATCGTGCCGATCGCCGCGTCGCTGATCGGCGGATTCGGCTTTCAGACCAGCAAATTCGTGATCGACGGGCTCAAGAGCCTGGCGCCCGTCGTCGGCATGTTCGTCTTCGCCATCCTGTATTTCGGCACGATCACCGATGCCGGCACGCTCGACCCGATCATCGACCGCATCCTGCGCGCCGTCGGCACGCGGCCCACGCGCATCGTCATGGGCACGACGCTGCTCGCCCTACTGATTCACCTCGACGGCTCGGGCGCCGTCTGTTTTCTCGTCACGATCCCGGCCATGCTGCCCTTGTACGATCGCCTAAAAATGGATCGGCGTGTGTTAGCCGCTGCCGTGTCCTTGGCTGCGGGCATTAACTTTCTGCCATGGACAGGACCGATGATCCGTGCGTCCGCGTCCCTCCATCTGCCGATATCGGCGCTGTTCAATCCCTTGATTCCGGTGCAGGCCATCGGGCTCGTGTTCGTCTTCGGCGTCGCTTACTGGCTTGGACGACGCGAGGAAAAGCGCCTCGGCCTCACCGGCGCCCTAGGCTCGGTACCGATGCCGAAACGCGAATTGACGCCCGACGAGCAAGCGCTGCGCCGGCCGCGCCTGTTCTGGTTCAATCTCGCGCTCACGGCCGTGGTGCTGGGCACGATGGTCGTCATGGGCGAGAAAGTGCCCCCGACGATCATGTTCATGGTCGGCCTGTGCGTGGCCTTGATGATCAATTATCCGAACGTCGATATGCAGCGCAAGCGGATCGATGCGCATGCGCGCGCGGCCTTGATGATGGCCGGCATTCTGCTCGCTGCCGGCGTCTTCACGGGCGTGCTGCAAGGCAGTGGCATGCTGAAGGCGATGGCGCAAGCCGCCGTTGGATTCGTACCGCCGTCGATGGCAGGCCATATTCCGGTCGCCCTCGGTCTGCTGTCGATGCCGCTCAGCCTGTTGTTCGATCCGGACTCTTTCTACTTCGGGGTGCTCCCGGTGATTGCCGAGGTGGCCGGACAGCTCGGCGTGGCGCCGGTGCATGTCGGGCAAGCGGCACTGCTCGGGCAGATGACGACGGGCTTCCCGGTCAGTCCGCTAACGCCCGCAACATTCCTGGTGGTGGGTCTGTGCGGCATCGATCTCGCCGACCATCAGAAATTCACCTTCCCACTGCTGTTCGGCGCGTCGATCGTCATGACGATCGCCTGTGTCGCGCTGGGTGTTTTTTCATTATGAGATTCATTGAACGGATGAGGTCAGCATGACTGCCACGCAAGACCACCGCCGCGTGCGGATCGGCGCCGGCGCCGGGTATTCGGGCGATCGCATCGAACCCGCCGTCGAACTCGCGGAACACGGCGCGCTCGATTTTCTCGTCTTCGAATGCCTCGCGGAACGGACCATCGCCATCGCGCAGGAAGCACGGCGCAAGGATCCGCAACAAGGCTATGATCCTTTGCTGGAAGCGCGGATGCAGGCCGTCCTTCCCGCCGCGATCCGTCATGGCGTACGGATCATTTCGAACATGGGCGCGGCCAATCCCATTGCCGCCGCGCGGAAGACTGCACAGATCGCACAGGCGCTTGGGCTAGGTGACATCAAAATAGCCGCCGTCACCGGCGACGACGTGCTCGATGTCGTGATGCAGGGCGACTTCCGTTTCGAGGAATCGGGAGACGATGTCGCATCGTACAAGGACCGCATCGTCTCGGCGAATGCTTACCTGGGCGCCGCGCCCATCGTCGATGCGCTCGCCGCAGGCGCGCAGATCGTACTGACCGGCCGCGTGGCCGATCCGGCGCTGTTTGCGGCACCGCTGGTGCACGCATTCGGGTGGCGCATGGATGACTGGCACACGCTGGGACAGGCCACCGTCATCGGTCATTTGCTCGAATGTGCCGGGCAGGTTACCGGTGGCTATTTTGCCGATCCTGGCGTCAAGGACGTTCCGAATCTCGCGCGCCTGGGCTTCCCCATCGGCGAAGTCGCGGCCGATGGGTCGGTCGTCGTCACGAAGCTGCCTGATGCCGGCGGCCGTGTGACCGAAGCGACGTGCAAGGAACAGTTGCTGTACGAAATCCATGATCCGCGGCGTTATTTACAACCGGATGTCGTCGCCGACTTCTCGCAGGTCAGTGTCCTTGAAGAAGCGCGCGACCGCATTCGCGTCACCGGCGGAAGCGGGTCGGCCCGCACGCCGACGCTGAAGGTATCGGTTGCCTATGTCGACGGCTTTATCGGCGAAGGCCAGATCTCCTATGGTGGCCCGGGAGCGGTAACGCGAGCACGGCTCGCGCTCGATATCGTGCGAGACCGCCTCTCGCTGACCGGTGTGCGGACGAGCGAGCTGCGTTTCGACTTGATCGGCGTGAACTCCTTGCACGGCGATACGGTGGGCTCGCGTGCCGGCGAACCCTATGAGGTACGCGCACGCGTGACGGGGCGAACCGCGTCCGCGGCAGAAGCCCGACGCATTGCAAACGAGGTCGAGACGCTATACACGAACGGTCCGGCAGCCGGAGGCGGTGTTACCAAGTCGGTGCGTGAGGTGCTCGCCGTGCAATCGATATTGCTGCCGCGCGAACACGCGAAGCCGACGTTTTCATTTGTCGAGGGATGAGATGAAACTACGGGACATCGCGCACTCGCGCACTGGTGACAAGGGCAATACGTTGAATATATCGGTCATCTGCCTTGACCCTGCGCATTATGAAGCGCTGCGTATCGCATTGACTGCGGCGCGCGTGAAAATCTTTTTAGGCGGGGTCGTACGCGGAGAGGTGGTGCGTTATGAGCTGCCGCGTCTGGCGGCTTTTAATTTCGTACTCGGCGATGCACTCGGTGGCGGCGTAACGCGCTCGCTGGCACTCGACGCACACGGTAAATCGATGAGTTCGGCGCTATTGGATCTTGACGTGTCGGATATGCAGTTTGACTGTCCAGCATCTTGAAATTACGTCGTTTTAGCGACATTAGCAATGCTTGGCTGGCTTTCTCACCGCCTGCAACGTGCAAGCAGTGAGAAAGACCAACGACGGACGCGCCCGCGCGTTAGCGCAAAAGGCGGCCCGTCGTTACTACCCGTGAGAGCACGGTAACGCCGGGATTACTTCGCTTCGGCGCGATAGGCATTGCGCAAATCGCGAATGCGATCGTGGTTGCGCAGCACGCCCTGGTATTGTTTCTCGACCAGAACGCGTACCTCGCTCGGCAGTTCTTGCGCAAGCGCATCGCTGTAATTCTTCTTGGCCGAATCCTCGCCGCGCTCCACTTCTTCCAGCACAGCCAGATCGTCATTCGACGTCACCGACGATTTCACTGCAACCCAGCCGCGATGCAGTGCGCCCGCGATCGAGCCGTCCTCTTCGGGCTTGCCGCCCAGACGTGTCACTTCTGCACGCAATTCGACGACAGCATGCGCGCATTCGCCCGCACGCTCGTTAAATAGGCCCTTAAGATCAACGCCCTTCGCATCTTCGGCAGCCTTCCGGAAGCCCTTCTCGCCGTCGATGGATGTCTCGATCAAGCCGTTCAAAATTTTGGTGGTGGATGTCATCGCTAATCTCCTTGTTATCGTTAGTCGAGCGCAAAGTATGAGCAAGGAGCGGGCCTGAGCGGCAAATTAGCGACGCCATCGAGACGATTGGACGACATTCCCACGTTGCAGCGCACGCGCTTGCACCGAACGATGCGGCGGCCGCAACCGAGGCGGCACTCATTCGGACAGCGTGTTTCTGCCGTCCAGCTTCGCGCGATACAGCGCGCGATCCGCGCGTAGAAATGCGTCGCGCCACGTCGACTCGCCATGCTCGACCGTCGCCCGGCCGAGACCGACTGTCCATTCGGGCATGTCACTCGTGTAACGACGGCAAGCCTCCTGGATCTGCGCGGCGCAGGCCTGCGCGTAAGGGGCGCGCCACGCGGGGAGGACCGCCAAAAATTCATCACCGCCCAGTCGGCCGAATTCGCCACCCAAGGACTCCACCTCCGAGCCCGCAAGGCCGGCCACGGCCTTGAGCACGCTGTCACCGACCAGATGGCCGTAGCGATCGTTGATCTGCTTGAAGTGATCGAGGTGCAAAACCAGAATGGTCGCGCCGGGCACGATCAGCGCGCGCGAATGCACTTCAAATCCGGCGCGGTTCCACACGCCGGTAAGGGGGTCGCGCAATGCCGTGGCGCGCAAGCCTTGCTGCGCACGTTCGGCGGCCATCGCAAGCAGACCGAGATTCAGGACAGCCGGCAGCAATTGGTCCGATAGCATCGGAATGAGTGCCAGCAAATTCGGATGTGGAATGGCATCCACTGATGTCAGGGCATGACATTGCCACGGACCATGCCCGATTGCAGCGCCCCACCGGCAGCGGGTGAGTCGGCCCGCGACGATCGATTGGCTCGGCCTCAGTGCTGGCCAGGGCAAGATCGTCGTACGGCGCCATACTCACACGTCTAAATGCGCACGTGGCTGGTATCCGTGCCGGGCCCGACCATATCGCCATGCCCGGCCGGGTAGCGCTCGGCTATTACTTCTTGCAAACACCGCCCTTGTGATGTTTGCCCGTGCCGCCCGTCAAATGCGTGCCCTTCGGGCAAGCTTGAGCAACCGACGATGCGAAGACCGCAACCAACATGACAGCCAAGATTTTTTTCATGTCTATTTCCAGGTAGCGCGTTTTCCGGTGCGCCGTTAGCCGTCCCACAAAAATGCCGAAAGCGGCATTCCACGGTGAATAACGCGCCAGCGCGCCATTGGTTGACAGCGGTGGGGGGGACTAAGTTATCCAGTCGACCACATCCAATCTCGCCTGTGCCCGCGTTTCGTATCGGCACCGCGACTCCAGCAATACTTCGCCCGGATGGACAGGGCTCATACAATTCTTAAACATACTCACTCCTATCAATGCGGGTCTTCGATTCGAACATCATAAGGCCCACTATTGCCCCATTTGAAGCTCAACCTGAACTGGTCGTTGATCCGCACGTGCCAGGCGCCGTCATACTCCGTTAAGTCATTACCAGGCGGAACCTTCATGAAGTTCAGCGACGAGGCCACATCAGCTTGCGCGATCCGCAGTATTGCAATTTCGCGAAATAAGACCAGTCTCATTGGCTTTTATTATAAAAAAATGCGAAACTCTATAATAAAGACGCGAAATGAGGGTGCGTGTTATGCAAGCTTGTCATTCCAGGGCCGGCAAGACCGTTCCGCAAGGAAGCGGCTATTTGGCATATGTCCCGGCAAAGTTGCCGCCAAGCATCGGTTTCGACGGTAAAATGATCCGACTCCTGTCGGAGGCAGATATTGCGCTAGGGCGTCTCGCAGGGATTACCGAGATTCTGCCAAATCCAGATTTGTTCGTTGCGATGTACGTACGTAAAGAGGCTGTGCTGAGCTCGCAGATCGAAGGAATTCAATGCACACTCGATGAGGTGCTGGAAGCCGAGGTACATGACGGAGGCGCACGCACCAAGGACATCGCCGAGGTCGTCAATTACGTAGACGCAATGAACTACGGGATGGAACGACTGGCGACGCTGCCACTGTCGCTGCGGCTCATCCGTGAGACCCACTCGCGCTTGATGGACGGCGTGCGTGGGGAGCACAAAGATCCGGGTGAATTCCGCAAAACGCAAAACTGGATCGGCCCTCAGGGCTCCACGTTAAGCAACGCGTCCTTCGTCCCGCCGCCAGTTCCGGAAATGAACGAAGCGCTGTCCGACCTTGAACAGTTTATGCATGACAGGCACTCCCTGCCTGTATCAATCCAATGCGCCATAACGCATCTTCAGTTTGAAACAATCCATCCTTTCCTCGATGGAAATGGTCGTGTCGGACGACTGCTTGTGCCCTTGATGCTCCATCAACGTCAGGTAATGGCCAAACCACTGCTTTACATTAGCCACTACCTGAAGGCAAACCGGTTCGAATACTACGACCGCTTGATGGATGTACGGGTGAATGGAAACTGGGAGGGATGGGTCAAATTCTTCCTCACCGGTGTCGCGGCCGTCGGACATGAGGCCGCCGACACAGCAAAACGCATCGTCCAATTCCGCACGGCCGCACAGCAAGCTTCCGTCAAGATGGGAAAGCCGGAGTTAGCGCTGATCGATCATCTGTTCAGGCATCCGATCATGGACGCTCGCGCCGCAGAGCGACTACTTGATGTCACCTATGCGACGGCGAATAATGCGCTCTCTAACCTCGAAAACGAAGGACTTGTTAAAGAGACGACCGGCAAGAAACGCAATCGCGTGTTTCGATTCCAAGGATACCTTCAACTTTTCGACGATACACCCAACGAGGCGCACAACATCTACGATCGCGAGAAAGCGCGCGGGTATCAGCACGGCGCTTAGAGCCGTTCAGGTAACGATGTCCCGCATCGATTCAATGAAGGGCTAGCACCGGATCGGAGGGGCAAGTGTGTCGAACTAGTCTCGCATTTTCGCGCCCGCCCATGTCCACTCTCGCGCGTCTTTGAGAAAGGCGGCAAGGTAATCGATATTGTCATCCGTCTTGCGCGTGCCGAGGAAAATCTGCTTTGCAATCCCCTTCTTTCCAAGCTGCACGACCGTTAGCGGCATCCAGCTCGCATACTCCTCCACGAGCCAGCGCGGCAATGCCGCGACGCCGCGGCCGCTCGCCACCATCTGCAGGATGATGTCGGTCGTCTCGATCACCTTGTGGCGTTTCGGCACCGTGTTCGCTGGCGTAAGGAACTGCGTGTAGATATCGAGCCGTTCGGTTTCAACGGGATACGTTATCAACACTTCCTCCGCCAGTTGCTCCGGTGTGACATACGCTTCGCCCGCCAACGCATGGTCATCGCCGACCACCAGTACCTGCTCGTAATCGAATACCGGCTGAAAATGCAGCTCCGCCCGCTTGAGCGGATCGGGTGTGACGAGCACGTCGATTTCATAGCCTAGCAACGCGCCAATGCCGCCGAACTGGAAGCGCTGCTTTACGTCGACATCGACATCCGGCCAGCGCGTCAAGTACGGCGACACGACCTTCAGCAGCCACTGGTAGCACGGCGCGCATTCCATGCCGATCCGCAATGTGCCGCGTTCGCCCTGCGCGTACTGTTTCATGCGCGCTTCGGCGAGCTCGAATTGCGGCAACAACCGGTTCGCAAGGCCGAGCAGATACGCTCCGGCCTGCGTGAGCCGCAAAGCGCGCCCCTCACGCGTCCATACCGGTGTACCCAACTGCTGCTCGAGCTTCTTCACGGCATGGCTCAGCGCCGACTGCGTGAGATTGAGCGTATCGGCCGCGGCCGTGAGCGAACCCTTCCGCTCCACTTCCCGCACGACCAGCAAATGACTGCGCTCCAGCATCGCTTACTCCATGAACAAAGTTAATGCTTTCATGAAATAAATCCATTTTTATTCATGAAGCGGAAACTATATCATCCTCCGCAGTTCTGCTACTTCCGATCGGCACAAAGCGCATGGCCGCCGCGCCGTTCGACGCATGCCGTTTGAGCAAGGCGCGTTGAAAAGCAAAGAGCAGGCAGCGCGCCCATCTCAGAAATCAAGGTGCAAGATCACTATGCGTAAAGAATTCACCTTTCTCATCGAGAGCATGCATTTCGATGAAGACTATTGCCCGTCAGAAAACACCCGCATTACGACGAACTTTGCCAACCTGGCCAGAGGGCCAAGTCGCCAGGAGAACTTGCGCAACACTTTCAGGATGATCGACCGGCGCTTCAATGCATTGGCACATTGGGATAACCCAGAAGGTGATCGCTACACCGTCGAGATCGACATCGTTTCAGTCGGAATGCATGTCGAGGGCGTCAACAACTGCAACGCGCTGCCGTTGATAGAAATATTGAAAACGAACATCCTCGATCGGAAGGCCGGGAAACGCATCGATGGTATTGCTGGAAACAATTTTTCCTCCTATGTCAGGGACTATGACTTCAGCGTGCGATTGCCCGAGCACAACAAGGATCAGCCTGACTTCAGCAAGCCCGAGGGCTTTGGCGAGTTGCATGGGAGGCTGTTCAAGCACTTTGTCAGCTCGCGCGCCTACAAGGATCGTTTTGCAAAGCCGCCCGTCATCTGCCTGAGCGTTTCGAGCAGCAGGACCTATCGACGGACCGTCAATCTGCATCCCGTGTTGGGCATCGAGTACCAGCAGAACGACTATTCGTTGACGGACGAATATTTCGAAAAGATGGGCTTGAAGGTCCGTTATTTCATGCCGCCACACAGTGTTGCGCCGTTTGCTTTTTATTTCGTCGGCGATCTGCTTGCCGATTACACCGATCTCGAGCTCATCAGCACCATCAGCACGATGGATAGCTTCCAGAAAATCTATCGACCGGAAATCTACAACGCGAATTCTCCAGCCGGCCCGCTTTTCAAGCCGAGCCTGAAGCAGCAGGACTTTTCGCTGACGCGGATTGAATACGATCGCGAAGAACGCAGCCGGCTGGCTGTCGAGCAGGGGCGATTCGTCGAACAGCAATTCATCAAGCCTTATCAAGCAATGCTCGAGCAGTGGTCTGCCGAATACGCTCTCTGATCAACAAAACACAAGGTTTTCTACCATGAAGAAAGTGCTCCCCACATCCACTGCCGGAAGTTTGCCGAAACCGTCCTGGCTCGCTCAGCCCGAGACACTGTGGTCGCCGTGGAAATTGCAAGACAAAGCATTGATCGAGGGCAAACAAGATGCCTTGCGCCTGTCGTTGCAGGAGCAGCAACATGCGGGGATCGATATCGTCAGTGACGGTGAACAGACACGCCAGCATTTCGTGACCACGTTCATCGAGCATCTCCACGGCGTGGATTTCGCCAACCGTAAGACAGTCCGTATTCGCGATCGCTACGATGCGAGCGTGCCCACGGTCGTGGACGCGGTTGCGCGCCAAAAGCCGGTCTTCGTCGAAGATGCCAAGTTTCTGCGCCAGCAAACCAAGCAACCGATCAAGTGGGCGCTCCCAGGTCCGATGACGATGATCGATACGCTTTACGACGATCACTACAAGAGCCGCGAAAAGCTTGCGTGGGAGTTCGCAAAGATCCTGAACGAGGAAGCGAAGGAATTGGAGGCTGCAGGCGTCGACATTATTCAATTCGACGAGCCCGCGTTCAATGTGTTCTTCGATGAGGTGAACGAGTGGGGCGTGGCAACCTTGGAACGCGCGATCGAAGGGCTGAAATGCGAAACCGCCGTACATATCTGCTACGGCTACGGCATCAAGGCCAACACGGACTGGAAGAAAACGCTGGGATCCGAGTGGCGGCAATACGAGGAAGCGTTTCCGAAGCTGCAGAAGTCCAGTATCGATATGATTTCGCTGGAGTGTCACAACTCCCACGTTCCGATGGATCTGATCGAACTCATCCGAGGCAAGAAGGTGATGGTCGGCGCTATCGACGTCGCGACCGATATCATTGAAACCCCGGAGGAAGTCGCCAGCACGCTGCGTAAGGCACTTCGCTTTGTGGATGCGGACAAGCTCTATCCGTGCACCAACTGCGGCATGGCGCCCTTGTCGCGTGCTGTTGCTAGGGGCAAGCTAAATGCTTTGAGCGCGGGGGCGGAACTGATCCGGCGAGAGCTGGCACCCATCTAAAGGCACTTTCAAGATAGGATGACCGGGCGCTTACTGAATATCGCTGGCAAGAGGGATTGTGCCCGAGAACAACTCAAAGAGTTATAAGGCGCTTCGTAAGTGCTGTTTGAAAAACGTGTGTTTGACCGCCCTACTTCGGCGATAATGACTTTTACGCTTGCGAACCAAGGAGGCGCATGCCTGTTCAATCGGTGGCCCCACGCACGCAGCGAATAAGCGATTCCGCGAAAGTCGGCGGCTTATGTTTTGCCGCCGCCGGGTTGCTCTACCTTGCCGCGGAAACGATATCGGCCGCCGCATGGCATACGCCGCCCTACAGTTACGCCCGGAATTACATCAGCGACCTCGGCGTAGCAGGATGCGGCATCCTCTTTCATGGCCGACCGATCTGCTCACCACTGCATGGACTGATGAACATCGGTTTCATGCTGGAAGGCCTACTCTTCTTCATCGCCAACCTCATCGTGTCCGGACAGACGACGCGGCCCTGGCGATTTGGCATCGTAATGCTGGGCTTATTGCATGGCGTGGGCATGCTCCTGGTGGGGTACTACCACGGATCGGAAGCGGCGCTGGAAGACGGATCGCTACGCTACCATCTGTTAGGTGCCCAACTGGCGATCGTCTCTGGCAATGTCGCGCTGATCGCATACGGGTGCGCGCATCGCCAGATCGGCCTATCTCGACGGTTCGCGTCGTTGAGCATCGTCCTCGGAAGCGTCGGCCTTCTCAGCGCCGTAACCTTGGTCTCGCTCCTGACCACGCTCCCGCGCGGTCTTCTCGAACGCGGATCGGTCTATTCCATCATGATATGGGAAATCGTCACAGGGTCGATGATGGCGTGGCGCAACCGCTCGGCCAAGCGCCGTCGTTGAACGGCGCATCGGCTTCGTTACCGCCACAGGCGGCGCGGGCGCGGCCCGGGCCGCGCGCATCGTCTATCAGTATGCGGCAGTCAAGGCGAACGGCTTGAAGCCCTTCGCCTTGATCAGGTGCGGCACCATCAGGATCAGCGCTTCAGTGGCGCGCGCCGTCTCGATGCCGCCAAGGTCGATGATCCACTCGGCGGACCAATCCAGATCCAACAGTAGCGCTTGCACCTGCGCTTTCGCGGCTTCATCGTTACCGCTTAAAAATGCCTGCGGCGGCGTTGCCACACTGCGCGGCGCCACCATGACGCTGAAGATCATCGTATTGAGCGCTTTGACGACGCGCGTCTCCGACAGCGCCGCTTGCAGCCGTTCCGCCACGCTGTCGCCGGGGTAAAGCAGCCCACCCGGCAAGCCGTTCGGCAGACGCGTCGTCGCGTTCGACACGTCCAGCAGCGTTTTACCCGCCAGCGATGCGGCAAGCGCCGTGACGCTAACCAGCGCCGTATCGCCAGGCAGCGCGTTGATCACCAAGTTAGTCGACGCCGCCGCGTCCACCAGCGATGCATGCCGTACCGCCGCACCCTGCCACTTTGCTCGTGCAGCTTGTGGATCGCGATGGCCCACGGTGATGTCATGGCCCTTGGCGGCCAATGCATTCGCCAGTGTGCCGCCTACGCGTCCCGCGCCGAGAATGCCGATTTTCATGCTGTGCTCCATTGAAATAGTGAGGGTCAGTCTTTCCGACGAGCGTGCGATTCAGCGCACCTTGTCGAGCGCATCGAGAAATGCGCGATGTATGCCGGGCGCGCAGACCAGGAAGTCATCACTGGCAAGGGTCCAAGGCCGACCGTGAATATCGGACACCACGCCGCCGGCTTCGGCCACGAGCAATGCGCCGGCAGCCTGCCCGGACCGTACATTGCTGTACTGCCAGAAGCCGTCGATCCTTCCGGCCGCCACGTGGGCAAGTTCGAAGGTCGCGGGAACCGTCGTGCGCACGACGAGCGCGGCATCGAGCATCGCGGTCACCGACGCGCCGATCCGACGATGGGTTTCAGTGCCTTCACCCGGGCGCGCCTGTCCGGTACTCAGGATCGCCGCGCTCAATGCCGTTTTCTGAGATACGCGCATCGGCACGCCGTTCGCGTATGCCGCGCCGTGGCCGCGTGCCGCCGTATAGAGACGTCCCGCGACCGGTTCATAAATGGCGGTTAGCACGGGCACGTTATCGCGAATCAATGTCGCGCTGACGCCCCACTGCGCAATACCCTGAACATGGTTGATATTGCCCTCCACAGGATCGACGAGCCACCATTCCCCCGCGGGCAATGCGCCGCCCGCCAGCTCGTCCTCCACCCACCCGGCCTTTGGACGGGCTTGCTCGAGGAGACCCCGCACGATGTCGAGCGACAACGCATCGTTGACCTCTATTGCTCGCACGATATCCGACGGATCCGCGGGCGGCGGCGCCATCTCATCGAAATGACGCAGCAATTCGGCGCCTGCAACGCGCACCGTCGCGACCATGGCCGCAAGCAGCGCATCGTCACGCGCACTGAGCGTTGCAGCCGCTGCCAGGCGCTGCGCCGTCTGCAGCATTGGTGTGACTTGATTCATGGTTTCTCTCCTTTGCTAAGCAAGGTGTAGTGGTTCCGAACCGCATGGACTTCATTTTTCGGCTTATCTCAATTAACATCAAGTCAACTCTTCTTACCTGTTAGATAACGCATATGCAACTGGATATGAATCTGCTCGTCGCGCTCGACGCCCTGTTGGACACGGGAAGCGTTGGCGGCGCCGCGGCACGCATGCACGTCAGTTCACCGGCGATGAGCCGCACGCTCGATCGGATCCGTCATATGACGGGTGATGCCGTCCTGGTACGCGCGGGACGCCACATGACACCGACGCCATACGCCGAATCCATTCGAGACGAGGTTCGTGCGATCGTCGCGCGGGCCCAGGCGGTGCTGGCGCGCGAGCAGCGTTTCGATCCCGCGCTGATCGAGCGACACTTCACTGTCCAGTGCCACGACGCCTTGGCCTGTGCATTGGGTCAGGGCCTGCTTGCCGATCTGCGTCGTACCGCGCCGCACGTAAAATTGAGATTGCTGGCTGAAGATCCCTTTTCCGACGCGCCGATGCTACGGCACGGCGATGTCGACTTACACATCGGCGCAGCGTTGCCCACGCAGTCGGATGTCTCGCATAGTCTGCTGGGCCATGACACGCTTGTCGTTGCAATGCGAGTTGGCCATCCGCTATTGAAACGCAAGCTGAGCAAGGAACGATATGCCGCTGCAGAGCATGTGATCGTGTCGCGTCGCGGGCGACTGAGAGACCGCGTGGATGAGACGCTTTCGTCAGACGGACTGGCACGCAGCGTCGTCGCATCGGCGCCTTCCGCGGCGTCGGCGCTATGCATGGTGAGCGCATCCGATCTCCTCGTGACCGTGCCTAGCAGAGGATGCGCATCGATGGCGAGGGCCCTTGCATTAGGCACCGCAACGCTACCGCTTACCGTGCCCGCGCTTCCGGTGATCAGTACATGGCATGTCCGTCACGATGGCGACCGCGCGCATGTCTGGCTTCGAGAGGAAGTCGCGCGCATTGCAAAGGGGATGTTGGCATCGGCATAAGCCGATCACGTTGCCGCGTTCGTTCGTCCGAACGTTTCATTATTTTGGCCAACTGTTTTATTCGATCGACCTCTTATTCGATGCGTTTTACGCGCTAAAAACAGCCCGCTGAAACGGTCGTTCTATCACGTTGCTTATGGCTTTCAGGCCCGACGATTGCTGCTCTACCTTCGGCGGCACGAGAAAGCGCGTAACGACTTTCCGGGCTCTTTGTTCCACTACCGCACTTCATCCCTGGCCCGATTGCTTAGTGGCGGCCAGCATCAACGCCATGAGCGCCTGCAATCCTTTCCACAATCGTCACCTATAGATTGCGCAGGAAGAAGCAGAAGGTACAGATAAAGCGGTATCGGACAGACTATATTCAGGAGTACGTATGTATACCTACAGACGTTTCAACATCCTGACAGCAAGTGCGAAACGGGCGCTTACCTTCCTGGCGATATGTGGCGGTGCCACATCGCCCTTGGCACCGGCTGCTACAACGACGCCGGTCGTTCAAATCAGCGTGGATGCACAGGCGAATCGGCACTTCATCAACCCGTATATTTACGGTATCAATTTCGGCACGACGGAAACCCTATACGATTTGCGTGCAACGGTGAATCGCGCAGGTGGCGATAGTGCCTCGATGTACAACTGGCGGCTCGATGCCCGGAATGCCGGCTCCGATTGGTATTTCGAAAGCGTTCCCGTTGATGTCAACGATCCGAACAACCAATTCGGCGGGCGCTTCGTGGCCTCGACGATGGCGGGCAGCGCCACGCCGATCATCACGTTACCGATGATCGGTCGCGTGGCGAAAGTGGGTACGAACAACGCGAAACTGGCGAGTTATTCGCTGGCCAAATACGGCGCTCAAACGGGTTCCGACGCGTATTTTCCCGACGCTGGAACCGGGGTCTATGCGAATGGCACGATGATCACGAACAACAATCCTGACGATGCCACCACGACCGATTCGGCCGCGAACGAGCAGGCCCGCGTGACGGCACTCGTTCAGCAATTCGGCACGGCAATGACCGGTGGCGTGCGGTATTACGCGATGGATAACGAACCGAGCCTCTGGCAGAACATCCATCGTGACGTACACGCCACGGGCGCCCATGCCAGCGAAATCGCCAATAGCGTCATCACCTATTCGGCAGCGGTAAAAGCGGCGGATTCCGGCGCGAAAGTGGTGGCGCCCGAGGAGTGGGGCTGGGGCGGCTATTTCCACAGCGGATATGATCAGCAATACACCGCCACGCACGGCTATGCAGTGACGCCGCCGGATGCGACGAACCAGACCGGCGGCATGGATTATGTGCCTTGGTTACTGAAAACATGGAAGGCGGCAGGCCATCCGATTGACGTCTTCAGTTTGCACTTTTACCCGCAAAGTGGAGAGTATTCGGCGGATGCCAACTCGCAAACGACCGCGCTCATGCTCCAGCGCAATGTCTCCACGCGTGATTTATGGGACAAGCAGTATAAGGATCCGACCTGGATCAACAGTGTCGTGGCCCTGATCCCGACGATGCGCTCGTGGGTGAACAAGTATTATTACGTCGGGACGCCGATCGCGATCACCGAATATAACTGG
The DNA here is from genome assembly GCF_039852015.1 of Robbsia sp. KACC 23696. Taxonomy (NCBI): domain Bacteria; kingdom Pseudomonadati; phylum Pseudomonadota; class Betaproteobacteria; order Burkholderiales; family Burkholderiaceae; genus Robbsia; species Robbsia sp. KACC 23696. The sequence goes on along the minus strand of NZ_CP156627.1, from coordinate 756,947 downwards.
GGTGGCGACACGATCATGAACGGTGCGACGGCGCAGGCCGATATTCTCGGCATCTTTGGTCGCGAAGGTCTGGACATGGCCACGCGTTGGGGCACGATCGACTCGACGATGCCGGTCTATAAAGCGTTCAAGCTGTATCGCAATTATGACGGCAAGGGGTCGGGATTCGGATCGACGAGCATCGCCGCGACGGTGCCGAATCCCGATAACGTCTCCGCTTTCGCCGCGATTCGTAGCGACAAGGCGGTGACAGTGATGCTTATCAACAAGCAGTTGAATACGTCGGCGAATGTCAACGTATCGCTGGCGAATATGGCGACGGCCGGCACGGCGCAGGTGTGGCAGTTGGCAAGCAATGCCACCACGCGGCTTTCCGACACCAGCTATTCGAGCGGGCAGTTGAACATGACCGTGCCCGCGCAAAGTGTCACCCTGCTGGTGCTGCCGAACGCAGCGCAATAGGGTGACGGCTGGCTTACATCTGTACCAGATTCGGGATCGGCACGACGGGGTTCGTGTCGGCCTCGTAATCCACACCATCGATTTCAAAACCGAAAAGTCGCAAAAATTCCTTCTTGTACCCCGCGAAATCGGTGAGTTCGTAAATGTTGTCGTTGGTCACCTTATCCCACAATTGCACGACCTCGGCCTGAACCGCCGGATCGAGCTCCTTGTAGTCGGCGCGCAGGCGACCTTCTTCGTCCACATGCGGCGTTTTGCCGTACAGGCTGTCCTTGTATAGCCCGTACACCTGCTCGATACAGCCTTCGTGCGTGCCCTTTTCCTTCATGACGCGGAAGAGCAGCGACAGATACAGCGGCATCATCGGGATGGCAGAGCTGGCTTGCGTCACGACGGCTTTCAATACGGACACGCGTGCATCGCCGCCAGCGGCCGCCAGCTTCTGGCGGATCGCGATGACCTTCTGGTCGAGATCCTTCTTCGCTGCACCAATCGAGCCGTTCCAATAGATATCGTGCGTGATTTTCTCGCCCAGATACGTGAACGCGGTCGTCTTCGCACCGTCGGCCAGCACACCAGCGTCGGACAATGCGTCGATCCACATCTGCCAGTCTTCACCGCCCATCACGGCGACGGTATTGTCGATTTCCGTTTGCGTCGCTGCCGCGAGAACGGTGTCCTTGATCACTTCCTTATCGGTATCGAGTCCGCGGAACGTCGCATCCTTACCGACAGGCTTCAAGGTCGAGTTAAAGACCTCGCCCGTGATCGGATGCGTCCGGCGGGGCGATGCCAGGCTATAGACCACCAGATCGACCTGGCCCAGATCGCGCTTGATGATATCGATCGTTTCCGTCTTGACCGCGGTCGAGAACGCATCACCGTTGATGCTGCGGGCATACACGCCCTTTTCGGTGGCCAGCTTCTCGAACGCCGCCGTGTTGTACCAGCCGGCGGTACCCGGCTTGTCTTCGCTGCCGGCACGCTCGAAGAACACGCCCAGCGTATCGGCGCCACAGCCGAAAGCTGCAGAGATCCGGGCCGCCAGGCCATAGCCGGTCGATGCACCGATCACGAGCACCCGCTTCGGCCCGTTCTCGATCGCGCCATGCTTCTGGACATAGGCGATTTGTTCTTTGACGTTGGCTTCGCAGCCGGCCGGGTGGGTCGTCACGCAGATAAAGCCACGGACACGCGGTTTGATGATCATGAAGCTCCTCACATTGGATTAAGCAATTGAATTGCAACTGCCGTTTCCGATATTGTAAGGGACAGGGGTCTCAAGAATGCAAAATGCAGTGTATCGGGACGCTGAAACGTTGCACGTCTGCGCGCGCCGGAGCCCGAAAAGTAAGCGAATGCGGAACGGCGGATCGATTTCGTTTATCATCGGTTCCCCACCTTTTTAAATCAGTTACCGCCATGCCGACCTTCGAAAACAGCGACTCAACAGCGGATAACGTGCATTCCGATCGCCGCTTTGGCGTTGAGCATGGCGGGATCCACAAGCCGATTCACACCTCGGTGCAGTACGGCTTCGACCGGATCGAGGAACTGATCGGCGTCTTCCAAGGGACGTTGAAGGGCGGCTATAGCTACGCACGTCAAGGTACGCCGACATCCGCAGCGCTGGAAACGAAGATTACGCGGCTCGAGCAAGGCGTCGGCACCATCTCGTTCGCGACCGGGATGGCCGCGATTTCGGCGATCTTTCTGACCTTGCTCCGCGCCGGCGATCACGTCGTCTCCAGCCGTTATGTGTTCGGCAACACGAACAGCATTCTCGATACGATTCAGGGCTTTGGCATCAATGTCAGCAAGGTCGATGCGGGATCCGTCGCCGCGGTCGAGGCGGCATTGCTGCCGACCACGCGAATCGTCTTCGTCGAGACGATCGCCAATCCCGGCACGCAAATCCCCGATCTCGTCGCGATCGGCGATCTGTGCCGCGCGCGCGGCATCGTCTACGTCATCGACAACACGATCCTGTCGCCGGCCTTGTTCCAGCCCCGCGCGGTGGGCGCGAGCCTGGTCGTTCAGTCGCTGACCAAGACCATCGCCGGTCACGGCACCGCGCTCGGTGGCGCGGTGACCGACACCGGGCTGTTCGACTGGACGCAATATCCCAACATTGCGGCAACGTATCGCAAAGGCGATCCCACGTTATGGGGGCTGCAACAGATCCGCAAGAAAGGGCTGCGCGATATGGGCGGCACGCTGTCCCCGGAGCAAGCGCACAGCATCAGCATCGGCGCCGAGACGCTGAATCTGCGCGTGCAACAGACGAGCGCAACGGCACTGGCCCTCGCCGAGTGGCTCGCGGCCCATCCGAAGATCAGCGCCGTGCATTACCCGGGCTTGCCGTCGCATCCGCACCACGCGCAGGCCAAGCAGCTGTTCAAGGCTTATTCCTGGCTGTTGAGCTTCGAGCTGCATGACGCGGCGGCGATGTCCGACGTCCTGAATCGCCTGCAGTTGCCGATCAAGGCGACGGGCCTTGGCGACACGCGCACGCTGATCATTCCTGTCGCGCCGACGATCTTCTGGGAAGCGGGTGCCGAAGTCCGCGCGCAGATGGGCATTGCGGACGGCCTGGTACGCCTGTCGGTCGGCCTGGAAAGCCTCGACGATCTCATCGCGGACTTTGCACAAGCGCTGGCCTGAAGTTGGTAGAAAAGTATCGCGCCGTAAGGCGCGATAAGGTGGAGCCGCGCGAGAACGCGCGGCATTCTCCCCTCAGTTAAACAGGCGCCACGCCGTCATCTACGGCAATCTCGGCGCCTGTCTTCACGCTTGTCACCGGCGCCAGCAACCGCTTCCGCGCGCCGCATCCCTTCCCTACCTATGACATTAGTGCCACGGCCCGGCACATAGCCGGCGCAGGCCGCGCCGATTTTGTCGGTCGTCTTACCCGACGTACCCCCTCTCGGACTTATTTTGTATCGATAGGTATATAAATATCTCGCACGTTCGCGCGCCGATATATATATTGCTCGATACATTAATTGAACGCGTACCTCTTGCGACCCGCACCCGCGCCGAAAGACGGATTTCGGGACAGCGTCAATCGCGCGAGGAACGCCTCACTGACCGGGGAGAAAGAATGTCAGACCGAAACAATACGGTCCTTGTCTTGTTGAATGGGAGGCGCCTGAGCGGGTCACGCGCCCTTGGCCGATCGTACCGCTGCCCTGCTCGACCGAATCGGGCCGGCCATTTTGATCACGCACTCCGCCTCGGGTCCCGACGGCTGGCTGATCGCCGACCGGCGGCCGCATCTCGTAAAAGCCATCGCCGCCGTCGAACCCATGGGGCCACCATTCGCATTGATTCCCAATATCGGCCATATGCGTTGGGGTGCAACGGCAGCGAAGATGCAATTCGAACCGATGGTGGACGATCCCGAGGTGTTGCGGGACGCCAAACCGGGTACGTATCGCTTGCCATCGCTTGCCGGCTTGCCGATTCTCGTCGTCACCGCGGAAGCGTCGGCGTTTGCGGCGGCGAGCCCGCCCACGGCGGATTTCCTTAACGCATTCGGCGCATCGGTCGAGGTACTGGCCCTGGAAGATCACGGCGTTCGGGGCAATGGCCATGGGCTGATTTATGAGAAAAATTCCGATGCCGCCTTGGCCCCCGTGTTGGCGTGGCTAATACGACAGACGGAGCACGACGTTTAAACGCCGACACCCATCAACCAGGCAATACCGGCATCGACGTGCAGTGCGGTCGTATCGAACACGGGGAGCACGGTATCCGCCTTGCCGATCAACATCGTGACCTCCGTGCAGCCCAGGATGACACTATCGGCACCTTGCATCCGCAAGGTCTCGATCACCTGTCGATATCGAAGGCGGCTTTCGTCGCGCACAATGCCTTGGCATAGTTCGTCATAAATAATGCGGTGAACGAGTTCGCGGGACTCGGCATCCGGAACTAATGGCGCGATACCGAAGCGCGATTGCAGCCTGTCGCGATAGAAGGCCCCTTCCATGGTGAACCGCGTCGCCAGCAAGGCGGGGCGCCGACAAGCTTGCTGCTGCAGCGCTTCCCCCGTCGCATCGGCGATATGCAAAACGGGCAGCCCGCTACGGTTTTCGATCTCCGCATGCAGGCGATGCATGGTGTTGCTGCATAGGAGCAATGCTCCGGCGCCTGCTCGCGCCAAGTGCGCCCCGGCGTCACCTAGTTGCTGTGCTAGCACCGGCCATTCGTCGGCCGTTTGATGTGCCGCGATGGGCGCGAAATCTGGCGACGACAGGAGGAGCGGCGCCGAATGCAGTCCCCCACGCCGCTGCCGCATCCCTTCGTTAAGGAGGCGATAGTAGATCGCCGTACTTTCCCAACTCATCCCGCCCAACAAACCCAGCGTCCGATCCATGCGCGCCGTCGGGATCGAATGTTGTATTGCATTCATCGATACACTCCTTGACAATAAGGCGTCGGTTCGTCGTAACGATCCTGATCCAGGCCCATCCTAGGGAAGTCGCTCGCCAATTTCTTGTATGAAATGCACATGACACACCCGCTGAAGGCGTTGCGCGTGGATGGCTGTACCTTGACGCTATGGTCCAAAGCCGGCTATGAGGTGCAGGACGTCAGTGATGAAGACGTCGTCGGCTTTGCGTTCGAGGCGCAAAGCGGTGTCGATGCGATCGGTAGCGATAAGAAGCGTGCTTTCAGCCGCCCGGCCAATACCCTTTCCTGGATTCCCCGCGAGTGTCCGGTCTACTCCTGCTCGAAAGAAGGCGGCGAGTATTTGGTCATTCGCAATCTCGCTGGCGCATCCCTGGCCTATCCGCGCGCTGCCGAAAGACCCTTGAACGCGATCGTGGATGTCGATGCCGTAAAAGCAGCGTATCTCCTTCGACGCATGGTGATAAGCGGCCAAGGCGGAGATGCGCTCGTCACGGCGTTGGATACGTTGGGCGCGACGCTCCATCACCATTGTCACGACGTGACACCGACGACGCCGTGGATTAGCGACCGGCGCCTGGCCGCGACCGATCGCTTTATCGATCGACATCTGCACGAGTCCCTGACAATCGATCGACTCGCCTCGGAACTCGCGCTATCGGTCGGCTTTCTGGTCAGGGCGTTTCGACAAAGCCTCGGCATGACGCCGCATCGCTACATCATGGAGCGACGCCTCGCCCATGCGCGACGTTTGCTGACCGGTAACACGCCCATTGCCACCGTTGCCTTCGAATGCGGCTTCACCGATCAAGCGCACCTGACACGCATCATGCGGCAGACAATCGGCGTGACGCCATCGCGGTATCGCCAGACGTGCGGAAAACGCGGATCCTCAGGCAGTCCGCCAATTTGACCTATCGGTCAAATTGCACTATATTCGCGATATGGCACGAGAACGCTCCTTTTCCGAACCCGAGGTGTTGAACCGTCTGACCGACGTTTTCAACACGCATGGCTATGCCGGCACCAGTTTGGCGCTGTTGCAGGAGGCCACCGGGCTCGGCAAGCAAAGTCTGTACAACACGTTTGGCGACAAGCAGACGATGTATTTGCAGGCGATCGCGTGCGCGGTGCACCGCGGCGATCACGTCATCGCCGCCATGCGAGATGCGGCGGATGGACGAGCCGCCCTGCGCGTTTTCTTCGACGCCATGGTCGAAAGCTGCGCCAGCAACAACCCGGTGCATCAGAATTGCATCGTGACCAGCGGGTTGCTGGAGGGCGTCGACGAGGCGCCGTTGGCATCGGCATTGACAAGCCGGTGGCACGCCACCTACGGGCTCCTGCACGCGGCAGTCGAACGCGGGCAGGCCGATGGTTCGATCGTCAACGCGACGCCTTCGGCCGAACTGGCGGAATGGCTGGTTGCATTGATCAGCGGGCTGCGCGTGGCGGCCCGTGCTGGAAGGAGCCGCACGCAAATGGATCGCTTGGTCGCGCTGACCTTCGGACTTCTCGATATGCCTTGATTTCAGGCACGCTTCACACTGGCCGCGATTGCGGCTTTTCTTTTCACTTATTTTGACCGATCAGTCAAATTGGAGTTTCAGATGAACAAGCCTCTCGAAGGAAAGATCGCTTTGATTACTGGCGCCTCGCGTGGCATTGGCGCCGCGATCGCGCAACGGCTGTCGAACGATGGCGCCGAAGTGGTGCTGCACTTTGGCAACAGCCAGGCAGAGGTCGAGAAACTGGCTTCGACGTTACAAAGCGCTGGCGGGACAGTGCATTTGTTGCAAGCCGATCTCTCCGCAGCCGATGGTGCCAGACAACTTGTCGCGCGTCTGAATGCATTGGCACTGCCGCGCATCGACATTCTGGTCAACAACGCCGGCATCGCGGTGTTTGGCGATCTGGCGCAGACACCTGCCGATGCTTTCGAAAAGCTCGTCAGCGTCAATATGCGCAGTTTGTTTTTCATCACGCAAGGCGTGGTGCCGCTGATGCCCAATGGCGGACGCCTCATCAATATCAGCACGGCGGCGACGCGCGTGACGTTTCCGGGAATCACCGCTTACGCCGCCAGTAAGGGCTTTGTCGATGCGCTGACGCTGCAAGTCGCGGCGGAGCTGGGACCGAAAGGCATCACCGTCAACGCCGTGGCCCCGGGTGCGATCGATACCAGCATGAGCGGCTGGATTCACGAGCCGGGCGGGAAAGAGATGTTGGCACAGGTGCAAGCATTGCCGGGCATTGGCCAAGCAGCACACGTCGCGGGTGTCGTGGCGTTTCTGGCGGGGCCTGACGGCGCATGGACAACGGGGCAGATTATCGATGCGAGCGGCGGGACGAAGTTGTAAGTCTGGGCTGTGACGGTAGGGCGCTACTTCAACCACATCGGAATAATCGACGCCACCAGCAAGCACGCCAGCAAGACATTCACAGCGCGCCATTGGATCTCGCTGCGTAGCAATCGCGCCAGCACTTGGCCGGCTGCGCACCACAGCCCCAATGAAAGCGACGATGCGATGCCAAACGCCAGCGCAAGAACAAGCGCCAAATGCACCGGCCCAGCGACGATGGAACCGAACGACGCCGCAGCGCCCACCGTCACAGCCCATCCTTTCGGGTTATGCCACAGCATCCACACACCGCCGATAAATGTCAGGGGCTTGCTTCCCGTACCCGCGGATTTCGGCGCACCGGCACGCCCCATCTTCCAGGCGAGCCAGAGAAGATACAGCGATCCCATCGCTTTCATCACGAGCTGCAACGTGGGAGCCGCCAGCAATAACGCCGCCAGCCCGCACCCGGCCGCCGCGGCCATCGACGCCAAGCCCACGGCGATACCGCTCAACACGGGGAGGGATTTCCGGAAGCCGAAGTGCGCGCCAGACGCCGTCGCCATCGTGGTCGCGCCGCCCGGCGTGATCGTCGCGGAAATGACGAATAATCCGAGCGGTAAGAAAGAAGCCAAGCCCATTTCAAGACATCCCAAGGCAAAAAGCCTCAAGCTATCGCAAGGCTTGGCATTACAAAATCGAATTCTTGTGATGCCTCGCATTAGCAATCATAATGCGACGATGTACCGAAACCTCGACCTTCAACTAATCCGAACGTTCTCCGTCGTTGCGCACCATGGCAGCATGACGGTAGCCGCCAATGTGTTGTCGCAGACGCAGGGAGCGGTCAGCCAACAGATCAAGCGTCTGGAAGCAATTCTGGACTGTGCGTTGTTTATCCGCGGCCAGCGCAGTCTGCGGCTCACCGCATCCGGCGATAGGCTGCAGGGGCACGCACGCCGTCTGATCGAGCTGAACGATGCGGTATGGCATGACATGGCCCAATCCACCGCTGCGGGCAAGGTCCGGCTGGGCGTACCCTATGATCTGGTGGGAACCTGCATCGCCCCCGTCTTGCGCAGCTATGGCACGCTCCACCCAATGGTGGAAATCGGCTTGACCTGTGCGGCGTCACCCGATCTCTTGATCGCGTTACGCAATGGCGAGATCGACCTTGCGATCGTCGAAGAGCCGGTCGGCCCCTCGGCGGGGGAGTGTCTCAGCGTCCAGCGTCTGGTGTGGGTGGGCGCCAAGGAGGGCAATGCGCATCTGAAGCAGCCCCTGCCGATATCGATCGTGTCGGACACCTGTGCCTTCCGTCCAGCGCTCCTCGACGCGTTGGCCGTGCATGGACGCGACTGGCGCGCCGTTTTCGAGAACGGCAATCTAGAAGCCACGACGGCAACGGTCAGCGCCGACCTCACCGTCGGCGCCTGGCTGGCCGGCACGGTGCCGGCCGATCTTCACATCCTGTCGGCAAGCGACGGCCTGCCGCCGCTTCCCTCCTATGCCATCAACCTGTACCTCCCGTCTCATGCACTGCCTGTCGCGGTACAGCGCTTCGCGAAACACATGCGGGATACCTTGACGCGCGCCTGGCCGTCGACGATCGCACGCTGAGCGATCGATCCGGCAGGACAAGCCGTCGTAGTCAGGCGTTGATGTCCGAAAGACTTCGGTGATATTGGCCCGGCCGAATCCCCAGCACTTTATTGAAGGCGGCACTGAAAGCGCTTTCGGATTCGTAACGGACCTCGTGCGCGACTTCGGCAACGTTGCGTCGCGTTTTCTCGAGCAGCGTGCATGCGATCTGCATGCGCCAGTGCAAGAGGTAATTCAAAAGCGATCTTGAGCCCCTTATCCTGGAGCGATGAAAGATGACTGGCAAGGGAAACGCGATCTGTCCGGGCGGTGGCATTCCGCCTCGGCACGTACGACGGTCCGGCTCGCGCACGGCTTACCCCACTGCGTCCAACAAATCCAAGGAGGTTCACGTGAAAGCATCGGTCTATGACAACGCCGGCCCGCCCGATGTATTACGTTACGCGACGTTGCGCGATCCGGTCTGCAAGGCAAACGAGGTCTTGCTGCGCGTCGCGGCGATTGCCATCGAAGGCGGTGACCTCTTCGCGCGCAGCAGCATGACGCCACCCGCGCCAAACTACGTGCCGGGTTATGCAGCGGCAGGGACGTTCATCGCGGTTGGCAGCAGTGATCTCGGCTAGCGTATCGGCGACCGCGTGGCCAGTGTCGGCATCGAGGCGATCCAACTCGCCGCTGCCACGCGGCCGTTTGGTCGGATATTGCTTATCGGCAGCGCCAGCCAAAAACCGATGCGGCCCGACCTCTGGCCCGCGATGACGAACAATATCTCGCTGCTGGGCGTAAGCCTGCGTGCGAGCTTCACTGCACCGAACACCCAGAAAGACGTCGAGGCACTCCTCGGGCAAGTAGCGCGAGGCGAGTTGGAAGTGGTTCTCGACCGCAGGTTTCGGCTCGAGGAAGCCGCAGCGGCACATCGCTATATCGAGGAAAACGCGGTGCTGGGCCGGGTGATCCTGGAACCCTGAGCCGCGGATGTCAGCGTCTTTCGATACGCCTGGATCCGTCGGCCTAGCCTCGGGTGGCACGATAGCCTCGCTATAAATCGTGCCCGTCAATCAAGCCATTCAGCCCGGGGCCTAAAACGTCAGCCGCTCCTTCAGATAGTCGATAAACGCACGAACCTTTGGCGACGGTAATCGCTCCCCTGGGAATACGGCATTCAGCTCTTGCGGCGGTCCTACCCGTGCAGGCAGAACCCGGCACAAACGTCCGGCGTCGATATCATGGGCCATGCCCTCGTCCATCCCCAAGATCAGTCCCTGGCCCGCGCGCGCCGCGTCGAGCAGAAAGGCAGGATCGCTTGCCACGATAAAAGGATCGATCGCGTAGTGCTTGGCCTTGCGCCCACGCTGTTGCATCGGCCAGCTATAACCCGATTCGCTTCGCGCCTGATGCAGCGCCAGTGCGGCATAGTCCTTCAATGCCATCGGCGTCTCCGGCTTTCCGTGCAATGTGAGATACCGAGGACTGGCATACACGCCCGTCGCGAAGCTGCCGAGGCGCCTCGCGATCATCGTCGAATCGGGCAACACGCCAAGCCGCAATGCAACGTCCATGTCTTCCGCATACATATCGATCGGAACATGGGATGCGAGAAGCTCCAGCCTGACGTCCGGATAGCGCGTCCGAAAACCCGCGATCAACGGCGCAATCCACGCGACGCCGAATGAATACGGAAGGGTCACGCGAAGCCAGCCCCGCGGCTTGCCGTGAATCCGATGCACCGCGGTCTCGCCTGCCGCGAGCTGTCGCACAATCGGCGCGCATTGTTCGAAGTACGCAGACCCGGCCTCCGTCAGCCGGAGCTTCCTAGTCGTTCTGTGGAGAAGTTGCGCACCAAGGTGACGCTCCAACGCCTGAACGCGTCGGCTGATCGTCGTCTTCGGGATTTGCAGCGCCGACGCTGCGGCGGTAAAGCTACCCGCTTCAACGACACGGACGAAGGCCAGCGTGTCGTTCAAATCTCTCGTCATTGGCGCTGGTCTCGATGGTAGCGGATCCACGACCCATGGAATGTCACTCGATCATTATCCCGCTGATGGGACAGTGCTTGCCAATTTTGCCGACTAATTATCCCATCCCCATTCCACTATCGTTTGCTTTTACACACGGAAGCACATGATGAAACTCAGCGAATACACCGCTTACGACGCAGTCGGCCTGGCAGAACTCGTGCAAAAAGGCGATGTCACGGCGGCCGAATTGAGCGAGGTCGCGCGAAAGGCCGCCTCGCGCGTCAATCCACGCATCAATGCGGTGATCGAGGATTGGTCGATCGAAGAAAGCGGACACGTCGACCGGACGGCGAACGGGCCTTTGGCAGGGGTACCTTTTCTCATAAAAGACTTGGCCGTATCGATGGCAGGCAAGCGCTGCGAATTAGGGAGTCGGCTTGCCGAAGGGGTAATCGCCGCCAATGACTCCTGGCTCATGGCGCGTTTTCGAGATGCCGGCCTCGTCACGCTCGGTCGCACGACCACACCGGAAATGGCTTTCAGTACCACCACGGAATCACTATTGCACGGCGCAACGTGTAACCCTTGGGATCCGACGCTGAGCGCCGGTGGGTCGAGCGGCGGGTCGGCGGCCGCGGTTGCTTCGGGTATCGTACCGCTGGCGCATGCGACGGATGCAGCGGGGTCCATTCGGATACCCGCCGCTTACAACGGACTCTTTGGCCTTAAGCCCACGCGCGGGAGAAGCTCCAACGGCCCCGCCTTGGATGAGGTTTTTGCCGGTTTCGGCGTTCAGCTTGGACTCAGTCGCTCGGTTCGGGACAGCGCCGCCTTGCTGGATGCAATACAAGGACATGCAACCGGCGATCCTTACATTACGCCGGCGCCCGCTCGCAGTTTTCTGTCGGAGGTCGAGCGGGACCCGCGAAAATTGAAGATAGGCGTTATGGTCGATCCCTGGAACGGCGAACGCACCGATGCCGACATCGCCGCCTCGACCCTCGCGACAGCGAAGCATCTGGAAGCGCTAGGCCACGATGTGTTCGAGGTCACGCCGGCACTCGGCGTTTCGTGGGAATCCCTGGTCAGCGGAAACGCCGTGATTTGGTGCGGGACACTCGTGGGTTGGATCGAAGGGCTTGCAACATTCACCGGGCGTCCAATGGACGATACGACCCTCGAACCCGCCACCCTAGCCTGCCTTCGCTATGGGAAGCAGACGAGCGCTGCGGCGTTTGCCGACGCCCTCGCAATGCGGAACGTCTTGACGCGCTCCGTGGGCGCCTGGTTCGAAGAATTCGACGTCCTGCTGACGCCAACGCTACCGAGCAGGCCGGATCGCATCGGGCGCTATGCGGCAGGCGCGGAATCAATGGACGGGCGGGAATGGACAGATCGTGTGTTTCGCCATTCCCCGTTCACACCCATTTTCAATGTGGCGGGGGTTCCCGCCATGTCGGTGCCGCTTGGACAAGAACCGCTGACCGGCTTACCTGTCGGCATGCAATTCGCGAGCGGCTTTGCCCGCGAGGATGTCCTGTTCCAGCTCGCGGGACAGCTCGAGCGATCTCACCCGTGGCGGCAGCGACGCCCGCTCGCGTGGGCCGGCGACCGCGAATAAAAGCGCGTCGAAGCGGCGCACTGATCAGTCATTAAAATCCACCTATTTTTCAATAACTTATATTTTCTTTCCCGCACCCCGGAAGCGGTCTTGAGCAAGAAACCGCAATCCCGGGGACAATGCTCCTCGAATAAGCTTCGCACCCACTGTCGTTTAAGTGCCCGAAGTCGCGTTTGCTGCCCGGTCAACGATCCAGCTTATAGCGTGCAAGCGCTATAATCCGGTACATGCGAAGGTCCAATGCGTTCCGCACGCATATCAATGCACTAATCGATACCGTAGTTTTCTTGATAGGAAAGGGTTTCGTAAGACACGAACCCGGCACCGCACGTACTCGCCCCAAGGCGTACGAGCGGGAATGTCCTTTCAGGTTATAGGTTATTCAAGGAGAATCAGCAGCATGGGAGTGCCCATTTCACAAGCTTGGACGGTCGCCACGTACGTTCTAAAGCAAAAGCTCATGCGTCGAGCGCGTTATCCGCTCGTCCTGATGCTTGAGCCACTCATGCGCTGTAATCTCGCGTGTGCAGGCTGCGGCAAGATTCAATATCCCGCGCATATCCTGAAGTCGCAACTGACGCCCGAAGAATGCTTCAAGGCCGTCGAGGAATGCGGCACGCCGATGGTCGCGATCCCGGGCGGTGAGCCTTTGCTCCACCCGCAAATGCCGGAAATCGTCGCAGGCCTCGTCGCGCGCAAGAAGTACGTCTATATGTGCACGAACGCGTTGCTGCTGTCCAAGCAATTGCACCTGTTCAAGCCCAGCAAATATCTGTCTTTCTCGGTCCACGTGGACGGTCAGCGCGAACATCACGACTTCTCGGTATGCCGTGAAGGCGGGTATGACATTGCGATGGAAGGCGTACGTGCGGCCGTGGCCGCTGGCTTCCGCGTCACGACGAACACGACCTTGTTCGACGGCGCGGATCCGAACAGCGTCCGCCTGCACTTCGACGAAATGATGACGGCGGGCGTCGAAAGCATGATGGTGTCGCCCGGCTATACGTACGACAAGGCGCCCGACCAGGCCCACTTCCTCGGCCGCGCGCGCTCGAAGAAGCTGTTCCGCGCGATCCTGTCGAACCGTAAGAAAAGCTGGCGCTTCAACGCCTCGCCGATGTTCATGGAATTTCTCATGGGCAAAAAAGAGCTGACGTGCACGCCGTGGGGCATGCCGACGTACAGCATCTTCGGATGGCAGAAGCCGTGCTACCTGCTGCAAGACGGCTATGCCGACAGCTTCGACGAGCTGATAGAAAGCGTGAAGTGGTCCGAATACGGCACGGAAAGCGGCAATCCGAAGTGCGCGAACTGCATGGTCCACTCGGGCTATGAAGCCAGCGGCGTGAACTACACGTTCGGTTCATTCAAGGGCTTGTTCCAGACCGTCAAGGCGATGCTGTTCGACAAGTACGACGACAAGGGCGCAACGGACCTGCTCGCGAATTGGAAAACCAAGACGCATGAAGCGCCGATGGTGTTCGTGCCGGCGGCTGAACGCAAGGCGGCCAAGGACAAGCAAGGCATCCTGGCAATCGATACCGCCGCACAGCCGGTGGCGAACGTCAGCCCGGACGATCAGGAAAACGCGGCGGGTACGGTTCACGAACGCCTCGAAGGTTGGACGCCCGAATTGACGACGGAAGCCGAAGTCCGCGATGCGATCGAGAAGGCGTTCGACTATCGCGGCGACGTGACGATCACGCGCAAGAACGGGACAGCGATCGCAGGCTATCTGTACGACCGCCAATCGAAGGCCGCGTTCAAGGACTGTTTCGTCCGCATCATCCCGCTCGGCAAGCAGGAAAAGGAAATCATTTCCTACGCCGATCTGAGCACCATTGCCTTCACCGGCAAGGATACGGCAGCGGGCAAGACCTTCGAGAACTGGGTCAAGCGCTACTGGGAAAAGAAGGCAGCGGGCGAGAAGAACATCCAGATCGAGCCGGAATTTCTGGGTGACTGACCCTCGCCGCAATGGCGAGGTGCGGCGCGGGGATCACCCCGTTGCCACGCTCTAAAACGCGTCGTACGCGTAATTCCACGAGTCATACCTGGACGGCCGAAGCCCGGTCGTCCCCTTCCCGCGTCCCAATCGGGCGCGATTCGGTCGCCATCGTCTACAGCAGCGATTACCGCGTTAATTCGACCGTATCAGCAACTGTGCAAGCAGCGCCGCATGCGCGGTCAGCGCGTCGAAATCACGTGCGCAGAGATGCAGACGTCGCGTCGCCCAACCATCCGCAAGGGGCGACACGGCCAATCCCGAACGATTCAATCGCTGTATCGATGCCATCGAGACGACAGCCACACCCACGCCGGCTTCGACCATATCCGCCAGGTCCTCGACGCTCCGCAGTCTGATGCGATAGTCCAACGTGCGCCCCCTTCGTGAAGCACGTTCTGCCAGATGCTTCTCCAAGGCCGCGTCGGATAGACCGATAAACGCCTCCTTGAGAATGTCGGCGAAAGCCAGCGGGGCACCATTGACTATCGGATGCGATCGGTGCGCAATCACCGCAAGTTGATCCTGCATGAGCAGACGCGTTTGAACGGCGGTCAGATCGGCAAAATCGGCGACGATGCCCAGATCCGCTCGCCCTTCGGCAAGCGTTTTGACGATATCCGGACTGGGTCGCTCGTCGAGATCGATCGACAAATCGGGATAAGCCAGAAGGAAACGCGTGAAGTGCTGCGGCAAGTGCCCGGCCAAGGCGGCGCTATTGGCCAGGAAGGTGATACGTCCCTTCAAGCCGGTCGCATAGGCGCGCAGCTCTCCGCGCATGTGCTCGATCTGCCCGAGAATCGCCCGCGCGTGTCGGACCAGCGCCTCGCCAGCGGCCGTCGGGCTGACTCCGCGCCGGTTGCGGCTTAGCAGCGGCGTCCCCAGCGCGGCCTCCATGCCGGCGATTCTTTCGCTTACGGCGGCGAGCGAAAGATGCTGTTCCTGCGCACCGCGTGTCAGGCTCCCTGTATCGACTACCGAGAGGAACAGTCGCAGGTCGGTCAAATCGAATCGCATGCTGTCCACTGCCTCCTGCCGACGTGTTCTGCCTTCGGTTTTTCCGAAGTCTAGCATGGGGATTGCCAGATTGTGACGCCCTGCCGCGGCGGCTAGCATCCTGCTTATGAACCCATTTCTTCTTGTCTCCGGTGCGGGCTTTCTGGCAGGTGCAATGAATGCGCTCGCCGGGGGTGGCTCCTTCGTCAGTCTGCCAGCCTTGATTGCCGCGGGCGTGCCGCCTGTTCAGGCGAATGCATCGAGCACCGTTGCCCTGTTTCCCGGCGGGGTGGCAAGCGCCTGGGCGTATCGCACCAACACCGGACCGATTGGCGACGCGAGTCTGCGCGCGCTGCTTATCGCCACCTTGTGCGGGGGCAGCGTCGGGGGCGTATTGCTACTGTATTCGTCGGCCAAAGCGTTCTCTTTTGTCTTGCCCTGGCTTTTACTGCTGGCGAGCGTCGCGCTTGCGTTCGGGCGTCGGGTAGGCGAAGCGCTACGCGCGCAACGCCATCCCCCCCGAAGCGTGATCGTCGTCGTCCAGTTTTGCCTCGGGGTCTATGGCGGCTATTTTGGCGGCGCCGTCGGCATCATGATGATCGCCATCTGGGGTCTATTCGACGGACGCGATCTGAAGGAATTGAACGCGCCCCGCACGCTGCTGGTCAGCGCCGCAAACATCAGCGCGGTCCTGATCTTTATCGTCGCCCACGCCGTGCAGTGGCAGGAAACGGTGACGATGATGATCGCGGCCATCGTCGGCGGTTATAGCGGTGCGCATATCGGACGACGCGCGCCGCAGCGGCTCGTGCGAATCGGCACCTTGGCGTTGACGTTTTGCGTGACCGCGGCGTTCTTCGCACGGACCTATGGTGCAGCGTAAGGGCATGGACGATCACGCGATTTTGCGCGACAAGGGTCTGTGTTTCAGCGGAGCGACATGGCCGTCGGCTAAATGAAAACCGGCGCGTGTACCATTTCGGCGAGTATCGAGGGGCGAGGTCTCCCGCTCATATCTGCATCGAAAGGATTCCGTGCGTTTCGCTCCTACTTCATACAAGCAACTGGCACTCGGCGGTCTGGAGCTGTTCGCCTTATTCGGCATCAGCGGCTTGATATCGCTGTATTTTCCACACTGGGTGCCGAAAGCCACTGTTGATCTCAGGCAACGCGAGTGGGCCAGTGTCTTCTCGGCGGGGTCGTTGTTCACCTGCGCGATCTCGTTGCGCGCGCTCAATATGCTGACCAAAGCCGTCTCGAAAGAGTCCGCGCTGTGGCAAGAGGTGAATGGCCCGCTGCTGAAGTGGGGATCAATGATCGTCGATGCCGCCGCGTTTCTCTGGAGCACCCGGGCGTGCACGGATCGCGACTCGATGATCGTGACGGTCCTGATGGGCATCGCCTATCTCGGCCTCCCCGCCTTGTTCAAGCGCAAAGCGGCCGCGCCAATGTCGCCGCACGATAGGCGCCACGTTCAGCCGTATGCGTCCACCGTCGGCATCGCCGCGTTGATCGCACTGATCTGCCTGTTTCTGTCCAGCGCGATTACCGAGATATGACGGGACAGCACGAAGCCGTGCTTGGCGAAGCGCGGTCGTCACGTGCTCGTGAGCGCGGCCACCGTCATACCGTCTCGACCGATCGGGCACGACGACGCAAGGCTTGCGGTGACTGTCCATAAATGCGGATGCACACGCGACGCATCCGTTCGAGATCGCCAAAGCCAACCTGCTCCGCAATCTGTTCGAGCGGCGCACTGCTGCCCTCGATACGGGGAATAGCTGCCTCGCAACGCAAGCGCTCTACCGCGCGCGCCGGCGTCTCGCCCGTTTCGGCAACGAACTGACGCGCAAACTGCCGCGGACTGATGCGCGCCACCTCGGCCAGTTGTTCGACAGAGAGGCGCTCACGCAAGTGGGTACGCGCATAGGCCAGGCAATCGCGAATGCGTCCCGGCGCCGGCTCCAGCGCAAGCATCGTCGAGAACTGCGATTGGCCGCCACTACGGCGGTGATCGACAACCAGATCACGCGCCACCGCCTTGGATATCTCTATCCCACAATCCTCCTCGATCATCGCCAATGCGAGGTCGATACCGGCGGTGATGCCCGCGGAGGTCCAAAGAGCGTCGTCCCGAATAAAAATGCGATCGGCGTCAACCTTGATCAGCGGATAGCGCCGTTGCAATTCAGCGGTATAGCGCCAGTGGGTGGTGGCGCGATGCCCGTTCAATAAGCCCGCTTTTGCCAGAAGGAAGGCACCGGTGCACACGCTGGCCTTCCGTCGCGCACGTATCGCGACGGTCCGGATGAAGGCCGCGGTCTGCGTTTGATCATCGAGGATCTCGGCCGTCGGCGCCCCCACCACCATCAGCGTGTCCAGATGGTTCGTCGACGGTGACCGTACCGTCTTGATTTCGACGCCCGATGAACCGCGGATCATGCCACCCGTGGCGGACACGATATGCACGTCGTAGGCCGCGCCATAGAAATCGACGGCCAGATTGAAGGCACATAGCGCACCGCCGAGATCCAGCAGTTCAAAACCGGGGAAAACGACAAACCAGATGCTTCTGGATAAATCGGCTTGCGGCATGGGCTTATCTCGGAATGGCAGGATTTGCGCTAAATATGTCATTTCTGCCGTCATCGATTCTCCCTAGAATGCAGTCATCGATTCACGACACGGCAAACGCCGACATACACGGAGCGAAAAATGAACGGTATCTCAAATGTGATTCTGGTGCACGGTGCATGGGCCGACGGTTCGAGCTGGGCCAAGGTTATTCCGCTGCTGAACGCCGAAGGCTTGCAGGTCACGGCCGTGCAATTGCCGCTCGTCAGCTTCGAAGCCGATGTCGCCGCCGTCCGACGCGCCATTGCGCTGACGGAGGGCAACGTCGTTCTGGTAGGTCACAGCTATGCCGGCGCTGTCATTGGCGAAGCGGGCAACGATCCGAAGGTTGCGCGGCTTGTCTATATCGACGCGTTCGCGCCGGATGGCGGAGAGTCCGCCGGAACCCTGTTCGCCCAGTTCGACAGCGCGCCCTTGAGCGCCGAGATCCGGCCCGATGCAGAAGGCTTTCTGAAGCTGACCCGCGCCGGCATTTACGACTTGTTCGCGCAGGATCTCGACGAAGACGAGAAAGCGATCGCCTATGCCACGCAAGGGCCGATCAATGGCGCGGCGTTGGGTGGCGTGCTCAGCCAGGCGGCCTGGAGGACCCGGCCGACGTTTTACCTGATCGGCGATCAGGACCACGCGATTCCGCCGCGGGAACAAGCACGGATGGCGGCTCGGATGAACGCAACGGTCATGCATGTCGACGCCAGTCATGTCCCGATGCTCTCTCAGCCGCAAGCCGTTGTGCGTTTCATTTTGCAAGCGGCAGCCTAAACGGAAAGGAGCGCCATCATGCACATCGCGTCGAATGGCATTGCACTGCACGTCGAACAACGCGGCGCTGGCGTACCGGCGCTCGTCTTTCTGCATTATTGGGGCGGGTCATCGCGTACTTGGCACCACGTCATCGAAGCGCTGGAGCCGCAATTCCGCACGATCGCCATCGATCAACGCGGTTGGGGGAAGTCCGATGCCCCGGAAAGCGGCTATACCGTGGCGGATATGGCCGACGATGCACAAGGCATCATCGACGCGCTCGACCTCGAACGCTTCATCCTGGTAGGGCATTCGATGGGCGGCAAGGTCGCGCAACTGATCGCGTCGCGCCAGCCCGTCGGTTTGATCGGCCTGGCCTTGATCGCGCCGGCACCGCCGGGCGCGCTCGGCCTGGACCTCGCCACCCGCCAAGGAATGACGCATGCGTATGACACGCGTGCGAGCATCATCGCCACGGTGGAACAGGTGCTCGCACCGGATGGACTCGACGCCGACGATCTGGAAACGGTAATTCAAGACAGCCTGGCCGGCTCACCGGCCGCCAAGGCGGCCTGGCCGCTGGCGACGAGTCAAGAAGACATCGCGCGCGCCGTGACGGAAATCGATGTGCCGGTGATCGTGATATCCGGGGAGAACGATCGTGTCGATCCGCCCGCGGTTATACGGCGTGAAGTGCTCGCGCGCATACCGCAGGCGCGCTTGACCGTGCTTCCCAAGATCGGCCATCTTTCGCCCCTCGAAGCACCGGAGCAGATTGCGGCATTGCTCAGCACCTTCGTGCGTACGTTGATTCAAAAAGATTGCGCCGCGCCGCCGACGTTACGGTAGCGGTTCGCGCCGGCACATTCGTTACGGTCAAGTGGGTACGGAAATTGCGCTTGTGCAACAAGATGCCACTTTGAAAGGTTCAACAGAATGTCCGATCTTTATATCATCGCAACAATGATCGCGAAGCCCGATCGTATCGAGTCGCTTCGCGAACAGTTGCTTCCTGCAGTGAAGGCATTTCGGCAAGAGCCCGGTTGTCTCGCCTATACCCTGCTCGAAGACAAGAAACGACCGGGCCGATTCGTCACGTACGAGCGCTGGACCGATGAGGCGGCACTGAAGGCGCATATGTCGGCGCCTACGTTGCAGGCATTGAAGCCCTTGCTTCCCGATTTGCTGGCAGAAGAAATGACGCAGGACTTTTTAGAGACGCTGGTCGTGCTGTAGTAGCGGCGCCCGCGCCGGCAAGGGGATAGACCGCAGGCTGTGCCTGTCGAGATGTGGTCTATCCCTGCTTGCCGTCACCGTTTCATGCCATCAGGAAACGGTGATCACCAGCGTGCTAAGCCCATCTATCGACGCCACCATCTTGTCGCCGCTTTTCACTTTCCCCACGCCTGCAGGTGTGCCGGTGTAGATCAAATCACCCGGACCGATCGCAAACGCAGTGGAAAGGTGGGCAATCACCTCCGCCTGATTCCAGATCATATTTTTAAGATCGCCATCGGTCGCGGTAGCGTCGTTGACGGTCAAGCGGATGCGTCCCTCTTTCAAGACACCTGTCTTGGCGATCGGCGTGATGGCGGAGCACGGCGCCGACTGCTCGAAGGACTTCCCGGCCTCCCATGGCCCCCGAATCTCCTGCGCATGGTTTTGCAGATCGCGCCGCGTCATATCGAGGCCAACGGCATAGCCATAGACATGTTGCATGGCATCCTCCGGCTTAATATTCATACCGCCCGACTTCATCGCGAGTACCAATTCGATTTCGTGTTCGTAATCTTGCGTCAACGAGGGATAGACGACCGACCCGCCACTTTGCACAAGCATATCGCGCTGCTTCTGGAAAAACAGCGGCGGCTGACTGCGGTCGTGCTTCAGTTCCTCGACGTGCGCAAGGTAATTGCGGCCGATGCAATAGATGCGGCGAATCGGAAAACGGTGATCGGTGCCGAGGACAGGCAACGACGGGTTCTCCGGCACGGGTAACACATACCCATCCCGGCCAGTTCCTTGCGCCATGGCTCCTTGGGTCGTCACGCTAAGCGTGCTTGCGGCCGCGGCCATTCCCGCAGTGATGAAAAAATGTCGGCGTTGCATGATGTCTTCCTCCTGGTGTGTGTTCTGACCGATTCGCCCGCGCGCGCCTACCGCGGACGTCCCGTCAGCGCTTCTTGTAAATATGGTGCCGTTCTACTTTCCACGCACTTGGCGACGGCCTCTGGCGGACCGTTCGCGACGATCCTACCACCTTGGTCTCCCGCACCGGGACCGATATCGATAATCCAATCGCTCTGCGCCGCCACGCGCATATCGTGTTCCACGACGATCACCGTATTGCCGGCATCCACCAAGCCTTGCAGATGGCCTAGCAGTCGATCGATGTCGAGGGGATGCAGCCCGGTAGTGGGTTCATCCAGGATATAGAGCGTGTCGCCGCGTTGCGCGCGCTGCAATTCCGTTGCCAACTTGATGCGTTGCGCTTCGCCGCCCGATAGCTCGGTTGCCGGCTGCCCCAGACGCAAATAGCCCAAGCCAATACTGCGCAGCAGATCGAGCACACGCGCAAGGGTCGGCTCTTCCGCGAAGAACGTTGCCGCCTCGTCAACCGTCATCGCCAGCACATCGGCGATGCTGGCGTCCTGCCACAAAACCTCGAGCGTCTCGTCGTTGTAGCGTTTCCCGCCGCACCGCGAGCAGGGCGCATACACGCTCGGCATGAAGAGCAATTCGACGCTCAGCCACCCTTCCCCTTCGCAGGCCGGACAACGTCCTTTCGCCACATTGAAGGAGAACCGGCCCGCGTCGTAATGGCGTTTGCGTGCCAACGGTGTTGCCGCGAACAGCTTGCGGACATGATCGAATAAGCCCGTATAGGTAGCCAGATTCGAGCGTGGCGTACGACCGATCGGCTTTTGATCGACGCGCACGAGGCGTCGGATGCCTTCCAAGCCCGAGGCGATTTCACCGCCGGATTCGGTGGGTGCATCGGGAAGCAGCGCGTCGGCATCGTCCTGGGCATCTGTGTCTGGCGCGACACCCAGTGCAGCGGCAAGCAGCTCCGGCAAGGCCTGACTGACGATACTGGACTTGCCTGATCCGGATACGCCCGTCACCGCCGTGAAGCACCCCAGCGGAAAGGCGAGATCGAGATCGCGCACGTTATTACGAGTGACATGCGCGAGGCGAAGCCAACGCGTTTGCGCTCGCGCGGCGCGTTGGATTGGCGTCTGTTCGCCGAATAGATATGCTCGTGTTTGCGAGGCTTCGACCTCCGCCAGACCCGCAGGGGGACCGCTGTAGACAATTTCACCGCCGTGCGTCCCGGCACCTGGCCCTACGTCCACCAACCAATCGGCACCCCGCATCGTTCTCAGATCGTGCTCGACGACAAAGAGCGAATTACCGTCCGCTTTCAGTCGCTGCAAGGCGCCAAACAGGGCATCCCCATCGGACGGATGCAAACCCGCCGACGGCTCGTCGAGAACATAGACCACACCGAATAATTGAGATGAAAGCTGCGTTGCCAGGCGCAAACGCTGCAGCTCGCCCGATGACAAGGTGGTGGTACTTCGGTCCAGCGCCAGATAACCGAGTCCGAGATCGGTCAAAGCCGTGATGCGCTCCAATAGCTCGACGGCGATACGTTGCGCGGCGATGCGCTTCTCATCGGACTGGTGCGGTGAGCGCCGTACGTCAGGCGAGGCAGCATGCGACGCACCGCCTGCAGCAAGTCGCGCCGCAGCTGCGGCGCGGCGCTCCGCGAGGCTTAACGTGTCGTTCTCCGCCGCCTCGACGCGCGTCGCCTTTGCTGCGCCTTGCTTCCGCCCCTGCGCGTCGCGCAGCCCTTGCGCGACCGGTTCGAGGACAGACGCCAATTGCCTCAGAGACAGGTTCGCCATTTCCGCGATGTCCAAGCCGGCAAAGGTCACCGAAAGCGACTCGGGTTTCAATCGCTTCCCATGACAGCTGGGACAGGCCCCGCTGACCATATATTGCGAGACACGCTTTTTCATCGACGCACTCTGCGTGGTCGCAAACGTGTGCAGCACGTACCGCCGGGCGCTGGTGAACGTCCCTTGATAACTGGGCTCCGCCTTGCGCTTCAGTGCGGCTCGGGTCTCCGCGGGAGAAAGCCCGGCGTAAACGGGGACGGTCGGTGTCTCGTCGGTGAACAGAATCCAGTCACGCAGCTTTTTGGGAAGATCGCGCCACGGCTTGTCCACGTCATGACCCAGGGTCACCAGGATGTCTCGTTGATTTTGCCCCTGCCATGCAGGCGGCCATGCCGCCACCGCGCGTTGTCGAATCGTCAACGTGTCATCCGGGACCATCGATTTTTCCGTCGCCTCGTAGACACGTCCTAATCCGTGACAGGTAGGACAAGCGCCTTGAATCGTGTTCGGGGAAAAATCTTCAGCGAAGAGCATCGCCTGCTTGGGTGGATACAGTCCGGTTCGCGAATACAGCATGCGCACCAGGCTCGACAAGTTGGTGACCGTCCCCAACGAGGAGCGCGCGCTGGGCGTACCGCGCTGCTGCTGTAGTGCCACTGCAGGTGGCAAGCCCTCAATCGCATCGACTTCGGGCACGCCCACCTGATCGATCAAGCGCCTGGCGTAAGGCGCGACCGATTCGAAGTAGCGTCGCTGCGCTTCTGCATACAAGGTACCGAATGCCAGGGACGATTTCCCCGAACCCGAGACGCCGGTGAAAACGACCATCGCATCCCGCGGTATGTCGACGTCGATATTCTTGAGGTTATGTTCGCGTGCGCCCCTGACACGGATAAAACCGACGCGGGGGGGCGTCTTTTTAGGACGAGGATGAGATAGTTTTTTTGCAGGCATGCACTCGTAACTCGGTATGGGCGGGCGGGGTGAGACGTAACCCCGGTGCGTCGTCGCATTGGCGGTAGGGGGAAGAGAAGCAAGAATTGTTCTATGTTCGAGGTTGAGCATCCTGGCAGCGCTGCGGACAGAAACAACGCTCGTTGAATAGTCCCGAAAACGACGCGTTCTAGGATTTCACCTAATGATGCGTGCAAAGGACGCTGCAATTCCAATTGGCGCGATAAACGTCAAGTCGAATGAGGACTGATCTCCGACCGGATGCACTGACCTGCCCGGTTTCCTAAGACCATTCGGTTCTAGCAGTTCAGATCAAAACCTAGATCTTCTTCCAATTTTGTTCGTCGCAACGTTGGTCGCTTGGGCCATAGGAGTAGTGGTTGTCTGCCCGAGCCGTTAAAACCCAGCCCGATTCTCGCTCATAAAGCAGCCATTGCTCATCCGAAGGATCGTCTTCATATGGCGACGTTGTAAGCGTGCCGCCTTGATCGAAGGTGAAACACCACGAGCCGAGCAGCGGGCCGTCCGAGACGGAAGTAATCCGCTGTCCGTCAAGTCGCTCGACTGCGGACTGGATAGTGCTATCAGGCGACTCGCTATGTGCGGCTTCTTGTCCCTTAAACAAGATTGACCAATTACAGCAATAGATCCACAAATGCCACTCGCCGACTACATGGGTCCGCCTGCGCGTCAGAGCGTCACGCACGCTCTCCGAAGTATGGGGCGAAACTTTTATCGGCTCGCGTATTTGCAGAGAGGGCGTTCCAAACTCGAGGGTCAAAAAACTTCCATGGCCCTTTTTAACAGACCATGCGGGATTGCCGTAGACGCGGGCCCAAACTCGTTCGATCTCCGTTGCTCCCAATTCCCCCTCCCGCTTTTTGGCCATTTCGTTGCCGGTCATTGTCACAGTCTGTTCTCGAATTGCCGGCTCTACAAGCAAGCTAGTCGGCCTTTCGTGGCTGTTTGTGCTCGCCCCGCTTCTCGAAGGTGTCGCGTAATAAACCGCATCGTCGTTGACTTGCCCGACCCCATGATGCCTTCGACGATCACGAGTCGGTGAACACCGGACGGTTTTACGAGACAAGATGTCGACTGATTTGCCATGGATCGCTCACGGTCTCGTCGTCTGCGTGATGCAGTGGACGAAGTACTCCGCCGGTCGCGTCAACTGCGCAGCGGGCGGGGAAAGCAAATACAGATGCAGAGGCGGCGGCTCGACAGGCAGATTCAACGCAATAAGCGTTCGCCCCTGCGCCGTACTCTCCAGCGAGTGACGCGTCCAGTTGCACACGGCATCGGTGTTAAACGTCAGCGCATAAAAAAGCGCGAACGAGGTACATCGCGTAATCCGCTGCGGCGGCGCCAGATCGGCCCCGCGATACATCGCTTCCACATAGGCCAGATAAGCGTCCGTTACGTCCGTGTGAATCCACTCGGCGCTCTGTAGCGCTTCCAACGTTCGCGCATCCGCATACGCACTCCCGGCTCGCGTGACAAAAGTCGTCTCGAAGGCGACCAGCTCGCTCACCGAGCCGGCATCGATCGTCGGCGGTTTGGAAAAAGCACCGAAAGCGAGATCGAGCGTGCGGTTGCGCAACTGCTCATTGAGTTGGTTGAAACCCAGTTCCCGAAATTCCACGTTCACGAGCGGCCAGTGGCGTCGGAACGCGATAAACGCCTCTGTCATGCCGGCAGTGCCGGCAATCGGCGTGATGCCGATGACCAATGTCCCCTCGCGCGCACCCTTGATCTGCGCCATCTCTTCCTGCGCGCGTTCAAGTTCACGGACCACCGTCTGCGCACGACGCAACAGCACCTCGCCTTCGGCGGTCGGCACCACACCGCGTGGGTTGCGCTCCAGCAATCGTACGCCGAAATCGGCCTCGAGCTCTTGCATCGCTTTCGTCACGGCCGGTTGGGTGACGTGCAACACCTTCGCCGCAGCATTGATGCTGCCCGACGACGCGATCGCGACCAGTGCCCGTAACTGTTGAATTTTCATAATGCGGAATATATCACCAACGGTTATACGTATCAAAATTCGTGCTTTTTTGTTCCGATCCGCCCGCTTTACGCTCCTTCTCGTCGGTGACGCCCCTGCAGGAATCGCGTTACCGCACCACGTGGACCAGGCGGTTTCGGAGCAAACAGACATGACGCAGCAAGCAACAGCAATGACGGAATTGGTCGCGGAAATGCGCGAAGCAGAAGGCGCGTTCATCGCCATCCGGCACGACATTCACGCACACCCTGAGGTGGGCTTCGAGGAAACGCGCACTGCCGCGCTGGTCGCCGGCAAGTTGCGCGAATGGGGCTATGACGTGACCACCGGCATCGGCGGCACCGGCGTGGTGGGCCAACTTAAACGCGGCTTGTCGACACGCACGCTCGGCCTGCGCGCCGATATGGATGCCTTGCCCATCGAAGAGGCCGGCAGCCTGCCGTACAAAAGCACCGTCTCAAAAACGATGCACGCCTGCGGACACGACGGGCATACCGCCATCTTGCTGGCTGCCGCACATCGTCTTGCAACGCGCGAGACATTCGATGGCACGTTGAATCTTATTTTCCAACCGGCAGAGGAAGGCTTGGGCGGCGCATCGCGGATGATCGACGATGGCCTTTTCACGCGCTTCCCTTGCGATCAGGTGTTCGCCTTGCATAACGCGCCGGGCCTGCCGGTCGGTACGTTCGCCCTGCGCCATGGCTGCGCGATGGCGTCGTCGGATTCTGTCACGATCACCGTGACCGGTAAGGGCGCGCATGGCGCGATGCCGCACCAGGGTTGCGATCCTGTTCTCGCCGCCTCGGGCATCGTCACCGCGCTGCAAAGCATCGTATCTCGCAATGTCGAGCCCACCCGCGCCGCCGTGATCACCGTCGGCGCATTCCATGCCGGCGATGCACACAATGTCATTCCCGATACGGCGACGTTGAAGCTGTCGGTGCGCGCGCTCGACGCCGATACCCGCCAGCTGTTGCAGACCCGCATTCAGGACATGGCCGCGGCCCAAGCGCACAGTTATGGCGCGCACGCCGTCATCGACTATCGCGCGATCTCGCGCCCGCTGATCAACGATCGCGCGGCAACCGATATCGCCATCGACACGATTACGTCCTTGGTCGGCGCCGCTCGCCTGATCCACATGCCCGATGCTGTAATGGGCAGCGAAGACTTTTCCTGGATGACCGAGGTCGTGCCCGGCTGCTACGTGCTGCTGGGCAATGGCACGGACTCGCACGGCGGCTGCGCCGTACACAACCCCGCCTACGACTTCAACGATGCGGCGCTCACCTGGGGCGCGGCCTACTTCGTTGCACTGACACGTCGCTGCCTGCATACCGCCTGACGCGAGACGCTGCCAACGTGCTTGCCAGCGGGCGTGACGATTCATGCCTGCCGGCACGATCCTTTCGCTTGATATGACCGGAAGAAATAATGAGAAAAACCTATGTATGCGGCCTGGCCGCTTTCACGCTGGGCGCATTCGGGATCGATATCGGTAACGCGAACGCCATGTCGTATCAGGCGTCGATGCTCGCGTCGGTTCCGGAATTCAGCACCGGCACCGCATCGACCGTGTCCTTGTATGGCTCGGTGGACACGGGCATCAATTATCAAACCGTCGGCGGCAAATCGCTCTGGCAAATGCAAAGTGGTGGAGAGTGGACGTCCAAATTCGGGATATTCGGCCGGGAGGATTTGGGCGGCGGTTTGCGGGCGGAATTCAATCTCGAAAGCGGCTCTCTGACAAATAGCGGCGCGGTGCAGGACACGACCTCGTTTTTCAACCGAGAGTCATGGGTCGGGCTCGCGTCGAACCAGTACGGCCAGCTCCGCTTCGGCAAACAAATTGGGACAGGCCTGCCCTTGTTCGTCGATGTATTCGGCACGGTGGCAACGAATTCGGTGGCGACTTGGCTCGGCGCGGCGGCCGTGCAGACGGCAAAGGGCGTCGGCTACAACAGCGACCTCGGCGCCGGCGCGACGCAATTGGCCGCGCGGGTCAACAACGCGGTGACCTATCTCTCCCCCACCTTCTCGGGTTTCAGTACGGAGGTGATGTACGCGCCAAGCAACGTCGCCGGCCAGACGCCAGCGGCCGCCGCGCAAGGCGTCCTCTGGCAATGGTTCAACGGCACCACCTATATCTCCGCGAACTATAACCAAGTCTGGGGTAGCAGCACCACCGGCACCGTGCGCAACGACCTCTACGGCATTGGCGGGGTCTACGATACCGGCAAGCTCGTCCTGTCTGGTTCCTTTAGCCAATTTGCGCCGAAGCTCGCCGCCGACGGCATTGCGCGTGTCTACACGCTCGGCCTCATCTTGCCGACCGGGCGCAATGCGTGGCGTGCCTCGATCGTATATCGCGACACATCGGGCGTACGAGACAGTGCCGGCAAGCTCGCCAGCGATTCGGCGCTGGGTGTGATGCTCGGGTACGACTACACGCTCTCGAAGCGCACCGGACTGTACGCGCGTGCCGGCTTTATCCGCAATTACGGTATCTCGACCGTGGTGCTCAACAGCAATCCGCTGCCGACGGAAACCGGAACCGCCGTCCCAAAAACCGGCATGACACCCGTGACCGTCTCGCTCGGCATGTACCACAACTTCTAAACGGAGCGCGCCTTCATGAATGCATCGGATCGTCCTGCCCCGACGGCCGTCGTCTCGACGCAAGGACGTCGTGACTCGCCTCGCGTGCACGTCAACGCCGTCGGGCAAGCACGTCGTACGCAGCTCGCAGCAGCGTTCGGCAACGGGCTGGAATTCTTCGACTTCACCGTCTTCAGCTTCTTCTCCGCCATTATCGGGAAGTTATTCTTCCCGATCGGATCCGAGCTGGGCGGTTGGATGCTGTCGCTTGCCACGTTCGGGGTCGGCTTTGTGATACGCCCGCTGGGCAGTGTCGTGATTGGCGCCTATGCGGACCGCGTGGGACGCAAGCCGGCTTTGCTGCTGACGGTCACGATGATGGCGATCGGAACCGGCATGATCGGCTTGGCCCCGCCCTATGCCGCGATCGGTTGGGCCGCGCCCTTGCTCATCGTGTGCGGCCGCTTGCTACAAGGGTTCGCCGCCGGCGGCGAGGTGGGCGCCGCGACATCGTTTCTGATGGAGTCGGCAAGCGCGGGAAAACGCGGCGCCGCGGTCAGTTGGCAGATGACCAGTCAGGGCGGCGCGGCGCTCGCAGGTGCCGTGATCGCCGGCATCGTGACGCGGGTATTGCCAGCCGATGCCCTGCTGGCATGGGGCTGGCGCCTGCCCTTCCTCATCGGCCTCGCCTGCGGTCCGGTCGGCTTCTATCTGCGACGCCACTTGCACGACACCTTGGCGGCATCGACAGTGCATGCCCCGCACGCAGACGAGCAACCACGAACGAAACCGCAAGATCCGACGCCGCGGCACCGACTATCCGTGCGTCTGATCGCGGCCGGGACAATGCTGGTCATCGGCGGCACGTCGACGATGTACACGATGGTCTTCTTTCTGCCGTCATTTCTGGTGGTGTCGCTGCATATGGCGCCAGCGCTCTCGTTGATGGCCGGCTGCGCGGCAGGCTTGGTGCTGCTTCTCGGTTCTCCCTTCGCGGGCAGACTTGCCGACAGGACCCCGCGTCGCAAATCCCTGTTCTACCGTCTGTCGATCGTTTCGCTCTTAGTGGCCTGGCCTGCGTTCTATCTGCTGTGTCATGCGCCGAGCCTCGGCATCGTGGTGGCCGTCGTCATCGTTCTTGTCGGCCTGATGACCCTGTCGAGTCCGGCAGGTTTCGTGCTGATCCTCGAATCGCTGCCGATCGAGCGTCGCGCGACATCGCTCGGCATCATCTACGCATTTGGCGTCACCTTGTTTGGCGGCTTCGCGCAGTTGATCGTCGGTGCGCTCTACCGTTGGTCGCAGAGCTTCTACGCCCCTGTCTGGTACATGCTCGGCTGCGGCGTGGTCAGCGTGATCGGGCTGGCCCTTTACCCGGAGTCGCCGCGACGTGCGCCGAGCGTGCCGTCGCATTGATGAATCCACCGTCGAGGCGGCCTATCGTACGTTGGCATAGCGCGATTGCCTTGCGATGACGTTGTACAATCCCGTCAGCTTTTTTGCTTCAACCAACAAGCTGGGCCGCTATCGAGCGACGCAGATGACATTGGCAGAAAAAGATCACGGGGAAAGTCATGAGCGACGAGATTCGGGTGCTTCGCGTCGGTGCCGATAAGGCCGCCGCCTGCATTGAAGGACTGGCAGATGTCTTGATGGACTGTGTCGAGGGTGGGGCCTCAGTCAGCTTCATGCTGCCGCTCGCACGGGAAACTGCGGTCGCATTCTGGGACGGCGTGGCCAAGAGCGTTGCGCGGAACGAAAGGATTTTGCTCATCGCCGAGGATGCCGACGGGACAATCGTCGGTACCGTGCAGTTAGTCACCGCGCAACCCGACAACCAACCGCATCGCGCCGATGTCTCAAAAATGCTGGTGCACCGTCGCGCCCGACGACGCGGCGTTGCGCAGCGCCTGATGGCGAAAGTGGAAGAAGCCGCATTGGAGGCGGGAAAGCATGTGCTCGTGCTGGACACGGTCACGGGCGGCGATGCGGAGCGCCTGTATGCACGCGCCGGCTGGCAACGCGTCGGCGATGTGCCGAACTATGCGCTGATGCCTACCGGCGAGTTCTGCGGAACCACGTTCTATTGCAAGCAACTCTGAACGCGGAAGGTGCGTCGCGACGCGTTTAAAGTCGAAACGCCGCCACCAGCTCCCGCAGATCGACCGCCTGTTGCGACAAGGATTGTGCCGCCGCGGACGCCTCTTCGACCAAGGCCGCGTTCTGCTGCGTCACTTCGTCCATTTGTGAGACGGCCTGATTGACCTGCTCGATGCCCGTTTGCTGTTCCACCGATGCCGCCGAGATCTCGCCCATCAAGTCCGTCACGCGTTTGACGGAGCCCACGACTTCGCTCATCGTCGTGCCGGCTTGCGATACCAACGCCGTACCCGCGGTCACGCGCTGACTGGATTCGTCGATCAGCGTCTTGATTTCCTTTGCCGCTGCGGCGCTGCGTTGCGCCAAGGTGCGAACTTCGCCCGCGACGACGGCGAAACCGCGCCCCTGCTCGCCCGCGCGTGCCGCTTCCACTGCCGCGTTCAATGCCAGGATATTGGTCTGGAAAGCGATGCCTTCGATGACGCTGATGATTTCACCGACCTTCGCGGAACTCTCGGCAATCCCGGTCATCGTGCCGATCACCTGGCCGACGACTTCCCCACCGCGGAGCGCAATTTCCGATGCGCTGCTGGCAAGCACATTGCCCTGGCGTGCGTTTTCCGCGTTGAGGCGCACCGTGGCCGTCAGTTCTTCCATGCTTGCGGCGGTCTGCTCCAACGACGCCGCCTGCTCTTCCGTGCGCTGACTCAGATCGGTATTGCCTTGTGCGATCTGGCCGCTTGCCGTGGCGACCCCTTCGGCATTGCCCCGCACCGCGCCCACCGTCGTGGTCAAACTGTCCTGCATCCGCTTGAGGGCGAGCAGCAACTGGCCCGTTTCATCGGTGGATGCCACGACGATCCGGCTCGTCAGATCGCCTGCTGCCACCCGGTCCGCCACCGCCACCGCATCGCGCAATGGTGCAGTCACCGAACGCGTGATATACACCGCCAGCAGCACACCCATGACCAACGATACCAAGGCGACCACGATCGTCACGATGCGCGAGTTGGAAAACACCGCATCGGAATCCGCCGCGCCCTGATCCATTCGTTGTTTTTGGAACGCCAGCATATCGGCAACGCTATTCTGATATTCACGTTGCGCCGTGTTGATGTCGACAAACATCACCTTTCTGGCTTGGTCGCGCTGACCACTCGCCGCCAGGCTCATCACCTGATCCAACATGGAAACGAAGAGCTGACCTTTCTGGTCGACGTCGGCATACATCCGGCGTCCGGTATCGGAATTGATCGCCGTATCGACGATCCGCATGTCCGCCGCCAGTTCTGCCTTGTCGGCCTGATACGCTTTCGTGTTGATATCGATCGTCTTTTGGTCATAGCCATCCACCACGCTTCGTACCGTACGACCCATATCGGCAACCAGATAGCGGATATCCGCGAGCGCTGCGGCTTTCGGATAGAGATTCTGCGTGACCGAGCGAGTCGCCGCGTTCTCCGCGGTCAGCCCTAGGAGACTGTTGGCGGCGCTGGCACACAGCAGCAAAATCACCAAACCAAAGCCAATCCCGAGGCGGGCGCCGATTTTGAGGTTTTTCATTCGTCGAGTTCTACGCGAGTTGAGTAAGCGCCGCTAAAACGGCGGTGCTTTACGGTCAACGGCGGAACCTTACAAAACTGTAGGGTTTGTTGCGCCGCGACCTGCCCCCTTTCCTCGTCGACCTCGGACGACGCGCGTCATACCGCACCGGCAAACGATGGTGCGATACGCCTGTCTGCTGTCGCCGTCGCGTGGATACCGGTGCGACCGCGGGTTTGACCGGACAGGGTAAAACCCGAAACAGCGGTGCTCAGCATTTCCGCCTGCGCTTCCAATGCGTGCGCGGCAGCGGACGCCTGTTCGACGAGTGCGGCATTTTGCTGCGTCACCTCGTCCATCTGCGTGACCGCCTGATTTACCTGGACGATGCCCTGGTGTTGTTCATCGGACGCGGCAGCAATTTCACCGACGATGCTCGCGACGTTCTGAATCGCATCGCGTACGGCGCCGATCGTTTCACTGACCCGCGTGGCTTCCGACGCGCTGTTGTCGATGACGGTGACCGACGTACCGACCATTGCGGTGATCTCTTTCGCCGCCGCGGCCGAACGCTGCGCCAACGCGCGGACTTCGGAGGCGACCACGGCAAATCCGCGCCCCTGTTCTCCCGCGCGCGCCGCTTCCACTGCCGCGTTCAATGCCAGGATATTGGTCTGGAAAGCAATCCCTTCGATGACGCCACTGATATCCGCTACCTTGCCGGCCTGATCGCTGACCTGACGAATCGTCGCCATCATTGCCTTGACGGCCTCGTCGCCACGCAGCGCCAGGCTCCGGGCGTCGTCCGCCAGCGTACTGGCCTGGCGTGCGTGCTCGGCGTTACGTTCGACCACCTCGGTCATCTCGGTCATGCTCGCGGCCGTCTGCTCGAGCGACGCCGCCTGTTCTTCCGTGCGGGACGACAAATCGAGATTGCCGCTCGCGATTTCGCGCGATGCCTGCGTCACCGCCGTTGTCGATTGCTGAATATTGCGCACGGCACCGGCGAGTTGCGCGTCCATGCGCCGCAGCGCGTCCAGCAGCACGCCGAACTCGTCACGCGATGTCACTTCGATAGGCATTTCCAACGTGCCACCCGCGATCGTGTTCGCCACCGTGATCGCTTGCTGCAAAGGACGAGTGATCACCCGAAGCAGGTATGCGGTCGCCACGATACCCAGGAGCACCCCCAGGCTCATCAAGGTCCATGCCAAGGTGCGCGCATGGGAAGCCTGAACATCGCTGTCGAGGCCGAATTGCAGCGCCTGCGCATCTTTCATCGCGATCAATTTGTCGACCACCGACAACATCGCATCCGAATCCGTTGCATACCGGGCAACCCGCTCGACGGCGCCATCGTAATCGCCGGCGGTGAACTGCGCATTCAAGCCGTCGAGCTGCTCGTGCAACGCGGGAAGAATGCCAACGATTTGATCCGCGAGCCCCCGTTCGCCAGGGCTTTCGTCGGCGCTCAGTGCGTAGTACGCCGTCCAAGCCCGCCGCGTCGCCGCGACATCGGTCTGCATTGCCGCGATCGCCTGCCGCGTGGCGTCAGCCGTACGGAGCACCTGGATGCGACGTACTTGCAATTTGATATCGGTGGCCGCCGTTCGGAATTCACCTAATGTACGGATGGGTAATGTCGTTTGCCTGTATTCGTCGTGAACCGTCTTATTCAAATAGCCGATTACCACGGCGCCGAAGATCCCGATCGAAGCGATCAACAGGACGCATAAGGTCATTGCGGTCGAGATTTTAAAGCGTACCGATCCAAGAAAATTTTTCACGTTCGATGTTTCCGTTGCCGACGGCATGAGGTTTTTCAATGTATCGCCGCCTGATTGCAGGAGGCGCTCACTGTGCATTTTTCTTATTCAACGCTTAGCGACGGTCTCTACGTCGGGATACAAGAAGCGCACGTCCGTGCGATTCTTTACTCAGGTGTACACAACATTTGTGACGAACCGGTTCCGTCGCCGCATTATGCCGTCATTCAATTGGCATGAAAAGGAGGATAACGACCCGTCTTTCAATTCATGATAATCATAGGCAAGGGGTATGGTGACACCACAAGACGACCGAGGTATGTCCAAAAAAACCGGTAATTTAAGGAAACAATCAACGGTAAAATAAGAACTAAAGTTTCTAGAAAATCCGCCGCCATGAAGGCGGCCATACGGATCCGTTTCCGGCCCGGTTCAGCGTAAGGTTAGGGAATTTCTGAGACGCGACGGACACGCCACGACGACGAGCGCGCGATCAAACGCCCTCACGGCGGAAGACCGCTTCCTCAGCCGACGACGTTGCTTTCTTGCATCGCCACCGAGAAGGCGAAGGTGTTGACGCCCGCGCGGCTGGCTGCCCACGCCTGGCCGCCATGCATCTCGGCAACGGCCTTGACGATGGCAAGCCCGAGCCCGTGATTTTCGCGGCTGTTGGTGCGCGACGCTTCCGCGCGATAGAAGCGATCGAATAGATGCACGATCGTCGTCGAGGGGATCGGCGCGCCCCGGTTCGCAACGGCGACAACGACGTGCGCGGCCGCCGCGTCGTCGACATCGGCGGCCGTGACGGACACCGATATCGTCTCGCCCGCCGTCGAGTGCTGGATCGCATTCATCAATAGATTGACAAGCGCCCGGCCGAACATCGCGGTGTCCACGGAAGCGATGGCATCGCCGTCCAGGGCCACCGTCATCTGCGCGTCTTCCAGCGTCATTTCGAGAAACGACAAGGTGCGCCGACATTCCGCCGCCAGCGAGACCGACGTCAACGACGTCGCCCGATCTCCCTGATCGGCACGCGCGAGAAATAACATCGTGTTGACGATATCGCGAATCCGGCTCAGTTCTTCCAGGTTCGACTCCAAGGTTGCCGCCAGGTGATCGGCACTACGACTGCGCGTTAAGGCCACCTCGGTCTGTCCGATCAGGATCGTGATCGGTGTACGCAGCTCGTGCGCGACGTCGGCGTTGAACGCCTCCAAGCGGCCATGCGAGACATCCAGACGCTCCAACGCACCGTTGAACGACGTCGCCAGCTCGCTTAATTCAGCCGGCAATGGCGCCGTCTGCAGGCGCTGCGAACGGGTATGCGGGCTGATCGTCGAGGCTTCGCGCGTCAGCCGTGCGAGCGGTGCAAGCCCGATACGCGCCACGGTATAGCCCAGCACCAGCACGATCAAGGTGCCGAGACCATACAGCACGCGCAAGGACGCGCCGAACGCATCCATGATGCGCGCCTTCTGCGCATAGCTGACGGCCACTTGCAATTGCAGCGCCGGGCGCTGACCGCGTGCCGGCACTTCCACCGTCTGAACCAGCTTGTTCGGTCCGCCCGGTACGGCCATCCGCTGATAGCCGGCGGGCCAGGTGCGAAGCACGTGGCCGGTGATCGGGGTATTGAATCGATACTGCGGATCCGCGCTGGTGACGGCGAAATGCGTGCTCTCGTGATTGCCGGTCGGATCGTCGGGCGACATCGCGGCCAGCCGATCACGGGCGACCAGCCAGCGCTCCCGGGTGGACGTGTGATACAGCGTGAGCGTCGCCACCTCGAGTTGGTTCGCCAATGCCTGGCGCGTCGATATCTCGAGCTGGCTCCCCAGGCTCATCATCAAGCCGCCACCCACTAACGTGAAAATCGCCAATGCCATCAGCGCGAACATCACGGCGAGACGGCGCGAGATCGACGGGCGGCCCAGCACCTTCGACAGGGCGGAGAACATGGCGCGCTTCATTCAGTGCCGCAGGTCGTCGGCGTCGCGCATTTCGAGTACATAGCCCATGCCGCGCACCGTATGCAGAAGCTTCGTCTCGAATGGGCCATCCAATTTCGCGCGTAAGCGCTTGATGGCGGTCTCGACCACGTTCGTATGGCTGTCGAAATTGACGTCCCAGACCGACTCGGCGATCGCGGTCTTCGACAAGATGTCGCCTTGCCGCCGCGCCAGCAGGCTCAACAACTGGAACTCCTTCGACGTCAAATCGAGACGGCTGCCCTCACGTGTCGCGCGCCGCCCGATCAGATCGACATGCAGGCCGGCGATCGAAATCAGCGTCGGTTCCTGCGTGCGGGTACGGCGCGCCAGCGCGTGCAGACGTTCGACCAGTTCGAGGAAGGAAAAGGGTTTGGTCAGGTAGTCGTCGGCGCCGCCGCGCAGGCCGCGTACGCGGTCGTCGATTTGATCGCGCGCGGTCAGCATGATCACCGGCGTTGCCTTGCGGCTTCGAATCGCGCGCAATACCGCGAAACCGTCCCTGCCCGGCAGCATTACATCGAGCACGATCACGTCGTAGTCGAACTCCAGCGCGAGATGCGTGCCTTCGTCACCATCCAATGCGACATCCACAATCCAGCCCTGCTCCGTCAGGCCGGTCCGGAGATAATCGACGACCTTGTGCTCGTCCTCGACGATCAACAGCTTCATACACCCTTCCTCCCCTGACGCCGAACGACGCCATTTTGGGATGTTACCCCGGCAGCGCGTTCAACGCGACGATGCGGCAAGTTGCTGCGGCGGTGTTGCCGCCGGTGCTACCGCGAGCAGCTCCTGCGCGCTCCATCCGCCGCCCAGGGCCTTGACCAGGCCAACGGTGGTGGTCCAACGCTGTGCACGAATCTGCGTCGCAGTCCGCTCATTGGTCAGCAAAGACTGCTGCGCGGCGATGACGTCGAGATAGGCAACCAGCCCCCCCTCGTAACGGTCTTGCGCCAGCGACAACAGGCGACGCGCATCGTCGACAGACTTTCCGGCGCGTTGCTGCGCTTCGTCCAAGGTTGCGAGCCCGGTGACGCCGTCCTGCACTTGCTGGAACGCGGTCAACACGGTCTGCCGATAATTCGCTTGCGCCGCCCGATAACCGGCATTCGCAAAATCGATCGTCGCCGTGCGACGCCCGCCATCGAACAGCACCTGCTTGATCGATGCACCGAGCGTCCACATCAAGTCCGGCGCACTGAACAGCCCGGCAAAACGCGTCGCTTCCCAACCGATGCCGGGGCTCAGCGTCAACGTCGGGAAGAAAGCCGCGCGGGCCACGCCGATCTTGGCATTCGCGGCAGCCATCGCCCGTTCCGCCGATGCGATGTCGGGACGCCGTTGCAGCAACTCGCTCGGCAACGCCAGCGGGATGACGAAGCGCGCGTCGGCAACCGCTGCCGGCGCGATCGTGAAATCGGGTGCCGGCACGCCGACCAACGCGGCGATCGCATTCTGGTACTGGGCACGCTGATTCTGCAACAAGGTCTGCTGCACGGCCGTCGTATCCAATTGCGATTGCTGTTGCATCAGATTGAGTCCCGACACCGCGCCCAGCTCGTGCTGGGACGCGACGAAACGCAAGGCCTGCTGCTGTAACGCCAGCGACCGCGCGATCACGTCCAATTCGGCATCCAACTCGCGCAGCATGAAGTAATGGTTCGCCAGATCCGTCGTCAGTACGAGTCGCGCATTGGCGAGATCGGCCTGGGACTGCTGCGCCGTTGCCGTCGCGCTTTCCACATCGCGACGAATCTTGCCGAACAGATCGACTTCATAGTTGAGCGTCGGACCCAGCTTGATATCGTTCTGAACCGTATGATGGGTGGCGGTCGCGTAATTTGTCCGGGGCCGATCTTCAGCGGTGCGGGCGCGCGACACGCCGCCGCCCATGTCGACTTCGGGCAGTCCTTCCGCGGTGACGCTACGCAGCGTGGCCTGCGCCTGATCGTAATGGGCGAGCGCCGCCGCCAGCGTCGCGTTACCGCTGAGCGCGCGCCCTTCCAGATCCGACAGCGTGCTGTCGCCGAATGCCCCCCACCAGTCCATTTGCAGCGGTGCATGCGATGGCACGGCCATCGCCCAATTTCGCCCTGCCGCGTCCACTTCCGGAGACGTCGGATCGACCGCGGAGACAGCATCGGATGCGCCGGCGGCCGGCGTGCGCCACGCCGCCGGCGTCGCCACATCCGGCCGATGATAGTCGGGGCCGAGCGTGCAGCCGATCAGCGCGGCCGTCATGCCGCAGGTGGCAACCCACTGTCCCGTTATTCGAAGCGCGGTTTTCACGAGTGCGCCTCGTCCGCCGCCGTCGATGTCGCCACGCCGGAGTCGGCGTCCGGGGCCACGGCGGGCGCGGTGTGCGGTGCCGCGCCGGAACCCGGCTTGGCGGACGCCTTCGCCTGCGCGATCTCGATCTTGTCACCTTCGGCGATCGAATCGCTCGGGTTCAGGATCAACTGGTCATGCGGTCCGATGCCACTTTCGATCTCCATCGACTGACCGAAGTCCTGCGCGATGACGATCGTCTGCAGATGCACGGTGCCATCGGCGCGGGCGATCGCCACCTGCGGGCCTTGGGCGCGGAACAGCAAGGTGTTGCCGGGAATCACGTATTCGGACCGGGCCGGGGCCGGCAAGGCTACTTGCACGTAGGCACCGGGCCGCAGCGTGTTGTCCGGATTTGCAAGCCGGATCTCGATTTGCAGAGACCGCGTTGCGACGTCGATCGCGCCGGCGATATGGGCGATCTTCCCTTCGAACTTCCTGCCCGGCAGCTCGGCCTGCGTCACCGCCACCGACTGACCTTCCTGAACGCCCTGTGCGTAGGCCTGAGGCACCTGCACGTAGACCCGCAAGCTATCGGTCTGCGCAAGCGCGAACAGTGCGCGAGACGCATTGCCACTCGCGCCGCCCGCATCCACCAGATCGCCGACATCGACGTTGCGTTGCGTCACCACTCCGGAGAACGGGGCGACGATCCGCTTGAACGATTCCAACTGTTTTAGACGCTGGACGTTGGCATCGGCCGCCGCGAGATTCGCCACACCCTGCGTGTAAGTGCTTTGTCGTTCGTCGAGTTCCTGTTGGGACACGGCATCGCGCTCGTGCAGCTTCTGCCATCGATCCAGCGAGCTTTTTGCAAGTCCCAGACTCGCGGACGTCTGCGCGCGCTGCGCCAGGGCCTGGACCAATTGTTGATCGATTTCCGGCGTGTCGAGTTCGGCGAGCAGCTGACCTTGCGTCACCCGCGCGCCGATGTCGACGTAGCGCTTCATCAGATACCCGGTGGCACGAGCATAGATCGGCGACTCGACCGCACCACGCAAAGTGCCCGGCAGCCGGATATTGCCGTCGGCGTTCGCACGCTTCGGACTGACGACGTGCACATACTGCCTGGCGTTTTCGACCGTCGTATCGGCGACCTGCCGACGTTGCTGGAAATCCGCGATGGCGATGCGCACCGCGCCGGCGGCCATCAGCAAGAGGACCACGGCGACGCTGATCTTCGCGCGACGCCACGCCGGGCCACGTGCCGGCATGACACGCGTCTCGCCGGGCTCCGGCGCCGGAATCGCCAACTCGGCATGGTGTTTTTCATTCATCATCGTCGACCTGCTGAATCAAAGAGCGTGCGTGCCGCCAGATTGGGTTGCCGCGACATATCCCGGCTGCGTCGGTCCATAGCCATCTCGGAAACCCTGGCCTGCGCCCGAGCCCGAGCCATGCGGGCCACCGGATCCATCGCCGCCGCTCGGCCCACCAGGCCCGCTCGGTCCGCTACCGCCCGCGTGGCGATGGGTGCCGCGTCGGGCCAGGCGATCGTGGATGCCGGCATAAAGCAATGGCACGAAGAACAGGGTCGACACCGTGGCGAACAGCAGGCCGCCGATCACGGCGCGGCCCAGCGGCGCGTTCTGTTCCGCGCCCTCGCCCAGGCCCAGCGCCATCGGCACCATGCCGATGATCATGGCGCTGGCCGTCATCAGGACCGGCCGGATCCGGCTGGCCCCGGCTTCCAGTGCGGCCGTCAAGGCAGGCGCCCCGGCAGCGGTGCGTTGCTGGGCGAACGAGACCATCAAGATACTGTTGGCGGTGGCCACCCCCATCGTCATGATGGCACCCGTCAAAGCAGGCACGCTGAGATGCGTGCCGGTCAGGAACAGCATCCAGACGATGCCGGCCAAGGCGGCCGGCAGCGCGCTGATGATGATCAGCGGATCGATCCAGGACTGGAAATTCACGACAATCAGCAGATAGACCAGCACGATCGCCATCACGACGCCCGCACCAAGACCGATATAAGAGGCACGCATCGTCGCCACCTGGCCGCGTACCGTGATCTGGCTGCCGCGCGGCAGCGTGGCCCGCGCGTGCGCAACGAGCTTATCGATGCGCGATGCCACGCTGCCCAGATCGCGCCCGTCGACACCGACGAAGATATCCATCACCGGGCGGATGTTGTAGTGACTGACCACGGCGAAACCCCGCTCCGGCGTCACGTGCACCAGATTGCCGAGCAGCTGCGAACTCGGCGCGGCCCCGCCGGTGCTGCCGGCACCCGGCGTCACCGGCGTGCGCAGCAAGTCGTCGACCGATGCAATCCGATACTGCGGCGTTACCACGGCGAGGTTATATTCGACGCCGTTCCGCGCGTTGTACCAGAAACCGGGCGACGTCTGCGCGCTGCCCGAGAGCGCCACCAGCAGATTCTGCGCGACGTCGGAAGCGCTCAGTCCGAGCTGTTGCAAGCGGGTACGGTCCATTTCGAGATGCAGCGTGGGCGCGTCCAGACGCTGCTGGATATGCGTATCGACGGTACCCGGCACGTCGCGGATCTGCTTCATCAGCTTGGCCGCCGCATCGAAATTGCCGTGCAGGTCATTGCCGGAAATCTGCACATCGATAGCGGCGGGCAAACCGAAGTTCAGAATCTGCGTGATGATGTCGGCGGGCTGAAAGAAGAATTCGACGCCGGGGAACTGTTTCGGCAGGTCGATTCGCAGTTGCCGCATGTACTCGGCGGTGGGGCGGTGGTCGTGCTTCAGCGCAATTTGAATCTCGGCATCCAACGTGCCGATGGTCCCGGCATTGCTGTACGAGAGATTGATGCCGCTATAGGGCATGCCCAGGTTATCGACGATCGTATTCAATTCGTCGGCCGGGACGATCTCGCGCACGCGCTTCTCGACTTCGTCGGTGATCCGCGCGGTTTCCTCGATCCGCGTACCGGTAGGCGCGCGCATATGCAAGCGGATATTGCCGGCATCGACCGTCGGGAAGAAGTCCTGCCCCAAGGTGAAAACGAGTCCCAGGGAAGCCAGGCAGCCCGCCAGAAAAACCGAGGCGAACAAACGACGCCGCACCAGCAAGGTACTCAAGACGACGATATAGCCGGCCCGCATTCTTTCGAAACCCCGATCGAAGCGGTGATGAATCCGGGCAAACGCATTCCTGCGGCGTGCACCCGCCTCGTCTCCCGCGTGGCCGGTCGCGACGTGATCGCGCATCATCAGCATCGCCAACGTCGGCACCAGGGTGCGCGATAGAATGTAGGACGCGATCATCGCGAACACGACGGCTTCGGCCAGCGGCACGAACAGATATTGCGCAACGCCCGCGAGGAAGAACATCGGCACGAACACGATGCAGATACACATCGTCGAGACCAATGCGGGCACGGCGATTTCGCCGGCGCCGTCGAGGATGGCCTGGCGCAACGGCGTGCCCATATGCAGATGGCGCTCGATATTCTCCAACGTCACCGTGGCATCGTCGACCAGGATACCCACCGCCAGCGCGAGTCCGCCCAGCGTCATGATATTGATCGTCTGGCCGAGGGCGTGCAGCACCAGCAACGACGATAGAATCGATAGCGGAATCGACACGGCGATGATGCAGGTGCTACGCCAATTGCCGAGGAACAGCAAGATCATGGCCGCGGTCAACGCGGCAGCGGTCAGCGTCTCGTGAATCACGCCCTGGACGGCGGCCTTGACGAAGATCGATTGGTCGAACAGGGCGGTGATATTGAGATCCGCCGGCAGCGTGGCGCTGACTTGCGGCAGCAGCTTGTAGAGCGCTTCGACCACGGACAGTGTCGAGGCACTGCCGTTCTTCATGATCGGAATCAGGACGCCGCGCTGACCGTTCTGCCGCACGACGTTCGTCTGCGGGTTCGAGCCGTCGCGGACGTGGGCGACTTCTCGCAGATAGGTCGTCGCACCGCTCACGGTGCGGACCGGGATGTCGTTCAATTGCGAGATGGTCGGCGGCGAGCCGTTCATATCGATATTGAATTCCTTCTCACCGATCTTGGCGGTGCCGGTGGGCAGGATCAGGTTCTGCGCATTCACCGCGCGGACGACATCGAGCGGCGTCAGCCCCTTTGCCAGCAAGGCTTGCGGGTTCAAGTCGACGGCGATCACGCGGGTGCGGCCGCCCATCGGGAAGGGAATCGAGGCGCCCGGGATCGTCACCAACTGCGGCCGAAGCGTGTTCAGCGCCGTGTCGTTCAGGTCTTTTTCCGACAGCGTGGAGCTGGACAGGCCCAACTGCACTGCTGGGATACTGGAAGCCGAATAACTGACGACGGCCGGCGGCGTCGCACCCGGTGGCATCTGCTTCAGGATCGATTGTTCGATGGCGGCGATCTGCGCGATGGCCGATTCGAGATTCGCGCTCGGCTGCAGGAACACCTTCAGTACCGCGATGCCTGGCAGCGATTGCGACTCGATATGCTCGATATCGTTGACGGTGGTCGTGATCGCACGCTCATTGGCGGACGTGATCCGCGCCGCCATATTTTCCGCGCTCAGCCCGTTATACGTCCAGATGATGCTGACGACCGGGATATTGATATTCGGGAGAATATCGACCGGCGTCCGCAGCAAGGCCAACGGTGAAGCCAACAGAATGATGATGGCCATCACGATGAACGTGTATGGCCGGCGCAGCGCTACATTGACAATCCACATCGGCGGACACGCGCAAGGTAAGACAGACTGATAGCCCGAGAGTCCTGAACGTCTGACAGCGCCTTCCAGCGCTTCAATCGACTTTCCGGAATACGAAATAATTGCTTAAGCGGAAGCTGAGACGGCAGCGATCTCCCTGGGCCTCCGGCTAACCCGTGCGCGGGGGGCACACACCGATTGTCCGCCAAGGCGACGACTTCACGCCGTCTCATATTCCAATGGCAATCTTATCGAAATCGACCAACCGCAAGATGGCGCCAAAATGGCAATTTTGTCAGGAAGCAGGTGTGTCGCGCCGGCGCGACAGTGAACGAGGGCCTCGGCGGCCTTATCGCGGGGGAGTCGCCGCACGCGCTCGGATGGCATCGAAGGTGTCGTCGATCAGCAGGCGCCCCGTCTCGAAAACGGACAGCAGTGCGTCTTCCCACGTCCCGGCATCCACCGCCTGTTGGTGCTCCGACGCCAGCGGTAGCGTGACGGTCCGATACTCCCCGGTCTGCCGATGGCGCAACAGCGTCAGTCGGCCCGCTTTCGATCGCTTGCCGACGTCGGTGGCTGGGTCCTTGCTGACGCCCTGCCATTGAGGCGGTTCGCCATCGCGGGCAATCCGCACCGCCGAGCATTTCATCGCAAAGCGCTGCGTGTCGCGGTTGACCTGCTGCAGCAGCGCACCGCCCATACCGAAAACCAGATTATCGACCGCATAGCCGGCCGCATCGAGATCTGCCAGGATCGCTTCGATCGACTGCGCATTGATGCCGTCGCCTTGCAACAGTCGCACGTGATTCAACACCCGTCGACCCTTGCTATTGACCGTGGCGCCGAACGACGCGTCAAGCGCGCGCAGGCAGGCGAGCACGATCGTTCGCGGATCGCCGGAATCCGGACGCACCACCAGCGTCGCGCCGGAATCGATCACCGCCTGTTTCAATTCGCCGCCCCAGAGATCCAACGCGGCGAACAGATCGTACGAATCCGACACGACCGAAACGATCGCGCCCGGACGGCCGAAACGCGCCAGCATCGCGCGATAGGCGTCGACCTCACGGTCGCGCCCCCACGCGGTGATCGTGCTGTGTTCGGCGGCCGGGACCGAGTAGGCGGCCATCTCGGCGTGATAGAAATGGTTCGCCGCCAACACGCCGAGGACGGTGTCCGAGCCCATGAAGCTGACCAGATGCGCCGCGCCGCCGATCGCGGCGGACTCGGCACTGCTGACGCCTCGTGCGCCGAAATCATGCAGCTTGAACGGCAGTTGCGCCGTATCGTCGCTGGTCTTCTCGATATAGTCGGCGATCAGTCGACGCAAGTGCCAGCTCTGCGTCGCAACGGTAATCGGATACCAGATGCGCAGCAGCATCGTCTCCAGATAGGACGTGAGCCAGAATACCTCCGGGTCGTCGCACTCGATCGTCATCAAGACGTTATGCGCCGGGACGACACTACCCTCGGGCACCGCGCGGATCCGGACCGGTAAATAGCCCGCATGGCGCTGCAGGATATAACGCCAGCCGTCCGCATTGAACGGCTCCCCATGCGCAAGAAAGAACGCCTCTGCCTGCGCGATCATCTCCGCGGTGATGGGTCGGCACAGATACTCCTTCAGCAGCATCTGCAAGCCGAAAAAGACGGTGCGCTCGAAACGGCCGCCGCGTGATTCGATATACGAGAACATCGCGTCGACGCCGGGCGGGTACTGGAGAAAATGAGAGGCTTTGTACGAGTCCGTGTTCAGAATCGGATTCGACAGCGTATCGGCAAAGCGCGCGCCTGCCGTCCGCCAATGGGGCGGCGTATCGCCTGCCGCATCGGTTGCGCCTGGATGGGAAAATGCGTCTGCTTGCGTCGTGGTCATCGCGGGAATGCCCGTGGGGTCATGTCATGCGGGGTGTCTGTCAGGGACAATGAGAAAAACTGCCCTTCCTGATCCCATGGTATGCGAAGTTGGCAACGGAGCGCGACTCGGCCATTCAGCCGACGGGCTGCAGCATCGATGTCCCAATGTCCCGATGCGACGGCGTAGGCTGATTGGCCGAGGCTGCACGTCGCCGGCCTGCGTGGCAGAATGACGGCTTGTTTCCCGCTGGGAGTCTTCGATGTCGCCGTCACGCGCCAAAGCAGCACCTGTCGCCACGCGCCA
Organism: Robbsia sp. KACC 23696; assembly: GCF_039852015.1. Classification (NCBI taxonomy): domain Bacteria; kingdom Pseudomonadati; phylum Pseudomonadota; class Betaproteobacteria; order Burkholderiales; family Burkholderiaceae; genus Robbsia; species Robbsia sp. KACC 23696. Next base: position 712,183 of record NZ_CP156627.1, on the reverse strand, counting down.
CCGGCTCGACCGCGCGATCCTGGCGCATATTGTCCTCTCAGCCGCCTTATCGATCGGAATGTCGTCCGGTCGGGCGGCGACGTGGTCCAGTACCGACGCCACGACGACCGAGGCGATCACGAACGCGCCTCCCCAGCGCGACAAGCCCGTCGAGGCCCCGCCGCATCGTCGGCGCGCGACGGGTACCAAACACCAAAAAGGCCCCGGAACGACGAAACCCCGGGACAGTGAATCGAGCACGGACGCGGTCACGGGAACAGAGCACTTCGCGACGACCACGTTGCCCGGCCCCGGTCGCAGCGCCAATACCGTCACGATCGGGGCGCCCCAGATTATGTTGCACGCGAGCGGGGCTGCCGGCACCGGCCCGGGTGCGGTGCCCTGCGTGCCGGTCCGCTTCGCGATGGGATCGCCGCCGCAGGGACAATCGGCACAGGTCGACAGCTGGTACTGCCCGGAAGGTCAGCCCGGCCATCCGCTGACGCCGCGCTGACGATCATGCTGCTTAGACACATCCGCTACTTTCTGGCCGTCATCGAGCATGGTAGTTTCACGCGCGCCGCCGAGGCCTTGCACGTGTCGCAACCGGCATTGAGCCAGCAGATTCGACAGCTCGAAGACGAATTGGGCGTCACGCTGCTGGATCGCAGCGGCAAGCAGATCGTCCCAACCGATGCCGGGGCAGCCTATGCACATTCGGCCCGTGGCGCGCTCGATCAATTGGAATCGGGACGACGCGCGATCCAGGACGTCGCGGATTTGAGTCGTGGCGAACTGCGGCTCGCTTTCACGCCGACCTTCTTGGGTTATCTCGCCGGGCCGCTCCTGGCGGCCTTCCATTCCGCTTATCCGAATGTCCGTCTGGATGTCCGTGATATGCCGATGCAGACCATTGAGACGGTGCTGCTGAACGGTGAGGTCGATGTCGCCATCGCCTTTGCGCCGCCTGAGTCACCGGAACTCGACTGCACGCCTTTGCTGGACGAAACGCTCGATGTGGTGGTCGGACCATTTCACCCCGCCTTGCGCGATGTGGGCGGCGCCGAAGGACGTCCCTCCCCTATCGGCGCGCCCTTTCTCGATGTAAGCGCGCTGGCCAGCATACCCTTGGCGTTACTCAAAACGGGTTTCGCCACGCGCGGGCAGATCGACCATTTTCTCGCGTCGCTGGGCGTGACGCCGCGGGTGGCGATGGAGTCGGATTCGGTATCGGCCATCATCGAAGCGGTGCGCTTCGGGCAACTGGCGACCATCCTGCCGCACCCCTTCCACCATCGGCACGGCCTGCAAACGCTGACGATGCGTCCGCCCATGCCGGCACGCACCGCCGCGCTGATCTATCCGCGGCACCGCCAGCATCGCGCGGCGATGCGTGCCTTCATCAAGGTAGCGCAGCGCGTGGCGTCCGACCTCGCGCTCGGAGAGGGGAAGTCCGCGGCAGACGCGCGGCCGCAGCTTGTGCCGACACCGCTTAGAGGCCCAGATCGCTGAGTCCGGGATGGTCGTCCGGCCGACGACCTTGCGGCCAATGAAACTTGCGATCCGCCTCGGCGATCGGCAGATCATTGATGCTCGCAAAGCGCCGTTGCATCAATCCCTGATCGTCGAACTCCCAGTTCTCGTTGCCATAGGAGCGGAACCAATTGCCGGAGTCGTCGCGCCATTCATAGGCATAGCGCACCGCGATCCGATTGCCGTCGAATGCCCATAGTTCCTTGATCAAGCGGTATTCCAGTTCCTTGCGCCACTTGCGCTCCAGAAAGGCCTGGGCCTGTGTGCGGTCCGTAACGAATTCGGATCGGTTACGCCATTGCGTATCGGGCGTGTAAGCCAGCGCCACTTTCGCGGCATCGCGGGTGTTCCAACCGTCCTCCGCCAGACGGACCTTTTGAATGGCCGTTTCGCGAGTAAAGGGCGGCAGCGGTGGGCGGGATGCCGGCGCGGCGGATGGCGTTGTAGCGGTGTCGTTCATGGTGCGATCGAGGGAGAGCGAAATCGAAAAGTCAGAATAGGCCGTTGCAGATTAGAACGGTCAATACGGTTTGGTCGGCAAGTACTTGCCGTCCATCGTGATCACGGCACGAGAGCCGCCCTCTGGGTCGGGCACCTTTTTAATATCCAGCTTGAAGTTGATCGCGCTGATGATCCCGTCGCCAAACTGCTCGTGAATCAACGCTTTCAGCGTGGTGCCGTAGACCTGGACGATTTCGTAGAAGCGATAGATCGTCGGATCGGTGGGCAACTGCGGCGACAGGCTGCCGCGCATCGGGATGAATTGCAGGCTTCGAATATCGTCGTCGGACAGGCCCAAATGCGTACCCACCTTGCGCGCCGCTTCCTCGGGAAGCGGGTGCTGGCCCAGCAGCGCGGCCGTCACGAATGCCGGCGACAGCCCGGCGAGATCCGCCAGGCCTTCCCACGTGGCACCGATGGCGGCTTTGGCATCGACGACACGTTGCGTGAGCGCATGGCGTTTGTCCGGCGAGATTTCACAATGCATGATCGGCGCTCCTGGGCTGAGATCGAAGAGAGGTCGTTGAAAATCAACGACTGTCTGCATCTTCACGCTGCAAAATCGCCACGTCCAAGACCGATTTCCGATCGACGCGATAAGTACGACTTATCCGCCGACCGACGCGGCTTACGTCCGCAAAATCGTCGTGCGCATGGCCCCACCGGGCGATCGTGGGAACAACGCCGCATTCACCCGCTGCGGGTCGAGGCGGAAGGTTTCAGCGGCGGCAGACGCGATCAGGCTGTCGAGCGCGAGGGTCGCATGCAGGTCGCGCCCCTCGTTCAACGCCTGCGGCGACAGACCGGGCCAATCCGCCAGAATGCGGCCGCCCTTGACCGAACCGCCCAGGATCATCGCCGCCGAGCCCGTGCCGTGATCGGTGCCATTGGTGCCGTTGACCGCCGCGGTGCGGCCGAACTCGGTGGCCACTACCACGGTGGTATTCGCCCACTGTGGCCCCATGCCCACTTTCAACGCCGCGAGCATCGTGTCGAGCGATTTCAACGTATTGGCCAAACGCGGATTTTGTGCGGTATGCGTGTCCCATCCCGCCGTCTCGATCATGGCGATGCGCGGTCCGTCCGGTCGTGCCAAAAAGCCGGCCGCCATCTTGCCGATCGCCGCCGGATCCTGCTTGCCGCCCATCGATCCCGCCAAGCTGCGTGTCTGCATCGCGGACTCCCACAACGGATGCAATTGCGCATCGTCGGCATAGAGCCGCGACACGCGCAACAGCAGATCGTCCTGCGCCTGCGCCATCGACGACGGCGCATACGATGTCACGTCGGCCGGCCCGCGCAAGGCCAGGGGCACCGTCGGCGCAAACGCGATCGCCTCGTCGCGACGCGCGCTACCCCGTGCCGTACCGCCGCCCGGCAGCAGTGTCAGCAGGCGGTTCAGCCAACCATCCTTCACTTGATACGGCTGCAGTCCACCTGTCTCCAAGACGTTCTGACCGTCGAAATGCGAGCGATCGCGATACGGTGACGCCACGGCCTGGATCATCAGCGCTTCCCCCTGCCCATACATCGCCGCGGTCTGAACCAGCGACGGATGCAGACCGAAGGTGCCGTCGAGCTTGTGCAGCGTGCCGGGATCCAGCGCCAGTTCGGCACGCAGGCGCGCATAGGCCGGATCCGCATAGGGCACGACGGTGTTCAATCCATCGGCGGCACCGCGCTGGATCACGAAGACGAAGCGCTGCGCGGTATCGGTATCGGCGGCAGCGAAGGCGACACGGGTGCGACCGAGCAACGTCGCTGGAACGACGGACCACGCGGCCAATGCGCCGGTGCCGCGGACGAAATCTCGACGTTTCATCGGCGTCATCTCCTCAAGAAGTCTGGCGATACCATCAGCAGCGCCAAGGCGGCGCTGGCACTTTCCGCCCGGCCTATTTCCGTGGCGGTTTCGGGAGACAAACTGCCTGCCAGCCACTGCGGACCGACCGTGCGGGCATCGACCCGGTCACCGACGCGCGCGGCAAGCCGCTGCGCGAACTCCACGCGCCGCACGAGGGCATCGGGCGCGGCCCAGCTCGCCGCGATATCGTCATAGCCGGCCGGTGAGCCAGGTTGCCAGATCGGTTGACCGAGCTGGCGCAACATCGGCGCGGTCTTGTTCGCCTCGGCGCTTTGCCAGCCCAGGCCGCGCGTCGCCGAAACCGTCCATTCCCACGGCGTCTTGAATTTGGCGTTGACCGGCTGCCACGCTTCCGGCGAATCGATGAGCGCGCGATACACGGTGGGCAGATGCCCTTCGCTTTTCTGGAACGCATCCGCCAGACGCGCCACCAAGGCCGGCGGCGGGTTATCGGAAACGAAATGAACGGCCAATTTTCGCGCGATATGCTGCGCGGTGGCCGGCGATGTCGCGAAGTCGTGCAGGATCGTCAGCCCCTGTTGGACGCCTCGCGGCCCCGGCAAATCGGCGTAGGTCCGACCCATGATCGTGCGTTCGCCCGGTTCATGGGCCTGCGGCCGAAAAACGAAAACGCCCGGCGGCAGCGGCGTCGGCGATTGCGCCGCTGGCAATCCGGTGACGCTCCAGCCGGTCAGCGCCTTGGCAAATTCGGTGACGTCCTGTTGCGTATAGCCGGTGCGCACGCCCAGCGTGTGCAATTCCATCGTTTCACGGGCCAGGTTCTCGTTGAGCCCGACCCGACGCGCCGCGTTGCGCGCCTCCGCCCGGACGGCGGCCTCGCTGTCGGGACCGATCGAGCCGTTCTGATCGAGGAAATACTGCATGGCCGGATGCTGCTCTACCGCCACCAGCATGTCTTCGAAACGACCCAGCACATGCGGCCTAATGGCGTCCGTTTCGAAGGCGCCCGCCAGCAAGGTCACCGGCTGCTTCTCGATCGATAAGGCGAAATGGTTCGACCAAAAATACACCAGACGCTCGACGAAAGGCGTCGGTGTGGTCAGCGCCCCCGTCAGTCGCGCATCGACGGCCGCACGATAGGTATCGCGGATTTCGAGATTGTAGGCTTGCCGGAGGGTCGCGAGCGGGTTGTCTTTGCCATCGGCCGAAGCGGGCTGCGCGCCCCGTACGCGTGATGCTGCCAGCGCGGGCTGTCCCACGTCGCTCGCGGCGTCCGCATGCGGCACGGTCTGCTTGCGAGGCGTCAGCGTGCCCACTTGCGCATGGCTTTTGGCCAGGTCCTCCTGCTCGCGCGCCAAGCGCCGCAGTTCCGCCTGCCCTTCGCCCATGCGCATGGCCAATTCCTGCGTGCCGGGTTGCTGCGACCAGACTGGCGGCAGCGTCTGCGCGAGGGGCACGTCCAATTGCGCGTGCAGCCATGCCGACGGATTCGTCGGCGGCGATTCGCCGAGGCGCGCGCCAAGACCGAAACGGTTCAGCGCGATGGCGGCAGGCGTGACGCGGACGATCGACGTCCGTCCATGGACGGACGGGTCCGAATGCTTTTTGGGGCCTGCCATATCGCTCATATCGCTCACCTCGCTGCGGGCGCCGACGAAACCGACAAAACAGACGATATCGGCGCTGCCGCAGTGCTGCCCGTCACGCGAAGCGAACGGGCCTGATTAAACGTCGGCGCGACGGCAACGGATCGCCGTCGGCGGCCCTATTTTGGCACAGGGAGAGAGGGAGGCGAAGTGCGGTGCTCCCCGAGGGAGGCCGCGGGGCGCTACGGCCGTGCGGATTTACAGGCGGAAGCGGTTGGCGTTTTGCTGCAACACGCGGGATTGATCGGCCAACGACAAAGCCGCGGCGGCCGTCTGTTCGACCAGCGCCGCGTTCTGCTGAGTGGATTCGTCCATCTGCGTCACGGCCTGATTGACCTGCTGGATGCCATCGGTCTGCTCGCGGGACGCCAGACTGACGCTATCGATGATGTGATGCACGCGCGAGATAGACTCGACAATCTCGGCCATCGTCTTGCCGGCGGTCTGCACCAGGCCCGCGCCGGCTTCCACGCGGCCGGCCGCCGCGTCGATCAAGGACTTGATTTCCTTGGCTGCCCCCGCTGAGCGCTGCGCAAGCGTTCGCACCTCGCTCGCCACCACGGCAAACCCGCGACCTTGCTCGCCGGCACGCGCCGCTTCCACGGCGGCATTCAGCGCGAGGATATTCGTCTGGAAGGCGATCGATTCGATGACGCTGGTGATCGACGCCATCTGCTGCGACTGCGCGTTGATCGCCGTCATCGTCTCGACCACCTGATCCATGACGCCGCCGCCATTTTGCGCGATCGAGCGCGCCTGCTCCGCGACGTCGCTCGCTTCCGTCGCATTCGCGTGATTCTGCTTTACCGTGGCCGTCAGCTCTTCCATGCTGGCGGCGGTCTCCTCCAGCGCCGCGGCTTGGGCTTCGGTGCGACGCGACAGGTCGGCATTGCCCGACGCGATCTGCTGCGTTGCCGTCGCCATCGCCTCGCTGCTTGCGAGCATCGCTTGCAATGTCTCGCGCAAGCCGTCGCGCATTTCCGCCAGCCCCCGCATCATTTCACCCATTTCGTCGCCGCGACGGGTATCGATCGGCGTACTGAGATCGCCGCCAGCAATGCGACGACAAGCCTGCAGCGCCTGCGCCAAGGGCACACCGATCGCACGTTGCACGCCCAAGCCGCACGCGATCGCGACGATCACCGCCACGGCAAGTAAAGCGATCGAACCGAGGCTCACCCAATGCAACAAGTCTTGAAACGCGTTGTAGTCACGCTCCCCCTGCTGCATCAGGAAATCGTTGAGCTTCGTCGACGACTTCGTCAGGGCGAGCGCCAGATTCGGCGTCGTGTTCATCGTGATGGTTTGCGCCGCTGCCGGATCGCCCGCCGCAATACTGTTCAGCGTCGGATCGATGCCATCGGACAGCAGATGCTGGAAGTCCGCGTTGACGGCATCGGCCAGACCTTGCTCCTCAGCGGAACGCGGCAAGGCCTGATATCGCGCATAGGCCGACTTCGACGTCGCGAGATAGTCACGCGCCTTGGTCACCAAGGCGCGGTTTTCGTCGGAGCCTGCCGGCGCGGGATGCAGCATCCCGCGGTCGATCGTGACACGCGCGATGGCGAGGTTGTATTTGAAGTCGCCCAGCGCGATTGCAGCAGCCATCTGCACCGAGTACGTTTGCTTCAACGCGGCGCTGCCCGAGCGCGTGGCAAACTGGCCCGTACCGGCGACGGCAAAAAGCAGGACCAGCAAGCAGCCGAAGGCTGCAAACACGCGGGATTTGATCGAGAGCTGTTGCAACATACGGGTTTACCTCAGGACAAACAGACGCGCACAATGCACGTTCTGTAGGCGAGTAAACGGCCGTATTGATCAGGAATTCAATAAATTTTCACACGCGCTGATATGTCAGGCGTCGCATCGCATTTATTTGATCCCGGCGCGCAGGAAAGCCTGGATGAACTGCCGCTGAAAGATCAAAAATCCCACCGTCAACGGTGCGATCGTCAACAGCGTGCCGGCGCTGATCACTGAAATATCCACGCCGTTTTCAGGTGCGCCAAACAGCGACAAGCCGACGGTGATCGGCCGGGTGGCGGCGGAATTCGTCACGACCAAGGGCCATAGAAAGCTGTTCCAATGCGCCGATACGGAAACCAATGCGTAGGCAAGATACGTGGGTTTGACGGCCGGCACATAGACGCGCCACATCACCCCGAACCACGAGCACCCTTCGATACGTGCGGCTTCGTCGAGTTCGCGGGGCACTTGGCGAAAGGCCTGACGCAGCAGAAAGATGCCAAAGGCGCTCGCCATATAGGGCAAGCTGGTGCCGAGATAGCTATCGAACAAGCCGAGACGCGTCACCATCCGATAGTTTTCGAGAATCAGCACTTCAGGCAAGACGAAAAGCTGCACGAGGACGAGTCCGAACAGCACGTCCTTGAAGGGCATCTCCAGCCGCGCAAAGGCGAAGCCGGCAAAGGTGCAGATCACTAACTGCCCGCAGAGAATCATCGTCGTCAACACGACGGTATTGAAGAAGTATCGCAACCAGGGCGCCGCATGCCAGGCCGTCGCGAAACTACGCGTGGTCAATGGGGCATGCCAGTCGAAGGTCAGCGTTGCCTGCGCGGTATGACAGGCGGCCCAGACGGCAAACAACAAGGGGGCGATCCAGACGACGGCGAGCGTCCACGCACCGGCCGTATCGAGTAGCGCGACAAACGGGAAGCGCCGCGCGCGTGGCACGACGGACGACATGGCGAGGCTGTCGGTGGGCGTCATTGATAGTGCGTCCGGCGTTCCGCGATGATGAATTGCACGACACCGACTACCGCCAGCGCGAGGAGCACCAGCGTCGTTATCGCGGCCGCTGTCGACTCGTCGAAGTAGGCGAAGGCGTTTTCCCAAATCCAATACAGCAGGAGTTTCGACGTGTTGTCGGGGCCGCCTTTCGTCAACACGAACAGATGATCGATCAGCGTGATCGAATTGATCGTCGCATTGATCACGACGAAAAGCGTGGTGGGCATCAGCAGAGGCCAGGCGATGCGCCGCATGTAATACCAACGCCCGGCACCTTCGATGGCGGCGGCTTCTTTCAGATCCGGTGCGATGCTTTGCAATGCAGCTAGGTAAAACAGCATGAAAAACCCGGATTCCTTCCAGACGGTGACCGCGATCACGGACCATAACGCCGTGCCCGGCTCGCCCAGCCAGTTGATGGAAGGCAGGCCGAACCATGCACCGATACGGTCGAACAAACCGAGATCCGGCGTGTAGAAATACAGCCAGAGATTGGCTGCGGCGATCATCGGCAGCAACGTCGGCGTGAAATAAGCGAGCCGCAGAAACGCGCGGCCCGGCAGCGCGGCATTGGCCCATAAGGCGAGGCCGAGCGCGATGAACGTCGATAGCGGCACGGTGACGGCCGCATAGAGCAGATTGTTACGGAGCACCTGCAGAAACGTCGGATCGTCGAACAGTGACCGATAGTTCGCCAAGCCGACGAAGTGCGCCGGTTTTGCCGGCATCCCGACGCGAAAGACGCTATCCCATAGCGTTGAAAAAGTCGGATAGAACGCAAACAGCGTCAGGAGGACCAAAGCCGGCGAGACATAGAGCAGACTGAGCCATCGAGACGTTCGCAATGCGCCGCGGCCCGAGGATGCGGCAGCGGTCGGCGGAGAGGAGGAGGACATGTCGGACGGTAAAGGGTGCGTTTCAGCGATAACGCGCCAGGATGCGGTCGGCGCTCGCCTGGGCTTTATCCAGGGCCTGCTGCGGCGTGGCCGTGCCGGTGATGGCCGATTGCAAGGCATTGTTCAGCGCTTCACGCACGCGCGCCGAGTCGTGGGTCGATAACTCCGGAACGGCGACTTTCAATTGATCCCGCGCGACCATCGCCTGCGGAAAAGACTGGCCATAATCGCGTAGTGCTTGCGTCTGGTAGGCCGCCTCGCCGGTGCCCACATAGCCGGTCGCGATCGACCATTGCGCGGCTTGTTCCGGTGCCGTCATCCATCGGATAAAGGTCAGCGCGCCCTTCTGCTGTTCCGCGTTCGCGCCCTTGAACAGATAGAAATTGCCGCCGCCGGTCGGCGATCCGGCGCGTTTGTTCGCCGGTAACATCGCGACGCCGAAGTCGAAGCTCGCATCGTGTTTCACCGCCGTCAGATTGCCGGTGGTGTGCCACATCATGGCGGTCTTGCCCTGCACGAAGGCCTGGCGCAACGTACTCCAATCGATTACGCCCTGCGGGCTGACTTTGGCGTCTTTCGCCAGCGAGACCCAATACGTCAGCGCTTGGACGGCTGCCGCGCTGTTGAAAGCGACATGCGTGCCGTCGTCACTCATCAGCGTCACGCCGTTTTCGATGGCAAGGGCCTGGAACATCCAGTAGGGAAATCCGCCGGACGGGATCATCACGCCGTAATGATCGGCATTCGTCAGCTTTCGGGCATCTGCCAGCATGGCGTCCCAGGTCTTTGGCGGCTGCTCGGGATCGAGCCCTGCCGCCTTGAACATCGCCTTGTTGTAGTACAGGACGATCGTCGAGCGCTGGAAAGGCACGCCCCAGACATGGTTCGCGACATTGCTGTTTGCGAGCAATGCCGGATAGAAGGCCTTCAGCCATGCGCCGTCATTTCCTGCCGCCTGGTCGAACGGCACGATCAGATCGTGGTCGATCAGGTCCCAGGTGTCGAGCGCGCCCAATACCGCGATCTGGCCCGACGCGCCGTCGCGGCTGTGCGATGCGGATACTGCCCGCACGCGGGTCTGGTCGTAGTCGCCCGCATAGATCGCCTGTACGACGATGTCCGGATGCTGTTTCTCGAAGGCCGCGATCAAGCCGTCCATCACCTTGGTCAGGGGCCCGCCGACCGAAATCGGGTAATACATCGTCAGCTTCGTCTCTGCCTGAACCGCGCCGGACAGCGCCATCACCGATAAGCCGACGCTCAGCGTCAAGGCGGCCATTCCAGGACGCGCGCGCTTTTTCCGCGACGCGTCCGACGATGCCTCACTGTTTATCGATCTACTGCGCGTCGATGGTGCCAGGCAAGCGGAAGCAGCGATCGCGAAGCGGTGAAGGCGCGGGAGGACAGCCAGCATGCGTGGGATCATATTTTTTAGACGATGGTGTGCGTATGGGAATCGGCTTGACGGAAATCGACGCGCCCCTCGTCCTGCTGGATCGTAGGGGAGGTCGGAACGATAAACGGCGTACGGGATCCGTCCGGCAACGCGTCGGTATCGGTCGCGACCGGCAGCGTGTGGCGCGGCACGGTCAAACCGACGCGCGGCTGATCGAAAGCCTCGAGTCGCTTGCCGCTGGCCGCATCGAAGACGTGGCAGGCGTTTTGGCGCCAATCCAGTCCGACGAGGTCGCCGACCATCGGCATCGCCTGCATCACGCGAGGTGCGGCGCGGACGACAATCGGCTGACCATCCGGCGTTTTGAGATAGATGTAAGACTCTGCGCCCTGAAATTCGATCGCGCTGACCGTCGCGGCCAGTACCCGCTCGCTCGCCCGCGTGATCTCGATGTGCTCGGGTCGGATACCGACGCGGACCTTCATGCCCTGCTCCGTGCGCGGATCGACGCGCGCATCGAGCCAGGGGCGCTGGGCGCAAGGAAGCGTCGCCTCGGGCAGCAGGACCATTGGCGGACTGCCGATGAAGCCGGCCACGAACGCGCTTGCCGGCCGATGATAAAGCGCCGTCGCAGGGCCATCCTGCTCGATGCGGCCAGCCTGCATCAGCACGATCCGATCGGCCATGCCCATCGCTTCGCTTTGATCATGCGTGACATAGAGCACCGTCATCCCGAGTCGCTGCTGCAGCTCGCGAATTTCCAGCCGTACGGCATGGCGCAGCTTTGCGTCCAGGTTGGACAACGGCTCGTCCATCAGACACAGTGGATGGTCGGCGACAATCGCTCGCGCCAAGGCAACCCGCTGGCGCTGTCCGCCGGACAATGCCGCGGGTTTGCGCTTTTCGAAGCCGAGCAGGCCGGTGGCCGTCAGCGCTGCCGCAACGCGCTCCCGCCGTTCGCCGCGAGGTACGCGGCGTACGCGAAGGCCAAACGCCACGTTTTCCTCGACACTAAGATGCGGAAACAGCGCGTATGACTGAAACACCATCGACAGTTGTCTTTCCGACGGGCCGAGGCCGTTTGCATTCCGGCCATCGATCAAGATGTGCCCGGCATCGGGATGATCCAGCCCAGCGATCAAACGCAGTAACGTCGATTTACCGCAGCCGGAAGGGCCTAGCAGCGCAACGAACTGCCCCCTGACGACGTCGAGGTCGATACCGCGTAATACCGGGTGGGGATCGCCACCTTCTTTCGACGGCCAAGCCTTGGAAACTCCGCGCAGGGATAGCGCATAACTGACTTGCACAAAGAACTCCAAGGAGAGGTGCGAACGCCCCGACACGGTCGCCGACGCGCGTGGCGCGGCGCATTACGAGATCGCTTGAGCGGCCATCGGAAAGGAACTCGCCTTTCGGCTCGTCGATGAAGCAGAACCTTCTCCGCGCCATCCGAGCGCGAATCGCACGTATAAGCCTGCGCCACGATAGCGGCTTAAGGTGACATTCGAATGACGGAGATGTGATGTTCGAATGAAGGCATTAGCACGCCTGAATCAGGCGCTAGCGGCGTTTCTTTAAATGCTTAATTGATGCAGCATTTGCGGGTTATGTTTTTCGGTGGGCGGCGCAATCTGTCTTGTGCTGCTATCGGCACTTTCACGGAATTAAATCTATTCTCTCTCCGTCGGTTGACGGTAAATTCTACCTCGCACGTTGCTCAGGTATATCGTCGTTGCCGGGGTTAAAATCTCGGGTTTACACCGTGCCAACGATCTCTGCGAGATCCGTAGAATCCGCTATCGACGCTATTGCGGTCAAAGTGAATCGCCTAGGCATTTCCACTGATTACTATTAACTGCCTTCGATTCTTAAATGGACCGGGGAAGGCTTCACGAGCAGCCATTCTCCGTCGTAGGTAAGGAGAGGTCGGTGAATGCCGCGGGTGTTGGCGCGTGTTGGCTGCAAGAAAGCCTATCTGGCGCGCGGCGCACCGCCGCTCGTGCTTCCGAGCTCACGACCGGGTCCTCGGCCAGATCCATTCCATATAGCGGTACAGAACAATTGGTTCGAAACGTTGATTCTTGTTTTCGAAATGTATCCAGAAAGGCGGAATTAATGCGTCGGCTTCGAATGGTTGAAAGTGTTGGATTTGGCGATATATCAGACGGATTGCCAATGCCCTTCCTATGAGCTGCGTACGTCTCGCCCAGGATGAAATTCCCGTTTCACATCGTCGACAGTTGAAAAATTCGCGGTGATTGCGAAATCTTTAAAGCCTGCTTTGACTACATACCGTTACACATTCATTCGTTTATTAGGGTATCCTCCCACAAAGTAAACGATTACTCCTTTTTAATTTTATGAACAGCAAAGAACTTGCAAAGCTGTTGGAGCAGCGTAATGAGCTCGATCAGCAAATTGAAGAAGCGCGTAGCAACGCTAAATCGGCCGCAATTGTCGAAGTAAAGAAATTGGTCGCGTTGTTCGAATTGACGCCTCAAGATATTGGCCTGGGAAAGCGTGACGGCGTGCTCGCCCCTTCTGGGCGCGGTGGACCGCGCGGCCCGGTTGCCCCCCGTTTCCGCGATCCGGAAAGCGGCGCGACATGGTCAGGGCGCGGAAAGGCACCGCGCTGGATTGCTGGGAAAGATCGGGCCGAATTTGTTATTTAAGGCGTCACTGACCGTGCGGTCGCACTGTCGGGCCTTTGCCTGTGGGTCGATACCCTTGTCGCGATGTTCCGATCTTGTCGACTATCCCTGTAAGTAGGCTTGGCGGTTGTCTCGCGTTGCGATGTTATCGCCGAGCCCATGCCTCCCTGTTTGGTATCTGCCTGTTCGTTATCTGCCGACACGCTGGCTCGTCGAAGGGCTTCCGCGCCGGGGTGCTTCGGTAACTGTGGCTGTGCTGCTCCCTCCATTTCCTATCAGCGAATGACGAGCGCATGCGATGAACGCCTAACGGCGGACGACGCGGCACAGTACAGCCTGACAGCGGTTTCATTTATGCAACTAACAAATACTATTTCCACTTCACAGTAACTGCTGACGTCCGTTTCAAGTTCGGTGCTCGCCGCCAGAGGTTAAAAGCTTCGCGTGCGGTATGCCGCTTTTGCTTTGGAATGACGCCGGAACGAGTGTTTTCCACAGCCTCTCCAAGCCCGCTGGGTGGGCAAATGGTTGCAGGGTATTTGCCGGAACGTTTCAGCAGCGTCCGATTGCTTTTTTCACATGCGCCCGCTTTTCCCTGTTGCGAGGGTTCGGTTTCTTTGTTCCGTATACCCAAGAAGGTAAACTAAAAATTACTAAAAACCTTCTTAAAACCTTCTAGCGTTCGTCGAAAACAGTCGAAATCCTATACAGATCAAGTAGATATATTTTATATTGGTGACTAATTGACGATACTCGGGGAGTATTTGACTGGTGCTGGAGAGTATTTGACGGCACTTGGTGGCCATTTGACGAGGTAGAGGGAGTAATTGACTCAGGCTTGTGGATAACTACCCCTTCGGAGCCCTTCCCTTCTGTTCGTTTACACAAGACGGCTATTTTTCATCCCATTCGAGCTTGATTTAAAGCTTTCCCACCTCTGTAACGGCATTGGTGAGTATTTGACTCAGGCTGGCGATCACAAATTGCGATTGCCAACGTAGTTCGGACGAGGTGATCAGTCAAATAGTCACCCGCGTGGTGTTTGGCTGGTGACCATTTGACTTGGCTTTTTGTGGGCGTATCAGGTTCCGGTGAGTATTTGACTTGCACCGGACTGGCTACAGCACGATGTTGGTGACTATTTGACTTGACGGCAATCCGCAGGGTTCCGCGCGTGGTGAGTATTTGACTTGATATAAGGACGCACCGCTTGCCGCTTGGTGACTATTTGACTGGAATTTTCATGGGTTGGTGTCGTGTCAGCGGCGTGCTGCAAGGGTTTTTTGGTGTTATTGCAAATGGACAATCGTCGGGAGGGGAGTGGTTCGCCCTATTCCGCGGATTTAGCGTCTCGTTCTTTGACGCTGCGTGAGATCGGACGAGCCCGGTCGACTTTGGGTTTTTCCTCGTTATTGCTTCATTCATGCGGTATTTCTTGTTTGAAGCATTCGTGACCACTGTCATCGAGCCGGGAAGTGTGGTTCGACGCAGCGCGTCGCCATTTATCGGCGTGCGCGCGTAAATCACGTGCGTCGCACGATTGCCGGTCCTTTCACGTTGTTCAAATGATGTCGTGACGCGCGCGATTTGGACGGCATTACGCTATTTCGCGACGCGTTGCGCCGACGCACGCTGGCGAGGTACTGCGTCGAGGGGAGTATTTGACTGAACTGACGCGCGAAGAACGCCCATTTAGCGCCGAGGTAGAGCGGCAAGGGGCGTTGCGGGGAGTATTTGACTCAGGCAGCGCTTACTTTTTAGCGATCTCCGCCAAAAGATAGTCGGCGCGGCCGTGTTTTATCCGATAGATGGGGCTGCGGCGACACTCATAACCGGTTGTGCGCCGTCGCCGGTGACCATTTGACTACGTACTACTTTGATTTTGTCCGTCTCGTCGAGATGCCATTCGGTCAAAAACCCGACGTCCACCAAGCTTGCCAGTGCCGCTTTTAAAGCTTTCCGAAACGACTTTAGCTCCGCCATACGAGATCCGCAGAGCTTATAGATCGTTTCGACCTTCATCGGATAGGGCGCCTGATTGGTTGCATAGAAGGCATGCAGCCACTTTTCCAAAGGTGAGAGTTTGGCGCGCATGGTCCAATCGATGCGAGTGTAATCGCCAGGACGAAGTTGGGCAGCAACGTCCGAATTGATTTGGACTTTCCACAGCGTGACGTCTTCGACATTCGATTCTTTCACGCCCGCATATTTCAGCAGCAGCGCCCCGCCATAGACGACCTCGACGCTATTACGTGATGGCGCGCGCGTGACTTCTAGCGCACAGGCCACGAGACGACGGATTGTTGCTCGAAGTTCGGTCAAGCTGCGGGAATTCTGCGTCCAACCCAGCGCTTTGATCATTTGACGGCCATCGAACTCAACCCACTCCTGACGGTTGTCGACGGTCGATCCACGAGCTAGGTGCAGGATCTGGAGATAAACGTCGTAGTCTCGCTGACGGAGTTCTTCTCCGGTATAAGTGATCCGAAGATGTTCCAGGGCATAAACAGGTTGGCCCTTGAGATTGCGTCGCGCCTCTTTCTGGCCGCACGTAAAGAGCGCGGAACGGACCAGGTCATGCAAGACGGGACGGTGTTCTTCGGACCACAGCGGAATCTGGACGCGTCGCGCAAGCGATCCACTCTGCGCGGGCGCCTGCTTGCGCGCGGCGGCCGTACGCTGCAGTCGTTCGACGACTTCAAGCATGGATTCCTTCCGCTCCGTGCTGTCGGCAGACGGTTGCGAGAAAAATTCCGGCGAGATCAGGTTCGCGAGATTACGAGTAGCCATTTCCACTTCATTCGGTGGGCATAATCGGGTATTCTAGTTCCGATCACTTTTTTATGCCAGAAGTGAAATTTCTGATCGGAATCGAAAAATGATAGAGCCCCTGCGGTCCGAATATACGATTGATGACATCGAAGATCAAGCCAACCGTGTGGCTGATGTCGTCGAGCGCGTGCGGAACAGCATTTTTTCCCCCGACTATATCAAGAAGGCCCCGATCTTCTCGATCAAGCAAGTGGCCGCCCTCTGTCGCTTAGACCGGAGCGCGTTTGCGCGTCGATTAGCGAAGGGTGACTTGCCGCCGGGTACGGAAGTCAATAAGTCCAAACGGGATTTTACCCTAGCCGAGGCGCGTATTTGGGCGCGCGCGTACGGCCGTTCGTACAAGCGGAAGGCTGGCGATAAGGCCGTCGTCATCACGACAGGAAATAGCAAGGGTGGCGTCAGCAAAACGACGACAACGATGTGCATGGCGCAGGGACTTTCACTGCTCGGCTATCGGGTCCTATGCGTGGATCTGGACCCGCAAGGCTCGCTGACTAGCCTTTGTGGCTATCTTCCCGATACGCAGGTTCAAGAGGAAGATACGGTTTTGTCGCTTTGCGCAGGTGAGCAGACGACCTTGGATTACGCGGTCAGACAGACGTATTGGGATGGGATCGACGTTATTGCCTGTGCGCCGGTCGCGTTTGCCGCGGAGTTTCATATTCCGAGTCGCCAGTCCCGCCGCGAGCCGGGCTTTCAGTTCTACGATGTCATCAATAGCGGCCTTGAGTCGCTGCGCGCGGTATATGACGTTATCTTGATAGACACGTCGCCCACGCTGTCCTACCTGTCGCTGAATGCGTTTTACGCGGCAGATGGTCTAGTGATGCCGATGCCGCCGCGCGGGATGGACTTTGCCAGTTCGAGCCAGTTCTGGACATTGTTCTCGGGTCTTGCGACGACGATCGCGGAGCAGGCAGGAAGCCAGAAGACGTGGAAGTTCATCGACGTGTTGCTTTGTATGACGGAAGGGAAAGGCAACGTCAACGAGAGCGTGGTACGCGAGTGGATTAAAGTCGCTTACGGCGACAAGTTGATGACGTGCGAGATTCCGAAGACCGTGGTTACGAGTTCTTCAGGCACCAAATTTTCGACTGTCTACGATATCGAGAAATATGTCGGCAGCGCAAAAACGTATGAGAACGCGCGGGTCGCTTACGACGCAGCGGTGGAGCAGTTAGAGAGTCAGATTCGCCGTATTTGGGCCAACCAGCCAGTCGGAGTTGAGGCATGAGCAAGCAACGGGAAGAGGCCGCTCGATTGGCCGCAGCGGCATTGGGTACTGACGTTTTGCCGACGTTTTCGCGTCGTGCGCCGCGCGTCGCGATGAATACGGTCTCAGATTTCACCGGTGAATTAGAGCGAGCGGAACGGGATTTGTCGGCGGCAAAGACACGGCTTGCGGAGTATGAGGGCGCGTTGCCAACGCGCAAGATCGACGCCAAGCTGGTGCGGTTATCGCGCTTTGCTAATCGGATCGAGGACTCCTTTCGAGACGCGGACTTTGCAGCATTGAAGGCGGAGATCGCTAACGCCGGCGGGAATATCCAGCCAATCAAAGTGCGTCGCAGTGGAGACGTCTATGAGTTGGTGTGGGGGCATCGGCGTCACCGGGCTTGCCTCGAGCTCGATATTCCGGTCCTCGCAACCATTTCCGAGTCGATGAGCGACCGCGAATTGTTCGAGGAAATGAGCCGGGAAAATGAACAGCGGAAGAATCTTTCGGCGTACGAGATGGCGATGCACTACCGCCGTGCGGTGGATCTGAAGCTGTACAAGAACTGGTCGGAAGTAGCCGCAGTGCTCGGCAAGACACGCGGACTTTTGAGTCGTTATAGCGCGCTGGCAGATTTGCCGAAGGTGGTCGTAGAGGCGTTTCCTTCGCCGAACGATATCCAACCGAAATGGGCCGCGACATTGCGCAAGGTTTTCGACGTGGATGCGGAGGCGGTCTCGCAGGCAGCGCAACGTGTAAAAGGGCGCTCGCTAACGGCCCGTTCGGTCTTCGAGACGCTTGTTAATCTTCCGGTGAAACAGTTTACCCGGGTAAACATTGGCGCTTGCCATTGGACGGAAGGTGATGATTCTGTCCGGGTCGATATCGATCGCCGCGCTTTTGGGGACGACAAGCTCCAGGCGCTGCGGGCGTTTCTTGAAGAGCTCGAAAACGCGGAATGATGTGAGAAAGGTTGAATGTAGAAGGCGCCGATTCGGCGCCTTTTTTTTGTTTACGGTGTTGGTGGCTAGAGTATCCGCGGATGCGCGGTATGGGTAAGGCGAGCAGTTTGTTGCCCGTGCGATTGTTTACCCGGGTAAACAGTGGCGCATGCGTCGCACTTTGCGGTGGACGATTTTCGGCATCGCGGTCTTTCGGCCTTCGTTCCCGGATGCGAGCGTATTCGGTTTGCTGATAGCGGTAAGACTGGGCTTTGAGCGGGGAAGTTGTTTACTCAGGTACACAAATCCGTCACCTTCGAACTTGGCCGTCTATGCGCAAGGGGTCAAAGGCGGCTGTTCGCCGGACTGTGTTGTCGCGCGTTAATTGGCTCGCGTCCCGGCTCGGGTCGTATGCCCTCGCGATATAGGAGTCGATCGGCCGCATGCGAGTGTGTCGCGGGGACCTTTTCGCGGTCGACATGGCGCGATCTTCAAACTAGACACGAACGGATGACTTTATCGCGAGCGTCGTTGCTAATTCCAAACCGCCCCTTTTTGCCGTCGCGTCCGTTACCGAATGGTCGCCAATTTCGGCTCGTGTTTGGTGGTTTGTCGGACGCTTTGCTCTGTGATTCATTTTGAGGCGCAATTTTTTTCACCATCCGGTTTGCGGATTCGTCCTGTTAGCCGGCAGGTTTTTGGCATCCTGGCCCCGCCGATTTCCTTCGCGGACCGCGGCTGGATTGTTTACCCGGGTAAACAATCGGTACCGAGCGCCCCTGATTTTTTCGATACCCGATCATCCATTAATGCGCAGGCTGCGGTCCAAATTGCGGGGAATAGCGCACTCCCACGGTTTATCTTTGCCGCGGCGTATGTCGCCCCGGGGCACAACGCTCGTGCCAATGTCGCGTATTGCCAAACTGGGGCTATCCAATGCGAAACAGCCAGTCCCAGCAGTACCTGATAGGGACATTTTCTTTTTCGGATCCAGTGAGCAGATCGCGCGTACGCGGCGTCTACTCCGCGAGTCGTAGTCATCGGGTCGATCGGCTCCGTAGACATCCTGGCACGCTGTTTACCCGGGTAAACAGCGCGACGGGGTGTGGCTCCCTTTTCCCGTGATTCGACAAATTATCTAACTTACGACTGCAGATCGCGGTACACGTTGAGCACCGCTGCCCCATAGCCTCGAACACACGGAGCCGACGATTTACGTTCGTCTTTTGTTTACCAGGGTAAACAGTTTTGTACCAGCTTGCTCATAAAACCCTCAACGTCTAACTACTTCGATGCGCCTTCAAACGATCGCTGATGGCCGGCGATACACGTCCCCATCCACCGCAAAACGTTGTTCTGACTCCCAGGACAAGCATCATTTGTTTACCCGGGTAAACACATCCATCGCTCAACAAACGTTGGAATCGGAAGTCGCTCCTCGCCGCCTCGGCGGCCACATCGGATAGCGATACCAATGCGACGTGAGAAAAGTCCTAAATACGTTCTACGCCCTATCGGTAAGCCCTTGAGGCGCGCAGTCTCCAGACTGTCGGACGATTGAATCCGACATTCTGTGAGGAGACGTTGCGTGGAATCATTGATGGTGAAGTGGATTGCCGTATTGAGCGATACCCTGTCGGGACCAGCGCTCGTGGTAGCGCTGCTTGGCGCGGGGGCATTTTTTACGTACCGATTTCGCGCGGTGCAGGTTACCGCCTTTGTCGAGAGCGTCCGAGTGATGGCCGTGAGCGGGACGGCGACGACGCACGGTATCACGCCTTTCCAGGCATTCGCCACGGGGCTGGCGAGTCGTGTCGGGACCGGCAATATCGCTGGCGTCGCAGTAGCGTTGTCGGCCGGCGGTCCTGGCGCCATCTTCTGGATGTGGGTTACCGCCTTGGTAGGTATGGCGTCGGCGTTCGGAGAGTCCACCTTAGCGCAGCTGTTCAAGGTGCCACACGGCCCCCATTCCTATCGCGGTGGGCCGGCGTATTACATTCGCGACGGGCTGAAGCAGAAATGGCTCGGCCAGCTGTTTGCCGTGTCGCTTATTTTTGCCTTTGGTTTCGCGCTGAATACGGTGCAGGCAAACTCCATCGCCGACGCCTTCAATACGTCGTTCGGTTGGTCGAAAACTGCCGTCGGGATTGGGCTGGTTTTTATCACGATTCCGATCATCTCCGGCGGTATTCGGCGAATCGCCTTGACTGCCCAGTTCGTTGTTCCGTTGATGGCGTTGATCTATATCGGCCTGTCGGCCTATGTCGTCATAGTTAATTTCTCCGCAGTGCCTGACGTTCTTGCAACGATATTTCGGCATGCGTTTGGCCTTGAACAGGCTGCCGGCGGCGTGGCCGGATACGCGGTGAGCCAGGCCGTCATGATGGGCGTGCGTCGCGGACTCTTTTCGAACGAAGCCGGAATGGGAAGCGCTCCGAACGCTGCCGCGGTCGCAAGCGCGCGTCATCCGGTACAACAGGGATTGTTGCAAATGCTTGGCGTTTGTTTGGACACGCTAGTGATATGCACGGGCACTGCGGCGTTGATCATGCTCTCGGGCGTTTATGAAGCAGGCAACGGGCTCCTGGGCGCGTCGCTGACGCAACGTGCGATGGCGGTTCATGTTGGCGAATGGGGAAACAGCTATATGGCCATCACGCTGTTCTTTCTGGCCTATTCGAGCGTCCTCGGAAATTGCGCTTATGCTGAAGTGAACGTCGATTTCCTGACTAAACACCCGGCGGCCATCTATGTCTTCCGCTTGGTTGTCGTCGCTGCCGTCATGTCGGGAGCCGTGTCTAGCTTGCCGCTGGTCTGGAGCTTGGCCGACATCAGTACCGCGCTGATGGCGTTTATCAACGTTGCAGCGGTAGTCCTGCTGTCGCGGTTTGTTTTCAGGGCTTGGCGAGACTACAAGCAACAGCGCGAAGACGGCGTGCGAACGCCGGTATTCCACCGGGAAACGCTTGGCGACCTCGGCCGTCATTTGCACCCGGATGTATGGGGGCGCACCGAAAAGGAAAGGGAGCCAAACACTGCGCGAACTTACTCTGGGCCCTTGCGGAACGAGCGGGCTTACGACTGACGGACTGAACACGCACCGGCTTCCAAAACCGTCCGTCCGCCAATGACGTTATCTGACCGGCGCGAGTCACGCGGCAGGTTACGATCCGAGCACCGCTTCTGGAAGTCGGGCGCGTGACACGAAACCGCCCGAAACCATGCTTCTGATCGGTTAGCCGACGAGGGCGCCGATCACAGCATGCGCCTCCCAAGAGGCGATTTTCGTGCCCCACAGTCGGCCAGTTTCGTTAGCATGGTATCTTAGTCAAATACTCACCACCGCCCGGGAAGCCCCCGTCGAATCGAGAAAGGGCAGGGTGATGCCCGGTTCGAACGGAGCCTGAGCGCCGAAACTGTTTACCCGGGTAAACAAATCGAAGAACGCCAGCCCGAGAACGCAGCTCACCTCGTCCCGCGATTCCTCATCGTCGCCTTGAATGAGAGACGCCGGCTCCACCCCCTGATCAACACCACTAACAGCGACTGAACTGCGGACCAAGTATCCGCGATAGACAGGGGCAAACACACAAATTTCTGCATTCAATGTAATATAATCATGTACGCAGTATTTATGATGAACTTCAAGCAACTTCTCATCATCCAGCCGGAATCCCCCGTGGGATAAGGGGTTTCGGCGGTTTCGCGTGCTGCGTCGACAAAATCGTGCATTTTTCGATGTTCCGGCTTAGGTGTGATCGCAAACGACGCGCCAGCTTCGAAAAAACGATCGCCACGCGTGCCAATTCGGAAATGGTCTCGCGTCACCCTGCCACGGAAGCTCGTTCATGCCGTTAAATCTTCGACGCCTCGAGAGTTCGCACTTCGCGTTCTATCGTGCTTATCTTGAAGGGTCCGAAGCATTGGATCTGCCAGCGCTCGCGGATCGATATTTGAATTGCGGCCGCGACCCGCGTCGTGTGCGGGCGCTTTTACGTTGGCTACAGGATGAATTGGCGGCCGCAGCGCGGCGCAACGCCGATTGGGAAGCGCTGCGCTTACTGCGACTCCCGAAGTCGCTTGGACAGAAAGGCGATGGATATGAAGCGCCCCCCACGCCCTCCCTGTCGGACTTTGCGGCGCAAAACGATCCGGACAACGTATTCGGCGAAGCCGAACTCATTGCGCTGTATCGGGAGCGTTATCCGGACGTCGGCGATCGTCGCGGCCGCGCGACCAAAGCGGCGCGCTTGCGCGAAAGGCGTCTTACCGCGTTGCGTCGATTGCAGCATATCGCCGTCGACGCGCCAGTTCCGTCGCATGCGGTGGATGGATGGTTTGACGAGAACGTCGTGATGCGAATGCATCGTGCGGGTATCACGTCGCTCGCGCAGTTGTGCGAAACAATCAATGGTCACGGCGTGCGATGGTATCGCCACATACCCCAGCTCGGTCCGATTGGGGCGACGCGTATCGTCCGCTGGGTGCAGGCCAACGCCGAGAGCCTGGGCGGCGTCGTCTCGCGGCTGCTGCCCGATCCAACAGACGCCGAGATCACGACGGATCGTCCTATCCGAGGCCACGGACAGCGGCTGGCTATTCTGCCAATCGAGGACCTCGCCGATCGGGGCATCCCCGCAGAGGTGTCGGGTGCGAACGGCAGCAATCGTGGCGTGGTCGGGCGACAGTCGATCGACGCGCAAACCGATGTTGCCGCAGTACTTGCCTGGCTCGACGCGCAAGCCGGATCTGCGCATACGCGGCGGGCCTATCGGACACAGGCAGAGCGAATCCTGTTGTGGGCCGTGGTCGAATGCAATAAGCCGCTATCTTCGTTGGATCACGATGACATTAATGCCTACCGACGCTTCCTCGCCTCCCCACCGGCATCGTGGTGTGCGCCACGGCACACGCCGCGGTGGTCGGTCCGTTGGCGCCCATTTGCGGGCCCCCTGACCGAGAGTAGCCGTGCGACGGCCGCCAATGTGTTGAAGGCGCTGTTCCGATGGCTCGTAAGCGCGGGCTATCTCCAGACCGATCCGTGGCGCGCCGCGCGAGAAAACGCAAGGGCGGCAGACGAACAAACGACTGGCGCGGCATCGATCTCTGAGGACGGAGGCGTCGCGCGGGCAGAGTCGTTCGACTCGCGCATGCGATTGCGTGTCGAACGCGTGGTCGAAGCAGAGCAATGGCAGGCACTCGCGCACTTCGCAAATGAATCCCCGCACGAGAGCGATCAGCGTGCGTTTTGCATGCTGATACTCAGCCGCTTTGCGGGACTGCGATTGCAGGAACTCCGCACCTTACGCGTGGGTGATGTTGCCTTGCCAACCGACGCGTCTGGGCGCGGCGCGGTCACGGTCTTGACGCAGCCCGCCGTCGGCACGCCGTCGCGTCTCGCTACATCGCGGACTGTCGTGATTCCGCCCGAGGTCTTTCCGCTATTGCGGCGCTACATCGCCCTACGCGACGCGCGGCAGCCAGCAGGTGGCGCGCCTGCCATGTCGCCGTTTTTCGCGCGGCTCCAGAACGAACAACAACGGCGCAGCGATGCGCGCACTCGCGATGACGCGGGGAGCCCACTATCGTCGTTCACCGGCAATGAGCACGGCCGCGCCCGTACGCTGTCCGACGGTCCGATGCATGCCACCGCCCTTGCGCGGACGATTAGTGATTTTCTGGATCGTGCGACCGAATGGATATCGGCAAGCGATACGACAATGCCGATGTCGATGCGTCGCATCCGTACTGGCGACTGCCGCCATGGCTACATTCGGACCGGGCTTCTCGCATCAGTTCCGACCGAGCATTTGCAGCAGAGCCTCGGCTTGCGTTCCACCGGGACGATCAATGCGCACCGTCGCGCGCTTGCGTCCGTGCGGGTCGGCGTCGGGGCCGCCTAAGCGACGCGCGTCTTCGCGCGTGACGGCGAGCCTTATATCGCACCGTCGAGACGTGGGGCGCGTTCAGGCGCAACGCCGCGCCGCATCGCGAGGAAGGCTACTCCGATAAGTGTCGGGTTCACGTCACTCGCGATAGGTGAACGAATCCATGCGGTTTCGCTATTTCGCGGTGTCTAGCGACGTACCGGGATGGGACAGCCACTTCGATGCCGAAACGTTCATCATCCGCTCTTCGAAATATGACGCGCATCAAAACAATGAGGTCAGAGAAACACTTCAAGTGAACTGTGAAGTGCGAGCGCGAGGGCGGTCGGCTAAGGTGCATGTCACAAACGATGTTGTGACCGGTGCAGCGCGTTTTTTCAACCATGCGCATGCACCTCGCCGAAAAAGGGGGATGCGCCGGGAGGGTGGGGGAAAGGCGCGCGGCACATCGTCAAAGCGTCACGTCACATCGCATCGCGGCGTGTCGACGCAGACTGCCTCCACACCGTGAAACGCTATTCGATCAACTTGCGTTGTGCATCAAGCAATTGCAATCCACCGAGCGCCGACTGCTGGATGCCGACGCCCATCGATTCCGGAATCGAAAAATCGCGAGGATTGATACGGATGATCCGTTGCCCCATCCGTTCGCTAAAAAGGCGTACGGTGGGAACCACGGTGCCGGCCCCTAGTTCGACGACGACCGGTCTCTTGACCTGTCCCAGCCATTGCGTCAATGCGGCTTGCTGTTTTTCAGTGGCCGCGCTGACCCAGTGCCAATCACCGAACATCAGGATATTCGGGCGGGCGACGCCGCCGCAATAGGGGCAGCGGGGCAGGGCATTGCGCAGTTCACAGCGGCTGACGTCGACATCGGGGATGAAGTCGTCGGCGGCCCAGGATCGAAAGCAGCACGGTTCGAGACATTGCATGGCATGAATGGAGCCGTGGCATTCGACCACGCGCGCGGGATCGAATCCCGCTTTCTGAAACTGCCCATCCACATTGCTCGTGAAAACGAAGGCGCCATGCGTCATGCCGGCAGCCCATTGCAGCAGGCGAGCATAGCCGTCGTGTGGCGTGGTGTTCCGATATAGCGCGAGACGATGGCCGTAAAAGCCCCAGCTTAATTCAGGGTGCCGAGCAAAACCTGCCGGATTCGCTATCTGCTGGAAGGTGAGGCCGGCGTCCCGTAGCGGAGGATAGGCTTGCCAGAAGCCAGCATCACCGCGGAAATCCGGCAGCCCGGAATCGACACCGTTTCCCGCCCCTGCAGTGATCAGCAGTCCATCGGCGTCACGTATCCACGAGACGGCCAATGCAAAGCGGGCTTCCTTGTCCATCCGTCATGAGCTCCAGCCATGCAGCAAGCGCTGCTTGCCAAATTGGCACAGAATAGTGTGATTGAGATTGTTGGAAATATGACAGATTGGAAGGTAAAACGGGAGCTTCGAACACCAGATTCGGCAACGGTTTGTCAAAAAAAAGACGGTGCGACAGTAAAAACCACGCGAATCTCGTTCGTCCCGTTCATGCTGCGCATGGCGGCGAGAAACGCACAGGTGTCTCATTCTTTGACTGCAAGGTCAAGCGCACGACAGTGCAACATCCTGTAATAGCCTAGTGCGTGATCGCGCCTTGACAGCAGGAAAACGCGATCATTATCATCAGCTTATGTCCACGAAAAATGTCCAGTTCTCGATTGCCGTGCATCTCCTTGCTGCGCTGGGATATCACGAGGGAGTCGAGGTGCGCTCTGCCGACCTGGCCGACAGCATCAATGCGGAACCGACTTTCGTGCGCCGGACGCTGTCGCGTCTGACAAAGGCCGGACTCGTATCGGCGACGCGCGGACGCAACGGCGCCTGCCGTTTGGGACGCGCGCCGGAGACAATTACGCTGCTCGATATTTATCGCGCCAGCGCCGCGCCGCCGACGTCCTGCGTGCATGCCTATCCGGTGGAGTCAGGCTGCTTGATCAGCGTGAATATCAAGGATTGCATGCAGCAAGTGCTGGAAGACGCGCAACGCGGTTTCGAAGCGCGGCTTGCAGGGCAAACGCTGGGCGATATGCTGAAAGCGCTGCAGACCTGCCCCGACGGTGGGGAGAGCGCACGCATCCTCGAGACCGCCGAACTGGCGACCGCAATCTGATCTTCCCGGCGTGACGGCCGGGTAATACGCAGGTATAGAACCGGCCGTCAGGCAGGAACAGGCGAAATCAGGCGTAAAGCGCCTGTTGTTCGATAGCCGCCTCGGTCGCACGCTCGCAATCTTGCGCCGTGCAATTTGCAAACACTTCGGCAATCCAATCGACGAACACCCGTACTTTCGGCGCGAGGTGGCGATTTTGCGGATACACGACCGAAATCGGCATCGAGGGCGGTGGGAGATGCGGTAACACCTCCGTCAAGCCGCCGCAGCGGAAGTAGGGCGCAAGAAGAAAGCGCGGCGCCTGAATCAGCCCCGCTCCTTCGATCGCAGCGAGTATGCACGCTTCGATATCGTTGAACGACAGCATGCTCGCGATCTTCACTTCGTGGCTCTGCTGGCCGTCGTTGAAGGCGAGATCGATCAAACGCCCGGTCCGATGCGAGAAATAGCGCACTGCGCGATGCTGCTGCAAGGCGTCGAGCGATTGGGGCCGGCCGTGCTGCGCCAGGTAATCCGGGCTGGCCGCGGTAGCCAGCTCGAGCGACGACAGCTTACGCGCGATCAAGGTCGAGTCGGCCAAATCGCCGACGCGAATCGCGCAATCCACGCCTTCCTGAATCAAATCCACCGGACGGTCGCTAAAGCCGATCATCAGCTCGATATCGGGATAGCGCTCCCGAAACGCCGGCAGGCGCGGCATGATCATACGGCGGCCAATCGCCCCTGGCATGTCGATCCGCAGAATGCCCTTCGGCCCTTGCGTGCTTTGCGACACCGAATGCTCGCTATCCTCGATTTCCGCAAGAATACGGACGCAATGCGCGTAGTACTCCGCGCCCTCGGGCGTGAGGTTCAGTTTTCGCGTGGTGCGTTGTAATAGGCGCACATTCAGATGTGCTTCCAACTTTTTGATCAAGGTCGTCGCCGACGCGTGCGGAATGTTCAGCGCATCCGCGGCACGCGAAAAGCTGCTCATTTCCACCACGCGCGTAAATACCTGCATCGCCTGAAACCGGTCCATGTCGCGCCCTCGCGTCGGCTGATTGTTCGCGGATTATAAATTGTGTTCGTAATCAGCGCAATTTATCCCGACGCCGAATTTACAGACAATGCGCTCGTCCCTACACCGCAGTGCAACATCGGCTCGGTGTGCATCGCTATTTCAAGACGGAAGTCTTGTCGCGAAACGCCATTTTCTGGAAGCGACCATGTCCCTGACAAAGCATCAACACCGTACGATCGTGGGCGCGGGCGCGCTCGCCGTCGTCGTCCTCGCCCTCGGCCTGGCGCACCGTCTGGACGCGCCAATCGAATTGACGGCACTCGCCCACGCCGCGCCCGCCGCGCCGCCGCCGCCCGAAGTCGATGTGGCGCCGGTGATCGCCCGCACGATTACCGACTTTCAACGGTATTCCGGGCGCCTGCAGGCCGTCGATCACGTCGATGTCCGGCCCTTGGTAAGCGGCACGATCGTCGCCGTGCATTTCAAGGACGGCGCCATGGTGAAGCGGGGGGACGCGCTGTTTACCATCGATCCGCGACCCTATACGGCGGCGCTCGATCGGGCGATCGCCCAGCTCGCGGCCGCGCGCGCACGTCAGGCTTACGCGGTCAGCGACGCCGCGCGCGCGCAGCGCCTGATCGCCGACAACGCGATCGCGAAGCGCGATTTCGAGCAAAAGCATAACGCGGCGCTGGAAGCGGATGCCGACGTCAAGGCTGCCGATGCCGCGGTCGAGACGGCAAAGATCGACTTGTCGTATACGCAAATCAAGGCGCCGATCAGCGGCCGCGTGTCGCGCGCGGAGCTGACGTTGGGCAATATCGTATCGACCGGTGCCAATGCGCCGTTGCTGACGACGGTCGTATCGGTGTCGCCGATCTATGCGTCGTTCGATGTCGATGAGCAGACCTATCTTCAATACTTGAGCCAGGATGCCCGTAGTACTGCTACGGAAAATGCCGTGCCGGTGCGCCTGGGCCTGGCGAATGAAGAGGGCTATTCCCGCACCGGCATCATCGATTCGATCGACAACCGCCTGGATACGCGTTCCGGCACGATTCGGGTTCGTGCGCGCTTCGACAATGCCGATGGGACCTTGCTCCCGGGCTTGTACGCGCGCGTGGCCGTCGGCGGCGGCAAGCCGCATCCGGCCGTCATGGTCAGCGATGCCGCCATCGGTACCGATCAGGACAAGCAGTACGTGCTCGTCGTCGACAAGGACGATAAGGCGCAATACCGCGAAGTGCATACCGGTAGCGAGCAGGATGGCCTTCGCGTCATCAAGTCGGGATTGCAGGCCGGCGAGCGCATCGTCGTCGAGGGCTTGCAGCGCGTGCGGCCGAATACGCCGGTGA
This sequence comes from Robbsia sp. KACC 23696, assembly GCF_039852015.1. Taxonomy (NCBI): domain Bacteria; kingdom Pseudomonadati; phylum Pseudomonadota; class Betaproteobacteria; order Burkholderiales; family Burkholderiaceae; genus Robbsia; species Robbsia sp. KACC 23696. Next base: position 683,610 of record NZ_CP156627.1, on the reverse strand, counting down.
CGGTGCACACCGTGGCGATGCTGCCGTCGGGCGAGCAACCGGACGGCGCAAAGACGCACACCGTCGCACAGGCACAACCTTGAAGCGGAACGCACGCGCATGCATTGCTGCCCGATAGCCTCACATAAGGACGCCGGAGCGCCCAGATGAATATCTCAAAATTTTTTATCGATCGACCGATTTTCGCGGGCGTCTTGTCCGCGATTCTCCTCCTTGGCGGTTTGATCTCCCTGTTCCAGCTGCCCATTTCCGAGTACCCGGAAGTGGTGCCGCCTTCGGTGCTCGTTCACGCGCAATACCCGGGCGCCAACCCGAAGGTGATTGCGGAAACCGTTGCGGCGCCGCTGGAAGAGCAGATCAACGGCGTGGAAAACATGCTGTATATGCAGTCGCAAGCGAATAGCGACGGCAATATGACGACGACGGTGACCTTCAAGCTCGGCACGGACCCGGACAAGGCGCAACAGTTGGTGCAGAACCGGGTGTCGCAGGCATTGCCGCGTTTGCCGGAGGACGTACAGCGCCTGGGCGTCACGACGATCAAAGCGTCGCCGACGATCACGCTGCTCGTTCACCTGATTTCCCCGAGCGGTCGCTATGACTCGACCTATCTGCGCAACTATGCGCTGATCAATGTGAAGGATCGCCTCGAACGTATTCAGGGCGTGGGCCAGGTGCAGATCTTCGGTGCCGGCGATTATGCGATGCGCGTCTGGCTCGATCCGCAGAAGGTGGCGGAGAAAGGGATGACCGCGAGCGACGTCGTCGATGCGATTCGCGAGCAGAACGTACAGGTGGCCGCCGGCGTGATCGGCGAATCGCCGTCGATGCAAAACACGCCGTTGCAATTGAACGTGAACGCGCAAGGCCGCTTGCGCAACGAGGATGAGTTTCGCAACATCATCTTGAAAACCGCGCCTGATGGCGCGGTCACCTATCTGAAAGATGTGGCGCGTGTGGAATTGGGCGCATCGGAATATGGTTTGCGCGCGTTCCTGAACAATAAGTCTGCCGTGGCACTGGTGATCAACCAGCAGCCGGGCGCGAATTCGCTGCAGATCGCCGATCAGGTCCGCGCGGAGATGCAGGATATGAAGGGCGATTTCCCCCCGGGATTGTCCTACGACATCGTCTACGACCCGACGCGTTTCGTCAGCGCCAGTATTCACGCGGTAGTGCATACGCTGGCCGAAGCGATCGCCTTGGTCGTGCTGGTCGTGATCATCTTCCTGCAAACCTGGCGTGCATCGATCATTCCGTTGCTCGCCGTGCCGGTGTCGATCGTCGGGACCTTCTCGTTATTGCTGGCCTTCGGCTATTCGATCAACGCGCTGTCTTTATTCGGCTTGGTGTTGGCGATCGGGATCGTCGTCGACGATGCGATCGTGGTGGTGGAAAACGTCGAGCGCAATATCGCCGCGGGCTTGTCCGCGAAAGCGGCGACCTATCGTGCGATGCAGGAAGTCAGCGGCCCGATCGTCGCGATCGCGCTGACCTTGGTGGCCGTGTTCGTGCCGCTGGCTTTCATGTCGGGCCTGACCGGCCAGTTCTACAAGCAATTCGCGATGACGATCGCCATCTCGACGGTGATCTCGGCGTTCAATTCGCTGACGCTGTCGCCGGCGTTGGCGGCGCTGCTGTTGAAAGGTCATGACGAGCCGAAGGACTGGCTTACCCGCGTCATGGACCGCTTGTTCGGCGGCTTCTTCCGTGTATTCAACAAGGTGTTCCATCGCGGCTCGGAACAATACGGACGCGGCGTCACGCGCATCATCGGCCGTAAAACGGTGATGTTGGGCCTGTATGCGATCTTGCTTGGCGGGACGTTTTTCATGAGCAAGACCGTGCCGGGTGGTTTCGTGCCGGCGCAGGACAAGCTCTATCTGGTCGCCATCGCGCAGTTGCCGAACGGTGCGTCGCTGGATCGCACTCAGGAAGTCGTGCAGGAGATGGGCCGTATCGCGCTGACGGTGCCGGGAACGTCGGCTGCCGTGCAGTTTCCAGGCCTGTCGGTCAATGGCTTCACGAACTCGTCGAGCGCCGGCATCACGTTTATCCCGCTCGACCCCATCGACAAACGGCCAGGACATGTGCCGATGGACAAGATCCTGGCCGAGCTGAATGCCAAGATGTCGTCGATCAAGGGCGCCTTCGTCGCGGTGTTCCCGCCGCCGCCGGTGCTGGGTCTTGGCACGTTGGGGGGATTCAAGCTGCAGATCGAAGACCGCGGATCGCAAGGCTATACCGCGCTCTACGACGCTACGCAGGCCTTCATGAAACGGGCCGCGCAGGCGCCGGAGCTGGGGCCGAGCTTCTCGAGCTATCAGATCAACGTGCCGCAATTGAACGTCGAACTGGACCGCGTGAAGGCGAAGCAACTGGGCGTGTCCGTGACCGATGTCTTCAATACGATGCAGGTCTACCTGGGCTCTTTCTACGTCAACGACTTCAACAAGTTCGGCCGCGTCTATCAGGTACGGGTTCAGGCCGATGCGCGTTTCCGTTCGAACAGTGGCGATATCGGCCTGCTGCGCACGCGCAATGCCAATGGCGAGATGGTGCCGCTGTCGTCGCTGGTGAAAGTCACGCCGACCTATGGCCCGGATATGGTCGTGCGTTACAACGGCTATACCGCTGCCGACGTCAATGGCGGACCGGCGCCGGGTTATTCGACCGATCAGGCGCAGGCAGCCGTTCGTCGGATTGCCGCGGAAACGCTGCCGCGCGGCTTCAAGTTCGAATGGACCGATCTGACGTATCAACAGGAATTGGCGGGGCATGCGGCATTCGTCGTCTTCCCTGTCAGCGTGCTGTTGGTGTATCTGGTGCTCGCTGCACTGTATGAAAGTCTGTTGCTGCCGCTCGCGGTGATCTTGATCGTGCCGATGAGCATCCTGTCGGCCTTGACCGGGGTCTGGCTGACGCACGGCGACAACAACATCTTCACGCAGATCGGTTTGATGGTGTTGGTAGGGCTGTCGGCGAAGAACGCGATTTTGATCGTCGAGTTCGCGCGGGAATTGGAGATGCAGGGACGCACGATCGTCCAGGCCGCGATCGAAGCCAGCCGGCTGCGACTCCGCCCTATCTTGATGACGTCGATCGCTTTCATCATGGGCGTGGTGCCGCTGGTGCTGGCCAGCGGGCCGGGTTCCGAGATGCGGCATGCGATGGGTATCGCGGTCTTTTTCGGGATGCTCGGCGTGACGCTGTTCGGTTTGATGCTGACGCCGGTGTTTTATGTCGTGCTGCGTAAGCTCACGCGCAAGGAGCATCTGGAAGACACGCATCATCGTCATCCGTCGATTCAGGGCGTGGAAGCGTCGTGGGGCGGAGAGACGGAACCGGCAACGCACAAATCGTCGTGATCCCCGGAGACGGGGTGAAGAGGGAAACAAAATGACAATGCACTATCTCAAGCGAACCATCGCGCCGCGGTTTGTTCGCCGCATGCCACCGATGGCGTTGTCGCTGATGACCGCGTGGGTCTTGAGCGCCTGCTCGATGGCGCCGCATTATGACAAGCCTGGCGTCGGCACGCCCACCGCCTTCAAGGAAAACGCCGTTCAATCGACCGATACGGCCTTGACCGATGGCACGCTGAGCGAGGCCGATAAGGCGCGGGCCGCACAGTGGAAGGTTGCGGCGCCGTCGGACCAGTTGCCGCGTGGCGAATGGTGGCGCATCTTCGGTGACGCCACGCTCGATGGCCTCGAGTCGCGTGCGTCGGCGGCGAGTCCGACCTTGCAGGCCGCCTTCGCGCGTGTCAACGAATCTCGCGCGACGCGGGACAGCGCACGGGCGGACCTGTATCCGTCGCTGGGCGCGGGCTTCGGCCCGACGCGGGAAAAGGTATCCGGGGCGTCGCAACTGCAACCGGACAATGTGACGATCCCGTCGCAGACGCTCTGGCGTGCGCAAGCGAGCGCTTCCTACGAAGTCGATCTATTCGGTCGTGTTTCCGACAACGTACGCGCGGCGCGCGCCGATGCCGAACAGAGCGACGCCTTGTATCGTTCGGTGTTGCTGACGTTGCAGGCGGATGTGGCGCAGCAGTATTTCGCCTTGCGTTCTCTCGACGCGGACCATGGCGTGCTTCGGCGAACCATCGCGCTGCGCAAGCAGGCTCTCGATCTCGTGCAGCGACGCTTCGACGATGGCGACATCAGCGAGCTGGATGTCGTTCGCGCGCGCAGCGAGTTGGCCAGCGCGCAGTCCGACGCGATGACGGTCGAACGCCAGCGCGCGACCGCCGAGCATCGGCTTGCCGTGCTGGTGGGCAGCACACCCGAGACCTTCACGATGCCCGACAGCCCGTTGCAGCAGGTGCAAGTGGCGGTGCCGGCCGGGTTGCCGTCGTCCTTGCTCGAACGGCGCCCCGATATCGCGGCGGCGGAACGGGCGATGGCTGCGGCGAACGCGCGGATTGGCGTGGCGAAAGCCGCCTATTTCCCGTCGCTGTCCTTGACCGGGACGGCGGGATTCGAAGCGGCGACGCTTGGCGATTTGTTCAAATGGTCCAGCCGTGCGTTCCTGCTCGGCCCACTTGCCGGCACGGCCCTGACGTTGCCGATCTTCGACGGCGGTCGGCGACACGCGCAGTTGGCGCAAGCCCGCGCGCGCTTCGACGAACAGGCGGCAAACTATCGCTCGCAGGTGTTGGATGCGTTCCAGGAAGTGGAAGACAGCCTGTCCGATCTCAGAATTCTGCGCACGCAGCGCGAGACGGAGGCGGTTGCCGTGCAGGCCTCGACGCGGGCAGCCAGTCTGTCGCGACGGCAATATGACGAGGGCGAGGTCGATTATCTGACGGTGATCGACGCCGAGCGGACGGCGCTGCAATCGGAGCGCACCGCCACGCAACTGGCCGGCGTGCAAGCGGCATCGACGGTCGCTTTGATTCGAGCGCTGGGAGGGGGGTGGGGAAGCGATACCGGAGAAGGCGCGAGTGGCGCCGGGGTGAAGCAGGGGAAAAGCGACGCCAGTGGCCAACCGATCGCCTCCGACAAGGTCCGCGCCGATCGGCCCGCGATTGCTCGGCTGGCAGCCGTCGAGTGATCGCGGCGATCGGCGCATGACGGAGGGCCGGCAGGACGCTGGCCGCTCCGCTGCGTTGCGGTACGCTGGCGATCAGCTCGTAGGCGCGCCGATCTGACGCGCGAAACGACGCGCCATGTAATAGACCAACGCGACGCCGAACAGGGCGACCACGCCGCCGCCAAAGCCGATATAGCGCATGCCGATATGCGCGGCCACGACGCTTCCTAACAAGGCGCCGCCGCCGATACCGACGTTGTAGATGCCGGAGAACATGGCCATCGCCACGTCGGTTGCATCGCGTGCCAATGCCAGTACCTTCGCTTGCAAAGACAGGCCGAAGCACATGATGGCGATGCCCCAGAACACGCTGAGCCCTTCCAGCAGATAGCTATTGCCGGAGAAGGGCAGCAACAGCAGCAGGCTGATCGTGATCACGAGGATCGCCGCGATCAATAAGGCAAACGGGAACTTTCCGCTCAGGCGATTGAACAGGAAAGAGCCGATCACGCCCGAACCGCCAAACAACAGCAGCAGCGCGGTGATCATCGGTCCGCTCAGGTGGGCGACGTCGCGCGCGAACGGCTCGATATAGCTGTAGCCGGTAAAGTGCGCGGTGACGACGAGGGCCGTCAAGGCATAGACGCACAACAGCGCCGGACGCTTGAACAAAATCGGCAAACTGCTCAAGGAGCCGGCGTTCTCGCTGGGCAGCAACGGTAGGGCGCGCGCCAACTGATAGGCGGCGACCGCCGCTACTGCCGCGATCGCGAGGAAGGTATACCGCCACCCCACCAGTTCGCCGAGCATCCGGCCAAGCGGGATGCCCAGGACCATGGCGAGACAGGTGCCGGTCGATAGCAGACTCAGCGCTTGCACATGTTTGCCCGGCGGTGCCACGCGGACGGCCAGGGAAGCGGTAATCGACCAGAACACCGCGTGCGCGAAGGCAATGCCGACGCGACTCAATTCCAGAACACGGAAGTTCCACGCGAAGCCGGACAGGATATGGCTGGCGATAAATACGACAAACAGGCCGATCAACAATTTGCGACGTTCGATCGACCGCGTCAGCAACATCATCGGCAACGACAACAAGGCGACCACCCACGCATACACGGTCAGGATCAGCCCGACCGCGGAAGGCGGCATGTCGAACGAGGTGCCGATGTCGCTCAGCAAGGCGACCGGAACGAATTCGGTGGTGTTGAAAATGAACGCGGCCAGCGCTAGAGCAATGACACCGCGCCAGTTATCGGTCGGGTCTTTGGGCGCCGCGTCGGTGGCGGAAAAGTCCATCAGTCAATCTCGGGCAGGAAAGTGTTGGCAACTGCCCATTGCGCAGCCGCGCGGAACTCGGCTTATCGGAACGCGGCGAACGGGGTCGCGACATGCTGCGCTGCAATGCGGGCAGCAGCCGAGTGTACGCCCGCTGCGCGCGCCCCGACAACCCGTCAATGGCGATGTAACCGCATACAGATACGACCGTTACAAATCGTCGCATACTCTCGTGTGACAAGCCGGTCTCGCGTCGGCAAAAACACGACAATGCCGTTAGTCGTGTCATGAGTCTTTTACGGGAGGGGATTATCCGAGTGTGACGCGTCGCGTGCTTAACGCGTCGCGCGATGCGTCATGTCGTGCGTCAGAGGACGAACATCGCGCCAGGCGCGACATCGAGTTGATGGAAGCTCTCGAGGCGCGCGCGGCGTGCCAACAAGACGGCGGCGCGCACCACCGTCGCGCTGGCGATCGCCAGAATCGGCAGCGCGTCGTCGCCGTTTTCGACGGTGTCCGCATCATCTTTCATCGTGCTGGCCAACCAGACCGTCATGCGGCGACGCACCGAGTCGAAAGAATCGCCACCGGGCGGTGCGAAGTAGGGATCGCGGGTCCAGGCCTGCAGGGCGGCGGGATCGTCCCGGCCGATTTGCAGCGCGCTTTTTCCGGCCCACGCGCCGAAATGCGGTGTCGAGAGCGTGCCGTCGATCGTAATCTGTTCCGAGGAAAAGCCCAAGGCGGTGGCGCTGGCGACGGCAATCGCCGACGGCGCGCAGTAGACGCGGACAAAGGCGCTGGTGAGCGCGACGAATGCCTCGCTCTCGCGCGCGGCGCGGAGCTCTTCCACGGCGCGGGCATCTAGTCCCTCCGATTCCGTGTCAAAGGCAGCGGCGTGACGCTGCCCGCGCAGCGCGGCCGTTTCATCCCGTTCGGGGAATAGGCCTTTGCGCATTGCCGGCGTCGATGCATGCGCCATCATGACAATTGCCCGTGCCATCCAAGTTGCTCCGGGCGTTCCATAGCGGAGCGCCGATCTCGTAGTGATAAGGGCCGACCCGTCGATCAGCCCGACCGACTTCGCCCGTCGGGCTGATCGACGCGCACGCGCGGCAACGCGTCGACGCGTTGCCGCGGCCTCATGCCGTAGAATACGCGAATTGAAAGGCGGAAGCCGGTGAGAACCCGGCGCGGTCGCGCCACTGTGTCCGGATCCGATACGCCAAGCGTGTGGATCCCGGAAGTCAGACCTGCCTTTCAAAAGATCGCGTCGTCGTCACGACGACGCGCTTTCCTTCAAACAGGGCGCACGACCCCAGGAAGATACGATGACTGAACATACCTTGTCGCAAACGATCGACACCGCCGCAGCGCCTGCTGCCATCCCGCTGCGCGATCTGCTTCCGTGGATCGTCTTCGGCGGCCTGCTGATGTTGATCGCGATCTATTTCGTCGGTGCGGAAGAGGGCGCTACCGCGCTGATTCCGGGCATGTACGTACACGAATTCGTTCACGATGCCCGGCATTTGCTCGGCTTCCCGTGCCACTAAGGGGACCGCGCCATGGTAGGTCGTCTTCTGGTACGCGGCATGATCGCGGGCATTGCCGCGGGTCTGTTCGCCTTCGGCGTAGGCAAGATCGTGGGGGAGCCGCAGGTGAATCGCGCGATTGCTTTCGAGAGCGCCGAGCATGCGCATGGCGGTGAGCACGAGGAAGAGTTGATCAGTCGCCAAGTGCAATCGGGTTTGGGCCTGGCAACCGGCGTGCTCGTTTTTGGGACAGCGGTGGGCGGCTTATTCTCGCTGACCTTCGCGTTTTGCTACGGTCGGGTGAAGGGTCTCTCGCCGAGATCATTATCGGCGTTGCTGGCGCTTGCCGCGTTTATCGCGCTGGTGATCGTGCCGACGTTGAAATATCCGGCGAATCCGCCTTCGGTTGGAGACCCCGACACGATCGGCTATCGCACCGGTCTGTTCTTCCTGATGCTGGCGATCTCGGTAACGGTCATGGTGTTCGCCCTGAGCGTGCGCCGCGCGGCGGTGGCGCGCTGGGGCGCCTGGAACGGATCGCTCGTGGGCGGTGCGGTCTATATCGCGATCGTCGCCGCCGTGCAGATGGGCTTACCCGCTATCAATGAAGTGCCGGCGACGTTCCCGGCCAGCACCTTGTGGCAGTTCCGTCTCGCCTCGATCGGTATGCAGGCCGTGGTCTGGACGGTATTGGGTTTGGTGTTCGGCGTGCTCGCTGAGCGGGTATTGCAGAAGCCCGCATTGCCGCTGACCGGGCGGCTGCGCACCTGATCGTCTTGCCGCGTCGCGATGCTTTTCGCGGCGCGGCGAATGGATCTTTACCTCTCGGTTCCGGCGGAACGCGCGTTCCGCGAGCCGAAAGCCCGTGCCGTCAGCGCGGGCCGATTTTTCCCTTCTTCCAGGCCCATGCGCCATACGCTGCTGCCGCGAAACCGCCGGCGGCGCCTACGGCCAGACCCCATCGCGCACCGAAATGGTCGGCGACCCAGCCCACCGTGGGCGCGCCCAGCGGTGTTCCGCCTAGCGCCACCGCGAGGCGGATTGCCATGACGCGGCCGCGCATCGCGGGCTCCGTCGACAATTGCATCAGGCTGGAGCTGCTGTTCGTCACCGTCAGCGCGGCAACGCCAACGACGACGAGCGCTGCTGCAAAGGCCCATTCATTGGGCGCGAGCGCGGCGGCGGTACAACCGATCCCGAATACCAGCGAGCCGATCATTACGATGCGAAAGCGCGGCAGCGCTCGCTTCGCGCCCAGGAAGGCGCCACTGATCGTGCCGACCGCCATTGCCGAAGACAGCAAACCGTAGTGGCCCGCGTCCAGATGGAAGACATTCACCGCCATCGTCGAAATGAATAGCGCGAAATTCAGTCCGAACGTGCCGATAAAAAACAGCATGATCAGTACTGTCGCCAGGTCACCGCGTGAGCGCACATAGCGAAAGCCCGCGACCAGACTGCCTTTTGCGCGGACAGCCCGTTCCTGCAGATGGAGCGATGCCGGGTCGAGACGCGACAGCGAGTACAGCACGGCGATGAAGGACAGCCCGTTCAGCAAGAACGCCCAGCCGGTGCCGACTGCTGCAATCATCACGCCTGCCGCTGCCGGGCCGATCATCCGCGCGGCATTGAACGACGTGGAATTCAAGGCGACGGCATTGGGCAGATCTCGGTCCCCGACCAGCGCCGACACGAAAACCTGGCGCACCGGCGCGTCGAAAGCCGTGGTGCAGCCGAATAGCAGCGCGAAGATATCGACTTCCCAGAGTTGCACCACGCCGGTGACCGTCAGCAGGCCAAGCAGTACGGCGAGCACGCCCATCGTCGATTGGGTGATCATCAGCAGTTTGCGCTGATCCATGTGGTCCGCCGCATAGCCGGTCAGCGGCAACAGAAGCATCTGCGGGCCAAACTGCAGTGCCATCACGACGCCGACGGCGGTGGCGTTGTGATGCGTCAATTGCGTAAGAACCAGCCAATCTTGCGCGGTGCGCTGAATCCAGGTGCCGATATTCGAGACGAGCGCACCTCCGGCCCAGACGCGGTAGTTACGGTTATACAGGGAGCGAAAGGCACTGTTGGACGGCGTGGTCATGCGTGGGGTTTCGCCTCCGCGTTGAGGGTGCCGCCATGAAAGCGACCAAAGTGACGCGCGGAGAATAGCGCAATGGCGAGCACGCCCAAAGCGAATGGCAGCGCGTCGGCCAGGTTGCGGATATCGAAGTCACCGACGTGCGCCAACAGCAGCCAGGCGAAGATCAGGTTGGCAAATCCCCACAGGACATTGATCGTCGATGAGGAGAGGCCTTCGCCAGGCGGGCTGGCAAACGGCGTCTGGAACGGACGGCCCATGACGCCCGAAACGAAATGGGGTATCGCATTGGTCGCGAACAAGCCGCCGAAAAACCAGGCGAGCGCATGCGCGGGAAAAAAAGAAAGGGCGTGGTGCAGCGAGGTCATGGCACAGCTCCTGGAGGTCAACGTTCGACGAGACGACGCACCAACGTCAGTGCATTCGCCAACTGCTGTTGTTCGCTGCCGGAAAGCGATCCGAGGATTTGTCGGTAGAGCCAGTCTTGCCGGGTGGCACGGCCTTCCTGGATGCGATGACGGCAGGTTTCGGTCAGCGACAACAGCGTTTGCCGGCCATCGTTTGGATCCGGCGCGCGCTGCACTTGCCCGGCGCCTTCGAGGGCGACGATGATTTCGCCCAGCGATTGAGAGCGCATGCCGATGCTGCGGGCGAGTTGCGACAAGGTGATGGGCTCATCCTTTTCCAGCCGGAGTAGCACGGTTTTTTGGGACGCCGTGAAATCGCCGGGATCGGCCTGTTCGCGCAGGCGCCGCTTCAAGCGGCCGCTGATCGTGCGCAGATCTTCGGCGAGCTGGAAGGCGAAAGCGTCGTGCGCAGGGTCGGGGGAGGTGTTCATGCTACGGAGTGTAGCATGTGTGAAGGTAACCTGTGAAGGTAACCTGTGAAGGTTGCCTTTGTATGTGGGTGGGGGAGGGAATAACTGCGAGACCGGATTTCTCTTTCTGAGCGGGATGAATTCCGAGGTACGGTCACTAGCCTTCCTTAGGAAAAACCAAAAGTCCGTTTGCCATTTCCTGATTGTAGCGAGCGTTTTGTAACGACACACTGCGTGCATTCGTTACGGAAAATCGCATATGAACACCGCCATGAAAGCCTCGGACAAGGACGGCGAGATGCCTGCACGCTCGGTATCGAGCACCGAGGTAATCGTTGCTACGACGATAGGCAATGCCCTCGAATTTTTCGATTTCACTGCCTATAACTTCTTTGCGGTGCTGCTCGGAAAGCTCTATTTCCCGACGCTGAGTCCGCTCTTTCAATTGGTCATGTCGACCGGGACGTTTGCGATCGGGTATTTTTTCCGTCCCCTCGGCGGGGTGCTGATTGGCGTGTACGCGGACAAGATAGGTCGGAAGGCCGCGCTGACATTGACCGTCGGCATGATGGCGCTCAGCTCGGCGATGATCGGCCTCGCGCCGACCGATGCCACGATCGGCATCTGTTTGGTCGGCTTCGTGATAAGTCCGATCGGCGGCTTTGTTTCAGACCTGATCGGCCGGAAGCCGGTGATCGTCCACTCGCGCCTCCTGGTCATCGTTACCGTTTTACCGTTGTTCTACTGGCTGAAGGCCGAGCCGACGGTCACATGACTGCTCGTCGTCGAAGGCGTGCTCGCGGCGTGCGCCGCGTTCGGCGCTACGGATTGGGTATCGCCACGTATTCAGTCGCGGTCGGGCAATGGTGCGATGGGCTCGATCGCCATGCGGGCGCCACGATGAGCCAGGCGTTCGTGCGGACGACCAATAACGCCCTTGCGCTGAACCTGCTCAAGCTCGGACATTCGGCAAAATACGTGACCGACGCATTGGTGCGCGACGACGACTTTGCATCCTATCGACAGATAGGGGTGATCTCCGCGGACGGTAGCGTCAGGTGTCATTCGGGTCCTGACGCGCGCGGCTGGGCAGGCTATCGTGTAGGGCAAGGCTATGTGGCGATGGGGAATGTGCTGAGCGGCGTGTCGGTGGTCGAGGCGATGGCCGAGGCATTCGAGCGCAGTGAAGCGCAACCATTCGACGAGCGCATGTTGCAAGCGCTCGAAGCGGGTCGCGATGCGGGAGGGCAAGGCAATGGCACGCGCCACCTCTTTGAGCGTTCGGGCGCGTTGATCGTCACGGCATCGGACCATCTGGATGCAATCAATCTGCGCGTCGATTTGCATCCGCACGCCGTGGATGAACTGCGTCGCGTACACACGATATGCAGCCAGTACGCGGACTACTATCGTAGCAGGGGGATATTCCCGCCCGACGCCCCCGGCCAGGAGATCTTCGAACAGGAAAACGGCATCGCGGCGTGATCGCGTGCCGGTGGCACTTAGCCGATGGGCGGATTGATTCCGGTATTGAATGTGCGGGACAGCTGGATACCGGTGTTGATCGCGATAACCGGCATCGACGACGCCGGGATGACGACCATATTGACGTTTTTGATGCCGCCCGCTTTATCGGCGAGATCGAGCATTTCCTTCCAATACGATCTCAGATCCTGATTGCAACGGTAACACTCGAATCGCGTTCGGAAGCCATGGCCGGCATTGGGCACCGGTGCCTTGCCCTCGGTCCAGTGTGCCTTCAGCGTTTCCAGTGCAATCTTTCTGTGATCCGTTCCCGGCGTCATCATTGCCTTGAATTCGAAACGCGACTTCGCCGATGGCCCGCGCGCGGCTTTGGCGACTTGCGCACGCCGCTCGTCCGCTGCATACAATTCCCTCAGGAATTGATCGGCCGGTCTCTCGGTGCGCGTAAAGGAAGTCACGAGAAGATGTTTGAGGTTGACGCCTTCGAGTTCGAGCGCTTCCACCGCGCTTGCCAGATTGGCGTCGTCAGGCTGATAGTGCCCGCTGCTGTTATTGATATGGGTGACGATCCCGTCGTTAATGCGGATTTCGCCGCCGCACAAGACCGTGTTTCCCGATAAATAGGAAGAATGGAATTGGCCGGTATGTTTCTCACGCATCCCAATGGCGTGCGGGCCGCTATAGAAATCCCCCGACATGCTGACAACATAGCCATTGAACATGGCTGCAATGACGCCGGCACCGTTGTGACTTTGGCTTGCCGTGTTCGCGCGCGTCAACTTTGCACTGTCGTCCCACCATTGCTGGCGGTAGGCAATCCCGCCCTTGAACACCAGTTTGTATTTATCGCGTGTCTCTTTATCATAGTAATCCGCCGAGCCCGTCCCCATATCGACGTCGACGCCATGATCGCCCATGTCTTTCCCAAAGGTTTGCTCGAGCCACTTCGGGAGATGGTTGATGGTCAAACCGGTGTCTTCCGCCAGACGGTCGACCAGGACTTTATAAAACGCGTACACCGCCGGTCGCCGTCGGCTATTCACCGTCGGGGCTTTCTGGTCGCACGCTTTCAGCCATCGATCCGTCGCGAAGAAGAGTTTCCCAAGCACGCAAATTTGCCCCGCTGCTTTGATATCCGCATTGTTTTCCGCGTTCAGCGCGTGAAAACAATCCAGCTGCACGTCGATAATTTTGAGAATGTGATCTTCGGAGCGCTTGCCGGATACGACGTATTTCAGGTCCGTGGCTTGCGCGAATTGGCTTTTCGTCGGAATCGAAGTCATGATCTTTTTTAAGAAATACGCTGAAAAGAAAAAACTAGCTTCTGACGCCAATGGCGCTGAAATACCGCTGCAGATCGCCTTCATCCTGCGAGATGTCGTGCATCAATTCGAGCAACGACATCGATCCCCACGACACGCCGCGCATCAATAGATAGGCGGTAGGGCTATGCGGCTCTGTTTCCGACAGGTAGCGCGCCAAGGCCTCCATGATGGCGTAGGCGTGCTGGCGGTCATGGATAGCCAGCGGTCCGTGCGGCGTCTCCACGACGCGTGTAGTCGGGCCGAGCGCAATGGTCAATTGATGTGCCGGGTCCGGCAACGCGCCCACCGCTTCGTTCATCGGCAATACCGGCGACGGCGGGGCGTCCGCATCGATCGAGGTCATGGGCGTCACGCTCGTCACGGAATCGTGAACGACCGTCAGCGGTGACGTGTCGTCGATTGGCGTTGAGGAGGACATATCGATTCCGTCCGAAACAAGGGGGAAAGGCGCGAAGGCGGATGAAGGGGCGAGCGGCGCGACTTCGTCGTCCGGCGCTCGCTCGTCGATCAGACTGTTGGCCGCGCGTCGCAACGCGTCCAGTTGCAAGGCCATTCGCTCAAAGCTCGGCGCGTCGTCGGTGATCACTGCATCGATTTTCGCGACCAGACCGGGCAGCCGATGCAAGGCGGCGGCGCAGGCCCGCCGATGCATCACCAACGTCGCGAGCATCGTGTCGTCGACGCTGGCGATCAACGCGTCCCGGTCGAGCGTGACATCTTCGTCATCCTGGTCCGACGTCACGCGCAAGGCCTGCCCGGATTGCACCAGGCGCAACCAATCTTCAAGCGACACCTGGCGTTCGCGCAGTGGCAATAACGCGATCCGATGCGTCAAACATCGTACGAGCGTGTCACGCCACCATACGATCACACCGGTGCGCGGATCGAGGTCGCCGTCGGCGATCGACGGGAAACCGTGCTCCCAGTCTTCATCCAGCATATGCTCGACGAGCGCAATGCTGGCGCAGATCCCCAGTGTTCCGTACTGCCGTGTCCAGGCTTCGCTTAGCCACGCTGCCGCTTGGAAATCTTTGCTGTGCAACTGCAACGTTTCCACGCAGAGTCGGGCGACGGCAGGCCAGTCTGCGCGCTTCAACGGCCGATCCCAGTCCCCGCGTGGCAATGTGGGATCGTCTTCCTCGCGCGCGGCGCGGATGGTGTGATACGTCGGCGCATAACGTAGCGACGCGCCGCCCGGGCCGCTCGCCGCTTGCACCGCAGGCGGTAACGGCATGCAGGCGGCGGTCCACTGCTGCACGAGCAGGTCGGGCAGCGTCAGCGCCGGTTGCCAGATCAGGCTGGATGCCAAGTTGTCCATCGACGTCTTTCCTTTCAGGTGCGCTTACCGCGCAAGCGCCACTTTACAAAACGCAGGGCCGCTGTCGACGACGCTGCATGCCGTCGACACGCCTACATACCATTCCAGGCCGGTGCACGCGTGGGCATGCTGCTCGGCCAGGCCAATGCATTCTTCTTGCCTGCCGGCATGATCTGCAGTTGCACGAAAACGCGTGCCTGACGCTGCGCCTGCGCGGCACTGGCCATATCCGCGGCGGGGCTTCCGCTTCCAGCGCGGCCGCTGCGGCCGTTGCCGTTGTCGACGGCTGCATTCGGTACCGCGGCACGCATTGCAAATGCAAGCTGCAGCGTGGGATTAGGTTCTTCGCTCGGCACGCCCAGACCGCTGGGTGCCGCGACCCGGAGCGTCTGGATCATCGTGAACAGCGACCACGGATCGTTGAAGCGATAACGCACCGTGCGGCCATCGGTGTCCATCGCCGGTTGCGCCAAATCGGGCTGCGCGACGAACGGCGAATTCTTCGCGATACGCAGTGTCAATGTCAGCGGCGTACCCAATGACCACCGTACCGTGCGGGTGCCGTTGTCAGGATCGCTCGCGCGAATCGTCTGCGTGCCTGCCGTCAAGGACCAATCGATGATCTGATTGCCTTCGCTTTCCGCTTGACGGTGCGTGCGGAATACGACGGCCAGGTCATAGCCGGCGCCAGCGGGGCCGGTTGCGGCATCGCCGGCGGCAGCGCTGGCGCCAGTGCCGAACAGCGGACCGAGCAGTGCGTCGACCTGCGCCATTTGTGCGGCAAAGCGCTGAACGGCTGCGCCGCCGCTTCCCGCGTCATAGCCGCGCGTGGCCGCTTTATGCATCGGCAGGACGTGCGCAACGGCTTGGTACAAGGCATCGACTTGCGCGACCTGACCCGGATCGGCGGGACGTGCCGGATTCAGGCCGAAAGGTGCGTTGCCGGCGAGATCCCGATTGAAAGCCGTCGCGAACGAGGTCCAACGCGTGCGGCCGGCTTGTGCTTGCTCGCGCGTGCACCGATTCGATAACTGCAGCCACAGGCGCTGATACACCTGCGAGAAGTAGTCGCCACCTTCGCCGGTGGGCGCGCTATTCCCTATCCGATCCGCGCACGCCGCAGTGCCGTCTTTCGCGGCGATGGCCCCGAGGAACTGCTCGATGCCGAGCAGCGCGCTGTTCGGATTTTTCAGCTTATAGCGTTCGAGATCACGCTCGATCGCTTGCCAGCGGATGGCCAGCGGCTGCATGGCGTCGCTGGGCGTCAAGGCGGCCAGGTACACCGCCGCTTGCTGTCCGAGCACTTGCGCACGCCCCGATTGCTGCGCGAGATAAGCAGCCAACCCTGCCGCATCGCGCACGCCAAACATGCCGAACAAGACGTTCTGCCCGCTGCTTGTCGTGCTGTCCCCGCCAGACGCGCCGCTACCGCCCGTCGCGACGGCGTACAGTTCGGAATTGATCAGCGCCGCTTCGACCGTTCCCAAATGTTCCATCGCATCGACGGACATGATGGCGCGCACCGCATTGGCCTGGGTATGGGCACCCAGCTCATCGAGGAAGGCGGCAATTTTGAGAAGGCGTGGAATGGCCGCCTGGAAGCCGGCCACGTCCGCGTCGCTGCCCGCGACCACCGGCGTCACGGTGACCGCGCCGGCAAGCTGATCCGTCGTGACGGCGACGAATTGCGCGTCCACCGCGGACTGCAAGGCCGCAACGCTGTTCGGCGCGACGTGCGCCAGACCATCGGTCAGATAGCGTTTGCGCACATCGGCCAAGGCCGTGATCTGATCGAGCTGCATCGTATCCCACACGAATACGCTGCCTGGCACGGCGGCGGGCAGCGTGCGTCCGCGCGGCGCGCTCATGAAGGGCTGATTCATCAGATTCGTCAGCGCGTCGCGTAGCGCGATCCGATCCGGGCTCAAGACGAAATGACTTTCCTTGGCATCCCATCGCACGCCGCTGTCAGGTGCGTCGAAGCGACGACCCGACGTTGCGCGAAAAGCGCTTAGCGCGGCATTCGTGTCGGTGCGTAAGCGATCCGCGGCTTCCGGTCCGAGCAACGCCACACGGCCTACCTGGGCAACCAATCGATCGAACGCCGTGCCCAGGGAGGGCCCATCCGGACGCATCCATGCGCCGCCGCTTGAGGCGACGAGATCGCTTTCCGATTGAATGCCATTCACGATCTGCTGGTAACGGTCCAACGATGCTGCCGTGCCACCGGTCCCGCCATCGATGGAGATCCCCGCCAAGCCATTGATCACATTGCGGTCGGCGAGGATCAGCGGATTGTTGGCGAATAAATGGTCGCCCAGCCGGCTCGTGCCTTTGTCGAGTGCGCATCGTGCGGCCGTACGCATGACCGGCAAGTCGTTATCGAAGAGCGGCCCGAGTCGGCCGCCATCGGCATAGAAATACGGCAATGCACGGCGCAGGTCGCCCTGAGGCTGCGTGCCGAGCGTATAGGCGATGACCAGACGCAGATCGTCGACGTTCGCCGTCGCCGCGCGACGTAGACGTTGTAGCGCGTCCAGCGTGTTCTGCAGCTGCGTCAGCGACGCGACGTAGCCCTGCAACGCGGCCATTTCCGGCTGATCTTCCACGCGCAGGCCCACGGGCCGCTGCGTGGCGGCGTTGGGAATAACCGGCGCGCGGCAGTCGGCACCGACGATCAACTGCCCCGTGCCAGGGTCGCGCTCGCTACCCGTCAAGGTCGCAACGCGTGCTGCAATCTCGCGCTGCACCGTCGTCACCGCCGACTCGCCGAAGGCGCGTTGCAGGCGTACGCCTACCGCACGTTGCAGATCGTCGAAGATGGGCCATGCGCCCGGCATGAAAACGTATGCCGAGGTCACGGGGTCGAACCGTTGGCTCAAGGACAGCAGCAACAGCGTGTTTTGTCGATCGGCGTCCGATGAGGGCGTGGCGCCGTCTTGCAGCACGGTGTCATGCAATTGTTGCTGGCGGTGCAATTGCCATAACGCATCCACCCATTGCCGGGCGCTTTGATGCAGCGCGGTGCTGGCGAACACCAGACCGACGCCCCAGATGCACAACAGGCCGATGGTCGTGTAGCGCAGACTTCGCCGCAATAGCGGACGGCTCAGATGTTGCGTACGCGACGGCCGCGTTAGCCCGCGCTCGGCGAAGACTTTGCGTTCGAACAGGTCGCGGAGGAACGCCGGTTGCAGCGATAACTGGCCAAGCAAGTCGTGTCGGCTTCTCGCGCCAAATCCCCCTGGCACTGCCGGGCCGATGCCGGTATCGCCGCCTTCGACCGGTGCAGCCGCGCTGCCAAAAACCGGCTCGCGCCAGTCCGCCTGCGCCATGCCGATCACCGTGCTCGCGTCGCTATCGAGCGCGGCCACGCGTTCGATGGACTCGCTGCTGTCGCCGGTGAGATAGATGCCGCGTAACAGGAACGGCTCGTGATAAGCGCTGGGGCGCATCAACTCGTCGGTATAGAGCCGCAGTTGTTCTCGCATCGCGTCGATACGGGAAGGCAACATACAGATGGCCGACGCGCGTTCCGGCGTCCCGTCCAGCGCCAACACCTCGGCGCCGACGTCCGATACAGAGTGCAGAATGCTGGTAAATGCCGCGTCGAGCCGGTCGGTCTGGTATTGCGTCGACAGATCGTACGGCGATGACCATCCCAGCATGCTAGCCCGCATCGTTTCCGGTAAGGCGCGTGCAAACGTCGAGAAGCCTTCGACGTGTTCACATTCGCTGATCACCAGATAGATGGCAAAGCGCATGGCAAAGCGATTCTGCGCCAGCCAGAGGCGACGATGGGCAAGCTTGGCGCGGCTTGTCAGTTCGCGACGGGCATCCACCGAATCACTGAGCAGTAAGGATGCCGGGACCGTGAGAACCAGCGAATCGAACGGACGTTGCGGCCGATAGGTGCGGCACAGGCCGAGGAACTCATCCCACGGCTTTTCCGCGGTGTCGCTGTCATCGTCGGGCGCGCCCAGGTATTCACCCTGAAGGTCGATGACGATGCCGTGATCGAAAAACTCCCAGCCGATGCCTTGCGTCGACGCCGCCGACGCCGATTCCGCGCTCAACATGCTCGCGACACCGGACTGTGCAATCGGCAATCGTCCCGCGTCGGCACCTTCGTTCAGCACCAGGACCCAGGGGATGTTGTAGCGCTCGTTGCGCGTGGCGATATTCGCTTCGATCAGCTCGACGGCATGGCGGAACGAGGCGCGCAGGGTGTCGCTGCGCAATCGCACGGTGCGCGGATTCCCGCGCGCCGATTTATCGGTGGCGCTGGCGGAGCGTCTGGCGGCAAAAAAGAACACGCCGCCCAGGACCGCGAGGATCACGAGCGCAAGCACCACCAACGAGATCAGGAACAGGCCGTTGCTTAGCATCCAGCGCTCCGATGGCTCACCCACAATACTGTTGTCATCGGTTGGCTCCGTCTGCCGTGAATTGGCCGTTCAATGCGCTGCGCACGTCCCAGGTGGTTGAAAGCCAGAGAATTTCGGATATTGCGAGCAGGGCGACAATCGCGATCAACACGCCGCTCAACCAACGGCTCAGCGCGGGCAACTTGCGCGGCGCGAGATGCGCCAGTGTGTAGGCATAGGCGGATTCGTCCAGCACGCGGTCCCGGCCGCCAAGGTCCGGTCGCCGTTGGAACACGAACTGGAACAGCTCCCGGCGGTAAGCGTCGAGCCGCGGGTCGTGTACCGTCGCGGGGCCGTCGGCGGGAGCGTCCGATTGGCCGTTTTTGCTGCCCATCGCGCTGCCGGCGCCCGGGAACGACAACTGGCCGCTGCTGCGGTACCGTCCCTGAAACCCCATCGCTATCGCCAGCAGATAGAGCCGTGCCACCTTGCGGCGTGACGGTTCGCGCTCGGCTAACAGCGCGTCGATACGTTGAAACACAAGATCGCCGGCGATATTGCTTTGGTACAGTGCGGATTCCAGCAGATGGCCCGTCCAGTGATCGCGACCAAGCCATGGCAGCGAGAGTAACAGTTCATCGGCGAGGGCGACTTTCAGGTAGCGCGCATCGCCGACGTTGTCCAATTCGAGACGGCTGACGTCGCGTTCGATTTGCGCGGTCTGCAATTCGAGCAGGCGCAGCAGGTAGCGATTCATCGATTGCGCCGCCAAGGCGGGATCGGTTTCGCGCATTTCAGCGACACGCGCGGGGGCGCGGAGCACTTCGTCGATGAAGCTGCGGAATTGCTCGCTCAGCAGGTCGCTGTCGGATTTCAAGCGGTCGCGGCTGGGCAGGTCATTGCCGTCCGTGTTCGACGAAGACAGAGAAAAGGGTGACATCGGTCTAGCCTCGCGAGAACAGAACGACTTCCTGCGGCCGCAAAGCCGCCGCATTTTCGTTGACGTGGCTGATCATCAAGGACTCGCCGGGCAAGATATCGCCACGGGAAGCGTCCAATGCATAAAGCAGGTAACCGGAACCGGCTCGGACGCCCAGTTCCGGAGCCTCGTCCACGCGATAGCGCGCCGCGCCCAAGACGCGGCGCTCACGCAACGACGGATACAACGGCGCCGCGCCGACGATGGCACCACTCATCCAGCCCGTCAGATCTTTTTCCGATTGCCCGCGCAGGCCGATATACAGCCGTTGCGGCAATGCCTCCGCCGAAAGCCGCAACTGGAAGGTTCCGGCATTCATCTCGAATTTCAGTTCGCGGTACTGTTGGCTGACCTCGGCGATGGCCGCATCGAGCCAGCCCAGCAGCGGCTCGAATATCGCGCCTGGATCGGCGTGATCGTAATCGAGCGGAACCGGCGGTACCGCGCCCGGCTTGAGCAGCGAGAGTGAGCCCAGCATCTTGGTCAGCGCGAGATACAGCGGTAGAGGGTGCAGATGCGGGGTGCGCAAGACCGCTTCCACTAGCGGCAGGTCCGACAGCAAGCTGCGCAAACGGTCGCGGAGTTCGAGTTGCGCGAGTCGCTCGTCAATGCGTGAGGACGGATTCGCCGTCTGCTTGGCGATAAAGGCGGCCTTCGCGCGAAGCTGCGCGAGTAAAGCCGCCACCCGCTGCCAAAGCGACATGTCGGGCTGCACTTCGAGCAGCGGCGGAAGCGTACGGTTCAGGCGATAGACCTCGTTCTCGCGCACCAATGCGCCCAGGCGTAGCGATGTGTAATGCACGGAGGGCACCTCGCCAATGTGCAGGGTCAGATTGGCGATCTGCAGCGACAGGTCCATCGGCGGCGCGTCGGATACGTCGTCATCCACCAGCGGCCCGGGTACGGACCGATAGCGCCGCACCCCGCCCTTGTGCCGCATCGTGCGGGTGACAGGCAAGGTCAGATAGAGGTCGAGCGCCTGACTATCGAGCTTGTCGGCGAAGGGATGCAGCGCGATTTCCAACGGCGCGTGCAAGGGATCCGCGCTGTCGTACGAGATGGCAGTTCCGTCGGGCATCAGTGCGTCGAGCGAGAGCACGCGCAGCCAGCCGCCGGGCAGCAGGTTCGCATCGATCGACAGGTTACGCACGCCCCAGGCGAACGGCGCGGCGGCGAGCGTATGCCAGGCCGCCAGGCTGTCCATGCGCGCATTCATTTGCTGAAAGTGCTGCGGGGACAGGATCATCCCCTCGTGCCACTCGACGCGTTCGACCAGCGGATTGCGAGGGTTGCTCATGGCAAGGTCTCCAGCGTATAGCCGTCGGTCTTCATCGTGATGACCAGACGTCCTTTGAATGTGTCGATGCGTTGCCGGTGTGCGCCCGGCGCGGCGTAGTTCGCGAAAACCAGCACGCCGGCAACGCGCGGGCCGGCAAAGGTACGACGGTCGATATTCAGCGTCTCGCCCGGCACCACTTCCCAGCTGCGGTAGCGCAGCGTGGTGGGATACGTGGCAGCCAGATCGTCGCGCTGCGCAAACCACTGCGATGCCTGCAAGGCGATCAGCTTGTCCAGCGTGGCTTGATCGCTGATCATCACGACGTCCACGGCCAGCGGGCTGTTGTGATTGACGTCGGCCGTGGCGATCAGCGTGGTTTCGCGCCAATTCACGCGCTCGCCTTTCATGCCCAGCAAAGCGCATCCATTCAGCGTGCAAAGCGCGGTAAGCAAGGCCGGTAGCACCAGGCGCCGCCATCCGGCGCGTCTGGGCGAGGGGTTGCCATTCGTCAACATAGTCCTTTCCGTTCGCATAACGTCGTGCGTCATCGCGCCCCCACGCCAATGCCGATGAGCACGACAAACGCAGCGATCAATCCACTACATGCCACTGCCACCGCAAGTTGTGTTCGCGTGAACGCGAAGGTGATGGTGCCGGCCGGCGTCATCCCGCCGCGTCTGTCGCCGAGTTCGCCGCGTCGTGTGCCGCGTACGATTTCAGCCCGCTCCGACGGCAAGCCGGTGGACGCGAGGGCAGTCAACGCGCAAACGAACAGCACCGACAGCAGGTTGCGCGCACCGCTGCATAGCGGATCCACGCTCAATAGTAAAAAGACCACCGCATCGGCGGGCAACTGGAGAAACGAGAGTACGAACGTAACATAGCCAATACTGGCTGCCGCCCCATATCCCGCCGACAACATGGAGGCCAGCGCCGCGCCGAGCCAAATCAGCAACAGGGACGTGGCACCTAACGGATAGTGATACAAGGTCGCGACGAAAATGGCGACGCAGGCGTAATACACGGCGTTCCCCACGCGTACGAACACGGTACCGAAGGGAACCAATAATTCGGCGACGGCGCGACTGTAGCCCAGCTGTGCGCTCATCGTATCGATGGTGCTGGGAATCGATGCGATGACGCTGCCCGAGGTCAGGCTGATCAGCATCGGCGCGTGCAATGCGTCAAGGACGGCACGCAAGGGATGGCCGCCGCAGCGACTGACCGTATAGACGGCAATCGATCCAAGGACTGCGACGGCAAATAGAAAGGTCAGGACCAGGCCGCTCATCGCGGCCAATGTCTGCAGGCTGATCTGATCGACCAGATGCGCCGTCATCCCGAAAGCGAGCACCGGAATGCAAAGATTGGCCCGATCGATAATGATTTCGAGAGTGCGATACGCCCCTTCGAGGATATGACTCAGCGACTGACTCTGCGTCTTCGACAGACGGGCGAACGCCAGGCCGAAGAACAGCGTACCGGTCAGAATGCCGAGGAGACGCCCGCTGGCCAGGATATGGTAGAAATTATCCGGTACGACATCGCGCAAAGACGGATCGTTGGGCATCAATTCGGCGACGCTCATGGGGCTTGCGGTCGCGCCGATCGCGCTCATTGCATCGGCGTTGCTCGGCCCGTCCAGTGGGCTGGCGGCCGCGTTGGCATTGCCCGCGTGGCGTGTCGATTCGGCGTCGCCGTCCGCGGCGGCGTCAGGCGCGAGCGTCATCGTGTCGGCTTGCGCCCCTTCGACGATGCTGCCCAGGTAGGCGCGTTGGCCGCCGTCCAGTTGCGCGCCGGGACGGGCGGCGATGCTGATCAGCGTGGCGGCAAGCGTCGTCGCGAGCACCAAGGCCAGCGCCAGCGCGGCCATCATCGCCAACCGTAGTACCGGACGCGGCAGCGCCGCAATCTGGCGCAGGCCGAAGAAGCCGGCGACCACCTGCAATGGCAGCGCGGCCATGGCGACGATGGCGAGATAGACGGTACCGAGCGTAAAGCCAATGTCGCCCAGCACGGGCAGATAGGCGCCGGCCACTGCCCCCAGCACGATGCAGAGCAAGATGATCCACGGATTGGCCAAGCGCTTTTGCAATGTCATGCAGTCACCGCCATCAAACCTTCAAGGGACGCGGACAGATCAGCGCCACGGCGGCAGTATTGCCAATGACCAGCACCAGTGTCCGCAGAATATCGCAGACAGGATCCACCGCCAGGAACAGCACGAACGCCGCTTCGAACGGCAGACGGAGATAGGCGCAGGTCATGCTGATCAGCGAGACCGTCACGAGGCCGGTCATGCCGGCGGACGCAAATCCGGCCAGGATCGAGGCAAAGATCACCGTCGTGATCTCGATCAAGCCGAGTGTGTGACCATAGAGTTGTGCGATGAACAGCGTCGCGCAGACGTAATAGACCACCGGTCCGATGCGCAATAAGGAGATGGCCAAGGGCACGAGCAATTCGACGCGGGCGCGGGCGAAGCCCATATCTTCGACCAGGCTTTCGATCATGATCGGCATGCAGGCCGCACTGTTGCGCGTTGCCAGGGCGAGCGCAAAAGGGCCGCGCAATGCATTGAGCGTTACCGAGGCGCTTTGCGCGGAGCGCTTCCAGATCAAGGCGACCGCCAATAACAACAGCAGCACCGAAGCCAGTGCGAAGGCGCCGACAAATTGCACCATCGCGTGTAAAGGGCCGGGCCCCGTCTTGGCGATCTGCGATGCGCTCATGCAGAACAGGATGAGCGGTAACGGGTAGCTCAACCAGTGCATCAGTTTCTGGCAGGCGTGATAGACCGTCTCGAGCGCTTGCGTCAGACCATCGGAAATGCGCGATGGCACGTAGCCGACCGCCAGGCCGAAAAGCAAGGCGAAAACCAGTGCCTTCAATGCTTCACCGCCCGCCAGCGCCGCGAAAATATTCGTCGGAATCAAGCTCAGCAGAATGTCCGAGAAGCCCGGCGACCGCACGACGGTATCCACGCCATAGAGATCCATGACGGTGTCCGTGGACCCTAGATTGCCGCCGACGATCTGACCGAAGGTTTGCATCGTCGCATGTGACAGTCCCTGACCAGGACGTACCACTATCAGTACCACGGCGCCGACGATGGCGACCACGAGCGACGCGCCCAGGAACACCGCCGCCACCCGGGCGAGTAATTTGCCGGTGCCGCCCACGCGTAACAGACGCTGCAGGCTGAAGATGACCGCCGAAATCATGAAGGGCAGCGTGGTCATCTTCAGCAGATCGACGTAGACATCGCCCAACGTCGACAGGCGCAGCGCTGCCTCGGGGGCGAGCATCCCGAACGCACCGCCCAGTGCCAGGCTGCTCAGGACGACCCACGGATTAAGAACGATCGTGTACAGTTTTTTCGCATTCATCTTAAACATACCTCGTGACTGCTCATTGGTCTAATGCGCCAAGCAACTGGGAGACATCGAGTCGTCCGTTGTGCTCGGTGAGGAATTCATTGACGAATGCCAGTAGAGTGGGTTCGTCCACACGTACACCGATCGCGAGCGTATCGGTCAGGTCTTTGAACGTCACGGTGCGCAGCGTCAGCGCACTGGTCGGATCGGACTTCAATAAGCGCTTGATTTCGAACTCGTCGCGGTAGGCGGCGACGACGTCGCCGTTCTTGACGGCTTGCACGACGGCATCCCACGTCGGGTAGCGCGCCAGAGTCGCGTGCGGGAAGTTCCGCTTCGCATATTCTTCGTACGACGACCCGGCAATGACACCGAGCGTGCCGTCGAAGCTGCGGATGACTTCGGTAAGCGGGCGCTTGCGTGCAATGGCGGCAAAGCGCAACCGATTGAGCAGCAAGGCACGGTTCAGCGTGACGTAAGGCTGGCTGTAGGCAATCTCGCGCGTGCGCGCGAGCGTTTGCGACAGCTTGCTGACCGCCACGTCCGCATGACCGCTGGCAAGCAGTTGCACCACGGCGTCAAATGTCATGGCGGAGCGATCGAAACGCACGCTGACGCCGAGCGAGTGCGCCAACTCCTTCGCCAAGTCGACTTCGACCCCGACCAGTTGCCCCTTCTTTTGATAGAAGAACGGCGGGCTATCGACGCCGAGCATCGCCACGACCAATTCGCCGCGCTGGACGATGGGTGCGATATCGGATGCGACCAGACGGCCGTCCGGTAATTGAACGACGTGCACCGGGCCGCCGGCGCTCACCAGAACGGTGAGCGGCGCGGACGGCGTGGCGCTGGCCGCGGGGAGCGCGGTAACCGTTGTAGGCGTGCTTGCCGTTGCCGTGGTCGCCGGCTTTCCCAGCGTAATGGCACTTTGTGCGTCGGTACTTGGCTGGGCGTACGCCGTCATCGATACCATCGGCGTCAGCAGTGTCAGCGGCACGGACAGGGCGCAAAGGGCGCTTTGCAGCGAGCGGCGCGACACCGTGCGTTCGCCGTGTGCCGATGGCGTGGACGTCGATGACGACCTGGCCGGTCGGAGACGGCGCAGCCCGAGCGCGATGTGGTTGGGAAGAGAAAACAAACGCATCACTGCTCGCTCGTGTCTTGAGGGGAGGAAGAGGACAGCGCGCCAGCGGCGCCGGTGCCTGAGACGTCCGGTGCACGCACCGATGCCGTGGTGGCAGCGCCACCGATACCCGCCGCCGGCCCGGCGTAACGCATGCCGATCTGAACACCCAGCAGAAAGAGGACAACGCAAAGGAGCACGGCGCACGCAGCGGCAATCGTGATCATTCGCGACGTCATGGTGAAGACGATCGTCATGGCCGAAACCGCCTTCGCATACGCGGTTCGGCGGGAATGATACGGTAGAAAATCATTTTTTTGTCACTCTGCTCATGATGGCCGATCCGAGCGTCTGATCCGCGCCATCGCCGTCTTAAAAATTCGGTGATCGCGTCTGTCATCACGCCACCATCGTGGTGAATTGCGACGGCGCCATCACCTGGATGACGCCCCCATAGCTGCACATCGCCTTCGAAGCCGTCTGGAGCGCCGGAAACTTGGCCAACATCACGGTCGCGGAGCCGGGCGCCCACGGCGCCGCGGTTGCCGGAATGCACGGCATGGGCGTGAGCACCCCGAGCGCCGCTGCCGTGGCCGCGGCTACCATCGGGTTCGCCGGACACATGCAGGTGCCGAAACTGGGAATGTTCAGCATCGGTACGACATCCATGATGTTGGCCGCCGGCGCGCCACACAGGATCGCGTTGGCCGGCAACACCGTCATGGCGCCGGGCGCCGCGCCGAACGAACATTGCAACATCGCACCGGAGGTGACGAGGATGGGCATCGATCAGCTCCCGGTGCGTCTATCGAAAGACGCCGCGGGCAGCGGCGCGACCAACTTGCCCTTGCGATACATCCGCGTTTCCCGCACTTTGCCGTCGGGGCCAAAGCGCATCACGGCGCCATCGAGGACCCCTGCGACGTACGTTGCCGTTTGCGTCGTGCGGCCTGCCGAATCAAGCTCACGATAGGCCCCGTGTGGCACGCCTGCCCGGTAGGACATTTCGCGAATCAGCACGCCTTCGTCGTAATAGCACGCCCGACCATCGAGTTTTCCCGCGCGATAATCGAGCCGCGCGTTGATCTGTCCGTCGGGCGCGTAACACAGCGTTTCGCCCTCCTGCTTGCCGGCGACAAAACGTTGTCGACTGATAGGCTGGCCATGGGCGTAAAGCATGGTGACGCCGTGCTGCAGGTCGTCGCGATACTCGGCGCGACGCACCAAGTCGCCTTCGTCGTCGAAGCTCTGCATCTCGCCGTGGCGCTGGCCGTTGCGATACTGCAGCGTCATCAGCGGCGCGCCGTTTGCCGCATAACGCGCCACTTCGCCATGCGGCACACCGTTCACCATCGGCGTGCGACCAATCAATGTGCCATCGGCACCGTGTTCCTCGATGAGCTGCAACGCCGTTGCGCCCGCGCTATCCGGATGCGATGGCGTAGGCACGATGGCGGGCGACGCGATGGGTGTCATAGGCATCAGTTGATCGACACGAGGCCGCCTTTCAACGTCAACATGCCGCCACCATCGACGGTTTGACTTGCCGATGCCTTGTTTTGGACCTCCAATCCGCTATTCGTTAATGTCGTACCGGCTTTGTTGTCCACCGTCGTGCCGCCTTGATTCGTCAAAGCGGTGCTGGCCTTATTCGTCAGCGAGGCGCCTGCCTCGGCAATGAAGTCGGTTCCAGATTTCAGCGACAGCGTGGTGCCGGACTTGATCGAAATACTGCCTTGTACATCGATGACCAGATCGCCACTGATCTTCCACGTCGCGTTGCCGCTGATGGTGTGCGTGAAATCGGCCTGATTGGTGTGGGTTTCGGCGTCGGTGATCGTCAAATCGCGTTTGCCCTTGACGCCGTGGGTTTCATTGCCGGTCTGCACCGCGATGGTCCGATTGCCCTTCGTGATCGTGTGCGTCTCGTTACCGGTATTCAACGTGGTGGCGAGATCATTCTCGATGACCACCGACATGTCTTTTTGTGCGTGGACATAGAGCTGTTCGGCATCGAGCTTGTCCTCCATGCGGATTTCATTGCCGGCCGTGCCGTTCTTCGACGATCGCGTCCGGATCACGCTGTGTGTCGGGTCGCTCTTCAGTGCGATGGGGGTGGTCTGTACGTCGTTGTAGACGCTGCCGGTGATCAAGGGCAGATCGGGATTACCGTCGAGGTAGGAGACCAGCACTTCCTGACCGATGCGCGGCAAAAAGAGATGTCCCCAGCCTTGGCCGGCGACGGTTTGCGCCACGCGCACCCAGCAAGAGCTGCTGTCGTCGTGCTTGCCGAGCCGGTCCCAATGCATCTGCACCTTGATGCGGCCGAGCGCGTCCGTCCAGATTTCTTCGCCCGACGGTCCCACGACCACCGCCGTATGCATGCCGGACACCCGAGGGCGCGGCGTGCGGGGCGGCGCACGAAATGTCACCTCCGAATCAAACCCGGTGAAGGCATTCGAGTACTCGGTCCGCGTGGCGTGGTGCGTGACACTGCGCAGGACATGCTTTGCATTCAGCGCCGTGCGCGGATGATGGTTGAGGGTAAACATGCCGCCCGCCGTCATCATGTAGCAGAGACTGCTCCCCTGCAGCGTGGCCTTGTCGACTTGCGCGGCGTCCGAATAGACTTGCGCCAGACGCTGGCCATCCGCCGCGCCCGCATAGCCGCCGGGGAAGACGTAGTGCGATCCGCGCCCCGATGCGCCCTCGACGCTGGAGAGCAACGATGTCGCGGACGTTTCGTACGCGTAGTCGTTATAGCTCACCTTTTGCAGCACCAGCGAATTGGCCAGATCACACTGAGTGACGCTGAATACCGAGCTGACAGGCTGACTTTCCGGTGCGTAACTGAGCGTGGCCGCGCCTTCGAGGGACGCATACGCCGATGTCGCATCGGCGAGCACCAAGGTGTGCGCTTCGCTCGTGAAAGTGAAGAAATAGAAGATACCGTCCTGCTCCATCAGGCGGGAGATGAAGTCGAAGGCCGTTTCGTCGAAACGCACGCAATAGTCGCGTGCCGTGTAGGTGCCGGAGAGCTTGTCCTGGAAAGCGATGCCGTTATCGGACAGAATCTGCTTCACGATCTCCGCCGATGACAGATTCTGATAGATCACACGGTCGGTGCCCAGTGTCAGAAGCCACAGTTTCGGGACGACACGCGCAAGATAGACCGCATCGCCCCGTTTGCCCCCGGCATATTGGCATTGCGTCACCATGCCGTTGAAATAGCGCGTGGGGGAGGTGGTGGGCGAGAGCGTGACCGTGACGGCTGCGCCTACCAGCGACGACATGTCGACATCCGCGCTGGCGCTGCGCATCGTCAATTGGAAATCGAATAGCGTCGAGAGGCCTTCGGAACCCGAAAACTGTTCGAGCAGCAACGCATCGGCGCCAAGTGGCGTCGAGACCGATAGCAGCGCGCCCGACTGGGTATATCCGTCGCTCATTGTTGCGTCGGCTCCTCGTGCTGGGCGCCGTCATGCGCGATGTCGGCGGCGAATCCCGGCGTCGCACGGGTGGACGACATCGGCGCATGCTTATTGCGCAGCGCGAGTTGGAACGCGAACGATCCGTCAGGCGCAAGGGTCATGCGCACCGTATCGAAGGGGTCGTCCATCGACATCCGTTCGAGCACCAGGCGTGACAAGGCGGGAAGCACCATTTGCGTCAAGATAAAATCGATGTTCCGCGCGCCGCTGTCGACTTCGGTGCAACGCTGGGCGATCGCGTCGGCCACTTCCAGGCTCCAGCTGAATTCCGCGCGATGATGACGCGCGAATCGATCGACTAGCTTGGCCAGCTTCAATTCGACGATCGCGCGAATCTGTTCGTCGCCTAGCGGGTAGTACGGCACCAATACCAGCCGGCCCATGAAGGCAGGGCTGAATCGCTGCTGCAAGGCTGGGCGGAGTTGCTCGGCCAATGCGCTGACATCGGGGCGCTGGCCGTTGCTGCAGGCATCGGTGATGACGTCTTGCGCCGCGTTGGACGTCAAGAGGATCACCGTGTTGCGGAAATTAATCGGTACGCCTTCGCCGTCATCCATGGTCCCTTTGTCGAATACCTGGAAGAACATTTCCAGCACATCGGGATGGGCCTTCTCCATTTCGTCGAGCAGCACGACGCTGTAAGGCCGGCGACGTACGGCTTCCGTCAATACGCCGCCACGACCATAGCCGACATAGCCGGGAGGCGCGCCTTTGAGGCCGGATACGCTGTGCGCCTCCTGAAATTCCGACATATTGACGGTGATCAGATTGCGTTCGCCGCCGTACAGTATGTCCGCCAACGCTGCCGCCGTTTCCGTCTTACCCACGCCGCTCGGACCCACCAGCATGAAAACGCCGATCGGCTTGCCGGGATCATCGAGGTTTGCGCGAGATGTCTGAACCCGTCTTGCGATGGCATCCAGGGCCTGTGATTGACCTTTGACGCGTGCAGCGAGCTTCGATTTCAAGTGCAGGATCGTATGCACTTCGTCGGCCATCATGCGGCCGACGGGAATGCCGGTCCATCCTGAAATCACGTCAGCCACGGTCGCGCCGTCGACGCACACCGGTACCATTGGGTCGTCGTTCTGAATGGACTCCAGGCCTTTTTCAAGGCGGCGGAGATGCACTGATAAATCCGCTTCCGAGAATTCATCGATGGACGCGTCGTCGGTCGTACTATGCGTGTCGCTGCTGTCGTCGCTGACGGGGGCAGCATGGGTATCGCCATGCGCGTTGGCAGCGGATAACGGATCGCGCTTCGTCGTCTCGGCGATGCGTTTGCGCATTGCCAGGATTTCGCCCACCACCTTCTTTTCGGCATCCAGCTTTTCCGCCAGGCGGCGCTGGTGTTGACGGACCTCGCTGAGTTCCGTGTCGACGGCTGCCAACGCTTCGGCGCGATCCAGACCCGTCGCGGCCTCGTGGCGCAAGACGCGGCGTTGGCTTTCCAAGCTGACGGTGGTACGATTCAGCGCCTCCAGCTTGGCTGGAATACCTGCTTGCCCGATGGCCACGCGTGCGCAGGCCGTATCCAGCACGCTGACCGCCTTATCCGGTAATTGGCGTCCCGAAATATAGCGTTGTGACAGGCGCACGGCATCGCATACCGCCTCATCGAGAATCTCTACACCATGGTGCGCTTCGAGCTTGGCCACCACGGCGCGCAGCATCTCGATGGCGACGGCTTCCTCCGGTTCATCGACTTTCACCACCTGGAAGCGGCGCGCCAAGGCCGGGTCGCGTTCGACGTACTTCTTGTATTCGGCCCAGGTCGTGGCGGCAATCGTCCGCAATTCGCCGCGCGCCAACGCCGGTTTCAGCAAGTTTGCCGCATCGCCTTGGCCTTCGGCCCCGCCGGCACCAATCAATTGGTGTGCTTCATCGATGAACAGCACGATGGGTAGCGGTGACGCTTTCACTTCGGCGATGACCGATTTCAGACGGTTTTCAAACTCGCCTTTGACGCCGGCGCCTGCTTGCAGCAAGGCGAGATCCAGTGAATGCACGCGCACCTTCTGCAAAGCGGGCGGTACGTCGCCATCGGCGATGCGTTGTGCGAAGCCCTCGACCACGGCCGTTTTACCCACGCCCGCCTCGCCGGTCAGGATGGGATTGTTTTGACGACGGCGCAGCAAGACGTCGATGAGCTGCCGGATTTCGATATCGCGACCGGTGATCGGATCGATACGCCCGTCCGCCGCCTGCTGCGTCATGTCGATGGTGTATTGATCGAGCGAAGGCGTGGCGCTACGCGCGCGCGCGCCGACGGATCCACCGCTCGTCGGCATGCCGCCCGCGGCCTGCGACGGGTTCGCCGAATCCAGTCCGCCTCGCCCATGCGGGCTCAGCACCGATGGCAGCATTTCCCGCAGGCGCGCCCGGGGAATCTTCAACATGCCGGGACAGCTCTCGATCAACGTGCCGCGCAGGCTATCGACTTCCAATGACGCCAGGATCAATGCGCCGACGCGGACCTGTTGCTCGCCGAGCAGCATCGATGAGAGTAACCACGCCTCCTGGAACAATGGTCCGAAATTCGGCGACAAGGCCGGCGTCCGACCGTTTCCGCGCTTGAACGCATCGACGGCGGCTTGCAACTGGCGTTCGATGCCGTCGCCAGCCACGTCGAAAACGCGCAGGATCTCGATAAAATCGGCCGCGTCGGCGCGCAGCAATTCGAGCAGCAGGTGCTCGATTTCGACGTTGAAATGCGTGTGCTGGACGCAGCTTTCGGCGGCTTTCTCCATGCCCCGCTTGCATTCCGGATCGAGGCGTCCCAGCAGGTCGCGAATGTCGATTTGCATCTGGATGTCTCTCAGGCGTGGCGCACGGACTGACCAGCGTATCCGGCCGGTGGCAGTGTGAGTCGAATGTCGGGAAGTGGCTGGCGGGCAACGCCATCGGCCGGCACACCGTCTTGTCGCTTTGCAAGCCAACTGGTCCATCCGAGGCGCAACGGCGGCACCGATCGATCGCCAGCGGCGCCTTCGGGCAACGGGGTATGCAGGCGGGGCGGCGCGTGGACATCGCCTTGCAGTTGCAGGCGCAGATGGACTTCGAGCGGAGACTGCAGAAAGCGTCGGACCAGCCAGGTCAGTAAGGCATAGGCTTCGCCGCCCGGCAGAAATCGTTCGAGCGTCTCGCGCGTGTCCACCACGCAGGTCAATTCGATGCCCGCGCCCTGATCCCAGATACGTGCACCTAGCGCCCGACCGCCACCCAGCCGTGCGCGTTCGCCATGAAAGCCGAACCGATCTTCCGGCCCCAACGGCAGCCAGCCGCCCACGAATTGTCGTGCGTGCACCGGCACCCGCAAGCGGTCGCGTAATAAGGTGATCAGCGCATTGACCGAACGGGGTCCTGGGCCAAGCAGACCCGCATGCTGCAACCACGATTGCTGCGCCACGCCGTCTTGCGCATCGCCGTGGCGCAGGTTCGCGAGGTCGTCGATGCCACGCAGTAGCGGCGGCGTTTGATCTGGCGCGGCACCCGGCGATGGCAACCGCGACAGTGCCGGAATATGCTTTTTCCGTCCGCGATACAGAAAGGACAGAAAGCGGTGATTGAAGATATCGAGAAACGCCGCCATGGCGGGATCGCGCGCAACGTTATGCTGAATCACTTTCTCGGTGAATACCGATGGCAGCGGTCCTTGCGCCCCAGCGAGCGTCAGCGCGGCGGTGGATAGCACGTAGCGCGGCGCATAGGTATCAAAGCCGACGCCGCGGATGTCGGCCGGTGAAAAACTGAGCGACACATGGGCGGTAAAGCGCACCCCCTCGTTACGACCGTTTCCTGTGCCGATCGGTGCGCTATCGGGCGCGGCGCGCTCCAACAGGCTGATGGCCTGAAAAAGATCGTAGCGATACGGGGCAGCGTGAAGCGCGGCAACGCGTGGCAAGGCGAACGGCCCACCGTCGGCATCACCGTTCGCGGGCACACTCGATCCGATTGGTATCGCGCCCGTCTCGTCGCGCTTCGCGTGCATGGGATCGCGCTCCGTCATAGCAACGGTTGCAAGCCGGCCATTGCAGGCCAGGAACGCCAGCGCTCCTCGCGACCACGTGCATTGACCCGGACGAAGGCATTCACCGACGTATGCATGGCGAAAAAGCGACTCAGCACCGCGCCGAGCAATAGCGGTGAGCTGCCGGCAAACGCGTCTTCATCGAACTGCAGCGTGATATCGGTGCCGCGACAGAAGCCACGCCAGCCGTCCGTGCCGACATGCGCCGTCCCGGGACGCGCCGAAAGCGCCTGAATGCCGCGAATTTGCTTGTAGTCGCGCGCCGTTTGCGGCGAGAACAGTGTCAACAACTCTTGCAGCCATGCCGCGCCGTTGTCGGAATGCAGCAGCGAGTGGTAATTGCGCGTCAGCAACGACACCAGGCGCCACAACGTGGCGGCGCCGAGGGGCGGATCGTGTTGTGGCGTGGGTGCGTAAAGGCAGCGCACGCGGACATGCGCGGACAGGCCATCGATCCCCATTGCCGTGCCATGTCGCATCTGTTCCGCCAGACGGCGGTTGGTGCACAACACGTGCGCGTAGATCGTTTGTTCGGGCGGACAGGCGGGCGAATCGTCGCTATCGACGAAACTGATGGTCATGTCCGTGCCGGGCTGGCCCGGTCGCAACGACGACTCGCGCCGGGCGGACCAGCGGATCGCCCCCATTTTTGCGACGCCGCGCGCGGCGTCGTGCGTAATGCCGGCCGTGACGGCCGGAATGACCACTGTGCGATCGGTCATCGGATCGACGGCGACGACCTTTTCGATCGAGTGTATTTCGGTACTGGCGTCGCGTCGGTGGTCCGCTTGCAACGGATACTCGTAGCGTCGCCGATCCAGCACCACCGGCTCGCTGGTACGGCTGAACAGATTGACGGCTGGTACGCAGCCCATCATCAGATTCGAGGCGCGAAGCGCCGGCAGACGACGCATCGGCGAGCGCAAGCGCAGCAGAATCGTCGCACGATGACCGCGACCGAGGGCACCCGGCGGCAGTGCCAGATCGAAAAAATGAAATTTGCGCGGGAAGGCAAAATATTCCTGCAGCATCGTATAGGGCAGATAGCCGAATACGGGGGCATTCAACACCGTCTCGTCCTCTTCGAAACCCAACTCGCGCCAGGCATCGGACGGAAGCGTCACCGTCGTACCGGTCGCGCTAGTAGCAGACGGCGCGGCAGATACGACGTCGACGTGCTGCACGCCGCCCGCAAGCACGTCGTACAGCGGCATCGTCTCGGTCCAATCGCCGTGCAGATGGAAGCGCAAGCGGTCGATGTCGAGTTCCGAGAAATCCGCACCGCCCAGCGTTTCCAACGTCAGTTGGATGGCGAGATCGCCTACCGTCTCTGCCTGTGTGACATGAACGGGCCACAGCGTGGTGTCCCAGGCCGTGCGAAAACGGCACGTCTCGTCCTGCGCGGTGCGCGCGACCAGACCCGTGTGTCGAGGAATGCGATACCCGGCGGTGACTTTTCCCTTGTCCGCGTCGAAGTCGAGCTGCACGACGGTCATCGACGGTACCGGTTGACCCAGCGAGGGGCACACTGTGGCAAGCAACGCCGCTGGAATCTGAGGAAAGGATTGGTCCAGATCCCGATGCACCCGCGCCGCCAGGAACGCAGTGGATTCGATCAGGCGCTCGACATGGGGATCCAGGGCATCGCCACCGTGCAAGCCGAGATTGTTTGCGACCTTCGGATAGCGCTGTGCGAACGCGGCGCCTTGCTCGCGCAGATAGCCGAGTTCGCTTTTGAAGTAATCGAGGAGATCGTCGGAATTGGCTTCAGACATGGTCCGTCTCCCTGACGACGGAAGAGGGAACATCCGTGACGTCGATGACCTTCGACGCTTCGGGATTGCCGGACGCCGCCAATTCGAATTGGACGCGATGCTGGCGATGCGCGAGACGCAACGTGCCATTCACGCTGATACACGCGTCGGCGCCGCGAATCGCACTAGCCCGTACGCTCACCGTCACCGTGCGCAATCGCGGCTCGAACGTCGCGATCGCCCGTGCGATCGCCTTTTCCAGGTGCTGGCGGTCGAGCACCGAATCCATCGATAAAGCGGTGGTGTCGGGCAGCCCGTAATCGAGCACCGTCAGCATGCCGGTAAGGTAAGCATCCATCGCCAGACCCGAGCGCGAGGAGAACAAATTCTCCAGCTCGTGCTTGACGGACCGCCGCAGCCGCTGCCACTCGCTTTCGTGTCCTTCGTGCGTTGTCGTATCCGGCGCCGCGCGCAGGCGGTCGAATAACGGTATGGACGAGAAGGGCATCGAGTCTGACATGGCGGTATAAAGCGAGGCAGTGCTCGCGCGAGCGCTCGCGATGGAAGGCAGCCGCTTAGGATGCTGCGACGTTCGTCGTCAGGTCCCAACCGAACTGCGCCGTGCCCTTCTTCGTCGAATCGGTGCTTTGTTGCGTGAATTCGGTGGTGATCTTCGTATAGTTGATCGACAAGCTGTCCATGGAGCCGTTGCTGCCGCCCGACGTCGAGATGTTCGAGATCATCGCGTTCGTCATCACATATTTCGAGTATTCCATGGCCACGCCGCCTTCATTACGCATGACCGTCAACGTGATGTTGCCGAGCTTCGTGCCGGCGGTACAGGCAGCATACAACGGCGGCGTGGAGATGTCCGTCATCTTCGTCACGCTGATCTCGGAGAAGCTCGGGCGGCCCATCGTCCGTTCCGTATTCGCCACATCCATGTTCATCGGCAACGACACGCTCAGCGAGAACTGCTCGATGATGATCTTGCCGGCGTAGCCCGTAAGCGTTGCGTTACCGGCAATGCTGTCAATCGAAAGAACCAAAGTATCCATGACGGTGTGACCTAAATGTTGATATGTCGTGTAGGAGCCGCGCGCAGCCATCCGACCGGGGAGTCCCGGTCCTGGGCCTGCAGGTCAGGCGTCGTCAAACATCGAACGCGTCGTGATCAACCGGCAATCACGCTGCAGCGGGCGCCGGCAACTCGGCCACCAGACGCAGCGATGCCGTCAGCGTTTCCATTTGGAAATGCGGCTTCAAGAAGCAGGTTGCGTTGTAAGCACCCGGCTTACCCGGCACTTCCGTGACATCGACGCGGGCTTCGCTCAACGGGAAGCGCGCTTTGGCAGCTTGCGGTGCCGAGGCGTTCAACAACACGTATCCCGAAATCCAGTTGTTGAGGAAGTTTTCCACTTCGTCGCGCGTCTGGAAGCTACCCACCTTGTCGCGCATGATGACCTTCAGGTAATGCGCAAAGCGGGATGCAGCCAACACGTAGGGCAGGCGTGCCGACAACTGGGCATTGGCGTTGGCCGCGTCCTTGTTGTAGACCTTCGGCTTGTTGACCGTCTGCGCACCGAAGAACGTCGCGGAATTCGATCCCTTGGAATTGACTATGGAGATGAACCCGAGATCGTTCAATTCCTTTTCGCGACGGTCCGTGATCGACACTTCGGTCGGGCACTTCAGCGCGATATCGCCTTCGTCGGTCTTGAACGTGTGTGCCGCCAGACCGTCGATCTTGCCGCCGCCTTCCACGCCGCGAATCGCGGTTGCCCAGCTGTACTTGGCGAAGGCGTCCGTGATACGCAGACCGAGTTGGTAGGCCGAGTTCGCCCACAGATACTTGCTGTGGTCGCTGCCGTTGACGTCTTCTTCGAACTTGAAGCTTTCCACCGGTACCGTCGCGGCGCCATACGGCAGACGCGCCGCGTACGATGGCAGCGTCAGCGCGACATAACGGGAATCCTCTGATTCACGGAAGCCGCGCCATGCGGTCAGCTCGGCGCTTTCGAAGACCTTCGACAGGTCGCGTGGGACGCCCAGGTCTTGATAAGACTTCATATCGAAGAGTGCGGGCGCGGCAGCGCTGATAAACGGTGCGTGCGCGGCAGCCGCGACTTTCGAGATGCGCTCGAGCAGAGCGATATCCTGCGGATGACGACCAAATTGATAGTCGCCGATCAGCAAAGAGTAGGGATGGCCGCCGAACGTACCGTACTCTTCTTCGTACAGTTTCTTGAACAGGGCGCTCATATCGTGATCGACCGCGGACTCGAGGTCCTTCAGCAGTTCGCTCTTCGACACGTTCAGCAGGCGCAGCTTCAGGCGCGCGCTCGTTTCGGTACCATGGACCATGTCCGACAATCCGCGCCACGACGATTCCAATGCCTGGAATTCCGCGTCGTGCATGATGGCGTTGAGCTGGTCCGACAGCAGACGGTCGATTTCCGCGACGCGTTCATTGATCATTGCCACCACGCCCTTGTCCGGGCTGGTGCGCATGCCTTCGTCAAGAATTTGGGACGCGAGCTGACCGATCAACTGCTTCGCATACGTATTTTGCGACGGCTCGACGGCCATATTGCCTTCGTGCACGATCTTGTCTAGCAGACTGAGTTCAACCGTACTGCCGGCTTCCGCGGTGCTGGCGGCTTGCGCTTTCGTTGCCATAATAGAAATCCTCGAGATGTCCGGTCGTAGGGTTAGGCTGCAGGTGACGGTTCAGCGGTAGCGGTCGTCGGCGCGCCAGCGTTGGCCTCATCCTTGACTTTCTTCAGCTCATCCACGTTGCCCACGATCTTTTCGAGCAAGGAATCCAATTCGTCGTTACCGTCGAGCTTTGCCAGCAGGTCGCGCAATTGTTGCCGTGCTTCCAAAAGCTTCGCCAGGCGCGGTACTTGTTGCACCAGCGCGTCCGGATGGAAATCCGACATATTGCTGAACGACAAGGCAACCGGCACGGTGCCATCGCCGGCGATCGTGTTCGGTACCGTCAGTTCGAGACGCGGATTGATCTTTTCCATGACCTCGTTGAAGTTGTCGCGGTCGATCTCGACCATGCGCCTTTCCTTCAACTTGGGCAGCGGCTGCGACGGCTTGCCGGACAAGTCGGACAAAATGCCGACAACCATCGGCAGTTCACGCTTCTCGACGGCGTCGCCAAGCTCAACGTCATAGGTGATTTGTACGCGCGGCGGGCGATTTCGACCAACCCAGTGTTGCAAGCTGTTAGGCATCCTTCTTCTCCAATCGCGAACTTGATATGAAAAAACGACGTTTCAATTGCTGAGGTCTTGAGGATAACGAATGACTGGACATCGAAACGCTGCGTCATATCGTTATCAAAATAACTACGATTCGCCGAAACGAAGGATCGGGTGATCTTATCCGCTCGCGCGTTGCTGTTTGTAGGGCAACAATGTGTAAAGCGTATGACAGAGCAAACGGGCAAGGGCTTTGCACCATTCTGTCGCTCACACGGCACTGGGAATGGCGAAAATTCGTTACGCGGGTCCCGTATCGTCGCTAAAGCATCTCGGATTTAGGTCCAACGTTTGTTTCAATGCGCGATTACAGTGTTGACGCACTACTTAATGACGCTCAACGACCGGATAATAGCGAAATTTAATTCGCGCGCGTGAAATTTTTGAGACTTTCCACTTGGTTTCGGCGCGGTGCGAAGTTTGTATGTAAAGATTCGTATTCGGAAAAAGAACAAAGCTGCAAAAAAAATACGTTCGGTAAAAGATACCTCTCACGTTGAGACGCATTGTCAAGCGGATCCCCATCCCTTTGCTACGCTCTCCGCTTTGCCAACGGGTGGTTCGCAGTGGTATCGCGATTGTATTATTTTTGCAACACCTTGTAAAATTGACGGATGCGACAGACCTTAGCGCGCAAAATATCGCGGCAGTCGTAGGTCAGAACGACCGATGACACTGCGGCGATTTGTTTATTAATTGCCGAAACAAGTTTATTCAAATTGGCCAGGAAAACGGTTGGCGCATGAGTGCGATCCTATCTTCGGCTCAACTCTGAAATTTGTCGTATTGAAGTCGCTAGGGTAAGCCCTCGTAGAATTCGCTGGAATAAACATATTTCATTTGGTAACAATAGCGCGGCGTTCTCGCGGATGGAGCGAGGAACGATAAGATC
Organism: Robbsia sp. KACC 23696; assembly: GCF_039852015.1. NCBI lineage: Bacteria > Pseudomonadati > Pseudomonadota > Betaproteobacteria > Burkholderiales > Burkholderiaceae > Robbsia > Robbsia sp. KACC 23696. The sequence continues at coordinate 644,165 of NZ_CP156627.1, read as the reverse complement.
GCAGTCGCGTTTAAAAGAGATGCCATGCCTTTTTCCTCCGAAGTCGCCGAGCGCTCTGCCCGTGCCATCATGCTGGATGCTTTCGAGATGGTGAAGAAAGCGCACACCGGTAGCATTAAGAATTTTTTGTATAACAAGGGTACGGTCGCGATCGAGACGATGACGCGCACCGGGGCCGCAAGCATCGCGGTCACGGTATTGGTGTCGGTGGGCGTTGGCGCCGCCGCGGCGGTGACGGGCGGCTTGGCGATTCCGATACTGTTGGCGATCGGCGCGGCCTCCTATGGTCTGAAGACGGCAATCGAAAAAATCGGTCAGGACTATGGCCGAGACAATCGTCGCTGGTTGCAAAATTACACTGCGGCGGAAGCCGCTAAAGGCCGGGAGCTTGGTGCGTACCTCACCGTCGAGGCCAGCGATTCGCTACGCCGTGCGATCGACCACTACCGGATGATGGACGGCATCAGCAAGGACCTCCAACGTACGGCGGTCGAGTCGTTTCAGAACTGTGAAGAAGCGATCAATTACGCCAAGGCCATGGCGCGCTATGTGCACCACGCAGATAAAGTGCGCAACTACACGTTGCCGGTGCTGGACCTGTTGATCTTCTATCTCGATCAGTATTCGAAACTCGCCACCAATTGGGCGGCCGCCGAAGCGCCGATGGCTGCAGCGTTGCGGCAATGGTTCAAGAGTCATCCGGAGAGCATCTGTTGTCCGGCGCGCAAGGACGACGATGTCTGTTATGCACCGTTCACGGGATTAACGCTGAAGTCGACCGCCACGAACTTGATGAAACGGTATCGCACGGTGACTACACCGCTGTCCGCCGTTCTCGAACCGGTGATCCATGCGCCCGGCTTGCCGAATGCCGTCAAGATCGACGAGCTACTCGAGGCAATGCAATCGGCGCGTCAAGACTTGGTTGGCGAGATGGCACCGTCCAGCGACAGTACGTGGAACTATAGTGCGGACTTGGGGCAGACACGTCAGCGCGCGAATGCGGCAGCGTCAGTGGATGCATCGGTGCAGCAACGGTTGACGGCGATGTTGAACGCCGTGTGGAAACAGGTGGATCGTCCCGGCTATTTCAATCGCGCACGCCGACGGATGGCGCATTGGAACACGCGGAACACCAGCGCCCAGAAGGCCACGGCAGTAGCAGCCGAATTGGTGTCGATGGGTTCTATTTTCAGCGCGTATATCGGCGATATTAGCGCGGTGTCGAAGCTGGGCCAGAGCGCGTTGAAAGGCACGGCGTCCGCGGCCGGCGTGGGCAGCACGATTGGTTTGAATGTTTTGAGAGGGGCGGATGGCGTCGCCATTCAGTCAAGCCTGTTGAGCCACAAACTTGTGGAAGCCCATGCGGCGGAACAGATCCGCGAAGCGGGCGCGTCCGCAGTGGACCTATTGCCTAAACTAATGCTGCATTTCACCAAGGCGGCCGAGGCGATCAAGGCCTTGGGGGACACCACGGCGATTGCGTCGTGTACTGAAGCGTTGGCGATGTCGGTGAAGATCGCCGAGATCGTCAGGCAGATGGAGAAAGTCAGCATTTACGCCGGACCGTGCCTGGGTATCGTGGACGTGTTGGCACACCGTTGCGCGCATTGGAGTATGCAGCAGCCGGGACTGTGGGCCGATATGGAGGCCAGTGTCGGGGCATGGTTGAACTTGGCCGAAGGGCACGAGACATGCCGCGAGCAGGGCTGCCACTGTTACGGCGCACAGCATGGCAAGGTGGGCGCGAACCTGATTGGTCGCGGTGGCGCGTGGCGCCGCGTCAGCGATCGGCCGCACAATCCGATCACGTGACAGACGGCGGATCCTCCGCGAAGCGCGATAATTGGCAGTCGTACGCGCTTGTGTGAAATTGTTTTATGGTGCGACGTCAATGTCCCTCTAGAAAAATCAGCATGCCGATACATATACTCGGGGAAGACCTTGTAAAAACGGTCTAGTACAGTTTTCGCGCAAAAAAAGAGGGACACTCGGAAGCGTTTTTCAAAACGCGCCAAGTCTTATCAGAAGAGAAGACGTGGTGGGCATCTGACGCCACACGCCATTCGATTGACGGTCTTTCAGGCCTGGCTTTTTCTGCGGCCGCACCGGCCGCGGCGCGACACGTACCACGCGGATCGCAATCGGACGTAAGTCTGGATGGCAGGTGTATCCTTGCCGGATATATCCATTTCTACAGCAAGGCGTACCGTGTCCGAGACCTCGAACCCTCTCCTCGCCGATTGGACGGCACCCTATGCGTTGCCCCCCTTTCAGACGGTCAAGGCCGCTCATTTCCCGCAGGCGTTCGATGTCGCCATGCGGGCGCATCTGAAAGAACTGGACGAGATTGCCTCGAATCCTGCACCGCCGAACTTTGAGAACACGGCGGTCGCATTCGATGGCTGCGGCCGATTGCTGAATCGTATTTCGCTGATGTTCGATAACCTGACTGCCAGCGAAACGTCGCCCGAATTGCAAGAGATCGAACGCGATCTGGCCCCGTTGCAGGCGGCGCATCGCAATGCCATCTTTCTGAACGCAGCGCTCTTTTCGCGTTTTCAAGATCTCCATGCGCAATTGGATAGCTTGGCGCTGAGTGGGGAAGGGCGCCGTCTTGTCGAGCGCATCCACCGCGACTTCGTACGCGCTGGCGCGAATCTATCGGGCCCAGCCAGAGCGCTCTATGCGACGCATGCCGAGACCCTCGCCAGCCTGTGCACGCAATTTGGCCAGAACGTGCTGTTCGATGAATCCGCTTTCGTCCTGCCGCTGGACGGCCCCGACGATCTCCTGGGACTTCCCGCCTCAATGATCGATGTGGCGGTGGAGGCGGCTCGGGCGCGCGGCCTCCCTGCGGGTAGTCGGGTCGTCACGCTATCGCCGTCGATAGCAGAGCCTTTCCTGACCTTCTCCGCACGTCGCGATCTTCGTGAGCGGCTGTGGCGCGCGCGGGTCAGCCGTGGCGCGCATGACGGCGCGCACGACAATCGGCCGGTCGCCGCGCGAATCATCGCGCTGCGACAGCAGATGGCCACGCTATTGGGTTATGCGACGTACGCGGATTTTCAAGTGAGCGACCGTATGGCCGGCACGCCGGATGCCGCGAGAGCGTTGCTCGAACGGACATGGGCGCCTGCCTTGCACAAAGCAGAAGAAGACCGTCGCGCGCTGACGGAGATGGCGAAGCAGTTAGGCGAGCCGACGCCGATCGCCGCCTGGGATTGGATGTACCTGGCGGAAAAGGTCCGCCAAGCCAACTTCGATCTCGACGACGCCGAAGTAAAGGCCTACTTCTCGCTGGAGAAGATGATCGACGCCGCGTTCGACTGCGCCTCGCGCCTCTTCGGTATCCAGTTTACCGAACGCACCGATGTCCCGCTTTACCATTCGGACGCGCGACTGTGGGAGGTGGCAGATCGAGAAGGCAAGCTGATCGGCATCTTTATCGGCGACTACTTCGCGCGCCAGACCAAGCGCAGCGGCGCCTGGATGAGCGTGTTCCGGTCGCAGTCGGGATTGAACGGCGGCACGTTGCCCATCGTGATCAACAACAATAACTTTGCCAAGAGCAGCCCCTCGTTACTGAGCTTCGACGACGTCACTACCTTGTTCCATGAGTTTGGACATGGACTTCACGGCTTGTTGTCCAACGCCCGATACGAGCGACTGGCCGGAACCAATGTGCCTGGCGATTTCGTCGAATTTCCCTCTCAGATTTTTGAGAATTGGGCGCAAGACGAGCAAGTGCTGTTGCGTCACGCGACCCATTGGCAAACAGGCGCGCCCATCCCCGCTGCCTTGTTGACACGACTCACCGCTGCCCGTCGCTTCGACCAGGCCTTCGGTACGATCCAATACGTCGCGCCGGCGCTGATCGACATGGCCTTGCATGCGTTACCCGAGGGTGAGTCGATCGATATCGCCGCCTTCGAGCGCGCGCAATGTCGACGGTTGGGCGTGCCCGACGATATCGGCCTGCGTCACCACCTCTCGCACTTTCAGCATCTCTTTGCCGGCGATGGCTATGCGGCGGGCTACTACGTCTATATGTGGGCGGACGTATTGGCGGCCGATGGTTTCGCTGCGTTCACCGAAGCGAAAGACCCCTTCGATCGCGCCGTCGCGGCGCGCCTGCATCGCGACGTCTACAGCAGCGGCGGCACGATTGATCCCGCTGCGGCGTATCGCGCCTATCGCGGGCGGGATCCCGATGTCGCGCCAATGCTGCGTCAGCGAGGCTTGCTGGTATAGAGGGCCCGGCCGGGGCGCGGTCGCCCATTCCCGCCCAGTGGCCGCTGGGCGGCCCTCGAAGAGTGCCCCGTTCGGAGACATCACGCCGCCCAATGAAAAAATTGTAGACGACCGGTCTAATTTGCGTTACATTACGTTCACTGCAGCACGGTTTGAAACATGCCTTGCAAGGCAGGCAACGAGGACTAAGACGTTCATGTTTAATACGGAAGAGCGTCGGTAGTGCTCGTTTTTTTACACCGTTACTAGACGACTGGTCTACTCTAAAGAGTCACGAGAGCCCTGTTTCGTCAATTTAAAAAGGACGTGAAATCATGAACCGCAATGTTATCCGCGCGACCTTGGTCGCCGCTTTCTTGGCCGCCCCCGCGCTGTCATTCGCACAAGCTTCATCGCCGGTGACGCACGCCGGCCTCATCCATGAGTTGGCGCTGTTGGAAAAGGCCGGTTATAACCCGGCGAATCCCGATCCGAATTACCCGGCAAACCTGCAGGCAGCCGAAGCCAAAGTGGCGCTCACGCCCGGAGTGTCGGCTGTGGTGCTGGGCAGCGCGTCGAACGGGCAAATCGGCGCCGCATCGACGAGGTAAAAATGAGCACCGCGATTGAAGTCTGGAATGCACTCGGTTTTGTTATCCCCCTTCTACAAGCACGTATCAATATTGGAGTATCGATCATGAAAAAAGTATTCGTCAGCAGCATCCTCGCAGCCAGCTTCGCTGTCCCGGCATTGGCTTTCGCACAGTCGACGGCGCCCGTCACGCGTGCCAGCTTGCGGGCAGAAATCGTTCAGCTGCAGAAGGCTGGCTACAATCCGTCCCAAAAAGATATCAACTATCCGGCCGGGATCGAAGCAGCGGAAGCGAGAATAGCAAAAGGGCAAGGCAATCAAGGCGTCCAATGAGGACTTGCGATGCATCGATCCTTGCATTGGTCGCAAACGGTGCTTGCTTTCGGTTTATGAAAAATCGAACCGATAGCCGCACCAGTGTTTTCAGCACGGTTGCATGAGTAATCGTGTTTGGAATCGCCGGTGTATTTTTAAAAACATAGTACATAGGATAACGAAGTGATGCGCCAACATTCTCTATTCCAGCCCCTGAAGCTTGGTCGATACGATTTGAAGAATCGCTTGGTGCTTCCGCCGCTGACGCGCCAGCGAAGTGGTCCCGGCGACGTTGCAACTGCGCTGATGGCGCGCTATTACGGGCAGCGTGCTACGGCGGGATTCATGATCAGCGAAGGATCGCAAATCGAACCGCGTGGACAGGGTTATGCGTGGACGCCGGGCATCTACAGCCCTGCGCAGATAGAGGGGTGGCGCCATGTAACGGCTGCGGTGCACGAAAAGGGCGGCATCATCTTTGCTCAGCTCTGGCATGTTGGACGCGTATCGCATACGGCTTTGCAGCCCCAGGGTGGCGCTCCCGTCGCTCCTTCCGCGATACCCGCGAAAAAGGTGAAGGCGTTTATCGAAACGGCGCCGGGCGCCGGCACGCTGGTCGAGCCGTCCACCCCGCGTGCGTTGACCGTTGCCGAGATCAAGGAATTGGTCGCGCTATACGCACAGGCCGCGCGGAACGCGATCAGTGCCGGGTTCGATGGCGTCGAGATCCACGCAGCCAATGGCTATCTGGTGAACCAATTCATTTCCGCACACGCCAACCATCGTGAAGACGAATACGGTGGGTCGTTGCAGAATCGCTTACGTTTCCTGCGTGAAATCGTTCAGGCCGTGAGCGACGCCGTCGGGGCGGACCGACTCGGCGTGCGCTTCACGCCGTTGTTCACCAGCACCGATCAGGATCGCGTCTACATCGGACTGGTGGAAGACGATCCGCACGAAACGTATATCGAGGCGATCAACGTGCTCGAAGAAGCAGGCGTCGCGTATGTGTCGATTGCCGAGGCGGATTGGGACAACGCGCCGGATCTGCCCGAAGCCTTTCGTCAGGAAGTGCGTCGCACCTTCAGCGGCCGAATCATCTATGCCGGACGGTACACGGCGGAACGCGGTGCGCGCTTGGTCGAGGCGGGTCTCGCCGACCTCATCGCGATCGGCCGCCCCTTCATCGCCAATCCGGATTTGCCTGAGCGGCTGCAGAACGGCTGGGCACTGAACGCCGTCAATCCGGCAACGCTTTACGGCGGCGCCGAAGCGGGATTTACCGATTATCCGACGTACGCGGAATCGGGATTGGCCGTGCGCCCTGAGATCCATGGGATCACTTCTTGATGTGCTCCAGCAGCACGGCCAGCTTAGCGTGCTTGAAATAGGTCGTGCCACCTCTACTCGATGCGGCGGCAAAACCAATTGATATGAAAATGATTGCACGTCGATCATATCAATGCTATGCACATGATATGGTTTTGTGATGGAGGCGATAGTGAAATCACTTGTCGTGAGAAATCTGGATGACTCACTCGTTGACGCGCTACGGGTTCGGGCAATAGCGAACGGGCGCAGTGCGGAGGCCGAACATCGTGAAATCCTTGCTGAAGTACTGGGGCACCCGCAACGCCGGAGTTTCGCGGATGTGCTGGCGTCGATGCCAAATGTCGGGCGTGACGAAGACTTCGAGCGCCTAAGCACGGATCAAGCGGCGCCCAATGTATTTAGTTGATACTAATGTCATCAGCGAGGCGCGTCGAGGCTAGAACGCAGACTCAGGTGTCCAGAGGCTTTTCACGAAGCGGACCTCGCTTACTCAGCGCTCTATTTGTCAGCCATTATGATCGATAGCTGACGACAGATTGGGATTACCGTTTCTCCCGCCGCTACGTGGTCGTGGAATTCGCATAACCCTGCCGCTTTTCGCAACGACCGTGTACCTCTCTGAGACCGAACCGCAAGGCGCGAGCTATCGATTCATATAAGCGGATGATTATTACGTTTCGTAAGAATGCGCGTGCCCGCTATAGGATCCCAAAACGTTTTTCCCGAGCATGGTAAACCCCGTTTCCGTGGCGTTAGGAGTGCTTTACTATCTCCTCATCCCAATTTTGGGATACCAAATCCGTATTTTCCCCTCCCGGCGGCAGCGCGGATGGAAACGGATCGCCTACTCAGGAGAACGCGATGGCCAGCCCTTCAAGTATGGAGTCGACAGCGCGGATTAACGCGTCAGGAAGCAAATCGTGGTCAAGCCATCGGACGATGCTGGTCGCCGGCATTACTGGAGGGCTCGTCGGGGCGGTGATGATTTGGATTTACGAGGCAATTGTCTGGGTGAGCGTGCAACATCTCATGCCGATGGGGGGAATTCCGCGTAACGCCACGGGGCTGGTTTTTGGGAAACAAGTTCAAGACGCGTTGGGTATCTGGGCGTACATCCTTGGGACCGCCATTCACTTTACGTTTGCCTCTGCGTGGGGCGTGCTTTTCGCGGCGATCTGGCCTTATTTTCAGCGGCGCGGCTACGAGGCGACGTTTATCGCCTTGTTCTATGGCGTTATAGCGTGGATCGCGATGCATGTTGCCATCAGCATCAGCTCAAACAATCACCCGGACTACTTCGATCCCAATGTCATCATTGGCGGATTCATGTCCCATTTCGTATTCACCATTGCCCTTGCATTGGTCATCAAGCGTAAATTCGCCATCGACCTTGCCCGATCGGTGTAACTCACACCGATCGCTGAGGGGCGTCGGCGTTAGCCCAATGCCTACGCCTGTCTCGGAAATTCGCCGAGTTGCTGGAAGAGGCCAAACCAATCTTCCATATGCCAGGTTGTAGTGACACGCCCGCCGTCCAAGGTGTGAAACTCATGAAGACGGAAGCCCACGCGTTTTCCCGTGGGCGCGATGCCGAACAATTCGCCTTGATGGGTCCCCGTGATCTCGGCGCGCACCGCGATCCGCCCGGGCACCTGAATCATGTCGTGAATGACGATCCGCACATCGGGAAAGGCCGCACCGAGGCTGCGGATGATCGTCTTGATGCCTTCCGGCCCGGGCTCTTGCCCCGGTGCTAACGGAATATCGTCCCATGCCGGATCCAACACCCCGTCAACCAGATCGGGGTTCTGTTCGCTGAAAGCGCGATACAGCGTCTCCACTGCCGCGCGTTCGATGCGCAGCCGTTCCACTTCATTCACACCGTTGCCGTTCATCGCTATCTCCCTGTATTTCGTGATCTCTGACGCCAGTGTGCGATTCCCCGTAAAATCTGTCCAACAAATAGACCGTATACAACATTATTTGATTTATGGATTATCACGGCATCGATTTGAACCTGCTGGCCGCGTTCGATGCGTTGATGACCGAGCGCAACGTCACGCGAGCAGCAGTACACGTTGGCGTCAGTCAGCCCGCGATGAGCGCGGCATTGTCGCGGCTGCGCACACTACTGGACGACCCGCTATTTCTGCGAAGTGCCGACGGCTTGCTACCGACGCCGCGTGCGCGCGAGCTGGCGGAACCGATCGCGCAGGCCTTGCGCCAGATAGGCGCGACGTTGTTGAAAGGAGAGGGATTTACGCCGTCCGATGCGACGCTCGCGCTCAACGTCGGCATGTCAGACTACTCGGCGTTCGTCGTGTTGCCGATGCTTCTCGAAAAGATGGCGGAGCAGGCGCCTGGCATGACGATCAATGTGCATGCCTTCAACAATCGAGACGATGCTGTCGATCTGCTCGACGCCGGAGTGATCGACGCCGCGGTGGGTGTGCCCCCGACGTATTCGGAGGCGCGGATTTTGACGCGCCCGATTTTCAGCGACGCGTTCGTGACGATCGTCTCCAGCACGCATCCGGTTGCGCGCCGTGCGATGGACATGGAGACCTATCTCTCTTTATCGCACGTATTGGCGTCGCCGGAAGGGCAGCGACATGGTTTGGTCGATGAAGCGCTGGCGCAGCAGGGCAAGCAACGTCACCTCGCGCTGACGCTGCCGCATATGTTTGCCGTACCTGCGGTGGTCGCTCGAACACATCTGACGGCCACCGTCATGAAACGGGTGGCGCTTCAGTCGTCGGCCGCGCGGAAGCTCGCGCTGCTACCGCCTCCGCTCGTACTTCCTGAAATTGTATTTCATGTAATGTGGCATCGGCGTAACGATGCCAATCCTGCACAGCAGTGGTTACGCGAGCTGATCGGGTCGGTCGCATCGGTCATCTAAGGACTGTCGCGACTCGCGACATCCTGCGCCGCGGGTTCACGACGGTGCGCGATGCCGGCGGCGCGGGACTGCCGCTCAAGCAGGCGGTCGCGCGCGGCCTGGTGCAGGGGCCCCGGCTGTTCGTGGCCGGACGCGCGCTTAGCCAGACCGGTGGCCATGGCGACGGTCGCGGGCTTACGCTTTGGCGAGCGACTCCGACCAATCGGCGTACCACTGACGGAACAGCGTGTATTGATTTTCCGCGTAGCGTCGTTGCGCATCGCTCAACGCATCGGTCTCGTTGAAATGCAGCGTATATTCCTTGTCGCCGTTCAGGACCATCAGATATTTGTAGTACAGGACCAGATCCGTCCCTTCATCGAAGGAAGACAAGACGGCCAGTGCACCCTCCAATTCCAGTGCCAGGCGACGCGCGTTCGCATCGCCCTTCGCCGCTTGCTGACTGAGGGACACGAGGTGGAGCACTTCGCGCGGCAAGGCGTTGCCAATGCCGGTGATCGCACCCGTCGCATTGCAGTTGACGAATCCGTGCACTACTTGCGTGTCGACGCCGACCATCAGGCTGACGGCGTCGTCGCCGGAGGTGATATGCTCCGCCGCGTAGCGCAGGTCGGCGCTGCCACCGAATTCCTTGAAGCCGACCAGATTGGGATGCTCCTCGCGCAAGGCGAAGAACAGGTCGGCGCGCGTGGCGAAGCCGTAATACGGGCTGTTGTAGATGACGGCGGGCAATGCCGGGGCCGCTTTCAATATCGCGGAAAAGTGCGCTTTCTGCGCACTCGCGGCGCTACCGCGGGACAGCAAACGCGGAATGACCATCAAGCCCTGGGCCCCCACGTGCGCGGCATGCGCCGCGTGCGACACCGCCTCCTTGGAGTTGACGGCGCCGGTACCGACGATGGTCGGCACGCCTGCCGCGACCAGGCGCGCCACGCCCTCCTGCCTCTGCTGTTCCGATAAAAGCGGCCAGTCGCCCATCGAGCCGCAATAGACGACGGCGCGCATGCCCGCCGCGACCAGGGCGCGCCCTTTGCTCACCAGCGCATCGAAGTCGGGCGTCCGATCCGACGTACAAGGCGTCATCAATGCCGGAATACAGCCAGTAAAAATAGAATGGCCCATCGTCGTTCACCGCCTCCTTATGCGAGGTTTGTCAGACGTGACGCGCACGCGCGTTCACGAGGTTTCAAAAATCAAGCTTGTCCGCGCGACGCGTCGGCGTATTTCGAGACGACGCGTGACACGGGATATGAAAGCGTTATTGCGGGATGCCCCACACAAAGGGATCGTCATCCGAAAAGACGAGTTCCGACCGGGCGGTGACGTGCGCCGTTCCCCGAATACTGGGACGCACCTGATGCGGCGGCAGATCCGTCGCAAGGTCGTAGTGCACATCGAAGGCACTGCCGATGATGCTTTCCTGACGCCATACCGCGCCGGGGGCGAGTGCACCATCGGCAGCGAGGCAGGCCACTTTCGCACAGGTACCGGTGCCGCAAGGCGAGCGATCGTATGCTTTGCCGGGGCACAGCACGAAGTTACGGCTATCGATTCCCGGGACGTCGACGTCGGCGAAAAACTCGATGTGATCGATCAGCGCACCGTCTTCGCCGGTGATGCCGCTTTGTTCCAACGCTTGTCTGACGGTCCACGCGACCGCCGTCAGTACTTCGACATTCTGTGCGTTCAGCGCTTGGCCGTGATCGGCAACGAGAAAGAACCAGTTGCCGCCCCATGCGATGTCCCCGTGCATGCGCCCATGGCCGGGCACCTCGACTTCGACGTTTTGCCGGTAACGATAAGCCGGTACATTGCGTACCGTCACGCTCCGGTCTTCGTGCAATATCGCATCGACGATACCGACCGGCGTTTCGATGCGATGCGTCCCCGCTTGAATCTTGCCGAGCCATGCAAGCGAGACGATCAGGCCGATCGTGCCGTGCCCGCACATGCCGAGAAAACCGACGTTATTGAAAAAGATCACGGCTGCCGTGGAGGCCGCATCATGCGGTTCGAGCAGGAGCGCGCCCACCATGACATCGGAACCACGCGGCTCGTTCACCACACCGGCGCGGATATGATCGAACGTGTCGCGAAAGCGTGCGAGGCGCTCCGCTATCGGTCCCGAGCCGAGGTCCGGACCGCCGTCGATGACGAGACGGGTCGGTTCACCGCCCGTGTGAGAATCCACTACTATCACGTTCCGTATCTCCAATGTCTTCAGGGATCGTCTTTGCCGGGTTCGCGTCGACGCTTGCCGCTAACGCGCAAACCGCGCTATCGAATAAGGGGCCATCGGCACGTCCGGCGTTCTGCCGGCGATGAGGTCGGCCACCAAGGCGCCGGTGGTGGCCGACTGCGTCAGTCCGAGATGTCCATGACCGAAGGCATAGACGATGGACGCGGCTTTAGGCGAGCAACCGATCACCGGAAGCGAGTCCGGCGTCGAGGGGCGGTGCCCCATCCATTTAGCGGCGCCGGCGTCACGCAGGCCCGGTAAAAACGTCTTGGCCAATGCCAACAACGCGTCGCTGCGGCGATAGTTCGGTGGCGCGCGCAAGCCGGCGAATTCGGCCGCGCCGCCGATACGCAAGCCGATATCCAGCGGCGTCGCGACGAATTTACGCTCGGCGAAAACGACTTCGCGCGACAGGTGGATTCCCGCATCGGGCAAGGTGGTGTTGTAGCCGCGTTCGCTTTCCAACAAGACCGCGTCGCCGACGCCGGCCGCCAGGCCCGCCGACCATGCGCCGGTTGCCACCACGACGTGACGACCCGATACGCGCGTGCCGTCCTCCAGCGCGGCCGACGCGCCGTACTCCGACGGCATCACCGCCCGCACATGACCCGGAACGAAACGCGCGCCGAGCGCACGAACGCGCGCGCGCAGCAAGGTCACGATCTCGCGCGGGTCGCCGACGTGGGCACACTCTTCCTGGAATACGCCGTGTTGGAATACCGGCGCCAGAGCCGGCTCCATGTCGCGCACCTGGCGGGCGGACATGACCGTCAACTTCGCGCCCAGGCTTTGCTTGAAACGGCATTCTTCGGCATCGGCCTCGAACGCGGCTTTTGTCTCATAAAGCAATAGGGCACCGCGCCGATGCAGGATCGGCAATGCGCCGGCATCGCCCAGCATCGGCAGCAGGTCGCGATAGGTGCGTCGATGCAGCGCCGCCAGCGCGTGCGATATCTCGGTAAAACGCTGTCGACCGCTGGCTTTCTGAAACGCCATGAACCAGGGTAGCGCGCGCGGTAGATGCTTCCAGTCGAGCGATAGCGGGCCGAGCGGATCCATCAGCCATTTCGGCACTTTCCGCCAGACACCCGGCACGGAGATCGGGGTACTGTCGGACATGGCGATCACGCCTGCATTGCCGTGCGAGGTGCGATCGCCTTCGAAGTCGGGATCGATCACGGTGATGCGTGCGCCGTCCTGTAAAGCGGACCAGGCACAGGCCAAGCCGATGATGCCGGCCCCGACAATCACGACATCGGCCGTGCCGTTCGCACCGTCGGACGGCGTTTGCGCCATCTTCGTCTGATTCATTTATTTTCCGACGGCGCCTTGGGCAGCGCAAGGCGGAACTGGCTGGGCGAGATACCGGTCATGTTTTTGAAATGCCGGCTGAATGCGCTATGGTCGGAATAGCCGCACGCCGCGGCGATATTCGTGATCGACTCCGAGGTCGCGAGCAACGCCGTGGCGCGTTCCAAGCGAAATTTGTGCAGCATCTGACGCGGCGTCAAATGGAAGATCCGCTTGCAGTGCCGTTCGAATTGCGAGATAGACAATCCGGTCATGGCGGTCAGTTCCGACATCGGAATCGTGCGCGAGAGATTCTCGCGCAAGAAATCGTCGATACCGGCAAGACGCGCATAGGCAGGATGCGTCAGCGTGGCCGCCTGCAAGTCGCAGGAGATACCGACGAGGCCGACCACGCGCCCGTCGCGGTCGCAGATCGGACGTTTGTGCGTCATGCACCAGCCCGGCTCGCGATCCGGATACAGGTGCATTTCCAACTGATCGCTGATCGTTCTCGCGTGGCGAATGACGTCTTGATCTTGTTGGGTATATACCTTGCCGAATTGGCTGGGAAACACCTGCTCCGAGGTTTTCCCCAACAGGCCTTCGGAACGATCGAGCCCACAGCGCGTGGCCAACGTCAGATTGGCCGCCACATAGCGCGCATCCAGATCTTTTACAAAGAAGACCACGTTTGGCACGACATCGAGCAAGGGCATGACGAACGTCAGCGTGTCCAGTATCGCGGCCAGCGTATCGGGCATCTTGTCGTAAAGGGCGGACGCGAAGCCACGCGTCGCGGCGTCATCCGCGCCTCCGGGCGGCGCGCCCGACGACGAATTGGCTAAGCGACGTGCGTCATCGATGCCTTCCATGCTGGTCTCCGAAAGGGGCCCGACTCGATGTCGCTAGATTGACCTACCGACCGAACCGATGCTAGCGGAAATAAAATAAAAAAATGACGAAATCGGCATAGTGGCCGATTCCGGTGAGGCGTGGATTTGCGCGCGCGACGTGAAGCGCACGTCACGGGCCAGCGTGACACCGCGGCACAGACCGTGCCGGGTTAGGGAGAATAATCGCTACGGCTTCAGTACGACTTTGATGCAGCCGTCTTCTTTGTCACGAAAGGTTTTGTACATTTCGGGGCCTTCGGAGAGCGATACTGTGTGCGTAATGACAAACGATGGGTCGATCTGGCCGGAACGGATCCGCTGCAGCAGATCGTCCGTCCACCGTTTCACGTGTGTCTGCCCCATCCGCCAAGTCAGCCCTTTGTTCATGGCCGCGCCGAAGGGAATCTTGTCGATTAACCCGCCGTAGACCCCGGCGACGGACAAGGTGCCGGCTGGGCGGCACACATAGATCATCTCCCGCAATACGTGCGGACGGTCCGTCTCGAGCATGACCGCTTGTTTGGCGCGGTCGTACAGCGCATCGAGCGATCGTGTTGCGTGCGATTCCATGCCGACCGCATCGATACATTTTTCCGGCCCCTTGCCCTGGGTCAATTCCTTCAGCCGATCAAGGACCCTTTCGTCTTTGAAGTTGATCGTGATCGCGCCCGCCGCCGAGGCCATCGCAAGACGTTCCGGAACGCAGTCGATGACGACGACTTGCTTCGCTCCGAGGATCATGGCGCTCCGGACCGCCATTTGACCGACAGGGCCCGCGCCCCAGATACAGACAGTGTCGGTTGGGACAATGTCGCATTGAACCGCTGCTTGCCAGCCTGTGGGAAATAAGTCGCCGAGGAAGAGGACTTGCTCGTCGGTTAACCCTTCGGGAATCTTGACATGGGTCGAATCGGCGAAGGGGATGCGCACATATTCGGCTTGTCCGCCGGCATAGCCGCCGGTAAGGTGCGAGTAGCCGAACAGCCCCGCTGTGGTGTGCCCAAATACCTTATCGGCTTCTTCCTTGTTTCGATTCGTGCGCTCGCAGACGGAGAAATTTCCGCGCTTGCATTGGTCGCATTCACCGCAGGTGATCGTGAAGGGCACCACGATGCGATCGCCGACTTTCAAATTGCTGGCCTCCTTGCCGACCTCCACGACTTCGCCCATGAACTCGTGGCCCATGATATCGCCGCCTTTCATACCCGGCATGAAGCCGTCGAAAAGATGTAGGTCCGAGCCGCAGATCGCGCAACAAGACATCTTGATAATGGCGTCTCGTGGGGCCTCGATAACAGGGTCGGGTACCGTCTCATATCGGATGTCTTTTTTTCCTTGCCAGACGAGTGCTTTCATATCCCTTCTCCGTGTCGTCGAATCGTGCGTTGGATCACCGCCCGTTATCCCCAGCAACGCGTGTGCCATCGCGCAATATTGGGCTCTTCAGCAGAAATGCGGCAGACGGAATCGCATGCGCACAACCGTCGAGCGCGCGGTTTCGTGCGTGTCGCAGCGCAACGTTTGCAGTCAGTGGGGTGCATCCGAACAGAGGCAGGATGCGATTTCTTCGGCAGTGGGTGCGCGATGCACGTCGATGTCGGTGCCCCGGACATGAATATAGCCACGTGCCTCGAAAGCGTTCAGCCAGCCGAGCATTGGCCATTCCTGCCATTTTTCGCGAAATCGCCGTGCGTTCTCGACGATGTCGGCGAAGTGGTTCAATGGCGGATCGTACGATGCGTGATGCTGGTGGAAAGCGAGGGCCGCGGAGCCAAGCAGACGGATCCCTTTCTCCCGAGCGGAAAAGCTGAAGTCGGTGTCTTCGCCGCCGTATCCCCGATAGGCATCGTCGAATCCGCCGGCGCGAGAAAAGGTGTCGCGATGGCAGGCGAAATTCAAGGACCAGAAAAGCGGGTAGGGGACGGGAGCGCCATCGATTCGGTCGGCATGAAGCGGATGCAGTGACGATAGCGCTGTCAGACTATCGATCGTCTCCATCTCGAAGTCGATGGCTTGGGGCAGATAGCGAACACAGCCTTGGTGAATGGCGGCAGGATCGCGCCGGAGCGCGGCGCGGTGTGTCGCGACGAAAGACGGAGCGGGGATACAGTCGACGTCGAGGAACACAAGATGGTCTCCACGCGCCGTCGCCGCCGCAACATTGCGTGCTGCAGCAAGCGGCAAGCGGGCGTGCGCTGTGTCGAGGGTTCTCGTAATAATCGGGAAACGCTTCGACTCCCGAGGCGCCGCCGCTTCGTTCATGTGAATGATGACGAGTTCGTTCGGGGGGACGACGCCCTGTTCCAGGCCCCTGATCAGATTGACGAGGTGCTGCGCCCGGCCGTGCACGAGGGTCAAGACACTGAGCATGCGGGCCTCGACAAGGTCTCGCGCCATACCCGTTCGGCGCATTGTTCGATCGCCGTCGCGGCGGTGCGCGCACCGTGAGCGACATGTGCCTGCCAAGCGTCGCGTTCGAACGCCGCCGCGCGGGCGAGCAAGGCAGGCCATGCTGCCGCCTCAGGCCAGGCGCGGCAATACACGGCGAGGCCAAGACGTTCCAGAATTTCCGAGGTCGCAATCTGCTCGTTAAACGGTCGCTCGTCCGCATAGCAAATGAATCGCGCCTGCAGCGACGCCATTTCAGCGACGACGTTGTCGCCAGCGGAGCCGATGACGACATATGACTGTCTTAAAATATCGCCGGGCGACGCGACGACGCCCATGAAGCGGAGGTTTTCGGGATAATCGTACAACGGAACGTCCCGAACCGGCCCGAGAACGGTCCATTGCCAATCCGGCGTGGCCTCGGCGGCCGCGCGCAGATGCGCGGCCGTTAAAGCGGTGCCGCCATGACCGATGAGGACAGCCACCGTTTGCGGCACGGACGCGTCGGTCATCGCGCATGAGTCGAACCGCGATATGAATCCCGAATACAGCGTCTTTTCGCGCCATTCGTCGTTGGTGCGGGCTTGCGCAAAGGATTCTGGGAAAGGCGCCAGCAGCAGGCTTGCCGTCGAATAGGCCAACATGTGCGGCAGGTCCGTGCGCATCCCGTTTTGTCTTATATAAACGGTGGGCACCGCGCATAGACGGGCGAGTAGTGCCACTTCGACCGATACGTCGACGATCAACAAGCAGGGCCAGTTATCACGAAACCAATCGGCCATGACCGCCATGCGTTGTGCGATCCCCGCGACGGCTAGTGGCGCGTAATGCAATCCTGAAACCGCATATTCGTGTTCTCGTCCGTCGACGTCTATAGGCAGGTGCACGATGTCCACGGTCGATGACGCGTCGTCTGGCGGCGCGGCGCTGGTGAAAATCGTGATGGGCCCGTGTAAGTGTCGAGCGATCTCTAGCGCGCGCCGCACATGCCCGCTGCCGTGATGGTGCGCATAGTAGGCAATGCGGACGTCAGACATGGACCGCCCCGCCAACGGCGGTCTCGTGCAGCAGCCTCTCGTAATTGTCCAGCATGGTTTCCCGGCCCCAATGGATCTCGGCGTGGCGGCGACAGGCCGTGCGATCGAGCGTCCTTGCTTCCTGTATCGCGCGGGCAAGCGCGGCGATATCGTCGGGCTTCGCCAAAACACCCGTTTCCGGCGTCAGCAATTCGGCCAATGCACCTCGCCGATACGCTGCCACGGGCGTACCACAGGCGAGCGCTTCCGCGACGACCAAGCCAAACGGCTCGTCCCAGCATGGCGATACGACACAGACGGCCGCGTGCTGCACGCGCTTTACCAACGCTTCTCGCCCGAGATGTCCCAGGTACACCGCATTGTCGTCCAGACGCGGGGCGATTTGATCTCGGAAATACGCTTCATCGTTGGCCTGTCCGGCAAAGTCCAGTGGTACGCCGGCAAGTTTTGCCGCGTCGATTGCGTGATGCAGGCCCTTGTCCGGCACAATTCTTCCGAACCAAATCGCGCGTTGCCCTTTCGGCATCGCATTCGGCGCCCATGAAGACAGATCGATGCCATTGTGGATGACATCGCATTCCCCAACCAACGCCGACCACCGGTCGGCGTTGGCATGCGAGACGGTGCAAATACGCTGCGCCGCTTTGGGGCGCAGCGCAGCGAATGCATTAGTCAGTTCGAAGAAGGGCGGTGTATGAAGCACCGTCAGCATCGGGGTTTCGATCAGACCGCCCATCGTGATGGGAACGTAATGAAGCGAATTGTTGAACACGACGTCGAAACGGTGGGCGTCCATACCTTGCATGCATTGCATATACGCAAGGTGCTCGTCGAGATATTCGCGGAAATAGGCTTCTTTCTTACCGCGTGTATCCAGCCCGAGCGGGCCGTAGTTGTCATCGCTGAGAATCGATGTGTGTTCGAGTTCTGGTGCCGAATGGGAGCTTGCAAACAGGGTCACGTCATGGCCGCGTTCCTTCAGTGCCATCGTGACATCGTAGGTAAACGCCTCGAGCCCACCGGAGAACGGCTGGCGAATCGGATGTTTAATATGCGTTAGAATGCCAATTCGCAGCCGTTTCATGTATCCCCGCTTATCGAGTGATGTCCGTCATTGCATTAAGGTTTCCTGATCTATTGCGTCGTTCATCCTGGTGAGCGCACAGACTCGATCCATCGCGGGTTGAATCAGGCAGACGCGATGCCGCCACGTTGGATATTCCCCGCTTAGCTGTCAGCAATTTGTATGCCTGGGCTGACGTTTTCGCGAGCCATGCCGGTTCCAGCCGAGCGCCCGCTGCTACATGCCGTGGTTCGATATGGCGTAGGGCAGGGCAAGCCGGAACGACGGTATCATCGATGCATGGCTGTGTGATGCGGTGCGCGGTCTGCTATCGGAAAACGAATGGACGAAATGTTGTGGTTTCTCGTGGTCGGCTGCGTGCTGATCTTCATGGGGATAGCGAACACCGCTTTCAAGCATTTGCCTGTGACCAGCGCAATGGCCTATCTCGCCATCGGCGTAGCGGTGGGGCCGATCGGCTTGCACCTGCTTGAAGTCAATGCCAATCACAATACCGCCCTGCTGCGTCAGATAACCGAAGTCGCGATGCTGGTGTCGCTGTTCGCCATCGGCCTGCGGGTCCGCCTGCCGCCGACGGATCGCCTATGGATGTTGCCGCTCCGCTTGGGGATCGTCGCGATGCTTTTCACGATCCTGCTCGTGGCGGCGGGCGGCATTTTCCTGCTTCACTTGACGTTGGGGCAAGCCATTCTGCTAGCCGCGATTCTTGCGCCCACCGACCCGGTGCTGGCACACGAAGTCCAAATCAGCGCCCCTGGCGATGTGGACCTGCTGCGCTTTTCGCTCACCGGCGAGGGGGGATTAAATGACGGGATCGCGTTGCCTTTTGCACTGTTGGGTATTGCGGTGTGCAATTACGAGGCCGTGCCGACGCAGGTGCTGAGTTGGCACTTCGCGGGGGCTGCGATATGGGGCACGGTGGGGGCGCTGCTGGTGGGCTGGTCGCTGGGGGAGCTGGCCGTGCGGGTGATCGTCTGGCTTCGCACGCGGCATGGCATGGCCCTCGGCCCGGAAGGGTTCTACGCGCTCGGTTTGATTGCGTTGTCGTACGGCCTCGCCGAGCTGGCGCATACGTACGCCTTCCTGGCCGTGTTTGCTGCGGGCCTTGCCTTGCGCCGCGTCGAACACCAAGCGAGCGGCGACAAGTCGGTCAACGAATCGCTGGGCAGCATCAAAACCGATAACATTTCCGAGACGGCGGCCGATCCGCAGCGCGCCCATGCCTATGTAGCGGAACGCGTCTTGGGCTTCACCGTTGAATTGGAGCGTATCGCGGAAGCGGTGGTCATGGTAATGATCGGCAGCGCGATCGTCACGGTCTGGCCGGATATCCTGAAATGGCAGACGGTGGTGGTGGTCGTCCTCCTGTTTCTGATTGCACGTCCGCTGGCGGTTTTTCTCTCGCTATTGGGCTCTCCCGCGACGCGCGCTCAGCGTTATCTGATCGGCTGGCTGGGCATTCGCGGCGTCGGCTCCTTCTACTATCTGCTCTACGCGCAGGAGCATGTGCCAAAAGTCGCGACGCTGCTCAATCCCATCGTGATGGGCGTCATCGTCGCGTCGGTCGTCCTGCATGGCGTCACGTCCACGCCATTGATGAAGATTTACAGGCGGCCGTAAGCGCGACATCCAACGCATCTCGAATGTCTCTACGGTCGCCGCACGACCGCGCCTCAGTCCGGTCGCGGCTCGTCGATGGTCAACAGGGCGACAAAACTGATCAGCGAGCCGATCGCCATGAACAGGAACACATAGCCCCATCCGTAGGAATCCAGCAGCATGCCGGTCGCCAGCGGGGTCATCGCACCGCCCAGTTGTCCGCCCATATTCACGACGGCCCCTGCCATCGGGAGCGTTTCACGGGTAGTCATCGCCATCGGGTAGGCCATATAGGCCGAGAAACCAAGGCTCAGCAACACACCGGTCATGAACAGCAGAATGCCGAAGGCAGCCGGTTCGGCCGGAGAATGGATCAGGGTGTACATCATGACCGCCGTTGCCAGTGCCGAAATCATCATGCCCGGCTTGCGGCGCTTCATGAACACGCGGTCCGACATCCAGCCCCCGAGCAGATTGCCGATGACGGCGCCCACCCAAGGCATGGCGGCGACCCATCCCATATTCATGACGGAGAACTTTTTCACCGTCAGCAAATACGTCGGGATCCACGCCAATAACACGCTCGAAATCCCGAGCTGGAAGCAGTAGCCCAGCGCCGCGCCGTAGATATTCCATGACCGAAATATCGCCTTATTCGACGTCAACACGGTCACGTCCCGCGTGCGCATCAAGCGATCGAGCGCCGACAGAAGGGGATGCGGCGCCGCCGCCTGCTTGATCGACGCAGACGAATCGATTGCAGCCCCCGCCGTGTTCTGCGACGGCGCGCCACCGATATATTCGACCTCTTCCGCGTTGCAGTACCGGCTGTCGGACGGCCGATCCTTTACCAGCAGATACCAAACCAAGGACAGAAGCACGCCCGGAACGGCAAAGACGTAGAAGATCTCGCGCCATCCCCAGAGTGAGACGATCGCCGCGCACAGCGGCGGTACGATGACGGGCCCAAATTTCACGGACGACAGGAAGATGCCGGCCGCCGTGCCTTTTTCTTGTGGCGGAAACCAGTTATTGATCGTGGCGGAGATGCCGATCGGCAGCGGTCCCTCGGCGAGCCCAAGCCCGAAGCGGAAGAGCTTCAGCGCGAAAATCGACGCCGACGTGCCGATCATGCCGGTAAAGATCGACGTCAGGATCATCGACCAGGAAAAGATGCGGCGCACGCCGAGTCGCCCGATGATGAAGCCCGATGGCAATTGCGCCAGGGCATAGGCGAGCAGAAACAGGCTCAGCAAGGCGCCTGCCTCCGTATTCGACATCGCGAATTCCTTCCGGATGAAAGGAAGGGCGACGCCGATGTTGGCGCGGTCGGCGGCAGCGATCGTGTAAATCACGAAGACCAGGCCGATGACGACCCAGCGAAAACGGCTGCGCCGTACGGCAAGCTGTCCGGTAGCAACGGTTTTCATATGTCTCTTCCTTATTGTCTTTGGTGATGCCCAGTGCGATGCGATGCGGGCGCATCGGCATGCGTTCGCGCCGCCCGTTACTACGCAAGGTGCTGCGCGAGTCGCGGATAGACCCGCTGCGCGTTCAGCGCGTAGATACACGCCTTGTCGGCGGCGCTGAGGTGGGGCAATGCATCAATATAGCGTTTGGTATCGTCGTAATCGTGTCCGGTCTCCGGGTCGATGCCGTTTACTGCGCCAATCGTCTCGGAGGCGAACAGGATGTTTTTGACGGGAATCACCTTCGCAAGCAACTCGGTGCCTGGATGATGATAGACGCATGTATCGAAAAAAACATTGTTCAACACGTGCTCCGACAGCAGCGGGCGCCCCATGCTTTGCGCCAGTCCGCGAAAACGCCCCCAGTGATAGGGGACCGCACCGCCGCCATGCGGGATGACGAAGCGCAGCGTGGGGAAGTCGCGAAACAGATCGCCCTCCACCAATTGCATGAATACCGAGGTATCGCCATTCAAATAATGCGCGCCGGTGGCATGGAAGTTCGGATTGCACGAAGACGAGACGTGGATCATCGCGGGGATGTCGCGTTCCACCATCGCTTCATAGAGCGGATACCAATAGCGGTCGGTCATCGGGAGCCCGCTCCAATGGCCGCCCGACGGATCGGGGTTCAGATTGCAACCGATGAATCCCAGCGTGTCGACGCACCGCCGTAATTCCGAGATGCAGTCGTTGAGGCCGACACCCGGCGTTTGCGGTAATTGGCATACGCCGACGAAATGCTGCGGGAAGAGCGTGCAGACGCGGTGAATCAGATCGTTACAGGCCGTGGACCATGCGACATTACCGGACGCGGTGCCCAGGTGATGGCCCATACTCGCCGCGCGGGGCGAGAAGATCGTTAGATCGGTTCCCCGTGCCCGCTGTACGCGTCGCTGTCCCGATTCGATGCTCGCGCGGATCGCGTCATCGCTGATCGATGGCAAAGCGGGCACCGGCAGGCCATCGCGCAGCGCGGCAAGCTGTTTGACGCGCCATTGTTCATGCTCGGGCGGCGAGGTCGTGTAATGCCCGTGACAATCGATGATCATGAGAAGTCCCTTTCGGTGATTCAAAGGCGGTGCGAGGCCGGTGTCGCCGACACGTGCGTCGTCCGGTCCTCTCGCATCGTCAAGGCGATAATGGTCGCCACCGCGAGGAAGGCGGCGATCGTCAGCAAGGCCGCGGTGAAATTACCGGTGGCGTGGCGGACCAGGCCGATAGTCCAGGGACCGATGACGCCACCGAGCTGTGCGATCGTATTGATCAATGCGATGGTGGCCGCGCCCGCGGCGCCCGTCCGGTATGAGGCGGCCAGACTCCAGAACAGCGGATTCCCCGCATAGAGGAACAGTCCTGTGAGGCAAAGCAGCGCGTAGGCCAGGATGGGATTGCCGGCGTACGCGCTGCCGGCAATAGCGAGCCCGCTGATGCCATAAACGAATGCAAGATGCTTCTTGCGGTCGCCGGTACGATCGGAGCTACGGCTGATGATGACGGTCCCGAGCACGCCCAGCAAAGGCGGGGCCGCCGACAGGAAGCCCACCTCGATATTCGAGAGCTGGCCGAGTCCCTTGATGATTTGCGGCAACCAGAGGAACAGGCCGTAGATCCCTACGAGCGCGCAGCCGAAGAGGGCGGCGAGGGACCACACGCGAGGGTCCTTCGCGACCTCGAGAAAGCGCACGTGCGTGCCGGTGCCCAGACGCTCTCGCTCCGCCGCGAGCGTGGTTTCGAGCCACTGTTTCTCGGCGGGCGCGAGCCAGTTCGCGTCGGCAGGCTTTTCCGTCATCCAGCGTAGCGTCAGGAAGCCCAGAACGACCGCGGGCGCGCCTTCGCAAAGGAACATCCATTGCCAGCCGTGCAAGCCACCCAGGCCATCGGCATAGGTCATCAAGGTCGTCGAGATCGGGCCGCCGAGAACGGCCGAGAAAGAGCCGGCGATGATGTAGCCGCCTACGGCGCGGGCGCGATAGCGTTCGGGGAACCACTGCGTGAGATAGACCGCGACACCCGGGAGAAAGCCTGCCTCCATCACGCCCAGCAGAAAGCGCACCGCGTAAAAGCCGTAAGCGTTCGAAACGAAGGCGGTACCCGCCGCGACCGCGCCCCAGGTAATCAGGATTCGTGCCATCCAGCGGCGCGCGCCGAAACGATGCAGCAACAGATTGCTCGGTACTTCGAGCAGCATATAGCCGACGAAGAAAATGCTGCCGGCAAAGCCGAATACCGAAGGACCGAAGCCGAGGTCCGCATTCATATCGAGCGAGGCAAAGCCGATATTGATCCGGTCCAGGTAATTCACGAACATCATGGCAAATAGCAAGGGCAGCAAGCGCCGGAAAAGCTTGCGCATGGTGGCCTGCTCGATTTCATCTCGCATCGCCGTCTCCAGAGCTACGCGACATCACCGCGATAGGCGCGCGGCGCATCCGTATTTGTCTTATGGAGATAGATGGTACGGTCAGCCCGTCAGCGCGTCCAACATTGGCTCCTTATGCTTCTATAAGCAAAACGTTATAGTGCGGCAGGGGAAACCCTTGTCTGGACGAGGGGCCGCGCCATCGGTCGCGGCAGGCGAAGCGCTCGCCGATGCTTGTTCGATGCCGGCAGCGTCGTGCGATTGGCTTCAGGCCGTCCCGAGCAAGCAGCGCAGGAAAGCTTGCAGATGCGGCGAGGGATCGTTGAGTCGATACGTGGCGGCCAGCGTCGAACGCGAGGCGGACCCGGGGCCTTGCACCCGACGCCAGACTACATCGGAGCGCACCCGTTTGGCAACGGATTCGCCGACGACGGTGACGCCCAGGCCCGCCGCCACCAAGGCGATCGCCGTTTGAATTTCGTGCGTCTCGTGCGCAATGTGCGGAACGACGCCCGCTTCATGGAACATATCGATGACCGACTGTTTGAACCGTGCGCTGCGATGGGTTGGATAGAGAATCAATGGCGTGTCGCGCAAGGACTCGAGCGTGACACGCCGATGCTTGGCCAATGGATCATCACGCGCCAGCAGGACGACCTTCGCTTCGTCCAGTAAGGTGTGCATGCCGCAGCCGGGGGAGGGCATGGGCTCGCGCCCGATTCCGACATGAATTCGATAATCGTCGAGCGCGGCGCCTTGCTCGTCGGTGAGCATTTCGAGCAGCTTCAATTCGACTTGCGGATAGTCGCGATGAAAGGCCTTGAGGGCTGGCGGCAGGATGCTGTACATCGACGAGCGCGTGAAGCCGATGCTGAGCCAGCCGTGTGCCCCCTTGCCGATCTGCAACGCGCCACGCGATGCATGATCGGCAACGCTGAGGATGCGCTGCCCTTCGGCACAGAGGAATTGCCCGGCTTCGGTGAGTCGCGGCGGTCGTCGTGATCGATCGACGAGCGTGGTGCCGATACGGGCTTCCAGCGCCCGAATCTGCTGGCTTAACGCCGGTTGCGCGATATGCAGTCTCGCTGCCGCACGGCTGAAATTCGCTTCTTCCGCGAGGACGATCAAACACTGCAGTGCGCGCAGACTCAGCATGAACCGCCTCCCATATGCCCTGTTCCGGGTGGAACGTGGGCACATGATAATGCAAGCGCAACGGTGTTGGCGGCGCGCGAAGTGCGCGTCGGCGACGCGAATGTCGATGGCCTCGAAGGGCGCGACAAACGGGTCCCCGCGACTGCGACCTCGCCCTATTCATGAATGCGTTCGATGGGACGATGCCGCCTGTCTCTGCGTCTATCGCCTTGCAAATCAAAAAGCGCCGCGATGCCATCGACATCGGCGACGAATGGTAAGCGGTTCTTGAAGGGCATCCACTGAGCTTTGCGCGAATCACTATGCAGGCCATCGCGCCCAGCGCTTCTTGATGGCGGTTTGCGGTACACCAGGATGCCGCATGTTTGTCGTAAAATAGGCCCATAATTCCCGATCTTCAGCGCCGTTTTAAAAACCATTGTGCTTGGTTGTAAGGTATGCAATCTCGGAATAGTCACGACGTCTCTATCGTGGCCCGGTCGGGGCCTGCGTCTAGGCGCGAAGCGGGACGCGTTTTACGGCAAAATCCATTATCGAGCACGCCGCCGACCGCTTAGGGGCGGCAAAGACTCTTATATACGGAGTAAGACATGGCAAAAGTACTGCTGGAACCATCGCGGACCTTTGGCGAATTTCTCCTGCTGCCCAATCTCACATCCGAGCAAACCACGCCGGCCAATGTGTCCTTGGCGGCGCCTCTGGTGAAATTTAAGACGGGCGATAAGCCGGATCTCACGCTCAATATTCCGTTCACCTCGTCGATCATGCAATCGGTGTCCGACGACGGCATGGCTATCGCGCTAGCGCGGGCAGGCGGAGTCTCCTTCGTCTTCTCGAGCCAGTCGATCGCCAGCCAGGCGAATATGGTCGCCAAGGTCAAGAAATATAAGGCCGGCATGGTCGAAAGCGACTCGAACGTCGCGCCGGAGGCGCTGGCGTCGTCGCTGGTTGCGCTGAAGCAGCAAACCGGGCACTCGACCGTTGCCGTGACGCATGATGGAACGGCGCGCGGGAAACTGCTGGGTATCGTCACCTCGCGCGATTACTCGCAAGAGGACTTCGACCGGGGCAGTCTCGTGGCCGACATCATGACGCCGGTTGAAAAGATCATCTCCGGCGTGGACGGGATGCCATTGAAGGATGCCAATGCCCTGATCCGCCGCAACAAGCTCAATGTCTTGCCGATCCTCGACAAGAACGGCTATTTGTCTTCGCTGGTGTTCAGAAAAGACTACGACGAGCATGTGAACAACCCACGCGAATTGCTGGATGAGAAGAAAAAGCTGTTGGTCGGTGCCGGCGTCAACACCCGCGATTACGAGACCCGGATCCCTGCGCTTGTCGACGCCGGCGCGGATGTGTTCTGCATCGACTCGTCGGACGGCTATTCGGTCTGGCAGAAGCACGTGATCGATTTTGTCCGGACGAAGTATGGCGACAAGGTCAAGATCGGTGCCGGAAACGTCGTCGATGCGCGCGGCTTCAATTACCTCGCCGAGGCCGGTGCGGACTTCGTCAAAGTCGGCATCGGCGGTGGCGCGATCTGCATCACCCGAGAGGAAAAGGGCATCGGCCGAGGACAGGCGTCGGCCTTGATGGACGTGGTAACGGCACGCGACGAATATCAAGCACGGACCGGTGTGTATATTCCGATCTGCTCGGACGGCGGTATCGTCTACGACAATCACATGATCATCGCCTTGGCGATGGGCGCCGATTTTCTGATGATGGGCCGTTATTTCGCGCGATTCGACGAGAGTCCCGCGGCGCTGGTGAAGTTGGGTTCCAGTTACTACAAAGAGTACTGGGGCGAAGGTTCGAATCGTGCGCGAAACTGGGAACGCTACGATGCGGGCGCCGAAGCGGGCGCGAAGAAGGGCCTGTTGTTCGAGGAAGGCGTCGATGCGTATGTGCCATACGCGGGGCGCTTGACGAAGAACGTCGAACTGACGCTCGCGAAAATCAAGTCGACGATGTGCAGCTGCGGCAGCCTCACGCTGCGCGAGTTTACCGAGACGGCGGTCTTGACCGTCGTCTCGGCAATGAGTCTTCGGGAAGCCGGCACCAGCGATGTCTTGAAAAAGGAAGACTCCGGTATCCGGAACGTTTGATGCCCTCATCACGCGAGCGCGCCACTGCCCCGTCCTTTTTGCAACTGGTGACTTTCCTGGCGGCCGTATTCGCTCTCGGCTCGCTGGGAATCGATGCGGTCTTGCCGTCCTTGTCGACGATCGGATCGGATCTCCGATTGTCGAATACGAATCACGCGCAGTTCATCGTGACGAGCTTTATTGCCGGCATGGCGTCGTCGCTCGTTGCGTCGATTCCGATGACGTCGCCTCGCTGCTCGCTACCGCCGTGGGCGCCCTTTTCGACGGCGGCCCGATTCCCCTCGTCTGCGCCACCTTCGTCTTCTCGCTACTGGCTTTCGCTTGCGTTAGCCCGGTCCGTCGCTGGCGGCCGCCAGCAGCGGCACGACCAGATCGCTGATCGGCGTTGGAACGCCATGGATACGCCCGTATCGCTGGATCACACCGTTCCGGCAATCCCATTCGAGCGGTCGGCCGGCGTGCCGGTCCGCGAGGATGGACGTGCCCAGATCAGGCGGCGAGCGATGAAAGCCGTCGATGATCTCCTGTGGTGCCGCATCGTTTAAAGCCGCCCCCTCGGCACGGGCGACGGCAAGACACTCGCGTGCGTAAGCCAGCGCCAGCGTCGTGATGTCGGTGCGCGCGTACATGCCTGCGCGGCGACCGGTCAGCACCATCAAACCCGCCACTGCATTCTGGAGCAACTTGCGCCAGGCCAGCGTGGTGAAGTCCTTTGCGACATCGACCGAACACCGCGTCCCCTCCAGCGCCGCAACCACCCGCTCGGCGCCGGCATTATCCGGTAGCGTAATGCGCGGCTGACCGCGCAAGCGCACCGACGCGTCCGCTTCGCGCTGGGCCGGAAACCAGACCACGGCAGGGAGCACCGTGCCGCCGGAGACGAGCGGCGCGAGGTTCGCTTTTTGCTCGACTCCGTTTTGCAGCGCGCAGATAACCGAGTCCGGCCCGCACAAGGCCGCGAGCCACGGTGCGGCGGCCTCGATCTGCGTCGTCTTGACCGCGACGAAGATAAGGTCGAATGGCGTATCGATCGTGCGCGGGTCGGTCAGGACCGGTCCCGGGACGACGATCGGTTCGCCGTCCACGTGCAACGTCAACTGGTTGAGCGCGGAACGGCCGCAAATCGTCGGCGTGCGGCCGGCCTCGTGCAGCGCGGCCGCCACCGTCGTACCGATCGCACCGGGCCCGATCAGCGCGATAGTGGGCGTGTTAGACAGGGTCATTGCTTTCCTTCGTCGTGCGCTGGGAACCGGGTGGGGGACGCCGATTCCAGCCGATCATCATCAGAGGGGCGCTCGACAGTGCGCGCCCGCGTCAATCGTTGCCGTTCGACATCGCTTCGACGGCAATCTGGACCACGTCGCTCTTGATCCAGGAGGTGTAGAAATCGAA
The DNA here is from genome assembly GCF_039852015.1 of Robbsia sp. KACC 23696. Lineage (NCBI taxonomy): Bacteria > Pseudomonadati > Pseudomonadota > Betaproteobacteria > Burkholderiales > Burkholderiaceae > Robbsia > Robbsia sp. KACC 23696. The sequence continues at coordinate 615,772 of NZ_CP156627.1, read as the reverse complement.
GGGCTTGCCGCGCTTGTCCCAGGAGACCGAGGTGACCAGCAGCAGCGGTTCGCGGTCCGGGGTTTTCAAGACGCGGGCGGCATCGCCTTCGGCCGCGACGGCCGCCACGCTTCGACGCGCGCGCGCCGTCTCGAAGCCGCCTAGCCGCAAGGCCCGTGTCAAGGAGCCTTAGCCACTGAGCACGTCGCTCTCCCGCAGCGTGTTTTCCAGCTCCGGCAGCAGGTAATTCACCGAGTAGAGCGCCAACTTGCCGTCCAGGCGCCGCACGCGCGCCAGCATGAAGCCGGGGGCATTGGCGGGCAGTCCCAGCGCGTCGGACGCGGCGGGAGGTAATTTGCAGCGCTTGGCGGTGAGAACGCGCGTCTCCACGCCGTCGCGTTTGTGATCGAATTCGGCTTCCAGAAACCCCCGCGCCGACTGCAGTAACCAGCCCGATTGCGCAGGCTCCGCGACGAATGCCCCGCGGCGCGGCACGACCTTGATCCGACCTTGATCCTGCAGATGCCGTAACGTCTCGCGTACCGTGGAACGGGCCAGATCGTAGTCGCGGCACAGGTCGCTCTCGGTGGGCAGGCGGTCGCCCGGGCCGAAGGCGCCCCGGTCCATTTCCGTCTCCATCATCTGCGCCAATTGCAAGTAGTAGGGGACCGCCGACGTACGGTCGATGCGGGTATCGTTCAAAGCACTCATAGGCGGGCGTTCTTCAGGGCAAGGTCCAGGCCGGGTCCGGCAAGCCATCGTCAGGCCGAACGTGCGCGCCGCTTGGGCGATGCGTCAAGCGGACGTGCACGCGCATGTCCGTATTGTACGTGCAGCCGGCAACAGGATGACGCACCACATCGGGTATCACCTAAGCCGCCCGATCGACTGCATGCGATCAGCGCGGACCGATAAAGGGGGTCAATGCACGCAGCCACATCCACACAGCCGCGGCGCCGCCATCCGGCGCCCCCTTTGCGCGATCGCCCAGATAGCTGGCGCGTCCGGCGCGCGGCGACATCTGTGCGGTCGCTTCCGCGCCTTGTTCGGCTGCGTCCACGGCGGCGCGCCATGCGGCGTTGACATCGTCACCCGCTTGCAACCTCGCCGCAAAGGTGTCGGACGCCGGGATAAGCGAATCGAGCATGGTTCGATCGCCCGCCTTCGCGCCACCCAATTCGCCGATGGCGGCGACGGCCTGCTTGAACGCATTGGCCCAGTCGACGTCTCGTGGGCTGTCTCCCTGTTGCAGGCACCGCGCGGCACGCATCAGAGCCGTGGCATAAAACGGCCCGGAGCTGCCGGCGATGGCTTTGCGCAAGGCCAGGCTGAGGCCCGCCAATGCCGCGGCGGGGGAGGTCAGCACCGCGTCATCGACGGCGTCGATCGCATGGGCGGCGCGCGTCATGCTGGCACCGAGATCGCCATCACCCGACAAGGAGTCCAGTTCCGTCAGCCGCGGTTCATTGTCGAGCAGCGTCTTCGATACGGCGCTCAGCGCCGGGCGGATCGCCGCGATCCAGCGCCGCGCATCGGCGCTGTCCGCCGCCGGGGCGGTACTCGACGGCAAGGTGGGAGACGGCAGGCGGATGGTGTCGTTGGTGTCGCCGGCACCTGGCCAGGCACGGGCCGTCGTCGCCGCATCGAGCAATGCCAGTCGCGCATCGTCGGTGCGCATCAATGAGATAGAGCAGCCGGCCATATCGAGTGCGCTCAGCAGCGTGCCGCTCCAGGCGCGCGTCACGGACATGCCGCGTTTGACGACTTCGTCGTAGGCATCGCGCAAGACGATGTCCAGTTCCATCTGCGGCGTTGCACCCAGCCCATTGACCAGCAAGGCGACGGAGGCGCCGGATTCGAGCTGCAACGCTTCGACGATATTCGACACCAGCGTTTCAGCAAGCGCGCGCGACGTCATCGGTGCAACGCGTCGCACGCCTTTTTCGCCGTGGATGCCGAGTCCCAATTCGATCTCGTCCTCGGCCAGCGTGAAGCTGGCTTTATCGGCGCCCGGCATCGTGCAACCACTCAGTGCCACGCCCATGGTGCCGAGCACGGCCGCTGCCTCTCGGGCCAGCGTCGCGACTTCTTCGAGCGTCAGGCCGCGCGCCGCCGCCGCACCGGCGATCTTGTGGATCAGGACGGTCCCGGCGATCCCGCGGCGTCGGTTCTCGTGCGTGTCGGCGCGTAGCGATACGTCATCGGCGACGCTGACGATCTCCACCGGAATCCCTTCCGCGCGGGCCAGTTCCGCGGCAAGGCCGAAGTTCAGCTTGTCGCCGGTGTAATTCTTGACCACGAGCACCGCGCCCTTCGGGCCGGCCGTGGCGATGATTGCCGCCAGAACGGCATCGGTCGAGGGCGAGGTGAAGACTTCGCCGCATACCGCCGCGCTGAGCATCCCCTCGCCGACATAGCCGGCATGCGCCGGTTCGTGACCGCTGCCGCCGCCAGAGATGATGGCGACGGGACGGTCCGGGCCGGATGGCAGATCGGTGCGAACCAGAATGTTGTCATCGCCAAGAATGGCGGTATGCGGACGTTGACGGGCAATGCCTTCGAGCATGTCCCGTACGACCGTGTCAGCGTGATTGATCAGTTTTTTCATGGGAGTCGGAGAGTCGTATTAGAGACGCATCATGCTGAGTCGTGGTCCGCCAAGGTCGTCAGCTCGGCGCTGGCGTATTCGCGGAATGTCGGATAGATCCGGTCGTAGGCATCGCGCCAGGCGGGCACCGGATCGAAGCGATGGGTCTTGCGGACAAAGCCGTGATGCGGTGTTGACGGCTGCGCTGACAGCGATGCGGTGCCGACCAGCGCTTGCGCGGTCACCGCCGCGTCGCGCGCGATCAACGCAACGCCCAGAGCAGTCAGCTCATCTTCCTCCACCGCGTACACCTGCCTGCCAAAGACGCTCGCCCGCAACTGCAGCAGGGCGGTCGATCGTGCCCAACCTCCTACGACATACACGGGCGCGTCCGCTGCCAGCCCCGCCGATTCGCCACCCGCCGCGTGGGCCATCGCGATCGCATCGCGCATGCAGCGCGCGTAGAGACAGCCCGCTTCCAAGGCAAGACGCAGATGACGTTCGTCCACAGCGCGTGTCGACATCGTATGGTCCGCCTGCAATGCATCATGCAGGGACGCTGTAATCGCTTGCACATTGCCCGGCGTGCCGCCCGCATGGTCCTGTGACAGATAGCGCTGCAGCACGTTCTCCGCGCCTGTTGCATCGCCGCTTTGCCGACGGAACGGCGCCAGCGATGCGGCAAATTCGAAGACGCCGAGGCAAGCGAGACCCGGCTTGCCGCTAACAGGCACCGAGAAGGCGATAAAAGGATCCGTGCGCGGCGAGATCGATGCAATCTCATCGTACATCAGGTTGGCCGTGCCCAAGGAATCGACGATCGCATCGGGACGCAATCGCTTGATTGCCGACGCGGCCACGGGATGGTCATGGCCACCCGCGATCACCAGCGTGTCGCCGTCCGCCGCACCGCTCGAGAGCAAGCGACCGACGCACACGACACCAATGACATCGCCCGCGCTGCTGACGGCAGGCAGCGGCGGCGCGCCGCAAGCGGCCAGCATTGGCGCGCTCCAACGCCGCGCGAACACGTCGTAGCAAGCGGTACGGGCCGCCAAGGTTTCACTAATGAAGGGCGTCTGCGCCCACCAGGCGGCCGGGTAGTCGGTCAAGGTCAGCCAAAACGCAGCGCGACCCATCGCGGCTTGCCGATGACGACGCAGCCAGCGCCATTTAGCGGCGGTTCGGGAGAAGTCGAGTTTCACGCCGGCCGTCACTTTGATATCGGCCAGCTCACCCAGCGTTTCGTCCAGCGTGGCCAGGGCGTCGGCGCGACGGTCGAACCAGGGTATCGCCGTATCGAGGGGGCGCAGCGCCGCGTCTACCGGCACCCCATCCTCGCCGACACCGGTGACGGCGATCGCGGCAATCGGCGCGCCTGCGCCGGTCTTGTGCCAGCCTTCGATGATCAGGTCTTCGAGCGTGGCGACCAGCGGGGAGACATCGGTTGCGATCGCGTCTTTCCCGCCGTCGGTATCGTCCACGCGCGGCATCGCGATCGCTTTCGTCCACAGCGTGCGTGCCGTTTCGTCGATCAGGATCACCTTGACATTGGTGGAGCCGACATCGATTCCGCAGAAGATGCGTTGTTGTCTCGGGTTGGATGCCACGGTTTTCTTGTCCCCTCTTTGTCTCTTTTCACTAGTTGAAATCGATCGATACCGCATCGCGCCGCAAGGGCGCACTAAACGAGGAAATCTGACATGTCCATGGAATACCGCCTTCGCCGCACACTGCCTTCGGATCGCGTCGCGATCATCATGCCGGTGGACCACGGTCTGATCTTCGATCGTATCGAAGGCTTGGAAAGACCGTCGTCGCCGTTCGCCACCTGGGGCAAGTCCAGCGATGTGACGGGCTTCATGATGACGCCCGGACAGGTCCGGCAGAGCGCGCGGCTCTTCGCGGCGCATCCGCATCTCACGCGCGTGCTGACGATCGATACCTACTACGACTACCGTGAACAGGATGGTCGCGGCAGCCATGGACTGATCACGACGGTGGAAGACGCCGTCCGCATGGGCGTGGACGCCGTTGCGCAAACCATTCGCTCGGGCGCGCGCGGGGTGATCGTCGGTTGCAATATCTGGCAGCGCGAGCTCAGCCAGGGCAAGCGGGTTCTCGAAAAAATCGGTGCGTTCACGCGCGAACGAAAGTTCAACGACTGATCTCTCAAAAATCTGCCTAGGGTCATCCGGGGCTGTCTGGCCGCACAGGGCCACCCTATACTTCCTTCGTCGGTATTGTACGTACAGTACCTTCAATCGAAGTACCGGCCTTCGACCTGACGTTAGAAAACGTGGAGAGACACACCCCGGAGGCAGTCGTCGAAGAACGCTATGACATCGTATTCGAAGCCGCCGGTGCGATGCCGGCGCTGGAGTTGGCCTTGTCGCTAGTGCGCAAGACCGGCACGCTCGTCCAGGTTGGCGTGCATGACACCGATGCGACGATCGCGGTCCACCCGTTCAAGGTTTATGAGCACGAGTTGCGTATCGTCGGATCGAATTCGCTGGCCAACCGTTTCAGTGCCGCGGTCGAAATCATGCCCGACCTCGTGGGCAAGGTACCGCTGCTGCTCGGCAAGCCATTTTCCGTATGGGAATTCGCGGCGGCCGTGCAGAGCATGACGTCGAGCGCGACGATCAAGACGCAGTTGCATTTCGATTAGACGGTTCGCCCGAAAGCCCGAACGAGTAGCGCGTTGTGAGACAAACGCGAAAGACATTGCGCCGGCCTTTTACGTGTCCGATTTCAATGTGCCCGCTACGGACCACGCGTCCTTCGGCGTCTCCCGAATGATGATCTCGACCAGCTCGGGCGGACAGGCCAGCGCATCGACGACGGCGCGGGTGATGCCTTGTACCAGCTCCCGCTTTTGCGTCAACGTCTTGCCGGGGTGCATATCGATTTGCAGGATGGGCATAATGGCTCCTTTGGTTAGCGTCTCGGTGACGCGTGAGCAGCCATTATCGGGAGAGAGGCGGCGTGAATAAACGAGCGGTGGGTTGGGACATTCGAAACCAAGGGGTATCGAATGGCGGATAAGCTGGCGGGTATGCAAATGTTCGTGCGGGTGGTCGAAGCGGGCAGTTTCGCCTCGGCGGCGGCGATCAGCGACGTGACCCCGACGATGGTGGCCAAGCATATTCGCGAAATAGAGCAGCGCTTGGGCGCCAAATTGCTGCATCGGACTACGCGTCGGCATCAACTGACGGAAGTTGGCGCCCTATATTACGAGCGCTGCAAGCGTGCGCTGCACGAATTCGAGCAGGCCGAGGCCAGTGCAGCGGAGTTGCGAAGTACGCCGCGCGGCACCTTGCGGATCGTCGCGCCCGTTAGTTTCGGCAGCGAAAGGCTGACGCCCGTGTTGACGGAATATCTCGAAATACATCCGGAAGCGAACATCGATCTGGTCCTCGACAATGCGCCTATCGACGTGATTCGCGAGGGTTATCACTTGGCCATTCATATCGGCGATATCGACAGTGCTGACTTGGTCGCGCGGCCGTTGAACGCGTATCGCCGGATCCTTGCTGCCTCGCCCGATTATGTGAAGCGATATGGACAACCCGAAACGCCGGAGCAATTACGCGAGCATCGCTGTCTCGGGCTGTCCTATTGGCGAACGCGGGAGTTTTTCTGGACCCTGGTAGGTCCCGATGAGCAGCAATGTCATGTTCCGGTGAAGGGACGGTTCACTGCGAGCGATGGGAGGGCGTTGCGTGCTGCCGCGCTGCAAGGCGTCGGTATCGCCTTGCAGCCGGAGTTGCTGCTGGCGGACGATATTGCGTCGGGACGCCTGCTGCCGATCCTGCCAGCGTGGTGTTACGCCGCCGCGCCAATGTATCTTGTGCATGCGCGTGATCAGCGGCCTACCGCCTTGCTGCGTACGGCGATCGACTTTTTGACGGCGCGCTTTACCTCGTCTTGAAAATGCATGCCGACAAGCACGCGACATGGACGCAGAAGCCGCGGTGCGTAGGTCGATCGACCTACGCACCCCTGACACCGCGATCAGGCCTTCGTAGACGGCGTCCAGACGGGCGGTGCGACGCTGCCCGTCTGCGTCGTGATACGGCTGTAGGCTTCCAGGCGGCGATGCTGCGCGAAGTTGAAGATCGTGCTGCGGCCGAGTTCGCACATGCCCAGATCGCAGTCGGCCACGATGACGTGATCGTCGTTGCTCGTCGCCGTCGCCATGATTTCCCCTTGCGGGTTGACGATGATCGAGTGCCCCATCAGCTCGCAACCGTCTTCGATGCCGCCCTTCGCTACGCCCACGCCGAACGTCGCATTCTGATAGCAACCAGCCTGAATCGACAGTTGCGAATGGAAATTGCGCAGGTAGTGCGCTTCGAAGCCACGGTTTTCCTGATTCATCGCCGGCGTGTTGTACCCGAGCATGACCAGTTCGACTTGCTGCAGACCGAGTTCGCGCCACGCTTCCGGCCAGCGACGGTCGTTACACAGCAGCATCCCCACGTTCACCCCGTCGACATTGCCGACCGGTGCGCGCACCACCGGATAACCGAGGTTGCCCACCTCGAAATACCGCTTCTCCAGATGCTGCACTTTACGGATCGTCGAGAATTCCTTGTGGCCTGGCAGATGGACCTTGCGGTATTTCAGGACGATTTCGCCGTTCGGCGCGATGATCACCGAGGTATTGAAACGGCGTTTGCGAACCACGCCCGTTTCATCCGCCTCGTGAGAGATTTCGGCATAGCCCAGATAGCAGGTCAGCTGATAGCGTCGGATTGCGTCGAACAGCGGTTGCGTCGACGGCGAGGGCAGCGTTTCGTCGAACCATTCGTCCGCGTCGTCGAGGTCTTCGACATACCAGCGCGGGAAAAACGTCGTCAAGGCCAGTTCAGGGAAGACCACAACGTTGGCGCCGTGCCGATGCGCCTTCTCGAGCAACGCAACCATGCGCTGAACGACCGATTCGCGCGTGTCCGCTCTTTGGATGGCGCCGAGTTGGGCTGCTGCAACTGTGATGAGACGTTTCATGGCGATGTAGATGATTTATTGTGGCGGTGACCTGATCGAAAGGGCGGTGTGTTCTGCCCGGAAGCACCCGGCCCGTTCTTTTCATCAGAAATGACAATAAGTCGAATTTAAATCACAGTCCCGTTTTAGCGAGAGTAACTATATATAGGTAGTGGTTAACCTTTCGTTATGGCTGGTCAAATCCGAGGGCGCCGCAGCGGGATCGGCGGGCCCAGTGGGCACCGTTTTGGTGCGGACGGTCGCCCAGACCGGGTCGGCATCGGACCTCGCTTAACGTCATGTTAAAAGGCATCGACAAATCGGCATATGACAAAACCATTGCTGCTGACAACAATGAGGCCACGTGACAGGCAATGCTGCCTGAACCGATCGATTCCAACCGGTGGGGCCTACCCGTGATGCCGGCCGGACGTTCTTCTTATTAACCCGTCGTGGCCGTGTGAGCGGCAGAACGGCGTACGTTTTCAAGGTCGACAAGATGTTGTCTTATCGCATGCCGCTTGCACAGGATGTTCTCGACGCGGCGGAACTGCTGGCCGGCGTGGCCGTACGCACCCCGGTGGTCCGCTCCGATGCGCTCGATGCGATGACGGGCGCCCAGGTATTCGTCAAACTGGAAAGCCTGCAGCATACGGCCGCCTTCAAGTTCCGAGGCGCCTACAACTGCATGGCGCGCTTGGACCGCGCGACCTGTCCGGATGGCGTCGTTGCCTATTCGACCGGCAATCATGGTCAGGCGATCGCGACGGTCGGCCGCATGCTGTCGATTCCGACGATCGTCGTGATGCCGTCGAATGCGCCGGAAAACAAAGTGGAGAAGGCACGTGTCGCCGGTGCGCGCATCGTTCGTTACGATCGCGAGACGCAAAGCCGGGAAGCGGTTGCCGAAGCGCTGGCACGCGAAGGACAGTATCAGGTCGTGCCGCCAGGCGATCATCACCATGTGATCGCCGGCCAAGGCACCTTGGCCTTGGAAGCGCTGGAACAGGTGGGCGGCGAGGTCGACGCGATCATTGCCCCTTGCGGCGGCGGTGGGATGAGCGCCGGGATCAATCTGGCAGTCGAGGCAGCGGGCTCGCGCGCGCAGGTCTGGGCCGCCGAGCCCAGCGACTTCGACGATACGCGCCGGTCGTTGGTGAGCGGGCAGCGTGAATCGAATGCGTCGGGTCGTGTCTCGATTTGCGACGCCTTGTTGGCACCGTTGCCGGCCGAGCTGCCGTTCTCGATTAACAGCAAGCGCCTCGCCGGCGTGTTGACCGCGGACGATGACGCGGTGCGTCGCGCGATGGCGTTTTGCTTCGACGCGTTCCGCGTCGTCGTCGAGCCGGGTGGCGCCGTCGCGCTGGCGGCGATGATGAGCGATCCGGCAGCGCACGCGCTGGTCGGCAAGCGCGTCGTCGTCGTGGCATCGGGCGGGAATGTCGATGCGTCGGTGTTTGCCGATGCGATCCGACCTGCAGCCAAGTGATGCATCAGCGGTACGGCGCGGCTTAGGTGCTAGTCCGTACTGCGCGTATTGCGGAAGTCTTTCGGCGTGAAGCCCGTCAGGCGTTTGAAAAAGCGCGTGAAGTAGGTCGCCTCGGAGAAGCCGAGAAGATCCGCGATCTCGTTGATGCCGAGTGTCGTATAGACGAGGCTGCGTTTTGCTTCGAGGACGACGCGCTGATGCAGTACATCCAGCGCCGTCAGGTTCAGCACGCGGCGACAAATCGTATTCAGATGCGTGGTCGTGATGCCGAGCCGGTCGGCATACTGCTGAATCGACCAGTGATCGCGATATTGCGCTTCGATCAAACGCGCAAAGGCGGACAGATAGAGCTGGCCCCGATCGCGCGGTGCTTCCGGCGTCTTCTCCTGCAGGATCTGCCGACCCAACCAAACGATTAGCGCACTCGTTAGCGAGCGCAGCAGCAGATCGCGCGCCGGCGCCACCGTCTGGTATTCGCGATTCAGCGTATCGCTGAGCATGTCGATATAGCCCTTGTCGGGACCGACCGGATAACACTCGGGCGTCAGCAGCATCGGATGATTGGCCCCGAGTTCTTGTTGAATACGTTCCAGCAAAGGCAGGGCCAACGTAAACACATAGCCGTCGACGTTTTCGCTGAAGCGAAAGCCGTGCACACACATTGGTGGCACGATCAGCATCGACGGCGTTTCGATGCGGGTGTGTCTGCCTTCGATATCCAGGTCCGCCGTGCCCTGTCGGACATACAGCAGTTGCGCCAGATCGGCATGACGGTGCCGGCCGATTTCCCAGACGTAGAGACGGCTGCGCTCGGGGATGGACTCGCAGTGCATCAGGTCCAGCGTGGGCCATGCAAAGGCCTCACCGTACAGCTTATATACGGGAATATCCTGGCTTGCCAATTGGGGCGTGGTCATGGGTGCGTGTTCGCTTCTTGTCGGGCGCTATGGCCTGTTTCCAAAAGTGCCATTTTACCGACGATAAGGATCTTCCCCCTCCGCGTATTTTAGGAAAACATAGATGCAAGTGCGGTCGATTCAGCGCACATTGCCGCTGCGTCGCGTCCTAAAAATATAACGAAAATGGCTGGAGGAAGACGAAATGAACACCAGGATCGCCATCATTGGCGCCGGTCCGTCCGGATTGTTACTGGGCCAGTTGCTGCGCAATGCAGGTATCGATAATGTCATTATCGAGCGCCAGACGCCCGACTACGTATTGGGGCGCATCCGTGCGGGCGTCCTCGAACAGGGCACGGTCGACTTGATGCGGGAAGCGGGGGTGTCGGCGCGAATGGATCGCGAAGGCCTCGTGCACGAGGGCATCGATATGATTTATGGCGGTACCCGCGTGCACGTCGATCTGAAGCGGCTGAGCGGTGGAAAGACCGTCCTGGTCTATGGGCAGACCGAGATGACGCGCGACCTGATGGAGGCGCGCGGCATCGATGGCCCCGATATCGTGTATGCGGCAGAGGACGTCACGCTACACGATCTCGAAAGCACGCAGCCGTATGTGACATTTCGAAAGGACGGCGTGGACGTGCGCCTGGATTGCGACTATATCGCCGGATGCGATGGCTATCACGGCGTGTCTCGAAAAAGCATTCCCACTGCGCGTCTGCAGACGTTCGAACGTACCTATCCTTTTGGCTGGTTGGGTTTGCTGGCCGATACCCCGCCCGTCAATCACGAGCTGATCTATGCGCATCACCCGCGCGGCTTTGTCTTGTGCAGCCAGCGGTCGGCAACGCGGAGCCGCTACTACCTGCAAGTCCCCCTGACCGAGCAGGTGCAGAACTGGTCGGATGATCGATTTTGGGATGAATTGGGTCGTCGCCTGCCCGCCGATATCGCCAGTGCCTTGGTGACGGGGCCCGCCCTCGAAAAAAGCATCGCGCCGCTACGCAGTTTCGTTGTCGAGCCGATCCAGCACGGCCGTTTGTTTCTGCTTGGCGATGCGGCGCATATCGTGCCGCCCACCGGTGCGAAAGGGCTAAATCTCGCCGCGAGCGATGTCAACACCTTGTATCGCATCATGCTGGGTGTCTACGAACAAGGCCGCGACGATCTTGTCGAACGCTATTCGGCCATCGCGCTGAAGCGGATCTGGAAAGCGGAGCGTTTCTCCTGGTTCATGACGTCGCTGCTGCATGAATTCCCGGACAGCGATGCGTTTTCACGCCGCATGCAGGAAACGGATTTCCGCTACTTCACGGAATCCGACGCGGGGCTTCGCACCATCGCCGAAAACTATGTAGGGCTTCCCTACGCGTTTCCGGCTTGAGCGCCATCGACGGGAACGACTGCACGGCCCTCAGCCCAGTGCAACCGGCTTCTGCGAAGCGGCCGCTTCATGTACCGCGAAGGTGGCGGCCAAGGTCTGAGTAGCATCCTCGCCGGAGCAGAGTGGCGTTGCCTCGCCCGCGATGACGTGGGCGAAGTGGCTGAGTTGCTCGGCATAAGGGTCTTTGCGATGCGGCGTGGTCTGGTCCACGCTCAAGGGATCGTGCCAGCCCTTCTTTTCGCGATACTGCCACAGATGCAGCAGCGGCAAGGTCAGCGAGCCATCGGTGCCAGTCAGGAAATGCGTGTTGACCGATTGCTGTGGGTAGTGAGCGGCCTCGCCCGCTGCGAGATCCCAGTTCCACGGCGAGGCGGCCGTGTCGGAAACGGCCAATGTACCGAGCGCGCCGCTGGCAAAGCGCAGCAATACGGCGGCGCTATCCTCCACGGCAAATCCCCTGACCTTATTCGACGTTTGCGCTTGCACCTCGACGATCTCGCCCAGCAGATAGCGCAGCATGTCGATATCGTGAATCAGGTTGATCAACACCGGGCCGCCGCCGGCTTCACGGCGCCATGCCATCTCGAAATACGAATCGGGTTTGTAGAACGTCGCCATGGCCATGGCCGCGACAGGCTGTCCCAACGCGCCGGCGTCGACGATCGCGCGGGCGCGCTGCAGGATAGGATTGTGTCGGCGGTGATGGCCTACTAGCAGCGGCACGCCAGCTGCGGTCGCGGCGCGGCTGAGCGCGCGCGCATTTTCGACCGTATCGGCGATCGGTTTTTCCATCAAGACGGGAATGCCGCGTGCGATGCAATCGAGCCCGATCGGGCGGTGCGTCGCGTTCGGCGTGGCGACGATGACGCCGTGCGGCCGCGTGGCATCGAGCATGTCCGCGTGGTTGGCGAACCAGCGTAATCCCTCGGCCTTGGCATAGGCCTCACCGGCCGAGGTGGGGTCCGCTACTGCGAGCAACTCACACGTGGGATGCAGGCGCAGGCGCTCGACGTGCATCCGCCCAATCGCCCCAACGCCTATCACCGCAATCTGTGTCTTCTGCATCATCGTCTCCGGTTTTCATCTGTGTTCGATGCTGCGCGGCGCGAACGACGGCTCGGCTCGGCATTTTTCTAGAATGGTATTCCAATTTAATTTTTTATTTCAATAGGGGTGTTTGTGCGGGCGTGGGGATGGGATCTCGATTCCGTCAATCTCATTTGTTGGTCCTATCATCGACACGCTTGGTCAGCATTTGCTTCGGTTGAAATTGCCGATCCCTTGTCAACTGGCGTCAAATAGTTCGAGGCGGCACCTGGTCTATTTTCTACCAGAAATAAGGGACTAACAGCCTTTATGGTTCCAAAAAATCCAGTATGGACATATTTTATTTCCACATGTAGAGTCTGCTCACGTGATTCGGAATATCCGTCGCTACTGAGGAAAAGCAAATGTTGGACTTAAGTTCGCGAGACAAAGCGATGTTGGCGGGTGAGTTTGGATCGGGCGCAGCGCGGGCGATGCGCATTGTTGCGCGAACGGCAGAAGTGATGTCCGCGCAGACCCTCATCGACATTACCTCTGCACATATCGACGGCTGTTTGTACCACGGACAAACGAGCCTCGACTTCGTTGAGTTTTTTGTTGCCGCGGGGGCCGAAGTCGCCGTGCCAACGACGTTAAACGTAGGTTCGCTGGATCTCATACATCCTGAACTGTATAACGGCGATGCGTCAATACAGAGGGACGCGCAAAGACTGATGGACGCGCACCTCGCATTGGGTTGTGAGTCGAGCTTCACGTGCGCACCATATCAGTTGAAGAACCGTCCGAGCATAGGGCAGCAAATTGCGTGGGCAGAATCGAACGCCATCGTTTTTGCGAACTCGGTTCTAGGTGCGAGGACAAGCCGCTACGGGGACTTCCTCGACCTCGCGGCAGCCATTACAGGCCGTGCCCCATATGCTGGGTTACACGTAGCAGAGAACCGCGCCGCGCAGATTGTTTTCGACGTCGCCGACCTTTCGCATCTCCCTTCTCGCGATATTTATTTCGCGGCACTCGGTCTATTGATAGGCAAGGTTGCCGGGGCTGTTGTCCCAGCGATTCTTGGGCTGCCAGCGGACACTAGCGAAGACGAGCTTAAGGCCTTGGGTGCCGCAGCAGCCTCCAGTGGTGCAGTGGCACTTTTCCACGCTGTTGGCATAACACCCGAAGCCCCAACGCTGGATTCGGCTTTGCAAAGCAAGCAGCCTGTTATGAATGTGAGTGTTTCACTATCGGACCTTGACACAATCCGGAGCACCTTAAATACGGGTCGTGACGGAGATGAAATTGTTGCAGTCTCGCTTGGCACGCCTCATTTCTCCCTTTCCGAATTCCGGCGGCTAGCTGCAGTGCTCGACGAATATGAGGGGATGCCGAAAGCTGATTTCTATGTAAACACAAGTCGGTTCATCCTTTGGGAGCTCGAGGAAAGCGGTGAAGCGCAAGCATTCGCGGATCGAGGTATCCAGATCGTGGTTGACACGTGTACGTACATTACACCTGTCATGAAGAAGATGACTGGCTTAGTGATGACTAACTCGGGTAAGTGGGCATCCTACGCGCCGGCGAATATTGGGGTAAGCGTTGCTTACGGCAGTATGAACGAATGTGTTCGATCGGCTTTCGAAGGACGGGTGCGTTTCAATGGCTAAAAATATACAAGCCAGTGTGCGACAAGTGGATCAAATGGGCGTTGGAAAACGCGCCTTTTCCGTAGACGTTTTGGTGCCGGGTAGGGCGACTGGTGAGGCATTTCTGTTGGAGAAGCCACTCAGCTTCTGGGGTGGGTATGATTCAGTATCAGGGAAAATCATTGATCGGGATCACCCTCAAGCAGGAGAAAGCTTGACTGGGAAAATTATGGTGATGTCGCAGGCGAAAGGATCCAGCTCAAGCAGCAGCGTACTTGCCGAAGCGATTCGGAACGGAACGGGTCCTATCGGCATCGTTCTGAAGGAGCGAGATCTCATCATTTCGATAGGTTCGATTGTCGCGGCGGAACTTTATAACCTCGCAATACCGGTTGTTTGCTTATCGTCATGGTCGGACTTCAACGAAATTGGCGAATCCGGGATGAAAATTCGGATTGACGCTGATGACACCGGTGACGCCCCAAAGTTGTACTTCGAAGTGTGAAAAGCGGGTCTTTGGTCTGTTGCCGCGTAAAATTTTTTATGTAATTAGTTGTATGAAATAGTTTAACAACGTTCTAGCGGCTTTGTCATGATTGGCTTGACTCAAGACAAAAGTATTTGTAAATCGCAGGGCTCGCCAAGGTGCGGGCATGAGGGAAAGATGAAAAAACTAAAATCTATCGTCGCAACGCTTGCAATGACCGGTCTTTCCTATGGCCTAGCTCATGCAGATCAAGTAGTGAAGATTGCAGTTTCTGGCCCATTGACAGGACCGCAAGCAGTTAGCGGAAAAGACGACGAGAACGGACTCCGCATGGCTATTGACGAGTTGAACCGGACGCCGATAAAGGTAGATGGACAAGTAGTGAAGTTTGAACTGCTGTCTGAGGATGATCAGGCTGACCCGAAGACCGGTATGCAGGTTGCACAGCGTCTTATCGACCAGCATCCGACCGCATTTCTCGGCCCCCAGAATTCGGGGGTTGCAATTCCGGTCTCCAGCTTGACGAGTGCTGCACACATCCCGATGCTAACAGTTGCATCAAATCCTCAGCTCACCAAGCTGGGTTACAACAACATATTTCGTACGGGTGCGAGTGACGCATTGTTAGGCTCATCCATGGCAACTTTTGCCGTCGAGAAACTGCATGCCAAGACAGCAGCTGTGATCGACGATCGAACTGCATACGGGCAAGGCCTGGCAGACGAATTCGTGGCGAAAGCTAAGTCACTTGGATTGGAAATCCTCGACCGTGAATACACGACAGCCCAAGCTACGGATTTTCTCGGTATTTTGACGACAATTAAAAGCAAGAATCCGGATGTTATTTTCTTTGGCGGCTACACACCCCAAGGCGCACCGATGGCAAAGCAGATGCGAGCGCGCGCGGTAAGAGCGAAATTGCTTGGTGGCGACGGAATCTGCGCTGATGACTTGGTGAAAGTGGCGGGTCCAGCGTCGGCCAATGTGTATTGCTCGATGAGTGGCGCGGGTTTGGACGGCACCCCCGAAGGCCGGGCTTACATCGCTCGCTATAAAGAAAAGTTCAAAACAGAGCCTCAAGCCTACGGTATCACCTATTACGACGGCATGCTGTTGCTGGCGAACGTGATTTCTTCTGCCCAGACGACAGATCCGGAAAAACTTGTCCAAGCACTACACCGCGCCAATTTTAAAGGCGTCGCAGCTACGTACACATTCGACAAAGTTGGTGATTTGATTAACGCACCGACTACGATATTCACTTTCAAAGACGGACAATTGGTAGCATTCAAGCAATGATGGTCGCTGCCTTGCTGATGGCGTTTCGTCAGCAGCAAGGCACAATTGAACTTGGGCGTTGCAACTAAAAAAACGCTCAGATTGGTGTGATGTCGCGCTGCACACGATGGATATGTTGCTCTACGTAGAAAGCGGCGGCATCTGCATCACCGATAACAATCGCTTCGTAGATGAGACGGTGTTCAGCAACGTATAGTCGAATGCGCTGAGGATCGAATATGCCGTCGTCTTTGATCCGCTTCCAAAGAGACTGATCCATCGTTTGGGCGATTTCGGTTGCAAATTGGGTCAGCAAGGCATCGCCGGTCATCTGCGCCAGTTGGCGATGGAATAGACGGTCGCTGTTGTTCCACAGCGTTCGTTGTTCAGCATCGGAAACGTCGGTGAGCGTTTCCATCTGCGCAAGATAGTATTCTGCGAGCTTGTCACGTCTCTTGTGGGCCGCGGCGCGCCTCGCGATGGCCGGCTCCAGGATGAGTCTGACATCGAGCGTGGCGGACGGGCTGTAGTCTGGTTGAAGTTGGCGGTCATCGTCCGCCTCGGGCATTTCCGCAATATTAGAAAGCACATCCGGCGCGTTTGCCACGACGTACGTTCCGGAATTTCGCCGTGTGACAACAAGACCTTCGTTTTGAAGCGCGCCGATCGCTTCGCGCACCGCCGGACGACCTACGCCGAAAAGGGACGCAAGCTCTCGCTCCGACGGCAAGCGCGCATCAGGCATAAACCGGCCGGCGCGGATTTCTGCACGTATCCTCTCGCAGACCTGTTCGTAGATTTGAAGGGGGCGGAAGTTGCGTGGTAACTCAAGCAGGGCTGATGCCATGGGGCGTAAATCTGGTCGTGAACGTGGTTCCAAATGTACCACTTTCCATATTCGCATATGGCGAATTTGGGTTGGCGCCATTTCGATTGCCACGATCGGCGCGCGTCTGTCTGTCTGTCGACATTTTACATTCTGGGTGGGGAATTGTCCGCGCAGTAGTCCGAGAGAGATCTGCGATTGGTACAATTATTAGCCCACTGAGCTTGTCGGATGATGATCGGTCATTGCAGCAAGTGCGTTAAACCGGAATCTATTCGCGTAAAGCGTGCGTCGCATATGCCTCATCTGTAGGACGTCCGAGAGACGGCGAAATTTCCCAAAACCAATGCATTTTGAACCGTAAAACCGCAATCGGCGAACGAAATGAAATCACAAGCGCAACCGCAGCTAGACCACGAATCTCGAGCGTTCAAACTCGCAATGGCTGCGGAGGTGGCGCTTCTGCGCGAATACGGTTTGAGTGCGAAGTCCATATGGCTTAAAGAACCGTCATATGGCCTCCGAGTTCGGATAACTGAAATTGGAGAAGGGCGACCTGTTTTTGTCCTTCCGGGAAATACGGGCGACATGTTTCCCTTTATTCCGCTTTTGTCGCAACTTAATGGGTACAAGTGTTATCTGCTCAACCGCCCGGGCGGCGGCCTTAGCGATGGTTTCGACCATCAAGCCGTTGACCTGCGAGATTTTGTCATCAAACTCATGGACTATGTGCTCGAAGCCTTGGGATTCGACGCGGGGTCTTTCATTGCCCACTCAATGGGCTGCCACTGGTTGCTATGGTACGCCATGGCACGACCTAA
This sequence comes from Robbsia sp. KACC 23696, assembly GCF_039852015.1. Taxonomy (NCBI): domain Bacteria; kingdom Pseudomonadati; phylum Pseudomonadota; class Betaproteobacteria; order Burkholderiales; family Burkholderiaceae; genus Robbsia; species Robbsia sp. KACC 23696. The sequence continues at coordinate 598,349 of NZ_CP156627.1, read as the reverse complement.
AGTAGTTAGGCGCCAAGTTCTGATCGGCAATCCAGGGCGGGTCATGCTGCCTAAGACGCCTACCCTCTTGCGTCTTGCACTGCTCCCGTACGTCGGTGAACTCGCGATAGGGCGAATCATACCAACATCACGTAAGAATGCGTTTCGCGGGCTCAAAGCTATGGGCACGCGTCAGCACGAGCTTGATGTGCTGCCGCAAGCCTTTGCCGAGTGCTACTACCAGTTTCAAAATCTTCCGAATTACAAAACGTCTACGCTTTCGCTGCTACGGGCAATGAACAGAAGGGCGGAAAATTTCCTTTCTGCCACTGAGTTGACCGCAGTCAACGCCGATACGTTGATGCTGTGGGGGCGCAACGATACGTTTGCAACGGTAGAGCAAGGCCGAGCCATTGCAAAAGCGTTGGGTGCCGATTTTTCAATCATCCCGGACGCGGGGCACATGCCTTGGCTCGACGAACCTCTCCAATGCGCTCAGGTAATCGAAAAGTTTATTGGCGTTTCGGCGAGTAATAGCGTGGATGTCGATCGCATCGCTGAAAGCGCGAAGTGCAACGTGCAAAAGCTCCCTTGATAGATTTGCAAGCCCACATGTCGACCGTAGCAGTCGAAATTGGTATATATAAAAACCAATGTGACGGCATGGGCATCTAACCCTGTTTCTCAGTGCGATCCCGCCTCTATACGCGCCCCGTGCGAACTGTGGATTGCCTGGCTAATTTTATTTGGTTTGAAAAACAACCAGTTTTGGTATAAATTAATTCCAATGGCTTTTGTTAACGCACGGCGCCAAGCTAGCTGTGTCTAACCCTCAGAAACAGGCGAACACAAGATGGACTCTCAGAAAATGACCTTCGACGCAGAGATGACTGCGTCCCTGCTTGACTATCCTTCGCTTGTAGAATCTTTGCGTCAGACGGTGTTGGACTATGGAGCGGGCAAGATCATCAGCCCGGAGCGGCTGTCAGTACCTTTGCAAAGCGGCGTCATGCTTTCGATGCCTTCTAGCGCCGAAGATATCGCTATTCATAAGCTGGTGAGCGTCTGCCCAGGTAATGCCGCGCTAGGCCTACCAACGATCAATGGACAGGTCATTGCGTGCAATGCCGACACAGGCGAAATGTTGTTCGTCTTGGACGGCCCGACAGTAACGGGACGTCGAACGGCCGCAGTGTCAGCGCTCGGGGCTGTGACGCTGCTTAACGCATCTCCCAGGCAGATTCTCGTCATCGGTACCGGCACGCAGGCAAGCAATCATGTGGAGGCCTTTGCGACGCTTTTCCCCGACGCGCAGATTCTGGCAAGGGGTGTTACCGACGACGACACAAAAAAGTTTGTTGCTATGAAGCGCCCCAATGTGCCGAATCTCAACGGCTTACACGGTGAGATTCCAGATTCTGTTGACGTAGTAGTTACTGTTACAACTAGCAAAAAGCCTGTTTATGACGAGAGGGTGCGAATGAGCCGACTCGTAATTGGCGTCGGCGCTTTTACACCAGATGCTGTAGAGATCAGCAAACGTGTGGTGGATCAAAGCTTCGTTGTGCTTGACGACCCTGTTGGGGCGAAGCATGAGGCAGGTGATTTGATCCAAGCCAGCTTCGATTGGACGCGCGCCGCCACTCTAGCGCAAGCTCTGCAGGGGAAAATCAAGCCAGATGCACCGATTTTTCTAAAAAGCGTTGGATGTGCTGCATGGGACTTGGCTGCATGCCGGGTCGCGCGCAAGGTGCTGGGCTAGGCAGAAGATCTCCTTGTGATTGCCGCAGCGGGAAAAGTTTTACTGCAGCGTGTGAAATGTGCAGCAAAAAGGATATGGCCGCCCGTTCACACTGTTGCTTGCGCGCACAATTGCCAATCGTCGCCACCGGCACGCTAAGTCGGCGCGCCGCCTCGTTATATCCGGCTGCATTTGCCAGTGTTGCTGTTTCCGTTCGGAGTTACTTCATTTAGCGACAATTCGGTACGTCCGTTTGGTCGATTTCGAACTCCGTTCAACAGATTATCTAACGGCTCCGCCATACGTCGTCTCGGGGCAACGTCAAATACACTTGATATGCGGGGATGTCGCCCTACATGAAAGTCGAGAGGGGGCCACAAAGAAAATTGCTTCGAGGTTAATTGCATCGGCCAGTCGATGTACGATGCACCTAGGTAAAGTGGTTCTTTTGTTTATCCACCCCCCGGCTCGTCGCCAACAAACATCTCCACCAAACTGTGTGGCGCATTTTCCCCATGGAGCGTATCGCGCAGTGTTTCCGCCTCGCCCGCAGCGTGTTCGCTTCTTATAAAAAGCGTTTCCTCATAGCGGAGCAGTGCGTCCTCGACGTCACGGCCCTCGGCATAGGCCGCAGCAATAGCCTGTCCCAATTCAGCGCCATCGAGCAAGGCCAGATTGGCGCCTTCGCCGGAGGGGATCATCAGATGCGCGGCGTCGCCGACAAGGGTGACGCCGCGAATGCGCGCCCATTGGTGATCGGCTGACAGCGTATAAAGGGGGCGGGGCACGAGCGGCTTTTCGCCGTCGGTGATCAAGGCCGTCAGTTCCGGCGCCCAGCCGTCGAATTCCGCTGCAACCGTCGCTTTCGATACCACCGTGTCGCTGAAATCGATGCCATTCACCCAAGCTTCCGGCTTGATCAAGGCGATGTACGCGTGCAGTAGCGCATCGGGTTCGCGGTGCGCCATTAGCCCTTTCCCCGGCGCCGTTGCAAACATGCCGCCGGCGCCGACTGCTTTGGCGGACGCGGCATGGTCTCGATCGGAATCGGAAAGATAGGCTTCGATATAGGTCAAGCCGGAATACACGGGCATTTCTTTCGAGACCAGCGCGCGAACCTTCGACCAGGCGCCATCGGCACCCACTAGCAGGTCGCTCGTCACCGACGTGCCGTTCGCGAACGTAATCGTATGCCGCCCATCGCCGAGCGATGACACCGACGTCGCCTTATGGCCCCAGCGAACGGCATCGCGGGGCAGCGCGTCAAGCAACATCTGCCGCAGCGCGCCGCGTTGCACTTCGGGGCGCGTGCCCGTACCGTCGTCGTGCCGCTCGAACAGAACGCGAGCGCTTTGATCGAGGACACGATGCGCCTCCGCGCCGGTATAGATGATTTTCTGGAATGTCTCGTGCAGACCCGCCGCTTTCAGGGCGAGCTGCCCGTTGTGTTCGTGAATATCCAGCAGCCCGCCCTGCGCGCGGGCGGTAGGCGACGGCTCAGCTTCGTAAACGGTCGCGGCAATGCCGTGCACGTAAAGGACGCGAGCGAGGGTCAAGCCCCCCAGCCCGGCACCCATGATGACAATCGATTTAGGCATGGCGAATCCGGCTATTGGCACATTCGGTCGCGGAAAAGACGACGATTGGAACGGCGTTCCATAGTATTATTGGAACAACGTTCCATCGATGTCAAGACCCTGTATGATAAAAACCGCAACCACCGCGCCACGCCGCAAGGATTCCCTGTCACGGGATAGGATCATCGACGCGTCGATCGCCTTATTGGACAGCAAGGGGGAGAGCGGCCTGACCTTTCGCGCGCTTGCCGAGCACCTGGCGACAGGCCCGGGGGCGATCTATTGGCACATCGATAACAAGAACGACTTGCTGACGGCTGCCTGCGACGCGATCATCGCGCGTACGACCGATGCCCCCATGAAAGACGCGACGCCGGAAGCGACGATTCGCGCCGTTGCCGTAGGGCTATTCGGCGTCCTCGACACGCATCCCTGGGTCGGTTCGGCATTGAACCGGGCACCCGGCGCGCTACCGACGATTCGAATCGTCGAGCGAATCGGACAACAGGTCGCGGCGATGGGCGTGCGTCCGGACGCGCAGTGGTCGGTGGTGTCGGCCTTGTTGCATTACATTTTGGGCGTGGGCGGCCAGAACGCAGCGAACACCCGTCTCGCGCTGGAGCAGCGCTTGGATCGCACGACGTTCTTGAATGACGTTTCGACCCAGTGGTCGCAGCTCAGTACCGCGGACTATCCGTTCACGCGCGGCATTGCCGCGTCCATGAGCACCCACAATGATCTCGATGATTTTGTGGTCGGATTGGATTTGATTCTGCGTGGCATCACGTCGATGACGCGCTCTTGACCTCGGCGATCAGGGCCTGGTCGACGTGACGCTATGCGAGGGAGGGCGCTGCCGGATTCCAGTGCTGGACCGGATCCGTCGCGGTGTTACTCCTTGACCGTTACGACGGTCCACTGTCCGCCCTTCACCACGTACAGCGTGGACGCGGGATTCAGTAGCGCGCCGGTGGGGCTGAAGCGGATGTTGCCGGTGATGCCAGCGACCGTGCGTGAACGGAGCATTGGTACATAGGCGCTTGCTTGCGTGGAGCCTGCGGCTTCCATGGCCTTGATCGCCGCCCAGGTAGCGTCATAACCGAAAGGGGCATACGACATCATCTCGGTGCCGAACTTGGCTTTGTACTTCGCCGCGAATTCGGCGCCCTTGGGCAAGGAACTCAACGGTTGGCCATACTCCCAGGCCATCGCCCCTTCGGCGGCGTTGCCGGCCAAGCTGAGAAACGTGGGTTCCATCACGCCGCCGCCGCCCACCAGTTGCGCCTTGATGCCCAGTTGCTGCATTTTCTTGGCCACCAATGCAGCCTGCGGATTCAGCCCGGCGAAAAAGATCAGATCCGCATTGAGGCTTTTGATATGCGTGAGCTGTGCGCTGAAATCGACGGCTTTGACGTCGGTATATTCATGCGCGACGATCGACCCTTTTGCCGCCTTGACGGCTTTCTCGAACTCGTCGGCCTCTCCCTGGCCAAAGGCGGTTCGATCATCGAAGATGGCGATGCGCTTGGCCTTGGTGACTTGGACCGCGTACGTTCCGGCATTGCCGGCATTCTGCGCGTCGGTGGCGATGATGCTGAAGATCGTCTTGCTACCAGATTGCGTGATGGCGGGATTGGTTGCCGCCGGCGTGATCATGGGGACGCCTGCGGCCGAATAGACCTTCGAGGCGGGTAAGGTGGTCCCCGAATTGAAATGACCGATCACCACGGCGACCTTGTCGTCGACCAATTGCTGCGCCACCGTCACGCCCGTACGGGGATCGGCTTGATCATCGACTGCATCGATTTCGAATTTGACTGGCTTGCCGCCGATCTTGATACCTTGCGCGTTGGCTTCGTCGATGGCCATGTTGACCGAGTTTTCGAGGTCCTTGCCGTAAGGGGCATTGCCGCCGGTCAACGGGCTTGCTTGTCCGATCTTGACCACTTCCTGGGCCGCGGCATGGCCGCTGGCGAATAATCCCACTACGCTTGCACACGCCAGCGCCATCAGATGTTTAGTCACGAACAAGGCTCCCCGGTTGATTAGTCATTTAGAAATGGGAAATAAAGCAGTAACGCAAGCGTGAACCTTCCATAAAATATTTGCTTGGCAAAAGAAAATGAAAAAATGACAAAATTGGCATAGTCGGCGCTGCCGCGCGGATGCGGCTCGGCGAAACGGGGCGGTTTGTTTAATCGGAGAGATTGGCAATGGCGTCGAGAACCATCCGCCGGGCAACGACAGACGATGTATCGATACTCACGCAGATTCGGAACGACGCGCATACCAAAAAAGTGGCGCAGGGTGACTATGCCTGGGGCAAGGAAGGCGACGGCTTCTCCGAACAGTGGGTTCGCAACAGCTTGTCGCGAAGAGCCGTGTATGTTGTCGAGCAGGAGGGGATAGCCATCGGCACGTTTTCGCTGGATTGGGATGATGAAGCGTACTGGGGCCCGCAAGAACCGATCGCGGGATATGTGCACGGACTCTCCGTGAGAGAAGGGTTCGCTGGCCGTGGCTTTGGCCGCTTTGTGATCGATTGGTGCGCTACCCAAGCCAGGAAGCAGAACCGACGTTTCGTCAGACTGGGATGTGACGCTAGGAACGCCAGGCTATGTGCCTACTATGCGTCGCTTGGTTTCGTCCGCGTAGGGGGAAAGGGAATGTCGGAACAGGCCGACTATATCGAGGCCCTGTACGAAAAATCGGTCAGCCCGATGCGCGAGCGGCCTTCAGCCCGGCTCCTGGTCACTACTCCGAAGCGGCGCGTATTGCTATTTCGTTTTGTGCATCGGTCTGGGGCGCTTGCTGGCAATACCTACTGGGCAACGCCGGGAGGCGGTGTCGAAGATGGCGAGACGTACGAAGATGCTGCAATCCGCGAGTTACGTGAAGAGACAGGCATTCGCGAGGCGAACCTCTCGCAGGTAGTGGGACGGCGCGAATTTCCGCTGCAGTTACCGGACGGTGAGCATGTCCTTGCGGTCGAAAAGTATTTCCTCGTCGAAAGCGCGACAGAATCTATTTCGCAGGATGGGTGGACCGCGCAAGAAAGAGAAGTGATGGCCGATCACAAATGGTGGAGTCGTGAGGCGTTGTCCCGCTCCACCGAGATTATCTACCCGCAGGAACTCGTCGCAATGCTGGAAGCGGCCGGCGTTTTTGGCAGAGGGACGGACTCGTTGAAGTAAGCCGAGCGACTGAAGGAATGCCATAGCTGCGGAATCCGTGGGACGCAAAATGATGGTTCTATGGTTCGCCACGGGCGGTTAGCGAGTTAGGCGCAAATGTGTGTGCTTTTCGGATTACGACGTTCTGAAAATGTCCGTCACTCGGCCTAAAGGGTCATTCGGCCGGTTTTGGTTGCTGACCAAAAGTGGCTGCACAACGGACATCGAGATTAAACGTAGGCGGCGAGCAGGGCCGTCGGTGATCGGCCAGAAGCGGGCCTTTAGCGACCGTTATACGCCTTCCAGTGCAGCACGCACTTTGTCGCCAAGAGTGAGCAACCGCCCGACTGGTTCGTTGGCAAAAACAAATCGGATGTATTGGTCGCCATGTTCGATCCCCCATCCTGTCATAGCTGTTGCGCAAACTCCTCTTTCCAAGAGCCGCTCTGACATCTGCGTGCCGGTAAAGCCAAAATCCGATACACGAAGAAGCATAGACCAGCCGCCTGCAGGCAAACCGAACGGAAGCCCGGCAAGCTCAGAGACAATTGCATCACGTCTCCTCTCCAGCTCGCCCACGTAACCCGGCAGGTCTGAAGCCGTGTGCTCAAGCGCAACTGCCGCAGCTTCCTGTGCGATTCCCACAGGCACAACAACGTTGGCAAGCGAAACGGCTATCAGATCGGGAATCAGCCACTCCGGTGCAACGATCCATCCGACACGCCAGCCGATCATGCGCAACTCTTTTGATGCGGCGCCGACAATCACGGTACGTTCGGCCATGCCGGGTAGACCGGCAGGATGAATCACCGCGCGCCCGTCGAACAGAAGCCGCTCCATTGCACTATCGAGGATAAGCAGCAAGTCTTTTTCTACGCACAGCTGCCCGATCAGATGCCAATCCGAAGAGTCGAAGACCCCTCCCGATGGCATCGATGGCGACATGAGCAGCATCGCTCGTGTCTGAGGGCCGATTGCAGCTCGTAGCGCAGTCTGATTCAGCTTCCATTCACCGCCTGCCGTGAAATCGAACGGTACCTGCCGGGGCACACCGCCGGCCAGACGAATGCGGTTCAGCAGGCCAGCATAGGTTGGATCGGTAACGATCACTTCGTCGCCAGTGTCCACTGTCGCAAGCAGAGTATTCAGAATGCCCGAGAGTCCGCCTGCCGATATCACGACATGATCCATTTTGTAGTGCTGACCGGAAAGCGCAGAGACGTGGGCGGCTGCGCTCGCACGCAGCCTATCCTGGCCGACGAAAGGCAGATACGAATTGGACGAATCGTGTGCGATCGCCTGACGCGTGACGTCTAACGCCTCTTTAGTTGGAGGGATGTCGGTATCTAGGTTTTCAAGTCGCAACAGGTCAGCGCTGAAATGATCGGCTATCGCGCCCATGCGATCGACGCCGATACTGGCTATGTGTTGCAGGCGAGCTGGACGGGTTCGAAGCATGAGTTCTCCAGTTAGTTACTTTCAAAAATCGGTCCTAGACAGGACCGAGATATTGTTTGGTCAGAGAGACGGGCCTTTAGGCACTGGCGTAATCTGCCATCACGTCCACCCATTCAGCGCCGGTTAGCTGCGCCATACGCTCGGGCGTGATGCGCACCGCCGAGTCCGGCGTTCCGCCGGCCGGCAGCACCTCGTCGAACGCGCGAAGGGATATGTCGCAGAAGACCCGGATCGGATAACGCAGTCCGAACGGGCAGACCCCGCCAATCGGATGGCCGGTCTGCGCTTCCACCTCAGCCGCTTCTAACATGCGCGCTTTTGCCCGGAACCGTTCCTTGTACTTTCTATTGTCGAGACGAGCATCGCCCCGAGTTACCAAAAGCACGACCTCATCAGGCAGCCGCATCGAAAGCGTCTTTGCGATTTGACCGGGTGTCACACCCAAGGCTTCGGCTGCGAGCGCGACGGTCGCTGTGCTTGTAGCGAGCTGGATCACCTCGATCTCCGGCGCCGCCTCTGCAAAGAATTGTTTAACAGAAGACAGACTCATGTACCCTCTTTTCGCGTTGCGTTAGTCCGTGCCGCCCAATCCTGCGTCTATAGGCAGGTGCTTGCCGTCAATGAAATCGGCGGCCTAGCTGCATGCCCGACGAGGCTGCCAATCACAGGAGCCTTTAGCGACGACGGCTAAGAGTGCTGGTATCTGGTAGCAAAGGATACTGTGCAGATAGAAAAATGTGCTTCTAAGGTCTTGCCAAAAAATGCCGAAATGAGGCAATATCTACCAGATGGATGACTACGACCGAAAGATTCTTGCGGAGCTGCACAAAGACGGCAGGCTTTCTCTTACTGAACTGGGCGAACGTATCGGGCTGAGCCTTTCACCCTGTCACAGGCGCGTACGCGCTTTGGAAGACGCGGGAATCATCGCTGACTATAGGGCAATCATCAACCCGGTTGCTCTTGGGCTTAACTTTTCGGCAATCGTGTTCGTCACCCTGGGGAGCACGGACCGCGGCAGCGTGCAAGCATTCGAAGAGGCTGTCCCAACTGTCCCGGAGATTATCCAGGCACAACGACTGTTCGGCGACCCCGACTTTATCCTGCACATCATCACCACTGACTTAGCAGCGTATCAGCGGCTGTACGATGAAAGCTTGTCGACTTTGCCGAACGTCCTGCGGCTTCGCTCTACTCTCGTGATGAAAAGCGTCGTTCAGAATCGTACCTTGCCACTTTAAGTTGCTGCAGAGACGTCATATATTCTACGGATCTTCAATGTCGACTCTAGGTGTTAACGGTCACTCATCGGCCGGTCCTCAGCTGACCGCTCAGGCCGAATCGGAGTCAATCGCGGCTAAGAGTAGGGCACGGCATCAAAAACCCATGGAACAACAAATCACGACGGAGATTCACGAATCTCTCCGCGAGCAACCGCGTCGATCTGCGTTGTCGTCGTCGGATTGCTTGTCAAGCGGAAGCAGCGGTGCGTCTAGTTTCTCGCGCAACCACAGCCGGTGCTCGGTCACGTAGAGGCAGCAGGCCGGCCCCGCGCTGTGCTTAAGTGCATCGGGTGCCAGCAGGTTTGTTGAGCAGGCAGACCTGGGCATGCGTGTTGACACGGATCCCGGTCCGACTGATTGTAGGGAGGAAATGGGGTTGTCCATCATTTTCTCAACCATATGCCAAGGTGCGCAGGATGAAAACTGCCCTGGCGGTGGGACGCGTTGCGCGCCCGCGCCGTCGGTGATCTTACCCGCCGCATACCCGCGCTGCATGTTGCCAGCCGAGCGACGCTCAGCCACAGCCATTCCTTCAAGACGGCGAATGTGTTCGCCGAGGATTCGGACGGCTGGCAGATTCGCCTTTGCTTGCTGGCGGAGATCCGCGCGTCCGAGTCTCCGAGCCAGAACCGGCGCTTCTAAATCTTGCCAGTGATCATGGCAAGTGGGCGATCCACAGGCTGGCGGTGTCGTGGCTTGGCTCGGTGACGTTCTTGCTGCCGCTTTTGACGCGTTTCTCAGCCCTTGCATGCGCTTGAAAGCTCACAGCTCGCGCTCGACCTGGGCTGGCGGGGGGGCTGATTCTGAGTACCAGACGTCCAGCAGCACACTGATCGGCTAGGCGAGGAAAAAAGATGGTCGAACGTGAAGAGAACGGGCCTGGTTATGATTCGTCTGTAATCAGCCAGGATTTTCGATCTACCGCGACCCGATGCGTAACGCAGTTCAATGAAACAGGCCAGGAACCAAGTGGCGGCTCTTTGTAGAATCGCATCCGCGTTCTTCTTAAAAGTGCGCTCGGCCGATCACATCGAAGAAAGCCGGCTCGCCGCGGACATGCATTGTAATGTTTGAGCCGGGCTTACTGAAAACGCCGACGACGATCATCGCATCGGTGATTTCGACGGATCCGATTTCCCATCCCGTGCGCAGGCAGTGTCGGATAACGTCGCGTGTCCGTCGTATCGGCGCGAGCTCTGGCGCGACCTTGGCGAGGTTGTAGCGGGCACCCACCGATAGACCCGGCGCAAGTGTTTCAAATTTTTGGTGACGCGAGTGTCCTTTTTGCAGTGCGGGGCTTTCGAACTGGGCGCGGTGATCGGAAACGATCAGGGATCCGCGGTCGTCTTCAATGAATGCAACGTGGAACTCGGTCATGTCGGCACTCCGTTCGAGAAGGGCAGCGCTCTTTCGTATGAGAGCGCCGAGGTTGAGTCAGGCCGCATACACCCGTTTCAAGTAGGCTGCGTCGACAACGACCCGGAATCGAACATCCACGCCTGGCTTGCCAAGAATCGCCGTCGACGCAGCGTCGTTCATGCCTTTGATGGATGTGAGTTGCCAACCCACGCTCAGGCTGTAGTCGATGATGTCTTGCGCAAGCCCCATGACTTCTACAGGAGCGGCGCATTCGACGGGGACCGGTTCAAGTAGGGCGGCCACCTTGGTGTAGCGATCCGGCGTCAGGCGGTTTCGTTTTGGAAGCACCAGGTCTATCGCGAACTCCGGTAGAGGAAGAATCATGGACTGCGCGTCATGAGAAGAGGGAAGTGGGGTGAAGGTGACGTCTGTCATTGCTTCTATCCTAAAGAACGGCTCGGGGTGAGGGCGGAGTTCGCCGTATGTGCTGCGACCTATATGGAAGCAACGAAGATTGAGTCTTTTCTGATGCGTTGATGCGGTTGACAGTATTTGGCTGCGCCAATAGGATTGCGCCGTGCGAACCTAAGTAAATTCCTTGAAAATATGGTCACAATTCGGCCCGTTAAATTCAGTCGTACTACGAATTAAAAGCATGTCGAGAAAATTGACTCGCTAAGGTCGGATCACTTGTCTCGCGCCGCAATCCGTGCGTGTATCGGTGATACATCGTTTGGCGTTCGGGCGCGCAGCCTCGACACGGGTGTGTACCGACACCTGTTTTCTTAACCTTGTGTGCATTAAAGCTCTTTAACCTGATGAAAGTCAACAAAGCGGAACGCACCATATCGATTGGCCTACGTCTTGCGGAAGAGCGGAATCGTTTGGGTATGTCGCAGGCAACGTTTGCAGGGTTGACTGGTGTAAAGCCGAACACGGTCGGAAATCACGAGACCGGAAAGACCGCGCCTGACGCGCGGAATCTGGTCGCTGCCGGCACGATAGGCGTGGACGTGGTCTACGTTTTGTTTGGACGGCGGGAGGCGGCGCAACCCCTAGGACTCAATCAAATATCGACGCTTGAGCGTCGCGCCCTGGCGTTATTGCGGGAGTCGGAACTGCTCACGGCCGAGTCGAAGGATCCCGGTGCCGGCGGTTTGACGCTGATTAGCAAATTCCGGAACTTGGATCAGAAAGATCGCTCGGCGATATTGCGCGTCCTCGACACAATGTTGCGCGCACCTCGGCGACACGGTCTTAGTCGTGGGGATCAAAAATAAGCCGCAGTGGTGAAATTTTTCGGCAAGTGCGATGTCAATTCAGGCGTGAATGGCGCTCTCCAGTTGCCGGATCTCGCGGTTGGACAAGCCGAGTCGCTCGGCGTCGTTACGCCAATCAATGATTGCCATTATGGTCCCCATCTTTGATGACCTTTTCTCAAAACGACGTGCAGCAGATTTTCATAATCTGTTGAACGGAAGTGACGATGAGCGAGAAATGTAGGGTGACCTCGTTACTGCGAAAAGTGACAGATTTGTGCAAATCCCATGACTTATTTGCTGCGAGTGGGAATTTGTATTGTCGTACTTCGACGCTGGCGGTCGCAGCTACTCCTCATGCAACGGCCGTACGGGGAGGGCACCGGCAGTTGTTCGGCCGAAGCGGACTTTCGGCTGATGCTTTCCCCTTAGAAGGCTTAGTCATTGCCGTCGAATGTTGGTTTTTTTTGGGGATTAGCGCGAAGTATCGTGAAGGTGGTTCAAGAGGTCGAAATAGCTTTTATCTTTGAACAACAGCGCGAGTGCGTGGAAGGGGGGTATCTATCCGACAGTGACAACGACTTCATTGCAGAACCGACACGGGTGAGAACGTTCCTTGAGCCGCTCGAAGCGCTGTCTCCGGACGACGACTGCGGCGAAGTCCGAGAGACATCATCTTCGACGGTTCGCTGCGTCGGGCGGCAACCGGCCAGGAGACGACGTTCACCGATGACGCAATTGGACATTCGGGAGTCGATATAATACCGAAAGCGGTCACTGAACCTGCCAAAGTTGATGGTGGTCCGTCCATTTCCGAGGTGGCTCGGCCCGCATCCTACCTCTGAAACGCGGCGGTATGCTCGAGGCGATGACACGCTGCGCCATCAAACCATGTGACCGCATGGAGGGTCCGCACGTACCATCTTAGCTGATGCAGCACGCGCTGATGCTAGCGTGGCACCGCTATTGCCCGCAGCTTGGACCATAACAAAACGCAGCACGCTGGGCGTCTCCAATTCTCTAATTTCTTTAATTCTGAGACACGGTTTCGCGACGGGCGTCTTTAGGCCGTGTTTAGTCATACTACGGAAGGCGACAAGCCAGACACTCAAATGATTTAGACCTTGCGGATGTGTTGTGCGGTTATGTCATCGATCGCGGCTATGCCAAGTAACCCAAGGTCCCGCCGAATCTCTTCGTGCAAAAGCTTTATCGCATGAGAAACGCCAACTTCGCCTCCGATTGAAGCGGCATAGCCAAAGGGGCGACCTACGAAAACGAACCGGGCACCAAGTGCGAGCGCCTTCAATGCGTCGGTGCCGCGTCGAATGCCGCTATCAAGCATGACCGGTACCGTGGGGACAGCCTGCACAATTTCGGTCAAAACAGACAAAGGAGCAATCGCACCGTCAAGCTGACGGCCTCCATGGTTCGACACGATGATGGCATCGACCCCTGATTCGACCGCCGTCCGTGCGTCTGGTGCGCTCAAAATTCCTTTTATAATCAGAGTGCCGGGCCACATGCGCCGAATATTGTTAAGGTGCTTCCACGTTAGATGGCCTCGGTCTGAAAAGTCCCGAAGTACCGTCGACGACAGTATTGGCGCGCCGCGTTCGGAGTAGTTATTTTCAAAGTGAGGCATTCCGTGCTTCGCGATTGTCCGAAAGAAGGTTCCGAAGAGCCATGAAGGATGCGTGATGCCATCCAGAGCCAGACGTAGCGAAGGTTTGAGAGGGGTTGAAAATCCTGTTCGAATGTTATTTTCCCGGTTGGCGACGACCGGTGTATCAACGGTAATAACGAGTGTCTTGAACCCAGCTCTCTTGACTCGCTCCATTAAGGCGGTGATGCGAGAATCTTCGCCAGGCAAATAAGCCTGGAACCAGGCATCAGGATGTTCCTTGACGACCTCTTCGAGTCGAATCAGCGACGACCCGCTCATAATCATCGGCAGGTTCGCGGCGCGGGCCGCACGCGCCATCACTATGTCACCGCGGTAAGCGAAAAGCGCACTCAATCCCATCGGTGCAAGACCGAACGGAGAAGCGTAGCTATGACCGAACAAGGTCGTAGCGGTCGAGCGCTGTGAGACATCCACGAGCGCTCGAGGTATGAACGCGTAGGAACGGAAGCTATCGCGAGTCATGGACAGCGAAACATTGTCTTCCACAGCGCCGTGCACATAACCAAAGATGGGGCGTGGCAGATGTCGTCTGGCTGCCGCCTCGAAGTCTTCAAGGCTGAGTATCCTGGAGAAGCGAGAACCACTGCCAGCTGGCAATTTCATTTCTTTAGTAGCGTTGAGGAGATAAAAGTCAGGCTGCGAATCCGAGGGAAAGCGTGTAATCAGCTTCCTCCTTGGCAAACTGAGCAAGGGCCGATATGAACGCGCGAGTGTCGTCGGTCCGCCACTTGAAACAGTATTCGATGCTGGGTAGCTCCGGTACCGTCTTGAAAGCGTTTAGTTGGCCTGCATCGACTAAGTTGCGCATGAAAAGGCGCGGCAGGAAGCTGATGCCAACGTCAGCCAAGGTCAGTCCAACGATTGCGCTCAGGCTGTTGCACGCTAGGATGCGTCGACCGTGTGACTTGTTGGCGGCAGCCCATGCCTCGTATTCGGAAGTCAATCGAGACTCAGCAGTCATAGTCAAGATTGGATAGTGCGCGATGTCCTCTGACTTCAACACGGTACCAGCGGGTATGCGCTTGGGTGACGACATCCATGCAAAATCCAGTATCGCCAGAGGCAGGGAAGTAAGCGTCGGATTGTTTTCGCTGCTCTGGGGCAGGATGGCGAAGTCGATCTCGCCCCGAACCAGACGTCGCTCAAGCCCTGCCGCCAAGTCGACATACGGCTCTAATGCCAAGTCCGGATGCTCGGTCGTAATCCGGGCAACAAACTTCGGAAACCAGGTAAGTGCCGTGAGCTCGCTGACGCCGAAGCGGCACAGCCCAGACAGGCGTGGAGGTGTTCCGAGAAGTTCATGAATCTCCCCCTCGAATTGCAGAATTTTGTGAGCGTGGCCGAGAATTCGAGTGCCGTGCTCCGTCAAAACGGACCGCTGCGCCGAGCGGTCAAAGAGCGGTACGTTGAGCGCCGCTTCAAGTTCAGCAATGCGCTTCGAGAGAGTGGATTGCGTCACGTGAAGGCGGGTGGCGGCCACTGAGAAGCTGCCAAGGCTTGCCGCCCAGTAGAAGGCCTCGAGCTGTTTGAGAGTCATATCGCTTTGAGAAACCTACAAGGGCCACCGCGATTTCGGGCGTCCCATTATAACGAGTTGCGGAGTCACGGGCAGGTGCTCTTACGCGTTTCGCTCCACGAGCTGCTTGCTCCCGGTGCGCGTGCCATCTTTCACGGTCTCGCCTGTGTCGGATGCCGCAGTGCGCGGTTCGATGATGCTCAGTACCAGGACGAACGTGGCAGCTGAGCAGGCTGCGAGGAAAGCAAACACGGCAGGCCAACCTGACTTATCGAGAATGAGCCCGACAAGAAACGGAGCGAATGCGCCGCCCAGAGAGCCGCCCGTGTTCACGATCGCCGCTGCGAGCGGCACCTTTTCGCGGGTAGCAATGCCCATCGGATACACGAGAAATGTTGAGTATCCAAGATTCAGGAGAACGCCTGCAGTGAAGAAGAGCAGCGCAAGCAGTGTCGGGTCGTTGGGTGCAAACAACAGCGCATACATCATCCCGATAGTCGCAACCGAGGTAATCAGCATTACCGGCTTACGACGCCGTGCAAACACTCTGTCCGAAAGCCATCCGCCAAGCAAGTTGCCCACGATTGCGCCAACCCAAGGGGCCGAGGCTACTGCGCCCATCTTCATCACCGAAAAGTGCTTCACGCTGACGAGGTAGGTAGGTACCCAAGTCATGATAGCGTAGGTGATACCGACCAGGAAGAAATAGCCTAGCGCGCACCCCCATACGTTCCACGAGGTAAAGATGGAACGAGTGGTCGAGAGCAGTTCCGTCCGGCGGGTACGAATCAAACGGTCAACCCACGAGTGTTCAACGGAGTTGACGATCTTCTGGCCTTTTTTTGCGCGTTCTACCGGCGGAGGTGCCTTGATGTACTCGACCTCGCTCTTCGAGACCAACCATGATTCTTTCGGCTCATCGCGGACCAACCAGAACCAGAGAAGCGAGCTGATAAGTCCCGGCACGGCAAAGATGAAGAATACATCTCGCCATCCGAATTTCAGAAGCAAAAGTGCACACAGCGGAGGTACAAATGCCGGCGAGAACTTGATGGCTGATATAAATACACCAGCTGCTAAGCCTTTTTCCTGAGAAGGGAACCATCTGTTGATGGTGGACACGATACCAATGTTTAGAGGACCTTCCGCAAGGCCGAGGACGGTACGCGCAGCCTTAAGCTGAAAGACGGTTCCAGCCATGCCCATGAACAACGTTGACAGGGAGGTCAAGACCATCGAGCCGACCATAATTCCTCTGATGCCGAGCTTGCCAAACAGATACCCGGACGGAATTTGAACGATGGCATAGCCGAAATAGAACAAGCTGGCCATAGCCCCGATGTCAGTGTTTGACAGGTGATATTCATTTCGAATCGTCGGGATGACAACTCCGAGGTTTGCGCGGTCCGCACCTGCAATGCAGTACGTCAAGAATATCATCGTGAGCACAATCCATCGATAGCCTGTACGGCCGTCCTCCCTGCGCTTCATACGTGTCTCCTTCGTGGCTGGCAACGCCGGCTGATTGTTGCGGCTCTCTGACCGTGGCTCATCCTAAGGCTTGTGAGAGGGATGGGCGTAGCGACATTTCTCGATGTTCCTGCATTCGTTTTTTGACTTGGGTAGAAACCCTTATCGGAACCTTGGGTCCCACAGGCCGCAGCACGAGGTGGGCCGTATGCTTGGTGCCGAAATCGCACCTGGCATTGTGGGTTTGTCATTAAGGGTAATACCGGACAGTCGAGAATTGAATGGTCCTGCGTCGAAAAATGTCACTACGTTAGGGCTCCTCGACGCTCTTATGCTTGGTTCCGTTACCTTTCCTACAGCGGAACAAGCACATGAAAGTTTTCGTCATGGACCAGATTGACGCGAGCGCAGTTGAGCTGCTCTCGAAGGCTCACACGGTCGTCAACTACCCTGAATCGCGCAACGCCGATTGGCACGCGAATGCAGACGCTGTTGTCGTCAGAACCTTTGAAGTTAGAGCATCTGACTTCCCGAAGGCCACGAATTTGAAGATTGTCGCAAAGCACGGCACAGGGGTGGATAACGTAGACATTGAGGCCGCAAGCGAAGCAGGTGTTCTGGTGACGAACACGCCTGGGGCCAACGCCAACGCGGTTGCTGAATACGCGCTCGCCATCGCTTTGGCGCTCGCCAGAAAGGTCAGCGTCGCAGACCGGGCGCTACGTCTACCGAAGCAAATGCAACTTCAGGGCGGCGTCGAACTGACGGGAAAGACCGTCGGGCTTCTCGGCTTCGGCGACATTGGCCGCAGAACGGCGCGCCTCTTTAAGGCTGCCTTCGGCTCTCAACTCGTGGTGTACGACCCGTACGCCCCGGACACAGCGTTCGAAGAGCTCGGCGCACTCCGCGTGAATTCCATTGAGGAACTGCTTCCGGTGTGTGACGTTGTCAGCCTGCACCTGCCGCTCCTGGCCGCCACGAAGAATCTCATCGGGGAGGCAGAATTCAAGCTCATGCGCGACTCGGCACTTTTCATCAACGTGGCGCGCGGCGGCATTGTAGACGAAGGCGCTCTGTATCAGGCGCTGGTTGATGGAGAAATTGCGGGCGCGGCAAGCGACGTTTTCGAAACCGAACCGGTGCCCGCGTCGCATCCGCTGCTGACGCTCGAAAACTTTGTCGCATCCCCTCATATCGCGGCCAGTAGCAAAGAATCACTCGTACGAATGGGTCATGCGGCCGCACACGCGGTCATCGAGGCGCTGGCTGGCCGTACTCCGCCGCACCAAGTCCTTCCGAAGACGAACGCCATCAACGCAACTGTTTAAGGTCATCACATGAAAACGAATCGTTTCAACGAAACCGCCAACTTCGAACGCGTCACGCCGGAACAAATCGAGCGTGCCCGTGAGTTTCAATCAGCGGTGTTGTGCGACGTCGCTGGCCGTCGCGGAGCTGTGCACGGCGACATCCAACCGCTCACGCCGACCATGGTGGTTGCAGGACCGGCGTTTCCGGTCGAAGTCCGTCCGGGCGACAACCTGATGTTCCACGTCGCGTTGGCTCTCGCAAAACCCGGTGACGTCATCGTCGTTGATGGTAAGGGCTACCAGTCAGGCGCGCTCTTCGGAGAGTTGATGGTGTCGCAGGCCGAAGCAGCGAAGCTGGGCGGTCTGGTCGTCGACGGTGCCGCGCGAGACGTCGCCACGCTTCGTAACAGCACCATTCCGATTTTTGCCAATGGCCGTAACCCTGCCGGGCCGACCAAGGGCCTCGACGGTCGTATCGGCATGCCCGTTTCACTGGGTGGTGTGTCGGTTGAACCGGGCGATTTGGTCATCGGTGACTGCGACGGCGTCGTCGTTATCCCGCGCGCCGACGTCGACAAAGTTCTAAAGGCTGCTGAAAAGAAGCTGGAGGCAGAGGCTCAACGCCTATCGGAAATCCGTGGCGGCATCCTCGTGTCGCCGTGGCTCGATGACGCGTTGCGTACCGCAGGCGTGATTGGCAAGGACGAGACGCTCGAGTAATGGCCTTCTCGGCCATAAAACTATATCTGGAGACGATGCAATGAAACGCCGATATTGGATATACCTGTTCTTGTTCCTGCTAACGGTCGTAAATTACGTCGACCGTGTGGCGTTGTCCATTGCTTCACCCCAGATAAGCAAGGAATTCTCGCTGTCTCCGGTAAACCTCGGCTACCTGTTCTCCTCGTTCCTGTGGCTGTACGCGGTGGCGTTGATTCCAATGGGGCTGCTCGTCGACCGCTTTGGCAGCAAACGTCTTAACGCTTGGGGCATCGGCTTTTGGTCCCTGGCCACTGCGTTGACTGCCTTTACCGGCGGGTTCATCTCGCTCTTGGCGACTCGACTCTTAATGGGTCTCGGTGAGTCGACTTCATATCCCGCCGGCGGCCGCGTCATTCGTGAATGGGCACCTGCTTCTGAGCGCGGAATCGCAACGTCTATCTTTCATGCCGGCAGTCTCTTGGGACCTGCTATTGGCGCCGTCGGCCTTGGATGGGTCGTAACAACCTATGGATGGCGCTCAGCATTTCTGGTTGCCGCCTCAACTGGGTTTGTCTGGTTGGTCGCTTGGCTCGTGTGGTTCAAACAACCGGAGGACGCTAGATGGTTGTGCAAGGAAGAGCGAGAGCACATCCTGGCTTCTCGCAACTCCGTGGGGACCTCGAATCTGATGGAACCGCCGCGGCTTGGTTTCGCTTCGCTGGTCGGTTCCAAGACCATCTGGGCTATCGCGTTCGCTCATGGGTGTGCCGTATACGCGACCTACCTCTTCCTCACTTGGTTGCCAAGCTACCTGCAGGCGGAAAAAGGTATGAGCATCACGCGAAGCGCGTTGTTCACCGCGCTACCTTACGCCGGCGCAGCGATTCTTGGCGTGCTCATTGGCTTGTGCAGTGACCGATACCTTCGCGGAAAGAACATCTCAGGTGGAAGTCGACGCGCTGTTGTCGCGGTTTGTTTGCTGATGTCGGCCCTGATTCTTCTGGTTCCGATAGCGAACGATTTGTGGCTTGTCACGTTGCTGCTGACCCTCTCGCTCACAGGCTGCACCGCAGCGGTCGCGTCGAACCTCTCACTGGTCAATGACTTTTTGCCTTCGAGGAACGACTCGGGTACGGCCATCGCAATGATTAGTGTAGGCGGGAACGCGTTCGGCTTGATGGCTCCCATTGTGACAGGGTATGTTGTTTCCATCACTCACAGCTATCACGCTGGCTTTGTCATCACTGGCATTCTGGTTTTGGCCGCAGCTGCCGCAACTTTGACGCTTACGCGACGTCCCATCACTGCAACGGAGGCCACGAGCGATGTATGCATTACCCGAAACGCTTGAGGCACAACCATTCGCATGCTTGCCCGACGAACTGCGCACGGGCAACGAAAAAAGCGAGTGGAATGCGGGGCAGCCGGCAGGACTGCATGCGTCGAGCTTTCTTGAAGGCCCATCATTTGACCGAAATGGAGTGCTCTGGTGTGTGGATGTGGTGAACGGACGAATTCTGAACGTCGACCAGAAAGGCCAGTTCTCGATGGCTGTCGAATACGACGGGTGGCCGAACGGTCTCAAGATTCGAGAAGACGGCCTGGTCTTCATCGCCGACTATAAGAACGGAATCATGGTCCACGAGCCTGGCACGAAAGAAGTGAGGCCATTTCTTGTAAGGGCCGGCATGGAGCGGTTCAAGGCCGTCAACGACTTGTTTTTTGCTGCCAACGGTGACTTGTACTTCACGGACCAGGGACTCACCGGCCTGCATGACCCAACCGGACGCGTCTTCCGCGTAACGCGTGGCGGAAGGGTTGACTGTCTGCTATCGAATGTTCCCAGCCCGAACGGTCTAGTGATGGACCTTGATGAGCATGCGTTGCTACTAGCGGTAACGCGGGCGAATGCGGTCTGGCGGGTGCCACTACTCAACGGTGGCGTCGCAAAGGTCGGTACGTTCATCCAGCTTTCGGGCGGGGCTGGTCCTGATGGGTTAGCGCTCGACTCCTCGGGTGGTTTGCTGATTGCCCATGCTGGCATGGGAGCCGTATGGGTTTTCAACGCCCGAGGCGAGCCGACACACCGCGTAAATACGCGGGCCGGCAATCTATCCACGAACCTCGCGTTCGGTGGACCAGAAAACCGAGACATCTTTATTACGGAATCTCGCAGCGCTCAGATTTATCGAGCGCGTGTTGAGGTGCCGGGTAAAGTGATGGGTTCGCATCGCCCCACAGGTTAACGGCGCATCATAGCGGGCGGAGCAACTCGCTCCGCCAAACTTCTGCTGCCGTCGCCACATTCATTGCACTTCACTTGCTAGCCAAGGAGCTTGAACCTTGTCCGACGAGACACGCGTCGCCTATCCAGTTTGCGACAGCCACATTCATTTCTACGACAACAACTTTCCGACTTGGTCGCAGTCACGTCTTTCCCACCGCACGACCACGCTCGCGGACTACGGGCCGGTGCAGGCGATAAACGGAGCAAGTCGGTTCGTAATTGTGCAGCCGTCGACCTACGGATTCGACAATCGGGTGCTCGTCAATGCATTGCGAGCAGCAAATGGCGCCGCGAGGGGGGTTGCCGTCGTATCGGCTGATGCTTCTAGTGTGGAACTCGAGCGATTGCGAAAGGCTGGCGTTGTCGGGTTACGTGCGAACCTCACGCTTGGCCCACACAATCTCGACGATTTATCGAACCTTGCTCGTCGCGCGATGGTCTTCGGATTCCATCTGCAGCTCAACATTACTGGACGCCAGCTTATTGACCACATTGAACAGATTGAGGCCCTTCCAGTGCCCGTCGTCATCGACCACTGCGCTTATCTCTGCCGCGAGCCGTCGCTCGCCGCCTCAGTGTTCAATACCCTCCAGCGGTTTCTCGCCATAAAGGAGCGTTGGCTTAAACTGTCTGGGCCCTACGTCGCAAGTTTGGACGCAAAGAACAATTACGCGGATCTTTTGCCATATGTCACAAGGCTCGTCGAGCGCTTCCCGCAACAACTGGTTTATGGGAGCGATTGGCCGCATGTGACCGAAAGCTCGCAGCCGGGTGAGCGTCATCTTTTTAATATTCAGCGGTCATGGTTTGGAGGCGATGGGACGGCGCAAATGATTCTTTCGTTGAATCCAGCCCGACTGTATGGCTTCGACGAGGAGTTCTCAACAAACCGGTCAGGCGAATTCTGCGGAGACAAAGAGCATGCCTGAAGAGCATTTCAAGAAGGGGCCCGTGTTGGGCGCTAGCGTAGGGTCGGCGATCGAGTATTTTGATTTCTCGGTTTACGGTCTGCTCGCCCCGACGCTGGGACCGCTGTTCTTTCCCAACCAGACCACGTCGGGTGCAATTCTCGCGTCGCTCGCCATCTTCGGAAGCGCGTTCGTTATTCGCCCGCTCGGCGGAATTGTGCTCGGTCGGCTCGGCGACAAAGTCGGCCGAAGCCCCGTGCTCATCACAACAATTCTTGGCATGGGATTGTGCAGCACCATCATGGGCCTTTTGCCGACCTATGCGCAGCTGGGTCCTGAAGCTGCTTGGCTCTTGCTCATCTGCAGACTGGTCCAAGGGTTCTTTGCGGGTGGCGAGGTCAGCGGTGCAACGACGTATATCGCAGAGTACGCGCCCAAAGAGAAGCGTGGCTTCTACGGCGCCTACAATCCGGCTGGCGTTTCCGTCGGCATCGCACTCGCTGCAGCGGTCGTTGGAGTTTCTTACGCGCTAATTCCTTCGCAGGAAATGGCCGCGTGGGGGTGGCGCATACCGTTCATTTCAAGCATCGCGCTCGTTGGCGTTGGCCTGTGGCTTCGGACGCGCTTGGAAGATACAGAGCAGTTTCATGAATTAGCAGCACACGGCAAACTCGCGAAGGCACCACTCTCTGAGGTGCTTCGTGAACACAAGCGGTCTCTGGTGAAGACAGTCGGTATTGCTTTTGGTATGACCTCCACCGCGTATCTCGGGTTGGTCTACTTAAATATCTATCTTACCCGAGTTAATCATTACGACAAGAAAAGCGTTTTCTGGTTACTTGCGATAGCCCCACTGCTCGCCTCCCTCTGCATGCCTTTCTTTGGCGGACTGTCTGATCGGTTTGGTGTCAAGCGATTGCTTCTCGTTGGGTTCACCGGCTATTTTGTCATGACGCCACTCGCAATGGCCTTGATGTCCCGAGGCAGCTTTTCGTTGGCTTGCTTGGCAACACTCCTCGCGTTTGCGCCGTTCGCGATTGTTCAGGCTGTCGCGTATCCATCCTACGCGGAATTGTTTCCAGCACAAGTGCGTTTTACGGGCGTGTCCCTAGGCGTCAATGTCGGCAGCATCCTTGAGGGCGCGACGACTCCTTTTATCTGCACATGGCTTCTCGAACGCTCGGCGATAATGCTTTCTCCGGCCTTCTACATTATGTTGTGCAGCTTTATTGCAAGTTTTGCGGTTCTTGGCCTAAAGGCGACTGGAAAGCCATCTCCGGAGCTTGTGAACGGCGTACGGAGCCTGTGATTGACGTTCGCCCCTTCCATGAGCGGCAGACGTTCGCCGATATCGCGTCCGCTGAGCCGCTGAGCATCTGACCGGGTCAAGCAAGAAGATGGCGATGGACAAATCGATGATGGACCGATAAATATTATTATCTGCCTATCACTGTTTTCGATCTAAACTGGCGATCATGAAAACGCGCGAGACCGAACCCGTCACGTTTCCCGACGACGCCGAACTGGCCGCGCTGCGCGCCCGGTACTCCGGCTCGACGCCCGAGCGGCCGCCGCGCGCTATGTTGGCGACCGCAAGGCGTCAGGGGCATCCGCGCGCAGCGTGCTCGGCACGCATCCGGCGTGCCCTGGTCGTATACGCGGCAAGCCGCCATCGGGACGATCTGGTAGAGGTATTCGGCGAAAGGGGCCCCATGTAGGCCGACACCGTTGCGCGCGTGATCGAAACGTTGCGCGGCCTGCCAGTGACCTCCCCCCGGCTAACCGAGCACCTTGACCTGGAGGTTTCCGGCTTCAAGGTGTGCAAGTCGGAACTCGCACGGTGTCAGGTTATCCAGTGAGCTATGCGGCCTGAACTCGTTGTAATCCTGTCGCCAGTGCTCGATCTTCTCGCGGGCATCTTCCAGCGACAGGAACCAATGCACATTCAGGCATTCATCGCGGAAGCTTCCATTGAACGACTCAATAAAAGGATTATTTGTCGATTTGCCCGGTCGTGAGAAGTCCATGGTTACCCCGTTTTCTTATGCCCAGTGATCCAGGGCATAAGAAATAAATTCGCTTCCGTTGTCGACTTGAATGCGTTTTACTGTGTCGCGCAACGCCTTCAGATGGTCCATCGTTGCGACTACATCGGCTGCTTCCAAGGCGTAGCCGACCGTGATTGCGAGGCTTTCCCGACTAAAATTATTGACCACAGTTAGCGCCCGGATTTTCTGCCCATTGAACAGCTGATCGGCGACAAAGTCCATGCTCCAGCAGCTGTTCACAGTAGAGACTTCTGGGCGATCCAGACGGTGTGCAGCAGCCACAGAGACTGTCAGATTTTTTGTGTGTGAGGCGGTTAATGCAACCCGCTTTTCAGCGGGGAGCGGTTCCAGGATATCTCAGTCGTAAGGGTGCGTGAAGCGCTCCTCGTACAGTATCGCAAATTGATTCCTGGCTGCTTTCCTGTCATGTGCCGCGCGCTTCCAGCCAGCGGTGATATTTCGCAGCACCAGCCACAGCAGCTTGGTCGCGGCCTCGTCACTCGGGAAGTGGCCGCGCGTGCGGATGATCTTGCGCAAACCTGCATTAACGCTCTCAAGTGCGTTCGTCGTGTAAATCACCTTGCGCACCGCCGGCGGGAATGTGAAGAAGGTGTCAATATCGGCCGTAATTTCCTCAAAAGTGGGTGCGGACAAAATCTTGGACTACCTGGAGGTAGTTCATGTATTCGTATGAAGACCGCATGCGAGCGGTTCGGCTTTATTTGAAGTTAGGGAAACGTGTTGGCGCAACGATCCGGCATTTAGGATATCCGACGAAGAAATCCTTAATATCGTGGCACCTCGAATACGAACAGCGTCGTGATCTACGGGCAGGCTATGCACGTTCCAAGCAGGTGTACTCGGCCGAACAGAAGAAGCTGGCCGTCGATCATTACTTGAGCCATGATCGAGAGGTTCCAGCGTCAATGAAACATCACGAGAAGCGAGCTCCGGAGCACGAGCGTGCGGATCTGGAAAAGCAAGTCGAATCGCTTCCACGCGATATCCGCAAGCTAGAGCTCGAGCGCGATATCCTCGCGAAGGCGAACGAATTAGTAAAAAAAGGAATAGGCATCGACTTGCAGCTCCTGAGCAACCGGGAGAAAACGACGTTGGTTGATGCCCTGAAACAGACCTATGCGCTGCCAGAGCTGTTGCCAGCTCTGAGGCTCGCCCGCAGCTCCTACTTCTATCACCGCGCTCGTCTGCTGGTAGCTGACAGATATCTTGGTGCGCGTCGTGTCATGGCAGACATTTTCGAATGCAATTATCGCTGCTACGGTTATCGTCGTATCCAAGCGGCATTGAGCAGGCAGCAGGTCTTGATCTCAGAGAAGGTCGTGCGACGCTTGATGCGACAAGAGGGACTGTGCGCCGCCACAACCAAACGACGTCGCTACGGCTCTTATGGTGGTGAAATCAGCCCGGCTCCAGCGAATCTCATCAATCGCGATTTCCGAGCAGCGGGGCCGAATCAAAAATGGCTTACTGACATTAGCGAATTCCAGATCCCTGCCGGCAAAGTGTACCTGTCGCCCGTGATAGATTGCTTCGACGGCCTGGTTGTAAGCTGGTCAATCGGTACACGGCCAGACGCTGAGCTCGTCAATGCCATGCTGGATGGTGCCATAGAGACAGTGGCCGAAAGTGCTGATCGGTCCGTGGTCCACTCCGATCGTGGTGCGCACTATCGTTGGCCGGGTTGGCTATCCAGGATGCGCGATGCGAGGCTCATTCGCTCGATGTCACGCAAGGGATACTCGCCCGATAACGCAGCCTGTGAAGGTTTCTTCGGACGACTCAAGACAGAAATGTTTTATTCTCGAGATTGGCGGGGTACGACCGTTGATCAGTTCATCGAGACGCTCGACGCCTACATCCGGTGGTACAACGCGAAACGGATCAAGGTATCGCTTGGCTCGCTAAGCCCACTTGAATACCGCGCAAGTCTCGGAATTGCCGGATAAACCGGTCCAAGAATTCCGCCGCACCCCAAACGGGTGGTTTCCGTGCAAATCAACATCCGGGACTATGTTTTGCTCCGGATAGCGGTATGAGAGAACAATGCCTTCACAGCACCGTCGCTGGAGAACAACTTATGCGGCCTCACGTCACCGTGTCACCCCTACGGGTGCTTGTCATGGACGATATCCGCCCGTGGGCGAAAGCCATTACAGCGTGGCTGGAAGATAATGGCTTCGAGGTGGCGGTCACCTACGCGGGTCCCGAAGCCATCGCTAAGTGCGTTGCTTGGCAACCGGATGTTGCTTTGCTCGATGTGTTGATGCCTGGGTGCAGTGGGCTCGATGTCGCGATTGCTTTACGTGACAATCCCATAACAAATCAGGTGTATCGTGTGGCCGTTTCTGGCTTGAACGCCAGAACGATTTGCAAATTCCCCAACGGGAACTGCTTTGACGCTTATTTTCAAAAGGGTCACCGCATGACAGATCTTGCCCGCATCATCACGCAATCCGTGCAAACGCGCTCTTTAGCTAACGGCATTGCCAACGGTCAGAAACGAGAATGAAGCGCTGGCAAGCACACCTCAAACGCCGCGCCAAGCCCTTCTCCGTCGCTGTAGACTGCCACGGTGCCGCCGTGCAACTCCGTCAGACTTTTAACCAGCCATAGACCCAGACCTAAACCACCAACCCTGCCACTTCGTTCGCGCGATGCCTGTTCGAACTTGTCGAAGATCTTCGGCAACAAATCCTCGCGAATGCCAACGCCGCTATCGACCACCCGCAACTTTACAACATCGCCTTCGTCGGTCAGTGACACCGTCACCGAACCTGTCTCCGTATACTTCAGTGCATTAGACAGCAGGTTGTAGACAATCTGGCGCAGCCGAGTTTCATCACCGGACACGGCCAAGGAGGCAACGTCTTCACCCCTCAGCACCAAGCCCTTTTCCAAAAATTGCACCCGGAAATCCTCTACGGCAGCCGCAACGACTGCCCCGAAATCGACAACCTCGTGACGCATTTCTACACCACCGTGGGCCAGTGCGCCTGTGTCGAGCAAATCGTCAACCATCGACGCCAGCTGCCGAGCGTTTCGCTCGATCGTCTCCGATGCTCGGGCGATCGATTGAGGCGAGGTCGTCCGCCGCGTGATTTGCGACCACGAGAGAATAGCGTTCAACGGCGTGCGGATTTCATGGCTCACGGCCGACAGAAAGCTATCCATCGCCGAAACCCGGTAGTCACTCGCTACTCGTGCCTCTTTTTCTACCTGCGCTTCGGTCGCCTGCCGCAGCTCAGCTTCCTTGCGGGCAGTAATGTCCAAGGTAAATCCGTGAAGCGACGACAAATCGCCCTTGTCGTCATAACGACCCTTGCCGCGCAACATGATCCAATGCGTGGATCCGTCGTGCCACATCGCCCGGTATTCGGTCTCAAAAAACGTTTTATCCGCTACCGCCTGGTTCATCGCATCTTGCACGCTTGCACGATCGCGCGGGTGGATGAACGAGTGAAAGAGATCGTATTTCGTCACGAGGCCGGCGTCGGTAATGCCCAAATTCTGCCGACACTGTGCCGTACAGGTGACAACCCCTGTTTCCTCATCGAGCCGCCATGCGCCAATATTCGCAAACGCAAGCACCTCATCGAGCTGTGCGCGCTCGTTCATGGCTTCTTCGCGCGCTTCCTCAACTAGGATGGCCCGTAGCTGTGCCGTCGAGCGCAGCTGCGCGCGTGCGCGCTGATCTCGATCCCTCGCCTCTCTCGCTTCGCTGTTGTCAAGCAGTCGGACGATGAGGATGTCTTCCTCTGCGACGTTGGCGCGCACTCTTTGCACTTCCAACGCCCATACTTTCACGATCGCGAAGCCGTTTTCATCCAATCCGAAGTCTTGGTGGTATTCGGGGGAACGGACTAAACGCGTTGACGTTGCCGCATCCAAGGCTCGGCGTAGCCACTCGTTTCGCTCTTGCTTAGCAGGCGCCGTTGGCGTCGAAAGCTCATACACGAAACGGCCGACCATTTCCGCGCGGGATCGCGCAGTGATCTCGAGATATGGCTCACTCACAGCCAGTACCACATGCGCTTGGCTCAACGCCATGTAAGCCTCTGGGAGGAAGCTGAGGAGCGTGAGGTCCAATGCGTGCGGAGGGACCGCATCGGGAGGAATGAAATTTCTCACAATGAGTAGGCAAATCAGGGGAATAAATGCGCACTGAGTCGCGCCCGTCTCTTGCTAACCAAACAGCCTCAACATCAGTCTGATTGCGGTTGCAAGGCCAATGTGAAAAATATCAGTGACAAGCGACAAGCAATTAATCGGGCTTGCGCTCAACGGTCTCAATCGAATTTTTCTCGGCGTTGAGCGATGTAACGGTGATGCCTTCCTCGTCCTTTTGTTTCAACGCCGGCTGAAGCGGCTCGTTGAGCACCGCCCAATACATGCCAATATCATTCACGGCCGCAAGGAAGTCAGCGTACTTCACCGGCTTGACGACGTAGCCATTGACGCCCAGATCATAGCTGCGCGTCAAATCCGCCTCCTCCCGTGACGAAGTGAGCATCACAATTGGGATATAGCGAAGGGCCGCGTCAGCACGCACAGCCTTAATAACCTGATGTCCGTCTATTTTCGGTAGCTTCTTGTCTAACAAAATGACACAGGGATGCTCATGGCTCGCCGTTTCCCACTGTCCTTTCCGACGAAGGAAATCGAGCGCTTCCGCGCCGTCTCGCACCGTGAAAACCGGGTTCGCCAGCCGGCTCTTCTCTAGGGCGATCAGTATCAGTTCGAGATCGTTCGCACTGTCTTCAACGATCAAAATAGGTTTTAACATAGGCTTACCCATCCTTCAGACTCTTCTTACGTACGCCAACACTCGGCGCAATTTCTCCAGCGGCCACCATTCTAGCAATGACTGCTGACGCCGACTCATCTGCATACGTTTTGTTCGGCCTGGCGAACACAGGAAGCGCCACGAAAAATGTAGCCCCTTGGCCAACGTCGCTTTTTGCCCAGACCTTTCCGCCATGGCGTTCGGCAATCCGTCGCACGTTTGCCAGTCCAATCCCGGTTCCGCTGTAGTCCTCGTCGCGGTGCAGGCGCTGGAACACCCCGAACAACTTGTCTGCGTATGCCATGTCAAAACCGACGCCGTTGTCTTTGACGTAAATAATATCAAAGCCCACAAGCTCGTCGGCACCGCTATAACATCCGATTTCGATGACGGGCTGAGCGTTTCCCGCTGAAAACTTAATCGCGTTTGAAAGTAAATTTTGCATGGCACGGCGCAAGAACACCCCGTCTGCCAGTACATTTTTCATATTCTCTAGCTTCCAGACGACCTTGCTAGCGCTTCCGATCTCTTCACCCTGAATGATCTCGTCCACCAACCTCTTGAGATCAACGTTCGTCGGCTCGACAGCCACTCTACCTAACTGCGCGAAAGCCAGCAGATCATCCACCTGTTTGCCGCCGAGTTCGGCTGAAGCTATGATTCGGTCGAGGAAGTTGCGACTGCGAGCGCTGACGTTGTCACCGTCCATATCGCGCACCAACTCGCTGAAGCTGTGGATATGTCGCAAAGGCGCGCGGAGGTCGTGCGAAACCGTATAGGAAAATTCCTCCAGTTCGCGATTTGCCTGCGAAAGCTCCACAACGAGATTGGCCAGTTCTTCCGCGCGCGTCAAGACAAGGGCTAATAAAGCAGTCCGGAATTCGACGGCTATTTCAATTTCCTGCCCCGTCCATTCTGAAGAGCGCCCTCGGACCGTTTGCGTCCAGACCTCGAAACTCTCCCGCGGCGACATGGTGCCGGCAAGATTGACCAGTTTCGCGCGAGGATCGCCAGCCCATGCGATCGTCTGGATCACCTCATGGCGAAACCAAACCACGTAATTTCGGAAGACTTTAGACAACGAAATGGCGCAAAACCCGACAATCGAAGTGCCTGCCGGAAAGTCGGAGAAATCTTCTCCCGCGTTGACAGTATGAACTTCATCGTCAGCTTGATTGACCAGCCACGCAACCAGCTTCTCAACCTCTTCCGTCGGCGGCGCATCCCCCATGAGCGTCACCCGCCCCTCAAAAATGATTGCCGCGCCGGTGGCACTCAAAATGTCGCAAAAGTCCTGAGAGTGCTCCTCGAGCGCATCAATGAAGTGCTTCGATTTGGCCGTATGTGCCAACAACTCATTCAGTTTCTTTCGCGCGCCCAGGCGATTCAGCGCGTCGACCTGCCCTTCGCGGGCAGCGATCTGCAGCGACACGAGCTGGGCAATGTGCTCGCACGCCACACGCACTTCGAAAGGCGGGATTTTCGGTCTGTCGTGGTGGCAGGAGATGAGACCCCAAAGTCTTCCATCGACCACAATCGACATCGACATGGATGCAGCCGTGCGCATGTTTTTCATGTACCTGATGTGCACTGGCGATACACTACGCAATGACGCGGGCGTGAGGTCCGTGGGCTGGCGTGTGTCGGGATGCAATTCAGGAATAAGCCGCTGCGGCACATAGTTCGCGTCTCCAATGAGGCGAATTCGGTTTTCTTTGTACAGGGCCCGCGCCTGTGCAGGTATATCTGCGGCTGGAAAGCGCTGTCCGAGGTACGAATCGAAGCCAGGAAGCAGCGTTTCGGCGAGCACCTCGCCGTGCTCATCCGATGGCGAAAAAGCATAGACGAGTGTACGGCCGAAGCCTGTAATGGCTGAAATCTCTCTGGCGGCAATCTGAGCAATCTCCACCACGCTTCGGGTCGATTCAATGTCGCCGAGGAATGAGAGCACGTATGGGTACATGGACGAATGCACGTCCCCGGCCGCCACCGTGCGTTCCAATTCAATGATGCTTGCGCCGGAAAAGCGATGAAGAACAAGTGCCCAATTTTCCAAGGAAGGCTGGCCCACATTCGACCGAAACTGCTCGTGCGCGATGGTGCCTAGCAGCCTTGTTTTTCCGTCGGGCAAGAGCGCTAGCTCGCGCAAAATTCGCTCCGCGGTCTCCGCGCCAAATAGCGAATCTAGGGGTCTCCCCAGCAGCGAATCAGCGGCCTCTCCAGACCATTCATAGATGTTTTCGCTTGCCTGGGCAATAACCCCCGTTTCTGCAAGCGTGAGAAGGTATCCATGCGGTTGGATCGCGCCAGGAATTCGAATCGGCTCACGCGAGCAATGCTCCTCGATCGACGAGGCGCTCAAAAATTGAGTCATAGAAGTGCTTCCATCTTAGAAAAGCCTCAGCTGTGCAAGCCGACCTGATGAAGATTATCCCTTACTCGTCAAGTGGATCGCCCCGGGAATCGCGGAGGCTGGTTGGCTTAAGTTGATGCGGATTCAGCGGCGGCTGTTTCAAGTTGCCGACAGTAGTTTGCCTCAGCGTCGGCCGGCGGGATGGAGCCGAGGGGTTCCACCAATCAATGGTGATTGAACCAGGGCACCCATTCCAGCGTTGCCATCTCGACGGAGTCCCGGGTTTTCCAGGTGCGGCGATGTATCAGTTCGGCCGTGTACAAGCCGTTGATTGTATCCGCCAGTGCGGTGTCGTAACTGTCGCCGCGGCTACCAATCAAAGGCTCGATGCCCGCTTCGGCCAGTCGCTCGCTACCGCGAACGCTAAAGTCTTGGGCGGATTCAACCGATTATCGCAGCACGTTTAATTGTGTAGGCGCGTGGAAGCCGCATTTTTTTCAGGAATTTTAAGCCTGTTCAATGGTGATAATTCCTATTATCACCCCCGCACCAGGTGGCAGGCTAAAGGTGAAGAAAGCTTAGAAATTTTGCTGGCGCGAGCGGATCGCGCAATGCTTGAAGTAAAGCGTAAGGGCCGAAACCAAACTGTCGCAGCCCAAACACCTCAAGATATCGGTGCCGATGCCGCTATCTAGCAGATTCGTACCGGTGGCATCATACACATCAACGTCGTAGCGAATCATGTCAGATTACACTGCAAAAGCGAAGGAACAGGCTCGCCTCCGGGCACTCCGTGCTACACGGATTCTAGACACGGCATTCGAGCCGTTTTACGACCGCATTGTAAAACTCGCAAGCCGCCTATTCGACGTTCCTACCGTCCTCGTTTCGTTAGTAGACGAGGATAGACAGTGGTTCAAAGCTCGACTAGGCTTTGATTGCACAGAAACGCCAAGGGGGATATCATTTTGTGCCCATGCGATATTGGACCCGAATGTAACAGTGGTTCTCGACGCGTCACAGGACGAACGCTTCGCTGACAATCCGCTGGTTATTAATGCTCCATACATCCGCTTCTATGCGGGCGCTCCATTAATCACTCATGATGGCCATGTTCTAGGCACGCTTTGCATCATAAGCGCCAATGCAAGAAAAATATTTTCTACTGTACATCGTTCCCTTCTCGCGGATTTGGCTGGGATTGTCTCGACAAAATTGGACTCTTTACGATCAGTAACCTATAACGACCCGCCAACCGGCCTCCCGAACCTTCCTCGGTTTATTGAAGATGTCTCCCACGATATAAATTCTCTAACCGTGGAATTAGACTCGCATATTCACGCTGTTTTGCTCGACGTATATCCATTTGGGGATATCAATGGACTAATAATCTCTTTGGGCTTTATGTCCATTAGTGAAATGGCTGAAATTTCTGCAAGTCGCCTTAAATCGGTATTGCCAGGAAACATCACTCTGTACAGAGTCGGTTATGCACGATTCAGCTTCCGCACCGCTTTACCGATAGATCAATTATACAGTGTCGTCGAAACCTGCTTAGGCGTGTTCGCCGCACCGCTTGTGGTGCGGAATTCAATCCCCGTTTACGCACGGCCGCATGCCGGTATCGTTTTATTGAGAAAATCCGTAGACGCTTTCGAACTTTCAGGTCAACTTGTCGCTATAACGCAAGAGGCTCGCTTAACGGGTCGCAAAATTTTATTTGGCAACGATGAAATGTTGTTTGGCGCGCGAAGAGCGTTTTCAATAGTAAATTCGATACAGTCTGCGTTAGCAGCAAAAAACGAATTGCGCCTGGTTTATCAGCCTATCGTGTCCCTCGCAACTGGTAATTGCTCCGCCTTTGAGTGCCTCTTGCGTTGGACACACCCCTCTCTCGGCCCCATCTCGCCAAGCGAATTTTTTCCCTTGGTGGAATCCACGGCGTTCATGGCATGCATCACAGATTGGGTTTTGGCAACCGCGTTAAACCAGTTGCGCGAATGGAAAGATGCCAACATAAATATCAAATTGGCGTTAAATCTTTGTGCAAACGACATTTTACGCGAAGATATAGTTCCCAGCATTTATAAAATGCTAACTGAACGAGAGCTTACTGGGCATGACATCGAAATAGAAATTACGGAAACCGCCGCAGTCAAAGATATCGAAACAGCGCGCGCTAACGTAATTGCCATAAAGCAGATTGGTGTCAGCATCGCCATAGACGATTATGGCGCCGGTTATTGCAACCTTTCTTTGCTACAGTCGATACCAGTAGATGCGATTAAAATTGATCAAAGTTTAGTCAGAGGTATTGGCTCGAACCCAAGAAGAGAGGCAATAATTAGATCCACCATAGCTTTGGCGCACGAGCTGGATTATAAAGTAGTTCTGGAAGGAGTGGAGACGCGCGAGGTCCTGAATGTAGCGCAATCTTGGGGTGCCGAATTCGCGCAAGGCTATTTTATTTCGCGGCCCATGGAAGCGAGTGATGTCCCGTCTTATGTAATGTCCAAAAATAATTTTGGATAAATATTATATTTTACCTTTTTAAATTAAACCAAAATTTTTAATCATGAAAAGTATACCTTTATTTATAATAATCGCATTTTTCCTCCTGTTGAGATATGATGTCTATCGCTGATTTTTCAAAACACGATAAGTGCGCGGTAAATAGCCGGAACCCGGCAAGCGTTACGAAGTTGCTCATATTGGCCGGAGCTGGATAGGCGCCGTCAGCGGCCTACGACATTACCCAATTCATCTATACTTCATGTACATGGCCGCAGTTTGTCCAACGCGCTTAGTGATGCTAAAATAAAATACGCTCCGATTGTCTCGGAAACGCTTGGACGAACGAAAACGTTGCTCGAAGATGAAACTGCATCCAGAAACGGTATAAAATGAAAAAACTGCAGTCGCGTCCAAATTTTTCTCTCGGGGACTACAATCAATTACAGCTATTGATATCTGCCGCATGCCACGCCTTGGGTTATTCCAGCGCTGCGCTTTATGAGCAAAAAAGCGAATCATTACAAATAATAGACGTTTTGTCATCGCAATCTGATGTATTCGTTAATAAAATTGCATCTAGCCTCTCAGCTACCCTCAAAAATCCCGGCATTGAAAAGTCTAATGGAGCGTTATTTGAGATCACATTTGAAGACATAGATTCGCAAGGTGGCGAAAGAAGGGAATGCAAAAGTCTAGCTGCAATAATAATTGATTCTGTTACGAAAAAGAAATTCTGGCTTATTTTTTCGTCACAGTTTAATAAAACAAAAAATGCATCCAAGAACACGTTTCTATATCTATTACCAAAAATAGTTTTACTCCTTCGCAGCCTATTTACGAAACCTCGCGCGCACATGATACGTGTTGAGGAAAAACCGCTTGATCCAAGAATATCTTTGCTGCAATCCGCCGTGCTAAACGCCAGAGATGCTATTTTAATTACATGTGCAGAGCCGATCGATGAGCCAGGTCCGGTAATAGTTTATTGCAATCCCGCCTTTACAAAAACTACGGGATATGAAATAGACGAGGTAGTAGGAAAAAATCCACGTATATTGCAAGGTCCGGCTACGGACCCGACGGCTCTCGCAAAACTTCGAGATGCATTGGAACATTGGCGGCCGATTGAAATAGAACTTTTGAACTATCGCAAGGATGGCACCGAATTTTGGGTGGAACTGAGCATTGTCCCGGTATCTGACGCATATGGCTGGTTTACGCACTGGGTTTCAATTCAACGCGACATTACAGATAGAAAAAAACATGAACGCGACGCGATTACTTTGCTCGAAACGTTAAAGGACCGCGAAGTGTTGGAAGCCACGCTTGCGGAACGGATTAAATCCGAGCGCGCGCTCTATCATGCTGCGACACACGATCATTTGACTGGCTTATACAACCGATCGTATTTTAGCGAATTTCTGCAGAATTTTTTAAAGAAAAATGAAGGAAAAAAAATTATTTCTGGTCTTATTTTATTTATGGATCTTGATGATTTTAAATCCATAAATGATAAATTTGGGCATGCTGCTGGGGATGTTTTTTTACTACAATTTGTAAAAAGACTTTTATCATGCCTACCTTCCGGATGTGTAGCTGCCCGATTTGCCGGGGACGAATTTGTAGTGTTTGTCAATAATGTTTCTGATTCAGCCAGCGCCCGTCAAATTGCGAATAAAATCATTCTCGCCAACTCCGTTCCACTTGGGGACAACTTCCATGGAAAAAGAATCTCTGCGAGTATCGGCGGAGCTTTTCTTTCAGTAAATAGTACTGCAGAGGATGTTTTGAATAAAGCTGATGCGGCGATGTACGTATCAAAGCGAAAAAATAAGGGGTCCTTTTATATCCATGACATTTAGCCCCTACGACTGACCGTACCCCGGAATTAGTCCCGCTCAGAAGTAGAGAAATCCGGCTTCGCGGTTACTTCTGACAACGCCGTTTCCCGCGCCTGGCGGGCGAATTCGGCAGGTGTCGCCCACTGCAATGCAGAGTGGGGACGGCGACGTCACCCCGGTATTGAGTAGCGCGAGGATTTAGAGTCGAATCACGTAGTCAGGAGATTGGGCATGAAGAAGCGGTTCAGCGAAGAACAGATCATTGGGTTTCTGCGCGAGGCAGATGCCGGCTTGCCGATCAAGGAGCTTTGCCGGCAGCACGGCTTCTCGGAGGCAAGCTACTACCTGGCGAAGCAAGTTTGGCGGCATGAACGTGTCCGACGCCAAGCGGCTCAAGTAGGTTGAGGCGGAGAACACGCGCCTGAAGAAGTTGCTGGCCGAGTCGATGCTGGAAATCGAGGTCACACGCGAGGCGTTACGAAAAAAGTGGTGAGCGCACCGCCACGCCGAGACTTGGTGCGCCATATGACCCACAGTGGCTTGAGCGAACGACATGCGCTGCGGGTGATCGGCATGAGTGCGAGCTCGTATCGTTATGCGGCTGCGGCGGATAAGAATCAGGCTCTGCGGGAGCAGATTGTGGCGCTGGCTCAGCGGCACCGCCGATACGGCTCTGGCATGATTTATCTGAAGCTTCGTCAGTCGGGCCTAGTCGTCAATCACAAGCGCGTGGAGCGGCTGTACGCCCAGGAGAACCTGCAAGTACGTCGTCGCAAGCGCAAGAAGGTGCCGGTGTCTGAGCGTCAGCCGTTGGGCAGACCGTCAGTGGCGAATCAGATGTGGTCGATGGATTTCGTGTTCGATCGAACCGCCGAGGGCCGTGTCATCAAGAATTTGACGGTCGTAGACGATGCGACGCATGAAGCTGTGGCGATTGTTCCGGAGCGGGCCATTGGTGGGCAAGTTCTCACGCGAATCCTTGACCGACTGGCGTTGTTGCGCGGCTTGCCAAAAGGCATTCGGACAGACAACGGGAAAGAGTTCTGCGGTAAAGCGATGCTGACATGGGCGCATCGGCGTGGCGTGAAGCTGTTTCTTATTGAGCCAGGTAAGCCGAATCAGAATGCTTATATCGAGTCGTTCAACGGTCGATTCCGTGACGAATGCCTCAATGAAAACTGGTTCACGAGCCTCGTTCATGCACGCGTTCTAATCGAAACATGGCGCCGGGAGTACAACGAAGAGCGACCGAAGAAATCGCTGGGCGGTCTGACGCCAATGGCTTACGCTCGGCAACTGATAGCAGACGCCGTCATATCAACTACGGATTCTGAAGCCAGTGCTACTGAAAACGGGGTGACGTCGGATGAGTCGAGGGGGCGGCCGACGCTGCCAGTACGCCGAACGCAACGCGTCACACACCAGCTTCGCGTCGATGCGCTCGGACATCGACCAGCCGACGATACGGCGGCTTCCCAGATCCAGAATCGCTGCAAGATACAGCCAGCCTTCGCCCGTTGCCAGGAACGTGATGTCCGCGACCCACGCCTGATTCGGTGTCCAACCATCAAAGCGTCGTGCCAATAGGTTCGGCGCCACCGGCAGACGATGCGCCGAGTCTGTGGTGGCGCGCCAAGCGCGGCGATACGCCGGACGTAGGCTTTGGCGCACCAGGCTACGACGCACGCACTCGGCACTCGCTTTCTGTCCTTGTGCGGCCAGCGCCTTCACCAGCCTGGGCCGACCATAGGTGCCCCGGCTTTGCGCGTGCAGGCGCACAATCTCGCCATCGAGCGCTGCCCGCCGCTGGCTACGCGCGCTTGGCGGGCGCACTCGCCATTGGCAATAGCCGCTACGTGAAACCTGCAACACCCGGCACAGGCGGCTGACGTCGTATTGGTCGCGGTGAGCATCGATCCAAGCGTATTTCACCGCGACCCCTTCGCGAAATACGCCGTCGCTTTTGCAAGCACTTCCAGGTCCAGCTTCAGACTGGCATTTTCCTTTCGTAAGCGCGAATTCTCTGCCTCAATCTCCGAGACAACCGGCTTGGCGCGAATGACGGGCGAGGCCACATCAAGTGCGACAATGACACCTTGCTTGCGTTGCCGCCGTGCCCAATTGCCAATCGTTGCCACAGGCACACCAAGACGGCGCGCCGCCTCGTTATGACCAACGGCGTTGGCCAGCCGTGCCGCTTCTTCTTTGAATTCCTCTGTGTACCGACGCTTCGGTACGTTCGTCTCGCTCATCGCCACTCCCGTTCAACAGATTATAAACATCTGCTGTACGTCGTTTCGAGGCAGGGTCAATTCTCGCGCTAACCTTACGTCTGCTTCAGCTCCAGTTGATATGCCTTCAATACGAAACACCGCGTCACACTGCTCGATTAATCGAATCGCCACTGGATATAAGAATTCCTAGCTAATTACATCGCCGATCACGTGCGAACCGGCAATCGCCGCTAAAGGAAGCGCCACCCATTCGCCAACCATCGGCATATGTCCTCGTTGATAGATCTGCAGGGCCGTTTCTTCCAGCCGCCTGAGGTTTGACGCAATGCGTGCAGGATCGCCTTTCGTTCCACTGCGATAGGGGCCTGCGATAAGGATGAGTTGAGCGTTCATCTAGTTTGTTGCCTGGTGAGTTGGCGTAACGCAAGATGCTGCAAAAGCATGATGGTCTTCCCGTCCACAATTTCACCACGATCCACGGCCGCTAGTGCGTCGTCCAGCGCGAGTTCTAGCACTTCGAGGTCTTCGCCTTCGGCTTTGACTCCACCGCCATTTCCGACGCGTGCCGTTGCATCATATTCAGCGATGAAGAAGAAAAGCTTCTCAGTCACCGATCCGGGACTCATGTAAGCCTCGAATATCTTCTGTACATCGTGTATGCGATAACCCGTTTCTTCCTCGACCTCGGCGCGAATACGCACTTCCGGTGACGCGTTGTCAAGCAGGCCGGCTGCGGCCTCGATCATCATTCCATCGTGGCCATTCACGAATGCAGGCAACCTGAATTGGCGAGTCAATATGACCGTCTGTCGCGTACGATTGAACAGCAGCACAGTCGCACCGTTGCCGCGATCGTAGGTTTCCCGACTTTGCCGCTGCCACGTGCCGTCGCGTCGAAGGAAATCAAAAGTCGTCTTTCTCAGGACGTACCAGTCGTCAGAAAGCACGGTCGTATCGATGATCCGAACACGGTCTTTCGTTGTCGTCATAAAGTGCTCCAAATAGGAAAAGGGCAGATCCATGATATCGTGCAGTTTCGTGTAACATCAAGAAAAAACGTGAAAATCATGTTGACCACTCAACGCAAGAAGACAATTCTTGAATGGCTGACCCGAGAGGGGCAGGTGCTGGCGGGTACGCTGGCCGAAAACTTCGGTGTTTCGGAAGACACGATACGACGCGACCTGCGGGAACTGGCTGCGGAAGGATTGCTACAACGTGTGCACGGAGGGGCACTGCCTGCCTCGTCTGCCGTTGCTGCATTCGCAGAAAGACGAGCGTTGGAGTCATCCGGAAAACGGGCGATTGGAATCGCTGCCGCATCCATGATCGGGCCGGGCCAGATCGTTATCATTGACGGAGGAACCACTTCTGCCGAGCTGGTGAAACATATCCCTCACACGTTGACGGCGACTGTCGTTACGCACAGTCCGACAGTCGCCGTCGCGCTGGCCGACCATCCTTCAATTGATGTGATCATGATTGGTGGCAAGCTATTCAAGCATTCGATCGTGAACGTCGGCGCCGCGGCCATCGAGGCGATGTCGCATATCAACGCCGACATTTACTTTATGGGCGTGACCGGTGTTCACCCGACAGCGGGTCTCAGTACGGGCGATCTTGAAGAGGCGTATGTGAAACGTGCGCTTGCAGCACGGTCGGCCGAGACAGTCGTCTTAGCGTCGATGGACAAACTTAATTCGGCGTCGGCATATGTGATAGGCAATTTGACGCTTGCGCAGACGATAGTTGTCGAAGGATTAAATGACCCTGTGCTGACTGCAGCACTGGAGGTTGCCAATGTGTGTATTGTTCCCGCGTGACCTCAACCAAGGCGCAGC
Organism: Robbsia sp. KACC 23696; assembly: GCF_039852015.1. Taxonomy (NCBI): domain Bacteria; kingdom Pseudomonadati; phylum Pseudomonadota; class Betaproteobacteria; order Burkholderiales; family Burkholderiaceae; genus Robbsia; species Robbsia sp. KACC 23696. Next base: position 559,005 of record NZ_CP156627.1, on the reverse strand, counting down.
TAGGTTGAGCCGGTCGATAGTCCGGTGAGGATTTCCGATGTTTGCGCGGCAAGTTTCAGAAATCGGCCATAAAGGGACATTCAACCGATCAGGCCAAATCGACGACAATATGCGTCTTAAAACAACCAGCGGAGGGGAACTTTGACGGTGACGATTCGAGCGGCCAGACACGAAAGACAGTGTCGCCATCGCTGCACTATTGCATCAGCTAGGATACGGCGTAACACCCGTAAAAATTCGTGTAAATATATCCGCTTCGGTCGACAGCGCTTCATATTCCGCGTTTGTAGCTTGCTAAGACAATATTGCGATAGGCTGCGTCAGCCTACACGCGCTTCCGCTGTTTCATATGCTTGGGTCGCTTGGACGCATTACGAGCCTCGTCGTCGAGAAAAACATCGTGGCCGCGGTACAGGCCAGATGTTGGTCCGAGTTGCTGAGCGCTGGTTCCATAGTGTCGGCTGCGTCAAGGCCGAGGTGACCAGCGGCGATGTTCGAATCGATGCGCACCGGCTTTTATGAGAGGGAAGGTTTTTCGCGTGATGGTCAGCGGCTCTCGAAGAAAATCTAGAACGTGGTTGCAACGCCTGACTTCGGCCACGAGCGGCCATTCGTGCACTTCATTGTTCGGGCGTCGGGACGTCGGCTTCACCTGGCAACCGGCCATAACATACTCCAGACTTTTATGCGCCGTGCGCTTGGCAGAGGAATTGCTTTACAAGTCGCCTCCTCCGTTCGCACATGGTTCAGTTATGCCGAGACCGTCGTTTTCCACTCAGCTTCTCACGCTCTGGATTCTCATCGCCGTGCTGTGCGGTCTGCTGAGCGTCGCGGTATGGCTCATGTTGTCGTCAGCGCTGAGCGAGCGCGTCATGGCCGCAAAGCAGCAGGCGGCGGCCGCCTGCACCGCCGTAGCATCGCGCTATGACCTGTCGATGCAGCGCTCGGGCGAAACCAACATCGATCTGATGCACGCGGTGCTCGATCTCGTGCTGATTCAGACCGATGGCGTCGAAGGCGGCTTCTGGACCAGCGACCCGCCTTCGAAGGCGCCCAATGGCTTCATAGCCTACGCATTTCCTACCTACGGAGGCAGCGGCGTCAAACGCGATATTCCAGAAGCCGAGACCCCACTTATTCTTCGCGCGCTGAAGAGCGAAGTGAGTGCCCGACAGTTGGAGGCCGAGATCGTGTCGAACGGAACGAACGCTGTGCTCGCGGTCGCCTGTCCGGTGCCACGTCACACTAACCTGCTCGCATGGACGCTCACGCGCGCCCGCCCGCCGCTTGGACCCTACCGCGAGCGCGCTACGGCGATTCTGGCGGGCGCGCTCGCCGTCATCGTCGTGCTCGCGCTATTTCTGGCGCTGACGCTCAAGCGATGGCGTCAGAACCTCACACGGCTGGAACATGCGCTCGCTCCGGACGGCGGATTTGAGCAAGGCAAGCGGCTCGAGCGCTTCGGCGAGCGCGATCTCGACCCGATCGTCGACGCGCTCAACCGCTATGGCGCGCGGATCGATCGACTCAAGCACGATGCCGACGCGCTGAACCGTCAACTCGCGCAGGCCGAGCGATTCAGCACATTGGGGAAGATGGCGGCGCAAATCGCGCACGAGATTCGCAATCCGGCGGGCGCGATGCGACTCAAGGCGGAGAATGCGCTGGCAGGTGATGGTGCACGCCGCGAGGCCGCCTTGAGGACAATCATCGAGCAAGTAGGACGCATCGAGTTGCAGGTGACGAGCCTGCTTGCATTGACGCAATCCGTTACGATCCATGCGCGCGAGGTCGATCTGCGCGCGTGGCTGGACGATATAGTTCATACGCATGAATCGCGCGCCGAAAGCAGGCGTGTTACGCTCGGCGCGGAAGTAGCACCGAGCCCGACGCAGCCGGCTTTCGATCCCGCGCAGATGGCGCGGGCGCTCGACAACCTGCTTGTGAACGCGCTCAGGCATACGCCGTCAGGCGGAAGAGTGATGGTTCGCGCGTATGGCACGGCTGCGGAAGATTGTGAGCGCCTCAGACTGGAAGTCATCGATAATGGTCCGGGCGTAAACCCCGTCGAACGCGAGTGGATCTTCGAGCCATTCGTGACGAGCCGCCCCGACGGATCGGGTCTCGGTCTCGCCGTCGTGCGTGAAATTGCGTCGGCGCACGGAGGCCGTGCTTACCTTGCGGAAGATTCGAACTTGACACGCTTTGTGATCGACTTGCCATGGCGACCATCCTGATCATCGACGATGACGACGGTTTCCGCGAAGGCCTCGCGGAAACCGTGCAGGACCTCGGCTATTCGCCGTTCGAAGCCCGCTCAGGCGACGATGCGTTTGAGCAGTTGCGCGAGCGTCCTGCACCCGACTGCATCTTTCTCGACTTCCGCTTGCCAGGCGCGGATGGCCTCGTCGTGTTGGAAACGCTGCGCAAAAAGCCGGGGCTACAGACCGTGCCGGTCGTGATGCTCACCGCGCACGCTACGAGCGACAACACCATCGGCGCGATGCGACTCGGCGCTTTCGAGCACCTCACCAAGCCGGTCGGACGAGACGAGATTGCGGCACTGCTCAAGCGCATTCTGTCGGTCCGCGTCGACACGCCCACCACGCGCGTGTTCGCTGATGAGGCACGATCCGATGAGCCGCAACTGCTCGGGGTGAGCGAGGCCATGCGTGAGGTGCAGAAGCGCCTCGGCCGCGCGGCTGTCGGAAATTCGACGGTGCTGATTACCGGCGAAACGGGAACAGGCAAGGAAATCGCGGCGCGCGTACTGCATCGTGCGTCGGCGCGCGCGAGCGGTCCGTTTGTCGCGGTGAACTGTGCGGCCATTCCCGACGATCTACTCGAAAGCGAACTCTTTGGGCACGGCAAAGGCGCGTTCACGGGCGCAAAGGGCGACAGGCGAGGGCGCGTCGAGGAGGCGCATGGCGGCACGCTCTTTCTCGATGAGGTAGGCGACATGCCGCTTCCCATGCAAGCCAAGCTCCTGCGTGTGCTCCAGGAGCGGCAAATCACGCCGCTGGGCACGAACCGGGTCGTTACGGTCGACGTGCGCGTGGCGGCCGCCACGCATCGCGATCTCGTTGCGATGGTCGAGGCGGGCACGTTCCGGCAGGACCTGCTGTTTCGCCTGAATGTGATTCCGTTGCATCTGCCGCCGTTGCGCGAGCGCGTGGCCGATATCCTGCCGCTCGCCGAGCATTTCCTTGCTGGCGCACCGGTCGGGATCGCGCGCAAACATCTTTCAGCCGATGCACAGCGCCTGCTAGCGACCTTCACCTGGCCGGGCAATGTCCGTGAGTTGGCCAATGCAATCGAGCGGGCAAGCGCGCTCGCTCCCGCTCAGGTACTGACGCGCGATGACTTCGCGTTTCTGGCCACGACCCGAGATAGCGCAGATGACGCGATTCCTCCGGCGCTGCTCGACCTTCCCCTGCCACAAGCGGTGGCACAACTGGAGCGCGCGCTGATCGTTCGTGCGCTGTCAGCATCGCGCGGCAATCGCGCCGAGGCGGCGCGGCGGCTTGGCATCAGCCGCCAGTCCCTTTACACGCGCATGTCGGTGCTGGGTATGTCCGAGGCTTCCACGTAAGGCCGACACCGTCAAGGAACCGGACATATGTTGTCGGTTTCCTTGACACTTCCACACGGCTTGATCAGATTACACGTTGAGCCACCAGCGTTTCTCGACTGGCATAGCAATTGCAAATGATTCCTCGCTACGCAAAAGGAGTGAATCATGCAATCGACCCGATACCCCAGCTTGCGAATCGCCGTGCTCGCGGCAGTGCTCACAGCGAGCGCCGGCTGTGCGGCACAAACTCAATTTCAGCCCGCTGCAACACCGACACCTCCCGTCGCCGGAGTGCCTCCACCTCCGAGCGTCGCTCCGCCTCCGCCTGCCGACGCGGCTTCTGTCGCGACCGCGCAAGGCACTGTCACGCGCTTTCTCATTAATCCGGATGGCGACGTCGATGGGTTCATAACCGACGACGGCACCCTCGTGCATTTTCCGCCGCATATGAGCGCGCAACTGACGTCGGCAGTTCGTCGCGGCGATCTCGTGCAAGTGAGCGGCAGGCGCGATGAAGGCGGCAGCTTCGCGGCGCAGCGCATCACCGATACGCAAACCGGCCGGCAAGTGATCGACGAACCGTCGATGCCCGGCACACCGCCGATGCCGCGCGACGCGCGCGGAGCAGGACTCTCGCGTCTTAGCGCGCAAGGACAGGTGGCGCACGTCACGACTGCACCGCGCGGCGAGCCCGATGGCGTGATTCTCTCCGACGGCACGGTCATCAAACTCACGCCGCCCGTGGCTCAACAGTTTGCGACGCTCGTGCGCACGGGCGCGACCGTATCGGCGCAAGGCTATGGCACACGCAATCAATACGGCACCGCGCTCCAGGCGACGGCTTTCGGCTCGCCGGGCAACCTCACTCCGCTCTACGCGCGCAACGCGCCGACGCCTTGAGCCGGCACTTTCATAAAGGACAAAGAACATGCACTGGATCGACCCAACAAGCCTTCCGGAAACACGCGGCAAAGTCACGCGCTTTCTACTGAACCCGCACGGTGAAATCGACGGCCTCGTCATTGGCGCCCGTCAGGTTCACTTTCCTCCGCATCTGTCGAAACAACTCGCGCGTCACGTTGCGCCCAGCGATATCGTTCGCGTGCGCGGAGTCAAGCCTCGCGATGCCGACATGATCGCCGCCGTGTCACTAACGACACGGAGCGGTGTCGTGGTTCTCGACGAGGGTCCGCATCTCAACGGCGAAAAGCACCACAAGCCGGATGTCGAACGCAAGCCAATGGATGCATCCGGTGAAGTGGTGCTTTCGCTCCTCGGCCCGAAAGGCGAACTGCGTGGGGCGCTGCTGGACGATGGCACGTCTTTGCGCATGCCGCCTCACGCTGCCGCCGAACTGGCCGACTACCTGGCGCCGGGCGCACACGTTCACGCCTGGGGCCGCGGCGTCAGGAACCGGCACGGTCGCACGATCGAGGTCGACGAAATAGCCGAACTCGTCGATGCATCGCAGGCAGCCTGACGAGCCCGCATCTCGCTATGGAGCATGTGTCATGTTGAGCTGGGTACACTTCGGCGACCTGCATGCGTCGAACGACGACGGCCATGAAAGCCTCAACCATCTGAAGTCGATGATCGGGCTGGTCAATCGCCATTTGTCGGACCGTGTCGATTTCGCTTTACTGCCAGGCGACAATGCGAACAACGGCTCGCCCGAGCAGTTTCGACGGATTGTCGATGAAGTGCAGGCGTTGAAGCTGCCGCTCCACGCGATTCCCGGTGACCACGACTACGAGCCGCGCAACCTTGACGTGCCTGCTACCACTGCGAATTATCGGCTGCCGTTGACGGTGACTGCCCGCACCGCTGACGGGCGAAGCGGCGAAGATACCGTCGCACTGCCGGCCGCAGGCCACGCGGACAAGCACTTCAAGCATCACCCGGCGCTCGGCGCCGATGCGTATGCGGTCGAAGCGTGGCCGGAGCACGGCATCGTTGGCTCGCAGCTCGGGCCCAACAAGAGCGGACGCCATTGGTGAGACGGGTGAGCCATGAACCCCCAGTACGCGCTCGAAGGACTGAACTTCTTCATGGCTGATGTGCAGGCGGGCATCGGGCCGTTCCTTGGCGTCTTTCTTCAGGCGCATGGCTGGCATCCCGAGGCGATCGGCACGGTAATGACCTTGTGTGGTATCGCCGGCATGCTTGCGACCCCTCTGGCAGGCGCTCTCGTCGATGCCACGCACCACAAGCGCGGCATTATTATCATCGCGGGGATATTGACGACGCTTGCATCGCTCGTGCTGTGGGTATCGCATAGTTACTGGATGGTGGCGGCGTCGCAGATCCTCACCGCCGTGACGGTGGCCGCGCTGGGTCCGGCCATGGCCGGCGTGACACTTGGAATCGTGCGCGCGAATGAGTTCGACCGGCAGTTCGGCCGCAATCAGGTGGCCAATCACGCGGGCAACGCGGTCGGCGCGGCGCTGTCGGGCGGGCTCGGATGGCGCTTCGGATTCGGCGCGGTCTTCGTGGTGGCCGTCGTGTTCGGCATCCTCACTGTCATCTCGACGCTGCTGATCCGGCGAGACGCGATCGATCACGACATCGCACGCGGTCTCCAAGAAACGGCGCCTGGCGCGTCGAACCCCGGGCATGAACACGCGAGCGGCTTTCGCGTATTACTGACCTGCCGGCCCTTGCTTCTGCTCGCAGCATCGCTCGCGATGTTCCATCTGGGCAATGCGGCGATGCTACCGCTCTACGGCCTTGCAGTCGTCGCCGCGCATCAGGGCGATCCGAGCGCCTTTACCGCGCAGACCGTCGTGGTCGCACAACTCGTGATGGTCGTCGCGGCCTGCTTTGCGAACCGCCTGATTCAGCGCATCGGTTTCTGGGGGGTGATTCTGATCACCTTCCTCGCGCTGCCGCTGCGTGGCATGACCGGCGCGATGTTCATCACCGCGTGGGGCGTGTGGCCGGTGCAGGCGCTCGACGGCATCGGCGCAGGCTTGCAGAGCGTCGCGGTGCCTGCGCTGGTGGTGCGTCTGTTGCAAGGTACGGGACGGGTGAATGTTGGGCTGGGCGTGGTCATGACCGTGCAGGGAGTCGGCGCGGCATTGAGTCCTGCGCTCGGCGGCCTGCTCGCCCAACACTTTGGCTACGCGACTGCTTTTCTTGTGCTGGGCGCCGTATCGACTGGATCACTGGCGCTGTGGCTGCTCTTCGGCACCACATTAAAGAAAGCTTGCGGCATCATCCACGGCACCAACAACGATTCCCCTCTGACGACATGAATCCGATTTTTTTTTCATGGGGCATTGCGCTCGCCGCGACTGCCGGCGTCATCTTGCGGCCTTTTCGCTGGCCCGAAGCGATCTGGGCCGTGACCGGCGCCCTGATGCTCGTCGCGCTCGGGCTGCTTCCAGCCCATCTTGCATGGCAAGCGATCGGCAAGGGCATGGACGTCTATCTGTTCCTTATCGGCATGATGCTGCTTTCGGAACTGGGACGTCGTGAAGGCTTGTTCGACTGGGTGGCGGTGCACGCCGTCAATTTCGCGAAGGGATCGCCTTGCAAGCTCTTTCTTCTGATCTATCTCGTGGGCGTCGTCGTGACGACCTTTCTGTCGAACGATGCAGCCGCGGTCGTCCTCACCCCCGCAGTGTTTGCTGCCGCCAAAAAGGCACAAACAAAGCCGCTACCCTTGCTCTACGTCTGCGCGTTCATCGCGAATGCGGCCAGCTTCGTCCTGCCAATCTCGAACCCCGCGAACCTCGTGCTCTATGCGAATCACACGCCGGCGCTCGGTCTTTGGGTCGCGCGCTTCGCCTTGCCTTCTGTGCTGTCGATCGTCGCCACTTTCGTGATGTTGCGCTGGACCCAGCGTGCCAATCTCCGCGATACCTGCGCGCGCGACCTGCTGGTCGAACCGCTCAGCACAAACGGCAAACTGACGCTGGCGAGCATGGGCGTCACGGCGATCGCATTGCTGGTCGTCTCGGCGCTCGATCTGCAACTCGGTCTGCCCACTGCGGTTCTCGGCATTCTCACGGCGCTGGTCGTGTTGATAAAGGAGCGCCAGTCACCCGTGGAGTTGGTCAGCGAAATATCGTGGAGCGTCTTGCCGCTCGTCGCGGGCCTCTTCGTGCTAGTCGAAGTGCTGGATCATACCGGTGTCATCCGCGAACTCTCGGCGTTTCTGCGGCAGGCAAACCAACAGAATCAGCCGATGACGGCGGCCGCTTCCGGTTTCGTTATCGCGTTCGGAAGCAATGCGATCAACAACCTGCCTGCCGGACTGATCGCCAGCGCGACCGCTTTGCAGGCGCACAGTCCTCAGCGCGTCATCGACGCACTGCTGATCGGCGTGGACCTCGGCCCGAATCTTTCGATCACCGGCTCGCTCGCGACGATCCTCTGGCTCTCGTCGATTCGACGGGAAGGCGAGGAAGTGAGCTTCATGCAGTTTCTGAAGGTCGGCGTCGTGGTCATGCTTCCCGCGCTCGTCCTGGCGCTCGGCAGCCGGCTCCTGACCGGACATTGAAGGTTCATAAACGGAGACAGGAACAATGAGCGGCGCGTGGATTTATCCCTTCATCATCCTGGGCGGCATTCTTCAGGCTGCGGGCGCTCCGATCAACGGCGAACTCAAAGGTACGCTTATCAATCCGTGGCTTGCGTCGAGCGTGTCGTTCCTGCTCGTCACGTTCCTTGCCATCGCCGCGTTCTGGATTCAGCCGACACCGTTGCCGACACTCGATGACCTGCGCAGCATGAAATGGTGGGCTCCGCTTGGCGGCATCGTCGGGGCCGTCGCGGTGTTTGCCGGTCTGACGCTCGTGCAGAAAGTGGGTGTCGGCACGCTCAATGGATTGACCATTTGCGCCAACCTAGTTGCATCGGTTGTAATCGACCATTTCGGTCTAATCGGTGTGGCCGAGCATCCGCTGGGCTGGATGCGCGCGCTCGGCACATTGCTGATGATGGCGGGCGTCGCGCTTGTCATACGCTTCTGAGATTTGAATCGTGAACAGCCGCACCGTATTGCACCAACGCCCACTCTCGCTCGATTGGCGCATCGTGCTGCTCATGGCGTTGGTCTTCTTCGCCTCGGCAACTCGACTTCAATCCGTGGACGGGGGTCAAAGCGAGCGCGGTGGAGCGAGAGGCGGTGCGCATCAAGGCGGATCACGCCTTGATGCGCGCCCAATGCGCTTACGTACTGGCCCACATCGAACGGGATGCGGGAGACGCGATCGCCGAGCATGCGCGCTTCATGTTCATCCTGGGTTGTTCGACGGGATTGCGGCTTGCCGAAATAGCCACCGCCACTCTCGGAGGATTGAACGCCAAGTGGATTGACGACGAGATCGGCACCGCCTGGACACTTGATGTGATCGGCAAGCGCACCAAAGCCCGTACGATCCCGCCCCCCCGCAAAACGTTTGCGGCCTTGCAGAAGAGGTTTGCCAGAGGATCCGACGCGCAGTGATCCAACCACGCCGCTGATCGGCCGTTTCTCGGGCGAGGATTTGCGGCCGCTGGAACCGCGCTCATTGGCGCTGGCGTTCAAGCTGATATTTACCCGTGCCGCCGGGGCGTCGCTTCTTGAAGATGCGCACGCGGCCGCACGCCTGGCAAAAGCCTCGACGCATTGGCTGCGTCATACCTTTGGCACCCGAGCCATCGAAGCTGGCACACTATTAGACATCGTGCAGGAAAACCTCTGCCATGTCTCGCCGGCGACGACGTCCATTTATGTCACAACGGAATTACATCGTCGCATCCGGGCGCTTGAGGAGGCGTTTTGATTGCGAAGGCACACCACGAAACCGACTAGGCGAACCTTTTAACTGCTTTTTTCCCCTTTGCTGAAGCGCTCACTACGAGACTCTCAACGATATTGCCTATTTGCAACAAAGTCTACTATAAGTCGTTTCGAGGCAAGGTCAGTGGGCCGCCAACGGCATAAGTCCTTGCATTCCTGGTGACTGATATCGCGCTGAAGAGACCTCGGAATCGGCATTGACACGGAAGATCGCCACCGAATCACGCAACGCTTGCGCTTGATCTGCCATGGCGCGAGCCGCAGCCGTCGCCTGCTCGACCAGGGCGGCATTTTGCTGTGTCACTTCGTCCATCTGACTTACTGCAACGTTCACCTGTTCGATCCCGATGGTTTGCTCGTTGGAGGCCGAGGCGATCTCTCCCATTATGTCGGTTACCCGTTTGACCGAGCGCACGACTTCACTCATTGTCTGTCCTGCATTTTGTACCAGCGCCTCGCCGGCAGTCACATGCTTTACCGATGTGCCTATCAGTTCAGTGATTTCTTTTGCCGCAGCCGCACTACGTTGCGCTAGCGTGCGCACTTCGCCCGCTACCACGGCGAATCCACGACCTTGCTCTCCAGCTCGTGCGGCCTCTACCGCTGCATTCAGTGCGAGGATATTGGTCTGAAATGCAATGCCCTCTATCACGGTGATGATTTCGGCAACTTTCGAGGAGCTCGTGGCGATGTCCTGCATCGTGGTAACGACGCTCCCCACGACCTCTCCCCCTGTGGCAGCTGTCTCAGAAGCAGTATTAGCCAGCGTGCTGCCTTGACGTGCATTCTCTGTATTCTGACGAACCGTCGCTGTAATTTGTTCCATGCTGGCCGCGGTCTCTTCTAACGAGGCGGCCTGTTCCTCGGTGCGTTGCGACAGGTCTACGTTGCCTTGTGAAATTTCTCCCGCTGCAACTGAAATAGACTCCGCAGAGGTCTTGATGCCAGAGACAATCTCGCTCAAATTGGTCCGCATCGTTTCAAGCGATGCCATTAGGCTTGTGTTGTCATCGGCGGCAAGGTGAACTTTTTGGGTCAAATTGCCCTCCGCGATCTGCCGTGCCATATTCTGCGCCACAGTCGGCTCACCACCCAACTGCTTCAGAATACTGCGAGTAATGAAAACGGCTAGGAATACACCCAATAAAAGTGAAAGCCCGACGATCGACCACGCAGCGACTTGGATAGCGTGGTAGGTACTATTTGCTTCTTCGGTGGCTTGTGCGTTTAACTGATCTTCGAAATCAGCGAGCTCATTTAGGTGTATCAACCAGGCAGCCTGTTTTGGCCGTGCTTCTTGAAGCAATACCTTTATTGCTTCTTCGGGCTTATTTGCCATGCCTAAGGCAATGGCCTTATCCATCAAGGGTACGGTAGCGGCGTTGTCTAACTTAAGTTGGGCAAAAAACGCTCGTTCACGCTCTGTAGTGCCCGCTTCTGTTGAGAACATCTTGCCCAGAGCGTCGTCGGCGTCCGCATAAATTTTCTTTTGCTTCTCTACGCGTCTTGACTCTTGCGCCAGTGCGGCCGGGTCGGTCAGCAGTGCAATGTTGCGAATCGCGATTGCGCGATCCGCAACGGAGGCTTTCATATCCTTGGCATACTTCGATTCCAAGTTGTTGACACGCGCTATACCATCAAGCCTGTTGTGAAGCATGGACATGCCGTAGAAGCCTACCAAGGCGATCATGAGCAACAGAAACAGAACGCTTCCAAAACCAATTGCCAGGCGGGTCGATACTTTTGAGTTGTTCATCACATTTTTACAAAAAAAGTTAGTGGGCTAACAACAACACCCTGGCGGAACCGCTATTTACGGTTGCGCAATGAGCAACCCAAATAGGTTGGTGTGCAGGGTTTTTTCGGAGTACAAGCCCAGTGTGGAAATGACGGTCAAGAGTTGGAGAACGAGCTCAGAGAACACAGCAAGTCGGGGCACTGCTTTCAATCCTTTCATTTTACTGATCTTTGACGAGTTTCAAACGTTTGTTCGTCTATTAACGGCGCAGTTCGTCCAAAATTCAGCAAATCGGTAAAAAATGGTTATTGTATTTTTCAATGGAACATTTTCCGATTGGGGAAATAGGCATTGTCACGTTATCGGGGGCGTTTGACGAAATGGGCGACAAAGTACACTAAGACGCCAACGGGTCAGACGCAGAAGTGTTCGCGAGTCACCCGGCCGTAAAAGCCTGGCGGAGCTGCTGGGCACGTTTGATTTCGTCGCTGTGCAGGTAATCGACGTTGTCGCGATCGCCCCGGGCGTCGGTCTGAATGCCCCCGAGCCTCGCGCCCACGAGTTCGCTTGCGCGCAGGCCGGTCGAATGCCAGATCCAGCACAAACCGCAGGCGCTGCGCGGCCGGAACCTCCCATCCGTAAGACCACTCCAGTCCGTCAGCGATGGTTCGCAGAAGTTGCCACTCGCCCCCGCAGAAGGCGTGCGACGTGTCGAGCGCGGTTGAACGCCCGCTTCCCCGTACCTTGACGCCGGCGAACGGATAGGTCAGCAGATATCTCTGTCCGATCAGCCAGCGGAACAAAGCGCCGAGCACAGATAACGCGTAGGCAGTTGACCAGGCAGACAGTCCGTGTGCAAACGGTCGCCATTCGGACGACGAGCTGGGGCGGGATTGCCCGACCCAGCGCCCATGTGGCGTAGGCCTTCGGAGGAAGCTGCGATATGCAATCGCGTCGTCGGTCGTCAGCGACGACAGGGCCCGTTCACGTTCAACAATCGCCCACAGGATCAGCCGTTCGGCTTCCTTGTGGTAAGCCCGCTGGGTCGCCACCGATTCGTGCGACGACAGCCAAGCCTGCACCGCTTCGTAGTCGTTGCTCGAGTTGAACGGGTTCTGTCGCGATAAGAGTTGGGGGTCGGAAGAATGTCTATATTTGTAGGATTACTTATGTAACTAAGGAGGCGAATTACTGAGCAGGCGAGAGTGCCTTAGCGCAGCCGTTCATCTGACCTTTGCGAATCATTTGCATGGTCTCGATTCCACCAAGGATGACGCATGCGCAGCGAAAATCTTTGAAACCTATCATTGGGCGCGTTCGACGTTTGATCGCGCGGTGATCCTGTTCGACAAGGTTGTTTAGATACTTTTGCTGGCGAATCTTAATCGGTATTTTCCGCTTGGCATTGATCGCTTTCAAAGGTAAGCGATCAGTTAACCACACCCTATCGAGGAATGCTGAGGTGCGAGAAAATGGACTTCCCCCGGTCTGACGGACAAATCGGACCCTCACGCCGAAGCCATTTCAAAGGCCTCGGGACTGACGCCACCCAGATGACTGTGGCGTCGGGTTCGATTGTAAAAGACTTCGATGTAGTCGAAGATATCGGCGCGTGCCAAGTCGCGAGTCTTGTAGATACGTTTGCGGATACGTTCCTTTTTCAAACTGCTGAAAAACGACTCAGCAACGGCATTATCCCAACAATTCCCCCTACGACTCATGCTTGGCACTAACGAATGCGCACGGCAGAAACGTTGCCAATCGTCGCTTCCATATTGGCTTCCCTGATCGGAGTGGACAATGACTTCGGACGTCGGCTTACGCCGCCATAGCGCCATCAATAATGCGTCCAGCGCGAGTTCGCGCGCCAACGTCGGCTTCATCGACCAGCCGATGACCTTCCGAGAATAAAGGTCGACGACGACCGCCAAATACAGCCAACCTTGCCAAGTGCGGATGTACGTGATGTCGGTGACCCAGACGGTATCAGGCTTGGCGACCTTGAATTCCCGGTTCACCCGGTTCGGTGCCAGGATAGATGGACGACCGGCGATGCGTCGCGGCGACTTGTATCCACGGACAGCCGTAATCTTGTTGGCCCGCATGATCCGCGCCACCCGATTTCGACCGCATGTCTCACCCGCTTCACGTAGGTCGCCGTATACGCGCGGTGCGCCGTAGACGCCGCCACTGGCAACGTAAGAATCTCGAATTAGCTTGAGCAGCCGACGATTAGCAATAGCGCGATTTGATTCGGGCTGGTGCAGCCATTCATAGAAACCAGTGCGCGACGCCTTCAATACACGGCACATCGTTGCAATGGGCCACGCCCTGCGGTGCTCATTGATGAAGCGGTACTTTACTCGGGCTCCCTGGCAAAGTACCGCGCGGTGGGTTCAATGGGTCATTGCAACACCTTCCTATTAATATCGAATGAGGGAGGGTTGACGAATGGCACAGATGGGAAGGCCTGGGTTGCCGACAGAAGGCAAGGCGGAAGTTTGGCGGAGGTGGCGCGCCGGAGAATCGTTTCTTGGCATCGGCAAAGCGCTGGGCAAACCAGCCGGATCGATCTACGGCGTAATCCGGCTATGCGGAGGTTACAGCCCTGCTGTGCGCAAGCGATCGTCGCGGGCATTGACTCTCAGTGAACGTGAAGAGATTTCGCGCGGCGTGTCAGCCGGGCTTTCCATTCGGGCCATAGCGCGTGAGTTGCATCGTGCGCCATCCACCATTTCGCGTGAGATTGCGCGTAACGGTGGAACGGGCCACTATCGGGCTCTGGACGCCGATGAGAGAGCCTTGAAGGTTAGCTTGCGTCCCAAAGATTGCCTGCTGGAGCGCAACCCGCGCTTGCGCTACGCTGTTGAACGGAAGCTCTCTCGCGAATGGTCTCCGGAACAAGTAAGCGGCTGGCTTAAGCTCCGATATACCGATGACGAGTCGATGCGCGTGTCACACGAAACGATCTATCGCAGCCTGTTTGTGCAGGCGCGCGGCGTTCTAAAGAAAGAGTTGCAGTATCATTTGCGCACGCAACGCAAGATGCGTCATTCGCGCTTCTCCAGCACCAAGGGCGCGCGCAACAAGATAGCTGGGGCTGTTTCGATTCATGAGCGCCCGCCCGAAGCGGCCGACCGCGCCGTGCCTGGGCACTGGGAGGGCGATCTTGTCAGCGGCGCGAACAATACTCACGTCGCCACGCTGGTCGAGCGGCGCTCAAGGTTCACCATCCTCGTCAAGGTTAAAGGCAAGGACACGGTGAGCGTTGTGGCGGGCCTTAAACGCGAGGTAAAGCGGTTGCCGCAGCATCTACGCAAGACGCTCACCTGGGACCGTGGCATGGAATTGGCAAACCACAAAGACTTCACGATCGCCACGGATGTGAAGGTCTACTTCTGTGACCCACGAAGTCCCTGGCAACGCGGCACCAACGAAAATACGAACCGACTTCTACGACAGTATCTGCTCCATGGTACGCAGCTTGATCAATACTCGCAGGCGCAACTGAACAAAATCGCAGCGCGCCTCAATGAACGGCCGAGAAAGACCTTGGGCTTCATGTCTCCGGCCGATAAACTACGCGAGGCTGTTGCGACGACCCATTGAACCCACCAAGTGGCTTTTTTTAAAATAGTCTTCTCCCTCTCGAGGCGTTCAACCCGCGCCTCCAACTCCTGGATACGCTGCTGCTCGGGCGTCATGGCAGGGCTCTGCGGTGTGATGCCACGGTGCTCTTGGTGCAGTTGTTGAACCCAGCGGCGCAGAACGGACTCGGCGACGCCGACCGAACGGCTGGGATCGACGTGGCTATAGCTCTGGTCGAGAACCAGAGATGCGGCACTGCGCTTGAACTCGGGGGAAAACGTACGACGTTGCTTGCCCATCAGACACCTCTTCATGGCGAGTATTCTCGCCTAAATTGATGTCCGGGGGGATTAGACCACTACACACCGACACCACTGGACTGAGCGACGCCACCACATGCTCGCCCGTCAATCGCTGGCCCAGATCAATGACTGAACACACACATGCGTTCATTGTTCTTCTTTGATTTCAGGCTGCGGTGTTACGAAGCTTGAAGATAGTCACTGTATCCCGAAGTCTCTTCGATTGCTCTGCCATCGCTTGCGCCGCTGCGCTTGCTTGCTCAACCAAAGCGGCATTCTGTTGCGTGACTTGATCCATTTGCGAGACGGCGATGTTGACTTGCTCGATTCCGGTCTGTTGCTCCGACGACGCAGCCGAGATCGAGCTCACCAAGTCGGTCACACTTTTAACGGATTGGACAACGTCATTCATCGTATGTCCTGCTTCTTCTGCGAGCTTCGATCCTGAACTTACTGTTTGGACGGACTTGCCGATTAGCGTGTTGATCTCTTTCGCGGCGCTTGCACTGCGCTGGGCGAGCGTGCGCACTTCTCCCGCGACCACTGCGAATCCCCGCCCTCCCTCCCCTGCGCGCGCGGCTTCTACAGCCGCATTCAGAGCGAGGATATTGGTTTGGAAGGCAATTCCTTCAATAACGGTGATGATTTCGGCTACTTTTTGGGAGCTTTCGCTGATCTCTTTCATCGTGTCGACGACCCGGCCGACCACCACACCGCCGCGCGAGGCCACTTGTGCGGCGTTGGCCGCGAGGATGTTGCCCTGTTGCGCGTTTTCGGTGTTTTGTTTAACGGCGGCCGTTAGCTCTTCCATGCTCGCGGCTGTTTCTTGAAGAGAGGCGGCCTGTTCTTCGGTGCGCTGGCTGAGGTCTGCGTTACCCGCAGCAATTTGTGCTGAGGCTGTTGCGATGCTTTCGCTGCCATTACGAACTCTTCCAACCAAATCGGCGAGACGTTCATTCATATGACGTAGCGCTCGGAGCAATTGGCCCGTTTCGTCCTTTCCCTCGTCGACGATCTCCGAGGTCAGGTCACCTTGCGCTACGGTCTCGGCAACCTTGAGCGAACGGCGGATAGGCAGAACGATAGAACGCGTTATAACGAGCGCTGCTATTACGCTGATAGAAACGGCGAGTACGATTAGTACTACGGTGACCATAAGCGTTTTGTGATAGTCGGTCGCTGCTGTCGCCGCGGCGTCGTTCGCGCCTCTATTGTTAAGCGCAATGTCTTGCGATATCAGATCCACTGCCTTGGCAAATAGAGCGAGCGAGCTACTGGCGGCCAACTTTCTCGCCTCGGCGAAATGATCGCTTCCCGCATCGTTCAACGCCTTGATCTGTTCATCCGCCTTCATATAGTCCGACCACACCGATGTAAAAGCATCAAGCAGCTGCTGTTCTTCTGGCGATGAGACAAGGGTACGGTAAGTGCCGAGCGATTTATCCAGACCTGCTAACGCATCGCTACGTATCTTAAGCTGCGCTGCTTTCCCTTCCGGCGTAATCGCGAGCACCGCACCTAACGAGCCTCGTCTAACGGCCGTCGCGGCCGACTGTACATTACCGAGTATTAGAACGCTCGGCATCCAATTGTTGGCCAGGGCATCCGTGCTTTGATACACCCTTGAAACCTGTAGCAGCGCGAGGGCACCAATGAGGCAAAGACCGACTAGTGTGAGTCCGAAGCCAATTCCGAGCTTCGCACCGATGCTGATGTTTCTTAATGCTTTCATCTAGGATTTTTCCCCATTCAAATGTAGTTAGACAGCCTAGGCGAAGTCGCGTCCATCGCTGCCCAGACGCTATAACGGCAGCAGTCGTGGAATCATTAATTTGCCGAATTTTGTGGGGAATACCAGCGTAATAGACAGACAAAAAAAGCCGACCTATGGGCCGGCTTGAAACCAACCTCACTGGGGAGAGTGGGAGGCCGGCTGGGGGGGAATCATACAATTTTACCGGATCCACTGTAAAGTTCTATTTTTGCCAATTTTCGGTGATAATTCGAATCTGTTACGATTGCCGTATCAATTGTCGGAGCAATATAAATGTTGGATGACGCCATCCTCACAACACGGGAGGCCGCGAAATTGCTCGGCGTGTCCGTGCGCACGGTACAAACGTGGGTGGAAGAAGGGGTAATCAATTCGTGGAAGACCCCAGGAGGGCACAGGCGTGTGCGCGAAAGCGCTGTTTTGGCGCTGCGCGAGCGTAGGATCGTCCAGCCGACGCGGATTGGATACACGGTGTTGATCATCGCAAGCGACGCGACCGCTGAACGATGCATACAGATTTTGGCCGAACTTCCCGAGGTTCGGGTGACCACGATCAACGATGCGCTACTTGGCTTGATCGAAGCCGGTCACCTGTCGCCGGCAGCAGTGGTGATCGAACTCGACCGCATGGATTGGGAGAGATTGGCACTTCTCAATAGGCTTCAAGGTTCGCAAAGGCTCGCGCATTCACGCATCGTTGTGATATCCGATCTACAGCCCGGTGAACTGCGTTTAGATCTAGAGACATCTCGGATCAGCATATTGAATAAAACACTGCTGCCGACCGAGGTTCGGATGACAATTGCGCCATATCAAAATGTGCCCGCCATTGCCGCGACCCGCTATCCGGTGCCTAAAAATGAGATGTCGCGGTTGCAGGCTGTGGCTCGAACGCAATTGCAAAACAGCGCAGAACAGTCCGACCTTAACGTAATTGCCACGTTGGTTGCAGCAAGTACGAAATCGCCGATCGCATTAGTGACGATTCTCACGGCTGAATCGCAATTGTTTAAAGCGCGGCATGGACTTGAAGCCCTCGAGACGCCGCGGGAATGGGCATTCTGTAATTACACAATACTGCAGAAAGGCGTGTTTTTCGTAGAAGACGCGCAAGAGGATGATAGGTTTCGTGCTAACCCATTAGTGACAGGTGGAATTGGCATACGGGCATACGCAGGTGCGCCGATCGTCGACTACGAAGGGTTCCCACTCGGTTCACTATGCGTCATCAGCCGCAAACCCCGTCGGTTTAAAGTGGCCGAAAGAGCCGCTTTGCAAACATTGGCAGCGGCAGTCTCGGACAAGATCAATTTGGCATTGCACGGCCGACAATTAAAAAGAGTGTGACCATTTCAACGGTACACCGTGAGCATGCCTCGTTTTCACGTACAGCAACTCGGGCCGCTTGGACTTCCCCCGGTCTGCTGGACGAATCAGACCCCCACGCCGAAGCCATTTCAAAGGCTTCGGGACTGACGCCACCCAGATGACTGTGGCGTCGGGTTCGATTGTAAAAAGACTTCGATGTAGTCGGAGATATCAGCGCGTGCCAAGTCGCGCGTCTCGTATATACGCTTTTGGATACGTTCCTTTTTCAAACTGCTGAAAAACGACTCAGCAACGGCATTATCCCAACAATTCCCTCTACGACTCATGCTTGGCACTAGCGAATGCGCACGGCAGAAACGTTGCCAATCGTCGCTTCCATATTGGCTTCCCTGATCGGAGTGGACAATGACTTCGGACGTCGGCTTACGCCGCCATAGCGCCATCAATAATGCGTCCAGCGCGAGTTCGCGCGCCAACGTCGGCTTCATCGACCAGCCGATGACCTTCCGAGAATAAAGGTCGACGACGACCGCCAAATACAGCCAACCTTGCCAAGCGCGGATGTACGTGATGTCGGTGACCCAGACGGTATCAGGCTTGGCGACCTTGAATTCCCGGTTCAACCGGTTCGGTGCCAAGATGGATGGACGACCGGCGATGCGCCGCGGCGACTTGTATCCACGGACAGCCGTAATCTTGTTGGCCCGCATGATCCGCGCCACCCGATTTCGACCGCATGTCTCATCCGCTTCAGGTAAGTCGCCGTACACGCGCGGCGCGCCGTAGACGCCGCCACTGGCAACGTAAGAATCTCGAATTAGCTCGAGCAGCCGACGATTAGCAATAGCGCGATTTGATTCGGGCTGGTGCAGCCATTCATAGAAACCAGTGCGCGACGCCTTCAATACGCGGCACATCGTTGCAATGGACCACTCCTTGCGGTGCTCATTGATGATGCGGTACTTTACTCGGGCTCCCTGGCAAAGTACCGCGCGGTGGGTTCAATGGGTCATTGCAACACCTTCCTATTAATATCGAATGAGGGAGGGTCGACGAACGGCACAGATGGGAAGGCCTGGGTTGCCGACAGAAGGCAAGGCGGAAGTTTGACGGTGGTGGCGCGCCGGAGAATCGTTTCTTGGCATCGGTAAAGCGCTGGGCAAACCAGCCGGATCGATCTACGGCGTCATCCGGCTATGCGGAGGTTACAGCCTTGCTGCGCGCAAGCAATCGTCGCGGGCATTGACTCTCAGTGAACGTGAAGAGATTTCGCGCGGCGTGTCCGCAGGGCTTTCCATTCGGGCCATAGAGCGGGAGTTGCTTTGTGCGCCACCCACCATTTCGCGTGAGATTGCGCGTAACGGTGGAACGGGCCACTATCGGGCTCTGGACGCCGACGAGAGAGCCTTGAAGGTTAGCCTGCGTCCCAAAGATTGCCTGCTGGAGCGCAACCCGCGCTTGCGCTACGCTGTTGAACGTAATCTCTCTCGCGAATGGTCTCCGAATCCCTCGTTTTTATGATGATGCCCTTATGATTGAAGCCGCGTGCAATTGGGCAGGCATCGCTTACGTCTATGAAACACTTGTGAAAGAAAAGGTGGCATCCTGCCAATTAAAAATTGCGATCGACGCCTGGTCACCACGGCCAAGCAGATTCTTCCTTTACTACGCAGGGCGGCGTCAATTGCCGTCGCCACTCAAAGCACTCGTCGATTTCAGTCGCGCAGCGTAGTTCGGGCGATAAGCTGAAAACCGCCGGTACGACGATTTCGACTCGACCGATGGGTTCAGGGCTGCTTTCCAGTCATGTGCTCCTCGCTTCCAGCAGTCGAAAGTGGAAAGCTTGCCATAACAGTCCTTTCGTTACTTCTCACCAATAGAAGAATGGCGGCTGCCCTGGCCAAGGCCACTGTCGCGGCAAGCGCGAAGGCGCTCGAAAAACTGCCGCTCCAGGTAAGCATGTAACCCGTCGCCATTGGCGCGACGATGGTTACCTTCATAAGACGCTATCCCCGCGACCGTTGTTTCAGCCGGCAGGAAAATAATGGCCATTGTCCAAATCGGCGAAGAGGCTCGGTTGGGTGGGGGTCCAACCAAGCACTTCGCGCGTGATCGCGTTCGAGGCGGGGGTGTCTAGCGTGACCAGATTCGCGAGGAAGCCAAAATAGCCCGGTAGCATCAATACGTCTGCCGGGATAGGGATAGCGGACAGTTTCAGACGGCTTGCAAGCGCCTCCGCGATGTCGCGGTACGGTATCGCTTCTTCGGCGACGGCATGCCAGTTTTTGCCGGCCGCGCCTTTTTCAAGCGCCAAGCGAAACACGACGGCGAGGTCCCGTGCATGCACCGCAGTCCATCGATTTCTGCCCTCTCCCGGGTAACCGACGATCCCTTTTTCCTTTGCCAGCCCGATGAGAAGCGGAAGGAAACCGGCATTGTCGGTCGTGCTGTGCATGATTTCCGGAATACGAACGACGGATGACCGTACGCCGCGCTCGGCAAGACCGATGACGGTCGTCTCGACGATATTGCGAACCCGCAGCGTACCCTTATGCGGATCGCCGCCGGGGAGGGGAGGATCTTCCTCCGTGGCGAAACGGCCCAGACCTTCCCAGCCCGGTGAACCGATGCTTCCCGATACAACCAACGGCTTTCCGCTACTTTCCAGCGCGTCGCCGTACGCCAGCATGATCTGCAGCTCGGCGGCGGCCACCGCGTTGATCCCGCCGGTGGGGATCAGGTCTTGCCGGTGCGCAACGTGGATAACGCCATCGGCTGCTTTTGCCGCTTGCTTGAGGCCATCGAGATCCTCCAGGCTGCCCCGATGCACCTTGGCGCCGAGCGCGGACACTGCTGCGGCAGCTTTGTCGGACCGTGCCAAGGCGGTGACCTCGTGGCCTGCACCGATGAGTTCGGAGAGGATATACGGGCCGGAATGTCCGGTCCCGCCAGTGACGAAAACATGCATGTTAGTAATCCTTAACGAATAGATAATATAAGATAAGTCGATGCCGATGCCATCAGGCGAGTAGGCTGATGCCGATCGCGAATCGGGAGTGCTTGACCGAGTGGGTCATAAGTCCCAGGGACAACAGACATACGTATTCCAGCGTCCGCGCCATCGGCAGCGGCCCGATGTCCATCGAGCGCAATCCGAGGCTTTCGATGAAAGCCGATACGCGTGCCTTTCCGTGTGCATGATCCCCGGCGACGAACACGTCCAGCGATTGGCCCTCGGCGCGTTCGGCGGCCAGCACGTGGGAGAAAAGGGTGTTGAATGCCTTGATGACGGGTGCATCGGCAGGCGCGACCTTGGCAATCTCCTGCGCGCCGGAACGGTCGATGGGCGTGACGAGACTCATATGGTCAGCGGCGACGGGATTCGTAATGTCGACGAGGATCTTGCCCGCAAGCGCGTTGCCATATTGCTTCACGACCTCCAGCACGGCGCCGTAAGGAACCGCCAGAATGACGATATAGCCGGCCGGCGGTGTGCCGTATTTGCCCGTCGTCGCGCCGCCGCCGATTTGCTCGGCAAACGCCCGCGCCTTAACGACGTCGCGACTCATGACCTCGACGGTGTATCCGGCCTTTGCGGCCAGACCGCCTATCGCCCTAGCCATGCCGCCTGTGCCGATGATGCTGATAGTGCTCATGTCCGATTTCCCTCAGAGTTAGCGTGACCGTGTGCTTCAACAACAATGCTATTCACATCACTTGCGGAAAGCAAGTGAAAATGAGAAATTACTTGCGGCAAGCAAGTGATGTTATCATCACGCTATGAAGACAAAGAGCAAAGAAGACTTTCGGTCCCATTGCGCGGTGAACTACGGTGTCGAGATCTTTGGCGACAAGTGGTCGCTGCTGATCATTCGCGACATCGTTTTCGCCGGCAAGAAGACGTATGGTGAATTCCTGAAATCGGAAGAGGGAATCGCGACCAATGTCCTGGCCTCCCGGCTGTCGTTGCTGGAAGAGCAAGGGATTCTCGCGAGGACGCCGAATCCTGACGATGGGCGCAAAGACTTCTACACACTGACCGAGAAGGGTCTGGATCTGATCCCGGTCGTGCTTAACATCGCGCTGTGGAGCGCGAAGCACGATGCGAAATCGTACCTGCGCGGCAGCAAGGTGTTTGCTGCCCGACTGCGACAGAATCCCACGGAAGTGAGTGAGGAGTTGAAGGCCTTGGTACGCAGCGGTGGATGCCTGTTTCCAGGGAGCTAGAAATCAGGACATCCAGTTCGATACGTTGAACGTGTGCTCGCCAGATGCGCGATGGCTTAATCGAATTTGACCAAGTCCTTGAAGATCAGCTGACCCCAGCTTTTCCCCCGTGCCTGTACCAGCAGTCCACCTTCCGAAAGACCGCCCAGTTTGACCGGCGCGAACCCCAGCGCTTCCGCAAGCTCGCCAACCTGCGCGGCGGCGGTGTCATCGTCGCTTGCCAGGAACACGACACGACGACCGCCCTTTACGGCCGGATCTTGCGCGAGCACAGCGGCGCCTAGATGGTTGAAGCCCTTCACCAGTTTTGCGCCGGAGAAGGCCTGCTCAACGGCCTTGGAGGAGGGACGTCCGCGCAATTCCTCGGGAGGCACGCCGTACGCATTCGTGACGTCGATGAGGGTCTTTCCCGTCCAGGACGGGAGCACCTTGGCGACGTCTTGATGCGATTCGAAACGCACCGCCAGAAAGAGCACGTCGGCCTCGACGGCTTCCGACAACGTTGTTGGAATGACTTTCGGCCCGATCGCTGCCGCGATCGAAGCAAAACTTTCCGGGTCGCGGCTGGCGGCAACCGATACGTCGATGCTTTTCCGGGCAAACGCCTTGGCTAGAGCCTGGCCGATATTGCCGAACCCGATAATTGCGTAACGCATAGCTTTCCCCTTTTATGAGTCTGGTCGCCGCACACGTCCTACGACGCGCCGTAGGACGTCAGGCGTTACAGTTGCGCCAGGCCGCCGTCGACGGCAAGTTCACTGGCGGTCATGAAGCTGCTGTCCGACGAAGCCAGGAACGCTGCCGCAGCACCGATCTCCGACGGATCTGCCATGCGTTGCAGCGGCGTCATCGACGCATAGATCTTCTGACCTTCTTCTCCTAGCGCCGCCTTCGCGAGTTCGGTCGCCGTGGCACCGGGCGACAGGACGTTGACGCGTATGCCCGTTCCCTTCAGGTCTTCCGCCCAGGTCCGCGCCAGGTTGCGGACTGCCGCTTTGCTCGCGCTATACGCGGTCATTCCCGGCGCGCCTGTGGTCCCCGCGCTCGACCCGGTCAGAATGATCGAGGCGCCTGACCCCATTAGCGGGAGGGCCTGCTGGACCGTGAAAATGGTTCCCTTCACGTTGGTATCGAACGTCTCGTCGATGTGCTCGGCGGTGATTTTGCCCAGTACGGCCTGACTTCCTGCCCCTGCATTGGCGAAAACGATGTCGAGTGTGCCGCGCTCCGCCTTCACCGCTGCGTAGAGTCGGTCGAGGTCGGCCGGGTCGGAGACCGAGCCTTTGACCGCGCGGGCATTGGGCCCGAGCGTGGCAAGCGCGGCGTCCAGTGCGTCCTGCCGACGGCCGAAGATGAAGACGAAAGCACCGTCCTCGATAAAACGCTTGGCCGCGGCAAGACCGATGCCCGTAGCGCCACCTGTGACGACCGCAACTTTACCTTGAAGCTTTCCCATGATGTCTCCCGTTGGGTATCGGACTGCGTATTCCCATTTTCGCCAATCCGAGGTATCTTATGGATCACTGATCCACATTCAATGTGAAATATATGGATCACTGATCCACTTGTCAAGAGTCATTATGCGTGCCGACGCGAAAAAGAATTACGACCATGTGCTTGCCGTTGCGCGGTGCGTCGTTGCCGAGCATGGGGCGGATGCATCCATGCGTGATATCGCGCGTCGCGCAGAGGTCGGTTTGGCGACGCTTTTGCGTCATTTCCCTACGCGGGAAGCGTTGTTCGATGCGCTGCTCCGGGAGAATCTGGATGCACTGACGCAGAAAGCCGTCGCGCTCGAAACGTCGAAGCCGCCCGGCGAGGCGCTTATTTCGTGGTTCCGTGAGGGCGTGGCTTTTGTCCACACCTACAGCGGCGTCACGGCGTTGATGGCTAGCGCCCACGAGGACCCCGATTCCGCGCTCTACGCATCATGCGCGGCGGTACACGCATCTTGCGCACGGCTGCTGCTAGCGGCACAGAAAGCGGGGGTGGCGCGAAGCGATATGGATGGCGTCGATTTGTTTGCCCTGATGTCGTCACTCGGCTGGCTCGCCGACCAGTCTGCGTTCGCACAACGGGGCGGTCGACTCTTCGACCTCATTTCGAGCGCCATTCTGATAGATTCGCCCGACAGGGTGATTAAATAGGCAGGTCGTTGAGGGACATCCCGCTGGCGTTGCAGGCCGACGCCTTGTTTCCTTCGCTTATCGGCGTCGGACTTGTCGTGCACATCAAAATGGGAGGTGAGCTTTGGGGATGCATACCTATGCCGTGTTCGTCACAGCAAGTTTGATTTTGTGCCTCGTTCCCGGCCCTGACATGGTGCTTCTGCTCGGACGTACGGTCGCGCAAGGGCGTAAAGCGGGAATCTGCACGGCCATTGGGATCAATCTGGGTGCTTACGTTCACCTTATTTGCGCTGCTACCGGGCTATCTGCACTTGTCATGGCCTCGGCGACTGCTTTCACTGTCGTGAAGTGGATTGGGGCCGGATATCTCTTTTACATGGGATATTGTGCTTTCCGGTCGAACGGCAAAGTGGGTCCAGCGGATGTAAAACCCAAGGTACGGACGTTATGGCGCGCGTTTATACAAGGTTTTTTGAGTGATGTTCTGAATCCCAAGGTTGGCCTTTTTTTCCTAGCCTTCCTGCCTCAATTCATTGATCCGCGCGATGCCAGCGCTGCGTTGCACATCATTGAACTGGGGATCGCGGGCAATATGGTCGGCATCACGACGAGCGTCATTTATGTATTCCTGGCAGCCAAATTGACGACCGCATTACGGCAGAATCCGACTATCTCGGTATGGCTCACGAAGGCGCTGGGCGGCCTGTTCATCGGTCTGGGTGTGAAAGTCGCCGCTGAGAAACTCTAAGCGTGATGGGCCACGATTGGCACAACGGCGATTCGCTGGCTGCTCATGCACGTCTTCCTAAGCGCAGCTCATAGGCCAGAGATGCCTACCGTACCGGGGGAACCCCCAGCGGTTGACTCAAGAAAGTCACTGGCGCGGCGACGGTACGCGGTTGCACGAGTAGCTGGGTTCAGTGGCTGATTAACTATCCCGGTGGCATTAGCGTGGGTTGTTGCTGGCCGCCGGTTCGATAACCCGATGATTGATGTCGCAGGCCTCATCCGGTACTGCTGCTGTTTCGCAGGTTTTTCCTCGTCGCCGCATTGTCGGAGCACCGCCCGCCTGCGCGTTCCCTGCTGTCAGATTCCCGGGATTGCGGCACGCAATATTGCGTGTTTAAATACGCTCAACTTCACGCTCTGCGCAGGCATGGCCCATTTTTCGCGGGCATTTCCCGCTAAAAGAGCTTTATGAAAACGTTATAAAAGACCACATCGCTCGGGGCGGGAAATGACACGCGAAAGAAATCAGGTTCTCGCTCGACTGGCCGCGCGCGACGCCGCCTCACTGGTCGGAATGGCGGCAGAGGTAAGCGCATCGACCGACCGCGAAAAGGCCCTTCTGCGGGTCTTTGGCGTTCTGGGCGTGCCGATCATCCAGGCGTACCCCGTTCTGAAAAGACTGACCGAGCATTTGCAGACTGCCGATCTGACAATCAATTTTGCCGCCTACAAGTTTTTTAACCGCCAGCCGCGCGGCACCGGGTACGTGAGCCAGTTCGAAGGGGGCAACAAGTGGGGCGGCAGTAGCTACATCACGGCACGCGACGAGGCCGAGGAAGCGATGTTCGACTACAGCGGAACGAAGGCGAAACCCGCTAGCGTCCACGCTGATGTATTGCGGCGCTTGCGTCAGTTCGGCAAGAAGAGCGAGTTGACGTTCGAGCCATCGATTCGTCCGAAATACGCCGCATTGAACTACGCGCAGTTGCTACACGGATCGGCGGGACAATGGGGTAAGTCGCACATGGTCCTGAAGGAGCATGTGAAACACAATGCCACCTACGTGCACACCGACTCCTTCGACGAGGCCGGCAATGCGCGGCTACGCGCAGCATTGGGCGACAAGACCGCGAGCTTCCTGAACATGGACCGGTTGATCGCGAATATGCCCGATACGATGCTCAAGGCGCTATACGACGCGTATAAAGGCGTGTCGTTGGGGACAGCATTGCAGGTACCCGGATTAGGGGATACCGCCTATATCGAAGCCCACGTTCACGGCGGACTGAACTTCGATCGCGATATAGCGAAGATTGTCATTTCGAATCATGAACTGACCAATGCCGAAGCCGACTTGAAGAACATCGCTCTGAAGAACAAGTCCTTCAAGGTCGTTAGTTCGAAAACATTGCAAGAAACGTTCGAGAAGTTCGCTCGCAAGTACGGCATTCAGGTCGTGCTGGTCTGAGGCGTGACGGCCGCGAAAGCGCCGCATCTGTTCCACCTCTTCGACGACCAGTTGCAGGGAACGACACGCCCGCCATTTTGCGCAGTGCGCTCGGCCGCGCCGCGCCGCGCCGCGCGGCTGCGCG
Source organism: Robbsia sp. KACC 23696 (assembly GCF_039852015.1). Classification (NCBI taxonomy): domain Bacteria; kingdom Pseudomonadati; phylum Pseudomonadota; class Betaproteobacteria; order Burkholderiales; family Burkholderiaceae; genus Robbsia; species Robbsia sp. KACC 23696. The sequence continues at coordinate 532,235 of NZ_CP156627.1, read as the reverse complement.
ATTCAATCCAGCCCCGTCTTTCCCTCCCCCCAATACGCTTTGACGCGCAAGCGGGACGCCGCGAGGCCGCCTTGTTTCAAGGCGTGATGCAGGTATCGGATGCTGGCGGCCTTTCCCGTCAAGATGAAGTCGGCTTCGTGCATCATGAACGCCGTCATTTTTTGGGATAGGCTAGGGTGATGCGCGTCGGCGGGGCAACGCGCGATCAAACTGGTCGAGCGCAAGCCGTGCGTCAGGTCAAACACATGACGAGCTTGGTCGATGATCTGCTCGATGTCTCGCGCGTCACGCGCGGGCAGGTAAAGCTCGAAGAGGAGATTGTCGACGTCTACCAGAGCGTGGTGGAAGCGGTTGAACAGGTGCGGCCGCTGATCGAATCGAGACGTCACAAACTGGCACTGCACACCTCGCCGGAGACGACGCTGGTACGAGGCGATCCGAAACGCCTGTTGCAGGTGCTCACGAACCTGCTGACAAACGCGGCGCGTTACACCCCCGAAAATGGTCATATCGCCGTTGAACTCTCGGTGGACAGCACTGTTCATCTCTGCGTCATCGACACTGGCGTGGGCATGTCGACCGAGTTATTGGGCCATTGTTTTGAGATGTTCGTCCAAGCCGAGCGGACATCGGACCGTACCGCGGGCGGATTGGGGATCGGCCTGGCACTTGTGAGAAGCCTTGTCGAACTACAGGGCGGCAGCGTCCAGGCGCAAAGCGAGGGCTCGGTAAGGGAAGCCGCTTTACCGTGACGCTGCCGCGGGTTGCACGAGAAAGAGAGGTCGTTAAACCACCGACATTCGCCCTATCCGCTCATGTCAGCGCGGAGCATCGTTTGAAAGTACTCGTCGTGGACGACATCGAGGACGCGGCGGAGGTGTTATCTATGCTTGTGCAGGAATTAGGCCACGATACGATGGTCGCATACCATCCGACACCTGCATTAAGCCGCGTGCAGCACGATCTTCCGGATCTCTGTCTCTTAGACATCGGGCTGCCGGATATGGACGGATATGAACTGGCGCGGCGTGTGCGGACGATGCTGGGTTCGCGCGTCACGTTGATTGCCGTTACGGGCTACGGTCTCCCGTGGGATCGCGAGGCCGCATTCGCTGCCGGCTTCGATGAACATTTCACTAAACCGCTCGATGTCGAGCGACTTATCGCCTTGATCGCGACGTTGCGCCCGGCATCGTGATATGTCGGGTTTTTTGCACTATCCGAGACGCGGCATCTTAGAGTTGACAGTTTAGTATCGTAATGAAAAAATAGAAATCTTAAGTAAGATGTAAAAATAAAAAACGAAAACGACTGACCCGCGGATTGCGCGCTTTCCGCGGGTCAGTCTCAAAATAGTGCGATAAGCACTGCACTGGTCGTGCTCGGGGGTAATGTGCGTCGGTTAGATGGGGAAAAGCGCGGGCCGGTGGCGCCTTGCACGCTGAGAAGCAGGACACGATCTCAGCAGTGGAGAAAGGTCCTGACGCTCATTTTGCTGGCTAGCCCAGCGGCGATTGTCGCTTGCGCACACGCGGCAACGTTACGCACCGATCGGATTCAAGAAGCCTGTCATTCCCTGGCCGATCTGGCTTGGACGTTTGCCAATGATCACCAGAACGGCGTCCCGCTCGATGAAGAAGAGCAACGCTATAGTCGCCAGACGCGTTCGCCCAAAGTGATCGAAGCGACGTACCGGCTATCCGAATACATGACGCCGGTGCAGGTTCAAGTGAGTACGTTCCGACAATGCGTCGTGCAGCTCCGGCATACGGCGCCGGCAGACAATAACGACAGCAACTGAGGGCGATAGCGGAAACCGTCGGTCGCGGCCTCAGGCATCGACTGGTCGTTGCCGGGCGGCTTCCGCGAGAATCGACCAGTCCTTGGCTGCGTTTCCATCTTGCATTGCTTGCTGCATGCTGTTTTGCACGATTCTCGCGCTGGGCACGGCTGCGCCTGCTTCCGCCGCGGCCTCCAACGCCAAGTTCACATCTTTCAGTCCGAGCGCGAGTTTGAAGCCCGGCGCATAACTTTGTGTTGCGATGTTGCGCGCATAACGCTGATAGCTCGGGCACGCGAACATCGTCTGCGTGACAACGTCGAAAAAATCGGCCGCCGGCAAGCCGTGCCCCTCTACGAGCGCGCTGGCTTCGGCCATCGCCTCGATGGCGAGGGTGATCATCATGTTGCCGGCGATTTTCGCGATATTGGCCCGCACCGGCTCCTGGCCCAAGGGCCAAATCTGCTTACTGATGACCGCGAGAATGGGCATGGCCGTTTGTACGTCGGCGCCGGCGCCGGCGAGCAAGACGTTCAGCTCGGCACGCGCCGCCACCGCAGGCACGCCGAAAACAGGCGCCGCCACATAGCCAACGCCCGCCTCCCGATGCGCGGCCTGTATTTCCGAGACAAAGCGCGTGGATAAAGTCGACATCACGATATGCACGACGCGTCTGTCGGCCGCACGTAAAGCACCGCTGTCGATGATGACCTCGCGGACCGCTGCGTCGTCGGATAGCATTGTCATGACGACGTCGTGGCCGAGGAAAGCATCGCGCGCTTGCGAGAGCGGCGTAACGCCCGGCAACGCCTCGACCGCCTCGCTGCGGCGACTCCAGGCACTGACCTGAAAGCCCGCGCCGAGCAGATGCGGAATGATGGCGGCGCCCATGCTGCCGACACCGATAAATGCGATACGTGTCATCGATTCAATCCTCTTAGGGTGAGGGGGCGTAAGGCCCTGCAGGCCCCGTCGGTAACATATTTACCGATCGATATAAATATACGGCGCATCACGTCCCGCGTCAAGTTTTCGCGCCCGACATCAAGGATGCGGGGGCACCAGGCGCATAACCGCAGGCTATACCGCCCTCTTTCTTTTCATTTGCGAGCGTGGGGGGCGCTCGCGATACTTGGTACCGGGACAACAACCGCGTCTCTTTCGCAGCCTGCCGGCGCTGCGCGTCCGCGCGCTTTTATATCGGGATAGATCATGCATGTATGCGTACTGGGTGGTGGCGTCATCGGCATCACGACCGCCTATTTCTTGGCGCGTGATGGTCATCGCGTGACCGTGGTCGATGCGCGGCCGGAAGTGGCGCACGGCACCAGCTTCGCCAATGGCGGGCAACTCAGCTATAGCTATGTCGCGCCGCTTGCCTCGCCTTCGGTCTGGCGCTATCTGCCGGCCTGGCTGGCCAGTCGGCGGGCGCCGCTCTTGTTCCGTCCCAAAATAGATCGGGCACTGCTGGAGTGGAGCGCGTCGTTTCTGCGGCATTGCACGACCGCGCACAGCGAACAGACGACGGTTTCCTTATTGCAGCTGGGCGCCTACAGCCAATCCTTGATGGCGACGCTGCAGGAGCGCGAGAACCTGGCATTTGATTTTCGACATAGCGGCAAGCTGGTGCTGTATCGCGACGCCGACGCATTCGCGGCGGCGCGCAAGCAGATGGCCTTCCAAAAAGCGCATGGCACCACGCAGGAAGCATGGGATGCGGCGGAGTGCGTGCGGCACGAGCCGGCGTTGGCGCGATTGCAGTCCGTGCTGGCGGGGGGCATCTATACGCCGACCGAGGATGCCGGCGATTGTCAGCGGTTCACGGAATCGCTCGCGACCGTGCTGCGTCAGCGGTCCGACGTCCGCCTGCTGATGGGCTGCAAGATCGAGGGCGTGAATACCGAGCGCGGCAGGGTCACGTCGGTGGAGACCTCCGAGGGCCCGCTGCAGGCCGATGCGTTTGTGTGCGCGATGGGTGCCGAAAGCGCCGGCCTGCTGCGGCGCGTGGGCTTGTCGCTGCCGGTCTATCCGCTAAAGGGCTATAGCCTGACGGTGCCGATCGATAGCCGACATAATGCGCCAGAGTACAGTGTCACCGACCTCCATCACAAGATCGTCTACGCCCGTCTTGGAAGCGATCTGCGTATCGCCGGCATGGTGGATTTTTCGCGGAACGATCCGGCAGCCGATGCGCGTCGGATCGCGTTGCTGAAGCAACAGGCAATCGCCACCTTGCCGGATGCGGGCGATTACACGCGGGTGCGGGAATGGACCGGTTATCGCCCGGCCACGCCGCATGGGCGGCCCTTGTTGGGCGCCACCCGCTATGCCAATTTGTGGCTGAACGTGGGGCAGGGGGCACTCGGATTTACCTTTGCCTGCGCGAGCGCCAAAATCGTCGCGGACCAGATCGTCGGGCGCAATCCGGCGATCGATGTGGAACCGTTTGCGTGGCGCGGCATGGCGTCAGCCGGCGCGAGGCAAACGCAAAATACGGTAAGCTGAGGGCATTCCTACACCCTCGGCACGGCGTGCGCCTTGCCTCATTGCCATTGGCTGTTGCCGACGATGCGTCTACGCCATATCGAAGTCTTTCATGCCGTGATGCAGGCGGGTTCTCTCTCCAGTGCGGCCGAGCTGTTGAACATCTCGCAACCCGCCGCCAGCAAGATGCTGGGACAGGCCGAGGGCAGCCTCGGCATGCTGCTCTTCAAACGTCTGCCCGGCGGCTTGAAACCCACCCGTGAAGCCGAGCTGCTTTTCGTCGAAACGAAGCATCTCCATACGAGTCTGGAGAACGTCCGGCGTTTGGCGCGTAACCTGACCACGCATCCCGGCGGCCTGCTGCGCATCGGCTGCATTCCGAGCCTTGGCCTGAGCCTCGTGCCGCAAGCGGTAGCGCGCTTCGTGCGCAGTTGTCCCGACGTGTCGCTCACGATCCGCACGGACAATACCGAGACACTCTGCACCTTGCTGCTCGCGCAGGAAATCGATATCGGCATCGCCTTCGATCCGCCGCCGATGCCGGGCATCGACATCACCGCGCTCGGTCGGGCGCGGGCGGTCTATGTCGGGCCGCCAGTCGAAACGGATGAGGCCTTGCGCGAAGAGTCGGCGGTGTCGTCGGTCGCGCTGGCGGCGCTCGACCCGGCGACCTGCATCGGATTGGATACGGAGGACCCGCTTGGGGCGCGCATCGTCGATGCATTCGAAAGCCTGGACGCGGTGGCGACGCCGTCGAAAATTGCCGTGCGTACTTATTATCTGGCGCGTGCCCTCGCTGACGCGGGCGTGGGCTACACGATCGTCGACGAGTTCACCGCGCAGGCGGGGCGTCCCGATGCGCCATTGCGCGCGATCGTGCCGCCTTTGTCGGTGGGTGTCTGCGCGTTGACGGCGGCCAGTCATGCAGGCAGCCATGTGCGGGACATTTGGGTAAAGCAGTTGCAAGCGCAAATCGATGCCCGCTGCGCGCCGTGAGCATCAGACACCTTCATACGATTTTGGGATGATCGGGCTTGGCCCGAGCGTAGAACGGAAGGCGCCCGTTCACGCGCACAAGTAGTCCAAAATCGCGTGCATCTGCTTGGCGATTTCGCCATAGTCGGCATCGGTCGCTGCCCGCATTTGCGCCGGCGTCTGGACGAAGCGCTGATCGACCAGATCATCGGCACAATGCGTCAACATTGCTGCCACGCTCGCGGGCGTGGTTTCGAGATGGAATTGCAATCCGATGGTGCGCTCGCCCAGCTGAAATGCTTGATGCGGATAAATCGAGGTCTCCGCCAATCGATGCGCGCCTTCCGGCAGATCGAAGGTCTCGCCGTGCCAATGGAAGACGGTACTGGATGCGGGAAAGACGAAGCGCGTAGCGGCCGGTGCAGTATCGGCGCGGTCCGACGATGCCGGCACGCCGCGTAACGGGTGCCATCCGATTTCCTTTTCCGGACCGACATAGACGCGTGCGCCGGTCGCGGCCGCAATCAACTGCGCGCCGAGACAAATCCCGAGTACCGGTGTGCCCTGCGCGATCGCGTCGGCAATAAAGCGCTTTTCTGCGCTTAACCAGGGATATATCGCCTCGTCGTTGACGCTCATCGGACCGCCGAGCGCGATTATCAAATCGAAATCCGCGCGGGCGGGCAGCGCCGGCATGGCGTGCAAGCGGCTCCAGCTCACGGTCGCGTTGCGTGCTTCGAGCCAGTCCGCCATATTCCCCAAGCCTTCGAACGGAACGTGTTGCAGCACATGTACTTTCATGGTGTTTCCTTGGTTTCAGCGTGACGGCTCAGCATGCGTCGGTGCGCTGGTCCTGCATGAGCAGGTGTTCGAGATCCTTCAAGGCCGCGGCGGCGGTTCCCGTCGGCCCGTTTTTCGAGATGACGAGCGTCTCGCCCATCGCGTCGGTGTGTACTCGAATCGCTTTCATTCCCGCACGCACTTGCGAGAAAGGATCCTGACTGTCATACGTCTTCAGTCGAACCGAGGCGTGATAGTGATCGCCCATCCGATCGATACACGCGACCAGCTTCGGCACGAGGCCGCGCGCGCGCCAGTCGGCGATCTGGGCCGGCGTGACGGCGGCAATCCCTTCGCGGACAACCGATTCCAGCCGGACGTCGGCGTCGAACGCCGCATTGGCGAGGATCGTGATCTTGATGGCGCTGTCCCAGCCTTCGATATCGAAGCGCGGATCAGGCTCCGCGATGCCATGCTGCTGGGCGCTGGCCAATGCGTCTTCGAAACGTTCGCCGTCCATCATCCGGCTTAAGATGAAGTTCGTCGTTTCCGTGACGATGCCTTCCACGCGCTCCACGGTGCAGCCGGTGAGGTTGTATTGCAGCAAATCGATCGTCGGCAAAGCGGCGGAGGTCGCGCCGCTTATTTTGAGACGTGCGCCGTGCGTTTCGGCAAGTTGACGCAGGCCACGATAGTCGCGTACCAATGCCCCTTTCGAGATGGCGATGACGTCGATGCCGCTCGTCAGCGCTTGACGGATGTAGCGTTCGCCGGCTCCGCCTGTCAGATAATCGGTCGGCCCCGATTCGATCAGCACATCCGGTTGCACGGTGTCGAGAAACGCCGGCCCGGTAAGCCCGTCTTGACTTGCCCAAGGTTGCGCTTCGGACCACGCGACAAGTCCCGACGGCGCGAAACACCCGGCGCGGGACCCGCAGACGCCGACCAATCGCACGTCGGCGCCATAGCGCGCTTGATAGTGTGCGCGGCGCTGATCGAGCAGCGCCGCGACCGACTTTCCAATCGCGCCGAAGCCCGTGATCGCCACATTCCATCGTTTCATCGTTTGCTCACAAGATAGCGGTTACGCCGGAGGCCCTTCCTGATGCCATGGTGCTATCTTAATCACAATTATTTTCGATGAAAAACGATATTATTTAGACATGACCTCAAATTTTATCGATTCGAAAATCAAGTCACGTCACGCAACCAGGATCGCTTTTTTGACCTCGCGTTCTTCGTAGGCCATCGCTTGTTCGATCTGATCGTAGCGAAATGTCTCGCCGATCTTCGTGCGGAATATCGGGTCCGCGATCACCTCCTCCAGCGCGTGGAGCGCGGCAATCAGGCGCGTGGGCGCTTTGACCGTTCGGCTCTCGAAATTGCTGAAGCGTCGAATCGTCAGGTTCTTCATCATGAAAAGAACGGATGGAATTGCGATACCACTGGGACCGCCGAGAAAGCCATAGCAGTAGATCGTCGCGTTCATCGGTAACGCCGGTGCGATGCGTCCGAGCAATTCACCGCCTATGCCGTCGAATACGGCCGTTGCCTCGAGCCGGGCGGCCAGGGCGGGCAGTTTTTCGAGATCGCTGTCTCGGGTCACGAGCACATGCTCCACGCCAAGCCGTAGCAGCGCATCGCGCGCGCTGTCCGAGCGCACCAGACAGACCGTCGGAATGTTTCTGAGACGTGCCAGCGCGGCCAGCGCCAAGCCGGTCGCGGAACTTCCCGCGGTGACGATGATGCCTTTATGCCCGGCTTCGACGATGTCGTCGAGAAAAGCGTACGCCGTCATGACATTGACGAGAGACCCGCAATAATCGATCGCGCGCACGGAGTCGGGCAGGATCAGGCAGGCCGCGTAGGGCATCGCCGCGCGCTCGCACCACAGGCCGACGCTATCCGGCGTCCGATGGAGCGACCGATACGCGGCGACCTGTTTTCCGAGATAAGCATCTGGAACGCCCGCGCCGATGGCCAGCACGCGGCCGGCCCCCGACGCGCCCCACACATCGTGACGACCCATGGCTAGCGGGTTCCCCGCGGCGGTCGGCAGCGTCAGGAACGTTCTGTCGCCGTGATTGATCGCGGACGCGACCATCTCGATCAGAACCTGTCCCGGCGCCGGCGTATCGGGTGTTGGAATCTCACGGACGGCAAGGGTACGGCTGGGTGTCACGCATAGCGCTTTCATCAGAATGCTCCTTTGTTTTTGCGGCGATGTCGTTCGCGTAGGGCGTAACGTAATCCGTTCGAGCCATTGCCGAAACGCGCGTCGGGACATACCATTCATTCCAGTCTGGAATACTTCGATAAAGGCACCATGGACCGATTGGATGCGATTCGCTTGTTTGTAAGATTGGTCGAGTGCGGCAGTTTCTCCGCGGTGGGGCGAGAGGAGGGCATTGGCCAGCCCGCGGTTAGCAAGCAGATCAGTGCGTTGGAACGGCATCTTGGCGCGCAGCTCGTACTCCGTACCTCGCGTCGTATCGCCATCACCGAGGCGGGCCAGACCTTCTACGACGCGGCGAAACAACTCGTCGACGATGCCGACGCGCTTGAGTCTTTGGTGGGAGAGCGGCAGCATTCGCCGCGTGGCATCGTCCGGATCAGTACCGCGCCTGCGCACGGGCGGCTGTGCATCACGCCTTTGTTGCCCGGATTCTTTCGGCAGTATCCCGACGTCGCGATCGACCTGTCGGTATCCGAGCGAAGTGTCGATCTGGTGGGCGATGGCCTCGATTTGGCGGTGCGCCACGGACGGCTCGTCGACTCGTCGATGACCGCCAGACAACTTGGCGAGACGGACTTCATCCTGGTCGCAAGCGTTGCCTATCTCGAAGAAAACGACGCGCCACGTCGCTTATCGGATCTCGATCATCATCGCTGCGTGGTGTTCGCGAAAGGACGAGAACGGTATCCGTGGCGATTGAAGGTGGGTAAGGAGGTGGTCTCCTATTTGCCGCATGGCGCGCTCGTGACCAGCGATGCGGAGCATATCCGCGCCGCCGTGCTGTGTGGCCTGGGCATCGCACAAGTGCCGTTGTGGTTGATGCGCGATGAAATCCGTACCGGACAGGTTCGGATATTACTCCCGACGTTGCAGCCGGAGCGTTTGCCGATTCATCTCGTTTTTCCGAGCGGCCGTCGCATGCCGATGCGCGTGCGCGTTTTCGTCGACTATCTCGTTTCCCACTACGCAGGCGAGAGGTCGACCGCAGGGCGCCAGATCGGATCCCCGTCAGGCATCGGCGCGAAGCCCTAGATGCGCATGGCGTTTCCGATAATCGGCCGGCGTCACGCGCATATGTTTGGCGAACGTCCGCCGTAACGTGTCGGCATTGGCAAATCCGCATTTCGCCGCGACTTGCTTCGGCGAATCGAGGCCGCCTTCCAACAGCGTGCGTGCCGCCGCGACCCGCGTTGTCTCGACCCATGCCGCCGGCGTCATGCCGACCTCGGCGTGAAATAAGCGGGCAAAGTGTCGCGCGCTCAGGCCCGCATGCCGTGCCAGATTCGACACGGTATGGTCCATTTCGGGATGCGCGGCCACCCAGCGTTGCACTTCCTGTAAGGCCGAGCGTCCCACCGTTTCCGCATCGCCTTTGCGGCTGAACTGCAATTGGCCGCCGGGCCGCTTGAAGTACATGACCAGTTGGGCGGCCACGCTCCTGGCGATGTCGCGTCCCAAATCCTCTTCGACGAGTGCCAATGCGAGATCCAACCCGGCGGTGACGCCCGCGGCGGTACGAAGTTTGCCATCCCGGACATACAGTGCGTCTTCGTCGATGTGCACCTCGGGATAGAGGCGGTTCATGGCTTCCACCGCGGCCCAATGCGTGGTGATATTCCGCCCTTTCAATAAGCCGCTGGCAGCCAGGACAAATGCGCCGGTGCACACGGAGCCGAACCGTCGGCTTTGTGCGGCTGCCGTGCGGACCCAGTCCAATACGCGGGCGGCCAGCGCGATGTGCATGGCGTTCGGTGCGCCGGCGACCAGAAAAGTATCGATCCGTTCGTGTTCGTCGCCAACTACCCAGTCCGACAGCAGACGTGCGCCGGATGCGCTATGGATGGGGCCGGATTCGCAGGCCACGATCCGTAGCGCGTAGAACAATTTCCCCGCTTCCACGTTCGCTTGCGCGAAAACATCGAGCGGGCCGGAGACATCCAGCAATTGCACTCCAGGGAGGGCGAGAATTGCAACGGTTTTGGCCATGGTCAGATGGTTTTGCCTGCGTGTCGGAATTTACCGTGAAATGGCTGAAATCGACGTGTTACATCAATTGATGCCATATCCCGCATTCTACACAATGGAGTCCTTCCCAAGGAGAGTGATCATGACGTTGAACGTTGACGGTATTTCGATTCCCGACAGCCAGCTCGCCCGCGATGTGACGGCGTTCGTACGCGACACCGCTTCCCCGCTGCTGTTCCACCATTCCAGCCGCGTCTTCTATTTCGGCGCATTGGCAGGCAAGCAGCGTGGGCTTAAAGTCGACCGCGAACTGCTTTACTGCGGATGCATGTTTCATGACATGGGCCTGACGCATCAACACAGCAGTGCTTGCGAGCGATTCGAAGTCGATGGGGCGAATGCGGCGCGAGACTTTCTCGAAAGTCGCGGCATTGGGCAACGGGAAATCGATCTTGTTTGGACGTCCATCGCCTTGCATACGACGCCGGGCATTCCGCAACACATGGATCCGGTGATCGCCTTGGTCACGGCTGGCGTCGAAATGGATGTGCTCGGTCTGACCTACCAGGAATACAGTGCCGCCGACAGAGACGCCGTGGTGAAAGCGCACCCGCGCGGCGGTAATTTCAAGGAAGACATCATTCAGGCCTTCTACGATGGGATCAAACACAAACCGGAAACGACGTTCGGTAACGTGAAAGCCGACGTGATCGCCGACAAAGACCCGCATTTTTGCCCCGGAAACTTCTGCAGCGTGATTCGCCAGTCCGCATGGCCGGCGAACGCGTAATCGACGGCCGCGCATTACCGCATTTGTAAAGAAGATAGGGCGAATTTCGGAGGATCATTTATTAAATTGTCGCATCGGGCTTATGCGAGAATTGAACCTGCCATATAATCTTTAAAATGAAATAAGGTATTTGTAAGGTGACGATATGTCAGATCGGTCCAAGCCGCCGATTCTTCCCGCGGACGACCTCGAGCCATGCGTTGCCCTGATTGGGCGTGACGCGGGTGGCGCGCTTGTCATCACTGCGTGCAACGATCCCTTTCGTCGGCTTTCCGATGCTACAGGCAAGGCCGAACCCACGTTCCCCGTGGCGTTCGACACCCTATTTCCGGGGGCGGAGTACGGCGCGTTCCGCGACGGACTCATCGCCTCCTTCATGGATCGTGAGGCCGATGCGCCACAGCCGATGGTCGACTTTCGCCATGGCAGCGCGGCATGGCGCTTTTCGATCAAGCGGATCCGTCAGGCTGCCGAAGGCGCGCGCGCGATGCACGCACTGTTGCTCACCGGTATCGACGTTCGCGTAAAGCGCGAAACCGCGGCGGCGCCGGATGCGAACACCTCGCGGTATCGTGCGTTGGTCGATCTGGCGTATGACGCGATCGTGACGATGAACGAGCAACATAACATCACGCTATTCAATCGGGCGGCGGAAAATCTTTTCGGTTATACCGCGGCGGAAGTATTGGGAAAGCCGATCGTCACCTTGCTGCCGGAGAAGTTTCGGGCCGACCATCGCAGAAAGGTCCAGCAATTCGCGGATACCTACCAGCCTAGCGTTCGTCAGGCAACGCCCCCCAAGATGGACGACACGAATAGTGTCTTCGGCCAGCATCGCGACGGATCGATCATCCCGGTGGAGATCGCCGTCTCGAAAATCGAGTTGAATGGCGCCATCGAATTCATGGCGGTCGTGCGCGATATTACCGATCGTGCGCGGCTGATGACGTTGCTGAAGACGCAAGCTTCGACCGATGCGTTGACAGGGCTGCCGAATCGGCGCGGCTTCCTGGAGTTTGCACAAAAAGCGCTGGGGAGCGGCGAGCCGCTATCGGTGTTCATTCTGGACATCGATCTCTTCAAGGACATCAACGATAGTCATGGCCATGATGCCGGCGACGAGGTGCTTCGGGCGCTGGCGAAGGTCGGCGAGTCGATGACGCCTCAGCCGCATTTATTCGCCCGCTGGGGCGGCGAGGAATTTGTGGCGGCGCTGCCGGGTACCGACGCCACGCATGCCCTGCAGATTGCCGATGCTTTGCGTCTGCGTTTCGAACAGCAGGCCTTCCAGCACGATTGGCCTGGCGCGCCCATTCCGTTCACCGTCAGTATCGGCGTCGTGACCTGCGCCGAAGGCGAGCGCGATGTCGAGGCATTTATGAAGCGCGCCGACATTGCCCTTTACCGGGCAAAAGCGTCCGGGCGAAACCGCGTCGAACTGGGTTAGATCGGTCGACGCCGGCAATCTTAAAAATAAAGAAAACGATAAGACCGATGCAGATCGAAATACGGGCCTCACGGTGGGGCGAGTGGATGCACCGAATCGAAATGCGGGTGCTGGGCAATCGCTCCGGTGACACTGGATTTTCCCGCGGCGTGCGCGCCTTTATTTTATTCGGCGTCAAACAGGCATGGGTCAGCTTGTTTGGCGGCTTGATGCTGTTGGCGTTGCTGCTGACGCATTGGTTTTATCCTGCGGATGCGGTGCTGCCGCGCTACGACTTTCTGACGCTCCTCGCGATCGCGATTCAATGCATGATGTTGCGCCTCGGTTTGGAAACCTGGGACGAGGTCGCGGTGATCCTGCTGTTTCACGTTGCCGGTACGGCAATGGAAGTGTTCAAGACGGCGGTTGGATCATGGGTCTACCCGGAAGCGAGTTATCTGCATATCGGCGGGGTACCGCTCTTCAGCGGTTTTATGTATGCCTCTGTGGGTAGCTATATCGCCCGCGCGTGTCGCGCTTTCGATCTTCGTTTTACCGGACATCCCGGACTGCGCCAGACGGGGGCGCTGACGCTAGGCATCTACGCCAATTTCTTCTTGCACCACTACTGGATCGATTGTCGATACGTATTGATGCTATGGACGGCGTTTGCCTTCCGGCGGTGTATGGTCTACTTCCGTATCGGCCGCACCTTCCATCGGATGCCGATGTTGCTGTCCTTCGTCCTGATCGCTCTTTTCATTTGGTTTTCCGAGAATCTCGGGACGTTCAGCCATGCATGGCTATATCCGAGTCAGCGCGACGGTTGGAGTATGGTATCCATCCACAAGCTGGGCGCGTGGTTTATGCTGACGATCATGAGCTACGTGATCGTCACGCTCGTCAAGCGACCGGTGAAGTACGTGGCCTGAGTCGACGTTAAAGGAAACAAGCGATGATGCGTACCAGCGCCGGCCTCACCAGTCCCGGTCGTCTCGTTCGGCTTGGCTCATGGGTGATAGCACTCGTGTTGGCCGGCTTTCTCAATACGCTGGGAAGCCTGGTTATCCGCGACATGGCTTTCGCGCCGCGCGGGGGGCCGCCAACCGCCGCGCAATTCGCCGATGCCGCGGCACAAGCGCGGCTCGACGCGCGTCAGCGCGAGGTACAGACTCAGCTCGATGCACTGAATGAAAAAGGCTCGACACTCGGCGTCTTGCACGATCGCGCCGAGAAAACCTATGCCGATGAGAAAGAGAGTTTTCAGAATTGGCTCGCCACGCGTGCCGTGACGGGGGACGGGACGAAGGATCCGGAGATACTGGCACGGACGCGAAAGTTAGATGCACTGCAGGCTGCGGCGGTCGAGTGGCAACATCAGATCGATGCGATCAATGATCAGAAGCGTCCGCTGGCGGCGTCGCAGGCCCAATTGGACCGGGACGTATCCAACGCCGATGCGCTCACCCAACTACGGCTCGACAAAGCGACGCGTAAATACGAGATGCAGGTTTTCGCGTTGCGGCTTGCGTTGACCTTGCCGATACTGCTGATTGCCATCGGCCTGTTTTTCCGTTTCCGCAAGACGCGTTATTGGCCCTTCGTATATGGCTTCGGCCTGTTCGCGCTAAGTGCGTTTTTCGTCGAACTTGTGCCCTATCTGCCTGATTTCGGTGGCTATGTCAGAGTCCTCGTCGGTATCGCGCTGACGATTTTTGCCGGTCTTTATATGTTGAAGGCCTTCCAGCGCTATGCGGAGCGCAAGCAGTTGGAGTTGCAGCAGGACCAAGGGGAGCGAGCCCGCACCATCGGCTATGAAAAGGCGGTAGGTTCACTAGCGAAAAAAACCTGCCCCTCGTGTGACAAGCAATGGAGCCTGGGAGGCGACAATGCCACGTTCTGCGTGCATTGTGGGCTGCGTCTCTTCAATATCTGCGGATGCGGTGGCCGAAACTTTTCGTTTTTTCCACACTGTTATCAGTGTGGTACCGCGCAGACCAATGCGCCGGTGACGCTGGCCGACTGATACCGGGCGTGCAATGCCGTCGCTCTGCCAAAACACGGCAGCGATTCAAACGGTTCGTTCCAGTATTTCGGTACGGACGCCCCAGCGATCGAATTCCACCTGGAATTCATCGAGTGTCAACAAGCCCATGCAGGATAGCGCGCCGGGGGCGAACGATTCGCCGCGTGCGAGTCGTCGTGCCAGCAGGATGGCCGGCATGCAGCAGATCTCCGGCCCGTGGCTGTCGTCCACGCTCAAATGCCATTCGAGCGTCAGCGGCCGGCCTTCGGTCGACAGTCCCGACACCCGTACGAACATGCCGCCAAGACCGGTGCCGAGCCGGTCGAACAAGGAACCCACACGATGCATCAAGGTCGTGAACGTGCTGACGCGTGGTATCAAACCGCGCTGCCGCAATGCCGCCAATAGGGCGAGAGTGCGTTGCGTAAAAGGCACCTCCAGCGCGCCGCGGAACATCACGCTGCGCGCAGTGGGATAGCGTTGTGGGAACAGCGCGAGGTCCGGGACGTCGCACACTGCCGCGAGACGGGACGGCATGTGCGCAAACGCAACCTGACGGGGCTTGGCCCAGCCGCTGACTGTCTGCCACTGATTGTCGTGCCAGGCCTTGAACGGCTCGCCGCAGTAAGACAGGATGGCGGCCAAGGTTGCCACGCCGCGCGGCGCCCGTTGCGCCGGTGCGATGCAGATATCGATATCCTGCAGGCGCGAGAAGCGTGCTTGCAGTGCGTCCACCACCGTGGATGAAACCGCCGGCAGCGTGCTCGCGCCGGTAATGGCGGTCCGTCCCGCGGCCTTAAATGCGCTATCGAGCGCCGGCGCGAAGTCCTCGACGAATCCCCGGCCGTCGGCCAGATCGACATAATGCATGCCGACCTTGGCACACACTTCCGCCACGTCGTAGCACTGACCTTGGAAAGGCCCGGCGGTATGGATCATCAACGCCGCGCCCACTTCATCGAGCCGCTGCGCGAAATCCGGCGCGGCCGAATGAAGCGCCACAGCGGATGCGTGCCCCGGAAGTTGTGCGGCAAATTCCGTCGCGCGACGAAGGTCGGGGCCGGCAATGATCAGTTCGATCGTGGATTCCAATGCCAGCACGCGGCAAATACGAGCGCCGAAGTTGCCATAACCGCCGAGTACGATGACTTTCATGATTGCCTCTCAATAACCGCGAAGGGGTGAGCTGCGGCTGATAGCAACGCAGGAGTGAGGGAATTCTTGTTTATTCTGTTATTTCTGTCAAGACAGAAATAACAGAATATTGAGACGCCAAGGGGAAGCCGCTACGTCTCCCATCGTTCGGAAATATCGCATGAACGTATGGAAATTTCCCAATATTCCGAACACTAGCGCCGCTATATGCTGTGTCTGTACCGCGCGATCACGCGCCTGGCATCGAGGAGAAGACCATGCCTTTCACCCGTATATCGATTCTCAAGGGCAAGTCGCCGGATCAGATCCGCGCGATTGCCGATGGCGTCCATCACGCGCTCGTGGAGGCATTCAAAGCGCCCTTGAAAGACCGTTTCCAGATCATCGAGCAACGCACGGCGGAGACGCTCATCTACGACAAGGACTATCTCGGAATAGAGCGCACGGACGACTTGGTCGTCGTTCATATCACGGCGGGGCGATGGCGCGATACGGCGCAGAAGCAGGCTTTATATCGGATTATTTGCGAGCGCCTGTCCGTGGATGCCCAAGTGCGTCCGGAGGACGTGCTTGTCTATCTGACGCTCAATGACAAAGACGATTGGTCTTTCGGAAACGGCATCGCGTCCTACGTGCCGAATGACGCCTCGCCCTCGTAGGAGAATGCATCATGATGATTATGCAGTACGAAATAAACCTGCCTGCCGACTACGACATGCATATTATCCGTCGCCGCGTCATCGACAAAGGGGCTGCCTTCGACCATTTCCCCGGTCTGGGACTGAAATGTTTTGCCATACGTGAGAAGGGCCGCTTCGGCGCCACGACCAACGAATATGCGCCGATATATCTTTGGCCGCGGACCGAGTCAATGTGGCCATTCCTCACCGGGCCGGCTTTTCGCGCTGTCAAAGACGCATTCGGGCCGCCGTCGATGCATACCTGGCCATCGTTCGTATTCGCGCGATCTCCCGCGATGCTGAACGATGATTTTTCCTCGATTGCGTCTGTGACACGGGAAACGCTGTTTGTGCCGCGTGAAAGCGATTTAGCGGTGCTGCGTTCGCGCGAGATTCAGGCGGCATCGGATGCCCTGGCGAGCACGGACGGGCCGTTGATCCGCGCTGTCGGCTTGGATCTCCATACCGGGCAGCTCGCCCGTTTTTCTTTTTGGCGCCAAACGCAAGCTGCACTGCCCCAGGATCAACACAGCTACGCGATTCTGCACGTCTCCGCGCCGAAGGGCGATCGATTGGTCGACGTGCCAGGCGAGCCAGACGCTATACTTCGATAAAACCGTGTTTTCGAGATAAACCAACCGGAATAACCGCAGCATGTCTCTTCGCACCAATCTCGACATGGACGTGCTGCGCACTTTCGTCACCGGCTTCGAGCTAGGGAGTTTTGCGCGTGCGGCGGACCGGCTCGGGCGTTCGCAGTCCGCGGTTAGCAGTCAGTTGCGCAAGCTCGAGGATCAGATAGGCCAGACGCTGGTCAAGAAATCGGGACGGGGCTTGGCTCTGACGACGGCGGGCGAGGCTTTGCTCAGCTATGCCCGGCGCCTGCTGGAGCTGAACGACGAAGCTGTCGACACGATCCGTGGCGCGGATCTGGAGGGGTGGGTTCGACTCGGCCTGCCGCAAGATTTTGCCGACACGTTTTTGCCCGCCGTTTTGGGACAGTTCGCGCGCGCGCATCCGAAGGTTCGGGTGGAAGTCCAAGTGGATCGTAGCGCGCCCCTGATGGAAAAAACGATCCGGGGCGAACTGGATATCGCCTTGGTCTGGGGCGATAACGGCGATGCGCCGCATGCACAGCGGGTCGCCGAACTGCCCATCGCCTGGATCGCGCGTCGCGATTCGGCGACGACGATGCTTGCGGGCAGGGCCGCGGCAGATGCGCTGCCGCTGGTCGCTTTCGATATGCCATGTTCGTTCCGCGCTGCCGGTGTCGCCGCCTTGGACGCTGCGGGCATTCCCTGGCGTCTGGTATTCACGACGCCCAGTTTATCGGGTCTATGGGCTGCCAGCGCGGCGGGGCTCGGGATCACCTTGCGTACGACGATCAGCATGCCCGATACGCTGGTCGCGCTCGATCCCGAGACCGCAGGCCTGCCACTGTTGCCGAACGTGACACTGGCACTGCACCGCGCGGAGGCGGAGCCGAGTATTGCCGTGAAGCGACTGACGTCCATCGTGTTGGACAGCATCACGGAACACATCGCGCTGATTTACGGCACGCCGAACCAACGCGCCACCGCGTCGACCAGTTCGGCGCGATCGAACGATGCCCCTTCTGCCGCCCACGCGACGACGCCATCGGGGCGTACCAAAACGGCACCGAGACCCAAGCTGTCCGCGGGCGTGCCGCCAACATAGACAATCCGCGAGCCCCAGCTCGTAGCGAGCGCTTGCAGTGGCTTGCGCGCGTCGAAATCGAGCAAGACGCCCGGGCCATTCGTGAGGTGACCTGCCAACCGCGATCCATCCGCCAGGGTGAAATCCGGGGCGCTGCGTCCGATCAATGGGTGGCTGCCGTCGAGGTCGTACTGCAACGATACGCCCCATAAGCGTTCGGCGAAATAGGTCGCGCCGTCACGCGTCTCGATAAGATCGCGAATCAGTGCCTCCAATGCGCGAGCGCTTTGCGTCGGGCGCATCACGGCGACCTGCGCGCGCGACCAGTCGAGGACGCGGCGGCCCACCGGATGTCTTTCCGAGAAATAGCTGTCGAGCAGGCCGTCGGGCGCATCGCCTCGCACCGTTGCCGCCAGTTTCCATCCGATATTCATCGCGTCGCCGAGTCCGAGGTTCAGTCCCTGGCCACCCAGTGGCGAATGGATATGTGCCGCATCGCCTGCCAGCAAGACACGCCCTTTGCGATAGGCCGCGGCCTGATAGGCGCGATCGCTCCACGTCGTTGCGAGATGCAAGGCCGACACGGTGACATCGGTATCGGTGATGCGACGGAGCACCGCCTGAACATGTTCCACGGAAAGGTCCTTGCGTCGGTGATGCGCGCCGCCGTCGAAATCGACCATGGCGATGATGCCGGGCTTTTGATACGTGTACATGCCATTCGCCGTGAAATGCCGACCTGGCGTGAGCGTGTCCGCATCGTCCAGCGTGACCGATACGGAATAGCCGGTGAACTCGGCATCGGTGCCGACGAACGCGAAGCCGGCGGCTTTTCGTACCGTACTGCGTCCGCCATCGCAGCCAACAAGCCATCGACCGTGAAAGGTCTCCTGGTCGGCTCGAATGCGTACGCCGTCATCGGACTGTTCGAGATCGCTGACGAGGACACGGCGCCGTATCGCGACGCCCAGCATGGTGGCGCGCGTGAGCAAAATCGATTCGATGCAAGCCATATCGCTCGCCATCGGGGTGTCTGCCGGATTGGCCAGGCGGTAGGGCCAGTTCTGCGTCTCGATCTTGTCGTGAAAGAACTGAATGCCGGCGAAATGGCCGCCCGGACGACGTTGCTGGTGCATCCAGTGGGCGCCGCGTGGGGCAGCGTTATCGGCCTCGGCAGCGGCGGCGCGCGGAGCGAGGAGGTCGTCCAGCAGTCCGCGACGATAGAACGCTTCGAGCGTGGGAATCGACAGTCCGCGCATGCCGAAGGGAAGCGACTTCAAGGGCGAGTGGGGGTGTTCCGCCTGTTCCAGAACCTGTACCGATAATCCGGCGAGGCGCAACTCACAAGCGAGAAACAGGCCGACCGGACCGGCGCCGGCAATGACGACGTCGTGGATCGTGGGATGAGGGATGGGCATGAAAGGCTCCTGTGTCGATGTTCGACCGGAGCGTTTCTCGACACGAGGAACCCCACGGACGAACGATTGGACGCTTGTTCAGCGTCAACGGTTCGTCGTGGGGGTCCTTTGCACGAGGCCAAAGACCAGAGCTTTCGTTACCGAAAGGACTTGGGCTTACCAAACCAAGTCTGCCTTTTCCGACAAGGGGGATCATACTGGTAGCGTCAAATCGTTGCAACGTCAGCCCGTCGCAGCGCTTTACACCCGTGGCGTTTCGCGTACACGTTGCGAAAGACAACGGCCGATCCGGCCTTTTTCGAGACATCCACCGGGAGGACAGCAATGAACAGCACCGACACGGTAACGATCCGCAAGCCGAGCCTGGGGCGGACCCTGGGCTTGGGTTTCGTATTCTTATGGTTCTTTATCGGCGGCATTGCCCATTTCGCGGCAACCGATGTGGAGATGCGTATCGTGCCGCCTTGGCTGCCGGCGCATCGCCAACTGGTGCTGATCAGTGGCGTGTTCGAATTGCTCGGTGCGTTCGGCGTCTTGTGGCGGCCGACGCGGCAGCTTGCCGGGTGGGGATTGATTCTGCTGACCCTGGCCGTGACGCCGGCGAACGTCTTCATGCTGCAGCAGGCCGACCACTATCCGACGGTTCCTTATTGGGCCTTGGTAGTGCGTTTGCCAATTCAAGTGGCGCTGCTCGTCTGTATCTGGTGGTCGACGCGACCCGAGAACACGTCGACCGCGCGGAGGACATGAAACGGTCATATCGAGCGGATACTCTGCGGGCGCGGGAAAGGTTTTGCAATAAGCCGAAATAATACGGTGAACGCTTTCGAGCGCCAATGCCATTGCTGATTGTTGCGAAGAGACCCCGGCATGGGTGCGCGCCGCATTACCGGCGCCGTTCACTTCCCCATTCCACGTTCGCTACTTCAGCTACACCCGACAAGGCACTGGAGAACCGTTCCCATGACAAGCACTACGCGCCGCGATTTCATTCGCATGACCTTGCAGGCCGGCGGCGTTGCCGGCGCGCTCGGCGTCCTTCCGCCGGGGCTGCGACAAGCCCTGGCCATTCCCGCGAACAACCGCACCGGCACATTGCGCGATGTCGAACACATCGTGATCCTGATGCAGGAGAACCGCTCGTTCGATCATTACTTCGGGACCCTGCGCGGCGTGCGCGGCTATGGCGATCCCCGCGCGATCACCTTGCCGAGCGGCAAGCGCGTCTGGCATCAGCCGGGCCTGGCAGGCGTGGGTGAAGTGTTGCCGTTCCGTCCCGATGCGCCCGACCTCGGGCTGACGTTCATCCAGGATTTGCCGCACGATTGGACGACCACGCATAACGCGTGGAATGGCGGGCGCTACGATCAATGGGTGTCGAACAAGGGCACGACGACGATGGCGCATATGCAGCGCAGTGATATTCCCTATCACTACGCACTAGCCGATGCGTTCACGATCTGCGACGCCTATCATTGCGCGATCATGTCGCAGACCGATCCGAATCGTTTCTACATGTGGTCCGGCTATGTCGGCAACGACGGCGTCGGCGGTGGCCCCGTGCTGGACAATAGTGAAGTCGGTTATGGCTGGTCGACGTTCCCGGAAATGCTGGAAACGGCCGGCGTGAGCTGGAAGATTTATCAGGACCGGGGTATCGGCCTGGATAAGAGCGGCAGTTGGGGATGGACGCAGGACGCGTTTATCGGCAACTACGGCGACAACTCGCTGTTGTACTTCACGCAATATCAAAATGCACAGCCGGGCACGCCGCTTTACGAGAAAGCGCGCACCGGCACGAATGCCGCCAATGGCGACGGCTATTTCGATATTCTCAAGCGCGACGTCGCCAACGACAGCTTGCCGCAGGTGTCGTGGATCGTCGCACCGGAAGCATTTTCGGAACATCCCAATTGGCCGGCTAATTACGGTGCCTGGTATATCGATCAAGTGCTGCAAGTACTGACGGCGAATCCGGAGGTCTGGAGCAAAACGGTCCTGCTGATCAATTATGACGAAAACGACGGTTTCTTCGACCACATGGTGGCGCCGTCGCCGCCGACCGATAGCGCACATGGCGCGTCCACGGTGTCCTTGGAGAACGAGCTGTTTGCCGGTAACGCGACCTATGCGGCAGGCCCATACGGGCTTGGACCGCGCGTGCCGATGCTCGTCGTGTCGCCCTGGTCGAAGGGCGGCTATGTCTGCTCGCAAGTGTTCGATCACACCTCGGTGATACGTTTCATCGCGGCGCGTTTCGGTCAGAACGGCAATCTGGACTCGCCGAATATTTCACCGTGGCGTCGCGCGATTTCGGGCGATCTCACCAGTGCGTTCGATTTCCGTACGCCGAATACCGATCGCCCGGCGCTGCCTGGCACCGCTGCCTATGTGCCAGCCGATAAAGTGCGACACGCGGACTATGTTCCGGTCGTGCCGCTGGCGCAAAGCGTGCCGAAGCAGGAGGACGGCGTGCGCCGCGCGCGGGCATTGCCCTATTCCTTCGTGGTACAGATGCGCGGTGCCGGTGCGCGTGCCGACACGATGTCGCTGGAGTTGCGAAACACGGGCGCGGAAGGTGCGGTGTTCCAATGTTATTCGCACGACGGCGTTACCGCGCCATCAAGCTATACGGTGGGCGCCCGAAGTCGCTTGCAAGCAGATGTCGCGATCAACGCCGCGGGCGCATACGATGTCAGCGTCCTCGGTCCGAATGGATTCTGGCGCCGCTTTAGCGGTGTGACCGCCGCGATCGCGACGACGGCCTATGCGGGCCACCGCCACGTATTGCCGGAGGTGTACGAGCAGGAAGACGACAACGGCATCGCGCTAAAATTGGAGAACCGGGGCGAAGCGGCGTGCACTTTCAAGATCGTTCGCCGACGGGTCCGCGGCAATGCCCTCGTCAAAGAAGACCAAACGCAGCAGGTGCGCGGGGGCGACGCGGCCACCGTACGGATCGATCTTGGCGATCAGCACGGTTGGTACGATCTGAGCGTGACGGTCGAGGAAGCGTCGGGCTTCGCGCGTCACTTGGCCGGGCACGTGGAGAATGGCCGAGACAGCTGGAGCGACCCGGCCCTGGGCGTATAGGTTCACAACGCCCGCGGTGTTTCTGGTCGTCGGCGGGCGCGCCGCGCGACGACCGGATCGTCCCTGCGATCCCTTAACGGCTCGCCGAGCCGCATTGGCGATCAACCGCCTTGATATGCACCGGCCGCATACGTCAGCTCATAGCTGTGGCTGTAGATTTCCAGGATGTTGCCGAACGGGTCTTCCATATAGACCATGCGATACGGCTTTTCGCCGGGGAAATACTCGCGTACCGGCATCCGTTGTTTGCCGCCGGCGGCAACGATCTTTGCGGCCAGGCCCTCAACGTCGGGATCCTGGACGCAGAAGTGGAAAATCCCGTTCTTCCAATACTCGAAGTTGTTCTCGCGTTTTTCGGCACCGCGAAACTCGAAGATTTCCACGCCCACGCGATCGCCGGTGGACAGGTGCGCAATGCGGAACGACTGCCAGTTGGCGCCGAACACGTCCGTGCACATCACGCCGATGGCGCTGTCGTCCTCGGTGATCGTGGTAGGTGGCATGATCAGATACCAACCCATCACTTCGGTGTAAAACTTCACGGCGGCATCGAGATCCGTTACCGATAGGCCGATATGCGAAAAACTGCGCGGATAGGGTTGTAGCATGGCGCTTACCTCATTGTAGGATCGTATGCGCCTAGGGTAGGCCAGATCAACCGCGGTGTGATCTAATGGAATCTTATTATTTTGATAAAAATTCCTTATGATGAACCCGCATTGGCTCCGATCGTTCGTCGCGCTGGTCGAGACCGGTGGTTTCACCCGTGCGGCGCGGCAGCTGGATCTGACACAAGCGGCGATCAGCCAACATATGCGGCATCTGGAGCAGGCATTCGGCCCGCTATTGATTCGCCGTCCCCGTCAGATCGAGCTGACACCGGCGGGTATGGCCTTGCTCGCTTACTGCCAGGAACTCGAGCAGATCGATAAGCGATTGAAAGTGCGCCTCTCGGACGCGACGGCGGACAGCGGCGACATCAGCGTGATTTCCCCTGGCAGCGTGGGTCTGGCGCTTTACGCGGCATTGCTCGCCTTACAGGAAGCGCATCGCGGCCTCGTTATCCGCCATCGATTCGCGCCCGACTCGGAAGTCTTGGACGCCGTGCTGCGAAAGCAATACGAGTTGGGTTTCGTCACCATGAAACCGGATGATCCTCGGCTCAAGGCCGTGTCGTTTGCCGAGGAAGCGCTGGAACTGGTCGTGCCGGCAGGCACGACGGTGACACGGTGGGAGGATCTCGACCGGCTGGGCTTCATCGATCATCCGGATGGGCAGGCAATGGCAACACGGTTGCTGATGCGGCGCTTCCCCGCGAACCCGGGTATCCGCAGCGTGCATTGTCACGGCTTTATCAATCAGATCACATTGATCCTGGAGCCGGTTGCGCGCGGCTTGGGTTTTACGGTGATCCCGCGACATGCGCGCGAGGCGTTCGCGCGACCCGAAGCGATAACGGTCATCGACGGCGATCCTGGCGTGGTCGATACGCTGTGGTTAGTGTATCGCGCGGAATGGCCGCTATCGGCGCGGGCCGCGTGGGTGCTGGAAAAACTTCGACAGTCGAAGTCGTTTCCCTGAGCGTGGCACGCGCTCTTGCGTTATCCCGCCCGCACCGTCATCTCGCCTTGCTGCCATGCGCCAATACGCTTTGGCTTAACTAGCAGCGAAATTGTGTATTCCCCTGCAGCGCCGGCGCCCCTATCCTTGCCGCAAGGGCTTGTCTATACGAATGCCCCGACGGGCACTTTCGCCATCGCCAAACCGACAACGCCGTGCGCCATGTCTACCTCTCTCTTTTCCACGCATCTGCTGGTTGCGTACTCGGCATATTTCGTCGGTACCGCGAGTCCCGGCCCGAGTAATCTGGCCATCATGTCGATTGCCGCGACGCGGGGTCGAAAGGCGGCAATGGCGTTCGCGCTGGGGGTGATATCCGGCTCGATGTTCTGGGCCGTACTCGCGGCCGTGGGTCTGTCGGCGGTGCTTGCCGCGTGGGCGCCGATGATCGTGGCGCTCAAGCTCTTAGGCGGTGCTTATCTGCTCTATCTTTCCTATAAATCGGCACGATCGGCACTGAAAAAAGGGAAAGCAGGGCAGGTAGACGGCAATCGCGGAGAGTCGGTCCTTAGACTATATGGGCGCGGTGCATCGATGCATCTCACGAATCCGAAAGCGCTGCTGGTGTGGACGTCGATCGTCACGCTGTCGGCGTCGGACCAGGGGGCGCCTATCGCATCGGTCATCCCTGGCTGTGTGGTGATCGGCTTTGCCGTGTTTGGCAGCTATGCCTTGATCTTTTCGGCGGACAATGCGAGGCGATTGTACGCGCGTGCACGGCGCGGGTTGGAGTGGGCACTCGCTGGGGTGTTCGGACTGGCCGGCATCAGCCTGCTGGCATCGTCGACGCGATAAAACGGCGGGCCGTTGCGGCAGCCGTTTTCGGTCCGCGCTTGTCTACTTCACCGTTGCCGTCGTGCCTTCGGGCAACGGTACGGCAGTCACTGCGTTCTTGGCGCTGCCGCTGACGATACGATCGCTATACGTCAGGTAGACCAAGGTATTTCGCTTCTGATCGACGATGCGGACGACGTGCAGTGTTTTAAAAATAAAGGAAAGACGATCCGAAAAGATCGTGTCCTTCTGCTTTAACGGTCCGGAGATCGTGATCGGGCCGACCTGACGGCAGGCAATCGATGCTTCGGTCGGATCCTCGGCGATGCCGAGCGTACCCTTGACGCCGCCTTTGCGCGCCCGCGACACATAGCACGTGACGCCTTTGACGTCGGGATCGTCGTACGCTTCCACGGAGACCCGGTCCGAGCCGGTCAAATGGAAATTCGTGTTGACACTCGCAATCTCCTCGGCGCGTGCGACCTGCGCCGATGTCATTGCCAAGACGGCGATCCCTGCAATAATGCTCCAACGTGCATCCATGATGGCCTTCCAGTGTGCTAGCGCGTGATGTGATCATTCGTGCGCTAGCGTAGCACGGGGCGGGGTGTTGGCTGCGTCCGCTTAGCGGACCACCACGGTAAACTCGACGCCCGACGCAAAGTCCATCGTCGAGCTCGAAAGCCGAGGATGGTGATGGAGGTAGTCGCGGTAGCCCGCGACGGTCTCTTCGGCGCTGTACATATTATCGGTCAGCACAATTGTCCCGGGGCTGAGCAGACGCTCGATTTGCTGAAACAGCGGTAGATAGGCGTCCGCCCAGGCATCGATGAAGATGATGTCGAAGCTGCCGTGAAGATCGAGCACCGTGTCGAAGATGTCCCCTTCGCGAAGATCGACATAGTCGGTCAGTCCGGCCATATCGAGGTTCTCGCGCAAGCCCGCACACTTTCGCGGATCGCGTTCCGTTGCGATGACCTTGCCGCTGCCCAGCGAGCGAACGGCGTCGGCCAGGTAAAGTGTCGAGACCCCGTACGAACTGCCGAGTTCCAGAATGCGGGAGCCGCGCTGCGCCAAAACCATATTGCGCAGGAAACGCCCCATCTCGGCCGAGATCGCCAAGGACATCGGCGTGCCTTGCATCGACGTCGTGTCGTCCGCCAGCAGCACCCCGTGTTCCGATAAAAAGCGCTGGCGGAGGCTGGGAGACAAGGCGAAGTAGTGTTCCACGATCGCGGAAAATTCGTGGTCGGTGCCGTTGAACCGCGCTCGGGCGCGCTGCACGGATTCGGCGTTGCTTTGCGTATGGAGCCGGTCAAGTAACATATCGATAGGCGTTGGCATCATGGTTCCGTATTGAGGGACGGGCGGCGTGAGTAACGTCGAGCGCGACGTCGTTCACGCCAAGGGAGATCGCGGCGCGGCAGTCTCGGCGCTCAGGTCTCGCTATCCGCTTGCGGGCGGCAACGCTTGCCCCACCGACCCATCCGACCAGCCTGCAGCTTTTCGCGTTCTTCCGGGGTCATGCTTTCCCAACGACGCCAGCCTTCACGGCCCGGACCACGCCCGCGCCCTCGGCCACGGAAGCCGCCAAACAGAATCCGGCACAGCAGCAACAAGCCCAGGGCATGCCAATAGTCGAGCGGATGCACGCCGTCGAACAAGCCAGGCATGACCGCGTTCCACAGGCCGCTGACGACCCAGCCGAGAATGGTGATAAAGAGAACCGCCAAGACGGCTTTGCCAAAAAATCGAAATTTCATCGTATCTGTCATCCTATTCATCTTGCAGTTCGTCGTGGGCCGTCTTCAAGCGGCGTCGAAGATGGAGCACGGCGTACCGTTTGCTCGACAGCAGCGTATTCACGCCGATGCCGGTTTCCTCGGAAAGCGCCTTGAAACTTCGGCCTTCCAATTCATGGGCGATAAAGATCTCGCGTTGGTTTTCCGGTAATTCATCCAAGGCTTCCTGCATCACCTTGAGTAAGGTCGCCCGGGCATAGGCGGCCTCGGGCCCCGCGTCCGCGGAAGGCAGGCGTAAATCGAGATAGTCTTGTTCTCCTTCGTCGTCGTTGCGTGCTTCGGGCAGCGCGTCCTCGCGTTTCTTACGGAAGCGATCGACTATGCGATTGCGTGCGACGCGCATCAGCCAGGCGCCCACCTGCTCGATCGGCTCGGGCAAGCGGTAAGCGCGAACGAAGTCGTGCAAGACGTCCTGCAGGATGTCTTCGGCATCCAGCGGATTGCTGACCCGGCGCCGTATGAACTGGACGAGTCGTATTCGTTCGCGCTGTATGGCTTCCGCGATGTCGCTGTTTCGGTCCGTCATGAGGGAGTGCGTTGATCCAATACCTACTAAGACGATTCAGACGCCGAAATATTGTGGCAACGGTGAAAAATAGTCGACGCGGGCGCGCGGCGTCCATAAAAGCATCCCGGCGCGTTGCGGTAAAGCGCGTAAGCGCATGTAACCGCCCGAAAGTTTTTTCGCACATCGCTGGTACACTTGCTAAAGCAACCGCTAATCCAATGGGATTACGCCGGATATCACGGCAGCGAAGGGAGTAGAGAACATGGGTACGCATTTACGATTATCTTTACGGCGCACCGTAGCGGCCGCGCTGATTGCGGCCACGTCTTTGGGGACGGTCGTCCCGGCCTATGCGCAATGGCATGGCGGTCCGCCGCATGGCGGTGGCGGCCGCGGTCACGGATGGGGCGGTGGCCGGCATGGCGGCTACGATCGCGGCCATAGAGGTGGCGGCGGTGGCGGCAATGGCGGCCTGGTAGTCGGTGCGCTGGTCGGCTTGGTTGCCGGTGCGGCAATTGTTGGTGCGTCGCAGCAGCAACAGTCGCCGCCGCCACCGCCCCCGGGCGCGGGCTATTACCAAGGCGGCTATCCGCCGCAATATTGAGATGCGCCGCCTGGCCCGCTGCCAGGCGCGCCGGGGTCATCGTATACGCCATCACCCTGGACGTATGAATCGATCACATTTATCCACGGATGCCAAGATGAAGAAGACGCTTCGAACCCTCGCACCGGTGTTGTTGTGCGTGAGCTGCCTGAGTACATCGGTGTGGGCGCAGAGTGCGGCGAGCGCGCCCGCGGCTGCATCGGCGCCTAAGACGCATGCAATGCATCGGAAGGCCAAGACCACGGATTTCGTGACGCAGCGCTTGAACACGTTGCACAGCCAGTTGGCGATCACGGACGCACAGTCCGCGCAATGGGATGCGTTCGCCAGCGCCATTCGTGACGGCGCGAAGAAGACGCAAGCGGCGTACGAGGAGCGCGATCAGAAGATTACGTCCATGAACGCTGATGAAGCGATGCAGTCATACGCGGCGAACACGCAACTGCATGCCGACAATACGAAGGCACTGTCTACCGCGTTCACGGCGCTCTACGCCAGCTTCTCCGACGAGCAGAAAAAGACGGCCGACGTCTTGTTCCGTCAAGAGGGTGAGCAGCGTCAAGCACGGGCACATATGCGTGCCCGCGAGCACGCGCGTCCGCGGACCGCGCCTGCCGCGTCGGGTGCATCCGCTGCCGCAGCGCCGCAGGCTGCATCCCAATAAGTCGTCGATAGGCGAAGCGGCAAAGCCTGCTGCCCGGTATTCGCCATCCTGCTCGACGATGCATGCCAAAGGGCTGACCGTTTAGATTAACGGTCAGCCCTTTTTCGTTTTATGCCTCGCCGCGTCTCCCAACGCGCGGTGTCCAACATTGCAATAACCTTACTTTACAAATGCAAATGATTCGCATTACACTTGCGCCCTGTTGCAGGTCGACGCTGGCTTTTTTGCCGCCTGGGCAGGCGAAAACATTTCGAGACATGCTGAAAAAAGCATGCATTTGACCTTCCGTTCGAAGGCGTCCCCCAAAGAAAAATAGCGTCAATAAACCGTGCCACGACCTTGCCGTCGTAGGCCGGATCTTTGAATCGGGGGAAGGAAAATGGCAAGTCGCAGCAAGGCACTTCATCGGAAGGCATCGTGTGGGAATAGGCAGCATGGCGGCATACGGGTGCGGCGCGGGGCGTCCCGCTCTGTACCTAGACAGCTTGCTGCAGGCGCGCCGCAAACAGGGCCGCGTCGGCGCATTGTCACCGTCATCGCCAGCCTGTTCACGCGCCAATGCGCAGCGTCCACGCCGGTGGTCCTGTCGGTCGTCGTGCCTGGCGTGTTGCAACTCTCCGTCGCCGTCTTGATGCAGCTGGGCTTGATTCATACCGCCCACGCCGCGACCAACGATAGCGCGACCCTTTCCGCCGATACCACCGCTTCTTCGGCGGCGTCGAATGCCACGTCGGAGGCCACGTCGGATAATGCCACCGCCGTGCGCACCAGCGATGTCGCGCACACGGAGCGGCAGTTGGATGCCGTGCAAGTCAATGCCACGCGGGGGGCCTCGGCCGAGCCATCGAAGAGCGCGGCAACGGTGTCGGTCATCACTGCGGACGACATGGACGCGCGCAATGTGCGCGACGTGAAGGATGCCTTGCGTTACGAACCCGGCGTGACGGTTCGTCGTGCCTCGTATCGGCCGACCGGCATTACCGGGACATCAGGCCGCGCAGGCAATGAAGGCGTCAATATCCGCGGTCTGGAAGGGAATCAAGTGCTGCTGCTCGAAGACGGTATTCCGCTGCCACAGTCGTTCTCCTTCGGTTCGGGCGCGACGGGTCGGGGTGACTATCTGAATACCGATTTCTATCAACGCATCGAAGTGTTGCGCGGGCCTGCGTCGTCTGTCTATGGCAGCGACGGGCTGACCGGCGCGGTCAATTTCGTCTCGAAAACACCGGCGGAACTGCTGTCCAAGTTCAATAAGCCGAGCTATTTCTCACTTCACCCAAGCTACAATTCCGTCGATCGCAGCGTCGGCGGTTCGGCCACGGCAGCCTTCGGCGGCGAGCGTGTCGAAGGGATGTTGATGCTCTCGGGCCGGCGTGGCCACGAGCTGGACAGTCGCGGGGACAACAACGTGCTCGGCGCGCAGCGCTCCTCCCCGGACCCGCTGACGTACAACACGCGGAGCGCCTTGGGCAAGCTGGTGTTTCATCTGACGCCGCGCGATACGTTCACGCTGACGGCGGGGTCGCTCGACACGCGATCGAGCAGCAACGGCTTGTCGCAGTTGAACGGCGGCTATACCTGGAGCGGCTATAGCGCCACGAAATACTTGACCGATAATCGCGTGACGAGCAATCGTATCGCGCTCGGCTATGACCACGAGGATGCGAGCAATCCCTGGGTGCAAAGCGTCAAGGGACAGGTCTATTATCGGCATGCCGATACGCGACAGAATCTCTACATTGACGGCGTCAATACCGCAGGCGCCACCGCGTCGCGTCTGCGTATGAACAACTATTCGGATGCCATCGCCGGCACGACCGTTCAGGCGCAAAGTCACTTCGATACGGGCCCGATCCGACACGAGCTTCTGTATGGATTCGATCTGAGCCAGTCCTGGTATCGGACATCCAGTGGCGCCGGCACTGAATGGACCGCGACCGACGGCTATCCCGAATACTTCCCGCGTACCACCTATTTGTCATTTGGTACCTTCCTGCAAGATACGATGCGCTATGGACGCGTCAGCCTGATCCCGGGGTTGCGTTTCGATTATTTCAAGATGACGCCGCATGCGGATGCGACGTATCTCGCCGCATCCGCGGGTTCGACGCAAGCGACGACGACGGCATCCGGCAATGCGCTGTCGCCGCGCGTGGCGCTGCTGTACGAGGTGACGCCGGCGATCGTACCCTATGTGCAATACGCTCGTGGTTTCCGTGCGCCGTCGGCTTTTCAAGTCAATAGCTATTACAATCCGGTCGGCTCATACGGTTTGTACTATCAGCAGATCGGTAATCCGAACCTGAAGCCGGAGACGAGCAATTCGCTCGAGGCGGGCCTGCGCGGCAAACTGGACTTGAATGCCGGCACGGTTCGCTACAGCGCCGCAGCGTTTTACGGCCGCTATCAGAACTTCATCGATACCAAAGTGGTGGGGGGCAGCGTCACCTCGGCCACCAATCCTTACACGGTGCAATACGTGAATTACGCGCGGGCCGTCATCCGGGGTGTCGAAGGTAAGGCTTCGCTCGACTTGAAAAACGGCTTCACTTTCAAGGGGGGATTTGCGGCGATCAAAGGCTATCGTCAGACCGATGGCGTGAGCAGCGGTCTGGATACGGTGCCGCCGTTCTCCGCCGTCTTCGGACTGAACTATGATAATGGGCGTCAGTGGTTCGGCGGCGCGGATATGATCTACAACGCCCGCAAGAGCAAGAGTGCGATGTCTTCGTCCGCTTATTTCTCGACGCCGTCGTATTTCCTGGTCGACTTGCACGCGGGCTATCGATTCGGTCGCCACGCGACCTTGACCGTCGGTATCGAGAACCTGCTGAATCGGAAATATTGGGCCTGGAACGATGTACGCGGCCTGGCCGACAGCGACGGCTATCAAAAGATCAGCGGTTACACCGCGCCAGGCCGCAGCGTCAGCGTCGGCCTGAACCTGGAGTTTTGAACGATGAGCATACAGAACACGGCCGCCGAACCATCGGCAACGCTGGATGCGCGACTGCTGTCTGACCCCGCCGCCTTGCGCCAGGCCGCGCAGACGCTGCGCGACGCGGAACGTCTCCGCGCACGGGACCTGGCCCAGCGCTTGGGCGTGGGCGAGGGGGCGTTGCTTGCGGCGCGAGTCGGCGTCACCGCCCCCAATGCGGACGGATCGGCCCCCAGCGCCGAGGTGGTGCGTCTGAAAGCGGATTTTCCGGCGATCATCGAGACCGTGCCGACGCTCGGAAAGGTCATGGCGCTGACGCGGAACGACGCGATCGTGCACGAGCGCCAGGGCGTTTATGGCGGCTTGAGTCATCGCGACGGCATGGGCCTCGCACTTGGCCCCGATATCGATCTGCGGATCTTCTATCGCCAATGGCAGGACGGCTATGCGGTCAGTGAGCCAGGTCCCCATGGCGTTTTGCATAGCCTTCAGTTCTTCGATGGCCATGCGGAAGCGGTGCATAAAATCTATCTGAAGGACGACACGCGACTGCCGGCGTTCCACGCCTTGATCGAACAGTGGCGCGCGCCGGATCAGGCAGCGCGTGGTGCCGATCCGTCACTGCCGCCCCGTCTGCCGGTTCCGGCCGAGCGGCCGGATGCCGAAATCGATGTGGCCGGTTTCCAGGCCGCCTGGCGCGGCATGCAGGACACCCACGAATTTTTCGGGATATTGAAGCGTTTCGACCTGGGACGACTGCAGGCGCTGCGTCTCGCGGAAGCCGCGATGGTGCGACGTGTGCCGGTCGAGACCTTGCAGGCATTGCTGGAAACGGCATCGCGCGACGCGGTACCGATCATGGTCTTCGTCGGCAATCCCGGCATGATCCAGATCCATAGCGGACCGGTGCAGACGATCCGCGTCATGGGCTCCTGGCTGAATGTGCTCGATCCGGATTTCAATCTGCACATCAATGTCGATGTGCTGTCCGATGCCTTCGTCGTGCGTAAGCCGACGGCGGATGGCGTCGTGACGTCGCTCGAACTGTTCGATGGCGAGCGGCGCAATGTCGGCATGCTCTTCGGCGTGCGCAAGCCGGGCCAGCCCGAGCTGCCCGCGTGGCGCGCCTTGCTGGATACGACGTTCGGCGCCGACAGTACCTCGACCGAGGCGCTGGAACAGGCATGACGAATCGGCATTTTTCCGGCAAGGGCCGCCGCCGCTTTCTGGCCATGGCGGCGGGCGGTGCGGTCATGGCGAGTCGAACGGGGAGTGCGGGCCTCGCCGCGCTTGCGCTGTCGCCTTGGAGCGGCGGTTCGGCGCAGGCCGCGATAGCGTCGGATCGCGCGACCGCCCGGCCGTCGCGCGTCGTCGTGATCGGCGGAGCGGTCTGTGAGTGCGTCTATGCGCTCGATGCGAGCAGCGTCCTGGTCGGCGGCGATATCACTTGTCGCTTTCCGGAAGCGGCCATGGCGCTACCGAAAATCGGTTATGAGCGAAGCTTGTCCGCGGAAGGCATTTTGTCGCTGCGTCCGGACCTCGTGCTGCACAGTGGCGAAGCCGGACCGCCCACGGTGTTTTCGCAACTGCACGGCGCGGGCGTGACGCTCGTCGGCATGCCCGATCGGCACGATGCCGAGAACGTGCGAGCGATGATACGACTGACCGCGCAGGCGCTCGACGTCGCGCCGCGTGGCACCGCCCTACTTGCCCGTTTCGACGCCCAATGGCACGACGCCGAAGTGGCCGTGCAGCAGGCGGTGAGCGCCCGTCGCAGCGGACCCGTACGGGCCGTGTTCGTGATGGCGAACGGCGGCAGCGCGCCGATGCTGGCGGGCGGTCACACCGCCGCGGAGGCGATGTTGCGACTGGCTGGTGCCGAGAACGCGATCAGCGGTTTTTCCGGATATCGGCCCGCGACGCCGGAGGCCCTGCTGGCGGCAGCGCCCGATGTGATCGTGACGACCCAGGACGCGCTCGGCGCCGCGGGTGGTGCGCAGCGCTTCCTCGCCCAACCCGGTTTCGCACAGACTCCGGCGGCGCGCGCGCAGCGGGTTCTCGCCTTCGATACGCTCTTACTGCTCGGCTTCGGTCCCCGATTGCCGCAGGCGGTCACGGCGTTGGCCGAGGGCCTGCATCGTGCCTAGTTTCCCGGGGGCGGCCCGGCTACGGCGATTTCGGCGCGGCGCCGTGCGGCGGGCCGCCGATGCGGACGCCGGCGCGCCGTCGGCGCTGGACGGCCGCAGGCCCGGCTGGCCGTTACCGCTGTTGGCCTGGTTGCTGCTGCTCGTCATCGTTTGCGCGCTCTGCATCGGCGCCTATCCGATTCCGCTCCGGACGCTGCTCGCCATCGCGCTGGGACAGGATCACGGCGACATGATGGCGCGCGCGGTGGCCTGGGATATTCGTCTGCCCCGCGTGCTCGCCGGCGTCGTCGCCGGCGCGACGCTTGGTGCCTCGGGCTGCACGATGCAGGCGCTATTCCGCAACCCCCTTGCCGACCCGGGACTGATCGGCGTATCCAGTGGCGCGGCATTGGGCGCCTCGGCGGCCATCGTGCTGTTGCCGACCAGCGGTGCGCTGGCCTGGCAGGGGGCCGTGTTGCCGGCAGCCGCGTTTGGCGGCGCAATGGGCGTCGTCGTGCTGGTCTATCGTCTGGGTGCCGCCGGAGGCGCCTTGGTCGTGCAGTGGTTGCTGCTGGCGGGGATCGCTGTGAACGCAATGGCGGGTGCCGCGATCGGTTTGCTCGGCTATGTTGCCACCGATGCGCAATTGCGCTCTCTGACGTTCTGGAGCCTTGGTAGTCTCGCATCCGGAAGCTGGACGATGTTGGGTGCGATGACGGTGCCGGCCGTGCTCGGTTGCGCGCTGCTGATGCGACACCGTCATGCGTTGACGGTCTTTCAGCTCGGCGAGGCCGAGGCGGAAGCGATCGGCATCGACGTCCGTCGCGTCAAGCGCGACGCGCTGCTCGCGACCGCATTGTGTGTGGGTGGCGTGGTCTGCCAGACCGGTGTGATCGGCTTTATCGGTCTGGTCGCGCCGCATTGTCTGCGACTGATCTGCGGCCCCGATCTGCGGCGGGTGCTGCCGGGCGCGATGCTATTGGGGGCGTTGCTGGTGGTGTCTGCCGATTTGCTCGCCCGCACGATCGCGGCGCCTGCCGATGTGCCGATCGGCATTCTGACGGCGTTGATCGGCGCGCCGTTCTTCATGGGTTTATTGCTGCGCCGCAAGAGTAGGGCGGGTTTGTAGCCGGATGCAGTCGCATTCAGTCGCGTTCTAGGAGTCGTGATGCTGACCGTAGAAACATTGTCGCTGAGCGTGGGAGGACGTGCATCCCGCTCGCCGCGGACTTTGCTCGATGCCATCGATCTGGAAGTTCGGCCGGGCGAGATGCTGATGGTGATGGGGGAGAACGGCAGCGGTAAGTCGACGCTGCTGGCCTGCCTCGCCGGCCAGAAGAACGGGCTGACCGCCGCATCGGGCGCGTGGCGGCAACTGGGCGCCGTCTGTCTGGATGGCGTGCCGGTGCTGCAGATGGCGCCGATGGCGTTGGCGCGGCGGCGCGCCTGGATGCGCCAATCGACTTCGATCAGTTTCGGCTTTACCGCCGACGAGGTGGTCGAGCTGGGCCGTTTCGGCCAAGGTACGCACGCGCGCAATCGGACCATCGCC
Source organism: Robbsia sp. KACC 23696 (assembly GCF_039852015.1). Lineage (NCBI taxonomy): Bacteria > Pseudomonadati > Pseudomonadota > Betaproteobacteria > Burkholderiales > Burkholderiaceae > Robbsia > Robbsia sp. KACC 23696. The sequence continues at coordinate 497,162 of NZ_CP156627.1, read as the reverse complement.
CTGGATGCGCTGGCCTTGTCCGGCGCATCGGATCTCGTCGGTCGCGACGTGATGACCTTATCGGGCGGGGAATTGGCACGCGTGCAGTTTGCCCGGGCCTTGGCGCAGCTGTGGCCCGATCTGCCCGGCGCGCACGCGTTGCACGACGGCGCGGATGCGCGCGTCGCTTCCGGCACCGAGGCTGTGCCGCCTTTGGTCGAGGGCATCGCGGAGTCGCGCTATCTGTTGCTCGATGAACCGACGGCCGCGATGGATCTCCGTCACCAGCAACATGTGCTGGGTGCGGCACGTCGCTTGACGCGCGAATGGGGCATGGGTGTCGTCGCCGTCGTCCATGATCCCAATCTGGCGCTGGCTTATGCGGATCGCGTCGTGATGTTGAAGGCCGGGCATGTGCTCGCCGATGTCGGCATCGACGCCTTGGACGCGGCCTTGCTGCAACGCTGCTTCGACGTTCCGGTGTCCTTCGTCGATGGGCCGTCGGGCCGTCGCGCGCTGATCGCGTGATCCGGCGGCGCACCATCGACTGCTTCTGTCGGAGCGCGAACGATCGTGGGGGCAGCGCCGCCGCGCGCATCGCCCCATCGCGTCATCCCAAAAGTTTCACCAGCGTGGGTACGCTGAGTACCGCGGCGTAATACCCCATGAACTGCACGCCGGTGTTGACGCCGAACTTCCGCGCGAGAACGCCGCCGAGCAGACCCACCGTCAACACGCACAGCACGCCCAGCAGTTGTCCTTCCCAATAGCCGATCACGACGACCAGGCCCATGAAGGTGGCGATGATCGCTTCATGGCTGATCTTGCGCGCGACAAAGGAGGCGGCCCGATGCGCGAAGTTCATCGACAGCGGATAGGCGATGACGCCCGCCAACACGACGGCCAGCAAGCCATATCCTAAAAATTGCCAGGCACTCATCATCGTGTGCAGGTTCTGGATATGCCCGCTGGCGGTATCGACGAAAAAGCGCGGCGGCGCATTGAACAGCGGCCCGGCCGGCCCGGCTGCCACCGGACTCAGCGGCAAGCCGAACGCGATCAACGGTATCAAGGTCTCGGCGATATACGTCGCTTCGGTAATGCCGTTTTTCGCGGCCAGCACCGTTGTCAGGCGATGATAGGCATTGTGAATACGTGCGCCGATGATCTCGCCGATGACGATCGTCACCGCCACCGGGCTGAAGACGAAGGTCGCGCTCGCCACTGCCGCGCTGCCCAATGTTAGCCGCGTTTGCTGTGCGTCGAGGACGCGCAAGGGATTGGGGAAGTAGCCGCCCCAGGTCTTGACGTCGGGTGCTAGCGAGAAGGTGCGCGGCGCGTGGCGTTCCTTGGTCTTGCGGTCTATCGGCGACAGTACCGAAAACAGATCGGCGATCAGCGGACCGACCGCGATGCCGAGGAAAAAGGAGACGCCGAGCTTGACGTGATGCACCGCCGTCAACGACTGTATCGCGACGATGACCACGACGAAGGGGATCAGGGCCAATACGCCCGCCCACCGTCCGCCCGAGAAAAAGGCGATCGCCACCGCCGCGACTAGAAAGATCCACGGCGCGGCCGCCGTGATGTTCTTGCCGAACGGCGCCAGCAGCGAGGCGAACAATACCGCGAGCGGCACGGCGATGAAGGCGGCGATCAGCGCGCCGGAAATCATCTTGCGCAAGGCGACGTGCGGCACGCCGAGATGGCGCAGCATGTCGGCGTCGTCCAGCATCGGCACCGCCAGCGTATCCCCCGGGATGCCGAGCAAGGCAGTGGGTATCGCATGCGTCATGTGTTTCGAGATGGCGCCGGCGAGAAAGAACGTGAAGACGCCTACCGGCGGGACGCCGAGCAGGACGACGAGCAGCGTCAAGGGCGCCAGGGTCGTGGTCTCGTCGGTGCCGGAGATCAAGCCGATGCCGGCAAACACGATGGCACCGATCAATCCCATCGCCAGCGCGACGGCGATGTCGTAATAAAGGCCGCTCATCGGTATGCCTCCTCGCGAATGACCTGCTGGGTCACACCGCCTTGCGGGTTCTGCGCCGTCGTACCGCGTTCCGCGCGATCAACGGTTTCCCCCGCGAGGGCAGCGTCCCCGCGCGATTGGTTTTGCCCCAGCGCGGCCAGACGCTCCTGTTCGGCAAAGAGGTCATAGAGGCCGACCTCCCGCATCTCGGCAATCACGTGCGCCGGCAGGCTGGCCACGCCGCCATAGGGTGCCGATGCGCTAGCGTCTGCGCGGCCCTGTGCCTTGCGACTGCGCCCCGTGCCTTGTCCGGCGACCAGTCGCGCAATCAGTTGCGCGCGTCGGCCTTCATCGGCTTCCAGCGCGGCCGCGATGCGCTTGGGTTTGAACAGGCGCGCGCAGATGGCGCCGCCGATCAGGCAGCCGCCCAGTCCGACCAGCATGGCATAAGCCCGCGCCATGGCGAGGTCGTGGACGAACCGTGCGAGGATGGCGTTGGCCACCAGGAAGGCGGAGAAACTGACGCCGATGCCGATCAGAATCGACCACGCCAGATGGCGCGGATCGACGGTGTCTCCCCATACCTCGACGTATCGCGGCGGGGAATCGCCCGGTAGGCGTTGTGTCGCCGACAGGTCTTCTATTGCCATGTCTCCTCCGTGTTGGGAGTGATGTTGTATCGTGTTGTTGTAGTGAACCTTCGGTACTGCAAAAACGCTTATCTTTCGGTGCCGGCCTCCTGCCGTATCTGCCGTATCTGCCGCGCGTGCCAGGCGCGTGCCACGCGCGACGCCGGGGTGCGTTGCAGCACCGACGAGATCATCGCGCCCGCCGCGACCAGACGGGCCAGGGAGACGCCGGTATCGATGCCGAGTCCCTCGCAAAGATAGACCACGTCTTCGGTGGCGACGTTGCCCGTGGCCCCGGGCGAATAAGGGCAGCCGCCCAGCCCGGAGACCGAGCTGTCGAACGTCGCGATGCCCAGACGCAAGGCCGCGTAGATATTCGCGGCCGCCATGCCCCAGGTATCGTGAAAATGTCCGGCCAGCGCCGCCGTGGGCAGGCGCTGCAAGCAGGCATCGAGCATGATCTGCGTGCGGTACGGCGTGCCGACACCAATCGTATCGCCGAGACTGACTTCGTAGCATCCCATCTCATAAAGATGCGCGCTTACGGCCGCCACCTGCTCCGGCGCGATGTCGCCCTCGAACGGGCAGCCGAGTACGCACGACACATACCCTCGCACCGCCACGCCGTGTGCTTTCGCCATCTCGATCACCGGCGCGAAGCGCGTGAAGCTCTCGGCGATGCTGCAATTGATATTACGCTGCGAGAACGTCTCCGATGCCGCGGCAAAAACGGCGACTTCGTCGCAACCGGCGTCCAATGCCGCACGCATGCCTTTTTCGTTCGGCACCAAGGCGGCATAGCGCACCGTCGCGGCGCCTCGGCCTTTGTCCGATACCGGCAAATCACGCGCTGGCGTCGTTTGTCTCCTTATTCGCTGCATGATCTCCACCGCATCGGCCATCTGCGGCACCCACTTCGGCGACACGAAGGCGGTGGCCTCGATATGCCGCAGACCGGCTTCCACGAGTTGCGAGATCAAGGCCAGCTTGACGTCGGTTGCGACGAAGGCCGCTTCGTTTTGCAGCCCATCGCGCGGCCCGACCTCGACGATGCGAACCGCTGACGGTAGCGACGGATCACGCATCGCGCGGCCCTGCCAACAGCGACGTCGCCAGATCGACGCGTACGTCCTTGGCCGCCACCATCTTGCGCACGACCCAATCGATGTCGCTGCCGCTCGCCCCTGCCGCCATCGCGATATTGCGGGCGTGCAGTGCCATATGACCGCGTTGGATGCCTTCGGTCGCAAGCGCCCGCAGGGCGCCGAGGTTCTGCGCGAGGCCGACGGCGACGGCGATCTCGCCGAGATCCTGCGCCGATTGCACCTGCATGATCTTCAGTGCGGCGCGGGCCAGCGGGTGCGTTTTCGTGGCGCCGCCGACGAGGCCGACCGGCATCGGCATTTCGATCGTACCGACCAGGTCGCCATTGTTGGCGATTTCCCAGGTCGTCAACGACGTGTAGCGGCCGCCGCGGCTCGCATAGGCGTGCGCGCCGGCTTCCACCGCACGCCAGTCGTTGCCGGTCGCGACGATGATCGGATCGATGCCGTTCATGATGCCTTTGTTATGGGTCGCCGCGCGATAGGGATCGACCGCGGCAAAGACGTAGGCATCGACGATGCGTTCGATGACGTCCGCGCCTGCGTACTCGCTTGTCGTCAGCGTGGCCGCGCTGAACCGCACCTGGGCGCGGGCAACGCGTAGATCGGCGAGATTCGACAGGATGCGTAAGCGTACCTTGCCGCCCGTCACTTGTTCGATCTGTCCCGCCACCGCCTCGGCCATCGTATTGACGGTGTTGGCGCCCATCGCATCGCGGACATCGACGATTAGATGGGCCACCACCATCGGGCCACGCGGGGTATCGGGGAAGACGTGCACCTCGATATCGCGACAGCCGCCGCCCAGGCTGATCAGCATCTTGTCGCGGCTGTTGGCGGTGTCGATCAAGGCTTGCCGATGTTGCAGGATGGATTGACGCGCGCCATACGGGTCGCTGACGCCGATGACTTGAATCTGCGCGCGCATCAGCGGACCGCTGCTCGATGTGCGGAAACCCCCGGCTTCGCGCGAAAGCTTGGCCATGAAAGACGCCGCGGCGACGATCGACGGTTCCTCCACCGCCATCGGTACGAGGACATCGCGGCCATTGATCTGGAAATAGCCGGCCACGGCGAGCGGCAATTCGAAGGTGCCGATGACATTTTCGATCATGCCGTTTGCCGTTTCCAGCGGCAGTGCCCCCGGTTTCGCCAACGCGGCGTGTTCCGCATCGGTCAACGCGGCGGCGCGCGCGATGTGATCGAGGCGTTGGGCGGGAGTCAAGGCACGGAAGTTGGGCAAGATGGAACTGATCGACATGAACGCGTCTCCTTATTGTGTGTGCCATGATGGTAAGCGGCGTGTGCCTGGAGAAAAGGTACAATCCCGGGGAACAGTCGCGTTGCTGTACCTGGCACAGGTCGATCGCATCTTGTACCGGCGAAAGCAGAAAGCGGCGAATGGAGACAAGACGATGCGCCAATGGCCGGGATCGAGCCGCGACGATGTCGCTTCGGAAACGCGTGACGAGACGAGCGCGGACAGCGTTTACCGCTTAGGCAAAGGGGCCAATGGCCGCGCGCCCCTGCACGGCGCAAGCCATCCGACGCCTGAAAACGAGATAAGCCGCAAGCGCGCGCCGGGCGGCTTGGCGAGTCTCTCGCAGACCATCGCGGACAACCTGGCCAGACAGATCGCCGACGGCGTCCTGAGAGCGGGCGACAAGTTGCCGTCGATAAGGGAATACGCCAAGGGCAATGGCTATTCCAAAAACACGGTGATCAGCGCATTCGATCTGCTGACGGCGGACGGGCTGGTGGAGCCGCGGCGCGGTGCGGGATTCTTTGTGGCGCGCGGAGCGGTGCGTCAGCCCGATAGTGCCGATGCGGTGACGTTGGACCGGGCGATGGACATCGTCTGGCTGATGCGCGAACAGTTGCAGAGCAAGCCTGAGTTCCTGAATCTGGGGGAAGGGTTTCCCCCTATTCGATGGTTGGAAGAAACACGGCTCGATCAGTTTCATCAACGGGTCGTGCGTACCGGTGTCGGCTCGCTGTTCCGTTATGGCAGCCGGTTCGGCTATCTGCCGCTGCGCCAGTTACTACAGCATAAGCTCGCCGGTTATGAGATAGAGGCCAAGCCGCAACAGATCGTGCTGACGCATGGCGCGAATCAGGCGATGGATCTGGTCTTGCGCTATTTCATCCGTCCTGGCGACACCGTGCTGGTCGATGATCCGGGCTATTACGCCTTGTTCGGCAAGATCCGCTTGAGCGGCGCGCAGATGGTGGGCGTCCCACGCGGCGTCGATGGGCCGGATATCGATGCGTTGACGCTGCTCTTGAAACAGCATCGGCCGAAATTGTTTTTTACGCAGTCGGTCGGCCACAATCCCACGGCGACCGATATCAGCGCGGCCAAGGCGCATCGCATACTGCAACTGGCGGAAGCGCACGATCTGATCGTCGTCGAGAACGACGCGCTAGCGGATTTAAAGCCGCGTTCCGCCACGCGCATCGCGTCCTTGGATCAGCTGAACCGCACCATCTATATAGGCAGCTTCTCGAAGTCCGTGTCCGCGGCGCTGCGCGTCGGTTTTCTGGCCTGCGATGCGACGCTTGCCAGCGACCTAGCCGACGTCAAAATGTTGACGCACGTCAGCAGCTCGGAATACTGCGAGCGAACGTTGGAAGTGATTTTGAGCGAGGGACATTTCCTGCGGCATACGGCACAGATGCAGGACAAGCTGCGGCGCGCGACGGCGGCGGGCATCAAGGCCTTGACGCAGATCGATGCGACGATATTTCGAGAGAGCGAACAGAGCTTGTATCTCTGGGCCCGACTGGCGGGACATGACGACGCGTTCGCGCTGACACGGAGGATGTTCGAGAAAAGCGTGATTCTGGCGCCGGGGGCGTTGTTCTCGCCGCAGTCGGATCGATCGTCGCCGTGGTGCCGCTTCAACGTCGCCTATCTGACCGATCCCCGCTTCATACAGGCGCTGAATGCGTTGGCGTGATCGACGTTACGGCGGGACACGCGAGCGCGTGTCCGCAGTCATGACGCCGATACGCGTCCGACTTTAACGGCAGTGACGCACCCAGTGGTGGTGCACCATCACGCGCTTGCAGACTTGGTGATGCGGGTGATGCGGCGGTGCGGCAAATGCCGAGACGCTAACCAGGCCGCCTACGGCGAGCAATGCGGAGCAGAGGATCTTTTTCATAGTATGCGCTGTGTCGAAAGTGTTGTTGTCGATTTTCCGCTTCGAGACGACCGGCGCGAAGCACAGTCAAGCGAAATCGCTTTCCCTATTTCCGGCGAGCGTTGCCGCGTCGAACGCGAAGCTTGATTGATATCCTAACTGAAGCCTGACGCTTGCGTTGCCACCTCTTTCAAAGAATTGTCTATCTCGCCCGTTATTCGTAACGAAAGATTCCCCAGCGCGGCATTTGTATCAAAAATGACGCGTTCTCGAAATAATCGTCAGGTTTGAAAGGTAGCGTGGCGCGGTGTGCTCGTTCACGGGCGGATCGGTGCGATATTTACGTCAGGATCGACGTCATAGCGGTGTCATTCCGGCGCGCCTTGCACTACCATGTGCGCTTCGATCTGCCGCCGCGCCGCCGCTTATGTCCGGTTCCTTACCTTCTTCCGATTCCCAGCCGTCCATCGTGCAAAACGATGACCGCCTCTCCGTCGATACGGCCGCCGGCCCACCGTCGCCCCGTTCCGCGCCGCCCACGCTGCTAGGCCTGTTTCTTATTTTCAGTCGGATCGGCCTGACCAGTTTCGGCGGTGGCTTGAGCGGCTGGTTACTGCGTGAATTCACGCAGGATCGCGATTGGTTCAGCGAAGAGGAGTTCCTGAACGGCCTGTCGATCTCCCAAGCGTTGCCGGGCATCAACGTCAAGAACATGGCGATCTGGATCGGCCATCGACTGTTGGGGCCAAGGGGCGCGCTTCTGTCCGTGGCGGGCATCATCGTGCCGCCCGCGATCGTCATCATCGTGCTCGGCAGCTTCCTCACCAGCATCATTCATTTCACCATCGTGCATGTGTTGCTGGCGGGTGCGGCTGCGGCCGCTACCGGTCTGTCCTTGTCGATGGGCGTGACGACGGCGCGTCGCGTGCGCCGTGAAGCGGTGCCGCTGGCCTTCCTGGTCGCCACCTTTATCGCTGTCGGCGTGCTGCGTCTGCCGTTGTTCTGGGTGGTCCTCGTGGGCGGCAGCGCGAGCATCGCCTATGAATATGGGCGGATCCGCCGCGACGCCGCGAAGGAGCCCCGCGCATGACGGCCGCTTCCCGCACCCTCTGGCAACTAGCGGCGGTCTTCACGCCGCTCTCGTTGACGACCATCGGCGGTGGACAGGCGATCATCGCCGACATCCAGCGACAAGTCGTCGATGTGCATGGCTGGCTTACGCATGCGCAGTTCGCCGTCGATTTCGCCATCTCCCGAATGGCGCCCGGTCCGGGCTCGTTGCTGGCGACGCTGATCGGTTGGCAGATAGCGGGCTTCTGGGGCGCGATCGTGACGACGATGGCGCTGCTGGCGCCGACAGGTATCCTCGTCTATGGCTTGACGCATGTATGGTCGCGCTATCGCGGCTCTCCCTTTCTGGCGGCGTTGGAGCGCGGCTTGCGGCCCATCGCCGCCGGCTTGATTCTCGCGGCGGGCTGGGTGCTGTTACAGACGCTGGATGGCGGTGCGGCGGCAAAAGTGATCGCGGTCGGCGCGACCGTCGTATTGCTTATGTCGCGCGTCAATCCGCTGCTATTGCTGTTGTGCGGCGCCTTGCTGCTCCTTGCGGTGCACGCGCTCGGCGGTGTCGTGGCGTTGCCGGCGATGTGGCAAGTGCGTCTGTCGTAATCACACCGGCGCCGCCGCGCTGGCGGCCGTACGATATCGGCGCCGCGTCACACCGCGTCTGCTTCGAATCCTTCCCTGAACGACTCCCGCAGATACGCGACGAGGGCGCGCACCGCGCGGGGCACATGCGCCGTGTGCGGTCTGATCAGATAAATCGTTTCGGCGAAGACGCCCGTCGGCTGCCATTCCGGCAGAACGGCGACCAGCTTTCTGGCGCGCAGCGCGGACTGCGCCGAAAAATCCGGCAGCAGGGCGATGCCCATATGCGCCAGCGCCGCGTCTCGTAAAGCCTCGCTGTTGTTTGCGGCAAAGCAGCCGAATACCGGGACGACGACGCGGGTGCCATGCACGACCGAATCCGATGGGCCGGTCAAGTCGTCCGCGCGCACGCGCGTTGCGCTCTTCGCACGCGTGCCGACGCCAAGCCGCTGAGGCGCGCGCGGCTCGAACGTCCAGACGGGCGCATCGGTTCCGCGAGGATAGTGAAGGCAACTGTGATGCCGCAGCGCGTCCAAGGTGCGCGGTATGCCTTGGCGGCGCAGATAGGTCGGCGAGGCGACCAACAAGGATCGGGTGGGCGCCAGCAGCCACGCGACATGCGTGTCCGGCACCGTGCTGCTGTGCCGGATCGCCAGATCGAAGCCATCGTTGGCAATCGCGGTCAAGCGATCCGACATATCCACTTCGACGCGGACGTCGGCGTGGGCTTTCAAAAAAGCCGGCAGACGCGGCACCAATTGCTGACGCGCAAAGGCAACGGGCGCGGTGACGCGCACCCGGCCTCGTGGTGCCGCGCCCAGGTCGCGCACGCTCGCGACCCCGTCGGCGATCTGCTGGAAAGCCGTCTGCGTTTGCGCGACCAATGCCTGTCCCGCCTCGGTCAATCGCACGCTGCGTGTGGTGCGCTGAACCAGCGGCACACCGACGGCCTGCTCCAGTTCGGTGATCCGTACGCTCATCGCGGCCTTGCTGACGCCAAGTCGCTCGGCCGCGCGCGTATAGCTGCCTTGCGAGGCAAGCACCGTCAACCAGTGCACATGCCCCCAGAGTGCTTCGATCTTCGTGCCTTCCATGCTCGACAGCGCCCGCCGATTGTTTAGAAATATGAACAATTCGTTCAATGATAACGGCTTTCCATCGTCGCCGGGCTTGCCTAGACTGTATTGCGTACAGCGTCCGACGCCTGAGACGCATCGGACGACAGACATCAGCGACCCGCCAAAGACATAAGGGAGACATGCCGTGAGCGCCACACCGAATATCCGCACGCAACAGACCCCCGCCGACGCCGCTTATCGCGACGATGCCGACGTGGGGCATTTCATCGATGGCGCACGTGTTGACGGCACGGGGAGTCGCACTCAAGCGGTCTATCATCCCGCGAGCGGCGCCGTCGCCCGTACCTTGCGTCTGGGAGAGTTGCGCGATGTCGACGCCGCCGTGGCCTCGGCGTCGGCGGCCTTTCCGGCGTGGCGCGACACGCCGCCCATTCGCCGCGCCCGCATCATGCAGCGTTTCCTCAGTCTGATGAACGAGCGCACCGATGCGTTGGCCGCCATCATCACCGCGGAGCACGGAAAAGTGTTCAGCGATGCGAAGGGGGAGGTCGCGCGCGGTATCGACGTCATCGAATTCGCTTGCGGCATCCCGCAATTGCTGAAGGGCGACTACACCGAACAGGTCTCGACAAATATCGACAACTGGACGCTGCGTCAGCCGCTCGGCGTGGTGGCCGGAATCACGCCGTTCAATTTCCCCTGCATGGTGCCGTGCTGGATGTTCCCGGTCGCGATCGCCGCCGGCAATGCCTTCATTCTGAAGCCGAGCGAGCGCGATCCGTCGGCGGCATTGTTCATGGCCGAATTGTTGGCCGAGGCCGGTTTGCCGAAGGGGGTTTTCAACGTCGTCCAAGGCGACAAGATCGTCGTCGACGGTTTGCTCGCGCATCCGGACGTCAAGGCAATCAGCTTCGTCGGCTCGACGCCTATCGCGAATTACATCTACGAAACCGGCGCGCGCCTGGGCAAGCGCGTGCAGGCATTGGGCGGCGCAAAGAATCATCTGATCGTGATGCCGGATGCCGATGTGGATCAGGCCGTCGATGCCTTGATTGGTGCCGGCTATGGCTCCGCGGGCGAGCGGTGCATGGCCGTATCGGTGGCCGTGCTGGTCGGCGATGTGGCGGATAAGATCGTCCCGCGTCTGGCCGAACGCGCGGCCAGTCTCGTTATCGGCGATGGCATGTCCCCGGATTCCGAGATGGGACCGATCGTCACGCGGGAAGCATTGCAGCGCATCGAGGGCTATATCGACATCGGCGTGAAGGAAGGGGCGAATCTCGTCGTGGACGGTCGCGGGCATCGCGTGGCAGGCCGGGAGGAAGGCTTCTTCACCGGGGGTACCTTGTTCGATCACGTCACGCCGTCGATGCGCATCTATAAGGAAGAGATCTTCGGACCGGTTCTGTCCTGCGTCCGCGTGGCGGACCTGCATCAGGCGATCGATCTGATCAACGCGCACGAGTTCGGCAACGGCGTCTCCTGTTTCACCCGCGACGGCCATGTCGCCCGCGAGTTCGCGCGCCGTATCGAGGTCGGGATGGTCGGGATCAACGTGCCGATCCCGGTGCCGATGGCCTGGCACGGCTTTGGGGGATGGAAACGCAGTCTCTTCGGCGATATGCACGCCTATGGCGAAGAGGGAGTGCGGTTCTACACCCGGCAGAAATCGGTGATGCAGCGCTGGCCGGAAAATACTGAGAAGGGCGCCGAATTCGCCATGCCGGTTGCCAAGTAAGACCCGGCGGCGGCACTCCCAATCGTCATCGCGTGACCGCGCTCCCAGGGCGCGGTCACGCGCCATCCCGATCTGAATTATCCGCGCCGGTCAATGTCGAACGTCGTATTTTTGAGACTTTGCTATTAGACTAATCCGTCTTGCGATCAAACTGATGTCGTCTAACGAGGCGATCGGCTAAGATGAGCGTCGCTTCTGGATGGACGGGGGAATGGATGGCGACGACGAAGCGGATCGTACAGACGCAGCAGGATTTTCTCCTGGCGGCGATGGGGACGCTAGGCATGACGCGCGATGAATTTGCGAAGCGGCTCAGCGTGGGGGACAGAACGCTGGAAAAGTGGCTGGCTCCCGCGGATGGTCCCGACTTCACGACCTTGCCGGACATTGTCTGGAACTTCGTTCGCGAAATTCTGGCCTGGTCCGAGAAGAAGAGTTGACGGGACAGACGGCATCGACGAGGCCCTGCGGTAAGGTAAGGTGATGTCGGCGCGCACGTGATTGCGTGGCGCCGTCTGACCATCCCGGAGTTGTCCAATGGCCTTCCTGTCGGCGATCGGGGCCTATCCCGCACTCGCACTCACCATTGTCTCCGAGGTTATGGCGACATCGATGCTGAAGCTCTCAGACGGCTTCAGCCGACCCCTTCCCGCTATGCTGGCCTTGTTCGGGTACGCGGTCGCCTACTATTGCGTCTCCGTGTCGATGCGCTCGCTGCCCACCGGCGTCATCTACGCCATCTGGTCCGGCATCGGCATCGTGCTGAACGCCCTGATCGGCTGGTTCTTCTTTGCGCAGCGTCTCGACCCGCCGGCGCTGCTTGGCATCGGCTTCGTCCTCTCCGGCGTGCTCGTGCTGAATCTCTTCTCGAAAGTCGGCATGAACTGAGACGGTTTGTCGCGTCATACCGTCATCCCAGTGAAAACGGTCCGCCTTTCTCCAACGCGCGATGGTACGCTTCGCGCGACTCGATTCGGTCGACGAATGCCGCGATATGGGGCCAGCGCGCCAGTCCCACGCGACCTCGCGCCCCCTGCAAGGGAAAGCTCATCTGAAAATCCGCGCCGCTCAGGCTGTCGCCGAGGAACCAGGGCCGGTCTTTCAGATGGTCGTTGACATAGTCGAGCTGCTTGACCAACTGCGGTTCGCCGAAACTCGCCTGCGCTTTGTGTGCGATGCCTTTGACCAAGGGCTTGATGAAAAACGGCGCAGGCGCATTGGCGACGCGTGCAAATACCAATTTCAATAACAGCAGCGGCATCAGCGAGCCTTCGGCGTAGTACAGCCAATAAGACTGATCGAGTCGTGCATCGCTTCCTGGCGGCGGACCGAATCGGCCATTCCCGTAACGATCGATCAGATATTCGATGATCACCGCCGACTCGGCCAGCACGCGGCCGTCATCGACCAACAGCGGCGATTTCCCCAATGGATGCACGGCGGCAAGCGCCGGCGGAGCCAGCATCGTCTTTGGATCGCGCTGATACCGTTCCAGCCGATAAGGGATGCCGAGTTCCTCGAGCAACCACAGCACACGCTGCGAGCGCGAATTGTTCAGGTGATGCAGCGTCAGCATCGTGACCTCCAAATCCTGCGGGTTGAACGGGCCGTCGTGATCAGCGACGCTACATAACAGTGTGCGGGAATCGTGCCGCCAGCCGTTGATCGGTCGCAATGCGTGTGCCACCCAACGCGATCGCGTCGATCGCTGCCAACGCAAGGCCTTCCAGTACCGTAATATGCCTTACGTGCAGCAGCCATATCGATTTGCTAGACTGTCTCGCGTCGAAAACAACATTACCGTCCCTACATACAGGAGCATATGACATGGAAAAGTCCACGTTGACCACTGCGGCGGGATCGCCGGTAGGTGATAACCAGAACAGTCAAACTGCGGGCAAGCGCGGGCCGATTACGTTGCAGGACTTCTGGTTGATCGAAAAACTCGCGCACTTCGATCGTGAAGTGATCCCGGAGCGCCGTGTCCATGCGAAGGGATCGGGCGCTTTCGGTACCTTCAAGGTGACGAAGGATGTCTCACGGTATACGAAGGCGAAGTTGTTCGACACCATCGGCAAGGAGTGCAAGGTCTTCCTGCGCTTCTCGACGGTGGCCGGCGAACGCGGCGCGGCCGATGCGGAACGCGATGTACGCGGCTTTTCGGTGAAGTTCTACACCGAGGAAGGCAATTGGGATATCGTCGGTAACAATACGCCGGTCTTCTTCATTCGCGATCCGCTGAAGTTCGCCGACTTCATCCACACGCAAAAGCGTGATCCGCGGACGAATATGCGTAGCGCCAACGCGATTTGGGATTTCTGGTCGCGTTCGCCCGAATCCTTGCATCAGGTAACGATCCTGATGAGCGACCGGGGCATCCCAAAGAACTATCGGCAGATGCACGGCTTCGGCTCCCATACGTATTCCTTCATCAATGCACAGAATGAACGGACGTATGTAAAGTTCCATTTCAAGTCTCTGCAAGGGATCGAGAACATCACGAATGCCGAAGCGAAGAAGGTCGTAGGCGAGGATCGCGAGAGCCATCAGCGCGACCTGTTCGATCAGATCGAAGCCGGCAACTTCCCGAAGTGGCGTTTCTGCATTCAAGTGATGTCCGAGGCGGATGCCGTCGCGCGCGCCGAGAATCCTTTCGATATTACAAAAACGTGGTCGCAAAAGGCATTCCCGCTGATCGAAGTCGGGGTGCTGGAACTGAACACGAATCCTGAGAATTACTTCGCCGACGTCGAGCAGTCCGCCTTCACGCCGGCAAACGTCGTCCCGGGCATTGGTTTTTCTCCGGACAAGCTATTGCAGGGCCGTCTCTTCTCCTATGGCGACACGCATCGCTACCGTCTGGGAATCAATCACCATCAGATCCCGGTCAATGCACCGATCAATCCGCGGCACGCGCCCTATCATCGCGATGGCGCGATGCGCACCGACGGTAATCTGGGCGGCAAACTGAACTATGAGCCGAACCGTCTTGGCGCCTTCGCCGAGGATCCTTCGGTGAAGGAACCGCCGTTGGCCGTCGAAGGCACGATCCAGCATTATGATCACCGCGAGGACGGCGATTACTTCAGTCACCCGCGCGCGTTGTTCCATCTGTTCGACGATGCGGAGAAGGAGCGGCTCTTCCAGAATATCGGCGAAGCCATCGCTGGCGTTGACAAGGACATCGTCGAGCGCCAGGTCGCCTTGTTCGACCAGATCGATCCTGCCTTTGGCGCGGGGGTACGCAAGAAGCTCGGCATGTCCGGGCCGGTGTCGGAAACGGCACTGTCCTGAGCCGGATCCGTGGTCCGTTCGAGATCGAACGGACCGTCGAACGCCCGTTGCGGTAACGGCTATTTCGTCTGATAACGGGTGCTACGCCCCGTCGCGCTGATCACGCGACGGGGCGTCTTTGCATCATGGCGATCGATTGAAGACTTGCTGTAACGGATGCGAAATGACCGAATGTGACACGCAGCAACGGGTCATTTACAACTCTGAAACGAAATTTAATGAAATATCGCTGCCAGAATGCATCAAACGCGATATAAAGACATCACAAACACGGCACAAACGCGTTTGGTATCGATACAATAGGCGATCGCCGCAAGGGTCGGCGACACAATAACGGTCGACAACTGGAGAGTCGAATGGCAACAGCAAAGAAGGCAGCGGCAAAGAAGGTCGCAGCTAAGAAGGCGCCGGCAGCAAAGAAGGCCGTGGCCACGAAGAAAGTAGCAGCAAAGACGACGGGCGCATCGCCGATCAAAGACACCTTCACCAAGGTGACGTTGGCGTCGCACCTGGCCGAGGTTTCGCAAGTCGAGCCGAAGCAAGTCAAGGCCGTCTTGGCAGCACTGGAAGCGACGATCCTCGGCGCCGTCCACAAGAAGGGCGTGCGTGAATTCACGCAGCCTGGCCTGCTGAAGCTGACCGTGCAGGACGTGCCGGCAAAGAAGAAGCGCGTTGGCAAGGATCCGTTCACCGGCGAGATGCGCGAATTTGCCGCAAAGCCGGCATCGGTGCGCATCAAGGTCCGTGCACTGAAGAAGCTGAAGGACGCTGCGCTGTAATTCAGCGCCGTCGCGTCAGGCAACCGCTCGGGCGCTCCGCGCCTGGATTGAAAAAAACGCTGCATCTCACGATGCAGCGTTTTTTTTTGCTTCCACCTTGCTGGCAGTCGGCGCCCCGATGGCGAGCGCCGACTGCCGCTGCTTGCTTACTCGCTACCGTTCTCCGAGAGGGAGGCCAGCGCGATCTGCTTCGCCTGCTGATAATCGGTCTTGCCGGTGCCGAGTGTCGGCAACTTCGGCACGACGATGATCCGTCGCGGCAAGGCCAGTTCCGAGACCTGACGTTGCTGGAACCACTGCAGCAGTGCGTCGCGGCGCGCATCGTCGCGGGTGGTCAACAGGACAATCTGCTCGCCCTTGCGCGGATCCGGGAGATTCACCGCCGCATGTTGCTGCTCCGGCCACAGTGCCGAGATCGTCGATTCGACCGCGGTCAGGGACACCATCTCGCCGGCAATCTTGGCGAAGCGCTTCTGGCGTCCTTGAATTGTCACATAGCCACGCGGATCGATCGAGACGATGTCACCGGTGTCGTACCAGCCATCGGCAGGCGCTTGCAGTACGCCCGGTGCATCGGCTTTCAAATAGCCGCGCATGACATTCGGCCCCTTGACGAACAGCAGGCCCGCATTGTCGATACCCGGCACCCGTTCGAGACGGTGCGTGATGCCCGGCAGCAGACGGCCAACGCTACCCGGTTGATTTTGCATCGGCGTGTTCAGGCTGATGACCGGCGACATCTCGGTGGCGCCATAGCCCTCGAAGATCCGCACGCCGTATTTGTCCGCATAGACCCGACGTGTTTCGTCGCGCAGCTTTTCCGCTCCTGCAAAGATATAGCGGATGCTATGCATATCATAAGGATGCGCGGCGCGGGCATAAGCCGAGAGGAAGGTGTCGGTGCCGAACATGATCGTGGCATTGGTGTCGTAGATCAGTTCCGGCACGATTCGATAATGCAGCGGCGACGGATAGTAGAACGCCTTGATGCCCGCCAGGATCGGCAGCAGGGTGCCGCCGGTCAGGCCAAAGGAGTGGAACATCGGCAAGACGTTCAGCACGATATCCTGCGGTCCGAAGTCCACGCGGCTGGCAACCTGGCTGCAATTCGCGAGGATATTCCGATGACTGAGCACCACGCCCTTGGGGCTGCCCTCGGAGCCGGACGTGTAGAGCACGACGGCGG
Organism: Robbsia sp. KACC 23696; assembly: GCF_039852015.1. NCBI lineage: Bacteria > Pseudomonadati > Pseudomonadota > Betaproteobacteria > Burkholderiales > Burkholderiaceae > Robbsia > Robbsia sp. KACC 23696. Next base: position 480,610 of record NZ_CP156627.1, on the reverse strand, counting down.
CGGTATCGGCCAGCGTATCCTTGCCGTCCGTGACGGCGTCGGCGTGCAATTGCTTGCCCAGGCCGGCGCGGCGCAGATTGCCCGCATACGCCCAATGCGGGAAGCGGGATGCCAGCAGACCGAAGGCCTTGTCATGCCAGCGTACCGATGGCGCGAGGTCCTCCAGATAGACGATCGTGACGCCGGCGGCGGTCATCGCGTCGATCGACGCTTCCAGTTTTGCCATGCCGATGAAGCGGCGCGAGGTGAGGACCGTGCGCAACTGCGCGGTGCCGCAGGCCTGTGCCGTTTGCGCGGCGCCACTGGTGAAGTTCAACATCGCCGGCGCACGGCCGATCGCCTGCAAGGCAAAGAAGACGACGCTGGCGGCCACCGTGTTCGGCAGCATCACCCCCACGGGTATCTGCGGCAAGGCCGTATTGCCCGGTGCGGCGGCCGTAGCGCCAGCCCTGGCGCCAGCGCCTGCCTCGGACGACGTGGCCAGCACGCCGCGTGACAGCACCCGGCCCAGCGTGAAGGCGCGCAGGATGAATGCGCCGTAGCGCAAGGGCTTGCGTTCGATATCCTCGGCGATCGGGCGGTTGCGGCCGTGCACGGCACTGGCGTTCAGCAGCGCTTCGAATAAGGTCTTGTGGGTACGGGCGCTCTGGAACATCATTTCCGACATGACGTCGTACAGTTGCGCACTGGCCATCTGACGGCGTCCGCGACCCTTGATGTCGTCCGGAATCGCAAAGCGTTGCGGCGGCAGAATCGTCAGCGTGATGCGCGGGAACCAGCGGATCCGCACCTTGCCGCGCAGCCGCGAGAACGGCGTGTACTGCGCGCCGTCGATGCGGATCGGCAGCAATTGCGCCCCCGAGCGGTCGGCGATCATCCCCGGACCTTCGTAGATCTTCATCAGCGCGCCGGTGACCGTCAGGCGCCCTTCCGGGAAGATCATGCACTTCTCGTCACGCTTCAACAAATCGATCAAGGATTTGGCGGCGAGCGGATTCGTCGGATCGAGCGGGAATGCCTTGACCAGCGACAGCACCGGCTTCATCCACCAGACGCGGGCGACATGGGTGTTGACGGCGAAATGCAGTTTCTCCGGCAGGAAGGCGGCGATCAGCACCGCATCGAGGAAAGACGTGTGGTTCGCGACGATCAGCACGCGTTCGCCGGCTTGCGCATAGCGCTCCGGATGGCGGACCTCGACGCGATACAGCAACGTCAGCACGGCGCGCAGAATCGAGCGGAACAGCGCGTCGGGCAGCAGGCGGCAGATATAGAGCGCCACCGCGCCGTTGGCGATCGCGACGAACAGAAACAGCTCGGGAATCGTGAAATGCAGTTTCAGCAGCACCAACGTCAGCACCGCCGACACCACCATGAACAGCGCATTCATCACATTGTTGGCGGCGATGACCCGTGCGCGATGCGCCGGCGGGCTGCGGTGCTGCATGATCGCGTACAGCGGCACGATATAGATACCGCCGCAGACGGCGATGCCGCCGAGATCGAACAGGACCCGCCAGTTGGCCGGCACGCGCATGAAAGCCTGCAGCGATTGCAACGCGTCAGCGGCCGTCGCGGTGCCGACGAGGGCCGCGGCGTGCTGGCTCGCCACGTAGAGATCGATGCCGAACAACGTCAAGCCCAGTGCGGCCAGCGGCACATAGGTCGCTTGCACTTCGCCGCGCAGCAACTTGTCGCAGGCGTAGGAGCCCAGTCCGACGCCCACCGAGAAGACCGTCAGCAACAACGTCACGACGCTCGGGTCGGCGCGCAGAACGTCCTTCACATACGGGGCGAATTGCGCGAGCAAGGTGGCGCCGACGAACCAGAACCAGGAGCTGCCCAAGATACAGCGCTTGATGGCCTTGTCCTGGAAGCTCTGCGAAACGATGCGGCCGGTCTCGGTGAACAGATTCCGATTGATCCGCAGCGAGGGGTCGCTCGGCGTTGCTGCGGAAATCTGTCGGCTGCTCAGATAACCGATCACCGCGATCGCGATCAGGGCAATGCAGATCAGCGTCTCGCCGTGGTCGCGCAGTACCAGCGCGCCGCCGGCGATGGTGCCGATCAGAATCGCCAGAAAGGTGCCGGCCTCGATGAAGGCATTGCCTTCGAGCAGTTCCTCCGGCTTCAGCTGTTGCGGCAGCAGGGCGTACTTGATCGGCCCGAAGAACGTCGAATGAATGCCCATGCCGGCCAGCGCGACCATCAGGATGGCGACGCTATGCAGATAGAAGCCGGCGACGGCGATGACCATGATGACGATTTCGACGACCTTGATCACGCGCGTCATCGCGGCCCGATCGTACTTGTCGGCCATCTGCCCGGCCATCGCCGAAAACAGAAAGAAGGGCAGCACGAAGAGCCCGCCGGCCACGGTGACCAGCGATTGCGCATCGTGTGCCTCGGATGCCATCCGATACGTTATCAGCATGATCATCGCGTTCTTCAGCATATTGTCGTTCAATGCGCCGAAGAACTGCGTGAGAAACAGCGGCAGGAACCGCTTTGTGCGAAACAGTGACATTGATATGCCTTTTTTAGATAATCCGCCGCGGGGCAGACTGATTCGTCGATGGTGCGAAGTATGCCTTTTCCCTTTTAGAATTGGCTAAAAAGAATGAAAGATGGCTTAATAACGCACCCGCGGTATCGGAATGCGATACCGCCGCCGCGTCATCGACGTATTTTCGAATCAAGGTCTTATTCTTCATGTCAGAAGTCAGCGATTTGATTCTTGCCATCAAGCGCCAGTTGAAGGCGCACGGCATGACCTATAAGGATGTGGCGGCGGCGATGCAGTTATCCGAGCCGAGCGTCAAGCGGCTTTTCTCGAACGAGCGTCTGACGGTCGAGCGCGTGGCGCAACTGGCCGATCTGCTGGGCATGACGTTGTCGGAGCTGATGCTGTCGGCGCACGTCAGCGCGCCGGAGTTGCACGGATTGGCGCCGGCCGACGAGTTACGCCTGGTGCGCCATCCGCGTCTGTTGCTGGTTGCCGTGTGCGTCCTGAACCATTGGCAGCCGGCGCAGATCGTCGCGGTGTATCAGATAGATTCGTCGGAGTGCGATGACGCGCTGAGTCAGTTGCAGGGGATGGGGTTGCTGACGGTCCTGCCCGGGCAGCGTATCCGTTTGCGCATCGCGCGGGATTTCGTGTGGTTGCCCGATGGGCCGATCCGGCGGTTTTTTCGCGAGGAAGGGCTGCCGGATTTCCTCGATCACCCGTTCACGGCGGCCGACGAGGGCATGGACTTCGTCCACGGCATGCTGACCGACGCCGCGCGTCAGGAATTGCAGACCGTCATTCAGCGGGTTCGCCAGCGCTTTGCCACGTTGCACGAGGCGTCGGCGACGGCGCCGCTCGAAGAGAAAACGGGGATGGCGCTGCTGCTCGCGCGCCGAACGTGGGAGCCGCCGGTGTTCCGCGCCTTACGGCGTTGAGCGGCAGCGCTGCCCGCGTTGCCGTCGTCGCTCAGGCGAGTGCCTGATAAACGGCGTCTCGAATATCGACGGTCAGACGGCCATTCATGCCTTCATAGGCGGTATTGGTCAGAACCAAGGCGACCAGATCGTGTTTCGGGTCGATGAACCAATGATGGCCGTAGACGCCGCCCCACGCGAGCGTGCCGGGGCTTTGCGGCGTCTCGGCCAATGCGGGATCGACCAGCACGCCGGCACCATAGCCGAAGCCCCACCCGGGGCCGCGCGATGCGACGTCGATACCGCAAAGATCGCCGCAATGCAGCGGCGAAATCGCGCGCGGCAGCCAGGCGGGGTCTGCTGCCCGAAGGGATTCGAGCAGCGTCAGCACGTCAGCCGCGCTACCCGACATGCCGGCGCCCCCTGATGGATAAGCGTCGGGGTCCGTGATCCGCGACGGGGCGAACCGCACGCCTTGTTCGGGTGCATCGGGGAAGGGCAGGCGCAGTCCGTCTGCCATCGGCACCGTGCCGTCAGGACCGTTGGCATAGGCCGCGGTCAGGCGTTCGGCCTGGCTGGCGTCGACGAAAAAGCCACTATCTCGTAATCCGAGCGGCGCGCCCACGAGGGTCTGGATCGCGTCCGGCAATGACATCCGCATCGCCTCCGACAGTACCGCTCCCAGCACGTCGATCGCCAAGGAGTAGGCCCAGCCATGACTGGGGGCATAGTTCAGCGGCACCTCGGCGAGGCGTCGCAGATTGCCCGCCAGATCGACGTCGGCGAGATCCAGACCATCGGAGACGCCTCGTTGCGCATAGGGACCATTCACCGCTTGCGCCAGGCCATAATCGAGGCCGGCCGTATGCGTCAGCAGATGATAGACATTGATTCTCGCGGGACGACCGTCCGGCATCGGCGGCGTGAAAAAAGGCAGCCAGCGGCTGACCGGCGCATCGAGTGCCACAATACCTTGTGCAACGGCGCGCAACACCGCCACGGTCACGAAGGGCTTGGAGACCGATGCAAGGCGAAACACGCTGTCCCATTGCATCGGACGTTGCGCTTCACGATCCGCCCAGCCGGCCGCGCGCGCATAGCGTTTCACGCCATGCTGCGTGACGCAGACGACTGCGCCTACGATGCGATCATCGTGCAAGGCCGTGTCGATCGCGGCGTCCACGCCTTGCCGCAACCGTGCGTCGTGCAATGCCGTCATGCCAGAGCTCCTTGCAACCCTCTTACCGTTTCAACAATTGGTCCATCGCATCGATTTGGGATGCGCATGCCGCGTAAGCCGTTTCCTCGATACCGCGATACAGCGCGATGATCTGCTCGCCGACGGGCGTCAACACACAACCGCCGCCACGTTGCCCTCCCATTTCCGCATGCGTCGCCGGTGAGGCCAAGGTGCGATTCAACTCGTCGATCAGCATCCACGCACGACGGTAGGACATATTGAGATGTCGCGCCGCTCCTGAAATCGACCCTTGCAGGCGCACCGCTTCGAGCAAGGCGATCTTGCCGGGCCCGATCGCAATGCTGCCTTCGTGGTGGATTCGCATGCGGAATCGTACGTGCGGCCCGCTCGCGCTCATCGGCGCGCCGCTGTCACCGTCGTCCGCGAAGTCCGGGGCGGATCCGGGCGCTTCAGCCGGCGCCGAGCGGACCGACGATGCCTCGTCGACACGCGCTTGCGCGGGCGAGTCGGTGTCGCCGAGCGTATCGGCTGGCGTCTGGGAGGGGGACGTGGGTGCGTGCATGGCGGCAGCATACCACGCATGCCCAAAGGCGCGCGCGGCGAGGGCGGTGTCCGGAATGCCGGACGTCGCGGGATGACGCGATGGCGCGAGAGCAGACGCCACCCGTCGGGAAGCGCGTATTCACACGTCGTATTCAGCAGGACGGGCGGGCTGCGCTTGATAGCGCAGCGGCTCGTCGGCGTAGTCGAATACGGCGGTGTGGGTATGCACGTCGAACCATGCCAGAAACAAGGCCATCGAGCGAGGCTGCGGACAATCGACGATATCGACGTCCCAGTCCTGCAGCAAGCGGTCGAACAGCGTGGTCCAGTGATGGGTAAGCCAGTCGTCGGTACGCGCCTGGGCGTCGGCACCGGAGGACACCGTCGATATCCGGTCGAAATCGCGTTCCCAGGTTTCGCCGAGCGGCCGGGCATCGGTCGCATCGTTTGCCGGCAACAAGAAAATATTCGCCTCGGCGCAAGCCTGCTCGAGCGGAATCTCCGGCGCGTCGGGATCGCTGCTATTGATCCAATCGATAAAGGGCGCACGCGGACGGACGATCACGACCACGCGGTTATCCACGCGCCGCGCTTTTCCTTGCGCCGCAAATGCAGCGGCGCGTGCGCCTTGCTTGGCGGGAGCCCGCACGGCGGCACGCCGTGGCGTCGGCCTGGTGTTACCACACGCGGAGGGCGGCATTGAGGACATGATCAGCCTCTTATTACAGGTGAATACGGAGCGTCCCCAGGCGCACGTGCCGTGTCGGCCTGCGGTCACGCTTGGCGACAGCGCGTGTCGGACGTGACGCACTCGGCGTTCTGGGTGAGAAATTAGTCGTTATGCATACAGGAATATAGCGCAGTTGCGCAGTGCGTTCCAGCGTTAATGCAGCGCACGGTGCGGGGGCAATTCTCAAATTTCTGTATTGACAGAAATTTGAGAAATCCTTAAAGTCTGCATCATGGAACTGACACCGCTAGCCGAACGATTCATTCTGCACTGGGGCGAAATGGGCTCCCGATGGGGCGTCAATCGCACTGTCGCACAAATCCACGCCTTGTTGTTTTTGCTGGGGAGGCCGGTCCCGGCCGATGAGATTGCCGAAACGTTGAGCGTGGCGCGCTCGAATGTCAGCAATAGCTTGAAAGAGCTGCAGTCCTGGCGTCTGGCGCGCATCGTGCACGTGATGGGCGATCGCCGGGATCATTTCGAGACCTCTACCGATGTCTGGGAACTCTTCAAGCTGATTGTCGAGGGACGACGACAGCGCGAAATCGAACCGACCTTATTAGTGCTGCGGGAAAGCCTGTCGAGCCCGGATATGGCGCGTGAGAGCAAGGAGAGCGCCCAGCGCATGCGCGAGACGCTCGAGTTTCTCGAAATTCTGACCGCCTGGTCGGACGAGATGCTGCGCATGCGTCCGGAGACCTTGATGAGGACGCTGGGCATCGGCGCCAAGATCAGTCAGGCGGTTCGCCGCAAGCCGGCGAAACCGAAGCTCGGCAGCGACGAGGGCGACCCTGCCGCGTAAGCCGTGATGGTCCGACGATGCTCCAACGACGGGGTCAGGCGGACAACCACTGTTTAGCCGCATCCTCGGCAAATGCACGATAGCTGCGCGGCGGCCGTCCCAGAATCGCAGTCAGCGCGGCGATTTCGTCCGGCGTGGCAATCGCTCCCTGTTGTTGATAACGCTGCATCATCAGGCGCAGGTCGTAGGCATACCAGTGCGGCATCATCGATTTCAATGTTGCCTCCAGGCTGTCCAGATCGTTACCGGCATGCCGGATCGGTCGCGACAATACCTCTGCCCATATCGCCACGGCGGCATCGGCGGTAATCGGATCGGGGCCGGCCAGCGTGTAGGCTATGGACGGCTGGGGCGTCGGGTTGGCGGCGCGGCGCAACAGTTCGCGCGCCGCGACTTCGCCGATATCGCGAATATCGACCATGGACAATCCCTTGCCGCCAATAGGCTGGGCGTAGACCCCATTCATCATCAGCGGCATCTGCTGGCGGAGATCGTTCTGAATGAAATAGGTGGGGCGCAAGATGGTGACCGGCAGTGCACCGTCTTCGATCATCCATTCGACCGCCCGCTTGCCGATGAAGTGCGGCACGTTACTGTAGGCTGCGGCACCGAACACCGACAGATAGACGATGCCTTTGACGCCGACTTCACGCGCAATGTTCATGGCTTGCATCGCCTGGGTCAATTCGTCGGCGGCATTCGGTGCCAATAAGAACAGCGCGTCGATATCGCGCACGGCGGCCCGCATTGCATCGATCTGCGTCAGGTCGCCGGCGACGGGCGTCACGGTTGCCGGAAACGTTCCGGCAGCACTTGCCTTGGCGGGATCCCGCGTCAGTGCGCGAATGTCCAGATCCTTGCCGCCCAGCGCGTTCAAATGCGAAATGACCTGGCCGCCGATTACACCGGTACTGCCCGTAACGAGAATACGCATTTTCACTCTCCAATATCGCCAATGAATGTAAGAACCCTGTTTCAGGACACGTTTCGTGTCGCGTTGAAATGCATGGTAGGTGTTCCGGATACGGGTCGATAGTGCGATAATCGATACTCATCGTCTCAAAAATGGAACGACTATGGATCTCGGTGCATTGGCCGATTTCAATGCGGTGGTGGTGCACGGCGGATTCGGCGCGGCGGCGCGGGCCTTGGATCGGCCGAAGGCGACCTTGTCGCGACGCGTGGCGGACCTGGAGCAGTCATTGGGTGTCAGGCTGCTGGAGCGTGGCGCGCGGCAGATTCGGTTGACTGAAGAGGGCGAAGCGCTGCACCAGCGCACGCACGGCCTGATGGCCGAGCTGGGAGAAGCGGTGGAGGTGGTGACATCGCAGGGTGCCGTGCCGCGCGGGCGCCTGCGCGTCAGTGCGCCGTTCGTATTCGCGCATTTGCTATTGGCACGCGCCGCGGCGCATTTCGCCTTGGCCTACCCGCAGGTGACGGTGGATGTCGTCGCCGATGATCGGCTGGTCGATCCGGTCGCCGACGGCTTCGATGTGGTGATTCGCGTAAATCCTAGCGGTGACGAGCGCCTGGTCGGTCGCCGGATTTTCGAGGATGCGCTATGGGTTGTGGCCGCGCCTGGTTTGGCCTTGCCGACGACATGGCCCGATGATGCGGTGGCGATGCCGGTACCTGCAGTGATGCTGTCACACGCAACGCCGGGAGGAACATGGCAGATGCATGGCGCGGACGGTGCGATTCGTACGCTCTCGCCGCAGCCAGTGTTGCGTGTATCGACGTTGCTGATGGCGCGCGAAGCGGTACTGGCCGGCGCGGCGATAGGCCGCTTACCGAAGATGGCAGTGCGGCAAGATGTACGAGCAGGGCGGCTGCGTTTGCTCGGCACCGACGCCTCCGTAGCCGTGGAGATATGGGCGCTTTACAGCACGCGTCGGTTGCTCAGCGCGAAGGTTCGCGCTTTTATCGATATGCTGCAGTCACTGGAAGCGCAGGAGTAGGCCGCGAATGAAACAGTCCCGCTTGCGCGTTGACGATGCGGCGGCGTCGCTGCCTTGTCCGGTCGTGTGACGATCAACGACCGCCGGATGCCGCAACGATGGTGCCGGTCACATATGACGCCGCCGGTGACGCGAGCCAGGCGATACATTCGGCAACCTCCTCCGGCTGGCCGGCCCTGCCGACGGGGATCGTGCTCGCCATCCGCTCGACGCGATCGAATTGTCCCGCGGCGGCATGAATGTCGGTTTCGATCAGACCCGGTGCGACGGCATTGACGCGGATCCCTTCGAGCGCGACTTCCTTGGCCAGGCCTTTCGTGAGCGTGTCCAATGCCCCTTTTGTCGCGGCGTAATGGACCCACTCATGCGAGCCGCCTAACTCGGCTGCCCGCGACGATACGTTGACGATGCTGCCACCGCTGCCGCCATGTTGGGTCGACATTCGGCGCACCGCTTCCCGGCAGCAGAGGAATGCGCCGATCACATTGACCGAGAAGACCTGCGACAGCACGGATTCCTTCACGTCGTCGACGCGTGCCATGCCGCCGGTGATACCTCCATTGTTCACAAGCAGCGTAAGCGGTCCCCATTCCTTGTCCACGCGATCGAACAGTGCCATGACATCCCGTTCGACGGAGACATCGGCGCGTACCGCGATGATCTCGGTTCCGGACGCGCGAAGTGTTTCTGCGATCGCCTCTGCCGAAGCGGCGTCGTTGGCATAGCTCAAAGCGATGGCATAGCCGTCTTGTGCCAGACGCTTTGTCGTCGCCGCGCCGATGCCGCGCCCACCTCCCGTCACCACCGCTACTTTTCTCATTTTCTGCGCGCTCCTGTTCGGTTTCCTCCGCAGCATAGCAAGATCTTTCGATGTCCTCTCCGCGCCGGGTGTGCGCGGCGCAGTCGTCGCTCGTCGACAAAGGCGTCGATCATCTTATATATATTTACATCTCATTAATCGATCGAAAACATTCATCATTCACATAGACGGGCCGCGATACCATTCTGGTTTGCAACCCACCTTTCTCAGACATGGCTCCCTCCGACGCGTCCATTCATCCGGCGTATTTTCAGATACGGCGCGCCGCGGTGATCGTGTCGATCGGCGTGGGCGCGGGGATTGGCGGCGCTTTCGTCGCGTTGCTGCTGCACGCCGTCCAGCATATCGCCTATGGTTACAGCCTTGATCGGCTCGTCGGTACCGAAAGCTTTTTAACGGGCGTTACGGCGGCAACGCCCGGTCGCCGCTTCGCCGCGTTGCTGGTGTGCGGACTTGTTGCAGGCTGTGGCTGGGGCGCGCTGTATCGCTGGGGAAAGCCGCTGGTGAGTATTCGTAAAGCGGTCGGCGCTGCCGATCCCCGGATGCCGGTCTCGAGCACGATCATCCATGCGTTGCTGCAAATCGTTACGGTCGCGCTAGGCTCACCGTTGGGACGGGAAGTGGCGCCGCGTGAAATCGGTGCGTTATGGAGCGGATGGATCGCCCATCGGGCAGGCTTGCCGAGCGCGGATCAGCGCGTCTTGGTGGCGTGTGGAGCGGGTGCAGGTTTGGCCGCCGTCTACAACGTGCCGTTGGGCGGCGCCGTGTTCGTCCTCGAAGTGCTGCTGTGTACTTTCGCGTTCAGCACGCTTGTGCCGGCCCTCGCGACATCCGCAATAGCCGCCTTCGTCGCGCAATTCTGGCTCGGGAACGAGCACCAATACACGGTACCGCATTACGTCGTCGATCAGACCTTGCTGGTGGGGGCGATCGTGTGCGGCCCGCTTTTCGGCGCGGCGGCCTGGGTCTTCGTTGCACTGACGTCGCGTGCCCGCGCGCACGCGCCGAAAGATCTCCGCCTGCCGATGTATGCCTTGATCAATTTCGTCGTGATCGGCGCGCTCGTGATCGGGTTTCCCGCACTGGCAGGCAATGGCAGAGGACCCGCCGGCTTGGCATTCGACGGTGCGCTGCCGCTTGGCCTTGCCGCGCTGTTGTTGGTACTGAAGGTGGCAATCGAGGTTTCCACCTTGCGCAGTGGTGCCGAAGGGGGGCTTTTGACGCCCGGCCTCACCAACGGCGCACTGCTTGCGCTCGTGCTGGGCGGACTATGGCGCTTGCATTTTCCGGGCGCACCGCTCGGCGCATTTGCCGTCGTGGGGGCGGGTGCCTTCCTGGCGGCGTCGATGCAAATGCCGATCACCGCCATCGTCCTGCTATTGGAATTTACCCATTTCGATCACGATATGGTGATGCCCGTGCTTTTCGCCGTCGTCGGTTCGATCAGCGCTTTCAAGGTGCTCGGTTATCTCAAATCCTGAGCGCTGCTGCAATAAACGCGAAAGCATCCGATCCACGGATGCTTTGCGCATTCAGCGGTTCGTGCCTCGGACGGCCGCGCCAGCGACCGGGCTCATGCGCCGTCCTGCCGCGTGAGCGCTTCCCGAGGCCGCCAGTGCGGCGAGGCTAATGATGGCGGTCATGATCACATAGAGGCCAGGCGCGCTTTTGTCGTGTGTCATGCCGACCAACGCGATCACGATCACCGGCGTAAAGCCACCGAACACCGTCACGCCGATGTTATAGCCAATCGACATCCCGGTTGCACGGGTTTCGACCGGAAAGATCTCCGACATCAAGGCCGGCAAGGCGCCGAAATAGATCGATTTCAAGACAGCGAGCCAGGCGACCAAGGCGAACAGCGTGAGAAGCGAGGCGTGTTCGACGGCGAAACGAAACGCCGGATAGGCGGTCAGCGCCAACAGCACGGCGACGACCGTCATCTGCTTGCGTCGTCCGATGCGATCGGACAAATGACCGGCGAACGGTGTCACGATCGACAGGATGGCGCCGCCGACCATCGTGGCGGCGAAACCGGTCGCCGACGTCAAATGCAATTCCCGAATCGCGAAGGTGGGAATGTACTGCAGCAGATAATTGACGGCGGTGGAGACGGTCAATGCCCCGATCGATATCAAGACGAGCCGCTTTTGCTGCGACAGCACTTCGCGGAGCGGCGCTTCGTTACGCGTCGATTCGGTAAACTCCGGTGCGTCTTCCAGCACGGCGCGCAGATAGAGTCCGACCGGGCCAATCAACAGGCCGAAGAAAAACGGCACACGCCAGCCCCATGCGGTCAGGTCCGCCGGTGTCATATACGTCGCCAGCCCAAAGCCGAACGCGGCTGCCATCAGCGTCGCCACCCCTTGCGTCGCAAATTGCCAGCTCGCGAGAAAACCGCGCCTATGCGGTGCATGTTCGATCAGCAGCGCCGTCGATGGACCGAATTCGCCACCGGCCGAAAAGCCCTGGATCAGCCGCGCGAGGAAAATGCCGATGGGTGCCAGCACGCCGATATGCGCGTAGTTCGGCATCAGCGCAATCAGCGCCGTTCCCAGCATCATGAATGCGACCGACAAGGTCAATGCCGCTTTGCGGCCGTGCTTATCCGCATAAGCGCCGATCACCATGCCGCCGATGGGCCGAATCAGATAGGACGCGCCGAAGGTCCCGAAGGTGAGCAACATCGACGCCGTATCGCTATTGGACGGGAAAAAATTGCGGGCGATGTAGACGGCGAAGAAGCCGTAGATGGCGATGTCGAACCACTCCAGCGCATTGCCGACCGACGTCGCCATGACGACCTTGACCAGGCTGACGGGTTGTGTAGACCGTGCATTCATGGCGCACTCCGCGTAACGGACGACGCCGTATGGCGCGTGGCGGCACGCGTGGCGATGATCGCCGGCCCGGCTTCGGCGAGGTCCCACCAGAGGCCCGCCATGGTCTGCAATCCCTCGCGCGCGACCGAGCCCAACAGGTGCTCGTTGGGGGCGTGCTGCGCGCACGCGGGATAGGAATGCGGTACCCAGAGGGTGGGCAGACCCAGCGTCGTTGCAAAGACGTCGTTCGGCACGGTTCCGCCCAGATTCGGTAGCAGGGCGGGTTTCTTGCCGGTCGTCTGGCGCATCGAGTCCAACGCCCAATGCACCCACGCGTCATCGGGGTCGAGCCGCGTCGCGCGCGATGTCGAGCCCATGGTGACCTGCACTTCCGGGAAGCCGTGCGCGGCGAAATGGTTGCGCAGATGCTCGCCCGCATGCTCCCAATCGGTACCGACGACGAATCGCAACTGACACGCAGCCTTGGCGCGCGGCGGAATGGCATTGACCGGCGCTTCCGGATTGCCCGACGTCATCGCCAGCACTTCGAGCGTATTCCAGGCGATGACACGCTCGGTCGTCGTCAAGCCGGGCTCGCCCCAGTTTGGATCGACCTCGGGCGCGTTTTCGTCACCGCCGAGAACGATGTCCTCGAGTGCATGACGGACCGATGCCGGAATGGCCGGGGGACGCAAACCCGATACCGCGATCGCCCCGTGTCGATCGACCATGCTGGCAATCGCATGCGACAGAACGATGGCCGGATTGCGCAAGGCGCCGCCCCAGTTGCCCGAGTGATGGCCGCCGTCTCGCAAATCGATCGACAACTCGAAACTGATGCCGCCACGGGAACCGAGAAACACGGTTGGGCGCTCCGCGGAGACGCGCGGGCCATCCGAGGCGAGGAACAGATCCGCGGCCAGGAGATCGCGGCGTGCCGCGCAGACGGCGTCAAGGCCCGGCGAGCTGACCTCTTCTCCTGTCTCGAAAATCACTTTGACGTTGAAGCCCAGCGTGCCGCCACGCGTGGCGAGCACGGCAGCCAAGGCCGCAAAGTTCACCGAGTGCTGGCCCTTGTTATCCGCGGTCCCGCGACCATACCACCGGTCACCTTCGATGCACACTTCCCAGGGGGCCAGCCCTTTACGCCATTGATCGGCATAGCCGCGCACGACGTCGCCATGCCCGTAGGTCAATACGGTCGGCAGATCGTCGCCTTCATGGCGGTGCGCGATCAGGAAGGGCGGCCCGCCTGCCACCGGATTATCGACGACCTCGCTGGTGAAGCCCAGCGCGGCCAGTGTTGGCATCATTTCCGCGCGGAGATAGGCGTGTAGCGCCGGCGCATTGTCAGGGTTCTGGCTTTCGGTCGTGAAGGCGACGCGCCGGCGTAGATCGGCCAGAAACGCGCCCGAATCGAAGTGATCGGTCGCCTGCTGGACGGCAGCCGCGCGGTTCATAAGGGGGGCATTCACGGGCGATCCTCTCGCAAAATAAATCGAATAAGCGCCAGTCTAGAAAGACCATAAATTCGCAGCAATTTCAAATTTTGCTGATAGCATTGCCAAAAAAGCAATGCTCAAAGGGATTCGCCATGTTGCACAGTCTTGCCCTGCGCTACTTTGTCGAGGTAGCGAAGGCTGGCTCATTGGCCGGCGCGTCCGAACACCTGCATGTGGCGATCTCGGCGATCAGTCGCCAGATCAGCAAATTGGAACAGGAGGTCGGCGCCGCGTTGTTCGAGCGGATGCCGCGCGGGATGGTGCTGACCGCCGCCGGTGAGGCCCTCGCGCAGCATGCACGCCGGGTCTTGCTCGAGGACGCGGCGGTGCTCGACGATATCGCTGCCACCCATTCCTCGGGCGGCGTCGGCGTCGTGCGCGTGGGCTGTACCGAGGGGTTCACGCTGTCGTTCTTGCCGGCAATGATGGTTCGCCATCAGGCGCAGTATCCGCAGGCGACATTTGTACTGCGCGCCGGAACGCCTGGCGAGGTGGCGCATTGGGTGGAAATCGGCGAGGTTGATCTGGGCGTGACCTTTTCGACTGGAGGCAGTACCGAGGTGCGTATCGAATACAGCGTCGAGGTGCCCGTTTGCGCCGTGCTGCGGCCGACGCATCCACTGGCGCAACAGGACGTGCTGACGCTTGCCGAGCTTAGCGCCTATCCGATCGCGCTAATGGAGCGGGGCACCACGGTGCGCCAATTATTCGACTGGTGCTGCTCCGTGCAGAAACTGACATTCGATGTCGTGATGAACAGCAATAGCAGCAGTGCGCTTTATGCTTTTGCCGCGGCGACGGATGCGATTGCCTTGGGGAGCCGCCTGTCGTTGAGCGGAAGCGCCCGAGAACCGGCTTTGACGGCGCGACGCATAGACGAACCGCTTCTCGATAAGCGGGTGTTGCAAGTGACCACGATGCGTGAGCGGCGACTCCCCGCCGCCGTCGAGACGTTTATCGCGGCGCTGATCGCTTCCTTGCAAACCACGATGGCGACGCCGCTCGACGACCGCGCGGTATGACAGCGGACCCTCTGCGCGATGCGAATTTTACTTTCGAGATTCGAACGCCATGCGCACGGCGAGTCCCGTCAACACCGTTCCCATCATCCAGCGTTGTATCAAAATCCATTTCGGGCGGCCGGTCATGAAGGTGGCGATCGACCCGGCCATGACGGCCACCGTGGCATTGATCGCGAGGCTAAGCGAGATCTGGATGCCGCCCAGTATCAGCGATTGCGTCAACACGCTGCCGTGCCCAGGTGTAATGAACTGGGGAAGCAGCGATAGATAGATCATCGCGATTTTCGGATTGGCGAGATTCGTGATGAAACCCATCGTCACCAGCTTCGCGGGCGAGTCGATCGGGAGGTCACGGACGGCGAACGCCGAACGCCCGCCCGGTTTGAGTGCCTGCCAGGCGAGGTAGAGCAGATAGAGCGCGCCGCCGAAGCGCAGTGCGTCGTAAGCAAACGGCACGGCGAACAGGAAGGCCGTAATGCCGAAGGCGGCGCACAGCATGTAGACGACGAATCCCAGTGCGACCCCGCCCAAGGAAATCAGGCCGGCGCGACGCCCTTGGGAGATCGAGCGCGAGAGCAGATAGATCATGTTCGGGCCGGGCGTTAGTGCCATTCCCAGCGCTACGAGACCAAAGACAAGCAGATTTCCGAAATCAGGCATGACCTATCCTCTCACGATGAGGGGGTGATACCCAGGCGCGCGGCAATCGACGTCCCGTGCTTCCCGATAGTGATCTATCTATTAGCGCCAGTCGCACAGGCAAGACGATTATGCCCGGGACGGGCCGTATATGGCAACCGCCGCGCGGGGGTTACCGTGCGCTCAGGCGCTGCAAAAAGCGGTCTACCTGATGTTCATCGGTGGCCCACGACGTGACCAAGCGCACGACCGAATGCGCATCGGGCGCGGCGCCCCATACGTAAAACGCAAAGTCTTGTTTCAACGTTGCGATGACGGCATCGGGCAGGATGGCAAATACCTGATTCGTGACCGTCGCGGATTGCAGCGCATGTCCGCTGCCGATGATTCCCGAGGCCAACTTGGCCGCCATCGCGTTGGCATGTTCGGCATTGCGTAAGAAGATATCGCCGCTGCCGAAGAGTGCCTGAAATTGCAGGCCCAAGACGCGGCCTTTCGCGAGCATGGCGCCACGTTGCTTGACGTGAAAGGCGAAATCTTCCTTTAACGCGGGGTTGCAGACGACGATCGCCTCTCCGAGCAGTGCCCCGACCTTCGTTCCGCCTATCCAGAAAATATCGACCAGTGCGGCGATATCTTCCAAGCGCGCGTCGTTCTTCGAGGAAGCCAGTGCCGCGGCAAGGCGCGCACCATCCATGAACAAGATCAAATCGCGCTGTTTCGCCAGTGCCGAGATAGCCCGCAGTTCGGCAAGCGTATACAGCGTCCCGGTTTCCGTCGCGTTGGACAGATAGATCATGCGCGGCTTCGCCATATGCGGAAAATGCGCATTGCCGGCCAGCGCCGTCTCGATATGTTCTGGCGTGAGCTTGCCGTCCACCGCCGGAATGACGATCAGCTTATGGCCTGTCGCCTCGATCGCGCCGGCTTCCCGCAGCACGATATGCCCGGACGTGGCCGCGATGACTGCCTCGTGGGGCCGGAGACAGGCGGCGATGGAAACCAGATTCGCCATCGTGCCGGTGGGGACGTAATGAATGGCGCCATCGAACGTTGCGCCAAGCCGCGCAGTAATGAGCGCGGTCGCGTCCGCCGTGTAGCTATCCTCGCCGTATGCCTGTTGCTGAATGAGATTGGTATCGGTCAGGGCGCGAAGGATGTCGGGATGCGCGCCCTCGCTGTAATCGTCGAGAAAGCTGAAAGTGGTCATGCGCGATTTTCTACACTGAATGGCGCTCCCGGAACGGGATCAGGCCGGAATAGAGAGCTTACCGACTCGCGCGGCGACCGACTTGTAAAAAATTGACGACCGCGGGTCAGAAGCGCGCCGGCGTGATGCCATACGCATCCCGAAATGCACGGGTGAAGTGACTTTGATCGAAGAAGCCGACCGCATGGGCTATTTCGGTGATCGGTCGGTGTCGGTGCTTTCGCATCAAGGTGACGGATTTCTCCAGACGCAGGCGCAGCAACCATGCGTGCGGCGTCATCCCGACGGTGCGTTTGAACAATTTCAAGAAACGAAAGCGGTCGAGATCGAGTAGACGCGACAGGTCTTCCAGCACGATCTTGTCGGCCGCGTACGCCTCGGCATAATCACGGACCTTTTGAATCTGCTCCACCGTCAGCGTACCGGACAGGTGCCGCTGAGAAGGCAGTTTCAAACGGGCGAACAGCGATTCAAGTAGTTCCAGCGCCGACGTTTCATCGGCGATCCCATCGCTAGCCGGGTGTTGGAGCGCCGTATGCAAATCGAGCAGATGCTCGGCCAGAGGACTGTCCTGCAATACGATGGCCGACTGCGACGGGAAGGCGCTGGACCCGGTGACTTCCTCACCGAGTCCTCGCAGCAGGGAAGGGCTCAAGCGAAAGGTTCGCAGCGTGTAGGGATCGGCGCTGGCTGCGGTGCCGTCGTGGACTTCGCCCGGAGGCATCAACATCACCGTGCCGCGTCCCAGAAAGAGGGTTTCGCCGTGAAAAGACTGACGCTGCACGCCGCTTTGCACCAGCCCGATGTGGTATTCGAGATGATAGTGCGGCTCGAAGCGGAAATTGGCGAACTGGGCGCTGCTCAACGTCAGGCCGGGAATGGTGCTGCAATGCGTGTATTGCACTTCCTCAAGCATGGTGACACTCCCGGCTGACCGATCAGATGGAACGCTTGGTGCCGAACGCACGCCGTGTGGACGAGGGGAGGCCCGCGGGTCGATGGCGGAAACAACGCCGCTAGAGGTCGCATTATAAGAGAAATGTCGACGACTCGCGGTGTGCGAGGTTCCGGTACGCGACAACCGCGCCCACGCCAAGCAGCGCGACTGAGACGAGAAGGGTCTCTTCCACGCCACGCATGAAAAGAGACGGCTCGGTATGACGAACGAAGAAGCCGAACAAGGCGACGCCGATGACGCCGCCGATTTGTCGCGCGGCGTTCAACAAGCCCGATGCGATGCCCGACTGCGTATTGCTCACCGCGCCAATCATCGACGTCGTGATGGTGGGAATCGTCAGCGCGATACCGCTGCTGGCGAGCAACATCGGCACGACGAGCAGCCAATAGGATTGCACCGCAAGCGCAGGTAGCATCAGCAGATAGCCGGCAGCGGCAAGCAGCAGGGCGATCGTCGTTAAAGCGCGTACCCCGATCCGGCCGACGAGGCGTCCGGCGACCAGATTCATCATCATCAGGATCGCCATCATGGGCAAGAAGGCCAGCCCAGTGCGCTCCGGCGTCAAATGCCAGATCAACTGGAACAGAAGACTGAACGTAAAGACAATCCCATAAAAAACGAGATTAATCAGCAAGCCGATGACCGTCGTGCCGACGACGATTTTATGGCTGAGCAAGGCCGGCGGCAACATTGCCGCTGGGTTATGTCTCTGCAGGCAAAAGAACGTAACGCCCGCGGCAATGCATACGAAGAAAGCCCCTATAACGATAGGGCTCTCCCAGCCCAGGCGGCTCGCTTCGGTTAAGGCAAAGGTGAGTGCGGCAAGGGTAGATGCGGCCGTCACTTGTCCGCTGAGATCCAGTCGTCGATCGGCTTGCGGCGCCGTTGTGGGGGCGTACCGTGCGGTCAGCGCCATCCCAATAATTCCGACCGGCACGTTAAGAAGAAAGATGCTGCGCCATCCACACAGGGCGACCAGGAGGCCGCCAATCACCGGACCTGTTGCCAGCGCGATGCCGCCGCCGGCGCCCCACCAACCGATCGCCCGGCTTCGCGCGGTGGCGTCGTCGAATGCCTGACGCAGTACCGACAAGGAATTTGGGACAAGCAAGGAAGCACCGATCCCTTGCACTAGCCGCCAGATGATCAACGCCGACAGCGAGGGGGCAAGGCCGCATCCCACCGAGGCGAGCGTAAAGATTGCATAGCCGGCCATCAGGATGCGTTTCGCGCCGAAACGATCACCGAGTGCACCGGCCATCAACAAGGTAGATGCGAAGACGAGCGCATAGGCGTTGACGACCCACTGCAGGTCGGTGACGTCGGCGCGAAACGCGCGCCGTAACGCATCGAGGGCGACGTTGACGACGCTGACGTCGATCAAGACCACGACAAAACCTAAGCACGCTGCTATCTGCACAAAGACCGGGTGCGGTTGGGAAGCGCTGCGCATCAAGGCACCTTCTAATAGAAAGGCCTCAGCGTAGAAGATTTTCTTCTGTGCGAATATTCCGTAGAATCGCAAGCGTGATAGGAGAAAATGCACAGATGTTCGATTGGGAAAACCTCCGCTTTTTTCTGGCGATTGCGCAATTCGGGAGCCTGTCGGGCGCTGCGCGCCATCTCAAAGTCGACCACGCCACCGTGAGCCGACGCCTTGGCGCGCTGGAAGCCGAGCTTCAGTTGCGACTGGTCGATCGCTTACCGCGCGCGAGCGTGCTAACCGAGTCGGGCAGAAAAGTGCTGGCATTCGCGGCGAGTATGGAGGAGGACGCCTTTTCGATCGCGCGTCTTGCGCAAGCGGACCAAGTGCCGATGCAAGGCAAAGTTACCGTGAGCATGCCGCCGGTTCTCGCGACTAACTTCTTTGCCCAACAACTACGGATCTTCAGCGAGCGCTATCCAAACATTCAGTTGTCGGTCGCGAGTCAGACGCATAGCGTGTCGCTGGGGCGGCGCGAAGCCGATATCGCGGTGCGGCTATTCCGACCGGAGGAGCCGGGCAACGTAACGCGCCGAATCGGCACGATGCCGTTTGCGGTATACGCCAGTCGCGACTATTCGGCGGCGACGGATCCGGCGACATGGGGTGTTATTGCCTATGATGCGCAATTTGCCGATATGCCGCATCAGAAATGGCTGCTTGCGATCGCCGCCAAGCGTCGAATCGTGTGTGAGCTGAGCGACATCACCACGCAGCACATGGCAGCGCGCACCGGCGTGGGGGTGGCGGGCTTGCCCGTATTCATCGGCGACAACGATCCCGTGCTGCAGCGTCTGCCATTTGATGGCGAGCCGTTTCACCGTGAGATATGGCTCGTCGTGCATGCTGACCTAAGGCATACGCCTTTGATACGCACGGTCATCGATTTCGTCTCCGAAGCGGTCGGCAGGACCTTTAACGTGGAGGGGCAGGCGTAAGCACCGCGTAGCGCTTCAGGCAAGGTGTCGGCGATGTGGCGAGCGGCCGACGATTTGTGGATCTGCCGGAAGGCGGGGGCTGCTAGACTGCAAAGACCTGCCGACAACGTGCCCATCGCTGCTTACCTGGAAAGCCACATTATGGCGTCACCCCCTCGCATTGCAGTGCTGACTGGTGCCACCGGTGGGATTGGCCGGTGGATCGCATTGGGACTGGCGCGCGCTGATTATCACCTGGTGGTTATCTGTCGAGATCGTTCCCGCGGCGAGGCGCTGACGCAATGGCTGGTACAGCAAACGTCGTCACCTGTGACGCTCGATATCCGACTTGCCGATCTGTCATCGTTGGCGGAAACACGCCAGGTGGGCGAACGAATCGCGCGCGACTATCCGTCGATCACGCTGCTGATCAACAATGCCGGCATTTTTCGCGCGGATTGGCGTACGACATCGGAGGGCCGCGAAGACGTGCTGGCGGTTAACCACTTATCGCCGTATCTGCTGAGCGATGTCTTGGAGGATGCGCTGCGAGCAGGGGCGCCGTCGCGTATCGTAAATGTGGGTTCATCAACGTCCGATAGCGGGCGCCTGGATCCGCACCGGCTCGAACGCGGAAAAAGTGCACGCTTTGCGATATGGGATAGGGTCCGCGCGTATCGCGAATCGAAACTGGCGATGATGCTCGCTACGTTCACGCGAGCGGAGCGCCTTCAGGGCAGCGGTGTAACGGCCAATGTCGTGCATCCCGGCATGGTCGCGACGGGATTGATTCGCGAGCGTGGCGCGATCGGCCTGGCTTGGAAAATCATGGCACCGTTTTGCTTGAGCGAAGAACAGGGGGCAAGGACACCCGTGTTCGCCGCCCTCGACCCAAGCTGGGCTGCGCTGACCGGTAAGTATCTTAAAAAATGCGCTGTTGCGCGCCCCAATCCTTGTTCCGCGGACGCACCGCTGAGGGATGCAGTGGAGGTGGCAACGCGTGGGTTGATAGCGGAGACGGTTGGCGCGCAGGCTCGCTGATGGAAAGTGCTTCGGGTGCGTCCGGGGCGTTTTTGTCGCTACTGATCGTTGTTGCTTGCGTTACTTCTTAGGGAAATATCGGAATAGCGACACGCCGAAAGACGGCGGGTCTCCTTCGCGCTTCATTTTCTTGACGCCACTTCGGAGGTCGACCCACTTCGGATTGGGCCAGCCGAAGGTGGTGAAAATACGTTCCGCCATGCGGACGATTTTATTGAATTTCCACGCGCCTCGAATGGCGAAAAGGGAAGTGAGACCCAATGCGACAGGCGCTGCCATCATGCCAAAGCTGACGACCTCGGCCCAAGAGTCGGTGGTTGGATAAACGACTATCATTAGAAACGCATACGATATGAACGCCACAACAAATGTCCACATCACGCAAGCCTTGACGTGTGCAAACATCCCCCGTGTACAGTGCGGATAAACCGCAGTGAGTCCGTCGGCGGGGCGGTGTATTGCATATCCTGTCCATTTCCCTTGGATGTTCTCTGCAACCACCCAAACCTCATCGCCCTCGACGAAATTCGACGCCCATACGCATACCTGGACGCTTTTACCGTCCAACTCAAAGTTGAGTATGTCCGCTCTCTCCGTCGTGATATCGGACATGCTCGACAGCGACGCTCCGATACCGTCATTACCAGAGATAAAGTCCGCTAGAACCGCAAGCGACAATTTGCGCTTCTGTTCGTCAGAAAAGAGAAAATCTGCTGATCCTCTCCTTTGCCTAAGTTTGGAAATCGTACCATGGAGGAGGGCCGTTGTTGAAGTCGGTGATATTTTGGACATAGTTAGCTACTTTTGTCGTTTACCTACAGAGGCAATGCAGAAAGCTTTGCAAGCTACGCGTCTAATTAGGTTACAGACAACGCTTTCTCAAAATTTTTATGGGAAATGGTAACTTCCTCTGCGGGATTCTTAGGGGAGGCTCCGAACGGACACTCTATCAACCAAGCCTGAAGATCGTCGTTTTTGAAATAACTGTAGAGGACGCTAACGACTGTTACGGCGATAGCGACTTCCCAGCCGGCAGCGAAGAGAGCTATTCGCGCTATCAGCATGCCTGCCCCATCTGCGGCGACGACTTCCACGCCCAGGCCAGTTGCTGCAACTCGCGCGGCTGATTCGCCCGCGTATGAAATTGATTCTTTTTTCGCAATGTTACTGAGCCCCTCGCCGGCCGAGCCTGCCAGCTTTTTCGCTGCCGCTGCCTTCGCGCTGGCGCTGGCCATTGTGACGTGTGCTTTTGCAAGGAATGCCATCCGGCCAGGTCCTACTACTGACAGTAGATATGGCGCTGCATAACAGAATGCAGTAACCAAGGCTGCTCCCGTAGTCCATCCGGCGAGCATTATTTTTGTGGCAAAGATTGCCCCGGCTGCTGGATTATGCGCAGTGTCTTTCTTTCGATGACTTACATCTAGCACAACCGAGATAACCGCAGATATGCTGCCCAAAAATCCCGAAACTGCCTTCATATTGGAAATAGAATATTTTACGGCATCCCCGAATCTTGCCTTCATTGCATCCGTCGGCACTTGAAGCAAGACGGATATAGTTGCCAGGCTACTGGTCACGATCATCGCATAATCTTCGCCGGTCTTATCGGCCTTCGCCGTTGCACATAGCAGCGATATGACCTGAAATATCGCCATGAGCCCAGCCATCTTGATCGCAAAGCGGGCTTTCTCACCATCGCTCGAATAAGTGAGATGCAGCTCTTTTTGCTTCACTAGATCCGCATAGTTTTCGTCACTTTGCACCGTGGCTAGCGCCGTGAAATAGGCGGTCTTTGCAGGGATGCCCCGGGCTCGCATAGGTTTGTAGACCTTGTTGAATCGATCTAATATCGTCGCGTCATATTTCATTGCATCCTTGATGAGTCCCACTGTGTCTGCAGAGGTCACACCGATACGTAATACTGACGCTGCTTGGAGGATATAACCACCCACTGTGGCACCGGCGAAGCCGGCACCCGAAAATTTAATGATGTCCGGACCTAGCGTAACCGCGAGGCGATCGATGCCAATCGCTCCAGTCAATCGTTCTGAAAGTGTGATTCTTTCCTTTAACGCATCCCGTTCGGCCGCGTCCTTCACCGCCTTAACGAACGACGTCATCTTGTCGACCGCAGTTTTAATCTTCGTAACCGCCGGGGCTAGCTTTTCGAGCTCTGGATCGAGGCTATCCGTTTTGCTCGCTTTAGCAGTCGACAACAGATCTTTTAACTCTATCTTTGCTGGTCCCTGATTTAGCGCGAAGGCACGCCAAAGTAGAGAGTTATCGTCGGTCGGATCCATATTATTAAAGTATGCCGATACGATTGCCGCGCCTGTTGGTTCCGACGGCATACCCAGGAACGCTTCGGCGATGACTCCTTCGAATGCTCGTCCGTCGCAGATGTCGTTGTCTCTGTAGTCGTTCAGTGTGGCTAAAAAAACCGGCGCCTTTAACCACTCGCCGACGTCAGCAGCGCGATCGCTTTGCAGATTGATAGTCATGGTTTGAAGAAGCTTGTAGTGCGTTTCGAACGCGTTCATCTTCGTCCGATCAATCTCCTTCTCATACTTAGGCCAGGCAGCATCGCCTAGCTTTTTCGCCTCTGATGGGCTGATCACCCCTGCGTCGGCTATACGCTTCTCCGTCGCCGCGTCCTCTTCGGGCGTGGTTGGGGGCGGTGCTACGGGAATCCCATCCATGCTTCCCCCGCCAGAACTGAGAAATGCTTCCCATCCAGCCCTCAAGCTTGATCGCAACTGGCTTTTGCTTTCGACCGCACCGGCACGCACGGCGTTTTCCGCCGCAGAGATACATCCAATCGTGTCGATTTGCGTTGCATTTTCCGCCATATAATGCGTCAGCATCCCTGCTGCATCGTTACGGAAGCCATTCAGTTCGTGCACGTTGCCAACGCCGTCCCACAGAGCGAGCACCATTGGGGGACGCGGGGTGCCCTGCGGATTTTGGCCCGCGTCGGTCATGACCTGTAGCAGTTGCTTGCTAGCCTCGAGTGGGGTCATTTGACGAATTTGTAGCGGATAGCGCGTATACACAGCGCTCACCCCGTTCTCATCAAAGCCACCGCGGTCGTCAGTCGATATTTTGTAGGGGTTTTGCGGTTGTAATCGATTCGCGTCGAATCCGGGATTGTATTCCAGCACTCTCTCGATTGCCCCCGTACTTGCCCGGATGGCATGGCCACTGGCGTCGCTGCCGAACGAAATCCAGTCGGCGGGATGGATGGACTGCATCCGTTTGCCGCGTAGCGCTGTGTCGTTTTTGTAATTATCAAACGTTCCTGCGTGCCATTGAAATTCTGAGAAGGCAACCCAGACTGTCCCGCATTTCTCGGGGCGTTCGATTACGATGATGTCGCTACGATTAGGTGATGCGCTAGTGTCGCAAGCGTCGGGCGTGGGCGGATTCAGCGCACTAACGGCTAATGGCATCGGGCACTTGCGGAATCGGCCCTTTTGCGAGATCGCGTAAGCTTCCCAATAGTTTACGCCTCGTGCGCCTTTTTCGTAAAACAGGTATAGCCAGCCCTCGCGCATGATGCGAACGCCGTACGAGCTGCGTGCCAGCGCAACATCGGTTATGCCTTTTCCGGTAATTCCAGAGGGCAACTGTCGCGGCACCGTTTTCGGAAACACCGTGTAGCGAATCGGAAAGATCGGCAGCCCGGTTACTTTGCACGCTTCGCAAGGGGAATGTGAGGTCATGAATATGTTGGAAATGGGTGCGTTGTAGGTTGGTCAATAGGCCTTAGCCTGCGTGACGATTAGCCGATTTCAAGCGCTAATGACCCGTCACAGCGAACTCTGCCGAATAGCCGAGATATCGCTGTCGCTCAGGACACTCAACGCCTCACTGTAAAACGTATCAGGACCGATGGCGCGCATTGCATGTCGTACGACCGGATGCATATCGAAACGGGGGTGCCACGTGAGCGCGTGCAAAATGAACAACGCTCTATCCGCCGCATCCTCGATGTCGTAAGCCTCGTATCGCTGCGCAGCCTCGACAGCAATTTCGATATCGCGCGGCAATGGTTGACGTTGCTCGTCCAGCATCATTAAACCCAACGCGCGGTTGATGTGTTCGTGTGCGCGGATTGCTTCCCATTGTGTCTCCTTTAACTGGAGATGAGCGTGCAAAGCGACGCCTCCCTGATAGACACAAGGCCTCGCGCATGCATCCAGGGTGTGCCACGTTCCCACGGGGCCCAGCAATACTTGACGCTGCCCATCGCTTAGTAACGGCCACAGCAGTGCTATTGAGCGGCTATCGTAGAACCGTAATGCATATGCGCGCTCTCTTTTGTCGTATTGAACGATCATCGAGGCCCAATAATTCGCGAGTTCCGATACGTCTGCCGCTGTCGCGATCCATCCACCAATCCGTTGTCCCATGCCGCTAGCCACCCGTTCGGGCGAGCGATCTTCAAATGCAAGTTGCACGCTGTTATAAAACAGCTTGGCATCGCGCTGCTCGTTGAGGTTAAGCACCGCAAGACGGGGCGCGTGCTCAGCGGGGAAGGATGCATGCGGCACCGGCAAAGAAACCCAATCGAGTTCATCGAACCAGGGGCGCTGCGTTGTTTCGCCTTCTAATGGCGAAGTTGACGGATCGGTCATCAGGATACATCGACCTTCATGTTGGGCCGTGTACATTCTGATCAACGATCTTGCGTGCGATAGCGCGTCTGAATCGGATAAAGCCATTGTTGCATCGTCCTCTCTAACTCAATGCGATGACCGAGGCGCTGCTCGCCGCTGCCGCTGTCGTCCGGGTTGTACACGGCACATCCACGGTGTTGATTGGGACCGGGATAATCGCGGACGCTTGGCCTTCGACGGTGAACGCCCCGCATTTTTCGAGGATCGTGCCAGGCGTGCCCGATTCGATACCGTTTGCATTTATTTTGATATAAGAACCCTTGGCGCCGATCCAAATTTCGTTTGCGGCAGTGAGCACGATTTTTCCATTGGCACTCGAAATGGTAAGGTCCTTAAGTGCATTGAGGGCCATCTCGTCACTTTGTGCTTGAATCTCGACCTTGCCCTTTGCGGCGAATAGCTTGATCCCGGCGTTTTGTACAAACAAACTTATTTTCTCAACGACGCTTGCGACTAATGACTTGCCCACCGCGAGGTGCGTGCTTTGGCCGCTGACCAAAGTGATCTGTTTGTTCGCGGCGACATGCGTCGAATCATTTGTCGCTAGAGCGATTCCTGAGGCGCTGCCCATGAGCATTACGGGACTTGAAAAACCGTTGGCGCTTCCGGTGCCCCCGCCCGCTGTATTTCCCCCGGTTCCTGTTCCGCCCGCCACGCCGTACTGTGTCGCGTTATTAAACGTCTTCAATGCGTCTTGCCCGGCCTGCAAGGTCTCCGCTTGATTAGAAACACTCGCCTGCGACAGCCGCTCGATCAATGTCTCAGCGCTTGCCAACTGGTCGGTCGAATCCGATACGGCCAGCGGTTGCGACGACGACGTCGCGTGGGTCGTGAGATATAGACCTTGCGCGGCTCGTATTGCGCCGTAGGCGTCCGATTTCAGATCAAATCCGCTTCCAAGATAGGCGCCACGCGCATTGCCTTCGTGCTCGACAAGATACCCAAGATGGAGATGCGAATTTTCCGAGCTCGAATACAACTGCGTGCGGTTTTGTCCTGTCGCATCATCCATGACGAGTTGGTTATAGCCCGTCCCGCCGTATTCCTTCGACCGATATCCTGATAAAAGCCCGTTTGTATGCCATTGCGGCGTAGCCGAGCCGTTGTACAGTCGCGCAATGATGACCGGACGATCGATATCGCCGCCGATGTAGTCAATCAGCACTTCTTCGCCAGCACGCGGTTGTTGGACGTGTCCATAGCCTGTACCTGCGTGGGATTGGGCGATACGCACCCAGCAGGAACCCGTTTCATCCTGGTTATTAATTCGATCCCAGGGAAACAAGACGCGGACACGATTCAACGAGTCAGTGTAAACCTCCTGACCGGCTTGCGTTACCACGATGGCGGTTTCGAGGGTAGCGGGTGGCTTAGGATGTTCGAATGGGCTACGGAAGGGAACTGATGTTCGTTGCGCTTCTATTTCGACAAAGTAAAATCCATCCGAACCGTTTCCGTCACCACCCCTAGCCTTGCTCAACGCCGACGACATTGCGCGTCCAAGAGTCGCAGCGCTTTCCGTTCCTGGCGTCGACTCCTGACTAGCACGTGCTGTAGCGATGGCCTCTTGTAGGCTATGCGGATAGTCTGCTCCGGTCGTTCCGACGGAAAGGTTATTTTCTATCGACCAATGCACGTCAATGATCGCAAATTCTTTTGTTCCGCTATCGTCGGTATCATGGACCGGATGATCGCGAAGGGTAAATCGTTTTCCAGCGTCCACGCCTCGTACTGCCCCTGACCCATAAAATCGCTTGGCACGGGATTCCCATTCCTCCATTCGAATACGAGATAGCGCATCGCCGCGTGTTTGAGCGGAATACGTGTAACTGCCGGTGTATTCGTAGACTTCGGCCTGCGAGGGCAGGGCGCCCTGAGTAGGAAGTGTTGGGGTTTGCGTCCCTTTTGCGCCAGTTCGCACGGCAGGATTCTTGTAATCGAAGGTACGGGTGGTGTAGGTCGTACTCTGCAAGGTGCGCGTACCGGACCACTGTGTGAAGGCATTGACGTCGGCGTCGATATCAGCACGATAGAAATTGACCGACTCGGGCGTTAGCGAATCGATACTCGTCAAAGTGTCCGTAATCACCAAGGTATGGCCGCTGCCGTCAGCAGCTTGTTGCCAAAAGCCGAACCATCCCTCGTGCTCCATCGTGCGATGGACGAAATTCCAGTCCGTTTCGTTTTGCCGGCAGTAGGATCGATTTGGTATCTCACGACTTAATGCGAACCGATAACGGCCGGCTGCTTCCGGATGCTGATCGAAAACGTCCGATAAAATATCCACCACACTTCGGTCATTCCACGTCCGCTGATCGCGTCGGAATTTAAGGAAATGCATCCAGGAAGCCGCGGTTATTTGGTATGAAGTGAGCGTGCCATCTGACCCAAGTCTTCGTGCCGTATGAACATAGCCATGCAGGGCTTGATAAGCGTTCTCTGGCATTTGAATGCCAAGGCTGATGGGTTGCGCAATGAGCGTTTTCAACGGAACGTCGGGTGTCGTCGAGACCAGATCGATCGTGAATTCGAACTGGCGCCCAAGCCGGGAGTGTCCTACCATTCGTTCAGGAATGAGTACGCCGTCGCCGAGCGGCGTCGTCAGTACCAGTAACCGTTCCTGTTGCGTTAAGGCCCCGGTCAGGTCGTCAAGTATGCTCATTGTTGCTCCTCTGCGCGTTACTTATGCTACCGCTCACTAGTTCGATGCTCAACTTGTGCGCCGTCATGGCGAATTTATACAGAAATGTATTATAGCGCGTAGTGGAGTGAGACTGAAATGTCTCTCGGGCCCGCGTATCTTCAAATATTATTCATCGTGTTTCCGTGTGGAAATCTTCCAAGTGCCTTGCACATAGGACTTCCAGCAGCAATGAAGGCAGGTAGGAGCAATGCAGGCGGTCTCGAGTGGTGTTCGAGATGGCATTGGATATTCCAGAAGACGACCCAATTTATCGCGCTGGCAGTACAGGCGGTGAGCGAGATACCGTCAGTTCATGCCGCTCATCACTATCTATTAGGCATTCGGATTGTAGAGTGTGAGGGGCCGATGTTATATTTCTCTGCATGGCACGATCGTAGGTTCATTACGCTCGTCGATGTAGTGACATACATATCCGTACAATTTTTCCAGGTGATGATGCTGTGCTAGGGAGTGGGATAAATCCCCTAAGCGAACGGGGGTGTTATTGAGATTTGAGAATGCAGGGAAGAATTTTCTACAAATTATAATATCCTCGATTTCGGTATAATCGAGGAATATATTAAGCCGCTGAAATAGCATTGTCTAACACGGTGCGATCCAGCGTCATTTATGTGCTCTCAGCGATTTGGCCAGTTTGGTCAGTGCGGAAAGGCATGGGCATTCTGACGCAGATACCCATAAAATCCTGCAAATGGTTATCGGGTCGGTAGGCGCGTCCGAAGCCATTTTCGGTTTGGTCGGCGCGGCGGCAGCGCTGCTGATCTATCAGCGTATCAAGTAGTACTAGCGGCCGCTTTCTTCGGTATTAGAGAATGTGGATAGAAGCGTCGTCGCTCGTATCGCCTCAAGGCTGGTGCGGCAAATTCGTCACGTTAAACCTCAAGCGTCGCTATTGTCGATGAAAGATCATGGGGATTATCGCGAGGGCCCGGTCAATTTAAGTTCATCAATAAAAGTAAGTTGCTTCCTTTAGATGAGAAAGGCTACGACCGTTATCGCTGTAAATATGACGTCGACGGCGGCGACCGTAACCAGAGGCCCCCTACTGCAACTCTGCCACCGCAGGTGACGCCTCAGTCGTTTTCGTCGCGACGGAATGGGGCGACGGTGTCTGCATCGACGCTACGTGCTTCCCTTTAGGGACGGTAGGCGCCCCCGCCGATCGCGCGGTCCGCTCAGAGTCCAGCGATCTGACTTTCCCGAAGCGTGCAAACCACCGCAACAAACTCACCTGCGTACTACTATCGCGCGAGATCGCATCGAAGGCGCCGCGCGATGAACAGGCCGTCTCGGACGGCGCAAACAACGTTGGCCGATGACGCGCCTTCGCGGCGCTATCACTTGCGAGCTGTCCCGCGTATCCCAATCGATGAATCGCGCGTCGCACGAGCGCGGGTACCAGCCGAACAGCAAAAGCAAACGCCGTCGTCGTGAAGCTGATGCGCATCTCGTGCCGTGCGGTCGTAGCCGCGAGATAAATCGCCTCGGCGATAACCTCGGGTTGATACACCGGTGCCATCGGCCTGCCCGGCGACGGCATATGCGAGACCGCGTGATCAAAGAACGGTGTATTCACCGCAGGAGGAAACACCGTGGTCAGGCGCACCTTGCTGCCATCTTGCGCCAGTTCAGCGCGTACAGCCTGGTCGAAGCCACGAAGCGCGTGTTTGGCCCCAGAATAGGACGCCAACAACGGCATGCCATGAAATGCCACTGCCGAGCACACGTTGACGACGCAGCCTTGATCACGCGGCAGCATCGATGT
Organism: Robbsia sp. KACC 23696; assembly: GCF_039852015.1. Lineage (NCBI taxonomy): Bacteria > Pseudomonadati > Pseudomonadota > Betaproteobacteria > Burkholderiales > Burkholderiaceae > Robbsia > Robbsia sp. KACC 23696. The sequence continues at coordinate 450,388 of NZ_CP156627.1, read as the reverse complement.
CAGGGCGACGCGCGTGCCATTCACGGCACCCATATACGTGACATCGGTGACGCGTTTGAATTCGGCGGGAGAGCTGTCGAGAAATCGACCGAATGTTCCATTGCCCGCGCAGTTCACCCACACGTCGGGTGCCCCTAGCGTCCGCTCAAGCTGCATAGCGGCGATCGCTAGCGCTTCAGCGTCACTCACGTCGGCGGGTGCGGTCGCCACCGCGATGTCGGTATCCGGGGTGTCCGATACGTCGATCGGCATTAGCGCATGCTTGACTGCTTCCAGACCCACCGCCCCGCGCGCAATGAGCCCGACGTTCCAGCCGTGCGATGCGAAAACCGCCGCCGTGCTTCGACCAATCCCCGATGAGCCACCGGTAATAAAGACGATCGGGCGACGGAACGGAGCCGCATCTACAGACGTTGGTCTTTGCATAATGAAGGTGTCGATGAGAGGCGATACGCGCCGTGTTGCAATGCGCTGGGCGACGCTTGATGAGCAATTTGCGAGCGAAGACCTCGCACGGTACGAAGGAGGGGCATTTGCAGCCTATCACCGGCCGATCGCGGTCCTGACACGGCGGTTCGCGCGGCGTGCCGAGCCCGCGTGTTTGTCTGCGAACGCGGGCCGGATCGACCGCGACGCGTCGATATGTGGAAGCCGGTGCTTGCCGCGCACGTTAGCGAGATAGCGGCGCAGAAATAACAAGCACGGGAAATGCGCCTTACGGCAACGTACCTTCGATTGGAAAGTCGCTTGCGAGCGTTGCGGTTTCCCACGTATCGAAGTCGTTTTTCAGAGACACGAGCTTGCCGCGTGCGATTTCCAACGCGGCTTTGCCCAGCACCAGACGCAGCGGCGGTTTCTCTGCTTCCACTGCCTGGATGATGGCTTGCGCCGCGCGCACGGGGTCACCCGCCTGGTTGCCGCTACGCGCTGCCGTTTGCGCACGACGCACACCCGCCGTGGCGTCGTAGTCGTCGATACGAATCGCCGATTGCTTGATCGACGGACCCGCCCAGTTGGTGCGAAACGGACCGGGTTCGACGATGACGACATTGATGCCGAGCGGCGCGACTTCGAGGGAGAGCGATTCCGATAACCCTTCCACCGCGTACTTGGTCGCGTGGTAATAACCGGTGGCCGCAAAACTAGCCAGTCCGCCAATCGACGAGATATTGACGATCGCGCCACGTCGCGCCGCGCGCATCGTCGGAAGCACTGCATTCGTCATGGCGACCAAGCCGAAAAAGTTCGCTTCGAACATGGCGCGGACTTCGTGATCTTCGCCTTCTTCGATTGCCGAAAGGTATCCGTAACCGGCGTTGTTTACCAGCACGTCGATGCGGCCGAATCGGGCGAGAGCAGCGCGCGTTGCCTCGGCGACTTGATCCGGCTTTGTCACGTCGAGCTTGAGCGCCAGCGCGCGGTCTTCGTGCCCTTTGACCAAATCCGCGACCTGGTCGGGGTTACGTGCAGTGACGACGGCGCGCCATCCGCGGTCGAGCACCAACCGGGCCAATTCCCGACCGAATCCCGTCGAGCAGCCCGTGATGAACCATACTGGATCAGCGGCGATAGTCATGCGATTCCCTCCCAAGTAGCAGTATGTGGCGCAGAATCGTTCGCAATGAAAGCAAAACGTATAGCCGTGCTGCAAGCCATGCGCCAGGCAGATAGCATTTTTAGTCTAGCGTGAATAAGGCGCACGCGTCGCTTGACCGCGGTTTTGGCTGCGCGCTTCGCACGAGGAAGCGCGGTATTGTCTAGTGATGATGCGGCGGATGATCGGCCGCAAAGGCATCGATGCCTATTGGTTCACCATACGGTGCATCGACAAAAACGCACTACATTAACGAAAACCTATGAATCAGATCAAAGTCATTCTGACCGGTCACACACGCGGATTGGGTGCATCGATCGCCGAACAATTGCTGGCGCGTGGCGTCCATGTGCTGGCGCTGTCCCGCAAGACTCATCCGACGCTGGCCGCGTCAGCGCCTGGCCATTTCGAGCAAATCGCCTTGGACCTGGGGGACACCGCCGCGTTGGCGGCGTGGATTGCCTCGGAGCGCTTGTCGCGCTTTGCAGAAGGGGCAAGCCAGATCGTGCTGATCAACAATGCCGGAACGGTGCAGCCTATCGGACCGTTGGAGACGCAGTCGTGCGAGAGCATTGCCGGCGCGGTGAGCCTGAACGTCACGGCGCCATTGATGCTGTCCGCCGCACTGATGGCGGCGACATCGACGCCCGCTTTCGCGCAGACGGATCGACGGATCATGCATATCTCGAGTGGGGCGGGGCGGAACGCGACGGCTGGCTGGAGCGTCTATTGCGCAACGAAGGCCGCGCTCGATCATCATGCGCGCGCGGTTGCGCTTGATCAGACCTTGCCTTTGCGAATCGCCAGCGTTGCCCCCGGCGTGGTGGATACCGATATGCAGGGTGAGATCCGCAGCACAGGCGTGGAGAAATTCCCTGCTTTAGGGCGTTTCGAAGCGCTAAAGCGCGAAGGCAAATTGGTCACCGCCGCAGATACGGCACAGAAGCTTCTGGACTACCTCTTCAGCGCCGAGTTCGGGGAGTCGGTGATTGCCGACGTACGAGAACTCTCGACAAAGTGATCGCACTTGATAACGCACGTCCACCTTTCACTGCACGCTCACGGCGCCTCGCCTATACGCCATGATTTTTCTTGGCGCGTCGAACGCGACGAGGTTGCCGAGGACGACCAGCGCCAAGCCGATCACGGCCAGCAGCGACCATTGGTATCCCTCGAAGACCGATGAAATGGCCAGTGCAACAAAGGGAAACAACACCGTGCAATACGCTGCCCGGACGGGGCCGATTCTGCCTACCAGGGTCAGATAGGCGGTAAAGCCAATCACCGAACCGGGAATGGCGAGATACACCAGTGCGCCGACGTAGCGCGGATCCGACGACGGCGCGAAAGGCAGGCCGGCGATGGCACTTCCAGCGGTCAGAATCGCCGCGCCGATCAACATGGCCCAGCCATTACTTTGCAAAGGATGCAAGCCCTTGGCCTGCATGCGGCTCGACAGCAGGTTGCCGGTCGAGAAGCAAAGGGTGCCCAGGCAGGCCATACCCAGGCCGAGCCAATCGCCGGACTGAGCCGACGGCCCGTGCAATTGATGAAATGCCAAGCAGGCGATGCCGACCAATCCCAATAAAGCGCCGGCGATGGCCGTGGGCTGCAACGGTTTGGACATGAAAATCCGGCCGTTGACCGCATTCAACAGCGGCGCGACGGAGAAGATCACGGCGACGAGCCCGCTAGGAACCGTGCGTTCGGCGTAGTAAAAACACAGGAAGTTCAGGCAAAACAAGGCCAATCCTTGCGCGAACAGCAGCGGCCAGGCGTGACGCGGGGGCATCAGGGGGCGGCGCATGACCCGCAGGATCAGCAAAATCACCAGCCCGGCAATCCAAAAACGCCAGGCGATCGAGACCGGCGGCGGAATCACGCCTAATTGCCATTTGATCGCGATCCAGGTGCTGCCCCAGATTAAAACGGTGAGGATATAAAGTGTCAGATTCATAGCGTCGAAAGGGTGATGGTGCGTGCCCGCAACGACGCCAGAGTCCTTGTTCGGCAAGGGCGAAGCGGGTATTGGCCAACTATGCCGCGCTTCGGCTGTCCCTGTTTGTCTGAAATTGCGCATTGTGTGTGCCGAGACTGCCGTACGGCACTGCTGGAGATTTATACTGACGGCATCGACTACGACCGGTACGGTGCCAATCCGTATCGCTGCCAGCGTGATCCCATCCAATAGTCCATTCGCCAAGTCGTCCGCCCAAACCTCGTTCGGCGTGCAGTCGGTCATCCAGACCCTGGGCAAATCCGAGGCGACGCTGGAGCGCTTTGCCTGGCTCGGCGATCAGTTCGCGATTGCCGAATGGACGCGTGCGACCGACGAGGCGCAGACGGCATACGATAAGCCCGGGCACCACACGCTATCGTGTTATCTGCAAGGGGGATATCGGACCGAACGCCAGAAGGTGCCGGGTCGCTACGGTGCCCCCACTTTTCTGTGCGCGCTCCCGGGAGAACATGAATCGCAGTGGTGGGTCCGTGGGCGTATGCATTTCCTGCACCTGTATTTCCTGCCGGATCACTTCACCCGGCGCGCGGTGCGCGAGCTCGATATGGAGCCGCGTGAACTGACGCTCGCCGATCGCACCTATTTTCAAGATGAGCAGATCGCGCAGCTCTGCCAGTCGTTACTGCATTTCGACTGGGAGGATCGCGACGATCTCCTGCGGATGAATGAGGCCGTGCATCAGACGATGTCGCTCTTGCTGCGCTCGCAAGGCGTTCGGAAGTCCGGCGTGACGCCAAAGGGCGGCCTGGCCGTCGCCACGCGTCGACGTCTCGCCGACTATATCGATTGTCATCTGACGGATACGCTGACGCTCGCGACGCTTGCCGACGTCGCATCGCTGTCGGAATTCCATCTGGCGCGGATGTTTCGCACCTCGTTCGGGATGCCGCCGCACGCGTGGATTGCGTCGCAGCGCCTCGATCGCGCCCGGGGCCTGTTACGCAGCAGTCGTTTGCCGATTTCCGATATCGCCGCCGAGTGTGGGTTCGCGAATGTCAGCCATCTCAGTCATCGCTTCAAGGATGCGCTGGGCGTCTCGCCGCAAGGGTTTCGGCAGATTATCGGGCTCGATTTGTGAGATGGCGGGGCGAGCGTCGTGCTGCACAGACGCGATGACGCCTTCCTCGCGAAAGCACGTCGCGCCTTTGCGTCACACGATCACACGAAGGGCAGTACCAGCAGGCCTGCCAGCGCGCCGCCGCCTAGCAGCCACAACGGATGGAGCCGGAAGCGGCTGGGCGACATCAGCGACAGCGACGCACAGACGGCAGTGATGATCCAGGCAAACCACGTGGTATCGGAGGCCTGCGCGATCAATAGCGCGCTTGCGCCGACCAGACCGGCGGTGACCGGAACCAGCGCTTTCTGCGCGATCTTGCGCCAGGGCCGATCCTTGTAGCGGTTCCACGCATGCAGCGTGATCAGCGTCACGATCGAAGAAGGGCCGAACTTCGCGAGTGACGTGACGAGCACGCCCCACCAGCCGGCGACATGCCAGCCGACCAGCGTCACGATCATCATATTTGGCCCCGGCGCCGCTTGCGCCAGCGCGAACAATGCACTGAATTCCGTGGCCGACATCCAGTGATGCACTTCCACCACCTGTCGCTGCATCTCGGGCAGGATCGTGTTGCCGCCGCCAAATGCCAGCAAGGACAGTTGCCCGAAAATCAGGGCCATCGATAACAAGGTCGCGATCATTTCGGCACCGCCACGGCACGTTCGCGCTTGGCCATGAGCCAGGTCGCCAGGAAGCTGGCGGCGGTCAGGACGATCATCGTCGGCAGCAGCGGCAGGCGCATCAGCGCGATCGCGACAAAACCCAGGCCAGCGATGAGCAGTGCGAGCGGCGATGTGCGTAAAGGCCACAAGACCTTGATCGACATCGCGACCAGCAAGCCAGCCGCGGCGGCGGCCAGGCCGGCGAACAGATGGGCGACGAGCGGATTGCCCTGCGTCCGTTCGTATATCACCCCCAACCCGATCACGATCAACGATGGCCCGGCGATCAGTCCGACGATGCAGGCAAGGGCGCCACGCAATCCACGGAACCGCATGCCCAATGCCACCGACAGATTGATCACATTGCCGCCTGGCAGAAACTGACAGAGGCCGAGGAGTTCGGTGAACTCGGCGGCCGATAGCCATCGGCGTTGTTCGACCACCGTCCGTCGGGCAAGCGGCAAGGCACCGCCAAACGAGGTGAGACCGAGCGCGAGGAAGCCGAGGAACAGGTCCTGCGTGGTGGGCGTCGGCGCAAGATCGGCGGCGTCGGAAGGGGGAGCGTGCGGCGAGGGGGAGGTCATGAGGCGATGTCTATTATCTGTTTCGGCGTGTCACGCAGCTTGCAAGCGTAGCGCGCTTCCCCCACCGCGCAAAACGATTTCTGGGCGCGCCTTTGTGACGTAGAATCACAAGCATGAACCGACGACTCCCGCCCTTCCATGCGCTACGGGCCTTTGAAGCTGCCGCCCGCCACGATAGTTTCACCGCTGCGGCGACCGAGCTCCATGTGACTCATGGTGCGATAAGTCGGCAGGTGGCCGCCTTCGAGAGCTGGATTGGCGTGCCGGTCTTTCATCGCCACGGCAAGCGCGTACGCTTGACCGACGCCGGTCGAGACTACCTGTCGGCGGTCAAGGCGGCGTTCGACGATATCGCCACGGCGACGGATCGCCTGCGCGATACCGGCGTCGTGCATGTCCTGCGGGTGAATGCGCTGCCGACCTTCGCGATGAAGTGGCTCCTGCCGCGCCTGTCGCAATTCCAGCGCATGGTGCCGAATGTCGAACTTCGTCTGGCGACGTCGAACGCCTCCGTGGACCGGCTCGACGACTTCGATGTCGCCGTGCGTCGGGGGCCGGCGCACTGGCCGAACTGTGCGAGCGGGTATTTTCTGGAGGAGCGCGAGCTACCGGTCTGTAGTCCGGCGTTATTGGACCGTTATCCGATTCGCACGGCGGACGACCTCGCCAAACATGTGCTGCTGCATTCCGATACGCGCCCGGACGCCTGGTTGCATTGGCTCAATGCGGCGGGGGCGAAGACGAAAGGCCGCAAACGACAGTCCTTCGATCATTTCTATCTGACACTGCAGGCGGCCGTCGATGGCCTGGGCGTGGCGCTGGGGCCGTTGCCCTTGATCGACGACGAGCTGGCCTCGGGGCGCCTGGTAGCGCCCCTCGACGGACCCTGTCTGGATGCGCGGGGCTATTGGTGGGTCGCCCGCCGCGAGGTGGCGGACGCACCGCTCGTCGTTCAGTTCTGTCAGTGGCTGGAAACGCAGGCGCGACAGCCGGCATCGCCTTGAGCGAGCCGGCGTCGATTACTTACTGTCCGGTGACCGCATCCATGCCGGTCTTGCGGATCACCGGCTGGGCTTCCGGGGAGGCCAGATAGGCTAGCAAGGCGCGTGCTTCCACCGGATGTGCCGACTCGCGCGGAATGGCGGCGGCATACCGGGTCACCGACTGGTCTTTTTCGGGAATACGGCCGACGAAAGTCACGCCCTTGACCGGCAGCAGTTCGGCCACCTGTTGGAAGCCCAGTTGATACTTGCCGGCAGCGACGGATTCCGCCACCGGCGTGCGCGGGATCATCGTCGCTTTGCCGGCGACTTGATCCGCGATGCCGAGCTTCTTGAACAGCTCATCCCGAATATAGACACCGCTGGCGCTGTCGGAATACGCGATCGACTTCGCGTGCAGCAACGTCGCCTTCAGTTTCGGCTCGGTGGAGATGTCCGGCGACGGTGCCCCTTCGCGGACGACCAGTCCGATGCGCGAATCCCCCAGCTCGACGCGCGAGCCCGGGACGATCAGTCCTTTCTTGATCAGGTCGTCGAGCGCATATCCGACCATGATGACGACGTCGGCCGGCTCGTGGCGCGCAAGGCGTTGCGGAATGGCCTGCGGGGTGGCGCCCATCGACGGCCCGAGGATCGTGTCCAAGGCCACGCCGCTATTCTGCGTAAAGGACGGGCCGAGCGCTGTATACGCTGCGGTGAAACCGCCGGACGTCAGGACGTGCAGCGTGGTGGGCGCGGCGTCGTCTGCCGCCGCCGTCGCAGGCTCGGCCGTTTGCGCGTACGCCATGCTCACGCTCAGACCCGAGAGGGCGACGGCGCACAGCACGGCACGGGCACGTCGATTAAACAGCCGTGCGGCCGGGGAAAACGTGAGGGGGGCGACAGCCAGGTCGGCAGCGCGCGCCGACTGCTTGCTTGCAGGGGAGGCCAATCGCAGCATTCCAATCTCCAATATTGTTTTTTGAGAAAACAATGATACGGCAATTATTGCTGCGGAGAGGTTTCGCCTGTTTTTTTGACGCGCCGATGGCGGACTGCGGATTACCCGAGCGCTCAATCACTTAGCGGGCTTGTTGGGTATTTACCCACACCCTTGCCAACAGAAATTGTGGATAACTTTTCGGGGTTGGATCTTCGTAAAAACCGTATATACTGTTTATATCGTTTAATGAGACTTTGAACATGACGCCTGTCAATAAAACTGCTGAGACGCCCAGCGACATCGATCCGACCAGCCCGATCCCGACGAAAAAGGCGGCCGCAAAAAAGGCTGCTCCGAAAAAAGCGCTGAAGGCGGCGCCGACTAAGGGGGCGACGAAAGCGCCGACAAAGGGCGCGACGAAGGTGCCAGCAAAAGCGCCGAAGGCTGCTGAAACGCAGGCCAAGCCGGCGCCGAAGTCGAAGGTCAAGGATGGAAAGGCGGCATCGGTAGAAGCGCTCGCGGAAGCGGCGACCGAGGCGACGACGAAGGCGAAACGGGCAAAGAAGGAAAAAGTCGTTCGCGACAGCTTCACGATGCCGAAGTCGGAATACGCAAAGTTGGCGACGTTGAAGCAGCAATGCCTGGATGCTGGCGTGGCGGTACGAAAGAGCGAACTGTTGCGCGCCGGGCTGGCGGCGCTGGCCGCGATGCCGGCCGCCGAACTGGTCGAGGCGGTAAAGGCCTTGGAAGCGGTCAAGACCGGCCGTCCGGCCCAAACCGGCGCCTGAGGATCGGCGAGCGCCTTGACGGCGCTTCCCTAACCCCCCAGCGGCAGTCGTCAGTAGGTGAAGCTGGATACCAGCGTCAGCTCGCCAGGGCGGCGCATCGGCACGACGAAGGTCTGCTTTTTTTCATCGACGGTGTTCTCATTCGTGATCACCGTCACATGCGCGACGGTGATCACCGCCGGTTTGCCGTCCGCCGAAGCGCCGCTGCCGCCGTAGTAATTGACGTAGACGAAATAGCGTCCGTGCTGCGCCACCGGCGTCTCGAATATCTCCGGACCATAGCCGTCGGTGACGTCGACATCCAGCGCGCCGCCATCCGACAAGCTGCGATTGCCGTACCAGCAGTGCTCGCCGCTCGGCGTGATCACATGCAAATCGAGGTCGGTCTGATCGGTGCTCCATCCCAGAATGACGCGGATCTTGGCCGGCGTTTGATTGGGATTGGCTTCGTAGAATTGCGCGCGGGCGTCCTGCTTGCCGTCCGGACTGCGAATCTCGACATTGTTCGCGCCGGGACCGAAGACCCAGGGGCGTGAAAAGTTGCCGCTGTCGTCGACCTTCAAAGGCATATCGATGCCGTTCACGATCAAGGTGTGCGGTGCCTGGCCCGCGTTACCAGAATTGTCGGAATCGCTGTTTTTCGCCTTCGGCGCGAGGCGGATCTGCCCGGCAATGGTCGCCAGCCGACTTTGCCCGGCGCGCGTATTCACATCGGACGACGGGTAGTGCACGTCCTGCATGAAGTTCTGCGCATTGTTGTCGAGTGCGCTGTTACGCCAGCCCGATGTCGGCGAATCGAGCGTGATGCCGGCGGCGGTGCTGTCATCGGCGGCCCATGTCGTCGACGCGGGCAGCAGTGCCATGCAGAGCAGCGTCGTCGTCAGGCGGCAGCGCCGCAAGGCAAGCAGACGGAAGGAAGCGGAACGGGAAGGGTTCATGGATGAGTGGCGATCAAGCGTCGCGCGGTACGTTCGACGTATCGTTCATCGTGACCGCTGGGAAAATGTTGAAACGCGATATGCACGTATTCGTGTGCCAACGTGATCTGGTCGTTCGTCGAATCGAGGCCTCGGACATAGACACGGTTCGTGCGATTGTCGGCAAACGGTAGGGATCCTTCCAACACACAGACGGTGACACGGTCCGGACGCTGATAGCCGCGCTCCTGCGATAGCACCGGGTCCCAGAGCGCGATATGGCGATCGAGCCAGGTCTGCGCGCCGGGCAACGGCGTGCAATGCGCGGGTCCGACACCGATATGCGCTTCTGCCGGTACGCCGACGCCGCAGCCCAATAGGGCGGCCAGCAGCGTCACCGTATGTGCCGCCGCGCGCGCGCCTGTCGTCTGCGTTATCGGCGAATAGGCGCTCATTGAATCGTCCATGCCGTGGCGCCTGCGGCGTCATACGCTTTGCTGGCCGGATCATAAACGCGGTAGTAGCGCGCGGCCGGCATGACGAAGCGCCCCGCCTGGCCAAACCGCAGCAAGTGCCGGATGACGATCTTGCCCTGAAGGCGAGACACCGGCACGAGGTAATACCCGTCGCGCGCCTCGATTTTGTCCTGGCTCAACACGCCGAGACTGTTCAACATCGGCGTGCCGTCGTCGTTCACCGGTGCGTCGTCGAGGCCATTGTCGCTGTCGCCATGCGTGCTCGACGATTTGGCTTTGAGGTCCGGCAGTCCATCCACTTCGAAGCCGTAGCGTTGCGATTCGTTCGACGCCCCGCTCGGCAGCGGCACCTCGATCACCCCTTCCCGGAAGACGCGCTTCGCATCGCTTGGCGTCAGCGTGATTTCGTCGACATAGAGTCCGTTGGCATCGAATACGGAGCCGCTCTTCGATGCGGAGAACAGGCCCGGCTTATCGCCGGCCGTCAGTTGATACACGGTGCGCGTCAGCTTCACCGGGAGCGTCGACTGTTCCGCCGCCGCGGCCCGGAAATCGATGCGCAGCAACGTGGCCGGATCGGGCACACGCGCGAACGTCAGCGCCGTCGGCACCAGGTGCGCCGCGTCGCCGCGCCATTGCCAGTTGCCACCCACGGCGTCGTCGACAAAGTGCCAGGGAGCGGCCAGGCCAAGATCGCGTGTCGCGATCGGTGCCGTCTCCTTCCGCTTTGCGGCGTTCTCCAAGGCAAGCAGTGCCATCGCACGGTCGAACGTCGGCGTGCCGTTGTCGAGCCGACCCAACAGCGCGGGCAGACGTTTCGCCAGCGCGTCGCCATCGCGCGTGTCATCGCCGCTCAGACCGAGCGCGAGCGAGGCCAATACCGGGTTCGGACTGGCGGACAAGGTGCGCGCGGCATTGTCCATCTGCGTGCCGATTGCCGACGGCAGCGCCGCACCGGCGTCGTTGCGCCCGGCATGCGCCCGGATATCGCGGAAGAGCAGCAGCGTCAGGTCGTTGTTGCTGCCCTGCGATGCGGTATTCATCAGCACGCTGCGTCGCCGATCGTCGTCGCCCGGTACGGCGGCGGTCTGGGGCGTGGCGCGGACGATGTCGTTCTGCAGGCCGGCGAGCAAGGTCTTCACCGGCAATTGCATCTGCTGCATCAACCAGATCGCCAGGGCGCGGTGCAACAAGGGCAGCGTCTTGCCCTCACGCTGATACGTGTCGAACACCCGCTGCCAGTGATCAGGCGAGGTCGCGATATGCAGACGCTGCGTCGCGCGCCAGTCCGCATAGTAGACGTAGGCGGTCAGCATCGGATCCGCCTTGGTCTGGTCACCCCACCAGGCGAAGTCCGCATCGGGACCGGCCAGGGACATCAGGCGGCCTCGCGCGGTTTCCAGCGCCGCCACCAAGCGGTTGCGAACTGCCGTGTCGGCATCGTCGCGTGCGCCGCTGCCCGATCCGGAAAGCGCGTCGAGTGCCATCGTCAGCGAGATCATCTGGCTGGCGGTTTGTTCGGCACTGCCGGAGGGCGTCGCGATCAAGCTGTCCAATACGGACCGGAAGGCTTGATTCGCGCTGGACACCGGACGCAGGGTGATTGCGCTGGCATCGGCGGGAAGCGTCAACGGATCTGCGGGATGCACGACGACGCTGTCCGGCGCGTTCCAGCCGGGCGGATCGACCTGCAAAGGCACGTGAAGACGATCGAGCATGCGTTGGCCGTCCTTGAGTTGCAAGTCGACAACCGTGTCGTGGCTGGCCGTGAACGGCAGATCCAGGTAGTTCTCGCCGGGCCGCAGCGTGACGGTCCGGTCGAGGGCCGTCGCACCGAGATTCCCCCCGGCGTTGGCCACACCGGTCGCCCCGACAGTGGAAGCGCTCGATGCCGTCGCTACCGCGCTAGCCCTATTTGTGGCGGGTGAAGCAGCTAAAGCAGTTGCCGCGGTTGCAGTACTTGCGGCGGTCGGTGCACTGGCCGCGTTCGAGGCGACCGTTGCCGCGCTTGCCGCTGCCGCGCCGACACCGCTTGCCGTGACGCTCGGATTCGCCGTGGCGGCCGCGTTCGTCGCGGGTCGACCCGCATCCAAGCCGCCGATATGCAACTGCGCCGACACGGGCGCCGTGGTGTGATTCACCACCAGCAGCCCGACATGGGGCGCATCGCCGGCCCGCCAGTGCGTGGGGCCGCTCCATCGGAGATAGACCGGCTTGCTCGACGTGACCGAGGCGGTCTGCTGTCCCACCACGCCTTCGGACGTCATGCCGCGCGCGGTGATCCGCCAGCGCGACAGCGAGTCCGGCATGATGAAGCTGAAGCTGACCTTGCCGTCGGCGCCGGTGTGCAAGGTAGGTTGCCAGGCGGCGGTATCGATATTCTCACGACGCGGCCGCGTCAAGACCTTGAAGGCGCGCTGGTTGTAATCGAACTTCGCGCTGTTGGCGACATTCGGCGCCCAGGCCAGGTCATAGCCGTAGAACGTCAGGCTCGCCGTGGTCCGCACATTGTCGCGCCGCGGATGGTAGAAGAAATCGAAGATTGACGGCGCGACTTCCGGTTGCAGCGTGAACACCATTTCGTCGACGACGGCGGCACTGACGATCGCGCTGACCGGTTTGCCCGACACGCGCGTCGTCAAGTCGACGGTCACCTTGTCGCCCGGTTGATAGTCCCGTTTGTCCGTGCGGATCGCGACATCAACTGACGGGACGACCACTTGCAGTCCGGCATTCTGGAAATTGAAATCGCCTTGCTTCACGTACAGCAGCGAGAACGTGATATTCGGGCCATAGCTTTCCTTGACCGGAATGTCGGCCTGCCAATGCGTGCCATCGACGCGCCGCAATGTCAGCCAGTCGGCGCCTTGGCGCAGCAGCGCGCGCGCCTCGACCTTATCGCGCTCCAGCGTCAGCAAGGCGTCGTCAACGGCATCCGGCAGCGTGATCGCGAGATGCGCGATGTCGCCCACCTGATACTTGGGCTTGTCGAAACGCAAGCCGATGGCGCCTTGCAGCGCGGGCTGCGCCTGTTGCGTCGATGCGGGCGGCGCCGATCGATTCGCTTGGGTAGGGTTGGGTGCCGGTCCGCTAGCGGACGGGGTCGCGTTTGTCGTGGCGGACGTTGCCGTATCGGCGGGCTGGACCAGCGTTTCCTGGTTTGCGCTGACCGGGAAGACGCCGTGGTCGCTGGCGACGGCTTGCAGGAAGTAACGGCTTGCCACGGCCGCTGCCGGCAACGTGAAATGTACGACGCCTTGACTGTCGGCCTTATAGCTTTTCGACAGCAACTGGCGCGGGAAGGTATTGCCGTAAGCACTGTCGCCATTGCTGGCCGCCAGTGCTTGTCGCTTGACGTCGAGCGCGACTGTCGCATTCTTCAGCGGCGAGCCGTCCGGATAATGCAAGGCCACGCTGCCGCTCAGCGTTTCGCCGACAACGAAGGTCCGATCCAGATGAATCGCCACGTCGAATGCCGGCTTTGCGTAATCGGCGACGCGGAACATCGCGCTGTATTGCGCGCCCGCGTAGGCGAATTGCAGCGTGTAACCGCCCGGGTAGGCATTCGCGGGGAGCGTGATCGACGTGTCGCCGCCGGTACTCGCGTCGATCGACAAGGGCTGCGAAACCAGCACATTGCCGGCCGGGTCGATCAGTTGGACCTGTGTGCGGGCCGCGTCCACCGGATGCGAATGGCGCGCGTCGTCGAAGGCGCGGCCGTACAGCTTCATCCGCACCGTGTCACCCGGCTTATACAGGGGCCGGTCGGTGAACAGATAGAGCTTGCTGTTGTAGATCTCGCTGTCGTAATAGAAGTTTTCCGATACGAAGACGCCGCCCTTCTGATCCTGACCGATCGTATAGCTGCGCGAGGGCACCGCCCGATCCATCGCGACAAAACCGTCCGCGCCGCTGCTGCCGGTCTGCAAGGTGCCGTTGCCGTCGGTCCAGGCGATGTCGACGCCCTTGACCGGTGTCCCGCTGTCGCGTTGCACGGCCCAGACCAATACGGATTTGCCGGACGTCTTACTGACCGCCACCGTGTCCGAGACGAATACCAGCGTGGTGGCGCGATGCGCGCCGACATAGGCCTCTACCAAGTAGAGGCCGGGCGGCAACTTGCCCAGCGGCACATAGACGTCACCCTGTTGCGGCGCGATAAAGTCACTGCTGCTGCCGGCAAGATGGAGATCCGAAGGCGGCGCAATCGGTTTGCTGTCCGCGATCGGATAGCGGAATCGTTGCAGCAGGGTCAATTGCTTCAGCGGCCGGTATTGCGGCGATGGGCGGAACGTCGTCGCGTAGCTCGCCGGTGCGGCCTGCTTCATCGCCGGCGCGACGTTGGTTACGGCGCTGCGGGCGCGCTCGGTGAAGATCTGCTGAAACACCATGCGGGACTTCTTGAACCAGGTGTCCCAGAGGAAATTGACGGTGTTCTGCAGACCGTCACCGCTGTAATTGCCGTCTACCTGAATGCGGTGCAGGTCTTTCTGCTTTTTCAGGAAATCGAGCGGATGCGGAATCTGGTACAGCACGATATCGACGCCGCCATATTCCGCGAAGGCATCGGGATCGCCTTCCACGCGCACCCGCGCCGTCTGGCTGCTTGTGAAGCCGCTGTCGGCGAGCAGGAAGAACGGTGCGCCTCGAACGGGACCGGTATAGCCGCTCTGCAGCATCTGCGCCGATGGCGAGGCGTTGGCATCTTGCGCTTCGCTGGCAGCCGTGGTCGCGCTGGCGGCGTCGTCGGCGGCATAGGCCGGTGCGACCGAGCCGATCGTCATGGCCAGCGCGACAGCGATCGTCAGCGGCGCGGCGCGATGCGGGCAGTGCGGGGTGGGGACAAGCGGGGTCGCTGGGTTCATCGCGTCAGGTAACGAAGGCGAAACACGCCGATAAAATTCGGATTGTCGATGCGTGGTTGCCACCGAACGTCGCTCCATGTCAGTAATTGTTGTACGCCGACTGCGCGCAGTCCGGTGTCGTCTTCACGGCGCGTGCCGTTGTGATAAGCGATGTAGTCGCCCATCCAGATCATCAGATGCTGATCGTCGCCCTGGTCGTAGAACAGCAGATCGCCGGGGCGGGCCATATTGATATCGCGCGAGACCAGGGCGCTGTTTTCCTGCACCAGCACGCTCGCCGTGACGAATGCCCCTTGCGAGCCATCCAGCCGCGTCCAGCGCTGGCGCCAGGCGGCCTGTGCCGGTGTCAGGATCAGCGGCGGCGGCAACCGGCGCGTCGTCAGGCCATTGGCCCGACGCCAGGCAAAGTCGTGCGGCCGCAGTGTTTCATCGACGGCGAAGCGCACCAGGCCGGCGCAGTCTCGGTGATACCACCGCGGATTCGGGCCGCGACGCAATTGCTCCGAGACCAGCAGTACGAACCACGCGCGGAAACGCGCCGACTGTTCGCTGTCCAAAGCAGGCGCGTCGCTGTCGGCGGCCGCCGCCGTTGTCGTGTCATGGGGCGGGTGCGACGTGCCAGCCTGCGCCCAGACCCTGCGTGAGAGCGCCAGGGAAGACACGCCGACGGCCAATCCCGCGCGGGCGGCCGTCCGCATCAATGCGCGTCGCTGAGCGTTTGCCATTCGATCGGTTGCCATGTCCGGGTAGAAGGAACGCTGTTGGCGAGATTGTCCGGCAATATCAACGCGACGGGCGGGAAGTCCGCGATGGCCTTGATGCGCGGCAGCAGGCGGTCTTGCGCGGCCGCGCGGAGCAACGGTTCCTGATGCTGCGGCAGATCGCCGAGCACGGCCTGTTGCAACAGCACGGAGAGCGTGCGCGGCGTGATGACCATTTCGGCCATCGGTCGGTCCGACGGCACCGTATCGGCGAGCGCCGGCCGTTGCTTCGCCCAGACGGCAAGCGCATTGTCCACCAAGGTGCCGCGCGGCGAGAAGGCGAGCCAGTCGCCTTGCCGCGCCAGCGTGACGTTGAAGCCGCCGAAGTCGGTGCGCACCGTGCGCTGCCATTGCCGCGCGGTCGCGTCGGCGCTCGATTTTGCCTTGGCGTTGGCCTTGGCCGCGCCGCCGCCCAGCGCGCTGACATCGCTCGGATGCGTCTTGTTGCCGATGGCATCGGTGAACAGATGCTGCAGCGCTGCATCGACGGTGTCCGGCGCGCCGGTCTGGCCGTCGCCGCGCAGGTGGGCGACCAGCAGCGGGCTATACAGGCCACCGTCCGGATACCAGCACAGCGCCGCGGGGGCATCCAGCTGCCGGGTCAAGGCGCTCGCCCAGTCTTGCACGGCGTTTTGATCGTTCGCGGTCTTGCCGCCGAAAGCGCGCATCAGTACCGGCGTCAGGCGTGCCGGATCCACCGGCATCGCGCTGCAGAAACTTGGGGCCGCCGGCACGTGCTGCCAGAGGTGCCGCGTATCGAGCACCGACGGTGCCGTGCCGCCCGCAACGCGGACATAACTGGTCCAATCCTTGCCGTCGAAGTCGAAACGAAGCGCTTCCACCGACGGGAAGAAATGCTGGTAATGGAACGACAGATAGGCGGTCTCCCCGACGATGGCATGCTTGCCCGTGAAGTCGCCAAGACCGAAGTGCCGACGCAGTGGACTGACCTGCCAGTGGCTATCGAGCAGCGCTTGCCAGACTTTGTTCCGCTCGGCCGGGTCGCCGTAGGTCGGATCCTTGGCATCGATCATGGCGAGATCGGAGAACACGACCAGTTTGTCGCCCTGCCCGGCAAAGTACAAGGTGCGGCCGGCCCCATAGCGCAAGGCATAAACCGGGATGTCTGCGGTGGACGCGGCATTGGCGTGCAGGGTACCGGCCAGCGTCAGTTGCGTATCGCTCGCCACCACTTGCGCCGCCGTCTGCAACAGAGCCGTCACGCCGGAGCGTTGCGCATTGATCATCCAATGCGCGAGTCTGCCACTCGGGTCTTGCCACAGCGCGATATCGGCCGGTTGATCCAACGCCCATGCGATGACTTCGTCGCCGAGCGTCAGCGCGTGTTCGTAGGCGATGCGCCGCAACGTGCCTTTCAAGCCGAGCAGGCCGTCGTTGTCGTCGTAATAGAACACAAAGTCTTCGGTCGCCAACGCTTTCAGCAGCGGAACCGCCAGCATGTCGCGCGGCAAATCGCGCAATCGCGTGCTGACGAGCATCGCATCCGGTTGCGCGAGGCGGATCGGCGCGATGTCATAGAGCGCGGCCGGAATCGGCTTGCCGATACGCTGCCGATGCGCGATGGCGTGCCAGGCAAAATAAGCGACGGCGCCCAGTGCGATGACGGTGATACCGGTGATGACCCATTTTGCCAATGACGACATCACGCCTTTTTGCCGCTGTTTTTTTAAGAATGGCATGCTCGCCCGTAAGCACTTGTCTGGCTGTGGTGCCGCCATTAGAAAGGAGGTGCAAGGCAAATGTCAATGAGAATGCCCTGTCTCGAAGAAACAGGGGCGCCTGCAGGCGTTGCCGGGCGGTCCCGCTTGGCTAGGCGATGCCGACCAATGGCGACGTTTGGGCCGGCGTAGAATGGCATGGCGACCAGATCGCCCCTGCAATCAACCCTTTGTCCTTTTTTTCGCATGCAACAAGACGCTTTTCTCGCCCTTTTGGCCCAGGACGGTTTCGCGCAGACGGTCGTCGTCGAGCGCGAGTCCAATGGTACGCTGGACTGGCACGCGCACCCCTTCGAAGCGAAGGCGCTCGTGCTGGAGGGCGCGCTGACCATTGAAACCGACAGCGACTCCCGCACCTATGCGGTGGGGGACATCTTCCATCTTGCGAAGGACGTGCGTCACCGGGAGTGGTTCAGTGCCGCAGGGGTGCGCTATCTGGTCGGGCGAAAGCCCTGACGCGCTCTGAAAAATTGCCTAGGCAGTTTCATGCGGCCGGCGCATTCGATCTCTGCCTGATATATCAACGTCGCACCATAAAGGAATGGCGCGATTTATTCGAATGTTTGTTCAGTGTTCGCGAGAATAATGGTCGGTTATAAAAACAGTGAAGGATGAATAGAACGGAGCGCCGGGATTTCACGCGCTACAAAACCGTCGACCCGTCATGTCGATGACGGCTAATCCTGTTGGCAGGTGTTGTTTGCCGTCACGTAGTCGGGGCTGGGATCGCACATCGCATGTCGATCGGGAGCGCCGTGCGCGGCGCACGCCTGCTATCGACATTCGAACCGAGGCCATCGATGCAGCCATTTGCCATTCCTCAAACGTCCGCACGGGGGCAGCACGCGGACGCCATGCCGTCATCTCTTGGCGCGAAACCGCCACAAAAACCCGCTCAACGAGGAAAGCAATCGACGCGGCGTGACGGCGTCACCGTGAAAACCTTGTTGCGCTTTGCCTTTCTGCTCGTTTTGTTGGGCACGCTCGCCATCGGCGCGATGTCGATCTGGCAGGTGGGCCGCCTGAATCAGGCGGTAGGCGTGGTGTATGAGCAGGGGCATCTGGCAACGCGATCGGCCGAGGAATTACGCGGCGCGGTGCTGTCCGCCAGCCGCTCGCAGAAGATGCTGCTGACGGCGACGACGGCGAACGAACGGTTGGAACTCGGCAACGACATCGAGAAATCGCTGGCGATCATCGCCACCGAGCAGACCGCGCTGCAACAGTTCTCCGCCGGCGATAAGACCTTGGTCGATGCCCAGAAGACGCTCGGCGACGCCGTCTCTGCCTGGCGCGATCACTTGCATACCTTCGTCAAGCTGGTCCAGGCGCAATCGCTCGATCTGTCGCAGATGAATTGGCAGGTCGGCACGCAGGACGTCGCGCTGTTGCTGGAAACGGCGAAGCTCGAAAAACAGGTTGGCGTCATCGTGACGCATCAGGGCGATTTGGCGAAAGCGACGTTGGGCGCGGCCAATACCGTCTATCGTTCGTCGTATGTGACGCTGATCATCCTGACGATCGCGATGTTGGTGGTGGCCTTCCTGGTCAGCGAATGGGTCGTTCGCCGACTGGCGAAGCAATTGGGCGGCGAGCCGGCCTATGCCAAACAGATCGCCAGCCGGATCGCGACCGGGGACTTGTCGGAATCGGTCGCGGTCAAGACGCGCGACGAGAGCAGCATGCTGCGCGCGCTGTCGAATATGCAGACCGGACTGGTCACGACGGTTGCCGGCATTGCAACCAGCGCTGAAGCGATCACTGTCGCATCCGGTGAAATCGCGATGGGGAACGCGCATCTCGCGACGCGCACCGAGCAACAGGCCAGCGCGCTGGAGCAGACCGATGCCAGCATGCAGCGCCTGACCGCGGCCGTGCGTCGCAATGCCGAACATGCGCAGCAAGCCAGTGCGCTCGCCGACGAGGCATCGCACGTGGCGCAGCGTGGCGGCGAGGCCGTGCAACGCGTGGTGACGACGATGGAGCGCATCGCATCCAGCGCGCAGGATATCGGCACGATCATCGGCGTCATCGAGGGGATTGCGTTTCAGACCAATATCCTCGCCTTGAACGCCGCCGTGGAGGCAGCGCGGGCGGGCGAGGAAGGGCGCGGCTTTGCGGTCGTGGCCGGAGAGGTTCGCAATCTGGCGCAGCGTTCGTCGGCGGCGGCGAAGGAAATTAAGACGCTGATCAATGCGTCCACGTCGTCGGTTTCCAGCGGTTCGTCGATTGCTGGCGATGCGGGCGCGACGATGCACCATATCGTCAAATCGGTGCAAGGCTTTGCCGATATCATGAACGATATCGCCGCGGCGTCGCAGGAACAGCGCGCCGGAATCGATGAGGTTCACAGCGCCATGCAGCGGATGGAAGAGGGCACGCAACAGAATGCCGCGCTGGTGGAACAGGCCGCGGCCGCGGCGCAGTCGCTCGACGATCAAGCCAAGGCCTTGAAGGACATGGTGGACCGGTTCCGTCTGACGCCGCATTGAGGCGTGCGGTTGCATCGAGGGCGATGGCGCGTCATGCGTCGGCCGGTGACCACGGGCTATCGCCGGATTGCGGTGCGTTACAACGGCTTGGAATTGAAAGAATAGGCATCGGTGCGGATATCGGTCCGTCCGACGCCGTGCCGTCAGTGCCCCAGTAATTACGGGGCCCAGTGCAATGAAACAACGCTCTTGGACTGCTGCGTATCAAGCAGGTACGGGACTTGCTCTATTAGCCTCATGAAACCCGCGCCCTCACAAACGCTTGAACGTTTTATGACAGTCATCCACCGGTTCCCGAACAAGGCGACGATTCTCGTCGTCGATGACGAGTATTCCGTGCGCGATGCGCTGGTCGGCATGCTCGAAATCGAGGGCTATTCCGCACTGTCCTGCGAGAACGGGCAGGCGGCGCTCGATCTGATGCAGCAGCATCGGCCGGACATCGTCGTGACGGACTTCATGATGCCGAGAATGTCCGGCCTTGAGCTCGCGGTCGAAATGAAGGCGCGCCGTGCGCTGCATGATATCCCGGTGTTTCTCGTCAGCGGCGCGCATGCCGCCCTGGCCGAGCGGCAATCTCCGCTCTTCACGGCCATCCTCGAAAAACCCTATCGGGCCGAGACGCTGCTCGCGTTGATCGCGCGTCATCTGCGCGCCGATGCCAGTGCCAGTGCCGATTCAGCCGCATCCCCGCGCCGTGCGCCATTGCAGGCGGCGCGAAGCTCTTAACTGCCGGCATTTGCGTGGACTACGCGGTGCATCGACGCCGCCGCAGGGGCAGGCGAAAACGCCATCCCAAACGGGATCCGACGGTCGCCACGCCAATCAATCCCAAGCCGATAAAGTCCGCGACAGACAGCGGGTGGTGATAGCAGGTCCAATCGATGACGATCGCGACCAGCGGATAGAGAAAGGCGATGCCGCTGATAATCGGCGCGCTCAGTTTTGGGTAAGCGGAATACGTCAGCGTGTAGGCAATGCCCGTGTGGATCACGCCCAAGCCCACCAGCCAGCCGAGTTGTTGCCACGACAGCGCGTGATGGAGCGTGGCAAGCGGTGCGAGCAACAGCACGCCCAGCAAGGACTGGCATAAGGTCGTGAACGGCGGTGGCGCCAGCACACCACGCGACAGCATGATGCCGGCGGCGTAGGCGAGGGCCGCGCCCAGGCTCAGGCCGATACCGAGCAGATGCGCATGGCGAGCGCCGGTATCGTGCGTCGCGCCGCCGGTGCCGCTCGCGAGGATGAGGCCGACGAAGGCGACACCAATCCAGCCTAGTTGCGCCATCGGAATACGTTCCCGCAGCACGACGGCCCCGATCCCCAGTATCAAAAAAGGATAGACGTGATAGACGATCGTCGTCGTCGCCAGCGTCGTATAAGAGAAACTGGCGAAGAACGCGACCCAACTGACGATCTGACAGAGGCTGACGGCCAGGATCCGGCCGCCCTGAGCGGGCCGGGCGCGGATCAAGGCGACGCCTGCCCGGAATTCACCGCGCGCCAGCGTCCACACCATCAGGAAAAGCGCGCCAAAGACGCAGCGCCAGAATACCGAGGTCACCGCGTCCTGGCCTCCTTCGATGGTGAAGGCGCCCACCGTTCCCAGAATGGCCATTGCAGCGGCCAGGCGAAGTGCCGGCCCGCGAGGGGACTTTTCGGCGGCCTCAGCACGGACAAGGGTAGGTGAATCGATTCGATGCTCTGCCATGGTGGCGGCTTCCAAAAGAGTGCGACGGGACGACCGTTCATCGCCGTTGCCTGGCCGCGCCCGGTACGCGCGTCATGCGTGCATCAGGAGATCGGCTCGTTGCAACGGTTGTCGACGGCATCGGCATAGCGAGGCGTCGATGACAGTGTCGGACTTGCTGGAGGTTCAAGCAAACGAATAGAATTGAACTTATCTATTCGATTTGTTGATATGGCGATGAACACTCCCTTGGATCTCGATCTAGTGCGAACCTTTGTCGCCGTTGCCGACACGGGCAGCTTCACGACGGCCGCGCTGCGCGTGCACCGCAGCCAATCGGCCATCAGCATGCAGATGCAGCGACTCGAGCAGACGGTAGGAAAAACCCTGTTGGATCGCAGTCCGCGCGCGGTCAAGGCGACCGCGACCGGCGAGGCCTTCCTGGTCTACGCGCGCCGACTGCTAAAGCTGTCCGACGAAGCGTGGGCGAGCGTCACGCGTCCAGAGGAGACCGGCTCGGTCCGTTTCGGTGTCCCTGACGATTACGCCGCATTCGTTCTGCCGGGCGTGCTGGCACGATTTGCCGCCGCCCATCCGCTGGTCACCGTCGAGTTGATCTGCGCGCCGTCGGTGAAGTTGTTGCGCGCGATGGACGAGGGCAAGATAGATGTCGCCGTGGTGACGCGACTGCCGACGCAAGCCTTCGCGGTCTCGCGGTATGAACCGTTCGTCTGGGTGGCCTCGCCGCAGTATGTCGATTGGGACGCCGACCCGTTGCCGATCGCCTTGTTCGATGGCGGCTGTGCGGCACGACGCAACGTGGTGCAAGCGCTGGGCGAGGCCGGACGACAGTATCGCAGCACCTATTCCAGCGAGAGCCTGCTGGGACTGTCCGCAATCGTTCAAGCGGGGCTGGCGGTGGCCGGCCTGGCCCGTTGCAGCGTCCCGCCAACATTGCGGATCGTTGGTGAAGCCGAGGGGCTGCCGCCGTTGAAAGCGCTCGAACTGAGCGTCGTCAAACGGGAGGAGTCCGAAGGGGCGGCCACGCAGCGACTGGCCGCATTCCTGCATCGCAATCTGGCGGGGCCGCCGCGCGATATCCCCTTGCCGGGCTCGGTCAATGAAGCGCGCGTGTGATATGTGCGCGTGTCATCGTTTCGACTTGAAATTGCCATGACCCTGACGCACGCAAGTGGCGCAATGCGGGTACTGCCACTCGAGCGCGCGCCATGGAACCGAAATCGTTCGCGGCATCCTTGCTGGGACCGCATATGCGTGTCGACAGCCTTATCGATGCCCCCATCGCCGCACGCACCGGGGACGTCGTCCCCGACGCCTTCGGCAGAACATCACCGGACGCGATCGCCGCCCCGCCGCGGCAGCTTCGCGATCCGGATCATGGCATCGCACGCCCGGAAGCGCCACCGGAAGAGGCGGACCCGCCGCTGCATCACTATCGCACGATCTGGCTCTCCGACATCCACCTCGGATCCAGCGGCTGCCAGGCGGACTACCTGCTGGATTTTCTGAAGTACAACGAATCGGAAAGCCTCTATCTGGTAGGCGACATCATCGATGGATGGCGTCTCAAAAAAGGCTGGTACTGGCCGCAGGCGCACAACGATGTCGTGCAGAAAGTGCTTCGCAAAGCACGCAAGGGCACGCATGTCGTCTACGTCCCGGGCAACCACGACGAGATGGCGCGGCAGTTCTGCGATATCGCCTTCGGCGACATCCTGGTACGCCAGGAGGCTTTCCACACGACGGCTGCCGGCAAACGGCTGTGGATCGTTCATGGCGATCTTTTTGATGGCGTGATCCAGCACGCGAAGTGGCTGGCCTATCTGGGCGACACCCTGTATTCGGCGATCCTCGTACTGAATCGCTGGTTCAATCGCATCCGCAACAAAATGGGCTTCGGCTATTGGTCGCTGTCGCAATACCTGAAGCATCAGGTAAAAAACGCGGTGAATTTCATTTCGGCGTTCGAACAGGTCATGACCGATGAAGCGCGTCGTCGCGGCTGTGACGGCGTGGTGTGCGGGCATATTCACAAGGCCGAGATTCGCGATATCGATGGCGTCTTGTATTGCAACGATGGCGACTGGGTCGA
The DNA here is from genome assembly GCF_039852015.1 of Robbsia sp. KACC 23696. NCBI lineage: Bacteria > Pseudomonadati > Pseudomonadota > Betaproteobacteria > Burkholderiales > Burkholderiaceae > Robbsia > Robbsia sp. KACC 23696. The sequence goes on along the minus strand of NZ_CP156627.1, from coordinate 426,704 downwards.
AAGCCTGTCGGCCTTGGTGGAAACGTTCGAAGGGGAGCTGAAGATCGTCTACTGGACCGTCAAGCACTCGCCTGAAGCAACCGTGCATGCCACGCAGGTGGCGGCGTGACCTTGAAACCGCGCGTAGAGGATGCTGAGTCGATGAAGATCATGATCGTGACCGATGCTTGGGAACCGCAAGTCAACGGGGTGGTGCGTACGCTCAAAAACACGACGCGCGAGTTGATCGCGCAAGGCCATCAGGTCGAGCTACTGACGCCGCTCGAATTCCGCACGATTCCCTGTCCGACCTATCCCGAAATCCGTCTCTCTTTATTTCCGAAGCGCCGGCTCGAAGACCGTATTCGACGTTTCGCGCCGGATGCGCTGCATATTTCCACCGAGGGCCCGCTGGGAATGGCGGCGCGTCGGTACGCATTACGCAACGGCCTGCCGTTCACCACCGCTTACCACACGCGCTTCCCGGAATACGTCCATGCGCGTTTCGGGATTCCGATCGGATGGACGTATCGCTTTCTGAGCTGGTTCCACGGGCCGTCGGAGGCCGTGATGGCGCCGACCCCGGTGGTGGTCCAGGACTTGGAAAATAACGGTTTCCGCAACGTCGTGCTGTGGACGCGCGGCGTCGATCTCGATATTTTCCATCCACAGGACGCGCATGCGCTGAACACGGCCCATCCCATTTTTCTGTATGTGGGCCGCGTGGCGGTGGAAAAGAATGTCGAGGCGTTTTTAAAACTCGATTTGCCTGGGTCGAAATGGGTGGCCGGCGACGGACCGGCTTTGGCCGATCTGAAGGCGCGCTATCCGCAGGTGAACTATCTCGGCGTGTTGTCGCAGCCGGATCTGGCGAAGGTCTATGCCAGTGCCGATGTCTTCGTCTTCCCCAGCCGTACCGACACCTTCGGCCTGGTCTTGCTCGAAGCGCTCGCGAGCGGCACGCCGGTGGCCGCTTACCCGGTAACGGGGCCGATCGATGTGCTCGCCGACGGCCCCGCCGGGGCGATGCGCGAGGATCTGCGCGAGGCGTGTTTGGCTGCCGTGGCGATCGATCGATCGACGGCGCGTGCCTGGGCGGAGCGCTTTTCATGGCCGGCGGCCTCGCATCAGTTTGCATCGCATCTGAAGCCGGTCGCTCCGACGTCGCCACATGACGTGCACCAGGCAGCCTGATGCGCAGCGTGCATCGCGGACCGCCGCGTGACAACGAGAAGGCGTCCGGCGCGCCGGGAACGGAAACGGCCGATGCGCCGCGCGTGCCACCGTCGACGCCGACGCCGCTGCCCTTCAATCCGTACAAGGGAAATCGCGGCCTGACGCGCGCCTGGCACGCGATGAAAAATTCGATTGCCGGCGTCAGGGTGGCGATTCGCGAGGAAAGTGCTTTCCGTCAGGAGTTGACGCTGGCCGCCATCCTGCTGCCGATCGGCGTCTTCCTGCCGGTGGAACCGATCGCGCATGTGCTGTTGATCGGCTCGGTCCTGCTCGTGCTGATCGTCGAGTTGCTGAATTCGGGCGTGGAAACGGCCATCGATCGGATCTCGCTCGAACATCACGAGTTGTCGCGGCGGGCAAAGGATCTGGGGAGCGCCGCCGTGATGTTGGCGCTGGGTCTGTGCCTGATGACCTGGGGTGTGCTGGCGGGGCCGCTGCTCTGGCATTGGTGCCGTGAGTGGGGGAGCGATAGCGTGCTCGCCCGCCTCGCGGCGCGGTTTTAGAACATATGATCGATGCCGACGGTGGCGCCGATCTGCGACTTCTTACCGCTCGTGTTCAACGTGGAGACCACGCTGTGCTTGAAGCGCGTGTAATCGCCTTCTGCATAGACTGTCGTCCGCCGCGACAATTGGTAGGCCAGCGAGGCGATCGACAAGGCGCGGCTCGACGCGCGATCGTTCGAGACGTTCGTCTGGTAATAGCCGGCGGTGAAGGAAAGCGCATTCGTGAAGTGATAGCTCGCGCCGCCGAAGGCATTGCGGGTCACCGTATGCGTGGTGGTCGGATTGGCCTGACTCTCCGCCATATAACCGCCCGTCACTTCGAACTTGCCGAACTTGAACTTTGTGCCGGCCATATAGTAATCATCGGATTGGTAGCTCGTGCCTACCAGCACGGTACGGTGTTCGACCAAGCCGCCGGCGGAGACCGGTCCCTGCGAGTAGCTCAGCCCGAGCCCGCGCGCGGCGCCGCTGCTGAAGGAGCCCGCCACGCCGCCGAAGGAATTGTCGGCCTCGACGAGCATCGGCCCGAATCGGCCCTTGTATTTCGCGTCGTTGTTGAAGCGCGTGCCGTCGGCCGCCGTTGTCAACGGAATCAACGGCGTGAAGTGGAAGTGGAACGGGTCGTAATACGAAATGATGTCATGGGCGATCGTGTACTGACGGCCCAAATCGATGCTACCCCATTGATTGTTGCCCAAACCGACAAACGCCTGCCGGTTGAATTCGATGCCGGTCGTGTTGTCGTAAGCGCCGTTGGACAGATTGAAGCCGTTTTCCAAGGTGAAATGTGCATTCCAACCACCCCCCAAATCTTCGCGTCCGATGAAGTCGATCTTGTTCGAGCTGTAATAACCGTTCGAATTCATCGTCACGACATTGCCACCCGTCGTGTTGCCGTTCGTCAGATAGCGAATCCCGCCATCCACGGTTCCTGACAGCGTGACCGACGACTGGGCATAAGCGCCCGAGGCGAGGCACAACATTGCCACCACCGAGACGGGCCGTGCCGCGAAGCGCAGCGCGCGCACGGAGGGACGCATGCCCGCGCGTGTCAGGCCGGGCGTCGTGATATCCGTCATGGCGCTGGGTACACGGCTTCGTGTACGCGCGCTGGACGAGTCGGGAAAGAGTGCGATACGGGTCATGACAGGTCTCCTTGGGCGTGCCTTTCCCTTGCCGATCGCTGGAGTGCGATGCGGCCGGGTCGGCTTAGTGCTTGGTGTATAGGTACTGCGGTACAGGCCGGATTAGTGGCCGATAGGGTGCGTCGGACGATCGAAACCTTGCGCCTCTGCTGCATCGGGTGCCAGCGGTTTATAGCCCCGATTCAGTTCATCGGCGAGCGTCGTGCGATTCAGTGCCTTTTCCCACGCGGCCACGACGATGGTGGCGACGCAGTTGCCGGCGATATTCGTGAAGACGAAGGCGGCGGACATGGCGCGATGGATGCCCAGGATCAGGGCGATCGACGCGACGGGAATGGTATGGCTGGCAGCCAGCGTCGCGGCCAGCACGGCGATGGCGGCACCGGACACGCCTGCCGCGCCTTTCGATGTCAGCAACAGCACGGCGAGCAGCAGCAGCTGGGCGTGCCAGTCCATCGGCACGTCGGTTGCCTGGGCGAGGAAGATCGCCGCCGCGGCAAAGTAGAGGCAGGTGCCGTCGTGGTTGAACGTATAAGCGGTGGGAAGCACCAGACCGACGACCGATTTCTCGCAGCCGAGGCGTTCGAGTTTGTCGATCAATTGCGGGAAGACCGTTTCCGATGAACTGGTCCCGAGCACGAGCAGCAACTCAGCCCCCACATAGCGCATCATCTTCCACAGGCTGAAACCGGTTACGCGCGAGATCGGCCATAAAATGAGCAGGAAGAACAAGCCGCAGGTCAGATAGAACTCGAGGATCAGCCGTCCGAGCGACAGCAGCGTGCCGAAACCGAATTTACCCACCGTGAACGCGATCGCGCCGAATGCCGCGATCGGCGCCACCTTCATGACCAGGCCGATGATCCAGAACAGCACTTGCGAACAGCTGTCGATGAAACGCAGTGCTGGTTGCGCGCGTTCGCCGATGGCGGCGAGGCCGAATGCGAACAACACCGAGAAAAACAGCACTTGCAGGATATCGCCGCTGGCGAACGCGTTGAACGCGGTGTGCGGAATCACATTCAGCAGGAAGGCGCTCGCGGAGACCGGATGCGCGGCCTTTCCGGCAATCGCATCGCTGCTGGGCAGGCTGCTTACGTCGACGTGCATGCCGACGCCCGGCTTCATCACGTTGATCGTCACCAGACCGATCACCAAGGCCAACGACGTCACTACTTCGAAGTAGATCAACGCCTTGACCGCGACGCGTCCCACCTTCTTCATGTCGTGCGCGCCGGCGATGCCGGTACAGACCGTGCAGAAGATGATCGGTCCGACCAGCATCTGAATCACGCGAATAAAGGCATCGCCGAGCGCTTGCATCGACACGCCGACGTTCGGGAAGAAATAGCCGAGCGCAACGCCCAGCACCATCCCGGCAAAGACCTGGAACGACAGGTCGCGGTAAAAGGGCTTGCGCCGCGATGATGCGGGCGCCTGCTTCTTGTGAATATCGGGCAATGTCATGACGTCTCCTATTTACTGCCGATGCGGCGCGGATACGTTGTCCACGCCTGCGTTTTTTATAGGTACTTTCGAAACCGATCAGGCGAGCCCGTCGAGCAGGGCGCGGCTTTCGGCGAACAGTGCTTCGACGGTGATGGGTGCAGGCAACAAGCGCTGTTCATCGCAGAAGGCGAGGATTTCACGCATCGGGCCGGTCAACGCGTCGATTCCGATCGGATAACGATCGATACCGTCGGCACGCGGGGGCGCCGCTTCCTTGCCGCGCTTCAACAGCGCGTACACGGCGCGATACGCTTCCGGGTTTTCATGCGCGATATCGCTGCGCATGACGACCATATGGTTGATCGGCACATAGCGATGCGTTGCGTACCAGTCGCGGTCCGCTTGTGCGGCATCGGCGATGACCGGTGAGAACGTCGGATCGTCCGGCAGATCGTTGCCGTAGATCGCGGCGTCGAGCGTGCCGTCGCGCAGCATCTCCAGCATGTCGGCTCCCTTCGGCGCGCGCGTCACCCACGCGGGATCTTCGTATTCCTGCAAATGGGCCGGCTCGAATGTGACCCATTCGATTGACTGCAGATCCACGCCGTACGTCCCGGACAGAATCGCGCGAATCCACATGCCGGTGGTCTGGGTGTAGGCCCGTACGCCGATACGGCGACCACGCAAGCCGGTGACGTCGAACGGACGATCGGTACGCCGGATCAAACAGCCTTGCTGGAAACGCGCCGCGACGACTGCCGGGAACAATACCAGCGGCTTGCCGTATGCCTTGGCTTGCAGATAGGTAACGATCGCCATTTCACTGACATCGAACGCCTGCTCGCGTGCCATCGGCGCGAACGCCCGGTGAATCGGCTCCACTTCCTGGATGTCGAGCGATACGCGCGGATCGTGCAATCGCCCTTCCTTGATGCCGGCGGTATGCGGATACGTCTTCAGCGCGATGCTGAGGCGCGGCTGCGAAAGGTTTGTCATGGCGTCACTCCGAATCAACGTGCGGCCAGTGCCGGATACAGCTGCTGGGCGGTGCCGCCGAACAGCGCTTCACGTGCTGCGGACGGAACGGCGGCGGTATCGGTCTCGGCTTCCTCGCGCAGCGCGGCCAGCGTCCCTTCGGCCGCCGGGAAATTCGAGCCCCACGCGACGCGGTTCGGGCCGAAGCTCGCCAGCAGCTTTTCCAGGAAAGCGGCCGGCGTCGACGCCCCACGTTTGGCTTCCGCCAGCGTACGGTTCGTCAATTTGAGATAAACGCCGGGGAAGGACGCCATGTCGAACAGCGGCTGCGCGGCGGCGTAGGGCGCGCCGTCCGACAGGTCCGGCCGTGCCAGATGGTCGAGCAGGACGCTGATTTCCGGGAAGCGCTGCAGCATGCCGCGCAGCGCCGGCAGCCCTGCCATCGTCATCTGCAGGCAGATTGGCAATTGTGCCTTTTGCGCGTATTCCCAAGCCGGGAAAACACGCGGATCGTCGAGCCAGTCGGCCTGGCCGGGCATCGTCGTGCCCGTCATGAAGAGCCGCAGACCGCTGAGGCCTTCGTCTTGCCAGTGCTTGATCTGATCGACGGCGTCCGGTGCGAGGACATCGACGGAAAACACGCCGATGAAGCGATTCGGATGCGCGCGGACGGCATCGACGACGAGGCGATTGTCATGGCCGTAGACGGTGGAAGCCTGCACCACGACGGCGCGGTCCACGCGCGCTTGCTCCATTTCGGCGAGGAGACCGTCGACGTCGACGGGCCGCTTCGACGACCATTCCGAGCGATGTCCACCGATCGGTCCCAGCGGATAGCGCGTGGTGTCCGATGCGATCACATGAGTGTGTGTATCCACGACGAGTGACATTTTTGATGCTCCGGTTTCGAGATAAGGCGTGAATGCGGCGTCGTTTCGCTTGTCGCTGTCAGGTTGCGCGACCGTTGCAGCGGTGACATCGCCGTCGATAGCGCACACTGTAAGCGTGGCTCGGGCGTCGCGCGTCATACGATTTGCGTTGTCGGCCATTCATTTTGGTAAAGCTGGTGGTTAACCTGGATGCCGTAATGCAAATGAGGCGCGCAGAATCCGGTTGACCCGAGGGATACGCCTTCGCCGAGAGGAAAATGCAACGATGGCCGAGCCTTCCACCCCGCAGAACGGCGCGCCGTTTCACTGGCGCCAGTTACTGGCTTTCGAAGCCGTATGCGAGGCCGGTGGCATCGGACAAGCGGCGGAACGGATGCGCCGCACGCAGCCGGCGGTCAGTCAGGCTATCCTGAAAATGGAAGCGTCGCTCGGTGTCTCGCTGTTCGCGCGTGGACGGGAGGGCAGTGCGCTGACCCGAGCCGGCGATATTCTGCATCGACGGGTGCGGCGGCTGTTCGCGCAGATCGAATTGGGTTTGTCGGCCGTCATGGGCCGTGAGGTGGCACCGGAGCAGGCGACGTCGCTCTGCCGTCATTTGAGCGATGCGCAACTGCGCTGCCATCTTGCCATCGCGCAACATGGATCGGCGGCCGCGGCGGCGGCGGCGCTCGGCGTCTCCCAACCGGCCGTGCATCGTGCCGCGCGCGAACTCGAACGCACGATCGGTCTGCCGCTCTATCACCGACGCGTGCACAGCGTGCAGGTGACTGCCGCCGGCGCAACTTTCGCGCGGCATGTGGGGCGTGCGCTGCAGGAGCTGGCGCAGGCGCGCGATGAAATCGCCGAGTCCGTCGGGCTGGGATTGCGCGCGACTGCCGATCGACACGGCGACGGCGCGGCAGGCATCGGCGCGGCCGTCAGCGTGCGAATCGCGGTGGGCGTCCTGCCGATGTGTCCGCCGCGCCTGATCGCGGATGCCACGCAACGGGTGGTGCGGCAGTTTCCCTCGGCGCGGATCGTCGTACGCGAGGACGATCGCACCGCGCTGATCGAGGCGTTGCGATATGGCGAGTTGGACGTGATCGTCGGCGCGTTACGGGACCCCGATAGCGATGCTGGGCTGCTGGCGCGCCCGTTGTTCGACGATCCTTATGTGATCGCCTTGCGCCAAGGTCATCCTTTATTGCGTGGCGGTCGCGTCACGCTGGCGGATCTGGCGCGCTTCGATTGGATCGCACCGCCGGATGGCATGCCGCGCCGTGCGGTAATCACGGCGCTATGGGCGCAGATCGGCGAACAGATGGCGCGCAACACGCCGCAGGTTGCGCGGGAACGCGTCGGCGCGGGAGAGGCGCGGGGGACGATGCGTATCGTCGCCGAAACCAGTTCCCTGGCGATGATGATTGCGATGTTGTGCGAGGGCGATGCGGTCACCTTGCTGTCGCGTTCGCAGGTCCGGCACCCGCGCTACGGCGACGCGCTGGCCGCGCTGTCGCTGCCGGAACTCCCCGCCACGCGCGTGGTCGGCCTGACCGTTCGCGAGGACTGGCTGCCGACGGCGGCACAGTCCGCTTTCCTGCAGGCACTCGACCATGCGGCAGCGCCTTACGCGGGGCCGGTGGTGCTTGGCGACAGCGGCATGGGCGTGGTGGAAAGTGACGCCATGGACAGGCATGGCGTAGCGGCCGTGGGCGGCAGCCCCTTTGTTGCGCCGCAGCCCGCGGCCGCGCACCGCTTCACAGCTTAGAAGCGATACGTTGCGCCCACCTGAAATGTACGACCCATGTCGGTATAAAGCGACTGATCATAGCCGGTGTAATCCGGATAGCCCTGCCATTCGACGTCGAACGGCGGCTTCTTGTCGGCCAGATTCGAGATGCCACCATAGATCGTCCAATGCTTGAAGCCACGATAGGTCGTGAACAGATTGAACTGACTGTACGACGCGACCGCTTGTGTGCCGGGATCGCCGTACTCTTCGGCGATCGCATTGGTGTAAGGTCCTGTATATTGCCAGGTCAGCGTCGTGACGAACTGCTTGAAGCCCCACGTCAACGTGGTCGTGCCTTTCCAACGCGGGTTACTGGCGCCGAACGGCTGGTTCAACGCATAGTTATTGCCGGCGAAGTCTTGCACGCTTCCGTCGGTGTTGTGCAACTTATAGTGCCAGACGTAGGCCCAGTCGCCCGCCAGCGTGAAGGTCCCGATAGGCGACCCCATCGTTTCGCGGAAGTTCATGTCGAAGCCATCCGTGTCCAGCGATCCCAGATTCGTGAACGGCTGATTGATGTAAGCGATCGCGCCCGTCGACGTTCGAACGACCGACGCCGGATCGTTCGCGACAATGAGCGCCTCGGGGTCGGCGGTGCCGATGACGTTATCGATCACGACCTTATAGAACGCCGCACCGATATCGGTGTTTTTGTTCGGCGACAGCTCGAAGCCGATGTTGTAATTCTTCGTGCGTTCGGGCTGCAGGTTCGGATTGCCGTTCGTCTGTTCGGTCGTGAACGACGTTGCACCACCACCGGGTGCATACGGATCGTACAGGTTCTGGTGACCGATATAGGTCGCTTGAGAATTCTCGACGAGCGTCGGGGCGCGGAAGCCGCGTGAATAAGACGCATACGCCGTGATCGATTGGACCGGCTGGAAGCGCAGCGCGAAACTCGGCGAGAAAGCACCACCGAAGTCGCTGTAATGGTCGTAGCGTCCGGATTGCGTGAATACCAAATTACGCAACAGCGGGAACTGCGCTTGATAGAACACCGCCGCCACGTTACGCGAACCGTCTACCGTCTGGATGGCGGCCGGCGCCGTGATCCCCAACGACGAATACGTCTGGGCATTCACCGTGCTGCTTTCATGGCGGAATTCGGTACCCAGCCCCAAACCGACGTCACCGGTGGGCAAGTGGAACAGATTCGTCGTCGACGTGGTTGCCTGGATCGAATCGAGCTTCGAAATGGACTGTTGATAGTCGTTCTGGAAAAGCCCGTTTTCGCCATTTGGCGTCAGGCTGGGATTCTGAAAATCGAGCGTGCCGTTGTTGATGACGTTGTTGAGTGCCGCGACGTTGAAGTCGTTGTAGTAAGTGGTGTCGACGGTGCTTTGCGAATGTCCCGCATCGACATTCCAGTCCCAATCCCCTGCCTTAGGCAATGAATACGATCCTTTCAAGCCCGCGGAGGTTTTCCAGTACGTCGAGACGGTATCTGTGCCGACGATGGCATTCGGGAAGGTGTAGTTAAGCGTCGACGGCACCCCGTACGGGTTGTACGGATTGCTGGCCGGGACGACGCGCGAGATCGGCGCGACCGAATTCGTCGTCGGATCATAAGCATTGGTCGAGCTGGTAAGCGCCTGATACCCGCCCCACTGCTGCGTTTCGTTACGGCTGGCCCACACGTCCACATAGGCCTGCGTGCTGTCATCGATGCGGAACGTCCCTCTCGCCTTCGCATTCAAGCGCGTGGTGGACGGCATCAGCGAGACGGCTTGGCTGTTCTTGTAGGAACACGACGCGCCGCTGGTCAGCCCTGCCGAACTGCCGGAAGGACAGGGCGCCAAGGCCGAAGTTGAGCCGTCGGGGAGCGTGAAATACGACGCCCGTTGGTTCGGCGGGGCGTTCGAGCCGCCGGGGTATTCACTGAAATCGCCGTTCGCCGTCATATCGCGGTCCGCAAGGGACGAACCCGAGTCACGGTACCAACTGGCCGCTCCGGTGAAGTTCCAGCCATCGGTGTTGACATTGCCTTTACCGGCCAACACGCTGAAGTTGCCGACCCCGTCGCCGGGATGTTGTGCCTTGCCGAGGTTGCCGTCGATCTGCAAGCCTTGGAAATTCTTTTTCGTGATGATATTGACGACGCCTGCGATAGCGTCCGACCCATATTGCGAGACAGCCCCCGTCTTCACCACTTCGATGCGATCCACCATGTTCAAGGGGATCGAGTTGATGTCGAAGAAGGTATCGGTGAAGTTGACCGCTTTTGCATAGTTCGCGACGCGCTGACCATCGACCAGGACCAAGGTGTACTTCTCGCTCAGTCCGCGCAGGGCAATACCGGCGCCCCCGGGGGCCGTCGTATTGGCGGCCGACTGTGACCAACTGCTCGCGGAGTTGGCCGACATGCTGCGAAGATAATCGGCGACGGTCGTGTAGCCAGACGCCTGAATTTCGCGAGCCGTCACGGTTTGCACTTCGGTGTTCCCAACCTTATCCGAGGTACGAATCAAGGAGCCGGTCACTTGCACCGTTTGAAGCTTGCTGACGGCGGGTGACGCCGCGGTGCTGTCACTGGCGCCAGATGGGGTTGCTGCACTTGTTGCGGCGAGCGTACTGCTGTCGGCACTTGTCCCCGTTGCCGGAGGCGTGGTTTGCGCATAAGCCACCGACGCCATCGCGGCACCGAACAGCAATTCCGCGTAGAGAATGCGCTTGATCGCCGTAACCATTTTCTTCTGTCTCACGTACCACCCCTTCTGATGATCTCGCAATTTTTTGATCGACCTCAGCCTGGCCATTTCGCCGTTTTTCGGACGTGGCCTGGCAACGTCGGCGTATGTTTTCACCCATGATTCATGGGCTATTCGTGAATACCAACGCTGCCTCGCTGGGGAACCGCACCCATGGCACCCATGCTTTCTCGATCGTGTCGAGTGGATGCGAATCTTTGAAGCGGTCGCACCTAGAGCATGAGGTGTGCCATCCAAGAGGCTGCCGATCTGGAATCCTGATCATTTACGGGGTTTGTTTTCTAAGTAAGTGAATGAAATATATGGCGATAACGTCGTTAGAAATATTTCGATTCATTCATCCAATCCGTCCTGAAAACGAGCGTCGTTACCATACGAAAATTGCGATAAAAAACTATTTTGTCGTGACGTATTTAATCTTCCATTGATATGTCAGCACCGTTTTGTTACGTAATAGTTACGTAATATTTATCACGATCAACGATTAAAAAATTAGAAAATCAACCCAGATCCTTTCATTGAAAGTAAATTGAAATTTCGTAAATATGGCAAGTCGTCCGAATGAAATGTCAATCAAATTGTTGATTTATAAAGAAATTTATATATTGCTGAAAGATTGTGAAAGTGCTATTTCACGCTTACGGTGCATTTCGTAATGTTGAACCCGTGATGCACCAAATTGGAATGCCTATTTCCTAATTTCATCGTTATCAAATAAATAGCGATGATGCGTTGGACATCACTGGTCAAAAATTAAGGGGGTCTGAATAATAAATATTCGGATAGTGAATGCACTGTCGCGCCAAGGACTTGCGAAAAAGGTAAGGAAAGTCGGTGTTTTGTAATCATGCGATCTGGCATGGACGATGCTTTAGACGGCCGCCAAACGACGCACCCTATCCCCGTCGTTTTTAGCGATGCGCGACCTTCACGCATTCGCATTCAGTCTGAACCAGTCCTAACCGGAGTCTGCAGTGCTGCACAACTTGATCGAGTATTCCGCCCAATCGATGGGCTTGATTCCCGTACTGGCGTTGATCTTCCTGTTGGGGATCGCCGTCATCATCGAACGATTAGCGTTCTTCTCTCGTGCGGTATTTAGCGGAAAGACGATTGCGCACGACCTGAAGTTGTTAAGCGAAAACAATACACAGGATGCGGAAAAGCTGATCGCGCACTACGCAAGCGCAGTGCAGACGGAACTCGTTCGTTCCGCCGTCAAGATGAATGGTCGCGCGGAAGAGGCGGTGGAACGTGAAATCGAGGAGACCATCATGTTTCAAATGCCGCGTCTCGATCGCAATCTATGGATCCTCGACACGGCCGTGACACTGGGGCCGTTGCTTGGCTTGCTCGGCACGATTTTTGGGATGGTGCAGTCGTTCAACGTACTCGGTGCAAGCGGCACGTCGAATCCGAATGGGGTGACAGGGGGTATCGGACATGCTTTGACGTCGACTGCCTGCGGACTATTGATCGCGATTATCTGCGTAATCTTCCTGAACTATTTCAACAAGCGCATTCGTATGACGGTCAATCAATTCGATCTGATCAAGTCGATGCTGGTTTCTCGATTCTCTGTTTGAGTTCGCCAAGCGACCACAGCACAGAAGCCGAACCATTGAGATAGAGAGGCCGTAGATGCGAAATCACCGCAGTCATTATTTGGGCGCGGAGGAGAAGGCGCGGATCGAGATCATTCCGATGATCGACATCATGATGTTCCTGCTCGTTTTCTTCATGCTGGCAACCTTGAAGATGATTCAGGGCGCTGGTATCAAATTGGATTTACCCCAGTCAAGCACTGCACAGCCTTTGCAGAAATCCGTCAAAGTATCGATCGGCGTCACGAAGGCGGGCGACTTCTTCATGGATGGCAAACCGGTGGACGCCACCGCGCTCGACGCACAGTTGAAATCGCTAGAAGCATCGAACAAGGAGGTCGATGTCGCGATAGCCGGTGACGAAGGCGTGGACTATAAAAAGATCATTGGCGTGATGGACATCGTCCGCACTGCGGGGATCAGCTCCGTGGCGCTGGTCACGAACCCGGCACCATGAGTCGACCGCACACTATGAGCGACTCGTCGCGTGGAAGCGGACAACGAATGGGCGGCGCGCTGTGGGCGTCGCATGATCAGGCGCCGGGCCACAGCCGTCGCACGATGGTCCTGGCCATCATCGGCGCATTGATGGTGGAAGGCTTGATTGTTTTTGGTGTGTCTCATATTAAAGCCGAGCCCCCGCCGCCGCCGCCGCGGACCATGCGTATTACGATGCCTCCACCACCGCCGCCTCCGCCTCCACCGGAAGTCAAGAAGCTTGAGCCGCCACCGGCACCGAAGCCTTTGACGCCGAAGCCGCCACCGCCGAAGCCGCCACCGAAAGCGCCCCCGGCTAAACCAGCGCCTGTGCCGAAACCCGCGGTGATCCCCGCTGCGCCGCATCCTGCGGCCCAAGCGCCGGCATTGGCTACCGCGCCAGCGGATGCGGCGCCGGCCGCTCCGACGGTAGCGGCTGCACCGCCGGCGCCGGCCGCTCCTGCTGCGCCACCCGCGCCACCCGCGCTGCATGGTGTCGTCGACGGTCGCGGGCATTGTCAGTCCGTGCAGCCGACTATTCCAAAAGCGGCATTGCAGCGCGGCATCTCGTCCGACGTCACCGCGCATCTGACGATCAATCCGGATGGCAGTGTCGGCGATGTCACGATCGTGCGGGCTTCGCCGCCGACAACGGTGTTCAACGAAGCGGTGATCGCCGCGGCGAAAGCCTATAAGTGCCAGAAAAACGCGACGTCGTACGTGGGTGAAGTGGTGTTTTCATTCAAGACCACCTCGGGAAGCGACGACGATCAATGACTCGGCTAGGCGATCGCGCGGGTCTGCAAGCCCGCTAAGTGAGGGCGTCCTTCAGACGGCGCCTGCTTGGAGGAATCGGTACGACGCCGAGCCTCAACGTGGTGGGAAAATCATGGAAGAGTGGTATGAATAAGAGTGTATTTCGACGGAAGAACAGGGCGGGTTTTACCGTTGCCCTCGCAACAGCGCCGTTATGGATGGCCTTGTACCACCTCGCCGAGGCGGCAGCGATTCCGCCCGGCACGCAGCTCGCCGCACAACAGACCCTGGTGCGTAATATAGGCAGCGAGGTGGAAACGCTCGACCCGAACACGGCCGAATCCGTGCCGGCGCATACCGTCACCGAAGACTTGTTCGAGGGCTTGACGGCGAATGACAGCCACGGCGGTACCGTGCCGGGGATGGCTGAAAAGTGGGAACAGAAAGACCCTGATACCTGGATTTTCCATCTGCGCCCCAATGCGAAATGGTCCAACGGCGCGCCCTTGGTGGCGGGCGATTTTGTCTACGGCATGCAGCGCCTTGTCGATCCTAAAACCGCCTCGCCCTACGCAACCGCCTATGGCGTGTTCCTGTTGAACGGACTCGATGTTGCTGCAGGCAAGAAACCCGTGTCGGCCTTGGGGGTACGCGCAATCGATGCGCACACGCTGGAGGTCAAAACGCCGAACCCGGTACCGTTCCTGCCGTCGCTGATGGCGAACTCCAATCTCGGGCCAATCAATGCGGCGGTCGTAAAGCAGTTTGGCGAGAACTGGACAAAGCCCGGGAATATGGTCAGCGACGGCGCCTATATGCTGAAGTCCTGGGCCGTCAATGATCGGATCGTCGTGGTCAAGAATCCCTATTATTGGGATGCGGCGAATGTGCAGTTGACCCAGGTGACCTATCTGCCCGTCGAGAACGAAGACACCGATGTGAAGATGTATCAATCGGGCGCAAACGACTGGGTGTATCAATTGCCACCTGGGTCGTACGATCGCATGAAGCAGCAGTTCCCAAAAGAAATTCACAACAACCCGATATTGGGTTTGCGCTACTTTTCATTGAACACCGCCGATTCGCTATTGAAGGATGTGCGTGTTCGCGAAGCGTTGTCGATGGTCATCGACCGCGATCTGCTTGTGAAAAGGGTCATGGCGGATGGGCAAATTCCGTTATATGGCGTGATCGTCCCGGGGACGAATGGCGCCGACGTAAGCCGTTACGCGTGGGCCGATTGGCCAATGCCGAAACGCGTTGCCGAGGCGAAGACACTGTTGAGCGAAGCAGGCGTGGCTGCGGGAACGACCTTGCATATCGCGTATAACACCAGCGAAATCAATAAGCGCATCACGATATTCCTCGCGTCCGAATGGAAAAGCAAACTCGGCTTGAATGCAGAAGTCGATGCGATGGAATTCCGCGTGCTGATGAAACAGCGGCATACCGGACAATATCAGGTGGCCCGCAATGGCTGGGTGGGTGACTACAACGATGCGAGTACCTTCCTGACCTTGATCGCCTGCCATTCGGATCAGAACGACTCGAACTATTGCGACCCGAAAGCGCAGAGCCTCCTTGATAAAGCGTCCGCGTCGAACGATCCGGTCGTTAGAAAGACGCTGCAGACGCAAGCGGCCACGGAAATCATGGAGGGCTATCCGATTATTCCGCTCTCTCAAATCACGATACCGCGCCTGGTCAAGCCTTATGTGGGCGGCTATACCGAAGACAATTTGCTGGATCGATTTCGTGGAAAGGATTTGTACATCCTGAAGCATTGATCGATTAATGGCATAACCCTGACAGGTCTGCACGGCGTGTAACCCGCGCCGGTTTGCGTCTGTCTGCTGGAGGCGTTCATGTGGTCTTACACGTTGCGGCGCGTGCTCTTCACGGTGCCGACGTTGCTGATTGTCATCACGGTCTGTTATCTGTTGCTACACGTCACGCCAGGGGGGCCGTTCGACGGCGACCGCAAGGTCTCCGCCGCGGTGCTGGCCAATCTGCAAGCGAAATATCATCTCGATCAGCCATTGTGGAAGCAATACCTGCTTTATCTGTGGAGCTTGCTGCACGGTGACCTGGGCGCTTCTTTCCGCTACGCGGACTGGAGCGTGAATGCATTGGTTCGCCAGGCGTTACCGGTGTCATTGACGGTCGGAGGGACGGCCATGGCCATCTCGATCGTGTTCGGCATCGCCTTGGGCATGTGTGCGGCCTTGTATCGTAATAGCCCGGTCGATTATCTTTTGATGATGATCAGCAATGCCGGCAGTGCGTTCCCCTCGTTCGTCATTGGTCCGGTGTTGATACTGTTTTTCGCCATTTTGCTGAAGTGGTTTCCGGCAGGGGGGTGGGATAACTTCAACGTGCGATACATGGTGTTGCCGATCGCCTTATTGACCATCGTCAATATCGCGACGATCGGACGGGTAGCCCGTGCCAGTTTGATCGAGGTGATGAATACCGACTATATCCGCACGGCCTTTTCCAAAGGCTTGTCGCGGCGCACCGTGGTGTTGCGACATGCTTTGCGACCAACCTTGATTCCGGTGGTTTCCGTGCTTGGCCCGTTGGCGATCGGATCGATCACCGCGGCGGTGGTGACGGAATCGGTCTTTTCCTTGCCGGGTTTGGGGAAATTGATCGTGAATGGCGCAGAGAATCGCGACTACACCTTGGTCTTGGGCCTTGTCGTATTGGTCACCGTCGTCGCGGTGCTGCTGAACCTGGCCGTCGATCTTGCCTACGCCTGGCTCGATCCGAAGATTCGTTACTGAGGCCCGGAGCACGATGAAACCTCATGCAAAACAGCGCGCGGCGATGCCGGCGCTGACTGCCGCTGCCGGTGCGTTGCCGGTTGCGGGCCGGAGCCCCTGGCAAGATGCACGCCGTCGCTTTACGCGCAACCGCGCAGCGGTCGTCAGCGTGGCAGTGCTCATCGTCATGACGCTCTGTTGTATCGTCGGACCGATGTTGTTGCCCAATGATTTCGATACGTCGGACTGGAATGCGATTAACTCTCCCCCCGAGTGGACCGCCTGGCATCTTTTCGGTACTGACGAGAATGGTCGCGATCTCTTGGTGCGGTGTTTGATCGGAGGCCGGATATCGTTACTGGTCGGCGCCTTGGGCACGATCACCTCGGTGATACTCGGCATCATATGGGGTGCGGTCGCCGGCTTCATCGGTGGGCGTCTCGACAACGCGATGATGCGTATCGTCGACATGATGTATGCCATTCCCTATTTGCTGATCGCCATCCTGATGGTGACGCTGCTCGGACGTGATTTCTACCTCGTGGTGCTGACCATCACGGTCTTTTCGTGGATGGACATGGCGCGCGTGGTCAGGGGACAGACGCTCGCGATCAGATCGAGGGAATACGTCGAGGCCGCCCGTGCGATCGGTGTGTCGACGCCCGGCATCATCTGGCGGCACGTCATTCCGAATTTGCTTGGTATCGTCGCGATTTACACGACGGTGACGGTGCCGGGTGTGATTCTGACGGAATCGGTCCTGTCCTTTCTTGGATTGGGCGTGCAGGAGCCGATGACCAGTTGGGGCGTGCTGATTCAAGATGGAATTGGATCGATGGACGCCGCACCGTGGGCGCTGTTGTTCCCCGCGTTGCTGTTGTCCGCTACCTTGTATTGCATTAATTTCGTCGGCGATGGGATGCGTGATGCGCTCGACCCGAAGGAGCGATGAGCGCCATGACTTTGTTGAAAGTGCGAGACCTCGCCGTGAGATTCACATCGCACGATCGCTCCGTGCAAGCTGTAAACGGGGTGAGCTTCGATCTGGAGCCCGGTAGTACCTTGGGGATCGTCGGTGAGTCGGGGTCCGGGAAAAGCCAGAGCGTTTTGGCGATGCTCGGCTTATTGGCAAGCAACGGCAAAGCGAGCGGAACCGCTTTGTTCGAAGGACAGGACTTGCTGACGATGCCGACGAAGACCTTGAACGGTATTCGCGGCAACCATCTTTCGATGGTTTTTCAAGATGCGATGACGTCGCTGAATCCCTATTTGACGATTGAACGCCAGATGACGGAGGTCCTGCAACTACACAAGAAGATGACGCGGCGCGAGGCCAGGCGGCGGTGCATCTCGATGCTGGAAGCGGTTCGGATCCCGGAAGCGGCGCATCGTATCGGACAGTATCCGCACGAGCTGTCGGGCGGCATGCGTCAACGCGTCATGATCGCGATGGCCTTGTTGTGCGAACCGAAGGTCCTGTTCGCGGACGAGCCGACTACGGCACTCGATGTGACGGTGCAGGCACAGGTGCTGCAACTGATGCGCGATCTCCAGCGCGATTTCGGCACGGCCATCGTCTTGATCACACACGATCTGGGTGTCGTCGCCGGCTTGTGTGAAAAGGTCATGGTGATGTATGGCGGCCGCGTCATGGAGCACTGCCATGCAGGCGAACTGTTCACGCGGCCTTCGCATCCCTATACCGTCGGATTGCTGAAAGCGTTGCCCCGTCTGGACCGACCCGACGACGCGCTCGTTGGTATCCCCGGTAATCCGCCCAATATGGCCGATCCGCCCGCAGGATGCCCGTTTCAAGCGCGGTGTGCACTGGCGATGCCGCATTGCGGCGAGTCGCAGCCGCCGCTCGCTGCGCTTCCGGACGCCCCGTCCTGGCTGCGCGCATGCTATCGACCCATTTCTGAAGTGCGGGAGTGCCATCATGCGTGACGCCGCCATATTGAAAGTGCGTGATATCCGGGTGCATTTCAAGGTCAAGCCGAAAGGCCAGCTACCGTGGGCGCTTCCGAAGCAATTGAAGGCGGTGGATGGTGTCAGTTTCGATTTGTATGCCGGCGAGACCTTGTGCGTGGTCGGGGAGTCGGGATGCGGAAAGTCGACGTTGGCGCGTGCGATCTTGAATCTGGTACCGCGCACCGCGGGCACCGTTGCATGGATGGGCAAGCCGCTCGACGTCGGTGCGACAAAAGCGTGGCATGACGCCCGAAGCGCCATGCAAATCATTTTTCAAGATCCGCTAGCGTCCCTGGATCCCAGGATGACGATCGGGCAGATCATCGCCGAGCCGCTGCAGGTGCATCGCCCTGGCATGTCTAAGGCCGCGAGGTTGACGGCGGTCAGGGCAATGATGGCCAAGGTGGGTCTGCGAGAGGATATGGTGAATCGTTATGCGCACGAGTTTTCCGGAGGGCAATGTCAACGTATCGGCATCGCAAGAGCGTTGATTATCGAGCCTAAGCTGGTGGTCTGCGACGAGCCCGTATCGGCGTTGGATGTCTCGATTCAGGCACAGATCGTCAATCTCTTGAAGACCTTGCAAAAGGAGATGGGACTGGCGTTGATCTTTATCTCCCATGATCTGGCTGTCGTGAAGCATATAGCGGATCGCGTCGTGGTGATGTATCTCGGCCGGGTGATGGAGATGGCCGACAAGGAGGCGTTGTTCCGCGAGCCGAAGCATCCCTATACGCAGGCCCTGATATCGGCGATCCCGATTCCCGACCCGTTTGCCGCGCGCGGTCAGGTCGTGAAGATTCTTTCAGACGACATTCCCAGCCCGATCAATCCGCCCAGTGGCTGCGTCTTTCATACACGTTGCCCTAAACGGGAGGCGCGCTGCGCGGTCGAAACACCTTTGCTGCTCGACAAGGTGTCGGAAAAGACTGCGTGTCGCGTGGCCTGTTTGCTGGTCTAGGCGGCTCAAGCGGCGCGATAGGCACGCGGCCCGGCACGACGGCGTCTCGTGGTTTTTGTGGATAAGGGCCTCTTGCGAATTCTTTTTCGGTCTATCCCTTCTATTTATCGGAAGGCATAAGCCGCGGAGCCTTTGTCTATCGGCTTTTCGATTTTTGGGATCGATACCATCCTTATCCCTTCGGGCTTTTCGCGGTCATCAATACATTGACCCTTCGCATCCCTCCTATCTATGCTCTGCCGAGGCATGAATCAGAACAATAAAGTCCCGGGCCTGGCGACGACGCCACCGGGATCAGGAGGCAAGATGCGAGCGTGGTTACCGTGGTATGGCGGGATGACGGGCAGCGAGAAGCGGACGTTCTGGGCCTGTTTCAGCGGCTGGGGTCTGGATGCGATGGACACGCAGATGTATGCGCTGACCATTCCGACTTTGATCGCTCTTTGGGGTATGACGCGCGGTGAGGCCGGTATTCTCGGAACTACCGTTCTGATCATGGCATCGATCGGCGGATGGGTTGCCGGCGTGCTATCAGACCGTTTCGGGCGCGTGCGTATTTTGCAGATCACGATCGCGTGGTTCTCGCTGTTTACGTTTATCTCGGCCTTCACAGACTCCTTCTGGCAATTGCTGATTACGCGCGGATTGCAGGGCTTGGGCTTTGGCGGCGAATGGGCCGTCGGTGCCGTGCTGATTAGCGAAACGATCAATCCGGCGGTGCGCGGTCGCGTCGTCGGCGCGCTGCAGGCGGGCTGGGCGATAGGCTATGCGGTCGCGGTGGCCTTGTGTACGGCCTTGTTCGACTTTCTGCCGCCCAACACCGCGTGGCGCGTGTTGTTCGCGGTTGGCCTGATTCCGGCACTGCTCGTCATCTGGATTCGCCGGAACATCGATGAAGCTCCGGTGTATAAGGCGCAGCAGCAGGCGCAGGCCCCGGGGGATCGGCCGTCGATCTGGGCAGTGTTCCATCCTGATATCCGCATGACGACGTTCAAGGCAATCCTGCTGACGTTCGGGATTTACGGCGGCAACTACGTAATGATCACCTGGCTGCCGGCGTATCTCAAAATTGCGCTGAATTTATCGATCAATAACATCGGCGGCTATCTCGCGATCAACATTCTGGGCTCTTTCGCCGGCGCATTTTTGAATGGCTGGTTGGCCGACGCGGTGGGTCGACGCAAGACGTTCATCATCATTGCGTGTTGCCAAGCGGTGGCGGTGGCCGTCTATACAATGGCACCGATCAACCTGGCCGTCACCCTGGTATTGGGTTTCGTGCTCGGGACGCTGCAATCGGGCACCGCGGCGGGAACCGGCGCGTATATCGCCGAACTCTTTCCCACGGCGATTCGGGGCTCGGCGCAGGGCTTGTGCGGGAATGCGGGCCGGGCCATCGGCGCGATCATGCCGACTTTGGTCGGCGTGCTCAGCGCGAAGATGTCGCTGGGACCTGCGATGGGGCTGTGCGCCGCTTTGGCCTATGTGATCGTCGTTATCGCCGCGCTGATCCTGCCGGAGACGCGCGGACGCGATTTGTCCGACGTGCACGTCGGACACTGATCGACGGTGTAAGAGGAAACGGGCGGGAAGCGTTTTGAAACGACGCTCCCGCCGCAAAGTCCTTAGATGGTCGCTACCGAGCCGCCATCGACACGATAATTGCTGCCGTTGACGAAACTGGCGCGCTCCGAGCAGAGGAAAGCAATGGCTGCCGCCACTTCCTCGACACGGCCGCGACGCTGCAATTCGATAAAGGGCCGTTCCTCCTTGAGGAAGCTCTGCACGGCCTCGTCGAACGACGTGCCGTTCTTCTTCGCCCGCTTTTCCATCATCGCATCCGTCATCGGCGTCTGAATATAGGCAGGCGACACCGCGTTGACCAGCACACCGTGCTTCGCATACGTCTTCGACAGCCCCTTTGTCAGGCTCAGAATGGCTGCCTTTGCCGCGCAGTACGGCAACTCATCGACATAGGGCTGTACCGCATCTTCCGACGCGGTCAGGATGATCCGTCCCCACCCGCTATCGCGCATGCCTTCTACAAAAGCCTTCACCAAGCGCACCACGCCGAAAAAGTCGACATCCAGCGTATTACGCCAACCTTCCTCGTCGATTTCGTGAAAGAAACCGGTCGCGCCAGTGATGCCGGCGCAGTTCACCAAGATCTGCGGCTGGCCGACTTTTTTAAGCACGGTGTCGTGCAATGCTTTGACAGACGCGCCGTCGGTCAAATCCGCGGCGACCGCGAATACGTTCGGCTGCGACGCTGTCTCTTCCTTTGCGAAACGCTGCAACTTCTCACGGGCGGCTTCGATCGAATCGCGATCCATGTCGCTGACGATCACCGTCGCGCCTTCTTCGAGTAACATTTTTGCCGATTCGAAGCCGATTCCCGAGTCGCCGCCGGTAATCAATGCGATACGCTTGTTGATCCCTAAATCCATGTTATTTCTCCCGTCGCGGAATGTCTGTCATGGCGGAAGATTCGCAAGAAGTGGTCCAGGCTGGCGGCGCGGTATTGGGCGATGGACTTGCCGTCGGACATCGCCCGCCTTACCATGCCCTGGCCGGACGCTTTCATTTCGATGGTCTGGACGATAGGAGATAGGGGTTTATCGCCTGCAACGGGAGTACGCGATGAGGGATTGCTGGAAGGTTCTGTTGGCCGGTGCGCTGTGCTTACCCGTTTTGGCGTTCGCGCAAGCCGCGAGCTGCGATGCAAAACGCGCGTCGGTCGAGAAGGAAATACAGTTTGCGCAAACGCATGGGAATGCCAATCGGGTTGCCGGTTTGGAGACGGCGCTCGCGTCATTGAATGCCAATTGCACCGACGCCTCGATGCAGTCCGCCCGTCAGCAGAAAGTGGCCGACGCGCAGAAGAGGCTGGCAGAGCGCGAGAGTGGGCTACAACAGGCGAAAGCCGAGGGCCGTAGCGCCAAGAAAATACGCGATCGGCAGCGTAAAGTCGACGAGGCGCATGCCGATCTGGAGCAGGCACAAACCGAGGCGGCCCAGTAAAGCGCGATCAGCGCCCCGCGGCCAGGTCTGTATAGACTCCGTGTCTCCTATCCGCGGTCTCCGAAATAATGAGACACCGACGGATAGAACTGCGAGAAGTCCGCATAGTGTCCTGCGCGAAACCAGGTGTCGAGACTACCGCCTGAGCCCCCGCTCAGATTGCCTCGGAAGACGTAGCCGTTTCCGCCATTAGTAAATAATCCTGATCCGGACGACCCGCCTTCGACGCCGCCATCGCCATAATGCACCATGATGTCTGCACGCCGATAACCGGGAAGACGTCTACTGACATAGCCATCGGTGTATTTCTTCACATCGAAACTGGGATGGTGCAGGGCCACGACGTCCTCCGAGTAACGGATCGGATCCGATCGCCAGCCTTGATAGTTGGCCCCGATCGGCGGGCGGCTGTTCAATTCCACCAAGGAACTGTCCAGAGTGGCGTGTGCCAAGAGCAGGCGCGCGCCACTGTTCAGCGTCACGGCGCGAGGATTGACGGTGGACGCACCGCCGCCGCAGACGGTCTGATCGTAAAACCAGACGGTTTGCAGGGAGCGTGCCGAGGCTTGATCCTCGATGCAGTGCTTTGCGGTCATGAATAGCGATCGTTTTGGCACGTTGCGGTTATCGAGCAAGGTGCCGCTGCACCCATACGACCAGCCGTTCGCATTGGTGTAAGTCATCTTGGCGACGGCGGCGCTTAGCGTTTTCAGGTCCTGCGTCGGCGGCCGGCAGACAACGTCGATCTGCCCATGATAAGACGAGCCGAAACCGTTGCTGTACAGCGCTTGCATCGCGGGCTTCGGGAAATAGGATAGACGTGGCAGGTCGATGCGCATCGCATCTCGGCTTGCGCCGACAGGCAGGACGACTTCGACGTAGAGCGTGTCGCCTTTGATGAGCGGCGACCAGAAGTTATCGTTCTCGATAATCTCTTTCGCGCTGCTTTCGTACACTTCGCGATTCGCTCCGCCGAAATGGAACCGCGTCTCCGAGAGAACAGCGTCCGGCAAAGCAGGCCCACCGTCCGCCGACCGGATCCGGAGCGCCGCCCGCAAGCCGCCGGCCTCGTCGGCCTTGATCTCGAAACGACCGGCCCACCGGTTGTCGGGTAGACGCTGCCACTGAAGCCGGGATGCATCTACTTCCGCATGCGCAAGGGCGACCCCTTGGCCGAGCTGCATCGGCGCCAAGCCGTCCGATGGCGCGGCGAGCGGAGCGACAACGACGGGCTTTGCGATATGCACGAGCGGTACGGCGCGGTCGTCGGCGACACTGTCGAACGTGGCATCGCCGATGAGGCCGGGCGCAGGCGCATCGACGGCGATGTAACCCGCCATCGTGGCCGTACTGTCCATCGCCGCTTCGGACGCGAGCGCGAAGCCGGAGGTACAGCCAAGGCTGACGATCAAGCCGCCAGCGCGTATCGATCGCATTAAATAAGGTACTTTCATGAATCGGGCCTCTCTGATTGAATGGGCCTGCGCGATTGCCGGCGCTCCAGGCTGCGCTCAGAGTAGCACCGAATATTTCGATTTTGGGATTGGCGAAATGTTTTTAATTAGGTTTGCGAAGTAAATAAAAAATGAAAATATCCGATATTGGAAGCATTTATTTTACGGGAAGAGGGGCAGGGATGGATTAGGCGGTAGGCAACGCTTTAGGCTGCTGTCGACCGTCGTGCCGTCCGGGGCGCGGCCATGCTACGCTAGCGTCCTTGAAAGCCGTCCTATCCGGGGCGGCGCCGCGCGTCGGGGAGTAGGCGACGCGATGGGATGCTGAGGCAGGGGAGTGCACAAACGTGACGTTGGAGCAGTTGCGGATCTTTATTGCGGTAGCGGAGCGCGGACACCTGACGCAGGCGGCCGAGAGCTTGTCGCTGACGCCTTCAGCGGTCAGCGCCGCCTTGCGTAGCCTGGAACATCGCTACGACGTCAAATTGTTCGATCGGGTCGGCCGCGGCATTGCGCTGACCGAAAGCGGGCGGCTGTTCCTGACCCACGCGCAGGAAACCATCCGCAGCGCGACCGTGGCCGAACAGGTGCTAACCGATCTCTCCGGTGCCGCGCGCGGCAGAATTCGATTGCGCGCGAGCCAGACCATCGCCAGCTATTGGCTGCCGCGACCGTTGGTGCGCTTCCGTCAGCAGTTTCCCGGCATTGAGGTCGTCCTGGGTGTTGGCAATACGCAGACCGTCGCCGACGATGTCGTCGAGGGACAGGCCGATGTCGGACTCGTGGAAGGCGAGGTCGATCAGCCGTCGCTGGATCGGCAGCAGTTCGGCGCGGATCAGCTGATCGTCGTGGTCGCCCCCGGACATCGCTGGGCGTCCGCCCGAGACTTGCGCGTCTCCGACTTGATGCAGGGGGAGTGGGTCAGTCGCGAAGCGGGTTCCGGCACACGCTCCGTCTTCGAGGCCTTTCTTGAAAAACACGGCATGACGCCGTCGGCACTCGACATCATCATGACGTTTCCGTCGAATGAGGCGATCCTGAGCGCGGTAGCCGATTCCGATTTCGCGGCCGCCGTCTCGACGTTCGCCGCCGCGCCGGCCCTCGCGTCCGGTAGCCTCGTGCGCGTGCCCATCGCGGTTGCGGAGCGCGCCTTTAGCGTCCTGACGCACCGTGAGCGCTTCCGCACGCGCGCCGTGTCTGCCTTGATCGCCGAACTGACCGGTATTCGACCGGGACCGTGACGCGCACAGAAACGCAGCCTATACGCCCCTGGTCGGGACACAGCGGCGGGATGGCAGTCGATATCACCGATACGGAGCCTTCGCATGACGACGTTGATCGATTCACATGTCCATGTCTGGAAAGACGATCCGGCCTATCCCTTCGCGCAGGGTGCGAACGTGCCGGCTGGCATCGATGCCAGCGTGGAGGCGTTATTGGCCTTGATGGATGCACACCGCGTGCAACGCACGGTATTGATTCAGGTGATTCATTATCGTTGGGACAATCGCTATCTCGCGGATGTCCTGCGCCGCTTTCCGGACCGTTTCCACGGGGTTGCCCGCGTCGATCCGGAGGATCCGGCCGCGCCAGATCATATCTCGGCGCAAGCCGAGCAGGGTTTTCGTGGTGTGCGCTTGAGTCCGGCGGAGGGCCCGCAGGGCGATTGGATCGCCGGTGCGTCCATGCAGCCGCTATGGTCACGCTGTGAATCGCTGAAGGTTCCGATGACCTTGCTGGCGCCCGCCTCGCGTATCCCGGAAATCGCGAAGTGGATCGATCGCTTTCCCGATGTCACTGTCGTCATCGATCATATGGCGGACACGCCACTGGACCGGCCCGATCTGTTGGCACCGTTGCTGAGCTTGCAGCGCTATCCGAATGTGTTCGTCAAGATCACGCATCCGTGGTCGCTGTCGCGGGAAAGCTATCCGTACGACGATGCGTTCGCCCAGGTCGAACGTGTCTACGATGTATTCGGCGCAGATCGCGTGATGTGGGGAACCGATTTTCCGGTCAGTCTGCCGTATGCTTCCTACGGCGACGTGGTGGCGCTGTATCGCGATGGTCTGCGCTTCATGCCGCCGGCCGACCGTGAACAGGTGTTGTACCGCACCGTACAGCGAGTCTGGCCTTTTGGCATCGACTAGCTACATGATCAGAGGGATGGATGAAGACCGCGTACCGGACTGACGGCTTCGAGCAGGGATGCAATATGGAGTATCGTGGATTCCGCCTGCCAGGCACCCACCACCTGGACGTTGATCGGCATCCCTTCCTTGCTGGTGCCGAAGCGCATTGCCAAGCCCGGCAGGCCGGTCACATTGAGCGGAACCGTTGCGCCTTGAAGATAGGTGGCATCGACCGTTTGTCCGTCGATGACGAACGTTTCTCGGCCATGTTCGTGCGCCGGAATCGGTAGGACATGCGTGATGAGCGCATCGTAATGGGAGAAATAATCGGCATAGCCGTCACGCAGGCGCTCGGCCGCTTGCTCGGCCTCGATAAAGTCCTGCATCGATGTATCGGGTAAGGCGAGCATGGTCTTGGCCATTTTGTAGAGTTCGTCTGGATTGCGACCTGCCGTGGCGGCAGCAAAGGCCGGCTTCATCTCCATGACATGGAGCTTGTTGAACACGTCGAGCGCGAAATCACGTTCCAACGCCGGTATGCCGACATGTTCCACGAATATGTCCTGGGCCTTCAGCGCTTCGGCTGCCGCTTTCACCGTCGCGGCCACTTCGGGATCGACCGGCCCAAAGCCGGGGCCGACCATCCAGCCGACGCGTAGCGGACGACCTGCAGCGCGGCCCACGGCCGCATCGAACGGCACCGTGCTGCTTGCAAACGCGTCTTTCCCGTCCGGACCGCGCAACTGCGCAAAGGCCAGTGCGATATCCCGAACCGAGCGGGCCATCGGTCCAACGTGCCAAAAACGACGCGGCGCTCGCGGCCAGATCCCCGTCATCGGGATACGGCCATGCGTGGCCTTCATCGACGTGATACCGGTCTGGGCAGCCGGTCCCCGCACGGATATCGCCAAATCGGTCCCGAGTCCGATCGGTGACATACCCGCTGCGATGGCAGCCGATTCGCCGCCGCTCGATCCGCCGGGGGTACGGTTCAGATCCCACGGATTGTTTGATCGCCCTGAGAGCAAATTGTCGCTTTCGATCCAATAAGAAAATTCGGGAAGGTTGGTTTTTGCTAGCAGGATGGCACCCGCGTTCTTCATCCGCGTCACGCTGGTGGCATCGCTTTCGGGCCGACGACCTTTGAAGAGGGGCGATCCGCGCTGGGTCAACACGCCGGCGGTGTCGATCGAATCCTTCACGGTGAAAGGGACGCCATGGAGCGGGCCGAGTTCATGTCCCGCGAGGACCGCCACTTCGGCCGCCTTCGCGACACTGAGCGCATCGTTCGCCAAGGTGACGATTGCGTTCACTGCCGGATTCACGGCGGCGATACGATCGAGGTGTGCCTGCATCACCTCGACCGGCGAGACCTCCTTCGTGCGGATAAGGTCGGCCAACGCGGTGGCATCTTGGAAGAATAAGTCGGTATTCATGGTGAGCCTTTCAAAGTGGGAGGAGCAAAAAGTTCGTTGACGATTTTTAACTAACGTTAGTTAGGTAAACGTTATGCGCTATACTTCATCGCGTCAACACTTTTTTCGCGCAGGCGCTTTATGAAAAATCAGGCGGGGGCGAACCCTAGCTCCAGCTCCAGCGACAAGATCCTCGTTGCGGCGACGAAGATTGCACAAGCGCACGGTTTCAGTGGCTTGAACATGCGCACGCTTGCCGACAATCTGGGTATCAAGGCCGCCAGCCTTTATTACCATTTCCCCAGCAAGGCGGATCTTGCCGCCGCATTGGCCAAGCGTTACTGGGAGGACTCGGCCGCGACGCTGGAGGCTTTATGGGATGAGACGTCCGTCCCGGCCAGCTGCATGCGACGCTACCCGGATACGTTTCGCAAATCGTTGGAAAGCGAGAACCGTATTTGTCTTTGTAGTTTCATGACCGCTGAATACGACGATCTTCCCGAGCCGGTGAAGGTCGAGGTGCGGGCGTTTACTGAGGTAAATGTCGCTTGGCTGAAAAAGGTTCTAATAGCAGGCGCCATGGTTGGGGCATCCGACGCAGAAAATCGCGCACGAGCGATTTTTGCGGCCATTGCTGGTGCGCAATTAATGGCACGTGGCCGTTCCGATATTCGGCTTTTCGATACCTTGATCGATAGCTATCGCGCCGCGGGACTGATACCCGCCTAGGGCGAGGCCGCCGTCGATGGAAGCGGCGTAACGTGGTTGGTCGGTGTTTCTACTGCGCGTTATCGGCGGAAGCATCAGAGCTGACTTACCGCGGCGTATTTGCCTGAGTCATCATATGACTGGCCTGATTTTTCGCAATGACGCAGTCAGGGGTATCGCATCCAATGGGGCCTTAGATGTTGTCGCGGTACGCAACAATCATTGAAATTTGCCTGTATTTCCCGTTATATTGCACGTTTTATTACAATGCTTTCGGCCGCTGCACCGATAAACACAGGTCAAACCCTAGCAGAGAAAGCTGTCATGGCACGCTACACTAAGTCATACGATAACTAGGCCGTCCGCTCTGGCATTGCCGGTGTGGCAAGGCCACACGGAGACAGACATGGAAGCTTCCGCACAGAGCCGATGGTGGCGTATCGGCGGCGCGCTGATGACCGGGTTGTTCATCGCCTATCTCGATCGCACCAATCTCTCGGTCGCGCTGCCGTCGGTATCGGAGGATCTGGGCTTTGCCGGTCCGCATTTCGCCGTCG
Source organism: Robbsia sp. KACC 23696 (assembly GCF_039852015.1). Classification (NCBI taxonomy): domain Bacteria; kingdom Pseudomonadati; phylum Pseudomonadota; class Betaproteobacteria; order Burkholderiales; family Burkholderiaceae; genus Robbsia; species Robbsia sp. KACC 23696. The sequence continues at coordinate 398,224 of NZ_CP156627.1, read as the reverse complement.
TGTCGGGATGGGTGCTGACGATCTTTCTGATCGGCTATGCGTTCGCCAATATCATCGGCGGTTTGGCGACGCGGAAGATGGAACCGAAGACGGTGGTGATCGTCAGTTTCGTCGTGTGGTCCGCGGCGACCGTGATCGCCGGTTTTGCAACCGGCGTGACGCTGATGTTGATCTGTCGATTCATCCTGGGCGCAGCGGAAGGGGTTTACTGGCCGCAGATGTCGCGTTTCGCGAAGGATTGGTTTGCGCCGAGCGAATTGACCAAAGCGAACTCGGTGATTCAATACTACGGACAGTTCATCGCACTCGCCACCGGCTTCATGTTGCTGACGCCGATCTACAATGCCTTCGGCTGGCGCACGCTGTTCTTTCTGACGGGCGGTATCGGCCTCGTCTTTATCGTGCCGCTCTATCTCAAATTATTGCGCCCGCGTAGCGAGGCGCCATTTGCCGAGCGTCATGCCGAAGTAACGGTCAGCGAGCCTTTGACTTTTTCCGCGCTTGGCGGCTTCGCCTATGTGCTGTTGGTGTTCAGCTACGTCACGAACGGCATGCTTTTCTGGGGCATTACGCTGTGGGTCCCGATGGCGGTGAAATCGATCGGTTTCAGTGGCGGTGCGCAGGCACTGGCAAGCTCGCTGCCTTTCCTGGCTGCGGTGTTGTTGGCCATCCCGATGTCGATGATCAGTGACCGCACGAACAAACGCGTGCTGATCGCGGGTCTCGGTTTGCTGATCCCCGGTGTCATGCTCCTGTTCCTGCCGCAATTGACGAGCGGGTATGCGAAGTTGGTATTGATCACGATTGCGCTAGGGTATTACGCGAGCAGCTATACGCCGAATATCTGGTCCATTCTGCAACTGACGGTGAAGCCGTCCGCCGTGGGCGCCGCATCCGGGATCATGAATGGACTCGGCGCGGGCGGTGGCGGCACAATTGCCGGCTTCCTGGTGGCGCTGCTGTATAAGCAGAGCGGCAGCTATATGCTGGGCTTTACCGTGTTGGGCGGCATCGTCATTGTGGGTGGCGTTGCGTTGCTGGCATCGGGTTGGATCTCGACGCGTCGTCGGCCGGTTGGTATCGCGGCTGCCCCTGTCCGCGCCTGAGCTGAACACGCGGCGATCGTCGATCGCGTGTTGTACCGTTTCGGCAGATGGCCGCTCTGGATGCTATTCAGAGCGGCCTTTTCTTTGCGCGTCGCTGTCGACCGACGGTCGTCGAAGCCTGTTGTCCGCATCCCCTATCGGCGTTGCCTGACACATTAAGTCGCAAGGTATAAAAATTTTTTATACGCGACATTTTGTTTTATGGATTGTTGCGTTTCGTTTATTAAGATAATCATTCGGTGTTTTGAATATTTTAGCGAATTAATTAAAGTCCAGACTTTAATCGGCCGTTATAAGCTTGGACCCGACTCCCTGCGTGAGGCGTGCAACGCGATTGACGTCTTAAAAAAAGCCATCGCCGTGCCGGGCGGCAAACGGGCAAATACGATTTCCGATACGAGGCTCCCCCATGCGTTCCTTGACCCTGCGCAAGAAGCTCCTGCTTCCCTTGCTAATCTGCTGTCTCGCGCTGACGCTGCAAGCGTGCATCAGTGCGTTCCAATTGCGGGATAGCCAATTGGCTGCCCGGAAGCTCGATTTGGCCCACGTGATCGATACGGCTGTCAGCATTTGCAAGTTCTACGCGGATGAAGCGAGCGCCGGCCGATTGCCCGACGCCGAAGCCAAGGCCCGCGCGATCGCCGCCATCGGCGCGCAGCGGTATGGCGCGAGCGGGTATATCACCAGCCTGACGAGCAAGTCGATCGTTATCGACAATCCGCTGAGCCCGAAGATCAACGGAAAAGACATGTCCGGTTTCCAGGACGCGCGTGGGCTTTATTTGTATCAAGCCATCGCAGCGGCCGGGGCGACATCGGAGGGCCGCGGCTATATCGAATATTGGTGGCCGAAGCCCGGTGAGAAGAACGCCAGCCCGAAGATCGGCTATGTCGCCCGTTTCGCACCTTGGCAGATGGACTTTATCGCCGGGGAATATTTCGATGACATCAACGCGGACTTTTATGTCGGTCTGGCCAAGTCCGGTGGGATGTTGCTCGTGCTGGCGCTGGTCGTCGGAGCGGTGGCGTGGCGCGTCTCGGCCGATGTCTATGGCTCCGTTGGCGGAGAGCCGACCGAGGCGGCAGCAGTCGCGCTCGGCATTGCCCAAGGCGATTTGAGTGCCGATATCAAGACGCATGCCGAGGATCGCAGCAGTCTGATGTTCTCTTTGAAGGAAATGCGCACGCAGTTGTCGCGCGCGATTGGCGACATCAAGCATTCGACGGAGTCCATCACGGTGGCGTCGAAGGAGATCGCGTCCGGCAATCATGATCTTTCCGTGCGAACCGAGGAGCAGGCCGCGGCACTGCAGCAGACCACTTCCAGCCTTGACGAGCTTGTCAGCACCGTCGATCGGAACGCCGAGAACGCGGTTCGCGGCGCGGCCTTGGCCAACACCGCTTCCGAAGCGGCCGTGCGCGGCGGGAGTGCGGTGGGCGAGGTCGTGACGACGATGCGGGGCATCAGCGAGAGTTCGCACAAGATTGCCGAGATTACCAGCGTGATCGACGGCATCGCGTTTCAGACGAATATCCTCGCCTTGAATGCAGCGGTGGAAGCAGCACGTGCCGGCGAGGGCGGTCGCGGCTTTGCCGTTGTCGCCGGCGAGGTGCGTCTGCTGGCACAACGCAGCGCGAGTGCGGCGAAGGAGATCAAGACCTTGCTGGATGCCTCGACGGCGCGCATCGAGACAGGATCGCAACTGGTCGAGCGTTGCGGCACGACAATGACCGACGCGTTACGTTCGGTCGATGCGGTAACGAAGATCATGAGCGATATCGCCGAGGCATCGTCGCACCAGACGCAAGGGATCAACGAGATCAGCAAGGCCTTGCGGCAACTCGATAGCGTGACGCAGTCCAACGCGGCACTGGTGGAAGAAGCGGCCGCCGCGGCGCAATCGCTGGATGATCAGACGGCACGGTTGAGCGGCGCGGTGTCGGTATTCCGTGTTTAATGCAGCTAGGGCGAACGGGGCGGCGATTCCTTCTTCGTTTACACTATATCAATTCGGAGCCCGTCTTCGTTGGGTTGGCGGGTTGAAGCGCTTGGCTTCCTTTTCGCTCGTGGGAATTGATCCAATTGTCGGTCTTAATGATCAACAGCGGTATGTGCCCAGCACGATCACGGCGCTCGTCCACGGCATCGAAGCGTGTCAGACGGTTCAGGCAGATGTCCCGCAATGCAGCGGAGCTGAGCGTTTTGATATCAATGGTCTCGATTGCATCTCTGCTCAGGCCAGCGAACTCTCCGTTTTCCCCGAAGTCACCCAGCGCGGTCAGTAGACACTCTTTAAAGGACGGTTCGTTCCGTCTATTGATGTTCGATGGATTCGATAACTTGCTTACAGCAATATAAGAACAGTAGGGCATTTCGAAATAGTTGGTCATCGAGGTTACTTTTGCGTCGATGTCCGAGATGGCTGCGGCTATTTCTTTAAGTGTCCGTTGGACCTCTCCGCGCTGCGATGATTCGAGATTCATTGCGCACCATAGCGTCACCGTCGAGTCGGTGTCGAGAGATAAGGTGCCCAGGTAAGGTGAGGTATTGTAGACATTGATGTATCTCGCAATGTATGTGGCACCGGCCGGATTTGTGACGAGGGTCTTGATTCGTGCAGAGATCGCGACATCGGTGTCGCCGTCGTCACATGGGTTCGCTGTGAAGTAGAGGTCAATGCCTTTGAGCGTTCGATGCCACAATGCCTTGGTTTTCTCGATTACATAGAATTCTTGCCCATGCGAGATGGTGTCGAGCGTCTCACCGAAAAAGTGAGGAATCGTCCTTTGCAATGCACGCCAATCCTTCACGTGTTCCAGAGAACCGGTGTTGCTTTCGGACTGGACGCAGTGGGATAGTTCGAGCCATTTTGCCGACGGAGGGTAGACGTCGATTGGTGGCGGCTTTCGGTTCGGCGTAAATATATAACCCAATAGCGTCTCGTCCGGCTTGACCCACGGCACCGTTTTTTTCGTTTCCGAGGGCTGCGTGCGGTGCGTTTGCACCGAAGATGAAGGTATTGCCGCCAAACTTGCCCAGTGCGTTTCCTGATTCAAACTACGGTGGCCTCGCAACATCGAGATGCGTAGCGCTTTCTCATTGCCACCATCTATCTGGGCATTGTATTTCAACATGGTCAGCGCGCAAAAGCAGCTCTTGCAGAAATGTGCGATCTCACTTTCTACGCGGGCCGGCGTAAGATCGAAAAGTGATACTTGCCGATGTATGCTGATAGTGTCCGATACATCGTTACCAGCCGATAAGCGGCTCGTGGTCATCCCGTATTGTAGGTGTGGAAACGTGTTGGTTTTGGCGCGCATACGAACATTCGTGATCCGAGACGTCAGCTCTACGACACGGCGCGCTTCCGGATGGCCTTTCCTAAGTAAGATATACAGTCCATCGTGCGTCGTGTAGCCTGCATTTCCACGCTTGTCGATCGCGCTTAACAGATCTTGCTCAAAGGGAAGCGTATTTTCTTCGCCGAAAGCCATGGGGAGAAGTTCGATAAATTCGGCGAACGTCATAGGGTTGCTTGCTGCTTGCATCGCTTGTCCTCGAGATTCCCTGAGTTGATTGCGCAAAAGCGTGCAATGGATCAGGCAGTGAAGGCATGTCTGGACGATCGGGGTGTCCAGACATGCGCCCACGCGCATCTGCACGGTCCGTCAATGGGTTCGACGGACTTCCGTGATCCACTATATCGAGCAATATGAGACCCACTCAATCGAGCGTGCGATGTGACGTTGCAGATTGCGAAGCGATGACATGGATACGAAGTCCCTGACGCAATATGGTCGAATTGCTTAGACGTAGAAATTGTTTCCGTCATCGAGCGGGCGCGAAACCTGCATGTTTCAATCCGGCGACTTCAACCAGCTATCTTTTATACCAAAGCCAGCCCTCAATATTGCAACGCCCATTTTATCGATGACACTTGATGAGAAATCGGGTTCAGTACTCTTTCCAAATATTAACGCCGCGGCATCCTGGGAGCTTGTGAGGGGGATGTATGTAAGTGGAGCATCACCGAGGTCGATAGTGTTACCAGGGCTAATAGGATCTTCAGGGTAATCCGCCCAATCCAGGTGTGCATTAAAGTCCTTCAGGCTGGCGCTCCGCGCGCCGAGCAAAGGGCAGAAAATCTGGACCCGATCGAGCATCACGTTCACACCGTACACGACGACGAAATGGCCGACCAGGTTGCAAAGCAATGGCCCGGATTTCAAGCCTTCTCTGATTTCCTCGCTCGTGTAGGCGCCGCGCGTGTGGCACTCCAATCCTTTAGGGGAAAGGTTGGCATTTTCAAGAGGCTTGAACACCACGTCCGCATCCGACCCCTCGAAAATAAATCGATCGTTCGTGGCCGGCGCATAGTCTTTGCCGTGGTAGGCAAGGATCATATTTCTGCTGGCCTCACCGCATGCATTCGCGCGTTCCTGCTTCAGCCCGACGATATCGACATACGTCGTCGAATCCTGAAAAATTCTGTGTTCCATCGCTCTCGAAAAATCCGGCTGATTCATCAAATCGGAAAAAACCATATCGCGAAGCGATTCGATCGTGACGCCCTCTATCTCCCGGGAGACACCACTGTCGCGATCGAGCAGAGAGATGCCGCCATGGGGCGTGTTGGAAAGCTCATAGCGTTGCTCGCCAATCCGCATCTGAACGGGAATGTCAGGGGTATCCGGGTCCCACTTCATCAAGGCTTTTCCAATATCCAGAAGATCGTTTTCCATCTCCGCCGCACCGCTCGTCAAATAGGCGCCGTAGATGCCCAAGCTCAGAATGTTCAGCACTTTCGCGAGTGTCGAACTGATGGGATCCGTGAGCTTTTCCCCGGATACCTCACCCGCCGCAACGCTTTGTAGCGTGTGGCTTAACGTTTGGATACTCATTGCACGCCTCGTATTCCGCTGCCAATACGCGAATCGATCTGCCCTTGCGATCTTCTGGCGGCACTGCCGGAAATCGCGCAGGCCTGGATCGGATGGTCTGCACAAAATGACTGAGTAACGGATCTCAAAAAGAGTTCCTATCCCGCCCATGACGTCGCACGATTTGGCCATGCAGTGAGACGTCTGCGTGCCGTTCTGTCCAAGTTGTTACCGTTGATCGAGGCGTTGGAAACCTATCTTTCTGTATATTACGTTTCGCTTGAGCGAGGAAAGCAGGGTGCCTATGAGCGCTGTACGGACCGTGCACATTAATGAGGAAAAACAGCCTATTGCAGCGTGCATTCTCCGTGGCGACAAGGGCGTGTATGCCGCCGCGCCGCGGCGCGCACTGTACCGAAACTTACACATTGCTACGGACGGGTACAGCTTATTCGGGTTCAATGGAAGCAACCGGAAAGGACAAATCGAGATGCAAAGGTGCACATCGATTGGTCAAGGATCCGGGCTCTGTACCGGATCAGTTCCAAGGAGGCAATGTGAAACGGTGGACTTTGATAATTGCGGCAGGAGCCGCTGTGGCGGGCCTGTTAGGCGGGTGTATCGTCGTCCCGGGCGGTCCAGGCTATTATGGTGGTGGCGGTGGTGGTTATTACCATCATCCGCGATATGATTATTACCGCTGATCGAACAATGCGGCGTGCGCCGGCACATGCCATGCCGCACGCGATACTGGATTAGCACTGACAGATTTTTAGCACTGACCGATTTGTGTGAGCGTGGTAGGGCCCCTCTGCTGCGAACTGTCTTTGACGGTTCGCAGTTTTTTTTGCGCTTTCTACTTGCGCAACGCCGCTTGCCTTCGATCGGATTCACGGTAAGCTGAAACACGCGGTACGGTGTGCGTGCGGTGCAAAGAGCAAGAACGGGCGCCGAACCTTCAACCAAGCGGAGCCGATGCATGAGTCTTGCCGAGACATATGAGGCGTATATCGCGTGCCTGAACGCCCGCGACCTGGATGAACTGGGCCGTTACGTGGCGGATGGCGTCATCCACAATGGCAGGCAACTCGGTCTCTCCGGTTATCGCGAAATGCTTGTCGGCGATTATCGCGATATCCCGGATTTACAGTTTCGCATCGATTTTTTGGTGGTGGATACGTCGAGCGTCGCGAGCAGGCTGCATTTCGACTGTCATCCGAAAGCCGAGTTCCTCGGCGTCGCGGTGAACGGTCGGCATGTCGTCTTTCACGAAAACGTGTTCTATCGATTTTCCGCCGGGAAGATCGAAGAGGTCTGGTCCGTGATCGACAAAGCCGCTTTGGAGGCGCAGCTGCAGTCGCTGCGCGCTTAGCGCGGCCATGTCACATGGCAAGGCTCGGACGCTTCATTCCAGACTATCGTGCCGTGTCTCGCGCATGCACAGAACGCCGATCAGGCTGATTGCCGCTGCGACCGAGACATAGCCGCCGACCCAGCTCAGGCCGCCTTTCGAGACAAGCACCTGTGCGATATAGGGCGCGACCGACGCGCCCAGAATGCCGCCCAGATTGTAGGCGACGCCGGCCCCGGTGTAGCGCACTTCGGTGGGAAATAGTTCCGGCAACAGTGCGCCCATCGGTGCGAACGTTGCCCCCATCAAGAACAGCTCAATGATCAGGAACAGCTGCACGGACAGCAGTTCACCGCTGCCAAGCAGCGGCGCCATCGCGAATCCCGAGAGCAGCGCTGCCAGCGTCCCGGCGATCAAGACCGGCTTTCGGCCATAGCGATCGCTCGCCCAGGCAGTCAACGGTGTCGCCAGCGCCATGAATAGCACCGCGACGCACAGCATGCCGAGAAAGGTCTGGCGCGACAGATGCAAGGTGCCGACACCGAACGACAGCGAGAACACGGTCGAAATGTAAAACAGCGTGTAGCAGACGACCATCGCGAGCGCACCGAGCACCATTGGCCAGGCATGGCGGCCAAGCAAGGTTGCCACCGGCATGCGCACGCGTCGATGCTGCTGGATCGCCGTCTGGAACGCCGGCGTCTCGGCAATTTTAAGACGGACATACAAGCCCAGGGCGACCAGCACGGCGCTGACGATGAAGGGAATGCGCCAGCCCCAACTGCGGAATTGCGCATCGCTCAAGGTCATCGTGAGCGCGAAGAACAAGCCATTGGACGCCAGAAATCCGATCGACGGCCCCAGTTGCGGGAACATACCGTACCAACCGCGTTTGCCGTCGGGCGCATTCTCCGTGGCCAGCAAGGCGGCGCCACCCCATTCGCCACCCAGCCCGATGCCCTGGCCGAAGCGCAGCAGGCAAAGCAGGATAGGGGCGAGGCTGCCAATGCTGTCGTAGCCCGGAACCAGCCCGATCAGCGTCGTCGACACGCCCATGACGAGGAGCGAGGCGACCAGCGTGGACTTGCGCCCGATGCGATCGCCGAAATGGCCGAACAGGAAGGCACCAATCGGCCGGGCGATAAATGCGATGCCGAACGTGACGAAGGCTGACAACGCTTGTGCCGTGGCCGATCCATGCGGAAAGAACACCGGGCCGATGACGAGCGCGGCCGCCGTGGCATAGACATAGAAATCGTAAAACTCGATTGCCGTGCCGATAAAACTCGCGAATATCACGCGCGCGTGTTGCTGCGGGGGCGCGGTGTTCGACGACGCTTGCGCGGCGTCATGCGCAGCGGTCCCGGGCGATGAAACGGGGGAAGTGGACATCGATGTCTCCTGAACGATCTTGGCTGCGCGTCGGCACGACACAGTGACGCCACAGTCATCGCTTCATGCAACGAACAAAGGGGAGACACCGGGCGCGGACGGCCGCCGATTTTTGGTATGCGGCCGGAAAAATGACCGGAGACGATTCGCGCCACGGGCAGGTTGCCGGGCGAAACCGTCGGGACAGGCGACAGCACGATGTGGGTACTCGTGCGAACCGGCCTGTCCATAGGCGGGGATAGAAGGGCAAGTATAGCGGGCGGCCGACCTCGGCGGCAAGGCATCCGCGGCGATGGGGAATCCGCGCGACGGCGTACTAGCGGCTATTTGACGGTGAAGCCGTAGTCGCCTTGCGTCCGATGCCCGTCATCGGCAACGGCCACCCAATGAACGGTGTAGGCCCCCGGCTGCAGCGGTTTCAGCGGAACGGACATGCGGGTACTGTCCTTCGGATCGACCGTCGATGGCCCGGCGGCAACGGGCTGTCCCGCGTGATCGGTGACGTCGATCTTGCTGAAGCGCGCGGTCAGTCCTTCGGTGTAGGTGATGGCGACATCGGCGGGCGCGGCATCGACGACGGCGTCTTTCGCAGGGGTCATCGTTTTGGGATGCGCATGGGCAAATGCCAGCGAAGCGCTGCCCATCAGCGAGAGGAATAAAGCGGCGGATGTCAGGGAGCTGCGAAAACGTTGCATATCAAAAGTCTCGATCGCGTAATGTGCATTGAATCGGCCATGTCCCCCGAGCCAGTGCGTGTATCTGGCGGACAGGACCTTGAACATAGACCCGCATTGTAGCGCCGAGGCGTTAAACGCTGCATCCGGGTCGCACGCGCCCGGCAGCGAGCCAATGCCGATTCGAAAGCTTTTTCGATACACGGCACGCGATACACGATACGACCGACGGTCGATAACGACGTTGTCTCTTTTTTCAGTGCAGCATGGCCCGTTGTCGCTCGGCGGTTCCCTTCTTGTCCAGCGACAGCGCGGCGACGAGGCTGAGGACGGCATTGGCCGCCAGCCATACGCCGACCATGGCGTTGCTGTGGAATTGGTGGGACAGCCACGCCGCGATCGCCGGGGTGAAACCTCCGAGGATGGCGGCTGCGATGGCTTGCGAGAACGCATAACCGGCGGTCCGCGCGCCTGGGGGCACCAATTCGACCATCGCGGCCACTTGCACTGCACTATATGCCGCGTACAGCATCGAGAACCAGATTTCGACGACGGCGAATTTCAACAAGGTCGGTCCGGCTGCCAGCCAGGCCATGCCGGGATACGCGGTGGCGGCTGCCAGCAAGGTGACGCAGATCAGCATCGTCCGGCGATTGACCCGGTCGGCGATCAGTGCCATCAATGGCAGACCGATCAGCACCGTCAGGCCGCCGAAGAACAGGATGACGAAACCGGCGGCTTCTCCCAGATTCAGGCTTTTGATGAAGGTGGGCGCGTAGGTGGTGATGATCTGCGACATGACCGTGGCCAATGCCGACATGCCCATGCAGCGGAGAATGATGCGCCAGCCGCCCGTCATGCTTGCGCAGATCTCTCGCATAGTGGGCGTCCGTTTCTTCGCCGCGAACACGGCTGTCTCGGAAAGGCTCGAGCGCAACCAGAACATCACCGGGATGACGGCGCAGCCGATCAGCAGCGGAATACGCCAGCCCCAGGCGTGCAAATCCGTCGGCGAGAGCGAGAAAAGCAGGACGAGGCCGGCCAGCGATGCCACCATGACCGATACTTGCTGACTACCCGCTTGCCAGCAGGTGAATAAGGCGCGCTTGCCGGGCTGTGCGATTTCCGCCAGATACACGACCACGCCGCCCAGCTCCGCGCCGGCGGAAAAGCCCTGCAACAGGCGGCCGCAGAGCACGATGATCGGCGCGGCCACGCCGATGCTGGCGTATGACGGTGTCATCGCCACCGAGATGATGCCGACCGACATCAGCGACAACGCCAGAATCAGGCCCTTACGGCGGCCATGCTTGTCCGTGTAGGAGCCCAGCACGATCGCACCCACCGGGCGTGCCAGGAAACCGAAGGCGAAGGTCATCAGCGACATCATGAGGGACAAGTATTCGTTGTCGCTGGGGAAGTACGTTTGTGCGATATAGCGGGCGTAATACCCGTAGATCATGAAGTCGTAGATCTCGAGCGCATTGCCCGCGACGACCTGCAGGATCGGACGTATCGAAAACGTCTCGGCGGAGGCGGGGGGGCGTGCATCGGCATTGTCGCTCGTGCTCGACTTTGCGGGCCCTCGCCGTGGATCGACATAGACGGAATCCTTCAGCATGACGTGTCTCCTGCTTTTTTTGATACGGCGGTGCAGGCCTGCAAGCGTCGCTGCCTGACGATGCGAAAATGATTGCGCAATCTTTCTTTGCGAGATAGTCGGGTTTACACGCGCGCGCGGCATCGCGCGTGTATAAAACACGCTGCGAATCAGGGTTATTTCGAGATTTTGACGGCGTCGCGGGGGACGCGTTACAGGACGCGGGTGCTATCGCGGTCGATGATGTCGAAGCCGGTATCGATCGTGTTGCGATGGTCGTCGGCGGGGGCGCAATCGGCCGGCGCGGGAAGAACGCCGAAACGGTGCAGCAGCGTGGTGGCCACGCGCTCGCCAATGCCGCGGCCATCCACGCGTACCGTCGACAGGGACGGATATAGATGCGCGGCGGCGCTCAGGTCGCCGAACCCCATGACACCCAAATGTACCGGAACGGCGATGCCTCGGCTTGCTGCTTCGGCCAGCACGCCCGCCGCGAGGGTATCGGAACTGCACAGCACCGCGTCGTAGTTTCCGCGGTCCAACAAGCGACGCAAACCCTCCCGCCCCAACCCCATCGTCGCCGGTGCGGCCAGGATCTCCATCGCCACGTGGTCGCTGGCCAGGCTTTGGAGTTCGGCCATCGCACTGCGGCTACGTCGCAAGCCACGCGGATCGTCGACGGAGACGATGCCGAAGCGACGATAGCCTTTTTGAAACAAGTGCCGAGCGACGGCGATGCCCACTGCTTCGTGCGAGAAACCGATGATCGTATCGATCGGGTTCGCGTTCAGATCCCACATTTCGACTACTGGAATACGGGCCTGTTTCAGGCGGGCAATCGTCAGCGCGGTGTGATCCGTACCCGCGAGTACAACGCCGTCCGGACGCCGTCCCAGAATAGCCTCGAGCAAGGCTTCCTCGCGGTGCGCCGCATACTCGGTCAATCCCAGCAAGGTCTGATAATTGGCCGCGTGCAGTCGTGCGATCAGCGCCTGAACGGTGTCTGCAAAAACTGCACTGGCGATCGTCGGCAAGAGCACCGCGACTAGGCGGCTGCGGTTGCTCGCCAGACTGCCGGCGAGAAGGTTCGGCACATAGCCGGTGGCGCGGACGGCCGCAAGCACCTTCTGCTGTGTCGCATCGCGAACAAGCTCTGGCCGATTCAAGGCGCGGGACACCGTCATCGGCGCGACACCCGCCACGCGCGCCACGTCGATCAGCGTGACTTGCTCGCCGCTCTCGGTGGCGGCCAGCATCGGCATAGACGTCGCGCTCGGCGTCGGCGCACTGGCGACGGTGAGGGCGTCGCCGCGTTTTGCCTGCCGTGCTTTACCTGTCCCGCGCGGGGTTTTCAGCTCTTTTGGTGCCATCTCGTTGCTGTCTCTTCCGTCGAATGCCGGCGCGCCTTCCTGGCGTGCACGCGCCATTGTATGCGGAGCCTTTGCCGAATTGGCGCACTGCGCCACGCCTCGCTCGGGAAAACCCCAGTCAGCGAATGCTGGACAGCGACCGAATGGTTGCGCAATCATTTGGCCATTGCCGGTGGGTCTTACGCACTGTGCCGCGCACCTCGAGGAGACGAACCTATGCATTCCCCTGCAAACCCTGCCCAGGCCGCAATGCCTTCCAATGACAAGATCGCGTGGATCAAGCTGTCGTCGGTGCGTTTGCCGCTTGCAAATCCGATTAGCGACGCGAAGGTGCTGACCGGACGACAAAAGCCGATGACCGAGATCGCGATGTTGTTCGCCGAGATCGAGACCGCCGATGGCCATCGCGGCCTGGGCTTCAGCTATTCGAAACGGGGAGGGGGGCCGGGGCAGTTCGCACACGCCAAGGAGATCGCCCCGGTGCTGATCGGCGAGGATCCGAGCGATATCGCGCGATTATGGGATTCGCTGTGCTGGGCGGGCGCGTCGGTGGGGCGTAGCGGCCTGGCGGTGCAGGCGATCGGGGCCTTCGACGTTGCTTTATGGGATATCAAGGCGCGTCGTGCGAATTTGTCCCTGTCGAAATTGCTCGGTGCGCGACGGGATAGCGTGCGTTGCTACAACACCTCGGGTGGCTTCCTGCATACCCCGTTGGGTCAGGTGCTCAAAAATATCGATATCTCGCGTGAGAAGGGTATCGGTGGCATCAAGTTGAAGGTCGGGCAACCGGATTCTGCCTTGGATGTCGAGCGTGTCAGTACGGCGCGTCGCCATCTGGGCGACAGTTTCCCGTTGATGGTGGATGCCAATCAGCAGTGGGATCGCCCGACCGCGCAGCGGATGTGCCGTACATTCGAGCCGTTGGACTTGATATGGATCGAGGAGCCGCTCGATTGCTACGACGCCGAAGGCCACGCGGCGCTTGCTGCAAGCTTCGATACGCCGATCGCGACCGGCGAGATGTTGACCAGCGTGGCGGAGCACCGGGCATTCATTCGCGCGCGCGGGGCGGATTTCCTGATGCCCGATGGACCGCGGGTGGGTGGCATCACGCCTTTCTTGAAAGTCGCCGCGCTGGCGGAGGAGGCCGGCATTATGTTGGCGCCGCATTTTGCGATGGAGCTGCACGTCCATCTGGCGGCGTGCTATCCCACGGAACCCTGGGTCGAACACTTCGAATGGCTCGAACCGCTCTTCAATGAACGACTCGAGACGCGTGCCGGACGCATGCTGGTGCCGAATCGGCCGGGTCTCGGTCTGTCCCTTAGTGAACGGGTCCCGGGCTGGACCGTCGAGCAGGTGGAAATAGGGCGACGAGGCTGACAAGGCGGCACGCGCACTACGTCTCGAATGACTAGGGAAAACAAATCTCGGCGCTATCCGATACCAAAAAGGGAAAACCCGTATGGCGCTATCTCGAAAATATAGCGCTTTAAAACAGTAGGAAAACCAATAAGCGCATTTGGATAGGCGATTTTTGGAATGATTAGGTTTACTTTGTAACAGCGCTGAAGAAACCGCTTCTCTTCTCCGTATACCCGTTTGAACGGCTCCGTTTTATGGCAGTGTCTGGGCGCGCTGCCATGCCATTCGAGATAGCCGGTCGGGTTCGCTTGTTCGAAAGATAAATAATAAGGGCGGAGGAAACTATGCAGCAGTCGAAGCGCGGCATCACAGTGCGTTCGGGATTGTTGGCGGTGCTGGTGGTGTTTGCGGTCATGATCCTGCTGGGAGGCGCCGTCGGCGTCTTATCGCTGGGAGGCGCTAACCGCACCAATAGCACCTTGGCTGAAGTTGCAAGACAAGTCGTGTTGGTCAACGATGGGTACAAGGACAGCACGCGGACACGCGCCGCGCTGACGCGCGGCTACTCGGCGCTGAAGGAGCGCGGCGACAACGCGGCGCGTGATAATGCGTTGAAATCCGCGCAGACCACGCTGGACAAGGCAGCCAAGGAAACCAGCGCCTTGCATGATGCGCCCATTGTCGAGGGGATCGAGCCGACGCTTGCCCGCTCGACCGCGGAGACATCGACTGCCCTGGCAACATTGCTGGAGTCCGCGCGCGATGCGCTGCGCGCGGGGGACACGGACGCCTATGTCAAGATCAACGACGAGAAAATCACCGTAGCGGGGCAGCGCTACACCGCTAATCTCGAGGCCTTTCAGGCGCAGGCCAGCGCCGTGATGCAGGCGGCCAGCGAAGCCGGTGCCCGGCAATATTCCCGTGTGATCGCCTTGGTCGCTTTGGGGATCGTTTTATCGCTGAGCTTACTGTTGGCGACTCATCTGACGCTGCGGCGCTGGGTGATCGGACCTTTGCAAGACGCCAGCGCCTTGCTCGATCGCATCGCGGCGAATGATCTCACCGCGACGGCGACCTATCGCAGCAATAACGAGATAGGGCTGCTGTTCGATGCGATGCGTCGAATGCAAGGCGGCCTTGCCGAGACCGTGTCGGTGGTCCGCAGCCGATGCGAAGCGATCAACACCGGCACCCGCGAAATCGCGGCCGGTAATCTCGATTTGTCGGCGCGCACGGAGCAACAGTCGGCATCGTTAGGCGAAACGGCCTCCAGTATGAAGGAGCTGACCTCGACGGTGAAACGCAATGCCGACCACGCGCGTGAGGCGAACGAGCTGGCCAATTCGGCGGCGTCGGTGGCGAAGCGCGGGGGCGAGGTGATCGGCGACGTGATGCGCACGATGGACGTAATTTCCGCCAGTTCTCGCAAGATTGCCGACATCACCGGCTTGATCGACGGCATCGCCTTTCAGACCAATATCTTGGCCTTGAATGCGGCCGTGGAAGCGGCGCGTGCCGGCGATCAGGGCAAGGGCTTCGCGGTGGTCGCGGCGGAAGTGCGCAGTCTTGCGCAACGCAGTGCCGGTGCGGCCAAGGAGATCAAGGGATTGATCGAGTCGTCGGTAGCCGATGTGACGCACGGCAACCGCTTGGTCACGCAGGCTGGTTCGACGATCAACGAAGTGGTCGGCAGTGTCGATTCCCTGGCGACCTTGATGGCCGAAATATCGGCGGCTACGTTCGAGCAGAGCGACGGCATTTCGCAGGTCGAGCAGGCGGTCAGCCAGATGGATCAGGTCACGCAGCAAAATGCGGCTTTGGTGGAGGAAGCATCGGCAGCCACCAGTTCGCTGGAATCCCAGGTCGAGGACATGGTGTCGGCTGTAGCCGCATTCCGTCTGAGCCGTTAAGCGCGGCACGCGATGCGGCCTGCCGAAGGCCGCATCGCGCGATAGCGTGCAAGCGATCAATCGATCGCACCGACCGAAAATGCATTGCCGACACTGACGAAGTTTCCGCCGCCAAGATAATGGATCGTGTGCAGCGTCGGCCGGCTGCCATCGAATTGCCAATGGCCATCTCGAAATATGGCCGGATCGGCCGCTGCCGACACGACTTCGCAAAAACACGTGTCATAGGCGTCCTCGCTGTGTGCTTCCGGAATCAAGCGACATTCCAACCATGCGGAGCAGCCCGTCTCGATGACGGGCACACCGAGAACCGGACCCGCCAGCGACGCGATGCCGTAGGTCGCGAACTTGTCTTCGTCGTGCCCGGATACGACACCGACATCACGTGCCATTTTTGCGCCCTCGACATTCGGTACGCAAATCCCGAACTTGCCTGATGCGTCGATCAACGACTTTGTAAAGGTGTTCTTGTCGATGACGACGGCAAGGCGCGGGGGAACGAACTCGACAGGCGTCGACCATGCGGCCGACATCACGTTGCGGCGCTCGCCGCTCGTCGACGTCACCATGATCGTCGGGCCGTGATTGAGGAGACGGCTGGCGTGTTCGAGCGCAACGGGTGCGAAGCGCGAGCCGACGGGAAGTGCCGATGCAGTAGTCATGGTGGCGCAGGGAAAAGGGAAACGGTGATGACGGGAGCGAGCATGCCGTGCTCCGGCGAGACCTTGCCGCATGCGGCGTCGCGGCAGGTTAAACCCGCATTGTCCCAAAATTCCTTGGCTTCCGCCTCGTACACACGATGCGACGACGACACGCGCCTCCTGGACGCGGCTGCCGCGTCATCACCGGGCGATCAGCGCGACGATGCAGGTCAGCAAGCCGATGCTCCCGAACACGAGCAGCAGGGCGAGCAGGTGTGCGCAGGCAATGTCCCAGCGGCTCATGATGCCGCGCCGCCTTGCAGCGTGTTCGACAGCAGACCCTTGAAATACAGCTCGGCGGTGGCATCCCATGCCGGACCGCTAGCTTTCGCGCGATGACGGATGCGATCCGGGTCGTGGTCGGCAGGCAAACGATGGAGATAGTGGGCGGTGATCATCTTGCGGCTCCTGGAGCAACGGTCGGAGCGCTTACGATAGCCAGTCGGCTATCATCTTGAAACAGCATGAATCGGATTTCAGTGATGGGCTTTTTGAATGGCTGAGCGATGAAAACCTTGGACATCGAAGCGGTGCAGGCCTTTGTGCTGACCGCGGATCTGCACAGTTTTACGCGCGCCGCCGAGGTGCTCGATATGACGCAGTCGGCTGTCAGCGTGAAGATAAAGCGACTGGAGGAGGGACTGGGGCGAAGGTTGCTGGAGCGCACGCCGCGTTCGGTCAGGCTTTCCAGTGACGGCAGTGCGTTTTTGCGCGGCGCGCGGGACCTGGTGGCGGCGCATCACGCGGCGCTCGAAGCCTTCGCGCCGAAGAAACGGCGGCTGGTCATCGGCGTTAGCCATCATATCGTCGGCGCGGATTTGCCGGTATTGCTGCGGCGTGTGGGTCAGGCCGAACCCGGCGTGGCCTTGGACATGCGCGTTGCCGCCTCGCGCGACTTACTGGAAGCGTTCGATGCCGGTGCCTTGGATGCGGCCATCGTGCTGCGTCACGACAGTCGGCGTCTGGATGGGGACGTGATCTTGACACAGCGCTTCGGCTGGATCGGCGCGACGGACTTCGCCTACCGTCCCGACGAACCGTTGCCGCTTGCCACGCAGCCCGAGCCTTGCAGCGTTCGCAGGATGGCCGTGGAGGCCTTGAACGCCGCCGGGATCCGGTGGACCGAGGTGTTTGTCGGGGGCGGGGTCAACACCATCGGTGCGGCCGTATCCGCGGGGTTGGCTTTGGCCGCTTTAGGACGGCGAGTCGCGCCGCCCGGCACCGTCGACATGGGCCCGCGCTTGGGCTTGCCCGCTTTGCCAACGCGCGACATCGTCCTGCACACGGGCCTGACCGATGCGCAGGCGAAGGGGGTGCTGCGCACGCTGGCAAGCGCGCTCAGGTCGAGTCAAACCTCGCGCGAGCGGGCATTCGAGGCTGCGTGATAGGGCGGTCGCGCGCGGGGCGCGGGGTGAACCGATATTTCCCAGCTGGTGGGAATTATGGAGAGATGAGGGTGTGATGCTGAATTAAGGATCGAAGGCGGGAATTATCGAGTAATGGGGCGGTTTTCCTTAATAAAGGATCACAAGTGGGAATTATTAGCAATCTAGCCGATGTCCGTGTATAATTCCCACAAAGAAGACTTTATCGTGTTCGAGCGCTTGAATTGTAATTAATCCCTATAGGTGGGAATTATGGCGAGAACGGTCACCCGACCCGAAATTGGGCTCAATCCTCTGGCCCAAAGCCTTGCTGATTTTGGACATCTGATACGGAATCGCCGGGCATGCAGCGGGCTCGCGTTAATGGATGCGGCAGATCAGTTGGGCGTCTCGAAAAGCGCTTTATCGCGACTGGAGAACGGCCGGGCCGTCGGCCTTGATCTGGCGCTACGCGTGGCTTCCGGTCTTGGCTTGCAACTATTGATCGTCGACAAAGCGCAAGCGGCAGATGCACTGGATGCAATAAGGCCGGCCGCGGCCGAGGCCGAGTGATGCAATATCGACTGCGTGTCCAGACCGATGGACAGAACGTTGGTGCGATCGAATACGACGCTCATCAAGAATCTTATCGATTCGACTATGCGCCTGAATGGCGAAATCGACGCGGCGCTTTTCCTCTCTCCCCGCGTATTCCTCTCCATGGCGGGGAGCAGGTACGCTCGGGCGTGATTCAACGGTTTTTGGCCAATTTGTTACCTGAGGGTCGGGCGCTCGACGTCGCTTCAATTGCATACCAATTGTCGAAAACCAATACGTTTGGCCTTACGCGACGACTCGGTGCAGAGCCTGTTGGGGCTTTGAGCTTCCTGCCAGACACCGACGACACCTTCGAACGAAGCGCCACAGCGCCTACCCGTCGCGCCATCGCCGATGAGGAATTGGCGGAACGCATTCGCGACCGCGACGGTATCCCCTTTCCTGTGTGGGACGGACGAGTGCGATTGTCCATCGCCGGCTATCAAGACAAGCTTCAGGTCATGGTTGAGGGGGAGCGACTGTCTTTGGTAGAGCATCCGCTCAGTTCGACGCATATTTTAAAGCCCGAGTCGCGCAATCCCCACATGCCGTTCATGGTTGCGAACGAGCATTTCTGTATGTCGCTTGCCGCAGCCCTCGATCTTTCTGTGGCACCCGTGCGTATTCGACGGACGCCCGAGCCTGTTTTACTGATTGAGCGCTTCGACCGCATCGTAGAGACATCTATGAGTAGTGCGAATGAGGTGCTTGCAGTGCGTCGTCGACACGTTGTCGACGCATGTCAGGCTCTGGACTTACCTGTCGACTTTAAGTATGAACGAAACCTGGGACATAACGTCGACGTGCAGTACGTTCGTGACGGTGTCAGTTTCGAAAAAATATTTTCGTTGCAAGCGGATTTCGATAACCCGGCATTAGCGCGTATGTTCATTACCCGTTGGGCATTGCTGCAACTCCTGATCGGGAACAGTGACGCGCACGGAAAGAACCTTTCATTTTTTCAAGCCGCCGGCGGCTTATCACCGACTCCGATGTATGACTTGGTCTCCGTGTACGTGTACGGAGACACGGTCGAACAGGAAATGGCGATGGCGTATGGCGATGCTTTTCGGCTGGAGGAGATCAGTGCGTTTCAATTGGCCGATTTTGCACATCGGGCAAAGATTCGACCCACTCTGATCAGTCGGGAAATCACACGGTTGGCGAACGCTGCGCTTGTGCATGCGCCTGTTTTAGCGCGCTCCGATACCTACACGGCCGAGGAGAAGGCCTTCCTGAACCGGCTGGCGGCCTTTGTTGGCAAGCAAGCGCGGGCGCTCTTACAAGTCGCGCCGATGATCGCCCAAGTCGATCGCGACTTGTTATAAGCGCCCGAAACGTTCACCCAGCCAGCAATTCAGCGTCGTTCGCCGCGGGCACGTGCAGATCTGTCGTGTCAGGCGCTTTCGACTCGAATTGCGCGATGATCCGCTGGTTATAGTCGTCGAGATAGGCCTGCAATTCCGTGCGGTCGATCAAGCGTACCGATGCCGCGTTTGCCAGTTCGATCGCCGATTGCGTGAACGCGGCGTTCGTGACGACGATGGCCTCATCGCAGCCATGGACGCGCTTCGCCGAGATAGCGTCCTGGACGGCTCCCTTGCCGAGCCGTTCCGCGTGCTGCCGCGCTTGAATCAGGATCTTCTTGCCGAATCGGTTGACGAAAAGATCGGCCCCCCGAAGGCTGCCCGGCGTGCTGCCTTCGACGTCATACCCGGCTGTCTCAAATACCGCCGTCAGACATTTTTCGAAGGCCTGGCTATCCATCGTGTCGACGTGATACATCGTCACGAAGCGCATCGGCTCGAAGTGCGTGAGCTTCGATGCCATGCGTTCGACGAGAATATCGAAGTGCAGTGTCTCGCATTTCTTCGACCATTCCTGAATCGTGCGCCAGGACAGCAACGGCGAACCGACATGCTCCGCCGCATGTTCGGAATACGCCAATTCCGCAAAGCGGACGTCGCGTTCCCAAAGAAAATAGAAAAAAAGGCTCAGGTCGTCTCGAAAACGCGTCCCGGTTTCGCTGATCCACGATTTCAAGCTTGCTTCGAGCGACTCCGCGATATGCCGCGACATCTCGCTGGAGAAACCGAGATAGGCGGCATTGAAACCGGTGGTCTGCAGCAGCTTATCCAGCAGGTGCGGCAACTCTTCGAGTTCGGTGAAACCTTTGCGAACCAATACCTCCCGAAACAATTCCCGATTCGTATAACTTCCGTTCGATCGTGCACCAAGGGACACGGTCGTATCCTGCTCGGCTTCCAACGATTGTTCGATGTGGAGGAAATTGGCGAAATACGGCATTTTGAACCGCGCATATTTCTGCAATACCGCGCGTAGCAATTCGCCGAGTTGCGCTTGCTCGCTCCGCTTGACCAGCAGATCCTTGACGAAGCCTTTGGTTTGATACTGAAATTCGGGGAAAAACGACGCGTCGAGCGGAATCTGCTGGGCCTTGATGGCGGCGGGATCCGTTCTTTCTCCAGGAGCAGGCGCGCACCAGGGACAAAGGGTTTCGAAGGCGGTTTTATTGCAAGCACTGCAACGGTAAATCACGAACGCTTTCTCCAAGCGGGACAAATGGAATGCTGCCCTTCGTTCCGATTCCGCCATCGGCCTGCAACGTCACAAGGGACGATTACTAAATAGTTACGAATTGTTGCAATGCTAACGTACGTTTACATCGATTGTAAATCTCGAATTTAAAAGACTTCTTCGCCCTGTAACGGCGCTTCTACTTTATCGAGATGAATGACCGGCGCGCGCGTCTGCGTTGTCGTTCTACGCGCGCAGCGGTTTTTCGAGACGTAAATCCGTCCGATCATTGCTCGGCCGAAACGAGCGTGAAGCCTTCGTCAAGCCAGCCGGTCAGGCCGCCGATCATCACTTTCACCGGGCGGCCCAGGCCCGCGAGGCGGCTCGCGCCGCGCGTCGCGCCATTGCAATGCGGGCCGGCGCAGTACGTCACGAACAGCGTTTCCGGCGGATAGGCCAATAGCTTCGACGCGATGATCTTTCCGTGCGGCAGGTTGATCGCGCCGTCGATATGCTCAGCGTCGAATAAAGCGGGGCCGCGAACGTCGAGTAGGACAAAGCCGGGATCGTCGCTGGCGAGCGCGCTCGAGACGTCGGCACAGTCTGTCTCGAATTGAAAGGACCTGTCGAAATGGGCTTTGGCGGTCGCGCTGTCGGCGGCAGGCACGGCGCACACTGCGTTGCGGGCGTGGGAGAGGGGCATGGCGGTGGATTCCTTCTGGGCCGGCGTGTTGGAATAAGCCCATTCTGGCGCGCTTCACACGCCCGGATAAGTGGCGTAACCGACATTCTTCGGTAAGATCACGACATGAAAAAACATCTCGTCGTCGCGCTGGCCTATGACCGCCTGTGTACTTTCGAGTTTGGGTGCGTGACGGAAGTGTTCGCGCTCGAACGGCCGGAGCTCGACGTCGAATGGTATCGATTCGACGTCTGCGCGGTGGAACCCGGCCCGCTTAGGGCGGCGGGAGGGATCGGCATTGCCGCGCCGTACGCGCTGGGTTTGCTGGATCACGCGAGCACGATCATCGTACCGGGTTGGCGCGACGCGAACGAGGTGCCGCCCGAGGCCTTGCTGAAGAAACTGCGCGATGCCGCTGCACGAGGCGCACGTCTCTGTTCCATTTGCTCAGGGGTTTTCGTGCTGGCGGCTGCCGGTCTTCTCGACGGGAAAGCGGTGACGACGCATTGGCGTTACGCCGCGGATCTGCAACGACGCTATCCCTCGGTGAAGGTGCAGCCCGATTCGCTTTATGTCGACGAGGGCAACATCATTACCGCGGCCGGCTCCGCTGCCGGCCTGGATATGTTGCTGCATCTGGTGAGGTTGGATTACGGCGGGGCCGTTGCAAATCGCGTGGCGCAACGGCTGGTGATCTCGCCGCATCGTGAAGGCGGGCAAGCGCAGTTCATCCCGCGCCCGATGTTGACCGCCGAAAGCGATCGCTTGTCGACGTTGATGACGTGGATGCGCGAGCATCCGGCTTTGCCGCACACGCTGCGCTCGTTAGCGGAGCGTGCGGCAATGAGCCCGCGTACGCTGCAGAGACAGTTTCTCAGCGCGACCGGGTTTGGCCCGTACGAATGGTTGGTGCGGGAGCGTGTCGCCATCGCGCGCGAATTGTTGGAAACACAGGCGGCCTTGCCCGTCGATCAAATTGTCGATCTGGTCGGCTTCGGTTCGGTCGAGTCGATGCGCCGTCACTTTCGGCGAGTGACATTCACGAGTCCGGCCGCGTACCGAAAAAAGTTCGGCAATGGTCAGAAAGCGCCCGTCGTCACCCACAAGTAGCGCCTTGCTGGCGGTATCGACGGCAAGTTGTCGGCGGCATCGTGTTCGCCCCCGTTACATCGCCAGCAGGCGCATGCCGAGCAAGCTCAATCCGCCCAGGCAGAGCAGGGCCAGCATCGCGGCGGCGACGACTCGGCCCCCTGAACGCGCGATGTCGCGGATATCGACGCCGAGCCCCAATGCGGCCATCGATACGATCGTCAGCAGGCTGGAGATCGACTGCGCCGGTGCCAGCATCGCGTGCGGAAGCGCATCGGCGGAACGTAGGCCCATCAAAACCAGAAAGCCGATGACGAACCAGGGACAGAGTTGATGCCAGGCAAGCGGGCGCGGGCCGCTTGCCTGCGATGCCGACGCGTGTGACGGCAACAGCGACAAAGCAAGCAGTACCGGGCCCAGCATCAGCACGCGTACCAGCTTCACCAATGTGCCCACTTGCACGCTGATGGCCGACACCGCTGCCGTGGCGGCCAATACCTGTGGCACTGCATACACCGTCAAGCCCGCGAACACGCCGTAAGCGCGCGGCGGCATGCCCATCAGCACGCCGAATACCGGCAAGAGCAGAACGACGATGACGCCCAGCACGGCAGTGAAGGCGATCGATGCGGCGACGTCGCGACCTTTCGCGCCGATGATCGGGGCGACGGCGGCAATCGCCGAATTGCCGCATATCGCGTTACCGCAAGCGACTAGCAGCGCCAATTCGTGATGCAGCCCCAGCATGCGTCCGACCCAATAGCCCATAACGATCGACAATACGACGATGGCGACGATGGTGCCCAATAAGCCCGCGCCCTGCGCGAGTACGGTGGTGGCGCTGACCGAGGCACCCAGCAACGTCACGGCGATTTCCAGCACCGTCTTCGCGCAAAAGTCGATACCGCGCTCGAAGCGCTCCGAGAGCGGGACGATGCTTCGCATCGCGACGCCGAACATGATGGCGAGCACTAGGCTCTCCAGCCAGGCACGGTGGAACAGCCAGACCTGAAACTCCGCCACGACGAGCGCGGCGCCACTGACCACGACGCAGAGCAACAGGCCCGGCGCGATATCGGCCAATATCTCGGCCGCGCGCGCGGCGACGCGGCCGGCGGATGACGGCGATCTGAGTATGTCAGCGGAGCGGAAGGGCGCGGTCATGTCTTAGCACTTTCATTCATATCAATATGAATGAAAGTGTGATGTAACGAATCGTCAATGACAATCAAATGTTTTTTGAGAAATCGTGAAATAGAATCGAACGGTCTCTTTTGTCGGCTGACTCCATCGACATACGGCTAGCGGATGGCCGGCATAGTCTGGAATGGCCAACGCCTGGTGCCCTTCGGTGCGGGATCGCACGTTCGCACGATCGAATGAAAAATGGCGTGCCGCGGCACGCCATCTGATTCTCGCGACGAGACGCCGCGTCCTTTCAGAGGAGCGCGGCGGCACGATCGTCAGGCCATATCAGCCCTTTAGGTTCTTTACGACTTCGCGCCCGGCGCGTACCACCGCGTCGGTGGTGATATCGAATTTCTTATAGACATCTTGAATCTTGCCGGACTCGCCGAAGTCGTGCATCCCAATAAATTTGCCTTCGAGGCCGATGTATCGCTCCCAGCCTAATTCCACCGCCGCTTCAACCGCAACGCGTGCGAGCGTATCGCCCAGCACTTGCTTTTTGTACTGGAGATCTTGTTTCTCGAAAAGCAGTCGGCAGGGCATCGACACGACTGCCGTCGGCACCCCTTCTTTCTGCAGAATGTCGCGGGCCTCGACGGCAAGGTGCAACTCGGAACCGGTCGCGATCAGCGTGAGTTGCCGCGCGCCGCCTTCGGCTTCTTTCAGCACATAAGCGCCGCGCGCGGATTTGTTCTCGGTGCCGGCCTCCGTACGGAGCAGCGGCATCGGCTGGCGCGACAACGCCAGCAGGGCGGCCTGACGCGGCTGATCCATGACCAGTTCCCAGCATTCCGCCGTTTCCACCGCGTCGCCCGGCCGATACACGGCGAGATGCGGAATCGCTCGCAGCGCGGCAAGGTGTTCGACCGGCTGGTGCGTCGGGCCGTCCTCGCCCAAACCGATCGAATCGTGCGTCATGACGAAGATCGTCCGGATGCGCATCATCGCGGCTAGGCGGATTGCCGGACGGCAGTAATCCGAGAAACACATGAAGGTGCCGCCGTAAGGGATCAGGCCGCCGTGCAGGGACAGGCCGTTCATCGCTGCCGCCATGCCATGTTCACGTACACCGTAGTGGATGTACGAGCCGTTGTAATGGCCCGGTGTCACCTCGACCTGATTCTTGGTCTTCGTATTGTTCGACGGCGTCAAATCGGCCGAGCCTCCCAGCAATTCCGGGATGGCGTCGAACAGGTGATTCAGCACCGCGCCGCTGGCCTGACGCGTTGCCATCTCGCCACCCTTCGCGATGAACTCCTCGCGGGCAGCGGCAATCGCCTTCTTCCAGTTTGTCGGCAACTCGCCCTTGTTTCGGCGTTCGAATTCGCCACGCAGCGCGTCGGGCGCTTTTTTGACACGATCCGCCCACGCGAGTCGGGCAGTACGGCCCTTTGCGCCGATCTCGCGCCATTCGCTGAGCAGCTTCTCGGGAATTTCGAACGGAGGCGAATCCCATCCCAAAATCTTGCGAGCGCCAGCGATTTCGTCTTCGCCCGGCGCGTCGCTGTGGGCCTTTTGCGTACCCGCCTTGGTCGGGAAACCGAAGCCGATGATCGTTTTACAGGCGATCAGCGTCGGTTGATCGGTCTTTGCGCGCGCGGTTTTGATGGCGTCGCGAATCGCATCGGTATCGTGGCCGTCGATTTCGAGGACGTGCCAGTTGGAGGCCTTGAAACGCTCGATTTCGTTATCGGAGACGGCAAGGCTGGTGGCGCCGTCGATCGAGATCGAATTGTTATCCCAGAATGCGATCAGCTTGCCGAGTTTCAGGTGGCCGGCCAGCGAGATGGCTTCCTGGCTGATCCCTTCCATCAGACAGCCGTCGCCGAGGAAAACATAGGTGAAATGGTTGACCAGATCATCGCTGAATTGCGCGTTCATGATGCGCTCGCCGAGCGCCATGCCGACGGATTCCGCGATCCCTTGTCCGAGCGGGCCGGTGGTCAGTTCGATACCGTCCGCGTGACGGTACTCCGGGTGGCCCGCCGTCTTGGCGCCGACCTGACGAAAACGTTTCAGTTCGTCGATCGTCATATCGGCATAGCCGGTCAGATAAAGCAGGCTATACAGCAGCATCGAGCCATGGCCGTTCGATAAAATAAAGCGGTCGCGGTCGATCCAGTGCGGATCGGCGGCGTCGAACTGCATGAAATCCTTGAATAAAACCGTCGCGATATCGGCCATGCCCATCGGCGCGCCCGGGTGGCCGCTCTTGGCCTTTTGCACGGCGTCCATCGAGAGAAATCGGATGCAATCCGCCATGTCCCGCAGGTGCTTGTCCCGTGGAGCCGGCAGGACGACGGGTGCTGAGGGTGCGGCAGAGGAGGAGGATTGTGATGACATCGGGATATCCTTTCAGGTCGGTAGCGAAGGGCGCTTACAAATGGACGTCTGAAGCTGCACCCTGGGAAGACGGACAGGGAGGGGGGCCTACAACCCGTCCGCGAACGCACAGGGCATCCTTCCTATAGTAAGTCCGTCCGCGATGATTTGCAGGAAAGGTGGCCGGTGCCATCGCCGGACAGCGGGGAGGAGGGGAAAGGTGCATCGCACGGACGTGCGTTTTCTGCCGGTCGCCGTTTCCGGCGTCCGGCTTTGGCATTGCCCGATTTTTTACGGGCTGCAGAAAGACGGCTGATAGTTGTAGACCCAGGCGGTCTTCGTGCTGCTGGGCAACAAAGTCCAGTTCGTCATGCTTTGTAGCGTGCTGAAGATCAGTGCCGAGCGGGACGTGACCTTGTCGGTGAAGGCGCCGTCGTCGTTGACGTCGACCTCGAACGAGATTTCCACCAAGGACGGGGTTGTCGCGCCGTTGGCGTACCAGACCGTCAGCGTGAAATCGGCGTCCGATTGACCGATGTCGCTGGTGGGGCC
The DNA here is from genome assembly GCF_039852015.1 of Robbsia sp. KACC 23696. Taxonomy (NCBI): domain Bacteria; kingdom Pseudomonadati; phylum Pseudomonadota; class Betaproteobacteria; order Burkholderiales; family Burkholderiaceae; genus Robbsia; species Robbsia sp. KACC 23696. The sequence continues at coordinate 371,543 of NZ_CP156627.1, read as the reverse complement.
GTCGTAGGTCAGCTCGTGAATCGACAAGCCGCCTACCGGTGACAGCGTATCGCTACTGACACTGTCGAAGGCCGTGGTCGTCGGGAACAGGTCCTTGATGTCGCTCAGGTGGTTGATGTTCTTGCCGCTTTTCGCCGATTCGCTGGTCGAATGCGAGAACTGTTCGTGAAACGTTGGCGTGATGTCGTCTTCGAGCTTGCTCGACGCATCCGAGGCGCTGCCACTGACGTCGGTGTTGGCCGAGGTGCTCTCGTCGGTCGAACCGAATTTCAATTCGATCTGGCGGGCACCGTCGTCGTCGCGTTCGCGCATCGAATATCCGGCCGCTTTCACTTCGCAGCTGCCCGGCGTGTCGTAATACAAGACGGTGCGGTCGTGGTCGGCCGCGAAGGTCTTCGTCACGGTTTCATCGAAACCGTTGGCGGTGAGGCTCGCCTTTAGATCGGTCAGGAAGCGGTTTGCCGCATCGAGCGGCGCGCTGTCGAACGCTGCCGGATTCAACAACACTTTGTATTCCCGACTGCCTACCGTCGGGGTCTTTGCAAACGCATCGTGCGCGACCAGGGCCGTTGCGAGCAGCGCAACGCCAGCCGCATGATGCCAGGTGATCTTTGTCATTTGGGCTCTCATGGGAAGTGATGTAAAGCGCTCCTAGACTAGTGTCCTTGCATGACGTGGCCGTGAAAGGCATCGCGTGAGCAATCTGAATACCGCTCCCCCGTATGCCGCTTGTGCGCGCCCGCGATCGGTACCGCATTGCCTTTTGATAGCTTTTTGTAAGCTTCGAATTTTGTTCGCGCGCGCCGCGATAAGCCATGAATTAAAGCTGTCCTTGTAAATGATATGTTATATCATTGCAAATATCGGTGCCGATCGAATCGACACCTTTCGGCGGGCCCTTGATGAACCAGCCATGGCGACCGCTTTGCATTCCATCATTACAAAAGTATTTCGATATCCTTACTTTCAACATCCGGTCTCAGAAAGCGATGACAAAAACACCGATTGCCCGCCTTGTATTTTTGCTCTTTAGCGCATCGCTAACCGGTCCGGTATTTGCCGCGGCCGATGCAACGGACGCGGCATCCGATCCAACGATATCCGGCGCAACCGCCGCCCCAACCGGCGGCGAAACCGCATTGGTACCGCTTACCGTGACCGCGAAGCGTCTCGACGACGCGCGCAACGGCCTCTCTCCCGATACGGGTAGTTCGGTATATCGCATCACGAGCAGGGATATCGATAACCTCCCTCAAGGCGCAGATACGCCGCTGAATAAGGTCTTGCTACAGGCGCCTGGCGTAGCGGACGACTCATATGGGCAACTGCACGTGCGGGGGGATCATGCCGATCTTCAATATCGCATCAACGGCGTGATTATTCCCGAAGCAATCTCGGGATTTGGCCAGGCGCTGGACACGCGGATCATCGATCAAGTCAATGTGCTGACGGGTGCCTTACCGGCGCAATATGGCTATCGCACTGCCGGCATCATCGATATCACGACAAGGACAGGTGAAGAGGGCAGTGGCGGTGCGGTGAGCGTGTTTGGCGGCAGCCACCAGACACTGAAAACGAGTGCCAATGTTTACGGAACGAAAGGTGCGTTCAGCTATTTCTTTACCGGGTCGCTAGGCGAAAACAATCTCGGAATCGAATCGCCGACGTCGAGCAGTACTCCGTTGCACGATCACACACGTCAAGGGGATGGTTTCGGCTACTTATCGTATGTGATCGATCCGAGCACGCGCGTGAGTGTGATGTTTGGCACGACGAGCAACCAGTTTCAATTGCCGAATACGCCTGGTCTCGCGACGAATTACGCGCTCGTGGGCCATGATGGGTTCGACTCGTCCACGCTTGACGACAACCAGTCGGAGCTGAACAATTTTGCCGCAGTTTCTTTGCAAGGGACTATCGGTGCATCGCTCGACTATCAGGTATCGCTTTTCACACGCTACACGCGGACCCAATTCACGCCCGACACTGCCGGCGACTTAATGTTCAACGGCGTGGCATCGAACGACTTTCACAACGATCAAGCCAATGGTATCCAGACGGACATCACGTATCGTCGGAACGCCGCGCATACGTTACGCGCCGGGATGCTTTTTCAGGAGGAGCACGCGCAATTTCGAGATAACGTCAGCGTGTTTGCGACCGATGCGGAGGGGAACCAACTGTCCGACGTGCCGTACGCCATTCAAAGCGCTAGTAGCAAAACAGGATATTTCTGGAGTGCGTATGTGCAGGACGAATGGCAGTTATCGGACCGCTTGACGGTCAATTACGGTGTGCGTTACGACGGGATGGACCAATACGTCAACGCGAGTCAGATCAGCCCCCGTATCGGGGCGGTGTTTAAACTTACGCCGACCACGACGGTACATGCAGGGTATGCGCGATATTTCACGCCGCCTTCCTTCGAGCTGGTATCGGGCACCACGATCGGCCAGTTCGCCGGAACGACGAATGCAACCGAGGTTACCCAAAACGATCCGGTGCAGCCCGAACGCAGTAACTACTACGACGTCGGCATTTCGCAGAAACTGTCCTCCACCGTCACCGTTGGACTGGATGGCTATTACAAGCAGGCGAAAGAGCTGTTGGACGAAGGGCAGTTCGGCACTGCGCTGATTTACGCGCCTTTTAACTACCAAAAAGGCCGCGTTTACGGTGTGGAGTTCACCGCGAACTATCGGTCCAGCAATGTGAATGCTTATTTGAATGTCGCCTACAGTCGTGCCCAAGGCGAGAATGTGGATTCCGCCCAGTTCAACCTAGGTCAGGACGAGTTGAATTTTATCAGCAATCACTATGTGTTCCTCGATCACGACCAACGTGTGACTGCCTCGTTCGGCGGGGCCTATAAGCTGCACCAGACGACTTTTTCAATCGATGGCCTGGTAGGCAGCGGGCTGCGCAGCGGCTTTGCGAATACCGATAAGTTGCCGCTGTACGCGACCTTCAATTTCGGCGTCAAACAGCAATTCAACGAGCCGATCACCGGAAAGTTCTCGGTCAGTGTGTCACTCGAGAACGCGTTCGGTCGCTCCTACGAGTTACGTGACGGTTCGGGGATCGGCGTCGGCGCGCCGCAATATGGCCCGTATCGCGCGGTGTACGCGGGTATTACCAAGCAGTTCTAGTCGTTCGAGCGGGCATTCGGCGCGCCAGCATCTTGCCGAAGCGCCGATAAAATCTGAAACCTTCCTCGGTTCGTTGTCACTCACCATGGTCTTTCCATCGCGGGTATCGAGGAAATCAGATGGGCATGCCAGTTTCGCAGCGTCATTTCTATAGCCTCGCGATCTCCGCCGTCTTCTGCGCCGCTTGCAGCGGGTCACCACCCGATGCGCCGGCCATCGTCCCGCCGTTGGTGGCGGCGCTCGTCGTGCAAGCGCGCGACGTGACGCTCACCCAGGAATATCCTGGCCGCATTGCGCCATATCGCATCGCCGAAATACGCCCGCAGGTCAGCGGTATCGTGATTCGCCGTCGTTTCGAGGAAGGCGCGGAGGTGCGAGAGGGCCAGGCACTGTTCGATATCAATCCGGAACCTTTTAAAGCGGACCGTGACGTCGCCGCCGCGACGCTTCGGAAGGCCGATGCGGCATTGACGTTGGCGACCGTGCAGGCCGATCGCATCCAACCCCTCGTAGCGATCGAAGCCGTCAGCGAGCAGGCCTATGACGAGGCCATTTCGAAAAGAGATCAGGCGTTCGCCGAGGTCAGGCAAGCCCGAGCAGCGCTCGATCGCAAGCAACTGGACGTGCGCTTCGCCACCGTGGAGGCCCCTATTTCGGGACGGATCGGCCAGGCATTGGTGACCGAGGGGGCGCTTGTCGGCATCGGCGACGCCACGTCGATGGCGCAGATCCAGCAAATCGATCGCGTCTACGTCGATGTGCGCCGACCGGCTTCCTCACGCGATGCATTGACGAACGCCACGCTAAAGACGAAGGACGATCATAGCGAGGGTGTGCCCGTTACCCTGTTCGATGCCGATCACGGCCAACTGAAGGAAGCGGGGCGTATTCTTTTCTCCGGCCTAACCGTCAATGCGAGCACCAATGACGTGTTGCTGCGGATCACCGTCGACAATGCGAAGCGCACGCTGTTGCCCGGGATGTTCGTCTGGGCACGGGTGCCCCTCGCATTTTATCCGGCTGTCTTGACGATTCCGCAGCAGGCGGTGGTGCGCTCCGGCAACGGTCCCCATGTCTGGACGATTCGCGAGGACGGCCGGGCGCACTTGCAGCCGGTGGAATTGGGCAGCCTTGTTTTTCGAGACTACATCGTACTGCAGGGGCTCGTTGCCGGTAGCAAGGTGATCGTGGAGGGCGCCGAGCGCGTCAGCGAAAACGGCGCTGTCACGACGCAACCGTGGAATCCGCCCGAAGCCGATGCTTCGGGGCGGAATGCCGCGACAAAGCAGGCGGTGTGATATGGCGCAGTTCTTTATCAACCGCCCCATCTTTGCGTGGGTCATTGCCGCGTTTATCTTTTTGTTCGGCGTCATGGCGCTCCGCTCGCTGCCCATCACGCAATATCCGGACGTCGCGCCGCCGAGCGTCAACATCACCGTCGTGTATGCGGGTGCCGACGCGCAAACGATCAGTGATTCGGTCGTCAGCCTGATCGAACGCGAGCTGTCGAGCATCAAGAACCTGCTGTATTTCGAGTCCTCGGCCGATGCATCGGGCGCCGCCACGATCGTCGCGACGTTCAAATCCGGAACGGATCCGGAAATGGCGCAAGTCGATATTCAAAACAAGATCAAGGTGGTCGAGCCTCGGCTGCCGCAGGCGGTGCGTCAAAGTGGCATTAGCGTCGAAGCGGCGGAGTCGGGCTTCTTGATGATCGTCGGGCTGAAATCCGACGGGGGCAGCTTAGACGGCATCGCGCTGAGCGATTATATGGCGCGCAACATCACGGACGAGCTGCGTCGCGTCGAGGGAGTGGGTCGGATCGTCCCTTTCGGCGCGGAGCAAGCGATGCGTGTCTGGGTCGATCCGGCAAAGCTGTTGACGTTCGGCATGTCGATGAAAGAGGTGATCACCGCGATCAGTGAACAAAACGTGCAATCCTCCCCGGGGAATATCGGGGCGGCGCCCCAGGATAGCGGGCAGCGCGTAACGGTTCCGCTCATCGTAAAAGGTCAACTCGGTACGCCGGACGCGTTCAAGCAGATTGTCCTCCGATCGAATACATCGGGTGCAAAGGTGCTTTTGGGCGATGTGGCACGTGTCGACTACGGCGCACAGACCTACAATTACGTCATTCGTGAAAATGGCCAGCCGTCAACGGCCATTGCCATTCAGCTTGCGCCCGGCGGCAATGCGGTGCGCACGGCCGCAGGCGTGGCGCATCGATTGGAGGAGTTGCGTCAATCGATGCCTGCCGGCATGCACTATTCGATACCGTTCAACACCGCCCCCTTTGTCACGATATCGATCGAGAAAGTAGTCTACACGTTGATCGAGGCGATGGTGCTGGTGTTCGCCGTCATGTACCTCTTTCTGCAGAATGTTCGCTACACGCTGATCCCTGCCATCGTCGCGCCGATCGCCTTGCTCGGTACCTTCGCGGTGATGTCGTTCGCGGGCTTCTCGATCAATGTCTTCACGATGTTCGGGATGGTGCTCGCGATCGGCATCGTCGTCGATGATGCGATCGTGGTCGTGGAGAATGTCGAGCGCATCATGGCGACCGAGCAGCTTTCTCCCTACGACGCCACATGCAAGGCGATGAAAGAAATTACCGGGGCCGTCGTCGGGATCACCCTTGCACTGACTGCCGTGTTTATTCCGATGGCATTGTCCTCCGGCTCGGTCGGTGTCATCTATCGCCAGTTCTCCCTTTCCATGTCGGTGTCGATTCTCTTCTCGGCATTTTTGGCGCTGACACTGACGCCCGCCCTGTGCGCCACCCTTTTGCAACCGGTCGTGCATGGGCATGCGGAGAAAAAGGGCTTCTTCGGGTGGTTCAACCGGAAATTCGACCGCTTATCGGCTGCCTACGAAGCGCGTCTTATCCGGCTGACCTTGCGTGTCGCGCGCGTCATCTTCGTGTTCGCCGCGCTCTGCGTCGTGCTTTTCGCCGCTTTCAAGAAATTGCCTTCCGCATTTTTGCCGGTGCAGGACCAGGGCTATTTCATTACGAGCATTCAACTGCCGGCCGATGCGACGATGGAACGCACCTTGGTCGCCGTGAAAGCGTATGAGCGGCACATCGCCTCCCGCACGGCGGTGGCATCCAATATGGCGATCGTCGGCTATGGTTTTTCCGGTTCCGGATCGAATGCCGCCTTGATGTTCACGGTGCTGAAAGACTGGGGCGCGCGCGACGGCTCATCGTCTCGCACCGAGTCCGAGCTGGCACAGAAGGCCATGCAGCAAACAACGGAAGGACAGTTCATGTCTTTGCTGCCGCCCGCGATTCCCTCGCTCGGGACCAGTTCGGGGTTCGCTTTGCGACTGGAAGACCGCGGCAATCAGGGCTATGCAAAGCTGAAAGAGGCCGAAGCCACGCTGATCGCGCTTGCGTCGAAGAGCCGCCTGCTCGCCGGTGTTTATGCCGATGGTCTGCCCTCCGGTGCCAGCGTCCGTCTGGATATCGATCGGATAAGAGCATTGTCGATGGGCGTGCCCTTCGCCACGATCAGCGAGACCTTGAGTGCGGCTTTCGGTTCCGCCTATATCAATGACTTTCCCAACGCCGGCCGAATGCAACAGGTCATCGTGCAAGCCGACAGCCCGTCGAGAATGCAGATCGACGACGTCTTGAAATTCTATGTCCGCAATGATCAGGGACAGATGGTGCCGCTGTCGGCGTTCGTGCAACCGGTCTGGACCCATGCGCCGCTGCAGCTTGTTCGTTATCAAGGCTATCCGGCCGTGCGGCTCTCCGGCGCTCCGGCAGCAGGGGTTTCGAGCGGTGTCGCGATGCAGGAAATGGAGCGGCTGGGGCAACAACTGCCGCATGGCTTCAGCGTCGAGTGGACCGGGCAATCGCTTCAGGAGCAGGCGTCGTCGAGTCAGGCACCAATCTTGATGGCGCTGTCCTTGCTGGTGGTGTTTCTGGTTCTGGCGGCGTTGTACGAGAGCTGGTCGATACCGGTCGCCGTACTGCTGGTGGTGCCGCTGGGATTATTGGGTGCCGTCGGCGCGGTATTGCTACGAGACATGCCCAACGATGTGTTCTTTCGCGTCGGCATGATCACCGTCATTGGCTTGTCGGCAAAGAACGCGATCTTGATCGTCGAGTTCGCGAAGCAGTTACGGGAGGAAGGGCGGAGTGCCGTCGATGCCGCCGTGACGGCGGCGCGTATGCGGCTTCGCCCGATCATTATGACGTCGCTGGCATTCGGCATCGGCGTCGTACCGCTGATGGTATCGACAGGCGCGTCGTCGGAGACGCAACATGCCATCGGGACAGGCGTATTCGGCGGCATCGTCGCCGCCACCGGTTTGGCCATTTTCTTCGTGCCGGTTTTCTTTGTCCTGGTGATGTCCGTGCAGGAGCGCCTGATAGACCGTTTCAAGGTCGGACGACCGTCATCGACGAATCGCGACCGCGAATAGGAAGCGCTGAAAATGAAAAACAGCTTCTTGTGCGTGTGCGTGGGCGTCTCCTTGTCGGCATGCAGTCTTGCGCCGAAAATGGTCCGGCCCGACGCGCCCGTGCCGGCCGCGTTTCCGGCGGTCTTTTCGGCAACGCCGACGATGCGCGACGCATCGACCGATAACGCCGCGGCAATCGGCTGGCGATCGATGTTTGCGAATCGCGCGTTGCAGCAGCTCATCGAACGCGCGCTGGGCAATAATCGGAATCTGCGCGTCACGGCGTTGAATGTGGCCGCGGTAGCGGCGGAATACCGCATAGCGAGATCCAGTCGGCTGCCCGCGCTGGCTGCAAATGCGTCGTCCACGCGGCAACGGTTTCCGCTCGATGCGGGGGAATATGGTCAGGCATTCGAGGGCACGTCGGCGTCGTCCGGCTATCTGGTGAACGACTATACCGTCTCCGTAGGCCTCAGTGCCTTCGAGGTCGATTTGTTCGGCCGCGTGAAGTCCTTGTCCGATGCGGCAAAGGCCCGCTATTTCGCGAGCGAGGAGGGCCGGATGTCGGTGCAGATCGCGTTGATCGGGGCCGTGGCAGACGCGTATTTCTCCTATCAGCTTGCAACGGAACAGTTGCAGTTGACGCGAAAAACCCTTGCCGATTGGCAGCGCTCGTTGACCTTGTCCCGCGCCTTACGGCAGGCGGGGCAGACGAGCCGATTGGACGTTGCCGAGGCGGAGTCGCAAGTACGCAGCGCGGAGGCCGATGTCGAACAGCGTATCCGCGCGCAGCGCGTCGCGATCAATGCGCTTCGGTTGCTGGTGGGCACGGATTTGCCCGATCCGCAAATCCCACTTACGACGCTGGCGCAGGATGACGTCATGACGGTCTTGCCCGCCGGCGTCCCGTCCGATCTGCTGTTGCGACGACCGGACGTGCGGCAGGCGGAACAGCTATTGATCGCCGCGAATGCGGACATTGGGGCCGCGCGCGCCGCCTTTTTTCCGCGGCTGTCCTTGACCGCGACATTGGGCTACACGAGCCCGGCTTTGCGGGGGCTTTTCACGGGCGATCAGTCGGCGTGGTCTTTTTCACCGCAATTAACGTTGCCGATTTTTCAAGCCGGCGCCTTACGCGCCGCGCTGAGCGTGGCGGAATTGCGTAAATCGGTTGCCGTGGCGCAGTACGAGCAGGCCATCCAGATCGCGTTTCGCGAGGTTGCCGACGGCTTGGCCGGCAGGGAAACCTACGGCAGGCAGATCATTGCGCAGCAAGCGGTGGTGGCCAGCGCCGCGGAACGCGTCGACCTTGCCGATGCGCGATACCGCGCCGGATTCGATACCCGTTTGGCCTTATTGATCTCGCAGCGTGCGTTGTACAGTGCGCAGGATAGCTTGCTGGGATTGCACAGCGCGGCGCTGAGCAATGCCGTCGCTTTGTATAAAGCGTTGGGAGGCGGCGTGCGGGGCGATGACATGCCGGCATCATTCCCGCGCGATCAAGCAGCCGCTAACCCCGATTGATGCGAGACCAGCCTGGCATACGCCCCGCCTTTTGCTAGCAGCACGCTGTGCGAGCCGATTTCGCGTATTCGGCCGTTGTCCATCACGACGATCATGTCGGCATTCTTGATCGTCGATAGTCGATGCGCGATGATGATCGCCGTCTTGTCGCGTTTCAAGGTATCGAACGTCGCATGAATATGATGCTCGTTGATCGTGTCGAGCTGCGAAGTCGCTTCGTCCATGATCACGATGGGCGCATCCTTCAGAAACGCGCGTGCGATCGCGATACGTTGGCGTTGCCCGCCGGAGAGTTGCACGCCTCGTTCTCCCACGCGTGTGTTCAACCCCTCGGGCAGCTGTTTGATGAAGTCATGCAATGCGGCAAGCTCCAAGGCCTGCTGTAATTGATCGTCGGATGCATCCGGTCCCGCAAGTCGTATATTCGCTTCGAGCGTGTCATTGAAGAGATAGGTGTCTTGGCCGACCAGTGCGATATGGCGACGGACATCGTCGAGACGGATATGCCGCAGATCCGTTTCATTCAGCGTTATCGTGCCCGCCTGCGGGTCCCAAAATCGGAGCAACAGGTTCGCCAAGGTCGACTTGCCGGCGCCGGATGTGCCGACGATCGCCACGGTCGTGCCCGGCTCGATGCGAACGCTGACGCGCTCCAGGGCCGGCATATCGCGTCCCGGATAGGCAAACGTAACCGCGTCGAAACATACCGCGGGATTTTTTGGGATAGGCAGGTCGCCATCGCGCACCGGATCCGGCTCCTCCTGAACCAGATGCAAGCGACGGGTGGACGCAATCGTGTCGGCCAGCTGACGCGCGGTCTGCCCGATTTCCGACACCGGCATGAATGCCGCAACCGAGACCAGTGTCAGCAACGGCAGCCATTCAGGCGCAATCCAGCCTTTCCCACAAAGCACGGCGCCCACTAGCGTGACCGCCAGCGCGCCCACGCCGGTCGCGACTTCCAAGGCGGCCCCTTGCTTTGCGAGATCGTCGAGCAACGCGGAACGCACGCGCTGATAGCGCGCGACATCGTGCATGAATACGGCTTTGCGGGCGTCGGTTGCCTGAAATGCCGATAGCTCCGCGAGACCTTGTATCGTTTCCGTCAGGTGCGCGCCTAATTGACCGAGACCGGCTCTTGCCTCCGCCCCAAGCTTGTCGATCTTTGCCCGCGCGAAGATCGGATTCAGTCCGGCCCATGCCAGAAAGGGCAGCAGCACCAGCGCAAGGGGCCAGGCCACGCATGCCAGCAGTATCAGTACCGCCGCCGGTATCAAGACCGCGACGAAGGCCGGGGCGACGGTGTGGGCGTAGAAATATTCGATCGTCTCCACGTCCTGCGTCGCCAATGCCACCAGATCGCCGGAACGACGGCGGAGCAGATAGGCCGGTGCCAGCCGCGTCAACTTGGCAAACAAGGCGATCCGCATCTCGGCAAGCAGGCGATACGCCATATCGTGCGCTTGCCAAGATTCCAGCCAATGCAAGGTCGCGGCAAGCGGTGCGGCAATCAACAAGCCGACGGTCAGCATCGTGACGGAGCGCCCGGATGCGACGCCGGCGACGACCAGCGATCCCAATAAACTCACGGCGATAAACGCCAAAACGCGACCGATCCCGCACAGCACGGTCAATGTCAGCCGCGTGCGCCAGGGCCGGATAAAGCGCAGTAAGGTTTGCAGTGTCCTGGCCCAGCCGATTTCGCGGGCGTCTTCGGCGAGGGATGTCTTCGTCGGGGCCGATGCACGTGTCGCGCCGCCTGCTGTTTCCAAGACAAGGTTTTGCTCGGCTGCCCCGCCGAGTTGCGGGCCCATCAGGCGCGCATACATGCCTTGTTGCCTGATCAATTCGGCATGCGTGCCTTGCTGCACCACGCGGCCGGCGTCCAAAACCAAAATGCGATCGGCACCGATGACGCTGGACAGCCGATGCGCGAGGATCAATGTGGTGCGGCCGACCATCAGACGGTCCAAGGCTTGTTGAATGATCGCTTCGTTTTCCGCATCGACGGCGGATAGCGCTTCGTCCAAAATCAAGATGGGGGCATCGCGGAGCAAGGCACGCGCAATGGCGATGCGCTGCCGTTGACCACCGGAGAACGTGGCGCCGCGCTCCCCGACGCGCGTCTCGTATCCCGCCGGCAGCGCGGCGATGAAATCGTGAATATTCGCCGCGACCGCGGCAGCGACCATCTCCGCATCGCTTGCGCCCGGTCTGCCGAGACGCAGGTTCTCGGCGATCGTGCCATGAAATAAGGTGCTGTCTTGCGACACGATCGCCATCATGCCGCGTACTTGATTGGGATCGAGTGAACGAAGGTCGCGCCCGCCGATGCGTATCGCCCCGGTTTGCGGATCGTGTTGTCGGAGTAGCAAGCGCAGAATCGTCGATTTTCCGGCACCGCTCGGCCCGACGACGGCAACGGTCTGGCCGGCCTCGATGCGGAAACTGAGATCGGCATGCGCGTCGAGGCGACGGCCCGGATAAGCGAAGCCGACGCCGTCGAACGCGATATCGGCGCCGAGATCGTCGATGCGTGCCGCCTCGGTCGGCATGCTGTCCTGCGGCGCGTGCAGCAATGCATGAATGGCCGAGGCCGCGGATTGACCCATCATGCCGCGATGGAGCACGGCACGCAGATCGCGCAACGGCCGAAAGACTTCGGTGCCGGCCATCAAGACGATCAGCAGCGCATCGATCTGCATCTCGCCGTGCCGGACGCGCCATGCCCCCAGCGCGATCGCGACGGCGGCACCAAGCGCCGTGCCGAGATCGGTAAAGAAGCGTGTCAGCAAGCCGAGCGCCAGGACCCAGAACGTGCTGTTGGAAAGCGCCCGCGCCTGTGCGGCCAGCTTCTGCGCGAAACGCTCGGCTTGACCGAATGCCTTCAGCGTCGGCAAGCCTTGCACGGCGTCCAGAAACGCTTCGCCAAATGATTTGAAAGCCGTCGCTCGTGCGGTGGCGGCGCGCTTGTCGGCATGGTGGATCGTCATCGGCAGTGCCAGTGTGACGAGGGCGGCGATCAACAGGACGGATGCGGTCGGGATATCCCACCAGGCGAGAATGCCGAAAATCATCAACGGCGCGCAGGCCGCGATGATCAATTGCGGCACGTAAGAACCGAAAAACGTCTCCAGCTGCTCCACGCCGTCGACAACGGCCAGCATCACGCCGCCGGTCCGCTCCAAACCGAACCAGGCCGGTCCGAGCGCGACGATGCGATCGAAAAGGCGTGCGCGCAGCAGCGATTGAATACGTCCCGCCGTGGCTTGTGCCGTTACGATCCGACGATGGTCGAGCCAGGTTCGCACGACGATGCAAACGAGGGCCGCGGCAGCGTCGACCGCCACCGAGCGCGCTGGCGCACCGGCGAACACCAGCGCCAGAACGCGTCCGATAAAGACGAAGCGCAGGACGCCAAAAGCCATTGCCAGCAGGCCGAGGCCCACGGCGCCCGCCACGCGCAGTCGTAGGCCGGCCATCAAGGCCCAGAGTGTTCGGTCGAAATACATGCCTCGGTCTCCCTCGAGCGGTGTGTAGTCAGATTGCACGTTATCCTGACTTCACGACGGTGGCAAAAGACGATTTCTCACGAGGTATTGAGCAAGTTACAATACCTCCATGCTTGCTCTCCCGTCCCTGCCATCGCTTCGCGCATTCGAGGCCACCGTTCGCCTTGGCGGCTTTGCGCGTGCCGCGACTGAGCTGAACGTGTCGACCAGTGCGGTCAGTCATCAAATCCGCGGATTGGAAGAGGCATTGGGCGTGCGCTTGCTGGAGCGCAGTACGGGCCTTGGCGGCATTTCGCTGACGCCGGACGGCGCCCGTTTGCTGCCTGCCGCGGCGGAGGCGCTATCGCTGCTGGAGGCTGCCTGCCAGGACATCCGAAAATCCGCCACGCGGCTGACCGTCTCGGCCAATATGTCTTTCTGGTCGATGTGGCTGGCGCAGCGCACCGCGGAATTTTCGGCGCATCACCCGGATATCGCCTTGAATTCGATCATCGAGGAGGGGCCGCCGGACGTCAATCGATTGCCGGTGGATATCGCGATCCTGCATGCCTCCGAACAGGACATGCTGCCGAACGACGTGCTGCTGCTGCGCGAATCGGTGATTCCGGTATGCAGTCCCGCCTTGCATGCGCAGGCTTTGTCGTCAGCAGCGTGCCCCTTATTGCAACAGGAACATCGCGACTTTCCCGAGCTCGAATGGCGATCCTGGGCGTCCGACATGGTGCTGCCGGACAATTTCGAGCGAAAAATCGTGCGCTTCAGCAGCTTCAGTCAGGTGATCGGTGCCGCCGTCGGGGGCGCGGGCCTGGCCTTGGGGCGCATGCCCTTGATCGATTCGGAGTTGAAGAGTGGCCGATTGGTTCGCGTGCGGCCCGAGTTGGTGCGCGTGTCCTCATGGCGCTACGTATTGCGCCGCGGGTCGGCACGGGAACATCGCATGGCGGATCGGCTGGTCGACTTTTTGCGAGCGGAAGCGACTGCCGCGACGTCGGCATGATCGCGCGCGGCATGCAGCCCGCAGCCCAGGCGCAAAAGACCCGTTCCAGGAGTTCGTTTTTTTTTTTGCGTTTATATTGCAAGGTAAACTTGCAAGATTACCTGTTTAGCGTCATCCTTCGTGGACTGCCTTAACCCTTTGCTCGGTCCACGATGATCTCTTCCTCTTTTTCCCAGTCCGTGACCGATTTCATGCAATCGATCGGGATGTTCCTGCGCCGTATGCGCAGCATGCCGAACGGCGACGGTCTCTCGATGACGGAAGCCATTGTCTTGTCGCGCCTCGCTCATGACGGTCCAGCAACGATCGCCGCGCTCGCGCGGGCCGAAGGGATGAAACCGCAGTCGATGGGCACGACGATCGCGGCGCTAGAGGACGCGGCGCTGGTGGTTCGGACAGCGCATCCGACGGACGGGCGCCAGATGCTGATCGGACTGACCGAGAACGGCGTGCAAAGGCGGGCCCAACAACGCGCGCGCAAGCAACTCTGGCTCGAACAGGCGATCAAGGAGTTGAGCGAGGAAGAGCGCGACACCTTGTTCCGCGCCGCGGGCATCATTCGCAAGCTGGCGGTCCAATGAGTCGCATGTCTTCCGATCCTGCCGCGACGGAGCCGATCGATCCGACCATCTGGAAAGTGGTGGGCGTCGTGTCCATCGGTCCTTTCCTGTCGCAGATGGATTCGACGCTGGTCAATGTGTCGCTATCGACGATCGGTCAGACGCTGCACGCGTCGATCGCCACCGCGCAATGGGTCGTCAGCGCCTATCTGTTGGCGATGGCGCTGATGCTGCCGTTGAACGGCTGGCTGGTCGACCGGGTCGGCGCCAAGCGTGTCTATCTTTTCTGCTTCGGGGCTTTTACCGTCGCGTCGGTGATATGCGGCGTGGCGCAAAGCATGGGCGAGCTGATTGCCGCACGCATCGTGCAAGGCTTGATTGGCGGCATCATGGCGCCGATGGCGCAGATGATGATCGGGCGCGTGGCCGGTCGCCATATCGAAAAAGTGATGGGTTTCGCGGCACTCCCCCTTTTATTGGCACCGGTGTTCGGCCCGGTTCTGGCCGGCGGTATTTTGGTACATGCGTCCTGGCCCTGGCTCTTCTTCATCAATGTCCCGATCGGCGCCTTGGGCGTGGTGATGGCCGCGCGCCTGCTTCCTGCGGACACCGATGCGGTGCAGGCCCGTCCCTTCGACTTGCTGGGGTTCGCACTCGTTTCGCCCGGTCTCGTCGCGCTCATCGACGGTTTGCAGAATGCGAGCCGGGCGGAGGGGCGTGGCTTGGCGTTGGCGGGCATGGTCCTGCTGTCGGCGTTCGGCTGGCATTCGATTCGCAACGGACGCGCCGGCAAAGCGCCTTTGATCGACGTGCGGATCTTTGCCAAGCCGCGCTTTGCGGTTCCGGCGATGACACAGTGCCTTGCCAATGCGGTGCTCTATGGGCGACAACTGGTGGTGCCGCTCTTCCTGATCGTCGGATGCGGTCTGTCTGCGGCCCATGCAGGCAGCCTGCTCGCCGCGACGGGCGTCGGCATGATGTGTACGTTTCCGCTATTGGGACGTTTGACCGAGCGTCTCGGTTGTCGCGGTGTGGCAGCGGGTGGGGCCTTGCTGGCGCTGCTTGGTGCGCTGCCTTTCGTTTATATGGCGGGGCATCACTTCCATTTCGCCCTCGCCGTAGTCAGCCTGTTCCTGGCGGGGGCGGGGCAGGGGATGATCGGCGTCCCGTCGGTCTCGGCCGCCTACGCCGCCATCCCGAAAAACCAGTTGGCCGTGGCGAATACCGCGTTGAACATCGTGCAGCGCATCGGCGGGCCGCTGGCGACCACACTGCTTTCGATGACCATTGCGTCGTCCGCGACGGCGGCGCATCCGTTCGCACCAGTCGACGCGTCGCATTTTGCCTGGGCGTTTCTGGTGCTTGTGGCGATGCATCTCCTTTGCGTTCTCGCGGCGATGGGCCTTCCCGTGCGCGTGCAAAGGCCGAATCGCGACTGATTTTTTGCGACAATGTGGGATTGCACGTGCCCCCCCCGGAACGCGAGAACGACTATGACGCTCAACGCTGCAGCCACGGCTGTCGACCATCCGCTGTTTCAGCGCGCCGATGTGCGGGCGCTACGCGAGGACCTGGCTCTCGCCCTGCGCGCGGCCGCGTTGCATGGCCTCAGCGAAGGGGTATGCAATCATTTCAGCGTGGCCTTGCCCGATGACGACGGTCTGTTCCTGCTGAATCCGCGCGGCTTGATGTGGAGCGAGGTGACGCCGGACGATATCGTGATCGTCGATGCATCCGGCACGCGCGTGGCCGGGCGGCACGACGTCGAGCCCACCGCGATGTTCATTCACGCGGCGGTGCATGACATCGCCGGCAAACACTGCGTGCTGCACACGCATATGCCCTATGCGATGGCGCTGACATTGACCGAAGACGGCGGCCTCGACACGCGGCTCTCGCAAAATGCGATGCGCTATCACGGCCGGGTCACCATCGATCGGGACTACAACGGCCTGGCGCTCGATGCCGGGGAGGGGCAACGGATCGCGCGGGCGATGCAAGGCAGCGATGTGGTCTTTCTCGCTAATCACGGCGTCATCGTTTGCGGCACGCGCATCGATCACGCTTACGACGATCTGTATTATCTGGAGCGGGCTTGTGCGGCGGAAGTCTTGGCGCGCTCGACGGGGCGCCCGTTGCGACCCGTCGATGCGGCGTTGGCGGCGCATGTGGCAAGCCAGACCTTGAGTGAGCGCCTGCAGTCGGAATTGTTTTTCCAGGCACTGCGACGCACCTTGGCGCTTCCCGACGAGCGCGCGATCTGAGCGATTAGTCGCCGGCGCGCAAGGCCTGTTCGTGGCGGATGCGTGCCTCTTCTTCCAGACGCGTATCTTCGAGTTCTTCCATCAGACCATCGAGGTCGACTGGCGTCTCATCAACGGCGATCCGGCCGCTCAACGGGACGTCGAGGTGCAGCGTGCCGGCCTCGAACATGGCCCAGATTTCCTTGCCGTAGGCCGTCTCCAGCAATTCCGGCGCGAAACGGCCGAAATACGTCGCCAGATTGTCGACATCGCGCTCCAGCATGGCGCCGGCCTCGTTGTTGCCGGCGGCATTGACCGCCTGCGGCAAGTCGATGATGACCGGGCCGTCCGCGGCCAGCAGAATGTTGTACTCGGACAAGTCGCCATGCACCAGACCCGCGAGCAGCATCCGGATCACTTGACGAACCAACATCATATGCAGTTCGATGGCCCGTTCCGGCGACATCTCCACATCGTTCAGCCGGGGCGCGACATTGCCGTCGGCATCGACGACCAGCTCCATCAGGAGCACGCCATCACTGCAGATATAGGGTTGCGGGACGCGCACGCCGGCATTGGCGAGCTGGAACAAGGCATCGACTTCGGCATTTTGCCAGGCCTCTTCCTGCATCTGCCGACCATAGCGCGAGCCTTTTTCCATCGCGCGCGCCTGACGGCTATTCTGCACTTTGCGGCCTTCCCGATAGGACGAGGCTTGCCGGAAACTGCGCTGGTTCGCGTCTTTGTAGACCTTTGCGCAGCGAATCGAATCGCCGCTGCGCACCACATAGACGATGGCTTCCTTGCCGCTCATCAGCTGACTGATGACTTCGTCGATCAGGCCTTCCTCGACAAGCGGAATCAAACGTTTCGGTGGTTTCATGCGTGCGACACCGGGTGGGGCTGCCGGCTTTCGACTGCCGATTGCGTCCGGTGGACAGCGGAAGCGGGGTGAAGGCAAATAGTAAAAGAGGTCATTCTCGAATTCTACGCGAAACGGGCGCCGGGCCTATCGGAAATGGCCGAACGCGGCGGAAAGCCGACATTTGCGCCACCTGGCGCGATGACGCGGTATCGTGTGGCACCTGAATATCGAACGTCTGAATGGAATTTCGCTATGAGCCTTGCTTCCTCTTTGCCGACTCCGGAGTTGTCGTCGGAACGCATCGACGCCTTGCGCGCCGCGACCCCGGGCCTCCAAACCACGACGCATTTCAACCATGCCGGTGCATCGTTGCCGTCTCGCGGCACGCTGGAAGCGATCAATGCGCATCTCTGGCGCGAAGCGACGCTCGGTCCGATCGAGGCCGGCGTGGCGGCACGCGAGGTCACCGAGCACGCGCGGTCGCTGGCGGCACGGATGCTTCACGCCGACCCTGCCGAAATCGCGATCACGACCGGCAATTCCGCCGGCTGGGGGGCGGCATTCGCCGCGCTGGGCACGTGGCAGGCGGGGGATCGCATTCTGACGGGGCGGCATGAGTGGGGCGGGAATCTGGCCAATATGCTGCTGGTCGCCGAGCGCTATGGCGTATCAGTGGAGGTGATTCCGTGCGACGCCGAGGGGCGAGTGGATCCGGCCGCATTGGACGCCATGCTCGACGCGCGTGTTCGATTGATTGCCCTGACCTGGATTCCCTCGAACGGCGGCGTGATCAACCCGGCCGCGGCGATCGGTGCGGTGGCTCGGCGTCACGACATTCCGTATTTTGTCGATGCCGCACAGGCACTGGGGCAATATCCGATCGATGTCGCGGCCGTGGGATGCGACGTGCTGACGGCCCCCTGCCGGAAGGCCTTGCGCGCACCGCGCGGCACAGGGCTGCTTTATATTCGACGGGCGTTCATGCCGCGCCTGAACCTCGCGTATGTCGACGCCCGATCGGCACCGGTGCGGTCCGAGACGCAGCCCGATGGTGCCGTCGCCTTGCGCGCGGTCGTGCGTGACGATGCCGCGTGCTTCGAGACCTCCGAAGTATCCGCTGCCTTGCATTGCGGTCTGGCGAATGCGCTGGAAGAAGCGCTGGCGATCGGCATCGATGCCATCCGCGCGACGATCGATGCCAAGGCCCGTGCCGTGCGCGAGCGCTTGGTGGCGCTGCCGGGCGTGACGATTCTCGACCTCGGCTCGGAGCGCGCGGGGCTCGTGTCGTTCGACGTGGCCGGCCAGGACCTGCCGGCGCTGCAGCGCACGCTTGCCGCGCGTGGGATCTCGATCAGCGTCAATGGCCTGGGCTATACGCCTTGGGACATGACCGCTCGCGGCTTGTCGCACATTGCGCGGGTATCGGTCAGCTATCTGACGAGCGAAGAGGAGATCGAGACGCTGTTGCAGGCAATGCGCGAGGCGATTGCCTGAAGCTGGATGCGCGGGGTTCAACGCAGCGGCGAAAATGCTTCTGGCAGGCAAAGGGTCGAGGTGGCATGGGCGATCTGTTGCGGGGCACCCTGTGGTGGCCAACTCCCGTCTGCATAATGTCGCGCGCGCAACGCCGCGCGTTCCGCCACGCTCGAGAAACCCCAGATGTGCGTGATGTGCGGCGCCCCGTCGAGGGCATACAGATTGATCACCAAATGCGCCGTGTAATCGCGCGCCGGCGTGATTGCCGTTTCCCACGCAGCAAGCGTCGGCGCCAGTCCGCCAGGCTTGAGATGGTAGGTTCGAAATTCGTAGATACCGCCGCGATCGCCCGGCTCGACGTCCGGCAAAAACGGAAAGCGCGCATAGCCCACCATCGAAAGCGCCATCGTCCTATCTTGCATGCCGAACGGGCGGGGGCTCGACAGCGCCCGCTGCCGTTCTCTTTTAAGCGCGTCCCCCGTCTCGAAACCGCGCAGTATCTTTATCTGGAACAGCGTGCCGATTTCCGAGCGCCATGCACCCAACAGTCTTCCTTCGCCTTCGCTGACCCAGCCATGCGCGGCACGAGAAGACGCGTCTAGCGCGAGTGGCGCGCAGGACAAGGTCGTCAGTTCGTAAAACATTTTTGTATCGCTCCTGGCGCAGCGTTATCCGCTTGCGCATTCCTGCTTCACCGACCGGAAAGCCAAAATCTCAAAATAAAAGGCGCTTTTTCAGAAGGCTCACCGCGGAAAAATTGCCACGCTGTCGCGCAGCATTCGATGCACGATAATTGACTATCTCGAATTGATAAATCTGGTTAGAGTGGGGACTTTCACAACGAGGAGTGGGGAATGCCCGACCGGTTGACCAGCATGGCGGTCTTCGTTCTGGCGGCTGAAACCGGGTCTTTCGCGGCGGCCGCGCAAAAGCTGGAGATGTCGCCGCAAATGGTGGCGAAGCACGTGGAATCGCTCGAACACAGAGTGGGAACACGGCTATTGCATCGCACGACGCGTAAACAGAGCCTGACCGAGTTTGGTCGTCTCTATCTGGCGCGATGCGAACGCGTGATCGCCGAAGCGGATGCGGCGGATGAATTGGCCAGCGCGGCGCAGCGCACGCCCAGTGGTCGATTGCGTGTCAATGCATCGTTGACGTTTGGGCGCTATGGCCTGATGCCGGCAATGTCGACCTTCTTGCGCGCGCATCCCGCCGTTTCATTGGAATTGACTTTGTCGGATCGTGTGGTCGATCCTTTGGAAGGCGGCTTCGAAGTGCTGTTCCGCATCGGGCCGATTGCCGATAACACCGCCTGGGTCGCGCGGCCACTGCAACCTTATCGCCTGCTCGCGTGTGCGTCGCCCGACTATCTGGCGCGTTACGGCATACCGACAGCGCCGGCCGATCTGGCCGATCATCAGACCATCGGCTTCGCGCCCTGGCCGGCAGAGCGAAACCGACAGTGGCATTTTCTACGCGACGGGCGCGACTTCGTTGTGTCCGTCGAGAGCCGATTGATGATGAATGACTGGTTTGCAATGCATCACGCGGCGCTGGACGGTTTCGGCATCGTCGCAGGGTATGAGCGCGCCTTGCTGCCTGATGTCGCGGCCGGGCGTCTCGTGCGCGTGCTGCCTGAATATGAAATACCTACGCGGCCTATGCATTTGCTTTATGCCGTCGATCGCCTCATGACACCGAAGCTGCGATGCTTCGTCGATGCAATGGTCGGGGCGTTCGGCGCGTGATGTGGATCGAATGCGATGCGCGATCACTGATACAGCAGGTTGCTTATAGCCTATCGAATACGACTCGAGACGCAGACGTCGCTATCTTTTCGCACGCGTCACCACGCGTCGCGCCAGCGTTGCTCCGTTTCCGACGTGTACAAGGTACGTCCTACCGCGACGAGAAAATCGACATCGGCGGGTTGCAGCTTTGAGAGATTTTCCGCGAGCCAATCGGCCAAGTCGTCCGACGTGGTGCTGATGGATGCGTTATTGCCATCGAAATCTCGGAATTTTTTTCTGATCTGCGCTTGATTCATAGAGTGCCTCGGCAATTCCTAGCGTCTGGCTGGCCATAAAGGCGGTACCAGATCTGACCGGGCACGGATCCACGAGAGGCAGCGTCTCTGCCTGGTGTGAGTGATTTTGGCCGGTTCGTCCTTAGGTTATCGGCACGGTTTTTTGTTTCTTGAGGGTTTTCGTCACTACATGCGCGACCTTTTTTCCTTCACGTCGCGCGACGCGGAATCCATTCGATGCTTAGGCTGCGTTCCAACGTCGCGCCCGGTTCCAGGATTTCCATGCCCGTGTGCGGCACCCCAAGGGCCGCGAGATTGAAGCCGTCGGCAACGTGGCTGACCGGCTCGACGCACAAATAGCGCAGGCCCGCCGGCGCAAACAGGACCAGATGCGAGAAGTCGGGCGTCGATACGCGCACCGTCCCCTCCTTGCGTTCGAGCGATAAGATCCCATTCCATTCGGAGAAATAGCCCCCGATATCGACATCGTCGGGGGCCGACTTGCGCATCACGGTGGCCTGGGTCAGCACGGCGGATTCCCCCGTCGCGATCTGGAATCGGTCGATTGTCCACGAGCGCTCGGCGTGAAAGTGTGCGGTGTCGCCGGGACCGAATTGCAAATACGGATGACTGCCGAGACCGGCCGGCATCGCCGTGTCGGATCGATTCGTCAGGGAGAGACGTTGATGTAAATGATTCCCTTCGACGACGAAATATTGTTCCGCGCTGAATCGCCAAGGCCAATGCGGCCCTTCGTAGTGAAGCGATAGCGTCGCGCTGTGCGCGGTGTGGTCGACGACCTGCCATGGCATCGTCTGTGCGACCCCGTGCAAGGTATGCGGCGATGCCTCCGGATGCGGAGGCAGGCTGAACGACCGCTCGCGGAATTGGAGATGCGCATTGCGAATGCGATTCGAATAGGGCACCAGCGGATAGATGCCGCCCTTCGGCCAATAAACTGGCGAGAAGGTATCGCCACGCAATGGCTCCGCTAGATCGACAGCATCGGGGCGACTGCGCAATAACACGACGCGACCGCCCCATTCCGGGACGAGTTGGGCTTCCAGCGTCGTGCTTGAGAGGGTAAAGCGTTCTGGCGAGGCGGTCATCGTGGCAAGGCATCCGAGATCGTGTGATAAGCGGATCGTAGCGTGTAAGTGAGATAGGCGGAATCGGTGCCTGCCCGGTCGGCGGGCAGGACGCTCAGCGCGAGGCTTCGATGGTCGTTTCCGCCGCTGTCTTCGCATTCAGGGCGTCGGCGCTTCCTTCCCACTTCGCGATGGCCGCCGCCGCGACGCTGTTTCCCAAAACGCTGACTGCAGTTCTTCCCATGTCGAAAAACGGGTCGATGCCGAGGATAAGCATCAGTCCCGCAGCCGGTAGACCGAATGCCGGCAGCGACGCGGCAACCACGACGAGCGACGCGCGCGGGACGCCCGCCATGCCTTTGCTGGTGATCAACATGACGAGCAATACGCCGAGCTGCTGCATGAAGCTCATGTCGACGTGAAACGCTTGGGCAATAAAAATCACGGCAAAGGCTTGGTACACCATCGAGCCGTCGAGATTGAAGGAATAGCCGAGGGGCAGCACGAATCCGGCGATACGGCGGGACACGCCAAATCGTTCGAGTTGCTCGATCGTCAACGGAAAAGCGGCTTCACTGCTGGCCGTCGCGAAACCGATCAGAAAAGGGCTCTTCATCAACGCCAGCAATCGATAAATGTCCTTCCCAAGGACCCATCGACCCGCGCAGACGATCAACGCGACCAGCAGCGCCAAAGCAGCATAGAAACCCGCGATCAGCTTGCCGTACGACACCAGAATGCCGAGGCCGCGCATGGCGATAATGCCGCACAAAGCCGCGCCGACACCGATGGGTGCCAGCCACATGACGTAAGACGTCAAGGTCAGGCAAATACGACGATTTGCAGAATGTCGTTTTGCACCATCGCTTTTGAACGGTGCGAACGCGGCATGCGGCCGCCCGTCTGGTGGCGTGCGGCGTCTTCGGTTTGCATGCCGTCCCGTTCGAATGCGCCGAGAGTACTTGAACTACGGGAGGCGTCGATTTAATCTATCTAACTATCAAAGTTAACCATACTGAAAATGACAGACTCCGGCGATATCCGATTTCTGCTGACGATTCGCGATAGCGGCAGCCTTACCGCAGCGTCGCGGAAACTGGGTTTGTCGCCGTCCGCGGTTACGCAACGGTTGCAACTACTGGAAAAGAAGCTGGGAATGCGGTTGATCGATCGCACCGCGCGCAAGCTGCTCTTTACCGAGGAGGGGCAATTGCTGTGTCAGCGCGGGGGGACCTTGATGCAAGCGTTCGATGCGCTATTCGACGAGTTGCGCGAGCGCAGCGGAGGACTGATCGGGACCCTGAAAGTCAATGCGCCGCTTGGCTTCGGCCGGCGATATATCGCCCCTGCGGTTGCGGAATTTCAGCGGCACCACCCGGATGTCACGATTACGCTGACGCTGTCCGATCGTCCGTTGACGGAAACGTCGGATCGCTTCGATGTCGTTGTCCATATCGGCGAACTGCGCGATTCGAATCTGATCGGGCACACGCTCGCGCCGAATGCGCGCTTTGTCTGTGCGGCGCCATCGCTGGTAAAACGCTTCGGTATGCCTGCCGGCCCGGATGAGCTGATGCAGATGCCCTGCATCGTGCTTCCCGAAAATAACGAGGATGCTTCCTTATGGCATTTCAGCAAAGGCAAGACGACGCGTAGCGTTCGGGTGCCATCGAAGCTGAGTTGCAACGACGGCGACGTCATCCGCCGCTGGGCGTGCGAGGGCCGTGGCGTGATCTTGCGATCCGAGTGGGACGTGGCCGACGATCTGCGAAGTGGCCGGCTGATCAGGCTGTTGCCGGCGTGGAAAACCAGCGATGCCAATATCATCGCATTGGCGCATAACCGGACCGGTTTGCCCGCCAGGACGCGGCACTTCATGACGTTTTTGCAGGAACGGTTCAAGCCCACGCCGGAATGGCGGGCGACATGACACCGTGCCGCTGGTTCGGCACTGCATGGTCCCTTCAGCGATCCTCTCGACCAATATGCAATTTTGTTAAAGGTAAGAGTTATATCGTCTTAATGGATGCGGCTTTTTTCGACTTTATAATCGGCGTCAGTGAATCACTTCGATTATGAAAGGGGCCAAAGCCTTGAAGCCATCTCTACCGTCAGTGGACCGCGCTTACCCGAAAGCTGTCCTGTTCGATCTGCTCACTGCGTTGCTGGATTCATGGACGCTGTGGAATCAAGCCGCCGGGTCGGAGCAGGCGGGCCGGACGTGGCGCGCCGAGTATCTGCGCCTGACCTATGGCTGCGGCCGGTACGTGGCTTATGAAACGCTGGTCCGCGACGCTGCCAGCAACGTCGGCCTTCCGGCCTCGGCGGCGAGCGCGTTGGAAGAAAACTGGCTGCAGCTCGCGCCGTGGAGTGGCGCGCTCGACGCTTTGCAACAGCTGCAGAATCATTGCAAGCTCGCCATCGTGACGAACTGCTCCGTCGCACTCGGCAGGCAAGCGGCAGCGATCTTCCCGGTAAAGTGGGATGTCATCGTGACCGCTGAGGAGGCCGGTGTTTACAAACCGGATCCGCTGCCGTACCGCATGGCCCTCGACGCACTCGGTGTCGACGCCGCAGAGGCGGCATTCGTCGCCGGTTCGAGCTATGACATGTTCGGGACGGCCGCGGTCGGTCTGCGGACTTATTGGCATAATCGTGTCGGTTTACCGCTGGTTCAGGGGGCGGTTGCCCCCGACCTGACGTCCTCCCATCTGGATCGCCTCGTGCCCTGGGTTTCCCAATTCGGTAAGGCAACGAATCACCATGCAGAATAAAATCATGTCGCTCGACCTGCTCGATACCCCCGCCGCCATCATCGATGTCCCGCGGATGGACCATAACATCGCGCTGATGCAGCAGCACATGCGTACGCTGGGCGTCCATTTTCGGCCGCACGTGAAAACGACGAAATGCGTGGAGGTCGTGCGCGCGCAGATCGCCGCCGGCGCCAAGGGCATCACCGTGTCCACGCTGAAAGAAGCCGAAGCCTTCTTCGCTGCAGGGGTGGTCGATATTCTTTACGCGGTAGGCATCGATCCGTCGAAGTTGAAGCGGGCAATGGCGCTGAAGCAGAAGGGGTGCGATCTGAAGCTCGTGGTGGACAATCCTGCGGCGGCGCTGGCCGTCGGCGAGTTCGTGCGCGAACAGGGCGTTGCCTTTGAGGTCTGGATCGAAGTGGATACCGATGGTCACCGCTCGGGCATCACGCCGGAAGAGGAAAGCCTGCTCGAAGTCGGGCGGATCCTGCGCGACGCCGATGTGAAAATAGGCGGTGTCATGACCCATGCCGGGTCGAGCTATGAATTGAATACGCCGGACGCGCTGGAGGCCCTCGCCGAGCAAGAGCGGGCGGGATGTGTCCGCGCGGCGCAGCGCTTGCGCGATATCGGCCTGGCCTGTGAAGGCGTCAGCGTGGGCTCGACGCCGACCGCACTCGCGGCACGCCATCTGGAGGGCGTCACCGAAGTGCGTGCCGGCGTTTATGTGTTGTTCGATCTGGTGATGCGCAATGTGGGCGTGTGCCGCTTCGACGACATCGCGCTGAGTGTGCTGACCACCGTGATCGGGCATCAAGCGGACAAAGGGTGGGCCATTCTCGACGCCGGCTGGATGGCGATGAGCCGCGATCGCGGTACGTCCAAACAAGACCGCGACTTCGGCTACGGTCAACCGTGTACGCTGGACGGCACCCCGATCGCGGGCTATCTTTTGAGCGGCGCGAATCAGGAGCATGGCATCCTTTCGCCGATCGACATCGACGACGGTTCGACAGGTTCGGCGGCGGTATCGGATACGGTGGATATCCGCGATCGGTTTCCGATCGGCACGAAGCTCCGTATCCTGCCGAATCACGCCTGCGCGACAGGTGCGCAGTTTCCCGAATATCACGCCCTGGATGCCGAGGGCGAATTGACTGTATGGAGCCGATTTCATGGTTGGTGAGTTCGAACCCAAGTTGCCGCAATTTCCCGATACGCCGACGTTGGCGCGTCCTGGCGGTCACTACAGCCATGTGAGCGTTGCAAATGGCTTTGTCTTCGTGTCGGGCCAGTTGCCGATCACGGCGAGTGGCGAAAAGCTGATCGACGCGACGTTCGAGGCGCAGACGGCACAAGTGCTCGACAATGTGAAACAGGCGCTCGCCGCTGCCGGCGTCGGCGTCGCGCAACTGGTGCAAGTGCGCGTCTATCTCGACGATATCGACAACTGGCCACGTTTTAATGAGATCTACGCCCAATGGGCCGGCGCGGCGCGGCCGGCGCGCGCGATCGTGCCCACCGGTCCGCTGCATTTCGGTTTCAAAATCGAGGTGGAAGTGACTGCAGTCACGCGCTAAGCCGACAGGGCAGACGTGGCATGATGGGTGTTGGACCTGGCGTGAGGGCTGCTTATGCCGCGCGAAAGCAGGCCGACCGCACCCCATGCCCACCGCCAGAAAAAGGAGCAACGTCTTGCCCACCTTGTCGATGCGCGATATCACCCCCTTTCAGATAGCCATTCCCGACAGCGAATGGCAGGACTTGCGCGATCGCCTGCGGCTGACGCGCTGGGCCGCCGCGCCGCTGGTCGACGACTGGTCGGATGGGAGCGACACCGCTTTCCTACGCGAGCTCGTGACGTACTGGCAGGATGCCTTCGATTGGCGGGAACAGGAACGGCGGCTCAATGCCTTGCCCCAGTGGCACGCGTGCATCGATGGCCAGACGATCCACTTCGTCCATCAACGTGGCAAGGGGCCGAAGCCGATGCCGCTGGTGCTGACGCACGGTTGGCCCGGTTCGTTTATCGAGATGGAGGCGCTGATCCCGATGCTGACCGATCCGGCCGCGTTCGGTGGCGATCCGGCGGATGCATTCGATGTGGTGGTGCCGTCCTTGCCCGGCTATGGTTTTTCGGCGCCGCCACGGGAAACCGGTATGAACCCGCGTCGTATCGCGGCACTGTGGCAGCGATTGATGTCGGGTCTCGGTTATCCACGATTCGTGGCGCAAGGCGGGGACATTGGTGCCGGCGTGTCGATGTGGCTCGCGCGCGATTTCCCGGAGCAGGTCGCCGGATTTCATCTCAATTACATTCCGGGCGCGTTTCAGCCATCGTTGGACGGTGCGCCGCCGAGCCCGGAAGAAGCGCGGTATCTGACGCGCAGCGCGCAGTGGGCCGCGGCGGAGGGGGCGTACGCGGCGTTACACGCAACAAAGCCGCATACGCTGGCGCAGGCCTTGACGGACTCGCCGGCAGGTCTGGCCGCATGGATCGTGGAGAAGTGCCGCAGCTGGAGCGATTGTGACGGGGATGTCACGCGTGTGCTGTCCCGCGACACGCTGTTGACCGATATCTCAATTTACTGGTTCAGCCGGACGATCGACGCGTCGCTGCGGCTCTACAAGGAAAGCAAGGCCTGTCCGCTCGCCTTCGCGCAAGGGGAGCGCATTGCGCCGCCGTGCGGCGTTGCCGTCTTCCCACGCGAAATATCGATGCCGCCGAGAAGCTGGGTCGAACGGGTCTGCCATGTCCAGCGTTGGACATCGATGCCACGGGGTGGCCATTTCGCGGCGTTGGAGCAGCCGGCATTGCTCGCGGAGGATCTCCGCGCATTTTGCCGACCGCTGCGCCGTTGAATCGTTCGACGGCAGGCGACGACCCGCCGACGACGTGCGTCAGAACAAGTGCTCGATACCGGCGAAGACGCCGGTTTGGCTATGCCCGGCGAGCGGATTGCCGGTATCCGGCGTGGTCCCCGCGGCGTTGGCGTTCAGGCTGAAGTTCGCGGTAGAACTGTTCTGCACCGTTGCCGCTTCCAGGTGCAACTGGGTGCGCTTGGACAGGTTATAGGTGCCGCCAAGTGCATACATCGTGGCGTTGCCGCTGCCCTTGTTGGCGTTCACGTGATAGACCGCGGCCGTGACAGTGGCTGCCGGCGTGGCCTGCCAGGTGATGCCGCCCCATTCATGATCGAGCGACGTCGGCTGACCCGCGATATACGCGCCGCCGGAGGAGCGGATCGCCTGATACGCGGCGCGGACCGTGAACGGACCGAGGAAGACGTTTACCGCGCCGGTGTATTCGCGCGAGGCCGTGAACGCGCTGTCCAAGGCGCCATTGGCGCTATCCCGTAATTCGTCGTAGATGCCCCGGACCTGGAACACCGATGACGTGTACGTGACCTGCGCGCCGTCGGCACGACCTTGCGTCGTCGTGCCATTGCCGTTGAAGTTCGTCGCGTTTGACAACGAGTACTGTCCGGCGAAATCGAAGCCGGCGAAGTTCGGCGACTGATACGACACGTTGTTGCTGGTATGGTTCCAGTTACGACCGCGGACCAACGACGCCGACGACCAGTTCGACTGGCCGAACGGATCGAAGTCCCACACGCCATTCGCGATGGCCAGCTCACGGCCCATGTTGAACGTACCGTATTGCTTGCTGGCCAGGCCGACCGTTGCGAAGCGATCGAAGATCTGATTGTTGCCCGGGCCGGTGCCGGTCATCGTGTTGAAGGCGCCTTCCAATCGGAACACCGCCTGCATACCGCCGCCCAGTTCTTCCGCTCCCTTCAAGCCCCACAGGCTCGTGCCCCAGTCGCCGCTCTCGGCACGCCAGCGGCTGCTGCCCCCGCCCGGCGTCGTCGGTTGAAGCCCGTTCATGTACTCGATGCCGGCATCCAGGCGGCCATACAGCGTTACGCTGCTCTGCGCGAAGGCGCTCGTCAGGGGAAATGCCAGGGACGCCAACGACGTCACAATCAACGCTTTTTTCATTGTCTCTTCCATGTAACGACGTGTTGTCATGCGAAACGGCTATCCGTTCGCACTTGTAAAAAAATCACGCTTATTTTTTTTGATACGCGGCAAGCTCGACGCTGCGCCTCCTCTCCAGATAAATCGGTCTTGCGACCTGAATCGACCGGCATGGCTGCCGGCCCCCCCATTGGACTCAGGAATGACGACGGGGATCGTCTCGTACCATCGTCCAACTTCTCTATCTCACAAATAAAACACGCTGTTTGCCCTACCAGCCAGTGCGCCCGCGCGTTACATTCAGGCGCCTTTGAAACGATGCTCCGGCATCCCGGTGAAATCGGTTCGTACGGCGAAGATGCCGCCGGCCAGAGGTTCCGCCGCGAGCGCCGCGCCGTCCATTCCCGTTCGCGCGCTGGTGATGAACAGCGTGCGCCGGTCAGGCCCGCCGAACGTGGCACAGGTCAGGCGCGATGCCGCAACGTGGACATGCGCGGAGACGGCGCCGTGCGTATCGAAGCGCACCATCCGGCTGCCATCCCAGTGGGCGTTCCACAAGCCGCCATCGCGATCGATGGTCGAACCGTCGGGACTGCTTTCATCGGCCTGCAGCGTCGCAAAATGCACCGGGCTGCCGATCCGTCCATCGGCAAAGTAATCGGCGCGATGGATCTGCCGCGTCATCGAGTCGGCGAAGTACAACCACGTGTCCGCCGACGTCTGCCCTTGTGCGGACGACGCCGTATCCACCGACGCCGCGCCCCGGGGGCGGTGGAACGCCTCGGTATCGAAAGCGATGCTATTGGCACAGGCTACGCGGGGCAACGGCAACCGTTCGAGCCGGAGATCGGCGTTCAGGCGCCAAAAATGGCCGATCGCCTCCGGTTCGGCTGACTGATCGAACATCCCGAAAACAAAGCGTCCTTGTGGATCGCAGCGACCATCGTTGACACGCGTGCGTGCCTCGTCCGCCTCGACGGCGGCGATATCGACCAAGGTGCCGCTTGCCGGCTCGAACAAAGCGAGACGGGATGCCAGCCCGAGCAGCAGCCATCCTCGACGCGAACAGAGCGCGAAGCTGGCCAGGCGCTCCGGAAGCCGCCAATGATGTGTCTCGTAATGCCGCGGTGCGCCGCTAGACCAGTCGACATCCGCCGCAAACGTATGACGCCACAAGACGGCATTTTCGATATCGGTCCAGTAGAGGGCCGACTCGGCGTCGTCCCACAATATGCACTCGCCAAGCGTCGCCTTGGCATCGTGAAACAGCTGTGCGTGCAGTTCGATCACGATCAGGTCCATCCACCGTCGACGACGAAATCCTGGGCGGTACACATCGCGCTATCGTCGGCGGCGAGGAACAAGGTCATGTTGGCGATATGCTCGGGCAGCAACGGCTCATTGATGCACTGCCCCTTTGCAATATCGTCCTTGGCGGCGTCGTCGACCCAAAGCGCGAGCTGCTTTTCGGTCATGACCCAGCCGGGCACGACGGTATTGACGCGGATCTTGAAAGGTCCCAGGTCCCGCGCCAGGCAGCGGGTCAATCCCTGTACCGCGGCTTTCGATGCGGTATAGGCCGGCATGCCGCCTTGCTTTAGCTTCCAGCTCGTCGAACCGAAATTGACGATCGAGCCGCCGCCGGCCTGTTTCATGTCTTCCATGACTTGCTGCGCCGCAAAGAATTGGTGGCGCAGATTGACGGCGATGCCTTTATCCCAGAATGCGTAGCTGGTCTCTTCGATACGATGGCGTTTGTCGTTTGCCGCGTTGTTCACCAGGATCGTGATCGGGCCGCAAGCGGCGCGCACCGTAGCGATCGCTTCATTGAGTGCCGCTTCCTCGGTGACGTCGCATGCGACAAAACAAGGGCGGTGGACGGTGGCGGGATTCGCACCGAGCTTCTCGACCAGCGCTTCACCGGCCGCTTTGTCCAGGTCGACGAAGCCGACACGTGCGCCTTGCGCGACGAATGCGCTGACTAACGTCGCGCCGATGCCGGTGGCGCCGCCGCTTATGAAGACGCTGCGATCTTTCAGGCTGGGATAAGTGGCGTAGCGCTTGTGCGCGGTTTCGGTCGAATGCGAAGCGGTGGAATTCGACGCCGGCAAATCGTCAGGGCCGTTATTCGAAGCAGTAGTCGTCATATCAGAAAGAATGGTCTCGGTGCGGCGTTGTCGCGAATGCGGTGCAATTATGTTAGCTAATTATCGCCAGGATTGCTGGCAGGCCTGAAGGGCATTCTAGTAATACCAATGGCTGCCGTCATGCCCGTTTGACTCGGTGCTTACCCGTATTGAGTGCCTAAATAGTCTTACCATATTCTCTGCACACCCAGTCTGCGTTCGTATGGATACCTAGCTATCGTGGCTTGGGACGGTAATGGAAAGGATTTAGAAAGGCAGAATTTGGCTTTTCAACCATTCAAATAACGCACGACCCAATATGTGGGATACCGCATCGAACGAAGGTCCTGGATAACGATTACTCAACCCATATTTTGGGATTTGAATTAAATCGCTCACTGGACTCCGATACAGGCGCGGTACGCCGACTGATGCGAGGTCGGAAACGAAAAATGATGGAGACAACGACGATGCGTATTTCGATGAAGGTATACGGCCGCGCGGTAGCGGCGGGCCTGTTGACCTCGATGCTGGCGCTCGCGAGCGCCCAAAGCCATGCGGAAAAATTAGGGTTCCTGGTGAAGCAACCGGAAGAGCCGTGGTTCCAGACCGAATGGAAGTTCGCCGACAAGGCGGGCCAAAAGGACGGTTTCGACGTCTTGAAAATCGCCGTGCCCGACGGTGAGAAAACGCTGGCTGCTATCGACAGCCTGGCGGCAAACGGCGCAAAGGGATTCGTCATCTGTACGCCCGATCCCAGACTGGGACCGGCCATCGTCGCGAAGGCGAAGGCCGCGGGCTTGAAGGTCGTGGCGGTGGACGATCAATTCGTCAATTCGAAGGGCCAGCCGATGACCGATGTGCCGCTGGTTATGATGGCCGCGACGAAGGTGGGTGAGCGTCAGGGGCAGGAGCTGTACAAGGAAATGCAGAAGCGTCATTGGGATCCGAAAATTACCGGTGCGATGGTGATTACGGCGAATGAGCTTGATACCGCCCGGCGTCGTACCGACGGCGCGATGTCCGCGTTGAAGGCCGCCGGATTCCCGGCCTCGCAGATCTATACGGTGCCGACGAAGAGCAACGACATCCCCGGGGCGCTGGATGCCGGTAACTCGCTGCTGGTGCAACACCCGAACGTCAAAAACTGGCTGATCATCGGCATGAACGACAACACGGTGCTAGGCGGCGTGCGGGCGACGGAAGGCAACGGCTTCCAAGCGCCGAATGTCATCGGTATCGGCATCAACGGCGTGGATGCGGTCAACGAATTGTCGAAGACCAAGCCCACCGGCTTTTACGGTTCGCTGCTGCCGAGCCCGGATATCCATGGCACCAAGAGCATCACGATGTTGCATGACTGGGTGACGAAGGGCATCGAGCCGCCGAAGTTCACCGAGGTGACCGACGTCGTATTGATCACGCGTGACAACTTCCATGAAGAGCTGAAGAAGAAGGGCCTGGAATAAGTTCTTGGCGCGTTGACTGTCGCACGCCCCGCTGGACGGGCGTGCTTTTCGCGTCTTTGTCGTTCATTTTTTACGGAGCAAAGCCATGCAAGCAAATGCAACCTCGCTGGCTTTTTGCGATATCGGCAAGACCTTCCCCGGCGTCACGGCGCTGGCCGGTATCAGTTTCACCTGCCGGCCCGGTGCCGTACATGCCTTGATGGGCGAGAACGGCGCGGGAAAATCCACGCTGTTGAAAATTCTCAGCGGCGCCTACCAGCCGACCACGGGGCATCTCGAAATCGATGGGGCGCCGGTGGTGTTCCGCAATACGCAGGATGCGCTGGCAAACGGCGTTGCGATCATCTATCAGGAGCTGCATCTCGTCCCGGAATTATCGGTGGCCGAGAACATCTGCCTGGGACAGTTTCCGGCGCGCGGCGGCATCGTCGATCGCACCTCGATGCGGGAGGCCGCCGCGCTGCAGTTAAAGCGCCTGATGCAGGACATCGATCCGGACACGCCGGTCAAATATTTGTCGATCGGTCAGCGGCAGATGGTCGAGATCGCCAAGGCGTTGGTGCATGAAGCACGGATCATTGCATTCGACGAGCCGACCAGCAGTCTCTCGGCGCGCGAAATCGAACAGCTCGAACGCGTGATACGCGATCTGCGAGAAGAGGGGCGGATAGTCATTTATGTGTCGCACCGAATGGAAGAAATCTATCGGATGTGCGACGAGATCACCGTGTTCAAGGATGGCCGACTGGTGCAGACCTTCGACGATATCGCGCACCTCAGTCATGACAAGCTGGTGCGTGCGATGGTCGGCCGCGATATTCAGGATATTTTCGGCTATGCGCCGCGGCCGTTGGGCGAGGTTCGACTCTCCGTCTCGCAATTGGACGTCCCGGGACTGGAGGCGCCGATCGATTTGACGGTGCGCGGCGGGGAAGTCGTCGGGCTCTTCGGTCTCGTCGGCGCCGGTCGGACCACGTTGCTGCGCGCGCTGTTCGGCGCGGATCCAGCCCGCTCCGGGACGGTCGGCATCGATGGCGAAGCCAGCACACTGGATTCCCCGCGGCAGGCGATCCGGCAGGGCATGCTGCTCTGTCCGGAGGATCGCAAGGCACAGGGCATCGTGCCGGTACATTCGGTTGCCGACAACATCAATCTGAGTGCGCGGCGTCATCATCTCGGATGGCGCGCATTGATCAACGGGCGATGGGAGCGCGGCAATGCACTCGATCAGATCAAGGCGCTGCGAATCAAGACGCCCGGTCCCGAGCAGGCAATCCGCAACCTGTCGGGGGGGAATCAGCAGAAGGCGATCCTTGCGCGCTGGCTATCCGAAGACAACATCAAGGTGATGATTCTCGACGAACCGACGCGCGGCATCGATGTCGGCGCGAAGCACGAGATTTATCAAGTGATCTTCGCACTGGCAAAAAAGGGGGTTGCCGTGCTGTTCGCATCGAGCGACTTGCCGGAAGCGCTGGGCCTGGCCGACCGGGTCATCGTCATGCGGGAAGGCAAGGTGGTAGGCGAACGCAATCACGACGAGGCCACCGAGGAGAACGTACTCGGGCTCGCGATGCTATCCGCGGCGCCGTCCGATGTGGATCCGTTGGCCGCCTGACCCGTTTGCGACACCCGATCCGCTTCAGCGAATAACGCGAAAACAGCGTCGATTTACCGACTTCCATTCAACTAGGTGAGAAAGAACATGGCCCTCACGCAGACGCAAACCAGTAATAACGCACCGCCGCAGAAATCGCGTAACGGTGGAGGCAGCATTGCTTCCCGAGTATGGGACGGCTATGGGATGTTGTTGGTGGCACTTGTCCTGTTCGTCCTCTGCAGTGTCGCCGTACCGAACTTTTTTTCGATGATCAATATGCGCGGCTTGGCGCTATCGGTCTCCTTGGCCGGTATGGTCGCTTGCGGGATGTTGTTTTGCCTCGCCGCCGGGGATTTCGATTTGTCGGTCGGCTCCATCGTCGCGTGCTCCGGCGTGGCCTGTGCCGTGGCGATGAATCGTACCGAGTCCGTGTCGGTGGGTATCGCGACGGGGTTGATCGTGGGCGCGGCGTTTGGCGCGCTCAATGGCTTTGTCGTCGCGCGACTGAAGATCAATGCGTTGATCACGACCCTGGCCAGCATGCAGATGGCGCGCGGATTGGCTTACATCATCTCCGACGGGCGTGCGGTCGGTATCGACCAGGAAAACTTCTTCCTGCTAGGCAATACCAGCGTTCTTGGCTTGCCGGTGCCGGTATGGCTGATGATCGCTTGCCTGGCCATCTTCGGTTTTCTGCTGGGACGAACGATCTTCGGGCGCAATACGCTCGCAATCGGCGGCAATGAAGAGGCGGCGCGCCTGGCCGGTGTCAGCGTGACATGGACCAAGTTTACGATCTTTGTCCTCAGCGGCTTGGTGTCGGGTCTCGCCGGCGTCGTGCTGGCATCGCGGATGACGTCGGGCCAGCCGATGACCTCGCTGGGTCTCGAATTGACGGTGATCTCCGCTTGCGTGCTGGGCGGCGTCTCGCTCAAGGGCGGCGTCGGTCGTATCTCGTATGTGCTGGCGGGCGTGTTGATTCTGGGCACCGTCGAAAACGCGATGAATCTGCTGAATATCTCGCCGTTCGCACAGTATGTCGTGCGGGGCTTGATCCTGCTCGTCGCCGTGATCTTCGACCGATACAAGCAGCAGTCGCGCACCTGAGGTGCGGCGGGTGGGCCGCGCTCAGATCGACGAGAGCGGCCTGTCGGCTAGCACACTGTCGGCATCGACGCTGGCATTTTCCAGCTGTACCAGACTGGCCTGGCGCGCGCCCAGCGGGTCGCGATTCTGGATTGCCGTCAGGATCGCCTTGTGGCGGGGTAGCGAGAGCGCGTGCGTGTCCGGATGTCGACTCGTCAGTTTGATCGACTCGGATAGCGCAAGGGATAGCATATTGCCGATGTAGGCCAACATCCTGTTATGGGTCGCGGCCATGATCGTGCGATGGAAGGCCAGATCGGGCTCGAGCAGTCCGTCGGCTGTCTGCGCGGCGGCCATGTCGGCATAAGCGCTTTCAATACGCTTCACATCTTCCGCATCGGCCGCGGTCGCCGCCAATGCCGCGGCGGCCGGCTCGATGATACGACGCACGGTCAGCAGCGATCGGAAGAAATCGCTTTCCGGCATACTGTTCAGCGTCCAATAGAGGACGTCCGGATCGAGCAGATGCCAGTCTTCACTGGCCCGCACGATGCTGCCGACGCGCGGCTTCGATACCACCAGGCCTTTTGCAACCAGGACGCGTGTGGCTTCGCGCAGCACGGGACGACTTACACCATAGGTCTCGCAGAGCAAGGGTTCGGCAGGAAGCCGTTCACCTGGCTTCAGTCTGCCGCTGACGATGTCCGTCCCGATATCCTGCACGATCTGACCGTGCCGGCTCTTGCGCGTTTGGGGATGGCGATAATCCATGCCTGCTGACGAGTAGAAGTGAAGAACGGGGCAGGCAAGCATATCACGCAGGACGTCACGTGATAGTTTAAGCCTTCGCAGGATTGCTGCGACGCCTGACAAGCGAGACGGTCAGTTCGATCCGATGCCGCGTGCCGTGCACCGATTCGGCAGGCGGGCGCGGCATGGCGATCGGTATCAGTTGGCCCAGCGCAGAACCAGCGGATCGAGGCGCCGCGCGACGCGCAGAAGACCGTCGCGCGTGGCGGGATGAAGCGGTGCCAGCGGATGGCGTGTCGCATCGCTTGCAATAATGCCGCCGGCTTGCATCAGGACCTTGCACGCCGCCAGTCCGCCTTGGCGATTTTCATAGTTGATCAGCGGCAACCATTGTTGATACAGGTTCGCGGCTTTTTCGGTATCGCCCGCTACATAGGCATCGAGAATCAAGCGGATGCCGTCGGGATAGCCGCCGCCGGTCATCGCACCGGTTGCGCCCGCATCGAGGTCGGCCATCAAGGTGATGGCCTCCTCGCCGTCCCATGGACCGAGGATCGCGTCACCGCCCAAGGCAATCAGCTCTCGAAGCTTGCCCGCGGCTTGTGGCGTTTCTATCTTGAAATACGACAGATTGGCGATATCGCGGGCCATTCGCGCGAGAAACGCCGCCGACATCGGGGTGCCGGCGACAGGCGCGTCCTGCACCATGATCGGAATCGAGAGCGCGTCGGAGACCTGCTGATAGAAGGCGAAGATCTGCGCTTCGCTGACGCGGAACGTGGCGCCATGATAGGGCGGCATGATCATCACCATTGCCGCGCCCGCGTCCTGTGCCGCACGGCTACGTTCGGCGCAGACCTTCGTGCTGAAGTGGCTGGTCGTGACGATGACCGGCACGCGGCCGGCGACGTGCTCGAGCACCAGCGTCTGCAATGTGCTCCTTTCTTCGTCGCTTAAGGCGAACTGCTCCGAGAAGTTCGCGAGGATGCAGAGGCCGTTCGAACCGGCGTCGATCATGAAGTCCAATACGCGCCGCTGGCCGGCTTTATCGAGATTGCCGTGTGCATCGAAGATCGTCGGTACGACCGGGAAGACGCCGCGATAGATCGGCGTCTGGCCTGAGCCAGTGGTCGTTGCGGCATTTGCCGAAGGGTAATGGGCGGGGCGATCGGTCATGCCGAATGACTCCTGGAAGATGAATGGGTGGGGCCTTGCGTTGGCGCGCGCGGAAGCGTCGCACTGCGTCGCTCGACATATTTCGAGATGACGAAGGTCAACAGCACGCCCAGTAGCAGCACGCCGCCGGACAGGAAATAGAGGCCATCCTGTATCCGGCCGGTGGCTTGTTTGATCGCCCCGACGGCAAACGGACCGAGATAGCCGCCCAGATTGCCGATCGAATTGATCACGGCGATGCCGGCCGCGGCTTGCGTACCGGTCAGGAAACGTCCCGGCAGCGTCCAGAACACCGGCTGCGCGGCGTAAAGGAAGCAGGCGGTCACGGACAGTGCCGCGAGCTGAACGACGGGCGAGGCAATCGCTGCCGATACGGCCAAACCGATCGCACCGAGCGCCGCGGACAGTGCGATATGCCACATCCGTTCGTCGCGGCGGTCCGCGCTGCGCGGGACCGTCAGCAAGCCGAGCACGGCGAACACATAGGGGATCGCCGTCAAGAATCCGGTCGTGATATTGGAGCCGCCGAATCCCTTGACGATGGTTGGCAGCCAGGTGCTCAGCCCGTAGATCGCCAGCGGATAGGGGAGGAAATACAGCGCGAGCAGCAGGATGCGATGATCCTTGACTACGGTCCAAAGTCCGCGCAGACCATGCGCCAGAGGTGGCGGCGTGGCTTCCCGCTCACGCGTGAGCACCGCATCCAGCCATTGCCTGTCGGCTTCGGGAAGCCAGCGGGCCTTCGCCGGCGTATCGGGCAGCCATAGCAGTGTCGGAATCGCGAGCAGCACGGCAGGGGCACCCGTCAGCAAGAACAGCCATTGCCAACCGTGCAATCCCGCAATGCCTTCCATATCCAATAAAGCGCCCGACACCGGACCGGTGATGATCAGCGCAAACGGTTGGGACAGCAGGAAGAGGCCAAAGATTTTTGCACGATGATTCGACGGGAACCATTGGCAGAGGAAGTAGACGGCGCCCGGATAGAAGCCCGCCTCTGCGGCGCCCAGCAGAAAGCGCAGCAGATAGAAGGAATGCGGTCCGCGAATCAGGCACATCGCGGCCGTGATCAGGCCCCAGGTGATGAGGATGCGCGCAAACCACCGGCTCGCGCCCACCTTCACCAACAGCACGTTGCTCGGTACTTCGAGCAGAAAATAGCCGATGAAGAACAGGCCCGCGCCAAAGCCATACGCCGCGTCGCCGATACCGACATCGGCGTTCATCTGCAGCTTGGCGAAGCCCAGCGTCGAGCGATCGATATAGGCGACCAGATAAAGCAATATCAAGAAAGGCACGAGTCGCAGCGTGATGCGCCGGACGATACGTTGCTCCGTCGCTTCGTGCGCTTCATGCGCCGGGTCGCGCCCCTGCGTGCCCGTGGCGGAAGGATGGTCCATCGCCGTCTCCTAGAATGGTTGGACAGCGCATCAATGCGAATGACGGGGCACGGCGGCGCCGCGGCAGCCGACGAGGAAATCGAAATCGCAGCCCTGATCCGCTTGCAGCACGTGCTCGACGTAGAGCTGGCGATAGCCGCTGCGATCCGCCGGGTCGGCCGGTTTCGAAGCACGCGTTTCGTGCCAGTCGGCAAGGCGGCCCTGCAGTTCGTCGTCGGAAATATCGAGACGCAATACGCCGCGGTAGCTGTCCAGTTCGATCCAATCGCCTTCTTGCACGACGGCCAGCGGCCCGCCTGCGCGTGCTTCGGGCGCGACGTGGAGCACGACCGTGCCGTAGGCGGTTCCGGACATGCGTGCGTCGGAAAGGCGGACCATATCGGTGATGCCTTGCGCCAATAACTTCGGCGGCAATCCCATATTGCCGACCTCGGCCATGCCGGGATAGCCCTTGGGACCGCAGTTTTTCAAGACAAGCACGGAGTCCGCGGTGACATCGAGGTCCGGATCGACGATGCGCGCCTTGTAGTCTTCGAGACTTTCGAAGACCACGGCGCGTCCTCGATGCTTCAATAGCGAGGCGGTGGCCGCCGACGGTTTGATGACGGCGCCGGAGGGGGCCAGGTTACCCCGCAAGACACAGAGGCCGCCGTCTGCAAGCAGCGGTTTCTCGATTTCGCGAATGACTTCGGTATCGTAGATCGGCGCGTCGGAGACGTTCTCCCACAGCGATTTGCCATTTGCCGTGAGCGCATCGGGATGCGGAATCAGATTCGCTTCCCCGAGACGTCGCAGCACGCCGGGGAGGCCGCCCGCGTAGTAGAACTCCTCCATCAGGAAGCGCCCCGACGGCTGCAGATCGACGAGCGTGGGTGTGCCGCGTCCGATCCGGGTCCAGTCCTCCAATTCCAGCGGTACGCCGATGCGGCCGGCGATGGCTTTCAAATGAATCGCCGCATTTGTCGAGCCGCCGATCGCCGCATTGACGCGGATGGCGTTTTCGAAGGCATCACGCGTCAGTAATTTCGAGAGGGTAAGGCCTTCGCGCGCCATGTCGACGATCCGCATGCCGGACATGTGCGCCAGTACATAGCGCCGCGCGTCGACGGCGGGGATGGCCGCATTGTGCGGCAGCGTGACGCCGAGCGCTTCGGCCATGCACGCCATTGTCGAAGCGGTGCCCATCGTGTTGCAGGTGCCGACTGAGCGCGACATATCGCCTTCGGCGGAAAGGAAATCATGCAGCGTGATGGTCCCGGCCTTCACCTGTTCGCTTAACTGCCAGACCAGTGTCCCGGAGCCGACGTCGCGGCCCCGGTGCTTGCCGTTCAGCATCGGACCGCCGCTGACGAGCAGCGCAGGGACGTCGCAGCTGGCGGCGCCCATCAGTAGCGCAGGGGTCGTTTTATCGCAGCCGGCGAGCAAGATCACTGCATCGATCGGATTGCCGCGGATCGCTTCCTCGACGTCCATGCTCGCAAGGTTGCGCGTAAACATGGCGGTGGGACGCAGATTCGATTCGCCGTTGGAGAATACCGGGAACTCGACAGGGAAGCCGCCGGCTTCCAGCACGCCGCGCTTGACGTGCTCGGCCAACTTGCGGAAGTGCGAATTACACGGCGTCAGCTCGGACCAGGTGTTACAGATGCCGATGATCGGCTTGCCTTGGAACTCGTGATCGGGGATGCCCTGATTTTTCATCCAGCTCCGGTACATGAAGCCGTTTTTGTCGGCGGTACCGAACCATTGGGCAGAGCGCAGGGGCAGCGCGCCCGACGTCGCGCCATCGGCTGATACGGAGGAAGCGGGCTGCTCGCTGGGGAGGCCGCTTACGGCGCCTGCGACGGCTTCCGGGCGTTGGCTGGCCGCACCGTTCTCTTCGTCGTCCGTGCCCAGTCGGCCCCGGGATGCGCGATCGTCGATCATGTGTCTCCTCCTGATTGTTTTTCGTCATTATAGTCAGACTATTGGAATCTATTATTCGGGTTAACGCGCTGAAGGGCCGCGATTCTCGCGATAGTTCTGCCGGGTATTGAACAAAAGACCGACTATTGGGTGTTTGCTCTGGCAATACGCTGGACCGTGCACCGCGATGCAACGTGATGGCGTCGAAGAATTCGCGAAAGGCGTGATTCGCGCTTGCGCTTGCCTTTTGTTGAAATGGCGGAAAGTAAAGAGGAATACGAAATAAAAAAGCCGTCAACCGCGAGGATGCCGTCTTGCTATCAAGACGAATCCCCTCAGCTCGGCTGCGGCACCGTCAGCCCAGCGGCTCGGATATCTCGATAAGATTTAAATCCGGATCGCGCACGTACACGGACCGTATAGCTTGCGTGGCGCCGGTGCGTTCGACCGGGCCTTCGACAATCGGCCAGCCTTTCGCATGAAGATGCGTAACGACGTCGCCGAGCGGAACGGTCGCGAGGAAGCAGAGGTCGAGCGCGCCGGGCACCGGGAGGTGCGCTTTCGGCTCGAATTCCTTGCCGCGTTGATGCAGGTTGATCTTCTGATTGCCGAAGCGGAGCGCGA
This sequence comes from Robbsia sp. KACC 23696, assembly GCF_039852015.1. NCBI lineage: Bacteria > Pseudomonadati > Pseudomonadota > Betaproteobacteria > Burkholderiales > Burkholderiaceae > Robbsia > Robbsia sp. KACC 23696. The sequence goes on along the minus strand of NZ_CP156627.1, from coordinate 330,811 downwards.
CACGGTCGCCGCGAAAGGTTTCCTTCTCCATGCCCAGCACATCGACATAGAAGCGCGTCGTGGCCTCTATGTCAGTGCAGGTCAATACCAAATGGTCGAGGTGATCGATCAAATGCATTGCTGACGTCTCCCATGGTGCTCAATGTCTTCCCGGCAGGGCGAGCCGCTTTTCCACCTGTCGCTGAACGATTTCCAGAATCGTGCACATGACCCAATACAGCGCGGCGGCTACCAGATAGAAGGGAAGGGTGTAAAACGTGGATGCAATCAACTCTTGCGTACTGCGCAGCAGCTCCGTCACCGTGATGACCGACACCAGAGACGTATCCTTGATCAGGCTGATCAAGCTATTGGCCAAGCTGGGTGTGGCAATGCGCAGCGCCTGCGGTCCGATGACATAGCGTAAAGCCTGGCCGCGTCGCAGCCCCAGGCTATACGCAGCGAGCCATTGTCCCGGAGTGATACCGAGTATCGCGCCCCGCATGCTCTCGGACAGATAGGCCGCGACATTGACCGACAAGGCCAGCACGCCGGCCGGTGTCGGGTCCAACGATATTCCCGCCGCAGGCAGACCGTAGTACACGACGAATATCTGTACCAATAAAGGCGTGCCGCGGATCACGCTGACGTACGTTCGCGCGATACCGACAAGCAGACGATTATGGCTGATGCCCATCGTCGCCAGCACGACAGCCGCGACCAAGCCGAAGATCATCGACAGCACGGCGAACTTGACCGTCAACCACACGCCCAGGCCGAGCGCGGGCGCCGATTGCATCAGGATGTCGTAGAAACTCATCGCGTGCCGCTACTCACTTCGCGGCGCTTGCCGGCAACGGCTTCGACACGTCGATGCCAAACCATTTGTCGGACAGCTTGGCCAAGGTGCCGTCACTGCGCATACCGGCCAAGGCGTCGTTCACTGCCTTGGCAAAAGCGGGGTTGCCCTTGCGGAAGGGGATACCCATCTCGGTCTGGTCGCCGACGGTACCGCTGGTGCGCAGCGGCAGCGGCGAGTGCTTCAGCAAGTAGGCCAGCATCAAACGATCGTTCAAGGCGGCGTCGATACGGCCGGCAGCCAGGTCGGACAGATATTCCGGGGCACCCGGGTAGGTGCGGACATCGATGCCCGCCACGGCCTTTGCCATGTCGTTGTAGTTGCTACCCAAGGAGACGCCCAGCTTATGCCCCTTCAGATCGTCCAGCGAATGGAACTGACGATCATCGTTCTTGCGCTGAATCAGCTGTCCGATCGAGTAGGTGTACGGCGTCGAAAAATCGAGCATGTTCTGGCGCGCAGGCGTGATACCGACCTGATTGACGATGACGTCATATTTGCCCGCCTGCAGGCCGGCAATGATGCCGCTCCATTCCGTCGTGATGAAATGCGGCTTCACCCCCAGACGCCGCGCCAGTTCCTTGGCGACATCGACATCGAAACCTTGCAGATCGCCTGCCGGGGCTTTGAAGCCGAACGGCGGGTAGGTGCCTTCCATCCCCACGTCCAGCGTGCCCCGATGCTTGACGGTGTCCAGCAGATCGGCTGCATGGGCCGAAGGCGCGATGAAAGAAAGGGCTGCCAGCGAAAATGCCGTGGCGCCAAGCAATGCGCGCGTGATATGGCGCGGGGAGAAACGGATAGACATTGCGACTCCTACTTTAATATCCCGAAAAGACGGTATTTTGCGATCGAACCGCACATTTTATGCCGAATCCCCTGAATCTGCCGACGGCAGACCGCCTCATTCGCCTGTCACCGCGCGAATGCGGAAGACCGGACATTCATGGCGTTCCGCGAGAAGCGCCAAGTCTTAAAAATAGCGCCCACGCGACCAGGGCGGTTCCCGCCACCACATAGCCGACGACGTTGAAATGCAGCAGCTTGCCGCTCGCATCCAATGACACGATATGACCGGCTATCACCGAGGCGATACCGCCCGACACCTGCTGAATGGAGGCGCTGACGGCATTGAACGCGCCTCTGGCTGCCGGTACCGGGATCGTGGATGCCATCGCCTGAAACGGAATCATGCGTGACGAAATGCCGACGAACAAAACGATATTCAGCAGGATCAGTCCGTAAAGCGGGATCGGCCCGAGATGTGTGTAAATCAGCACCATGACGATAGACATCACGGTACCGAAGCTGAATACGCGACGCTTGCCGAAGGTGTCGGTTGCCTTGCCGATGACCGGTCCGAAAACAACCATGCACAATCCGGTGACCAGATAGACCACGGGCAGCACGGCGATACCGATCTCTAAATTATTGGTCGCGAAGGCACTGCTGAAAGGCATCAGCATAAAGGCGCCCGTGGTCAGCAGCGCCGTTGCCGCGAAAGCCGGCACGTGGCGCGGATCTTTCAAAGTGTGCAGCAGATGTAAAAAGGCGCTACGCTCCTGCGGACTATTCAAATGACCGGTCACTGGCTTCAATCCCAGCGCGACGACGATGCCGCCAGCCAGTCCGAGCGCCGCCATGGCTAGAAAAGGCACGTGCCAGTTCCAGCGGCTCGATAGATATAAGCCTGCCGGTATCCCCAGAACCTGGCTTGCCGAGAAGGCCGTCTGTATCAGACCCATCACACGGCCGCGCATCTGCGGTGCGAAAAGATCGGCTGCGATCGCCAATACCACCGAGCCGATCACGCCACCGAACAGGCCGGTGAAGACGCGCGCGAGCAGCAGCGATTCGTAGGATTGCGCGAGTCCACACCAGACCGTGCCGAGCACAAAGCCACTGTAAAAAAAGAGCAGCAGTTTTTTGCGATCGAATCGGTCGGCAAAGCCCGCGATCAGAATGCCCGAAATCCCCGCGCTAAACGCATAGGCGGAAACGACGAGGCCGAACTGAGATGGACCGATTTTCAGCGCCGGTATGATCAGGGCGCCCAATGGCGCCATCAGCATGAAATCGAGGATGACGGAAAACTGAAGGAAGGCCAGAATCCCCAGGACCCGTTTCTGATAAGGCGAAAACGTTTTTGCAGACGCAGCAGCAGGTGTATTCATACGATGTGGCTTGCCACCTCAAGTGGCATTACTCCGAAGGATGCGTATCAGGCTCGAGCGTGACGAGCAATTTATGCAGCAGCGCCGCGAGCGTTTTGCGCTCGGCATCGCTCAGCACCGCGCAGGTTTCGTCGTCGATGCGACGCAAGATTTGGCGGCCCGGATCGAGTCGGCTCATCGCGAGGTCGGTGAGCGACACGACGCTACTGCGTTTGTCGGTCGGCGACGGTTCGCGTCGAATTAACCCATCCCGCTCCATGCGGGAGAGCAACTGGGCCATGCTCGGCTGTTCGACGTTGCTTGCCGCGGCGAGGTCTTTTTGCGTCAGCTTACTGCCGTCTTTCAGCGCGACGAGCACCGGCAAATGCGAGGCGGTGATGCCGGCGGGTTTCAGCTCTTTGTCGATGATCCTGGAAAGCGCCCGCTCCAATCGATTGATGAGCAACGTCGGCATATCCAGGGGTGACCATATTGAGATCGGGCGCACGATATTCCTTTACATTTAAATAGGACCCTATACACTTGCTATAATATAGGATCCTATTTAAATGTAAAGGACGGGTTCATGTCGCAAAGACCGACTATCGCCATACTGGGCGCAGGGCCCGCCGGCTTGACCGCGGCGACTATGTTAACGCGCGCCGGTTGGCAGTGTAGCGTATTCGAGGCGGATCAATCGGCGCGGTCGCGTGATCAGGGTGGATCGCTCGACCTTCATCCCAATGAAGGCCAGCTTGCCTTGAAGAAAGCGGGTCTCTGGGACGCTTTCATGCAGGTCGCGCGTCACGAGGATCAAGATCAACAGAGCATCGATCACGCGTCGGGAGCGGTCCTTCGGCGCGAGGCGCCAGAGCCGGGTATGGGCGAACGGCCGGAAATCGATCGCATCGTGCTGCGTGAGCTGTTGCTACAGCCGATGCCGACTACGGTGGTTCGGTGGGGACAGTCTGTGACGGCAGTGGTCGCGCGGGCCGATGGTCGCCACGAACTATTTGGTGTCGCCGGCAGCCTTGGGCGATTCGATCTCGTCATCGGCGCAGATGGGGCGTGGTCGGCCGCGCGCGCGGCGCTGACGGACATCCGGCCGCACTATACCGGCATCACCTTCGTCGAACTGTGGCTGACCGATGTGGACCGCCGACATCCGGAGAAAGCGCGCCTGGTGGGACACGGCACGATGTTTTCACTTCATGGCGGTGCCGGCATCATCGCCCAGCGTAACGGCAACGCCTTGGTGCGTGTCTACGCCGCGTTTCGGACCACACCCGAAGAGGGCGATCGCCCGGATCGCACCCTGGCGTCGATCACGAAGCTCGCCCTGCTCGCGCGTTTCGAAGGGTGGTCCCCCGCCTTGCTGTCGTTGATTGCCGATGCCGACAGCATCGCCGCGGTGAGGCCCATCGTCGCGCTGCCGAATCCCCTGGGCTGGCCGAGCCGACCCGGCTTGACTCTGCTTGGCGACGCCGCGCATGTGATGCCGCCACTCGGCGTCGGGGTGAATCTCGCGATGCTCGATGCGGCCGAGTTGGCGGAAGCGTTGATCGGTAGCACGCACTGGCGCGATGCCGTGACCCTCAGCGAGCGAAACATGCTCGCGCGGGCGGAACCGCTCGCCGCGTCGATCGGCGCGGCTTTTCAAGACATGTTCAGCGTGCAGGGCGAGCAGATCCTGCTCGACAACATGGGCTCGCATCCGGCGGATTGATCGTCGCGCCGGGCTGCGGTCGACTCCCTGTGGCAAGGCGGTTCAGATCAGGCCGAAGGCGTAATACAGGCCGATCGCAAAGAAGGCCGAGGCAATCTTGATCAGGGTCATGACGAAGATATTGGCATACGCCTCGCGGTGACTGAGCCCGGTCACGGCCAGCAAGGTGATGACGGCGCCATTGTGCGGCAGCGTGTCCATGCCGCCCGATGCCATCGAGGCGATACGGTGCATCACCTCCAAGGGAATATGCGCCGCATTGGCCGCCGCGATGAATTGATTGGACATCGCGGCCAGCGCGATACTCAAACCGCCCGACGCGGAGCCGGTGATGCCGGCCAGCAAGTTGATCGTGACCGCCTCGTTGACCAGGGGATTGGGGATCGCTTTCAGGCCTTGCGCAATCAGCATGAAGCCGGGGAGAGCAGCAATGATGGCGCCGAAGCCGTATTCCGATGCGGTATTCATCGTTGCCAGCATCGCCCCGCCCACCGCCGTTTTGGAGCCCTCGGCAATGCTCGGTCCGTTGCGCATCCCGCGCCAGCCGAAAATCAGCGTGAACAGCGAGCCGCAGGCCAGGGCCGCGAGCACGGCCCAGATGCCGACCAGCTTACTGGCATCGACGGGAATCGGTGCCGGCAAGCCAGGCAATGCCAAGGTGTAGACGCCCGGAAACCAATGGGGAATCCAATGCGTAAACAGAAGATTGCTGACGCCCACCAGGACCAGTGGTGCCAAGGCGATCAGCGGATGCGGCAAGGCAATGTCGGGCGGCGTTTCCGGCTCGTTGCGAAGATTCGTGCCGTATCCTTCGTTGGCCCGCTGCGCACGACGGCGTGCGCGTTCGAGATACGCTACGCCGAGTATGAAGATAAAGACCGATCCCAAAAAACCGAGCCAAGGCGCGGCCCACGCGGTCGTATTAAAAAAGGTGGTCGGGATGATGTTCTGGATCTGCGGCGTTCCCGGCATCGCGTCCATCGTGAACGTAAAGGCACCGAGCGCGATCGTCGCCGGCATCAGGCGCTTGGGAATGCCGCTTTGACGGAACATCTCCGCGGCAAACGGGTAGACCGCGAACACGACGACGAATAAGGAGACGCCGCCGTAGGTCAGCAAGGCGCAGACGATGACGATCACCGGAATCGCCCGTTCCCGGCCGAGCGCCTTGATGACGGCTTCGACGATGGCGCGGGAGAAGCCCGACAATTCGACGAGCTTGCCGAATAAGGCGCCCAGCAGGAAAACAGGGAAATACAGTTTTACGAAGCCGACCATCTTGTCCATGAAGAGGCCGGAAAACGCCGGTGCGACCGCCGAGGGGTCCGTCAACAGCACGGCGCCGAGGGCGGCAATCGGGGCAAAGAGGATAACGCTATAGCCCCGGTAGGCGGCTAGCATCAACGCGGCGAGCGCGAGGATGGCGATGAGAATGCTCATGGTGGATGCTCGCTTGTTTTTTTGTAGATCTGTCGCACACCGGCGACGGCCGGTGCGACATGCATGCGTTCGCGTGGAACGCATGCACGTCGCCCGGTTGTCTCCTGTCGTTTTCCTGCGCATCGCGCGGGACCGGTCCGTGTCTAAAGCTGAAGCCAAAATCAGTGTAGCGCACGTCACTGCCGACCGCCATGCTCCCTGCGAATACCGTTTCTCATCCCGTCCGATCGCATCTTAGCGGCTTCGCCTCCAGTGCTTCCGTATGCGGACGCCGGTACGATCGGTTTAGCGATGCTCGGCGCCGCGCTATTCGTTTGGCGACGCTTCAGGGCGGATAGCGGGCCGGCGTCGCACGATTTTCAAGACGGAATACCCGCGTACGGCACGTCCCGATGGCCATAACGTCGCACGCGGATATTGGCCTGTTCGCCATGGCCGGCGAATCCTTCCAGCGCGCACAGCCGTGAGCAGTACTCGCCGATCATCGCGGACGCGTCGTCGGTGAGCACTTTTTGGTAGGTGCAGGTCTTCAGGAATTTTCCTACCCACAGGCCGCCGGTGTAGCGCGCCGCGCCTTTCGTCGGAAGCGTGTGATTCGTGCCGATCGCCTTGTCGCCAAACGCGACATTGGTACGCGGGCCGAGGAATAGCGCGCCGTAGTTGCGCATATGCGTGAGGAAATAATCGGGATCGCGCGTCATCACCTGGACATGCTCGGAGGCGATCTTGTCGGCGATCTGCACCATTTCCTCGTCCGAGTCCGCGACGATGACCTGGCCGTAGGTCTCCCAGGCTTTACGGGCGATGCCCGCGGTGGGCAGGATCTCCAACAGACGGGCGACTTGCGCGATCGTGTCACGCGCGAGCGCTTCGGACGTCGTCAGCAAAATCGCGGGCGAGTCGGGGCCGTGCTCGGCCTGTCCTAATAGATCGGTTGCGCACAGCTCGCCGTCGACGCTGTCGTCGGCAATCACCAGCGTCTCGGTCGGCCCCGCGAACAAATCGATCCCCACGCGACCGAACAACTGGCGTTTCGCTTCGGCGACGAAGGCATTGCCCGGCCCTACCAGCATGTCGACCGCTTGAATCGAGGCCGTCCCCAGCGCCATCGCGCCGACTGCTTGAATGCCGCCAAGACAGTAGATGGCGTCCGCCCCGGCGAGGTGCTGGGCCGCCACGATGGCCGGTGCCGGTTTGCCTTGATACGGCGGCGCGCACGTGATGACGCGCGGCACGCCGGCGACCTTGGCGGTGATCACCGACATATGCGCGGAGGCAAGCAGCGGATATTTGCCGCCCGGGACATAGCACCCTGCCGCATTGACGGGTACGTTCTTGTGACCGAGTATCACGCCGGGCAGCGTCTCGACTTCGATGTCGCGCAAGGCGTCGCGCTGATGTTGCGCGAAATTCCGCACCTGCGTCTGTGCGAAGGCGATGTCGTCCAGGTCGCGCTGCGTCAGTTGATCCAGGCAACCTTGAATTTCGGCATCGCTGAGGCGATAGTCGTCGCGCTCAAGCTTGTCGAAACGGATCGACAGATCACGGATCGCGGCATCGCCGCGCTGCTCGATATCGGCGAGCGTCCGTTCGACGGTGTCGCGTACTTCGCGATCCGCGCTGCGGATCATTTCGCCGTCGGCGCCAGTTTTCAGCCACGTTGCCATTCGGAACTCCTCTCTCAGTTGAAGACGCGCGGATGCCCGCACGAAAGGGCGATAACAAACGCATGCAATCATTCACTAGCGGTTTTTGCATACGTATGCAATTTTCGGAAATGCTACGCGTGGCGGCATGGCGGTGAAATGGGGGTTTACGTGAGACGGGGGCGCCGGAAGAGCGCGCGTAGGGCGTGAAGCCTTCCTCGACGCCGATCGGATGCATCGCGCGTGACTCAAGTAACGGTGTCGACCGCGGACAAGATAGAATGGCTGGGTTTCACGGCGTGGCCGCGGTCCATACTGCAGGCGCGATGGCTCAAGAACGACGAATTGGCGGCAGAAGGCGCGTAAATGGCTGCATCACTGACAGATTTGCTCAAATCCATTGTCGAAAGTAAGGCCGTATTGGATGCCGCGCGCCCGTTGCCGCAGCATACGCTGGCGTCCCTGCGCGAGAAGTGGATGCTCGAGTGGACGTATCATTCCAACGCGATCGAGGGCAATACCTTGACGTTGCGCGAAACGAAGGTCGTCCTGGAAGGCATCACTGTTGGTGGGAAATCATTAAGAGAGCACATCGAGGCAAGCAATCACCGCGATGCGATTCTCTATCTCGAGGCGATTGTTTCCGAAGGCGAACCGCTCACTGAATGGCAGCTGCGCAATATCCACCGTCTGGTATTGAAAGCGATCGACGACGATCAAGCGGGACGGTATCGCTCCGAAAACGTGGCGATTTCCGGGCCCCGCACGACACCGGTCGATCATCTACAGCTGCCGCAGACAATGGCCGACTTTGTCAGTTGGTACGGGCGGGCTGGTCTCATGAGCCCGGTCGAGCGTGCGGCCGAATTGCATACGCGCTTCGTGAAAAACCACCCCTTCATCGACGGGAATGGGCTCACCGGGCGCTTGCTGTTGAATTTCGAGCTGATGAAATCCGGATATCCGCCCGCAGTCATTAGAAAGGAGGACCGTCTTGCCTATTACGATGCGCTCGATGAGGCCTGTGTGAGTGGCGAGTACGTTGGTATTACGACATTGGTGGCGGAGGCGGTATTGCGCTCCCTGGAAATCTATCTCGATCTGCTTGGTTTGAAGAAGGGACCGGCGCCTCGGCGCGACGACCCGGAGCGCTAAGCCAACGGATCCACGACGCCGCCGCGTACGCTCCCGCGCACGACCAACTCGCCCGGCAATACCAGGCGCTGGGGTGCGACACCGATATCGCCCAGTTGTGCCTGGATGATCTCCACCGTCCGCGCGCACATCGCGTCGATCGGTTGCCGGAAGGTCGCCAGGGAAAACTCGGGCCAGGCCGCCATCGGGATGTCGTCGAAGCCGACGATCGATAAGGAGCGGCCGATATCGGCGCCGAATGCGTGTCGCGCCACGCTCAGCCCCGCGAGTGCCATGTAATCGTTCGCGAAAAAGATTGCATCGGGGGGCTCCGGCAAGGACAGCAAGCGCTGCGTGGCCGCGCGCGCGCCGTCCTGCGTATAGTGCCCCGTTTCGCGCAATGCCAGCGTCAACCCCGCCTGGCGCAACGCCGCCGTGAAACCATTTTCCCGTTCCTGACTGGTCGACGAACCGTCCTGACCGGCGACGTAGGCCAGGCGTCGATGACCGTGCCGCAGCAAGTGCTCGGCGATCCGTGCGGCGCCCCGCACATTGTCGCCGACGACGCTCGATACGCGCGCACGCATGCTGGTACGGTTCAGTTGCACGACGGGCAGGCCGATGCGCACGCATTCGTCGGCGAACGTCGACGATAGCGGTGACGATACGAGAATCAGCCCATCGACGCGATAGCGCAGCACGTCTTCCAACACCGGGTCCGAGGAGTCCGTGGCCGGCGAGCGGAACAGCAGAATGCGTCGGCCGGTCTCCGTCAGCATCGATGACAGACGCCCGACCACGGACGCGTAAAACGGGTTGTCGAGGTCGGGAAGCACCACGCCGATGATGGTCGACTCCCGCTTGATCAACGAACGCGCGATCAGATTGGGGCGATACCCTAGCGTGTCGGCCGCCTGTTGGACGCGCTGCCGCATCGCGTCGGAGACGCTCGCGCCAGGCGTGAAACAGCGCGATACCGCCGATTGCGATACGCCCGCCAAGCGTGCGACGTCGTGCGCGGTGGATGGAAATTGAGATGCCTGCGGCGTGGCCGGTTTCGCGGCGCGCGGCGCGTCGACGCGTTTTACCGCTGGCGCAAGGGAGGCTTTGAGGCGTTGTGGCATGGAAGCACGCTGAAACGGCAAACAAAGACAGCAAATCGAGAGGGTCGCATCGAAGCGGCGCCATCGACGTCGCCGGTAGCCGGCGCGCCCGACTCGGGGTGGCGCCCGCTGCCGACAGGCCGCACGACACGTCAGCTTACCCTATGGCCGGCCTTCAGGTCCGTTGCCGTGAATAGCGCGCGCTGCCTGCACAGGCAATGGTGATGGCCGCAATGCCGATACCTTGATACATGCTCAGCGTTTCGCCCAGTATCAGCCAGCTCGCCAACGCGGCCATCGCCGGAGAGGCGCTCATCAGCACGCCGAATACGCGTGACGGTATGCGATGCAGCGCATACATGTCCAGGAGATAGGGAATCATGCTCGACAGCAGCGCGACGGCAAAACCGATCGCCAGCATCGATCCCTGCCACAACGCGGCGCCGGCATGCGTTACGCCGATCGGCACGACGAAGGTGGCGGCAATCAGCATGCCGGTCGACACCGCTTTCGGGCCGAGATGGGCGACCCGCGCACCAAATGTCATATACAAGGCCCATAGCAGCGCCGCTGCCAGTGCAAAAGCAATGCCGAGCGGGTTCAGACTGCTTCCCAGCGCGTTGAATGGCAGCAGGCACAGACCGATGACCGATAAGCCGATCCACAGCAAATCGATGCGGCGACGCGATAGCAGCAGGGCGACGCTCAGCGGACCGATCACTTCGATCGATACGGCGATACTGACCGGAATCAAGGAAAAGGCATGATAGATCGTCAGATTCATGATGCCCAACGTGACGCCATAGGCCAGCAGCGCCGGCCAGATGCCGGGTTGACGCCACACGCGCCATGGCCGGAAGACGATCGCGAGCACGGCGGCGGACATGGCCAGCCTCAGCGCCGCCATGCCCTCGGGGCCCACCACGGGGAACAGGGTTTTTGCGAAGGCCGCGCCGATCTGAACCGAGACCATGCCGATAAGGGCCGCGAGCGTCCCGAGCGAGGCGGTTCGTGAAGCGGCCTCGGCCGTCTGGGGCGATGCCCCTTCACCCGGCAAAGGGGATGATGTCTCTGTTCCGCGACCCACGTCGTCTCCTCGATTCATAGACCGCATCATATTGCCTAGGCAATATGATGCGGTACTGGTCGAGCAGCATTTCACTTTCTGCCGTTTTGCGCAAGTCTTCTGCGAGCGGGCCGCCTGAGACGACGCTATCGTCCGCGGCGTCTGAGCAAGGCCTTGCCGAGTAAAGCAAACGCGCTGGCGGGGAGGTCTTCCAGCTTTTCCACGACCGCCGTCACCGGATAAAACGTTTCCACGGCATCGTTGAGGATGCCGACGCCCACGAGTTCGATGCCCTGCAGTTGCAGGTCGGCCACCCGCCGTTTCAAATCCGCGCCGAGGATCGCCGGATTGCCGTCGGCCGTCGAGGGATAGCCGTCGGAGAACACCATGAGGACGTGGCGCCGTTCGCGTCGCTCGCTGAGCCGTGCCGCTGCCCAACTCAACGCTTCGCCATCCGGATTTTCGTGGCCGCATTCGATGGCGGCGATGCCGGACAAATTGTTCGAATCGAAGCGTTTGTACACTTGCAGATCGAGTTTCTCGACGAAACGGTTATAGCCGTCGGGCGCATTGCCGGCAGCCAGCCAGTGCCGATGGTAGGCACGCATTTCCGGATCTTCGACCGAACAATAGCCCAGCACTTCGCAGGCGAAGCCGAGCCGCGTCATCGCATCGCACAGCGCCGCCACGCAAAGGCGGGCAAGCGCGATCTTGCTGGCCGCCATCGAGCCGCTGCGGTCGACCAGCAAGGTCACCGCCGTATCGCGTGTCGGATGGATACGGCGCGTCTGGAACGGCGTGCGATAGCCCGGCGATGCCGCAAAGCGGAACAGCGCCGCACGATGTAGTTCGCCGCGCTCCTGCTCGCTTTGCCAATGCGTGGCTTCTTCCGACTTCAAGACCCGTTCCAGCTTCGCGCGCAATGGCGCCGTGTCCGCGCGCGCGGCATTGCGCAGCCGCCGCCACGCCAAGGGATCGCCTTGACCGGTCAGATCCGTGACGGTGTCGAAGGCGGTCGTGATCGGGATCGATCTGTCCGACACCGTCTGCGCGGGCGGGCCCGAGGGGCGATCGGCAACATCGCCGGAAGAGGGGGGCTGGGCGGCGGATTCGGCCGAGTCCGCGATCGCCCCGGCAGCGGCATCGCCCACTTCCGGCGGTCGCGTCTGCTCGGCGTCGGGCAACTCGTCGCCAAGTTCCTTGTTTGATTCGCTGGCGGCGTGGCCGTCCATGACGAACATCATCGCATTGGCGGTGTCGGCGCCAAGCGAGCGAACGCGTGTGGCAATGCGTTGCGTGATGCGGATGCTGTCCGATGTCGACGCTGCCGCGCGTGCGGCGGCGAGGAGATCGTCGATGCCGTGCAGGATGGATGCGACGTCCGTGCCTGCGTTCGCGGCGAGCGCGGCGCCGGCCTCGTGCCACAACGCTTGTTCGATATGCCAGGTCAGCCGAGCAGGCCAACTCAGCTCAGGCACGCGCCGCGCCATCGTTTGCGTCTTGTCGTGGCGTGCTGCCGCGACAAACTGCCGTGCTCCGGGTTGCCGCGCGAGCAGACTGTGCGTGGTGCGATGTGCGTCGAGAACGTGCGCTAGCGCGCGAAGCGTCGGTGCGCGGAGCGCGTCGATCGCCGCGGCATCGCCGAAAAGATCGCTGGCGGCGAGTTGATCGACATAGCCGATCATCGTCGCCAGGGACACGCCGTCACCGAGCAGTCTGGAGGGCAGCAACAGATGCGCGCCGTCCCAGGCGGGGCCATCGTCGCCGAAGACGACCGTGATGTCGGGACGCCGCGTCAAGGTGCGGGCGAGCTTCGACAGGTGCTCGCCCAGGTCATGCTCTTGCATGGCGAGCGGCTCAGGCATCTTGGTCGTTGTCGACGGCGATATGGTGCCGGACGATGCTGCTGATCAAGGCCGCATCTTCCGCATCGACCTTGGCATAGATCGTCGGCCCCGCCGCCGTTTCCGGGTCGCCGGTGCGCAGCATCATCGCCGTCCAGTCCAGGAGCCGTCGCGTGGAAAACGCGCTGGCCAGATCTTCCCGGAGGAAGGCCGCGCGGCAGTCGGCCGCGATCGCCGCGAGGGTGTGCGCCATCGCCTCGGATACGCTCGGACCGAATGTCTGGCGCAGCACCGTCGCTTCGTCTTCCGGCGAAAGGTAGTCGATCATATAAACGCGCCAACGATCGAGAAACGCTTCGTTCATCAGATTGGCGCCTTGATACAGGTGGCGAAACCGACTCATTGCGCCGACGGCGTTGGCGGTGCCGAAGAGCCGGAACGCGGGATGGGGCGCGATAATCTCGTTACCTTTCTCCTTCAGCAAGAGCTGGCCGCCCGGCTCCAGCACCGCGGTCAGGACCGACAGGATGGCCGGTTCCGCAAAGTCGATTTCGTCGACGATCAGCCAGAGGCCCTGACGCATTGCAATGGGAAGGACCCCGTCGACCCAGACGGTCTCGCCCCCCTTGACCGTCCAGAAACCGACGAAATCGCCGACGCTGGTCTGACCGTTCATATTGGCGCGCAGCACGCCTTGCCGGCAGAGCGCCGCTGCCTGCTCGATCAAGCTGGTCTTGCCGGTGCCGGTATGGCCGATCAACATCACGCGCCGGTTCTCATCGACATCGCGCAGCACGTTATCGGAGCGCGATGCGAACAGATAGGCCGGATTCACCGCGGGTACCAGGGGGCCGCCGGCACCTTGCGGCAGACTGACGTTGCCGATCCGTACCCGTTCCCGATCCGCGACGTCGGCAAGCTGCGCCGATCGCGTCCCTGCCTCGCGCAGATCCTGCATGAAAGTGGGATGGGCGAACGTGCTCGGATCACGTCCGTCGTGACGCTTGACGAAGCCCTCACGCTGCCATTTCGCCAGTTTTGCCTGCAGATTTTCCAGATCGACGACGGTATCCACCTTGGTGGGCCGGTCCGCCAGACGATGCTGGATGCGGTAAAGGTGCGGGCGCTCGGAACGGCTGACTTGCCAGCTTCCGGCCTTGCCGTCGAGCGGATGCGCATAGTCGCCGATCAGCGCCTGATCATGCGTGAACGCGGCGGGTTGATCGGAGGCGGAAGACGGGCGATGGAGGGTCATGACCGGAAGTGGAAAGTGCGTGCGCGACGGAGCCGCGCCGATCCATCCTATTTTACCGTGATCGGCTGCCCTGGCGCGGTGGCGACGTCGTTGCCGCGTCGTCGGCATCGCGGACACTTAGTAACCACGCCAGGAAACGCGGTTCGCTGCCGTACGCGACATTGACGCGAATGCCGGGCGTCGGTGTTTCCGAGATGGTGAACGCGGCGGACGGCGCGACGAAGATGCCCAAGGCGGCGGCCTCCGCGGCGAGATTACGCGCCTGCATTGCCGGCGTCAGCGCGATCCATACGTAATAGCCGCCACATAACGGACGCGGCACGCTGAATCCGGCGTTTTCCAGTCCGCTCACCGTGCGTGCGGTGGCGTCCTCGATCCGATCCTTCAATCGTCGCAGGTATTTGAGATATTGCGCGCCCTCGATCAGCGAATACACCAGCCGCTCGTTCTGCGCCGAGGTCGACACGATGGTGATGACCTTCATCTCGTTGAACTGCTCGGCCAAGGCAACCGAGGCGGCGATATAGCCCACGCGGACACTGCCAGGCAGTGTCTTGGAAAAAGAGCCGACATAGACGACGCGATGTAACTGGTCGAGCGCGGCCAGGCGGGGCGCGGTCACCGGCAAGACATCGGCGAAGGGGTCGTCCTCGATCACCAGCATGTCCTGCTCTTCGGCGACTTTCAATACGGCATAAGCGACGCCTTGCGTGAGGGAACCGCCGGTGGGATTGTGCGCCAACGATTGCGTGAAAAAGAGACGTGCGCCGGTGGCGCGGGCCTTTTCGCGCAGATCGATCGGATCGGGACCATCGTGACGCCGGCGCACGCCGACGATATGCGCACCGGCGACGCTGAGTTTGCGAAACAAGGGGTAGTAACCGGGATCATCGACCAACACCGTGTCGCCTTCGCGTACCTGACAACGGATGACGAGGTCCATGCCATGGTTGCCGCCGTAGGTCGTCAGCACCTGGCCGGTGTGACAGTGAATGCCGCGCTCGCCGAGCCTGTCGCATAGACGTTCGCGCAACGGCAGCAAGCCCCAAGCGGTGTTGTACGTGTCGTCGGCGCTGACACGCATGACTGAAAGCGGGCGGCGCATCTCGGTGGAGGCCAGCCAGTCCGGCGGTAGACGTCCGTCGCCTGGCCGAATCGGCAGGCGACGCTCCAACTGCTCCGTCAGCAGTTCGGCGGCCGTCTCCGCGCTCGACACGATGGCCCGCGGCACCGCCTTGCGATGCGGCGGCGATGATCGCGCGACATAGTATCCGGCGCCGGCTCGCACCGTCAGCACGCCTTGCGCGACTAATCTGAGATAGGCCTCGACGACGGTGTTTTTCGCGACACCCATGGCGGCGGCTTCCTCGCGAATGGATCGCAGGCGATCGCCTGCCTGCAGTGTGCCGCGTTGGACGCGCTGCAGAACACCGTCGATGATCCATTCGATCTTGGAAGCGGGCTGTGCCATGACTTACTGTACCACCGCGTTGCCTGGTACGGTAACCGAAAAATTGTGCCGGACTGTACCCGTCGAGGGCGCGGGCAAGGGGCTATGCTTGAACAAGGCATAAGAAAAGACCGCGCGGCGCAACGACGCCGCGGGCAAAAAATGTGGAGACGAGAATGACAGATGTTTTCAACAGCGGGCCGGATCGCGCGTTCGCCCCCATCCCGCCGGGTGAGCGCGGGCTGCCGACGCTGACCGCCGAGCCCTGGCACAAAGTGGCGGACGACTTCCAGCAGTTGGAGGGGCTGTGCTTCGATCGCGCGGGCAATCTCTATTTGCTGGAGGTGTTCGGCGGCCGTATCTACCGACTCGACTGCGACACCAAAGCGATGACGGAAATCTACCGTGCCGAGGGCGACAACCCGGCGGCGATCAAGATTCACAAGGATGGCCGTCTGTTCGTGTGCTGCCTCGGCGATTTTAAGACAGGAGAAATTTTCGCGATCGATCCCGATGGCCGAAATCGACGCAGTATTTTGCGCGGATATGTTGCCGACGATATGGTCTTTGCGAAGGACGGCAGCTTTTACTTCACGCATTTCGTCGGCACGTCTTGCGAACCCACTGGCGGCGTCTATCACGTGTCCGCCGATGGCAAAACCGTCACGCCCATTCTCGAAAAAATGGCGGGCCCGAATGGGGTGGCACTGTCGACCGACGAGACGCGCCTGTGGATCACGGAAACCAATGCCAACCGTTTGCATTTGATCGAATTGGGCGCGGACGGCAAATCAATCGCGCCGTACGGCACCAGCATTCCCTACCACTTCACTGGATTCCATGGGCCCGACTCCTGCAGCATCGATGCGGAGGACAACCTCTATGTGGCGATGTACAACCAGGGGCGCGTCATGGTGTTCAATCCCTGGGGCTTTCCCATCGGTCAGATTCTGATTCCAGGCCGCGAAAGCGGTCATCATCTGCGCACGACCCATCCGATGATGATGCCCGGCACACGTCGGCTGTTGATCTGCACCAACGACCATGAGCGTGGCGAGGGCGCGTGGATCTTCACGTCGGAGGGGGCCGCGGCGGCACATCGAGGATTCCAATTCCATGCCTGATGACACACGAAAGTTAAGCGGTAAAACGGCGGTCGTGACGGGCGCCGCACGCGGCATCGGTCAGGCCATTGCCGCGCGCTTCGCCGCGGAAGGGGCCGATGTGCTGATCGCGGATCTCGACTTTGCAAGCGCGCAGCAGGCAGCGGACGATCTGACGGCGCGTTACGCGGTCAAAGCGGTAGCGCTTCGCGTCGATGTTTCGACGGAGGAAGAGAATGTGCGCATGATCGAGACCGCGATCGCCACGTTCGGCCGTCTCGATATTCTCGTCTGCAATGCCGGCATCGTCCGTCCCGGACGGCCCATCGAGACCATTTCAGGGGCGCAGTGGCGCGAGGTGATCGACGTCAATCTGATGAGCTGCATTCATGCGACATCGGCCTTCGTGCCGCACGCGAAGGCGAATCGATCGGGACGCATAATCTATATGGCATCGGTCGCAGGGCAGGTCGGCGGCGTCGCGGCCGAGGTGGCGTACTCGGTCACGAAAGCCGCCGTCCTCTGCTTGACGAAGGCGGTCGCGCGCCAACTCGGGCCCTTCGACGTCACCGTCAATGCCATCGCGCCGGGCGCGATCCAGACCGCCATGACCGATATCTTGCAGTATCCGCCCGAGGTCAAGAAAGGGATTGCGTTGGACCGATACGGCGAGGTGTCGGACATTGCCGGCGCTGCCCTTTATTTGGCGAGTGACGATGCGCGTTATATGACGGGCGCCACCCTTGACGTGAACGGCGGCATGGCAATGCGCTGATCGTCCGCCGCAAGCGGGCGAATTCCACCATGACATCTTCGTCGGGAGACAGGCTATGGATTGCTATCAAAAACGGCTGCGACTTCGCGCCTTGCTGGATGCGCCGGGCTGCACGCCTCTGATGGGCGCCTACGATGTATTGAGTGCGCGTATCATCGAGCAGACCGGATTTCCCGTGCTGTACACCGGTAGTTTCGTGACCGGGGCGAGCGGATTCGGCTTGCCCGATGTCGGTCTGGTGCAGATGCACGATCTGCTCGGTCTGGCGCGGGAGATCGCGAAGGAAACCAATGTGCCACTGGTGTGCGATGCCGACACCGGCTGGTATCACGCGGCCAATATCTGGCGTACCGTGCATGAATTCGAGTCGGCTGGCGCGTCGGCGATGCATATCGAAGATACCGTATTCGGCAAACATACCGATCATCCTGCGGTGTTGTTGGAACCCGATGCGATGTGCCAGCGTATCAAGGCCTGTGTCGCCGCGCGTAAGGATCCGAATTTCCTGATCATCGCTCGTACGGACGCCATTTATCTGAAGAACGATCCCGAAGAAGCGGTCGCGCGGATCAATGCCTATCTGGCCGCGGGCGCCGATGCCGGCTTCATTGTCTTTAAAGGGTCCGTTCGCGCGCTGGCCGATTTCCGGAAGCGCATCTTGGGTCCGTTGATCGTCACCAGTGTCGATTTTCAGGACTCGGTCGCGGAGGAAGGCGCGGCCGGCGCGAATATGTCGGTGTATTGGCCATTGACGATTTTTGCCGCGTTCAGAGCGGTAAAGCAGGTCTGCGAAACCTTTTACCGTGAACAGGATGCGACGAAGCTCAGGGAGTATTGCTTCGATGAAGGCATGATCAATAAGACGGTGTCGTACGAACGGTTCGAAGCCAATTTGAAGCGCTTCGGCGCGGTCTGAGGTTCCAGGCCGGCGGCGCATACGGGGCAATCGCGAATCACGCTGTACATCCTTGGCGAAGCCGGTTATCGTGTTCGCGGCGCGGAGATCGTCGCGGATTCTGCGCCTGTCGACCAACACGATTCGATCAGCTCAGAGGCCCGGAATGCAATTGCCGTTTTATCAAGTGGATGCCTTTACCGACACGGTGTTCAAAGGCAATTACGCCGCGGTCGTGCCGCTCGCGCAATGGCTGCCGGACGTGGTGATGCAGGCCATTGCCAGCGAGAATAATCTTTCAGAGACGGCTTTCTTCGTTCGCGGCCCGGATGGCGCCTATGCTATCCGCTGGTTCTCTCCGCTGACCGAGATCGCGTTCTGCGGACACGCCACGTTGGCAAGTGCCTATGTGATCTTCAAGCAAAACGCCGATGCCGATATCATCGCCTTCACGGCCGACGCGGTCGGGCGGCTGAGCGTGTCGCGCAAGGCCGATGGCTTTATCGAGATGCGTTTTCCGCTGCGTCCGGCGGAGACGCTCGAAACGATCCCCGACGCATTGCTGAAGGGGCTTTCGATCGCGCCGCGCGAAGTCGCGGTATGCGGCCAGGCTTATGTTGTCGTCTATGCGTCCGAAGCCGAGGTCCGCGAGGTCGTACCGACGTTGCCGCTGCTGGCGACGTTAGGCCCGCGCGATGTCGTCGTCACGGCGCGTGGCGATCGGCATGACTTCGTCTCGCGGTATTTCTGGCCGGCCAACGGCGGCGATGAAGATCCGGTGACCGGCTCGATTCACGCGACGCTGGCGCCATTCTGGGCCGCGCGGCTGGGCAAGGCGGACTTACTGGCCATGCAGGTATCACGCCGCACGGGCCTGCTGCATTGCCGTGTGGTGGACGATGGCGTCTTCGTCTCCGGACAAGCGGTCCAGTATCTGGAAGGCTTTATCGAAATTCCTACTGTAGCTTGATCTGATACCGAACGTGGGCGGTCCGATCGGCAACCTTGTCGTATAACGCCTGGGCATCGACATTATCGTGATCGGTGACCCAATAGATGCGCCCCCAGCCCTGCGCGATGCCTTGCGTACGAAGCGCCTCGATCAACGCCGTCCCGATGCCGAGCCGACGGCCTGCGGGCGCCACGAAAAGATCTTCCAGATAGCAGACGGTCCGATCACTCCACGTATGCGGATGGCAGACGTAATTGCAGAAGCCGAGCGGCTCGCCGGTCTCGCTCGCAACGAGCAAACCGTCGATCGGGGAAGTCGGATCGATCAGGCGCTGCCAGGTCTTTTCCGATATAGCGCTATCAAGCGTCGTACGGTAGAACGCGCAATATGCCTCCCACAAGGCATGCCATGCGGTGCGATCGTTTGCCGACACGGGACGGATGGTGAAGGTCATTGTCGGAGGACGCAAGGGTTCGATGCCATGGCGCGAGGGCGACGCACGCGTCGCCGGCTAAGCATGGCGCGGGTCACGCTGTCTCGATATCGGGCGTCGAGCGCGTGTCGAGCTGAAGCTGCATGAAAGCGAGATCGAGCCAGGTGCCGAATTTCGTTCCCACTTCCTTCATATGACCGACGTGCTTGAAACCGAGAGTTTCATGCAGCCGCACGGATCCGGTGTTGTTCGCCTCGATGGCCGCGACCATGACATGCTTGCCCAATGTCTGGGCGCGTGAGATCAGCGTTTGCATCAGCTGTTTGCCGAGACCCTTACCGCGCTGATCGCCGCGAACGTAGACCGAGTGCTCGACGGTATAGCGATAGCCGTCGAAAGCGCGCCAGTCGCCAAACGAAGCATAGCCGAGCACCGCACCGTGCTCGTCCACGGCGACGAGAACCGGATAGCCGATTTTGCGTCGATCGTTGAGCCAGGCGGTCCGATTGGCGATATCGACGGTGACGTCGTTCCAAATCGCGGTGGTGTGTACGACGGCGTCGTTATAGATCGCCGTTATGCCTTCGATATGCTCGGTACCGGCATCGCGAACGTCCATATGCATCTCCCAGGTTGATCGGCGTAATGATACCTATCCGACGGGCGGCATATGCAATATTTCTTGCCGACACGCTATCGTGCCCAGCACATCGCCCGCCTCGAACGTTCGCGGCGCGGGAGCCAAGCGACGCGAGGCGTCATACGTCAGAGCGCACGCGCGATAGCCTGACCCAGCAGATCGATGCCCAGATCGATCTCCGCTTCGCTGACATTCAGCGGGGGCGCGATACGGAAGACGCCGCCCATCCCCGGCAACTGCACGATATTCATGCTGAGCCCCAGCTGCATGCATTCACGCGTGATGCGCGTGCCGAGGCCGTCGGCCGGTTCTTTGCTTGCGCGGTTCTTGACGATTTCCATGCCCAATAACAGGCCGCGCCCGCGGATGTCGCCGATACACTCGTATCGTTCCATCAAGCCTTCGAGACCGCGCCGAAGGCGCGCGCCCATCACGTTCGCCCGAGCTACGAGGCCATCGCGCGCGACGACATCCAGCACGCGCAGGCCGATGGCGGCGGGCAAAGGGTCCGAGACGTGCGTCGTATAGAAGAGGAAGCCGCGCGCGTGCGCTTCTTCCTCGATGGCCGCCGACGTGACGACGGCCGCAAGCGGCAATCCGGCACCCAAGGTTTTCGATAGCGTCAGGATGTCCGGTGTGACGCCGTCGCGCTGGCAGGCGAACATCGTCCCGGTGCGGCCAATGCCGGTTTGCGCTTCATCGAGAATCAGCAACATGCCGCGCGCCTCGCAATGACGCTTCAGCGCGGCCATATAGCCTTCCGGCAGTTCGATGATGCCGCCCGAGCTGAGAATCGGCTCGGCGATAAACGCGGCGAGATTGCCGGTGGACTGTCGGTCGATCAATTCGAACGCGTAGTCCAGCTCGGCGAGCCAATCGTATTCGCCATGACGTTCGAAGCGCGGCCGATACGGAAACGGCGCGGGAATGGCGAAGGAACCAACCGCCGCCGGCCCGACGCCTTTGCGTCCCGCGCTGTAAGTGGCCGATGCGGCGCACCCGGTCATACCGTGCCAGGACTGCGCGAAGCCGACGATCTCGTATTTACCGGTCACCAGCTTCGCCATGCGGATCGCCGCCTCGTTCGACTCGGCGCCGGTGCTCAACAACAGCGCGCGGTCGAGGCCGTCGGGCGTGATGTCGGCCAGCCGCTTGGCCAGATCGACGACCGGCCGCGATAGCATGCCGCTGAATAAATGATCGAGCTTGCCCGCATAGTCGGTGATGACGGAGACGATATCGGGATGGCTGTGCCCTAGCACGGCACTCATCTGTCCGGACGTGAAATCCAGGATGGCGCGGCCGTCGGCGTCATAGACGAAGCTGCCTTGCGCGCGTTCGATGATCATCGGTTCGAACGTGCCGCCATAGCGGATCAGATGCTGTCTGGCATTGTGCCAAAAAGTCGGGTCGTCGTTCAGGGACACGGGCGCCTCTTAGTTCGATGTGAGCAAGATGCGGAAAGTGTAGGGCGCCATATGAATTGAGGGAATCGAATAGTATTTATGAGAGATAGCAAAGACGCTAATATCGGGCGTTCTGTCGGAAGAGGAAGGCCATGTCCTTATCGCTTGAAATCGATTTGTTGCGCTCCTTTGTCGTGATCGCCGAGACCCGGGCGTTGACGCGGGCGGCCGACAAGGTGGGCCGCACCCAATCGGCCTTGAGCCAGCAGATGAAGCGTCTCGAGGAGATCGTCGATCAACCGCTGTTTCAGCGCACCGGGCGCGGTATGCGCTTGACCTATCCGGGCGAGCGCTTGCTCGTGCATGCGCAGCGGATTCTTCGCGCGCACGACGAGGCGATGGCCGATGTCTGCGGCACGGGCCTGTCGGGCGCCATTCGGTTCGGCTGCCCGGATGACTATGCGGCCGTGTTTTTGCCGCGTCTGCTACGCCGCTTCGCCAGTTTGCATCCGCAGGTTCAGGTGGAGGTTCTCTGCGCGCCGACGACGCGGCTGCTGGAGCACGTGGCGGTTCAGGCGGTGGATCTGGCTCTGATTTCCGTGACCGAG
This sequence comes from Robbsia sp. KACC 23696, assembly GCF_039852015.1. Classification (NCBI taxonomy): domain Bacteria; kingdom Pseudomonadati; phylum Pseudomonadota; class Betaproteobacteria; order Burkholderiales; family Burkholderiaceae; genus Robbsia; species Robbsia sp. KACC 23696. The sequence goes on along the minus strand of NZ_CP156627.1, from coordinate 308,344 downwards.
AGCGCCTCCGACGCGGACATCATCCGCCGCGAGCCGCTGGTATGGGTCGGCTATCCCGGGGTGGATGCCGCGCAATTCGATCCCTTGCCGCTGGCGTTGTCCGATCCCGATACGCTGGATCATCTGGCGGCCTGCGACGTGTTGCAGCGTGCCGGCCGCGCCTTTCGCATCGCCTATGCCAGCAGCAGCCTCGCCGGGCTCACCGCCGTGGTGCGATCGGGGCAGGCGTTTGCCGTCGTGACCCAGACGGCCGTGCCCTCCGATCTCGCGATCCTGAGCGGCGAGCCTGCCTGGCCGGCGCTACCGACGATCGGCATCACCGTGAAATACGCGCGCAAGCGCCCGGCGCATCTGACGCGCGTGTTCGCCGATCATATCCGCGCGACATTGCCGCTGCTGTGAGCGATTTTCGAGACAGGCTTGACGCGATCGCTTGGAGCGATCACTGCAACAACGGCGTCAAGTCCGGATCGCCTTTTGCCATCGCGCGCTGATAGGCCGGGCGCCCGCCCATGCGTGCCAGATAGGCACGTATCGACGGATAGGGCGCGAGATCGAAGGGATAGAACAGGCGCATCGTGCTGAGCGAAAACACCGTCATGATGTCGGCGGCGGTAAAGTCCCCACCGGCCAGATAGTCGTTATGGGCGAGATGGTCCTCCATCAGCGCCAGCACTTTGCCGAGCCGATCCTGTGTTGCGGCGACGACGGGATGATCGGCGGGAAGGCCGCACCGGGACGCGGTCAGCGCCCGCATGATGACCGGTTGCAGATTGCCATTGGCGAAATGGAACCAGTAGAGATAGGCAGCGAAGTCCGGATGGTCCGGACCATATTGAAGACGGCCTTCGCCATGACGGCCGAGAATGTATTCGATGATGGCTGCGGACTCCGCAAGCAGGACGCCATCGGTTTCCAGGACCGGCGCGGCGCCCAGCGGGTGCAACGCTTTCAGGTCCGGAGGCGACAGCCGCGTGACGGCGTCGCGGGTGTATTTATGCATCTCATAAGCGAGACCGAGTTCTTCGCATAGCCACAGTACGCGTTCCGATTGCGAGTGACCCAGGTGGTGAATTTTCAGCATCGTGCGATCCTTGCGAAAGTGGGCGGAGGAACAAGGCGTTCCGTGATCGCCAAGCTATCACTGTATCAGGCGAGCGAACCGGCAAAGGCGTCGCGATTACTGTACCGGGTGGTCACACGCGGCGTCGAGCGGTGTGCCGTCCTGTCGCGCGATCCGTTCGGCCAGCGTTAGTCGCGGACAGGTATGGCATCGTACGCCATCGTGTCGACGGAAGTGATAGCAACAGGTCTGTCGGTCCACCTCGAGCGTCGGGATGCCATCGCGTCCGCGATACGCGAAGAAACCACTGCGCCCGTCGAGATGCAGCGCGGCGAGCCAGCGCGCACACAAGGCCTCGATCTCTGTCGTTGCGCCGCCCTCGCCCGACGCAGGCTGTGCTGCAAGCAAGGCGGCGAGCACGCAATCGGCTTGCATGCCTTGCGCGGCGCGGACATTGATCCGGATAGACCGGGAGAGCGCTTCGAGTGCCGACGCGCAAAAACGGTTGATGTCGGCGGCGGCCTGCTCGATCAGATCCGTGGGTATCCCTTGCACGGGACGATGTGCCGGATAGCGCGCCGTGTGTGTCCACCCCTCGGCGAAGGTCTGCTCGAACCCCGCAAGCGACGGCAGGCAATGCGCGCGATGCACGGCGATCACGCTGACGTAAATGGGTTTCCATATCAAAATTCCCCAGCACCGCAGCGACCAGTATGCGCGCCCGGCTTCCGGGTAGGCCCTGGACCAGTGCGCAACGAGCGCGGCGATGCAGGCTTGATTCTGATCCGATGGCGCAGGATATCGATAGGCCATGGGAGGCCTGGCCCCGTCCGCGGAGGCGCAATCGGCTTCCGGTTGGTCCTTCACGCTGCCAGATACGGTGGCGCCGACGCCTGGAACGGTCCGCTCCACGATGCCAAGCGCCTCGGCCAGTGTGTACGCTGTCATCGTCATCAAGACGACACGGCCGCGGCCCTCGGCATGCAAGACCTATCGACGTCCTGTTCCGGTCTACTCAAGTTCGATATCCCCTCGGTTGAAGACGATGCACGGCGCGACTGCGTACAAGGGTGCGTTTCGCGCCGCCCTCGCCGATCAAGACGTCAAATGCAATTGATTCTCGTTCAATATGATAGAAAGTTCCTTGCGCGCTGGCAAGGACTCGTCATCAGTGGGGATATAGGCGGGATGAGGCGATCGTGCGTGCGGAAGACGCGGATCGGGAACTAGCGCTTTTCTTCCAGCGCCTTGCGCTGCGTTTCCAGCTGCATGATCACGCGTTGGAGCACGCGCTCCGCGACGGCCGAGCGTTCGACGAAACGACAGCTGATGACGTAGCGTACTTCCCCGGTTTCGGACGTGGCTTGCCGTGGCGCGATGATTTCCAGGTTCACGCTCAACGAGCCGAAATCGCCGAGTTCCAGGGCCACGTCGTGCAGCACGCTCCCGATTTCGAGCCCGCTGAAACGCGCCTCGTAGGTGCGAAGCGCAACGCCGCCCAGCGACAGGTCTTGCAGCTCGAGGCGGAAGCTTGCCCCCGCAATGGCCGGACCGTGCGCGACGAACGGATCGACAACCGGTGTCGGCACGCGGAAGTATTCCCGGCGCTGCACGTAAAACAGGGTCTTGGGGAAGCGCGCCTCGAAGGCGGGCCGATTGTCGAGACGGACCCTGTAAGCGGCGCCGGTAGTGAAATGCGTATGCAATGCACCCGGCAAGCTACGGAACGTCAGCTCGTCCGTCTCAAGCAGTGCCTCGTTATCCGCTTCGACGTTGCCATAATCGAACATGAAGGTGCCGTTGCGCGGATCGACGGCGAGGATATGCGCAACGTACTGGCGCTCTCCGAATTCGACCGTCATGCGGTCGCGCCGCGTCATCAACGTGCGCAAGGACATGGAAATCTGCAGCGGATCGCGCTGCCGATAATCCAGATCGACCTCGGGCAAAGGATTCGGAGCGACATCCGGCGAAGCATTCGAATCGGCGTCGCGGGCAGGTGCGGTAGTCATCGTGAAGTCGGTAGAAACGTGCTTGGTCAGTTTCGATTCGCGGACCGGTGAAACGGAAACAGGCGAAACGGTTATATGGCGTTGATTTACCGGCATCCGGCGGAGCATCGACTTTTTTGAGAGGCATCGCGTGCGCGGGCTAGGCATCGCCGATTCTCTGCCAAAGCCGCGCATTTCCCGCGTTTGACCTGCATGCCAGCCATTAACGGCATCGCGTCCTCTTTTCTTGATAGAAACGACCGGTAAGCGGTGAGTTTTTTTGGGACGAGACGGCGATAAAACAAGCGGGCTGTATCCTACCAGATAGCCATACGCCCGTTTGAATTTATTCCCTGGCCACGCGTTTGCTTTCCGTCGGTACCGGTCGGTCCGCGCGGAAATCATGGGATGCCTCTAAGATCCTAGGGGATACGCTCGTTCGGGTCATGGCGTCGGCAGACGCGCAACACCAGTTGGCGCAGCCAGCGATGCGCGGGATCGGCCTCGAGGCGCGGATGCCAGAGTTGCGAAACGGTGAACGTGCCGGTGGACACGGGCAAATCGAACGCGTGCAGGGTGTCGGAGCCGGGGGTCGGCGCTTGCTGCCACAGACAGGCCGAGGGCACGAGCGCGATCAGGTCGGATGTACGGGCAATGGCCAGCGCCGCGGGAAAACCGGGAACCACCGCCACCACGGTCCGCTCCAGACCCAGTGTCGCCAAGGCCGCATCGATCGGCCCATTTGCCACGCCGCGCCGCGACGCCACCACATGGCCGTACGCGACGTACTGCTTCGCGCTCACCTTGCGGACTTTCTGTAGCGGATGCCCCTTTCTGACAACGGCGACGAAGTGATCGCGGAACAGTGCCTGCAAGCGCACTTCCGGTCCCATCTCGCCCAGGACGCCGATTTCGAGATCGATTGATCCTTCCCGCAGCGGTGTCGAGGTCTTTTCGGGCTTGGGTGCGAACCGGAACCGCACCTGGGGCGCCTCGGCGCTCGCGGCCGCGATCAGGTCGGCGCCGAATTGCTCGACGAAGCCTTCGTTGGTGCGAATGGTGAAATCTCGTCGGAGCGTCGACAAGTCGAGGACCGTCTGGGAGGGGCGCAGCACCGATTGCGCGGCTTCGACGGCACCCCTCGTGCGTTGGCGCAGCGCTTCCGCATGGGGCGTCAATACCATCTTGCGACCGGCGCGTACCAGCAGGCGGTCGCCGGTCGTATCGCGGAGGCGGGTCAACGTGCGGCTCATCGCCGATGCGCTCAATCCCAAGCGACGCGCGGCACCGGCCACGCTGCCATCGCTCAGCAGGATGTCGAGTGCAATAAGGAGATTCAAGTCGGGTTCGGCCATATCCGATGCTAGCACGCACGGCGTGCCGAACGTGGCGTTGCATGCAGTGCCACTGCCCGACGCCTGCGCATGACGCCCGGTGTTAGGCGAGCGGGCCTGGCCTTCTCGCCGGCGACACGCCGCGGCCGGCCATCCGCCTGGCTCGAAGACGGGTGCGACGCAGGAACGGTGCGTCCGCGGGGTCGAGATGCGATAATCCGTCTGGCTCTTTTTGAATGCAATGGAAAATGAACCAATATCTCGAGGTTCCGTTCCGCGAAAAGGATGCCGCCAAGGCGCTAGGCGCACGCTGGGATGGCGGCGCGAAAAAGTGGTACGTCCCGGCCGGTACGGCGCTGGCGCCATTCAGTTCCTGGCTGCCGGCGGGATCGACGACGGACATCGCCGAACGTTTCGACGCCGTGACCGAGATCAAAACGGTCACGTCGGACAGTCGCGACCTCGCGCTCGCCGAGAAAGGCATCAGCCTGTCGCAATTGCTGGCGGGCGTCTCGCAACTGGTGGCCAACGCCTATAAATCGCCTGTCTGGACAATGGTCGAGGTCGTCGAGGTCAGCGGCCGCAATGGTCACGTGTATCTCGATCTATCGGAGCGTTCGGTCGATGGCCGGATGCTCGCGCGGGCAAAGGGCATGATCTGGTCCAGCACCGCCCAGGCGATCCTGCCGCAGTTCGAACGGGCGACGGGCGCGCAGCTCGCGCCGGGTATCAAATTGCTCGTGCGCGGCCGGCCCGTCTTCAAGCCCGAATGGGGCTTCAGTATCGAGATCGACGCGATCGATTCCGAATACACGCTGGGCGATCTCGAAGCGAAGAAGCGGGAGATTCGCAAACGGCTGCAGGACGAAGGCGTCTACGACGCGAATCGGCGTCTGCCCGGCGTCTGGGATTTCAATGCCGTTCTGGTGGTGGCGCCGGAAATGGCGGCGGGCCTGGGCGATTTCCAGGCCGAGGCCGAGCGGCTATCGCACTGCGGTGTCTGCCGCTTCGTCTATGTGCACAGCCGCTTCCAAGGCGAAGGTGCGCCTGAGCAGATACGCAAGGCCTTGCTGAGCGGCCTCGAAGCGTGGGCGGACGCGGGGCATGCGCCGCCGGATGCCGTGGTGATCATCCGCGGCGGAGGTGCCGTGAACGATCTGGCCTGGCTGAACGACTATGCGCTGGCGCATGCCGTATGTACCTTGTCCGTACCGGTGCTGACGGGGCTGGGCCACGAGCGGGACAGTACGATTCTCGACGAGGTCGCCAATCATGCTTACGACACGCCGAGTAAGGTGGCGGCCGGTATCGAGCAAACGGTGCGCCAGCGCGTCGCCGAGGTGAACGCGCACTTCCAGCGCGTGATCGATCATGCGATGAGCACGACGACCTCGGCGCGTTCGCTGGTCGAGCGACAGATCACGGGCACGCGTGCCGGTGCCGAACGCCAGATCGCGAGTGCGCGCCGCAGTGCCGCGGAGTTGATCGGCGAGCTGCAACTCGGCGCGACGAAGACGGTGCATCGCGCCGACCAGGTCACGCGCGAGCAGATGACGAGCGCCCAACGCGATGCGCAGCGTTTAATGGCGATGGCACGCGAGCGGGTGCCCGCATTGATCGCGGACGTGACCCTGCATGCGAGCAAAGGCGTTGCGCAATCGCGCGAGCGGACTCAGGCGCATTACGATGCGCTCCGTGACGTCGCGGGGGCATCGTTGCGCCGCCGGCGAGAAGCGCTGCAGACGAGCATGCAGGATGTCGTGGTCGGCGCGCGTCGGAGCATCGTGCAGGCGCGTAGCGATGCGGCAAGCCAGTTCCAGGCGATCGCCGGGATGGGGCCGGGTAGAACATTACAGCGCGGCTTCGCGATCGTCCGGGACGATGCCGGCGCGACGGTGACGTCGGCGACGCGCGTGGCGGCAGGCAATCATGTTGAAATCGAATTCCGGGACGGTCGTGTTGCCGTCCAGGTCATCAGGAAAGCGGAAAAAAATGACTGAACAGACTTTCAAAAGCGCCTACGGGGTCCTGAAAAAGCACGCCGATACGCTGCGTACGCAGCAGGAGCCGAACATCGACGACTTGCTGTCGATCGTGACCGAGTCGGTCGAGGCGTATAAGGTGTGCAAGGCCCGTATCGATGCCGTGGAAGCGGCGCTGGCACAAGCGCTGAGCGATAGCGCGTATGAAGATATCGCGCCGAGCGCCGCGAATGCGGCGGCCGCCGCCGCGGCTGCGGATGATGCGGACGATGCCGACGACGTGCCGTTCTGACACTGATCAAATATCAAGCGGGGCCCGATTCGGCGTGGCGCTTCCGATCTTGCGCCGGAACGCCGTCGGACTCCCAGTTGGGCGGCAGGAAGAAACGCGCCGCTCGACCTCAACGAAACGCCGCGCCGAACGTAGCGATCTCCTCTTGCGGCATGCCGGACGCCGCGGCGGCCTGACCGATTTGCTGCCAGGTCGTCGCATCGATCGGAATGCCTTCGGCCAGCAGCTTGCCACGGCGTGCGAGCTCGGGTTCGCCCGGCATCAGGATGCGATCCGTGCCTTCCGCCAGCGGTGATGCCTTCAACCAGTCCACGAACGCATCCGCTTCCGCTTGGACAGCGGGCGCGTCGAAGGCGTTCGGATCGATGATGACGGTCGTCATGCAATTCACGATTGCACTGGTATGGTCGAGCGTCGCGTCATGGGTGGTGTAACCACCGGACAGCGCACCGCCAAAAATCTCGCACATCGTCGCCAGTCCAAAGCCCTTGTGCAAACCGAATGGCAACAACGAACCGAACGGCGCCTCGTGCATGACCTTGGGTTCCTGCGTCGGTGTACCGTTGTGATCGATCAAATAACCGGGCGGCACCGTGACGCCTTTGTTATAGGCAACCCGCGTCTTGCCGAACGCGATGCCCGCCGTGGCGAAATCCAGAATCAACGGCGGCTTGCCGGGCCGAGGAAATGCCGCGCAGAACGGATTGGTGCCGAAGCGCCGGTCGATCCCGCCGAACGCCGCCACCATCGGATCGCCCGCGACATTGACGAAGTGGAAGGACACCAATCCTGCCGCTGCGCATTGCTCCGCCCAATGCCCGATGCGGCCGATATGATGCGCGTTGCGCAGTCCCACCGCACAGATCCCCAGCTTTTTCGCGCGTTCGATGCCGAATGCCATCGCTTCGTACGCCACTACCTGGCCAAACCCTTTATGACCTTCGACGGTCAGCACCGCACCGGCATCACGGACGATCTCGGCATGGACATTCAATCTCAATTGTGCCTCGTCGAGAGAGGCCACATACCGCGGCACCATCCCCACACCGTGCGAATCGTGGCCGGAAAGATTGGCCATGACGAGATGCTCCGCCACCAGGTCCGCTTCGCTTTGGGTGCTCCCGGCGTGCACCCAGATCGCACTGATATAAGCGCGCAACGTCTCTGCCGCGATGCGTGATTCACTAGCGTTATCGAGATTCATCCTGCCGAGTCCTTGTGTTCGTGATCGTGATTAGGTGATGACGCCCAACTGCCAGGGAACGAACTCGTTCTGTCCATACCCATTGGCTTCGCTCTTGGAGCGCGCGCCTGACGCACAGTCGAGCATCTGCTGGAAAATACGTTCGCCCAGTGCATCGATGGAGTGCGTGCCATCGATGACACCGCCGCAGTTGATATCGATATCGTCGCTTTGTCGTTCCCATAAGGCGGTATTCGTGCCCAGTTTGAGCGACGGTGACGGCGCGCAACCATAGGCGGAGCCACGGCCCGTGGTAAAACAGATCAGATTCGCACCGGAAGCCACTTGCCCGGTCGCGGAGACCGGATCGTAGCCCGGCGAATCCATGAAGACGAAGCCCTTGGTATCGATACGCTCGGCGTATTGATACACCTCGACGAGGTTCGTGGTGCCGCCTTTGGCAACGGCACCCAGCGATTTCTCCAAAATCGTGGTCAAGCCGCCCACCTTATTGCCCGCCGAGGGATTATTATCCAACGCCGCGCCATGATGCGCACAATACTGCTCCCACCAGGCAATGCGCGCCAGCAACTTCTGGCCGACTTCGGGCGTCACCGCGCGACGGGTCAGCAGATGTTCCGCGCCGTACACTTCCGGCGTCTCCGAGAGAATAGCCGTTCCGCCGTGCTGCACGAGCCGATCCACGGCGGCGCCCAGCGCCGGGTTGGCGGAGATGCCCGAATACCCATCGGACCCCCCGCATTGCAAACCGACGATCAGGTGCGATGCCGGCAGAGGCTCGCGCCTCACGCGATTGGCGTCCACCAGTAGTTCCTTCACCATGGCGATACCGCGTTCGACGGTCTTCTTCGTGCCACCGCTGTCTTGAATCGTGAAGCTGCGCAGCTTCTCGCCGTCTTTCAGCCCCGCCGAATTCAGCACGCCGGCAATCTGATTGGCCTCGCAGCCCAGTCCCAAAAACAGCACCGAATGAAAATTGGGATGCACCGCATAGCCGGACAGCGTACGCCGCAACACGGCCATGCCATCGCCCTGGGTATCGATACCGCAACCCAGCCCGTGGGTCAGCGCGATGACGCCATCGACATTCGGATAATCGCTTAGCACTTGCGGATGCGTGCTGCGTTGAAAATGATCGGCAATGGCGCGGGCCACCGTAGCAGAGCAATTGACACTGGTCAGAATGCCGATGTAATTGCGCGTCGCCACGCGTCCGTCGTCGCGTCGAATGCCCATGAAGGTGGCCGGTTCGCTGACATAGGCGGTGGGATGCAGGTCGATGCCGAACGCATGCTCGCGCGAAAAGTCGGCCATGCTCAGGTTCTGCGTATGCACATGCTGGCCACGCGCGATCGCGGCACGGGCCACACCGATGATTTGGTTATAGCGCTTGACCGGCTCGCCTATTGCGATGTCCCGCGTCGCGATCTTGTGGCCCGCCGGAATCAAGCCGCTGATGCGCAGATCCTCTGACGCGATAGCGGCACCGGACATCAATTGCCGCGTAGCGATCACGACATCGTCGTTCGGATGCAGCCGGATGACCGGCGTGCCGACCGCGATGTTCGGCGCGACGCCGGCGGTCGACGCCGTGGGGAACTCCCGCGACCCAGGGGGCGCGATATCCCGCGCGGTGTTTTGCTCGTCGGCTTGTGTCACGTCGGATTGCACTGGCATGGTATGGAGGCTCGGTTGGGCATCAGACGGGCGAATGCGCATGACCCTGAGAGGCCAGGGCATTGCCGCTGACAGTGTCCAGGGGCTCGACGCGTTTCACGATGACCAGATAGCTGAACGCGCCCAGGAAACAGAAGAAGCCCGCAACGCAGAGCGGCACCGTGAACGAACCATGCGTGATTGCGACCATCAAGCCCGTGAAGGTCGTGATGACGATGCCGGCAAGATTCGACGCAAAATTCTGAATACCGCTGATGGAGGCGACATGATCGGGCGTCGGCGCCACGTCGACGGGCAGTGACCAGATGCTGGCGGCTGCAAAAGCCAGGCTGCCGTAGGCAATGCCGAAGAGCGCGAGCGTGAGATAGATATTGGACGTGAAGGCGGTCAGCGTGATGACGGACGACAGCAACATCCCGCCTACCATGCACGTCTTGCGCGCCGCCGTCAGACTCCACCCTTTTTTATACAACAAATCGGAGACGAAGCCGCCCAGCCAGCCACTGGGAATCGCCATCAATGCCGGGATCATGCCCAGCGTTCCCAGTGATTTCAGCGAGAAGCCGCGTGTCTGCACCAGGTAGCTCGGGAACCAGGTGATGAAAAAGTAGATGACGAAATTCAGGCAGAAGAAGCCCAGCATCATCCCCCACAGCGTGCGATATTTGAACAGCGACAGCCAGGTGATCTTCTGCTTCGGCAGATCCGCCAGTCCCGAGGCAGCGGGTGCCGTTGTCGACAGCGCCGACATCGGCGACATCGCGGGGGACGTGGAGCCCATCGATGTGCCGTACATACCGGGTGCGGTCGACGTCGCGTCCGCTTCTTTCTCCGTCAGATCACCACGGGAGGGATTCTTGTAGATCAGGAACCAGCCCACCACCCAGATGAAGCCGATGGCGCCGGTGATGATGAACGAGGCTTCCCAGCCCAGCGCGCCGATAATGAGCGCCACCACCGGGATCGACAGCGCGGAACCCACGCGTGAGCCGCTATCGAAGATACTGGTCGCCAATGCTCGCTGCGCTGGTTTGAACCACTGACTGACCAGCTTGGCACAGGAAGGGTAGGCCCCGGCCTCACCGATCCCCAGCGCCAGGCGGCAGCCGAACATTGCCGCGACGCTGGACGCGCCGGCGGTCAAGGCGGTGAACAGCGACCACCAGGCCACCGCGATCGGCAGGGCGATACGGGCGCCGATGCGATCGACAAACCAACCGAACGGCATCTGCATCAACGCATAGGTCCAAAAGAAGCCACTTAAAATCAAGCCCATTTGCGCCGGGCCGATATTCAGCGCCTTTTGAATCATCGGCGCCGCCACTGCCAGATTCGCACGATCGATATAGTTGATGGCAATCGCGAGAAAGCACAGCAGGATCACTACCCAACGCATATTTCGCATTTCTTGTCTCCTCTCATTATGGGCTTACGCCTTGACGATGCGATCTCGTAGCGCCGCCCGCAGGTATCGATGCGCGATGTTCACGCCCAGCTCGTCGGCCAGGTCGATGATCGGTTTGAAACGTCGTTGTTTCTTTTGTTCGTGATGCGTGGCGATATCGGCGAGGCGATGTGCCAGAAAGGGATTGTCGAAGCGGTCCCGCACCTCCACCAGATAGCGCGATGCCTGCTCGCCTTGTCCCAGCGCCGCGAACACCGGCAAGACTTCGTTGGCCCAGACCGATTCAAGCGTTGCGCGCCACGTTGCGTGGTGCATGGCGTCGCGCACGGTCGCATCGGCGAGGTGGGCGTCCGCCGCCTGCTGCGCGTCCAGCCAGCATTGCGCCAACACGGTATGTCCCAGATTCAGTAGAAACAGCTTGAGCCGCTCGAAATGCGCTAGATCGTCGGTCAGGATCATGCTGTCGTGCCGGCAGGGCAGCACCATGCCGGCTTGCCGTTCGATCGCCCAGAGTGCGTACGGTTCGGCGACGGCGCCCACCGGCGTGATCGGTTCGGAGACGATGCGATCGACCAGCGAATTGACCCACACGCATGTGTCTCGCAGATAGGCGATGAAGTCGGGTGCGGCATGCCACTTTTGTGCGATGTCCACCACCAGATCGCGTAAAACGTCGCCATTGCGGGAGACCAGTTCGCACGGCAACAGCGTGATGGCTTCCGCGCCGTCGCGATAGCGTGTGTGCAGCAGCACGGCCAATTTGGCGGCGAAGCCACGGGGCGCGGTGTTTCCTTCCAATAGCGCCGCATGATCCTCCGCGAAGACGGCATAGCCGCTATCACCGGTATTCGAGACGATCACTTTGACATCATGCCGAATGCGCTCGCGCAGCAAGGACCAGTCTTCGTCCGCGTGCAGGGCCTCGGCGATACTGTCGGACTCGATGCGCAGATCGACGGTCTCGTGATGCTGCATGCCCCGAATATGCACGGGATAGCGGCGGTGCTCGCGTAACGCCGCGATTCGCGCACTGCTGGCGGCATGGGCGGTGGTCTGCACCACGGTGATCTTGCCCAGGGCGGCGCCAGGATCCCGCCGCGCCGCCTCGCAGACAAAGAGATCCACATGCGCCTGCAAAAACCGGCTGGTGCCGAATTGCAAGATGGGCGGTGGCACGTTCGACGGCGATTCGGCAGGCCCTTCAAGGTCCGCTGTCGTGTCTGCGGCGATAGGCGCTTCGCGAGGCGAGTGGGTCATCGATGTCATCGGGCAGGTCGGATTGATCGTACTGTCAGCACTCGACAATCGCTTTGACGACGCCGGCCGACGGCTCCAGCAACGTTGCAAAGTCGTTCGGCAAGGCGGACAACCGCAAGCGATGCGTATTCAATGCGGCATCCGGAATCTTCCCGGCGCGCATCGCCTCCAGCACCGTCTCGAAATCTTCCAATGTAGCGTTGCGGCTTGCCAATAGCGTTGCTTCGCGTTTGTGGAACTCCGGATCCGAAAACGAGATGGCGTCTTTCACGATCGAGATGAGCACGTATTTGCCGCCGTGCGCGATGAATTCGAAGCCGCGCTGCATCGCTTTGGCATTCCCGGTTGCATCGAAGACGATGTCGAAGAATTCACCATCGGTCAGTGCCGACAATTGACTGACATCGCCTTCACCCAGCGTCACCGCCGCGGCGACGCCAAGGTGCGACGTGCAAAAGTCGAGACGGTCTGCCCGCGAATCGAGCGCGGTAACCGTCGCGCCGCGGAGCGTGGCGAACGTCATGGCCGCCATGCCGATTGGCCCTGCGCCTACGACCAAGACGCGTTGCCCGCGCCGTACTTCCGCGCGGCGCACGGCATGCGCGCCGATCGCGAGGAACTCCACCATGGCCGCTTGATCCAGCGTGACCCCTTCCGCTTTCCTGACGAACTGCGCGGGGAGGCTCAGATACTCCGTCATCGCGCCATCGCGATGCACGCCCAACACCTGGATATTGACGCAGCAATTCGTCTTGCCGTTACGGCAAGCGATGCAGGTGCCGCACGAGAGGTAGGGCATTACATAGACGGTATCGCCGAAGACAAGGCCGGTCTCGGCGTCGGCGGATTCGACGGTGCCGGAAAGCTCGTGTCCCATGACGCGGGGATATTGCAAATAGGGCTGGTTGCCCGTGAAGATGTGCAGATCGGTGCCGCACACGCCCACGCGACGCACCCGCAACAACACCTCGCCCTTCTCGCGTTCCGGTGTCGGACGGCTTTCCGCACGGAGCAAACCCGGCTTTTCACAGATGACGGTCAGCATCGCTAAGCACCTTCTTAATAACGTTCGATCGGCGAAGAATAGGTATTTCCGAGAAAACTGGTCAAGCCAATTCGGCGATTTATAGGGTATGTCCTGAAAATGCGCGGGCGCCGTCTCCATTTTTATCGGGGTATACGCGGATTTTTTCAAGATAGTCGCGGCGCAATGCTAGTATTGGTCAGACCGATCGACGAGCCATTGGCTTTATTTGAATTGACGCGCGGATTTATCGAACATGGAAACCAAGAAACCAGCGAGCGGTCGGCTATATCAAGTCATCGGTGAAAAGATTCGCGCCTATGTCGCGGACAATAAGCTTTCCACCGGCGACAGGCTGCCGCCCGAGCGTGACCTCGCCGCATTGCTGAACGTGTCGCGCCCCTCGGTGCGGGAAGCGTTGATCGCGCTGGAGATTCAAGGGATCGTTGAAATCAGGATGGGCGCCGGCGTCTTCGTGTGTTCGCCGACGGCGCTATCCAGTGTGCATATCGACAAGCTGGGCGACAGTCCGATGGACATCATGCAGGCGCGCGCAGCGATCGAAGGCAGCGTTGCGACGCTAGCCTGTGCGCGCCTCGATGCCGACGGTATCGCTTGTCTACAGGCTTGGATCGACGCCATGCGCCGCGCGATTCAGCTGGGCGAATCGCCGGTGGAGGCGGATCGGCAATTCCATCTGAGCCTTGCCGAATTCGGGGAGAATCCGGTGCTGGCGCGCATCGTGGGCGAGCTGTTCGATGCGCGTCACACGCCGATCGCGGAAAAACTCCGTGGACATTCCGAGAATACCGCGACGTGGAATGCGGCGGTCGCCGAGCACGAACTGATCGTGGCCGCATTGGTGGCGCGCGACGGCTTGGAGGCGCAGTCCGCGATGCGCGCGCATCTGAAGTCTTCCGAGACGCGATGGATCGGTGCGCTGAATAGTGCAAACCCAGGCGACTGAGCGAGCGGCCGGCTCACGACGATAGTGGTGAACGCGGCAATAAAGCGAGATGACGCCGTTGGTCCCGCGCGTCGCCTAGAACGTCACGCCCGCCACCAACATCACATTCGCATACGGCGTGCATTCGCCGGTGCGGATAAACGCGCGGGCTTGTCCGCTCAGCGTTTTGAGTTCCGCATGGGATAGCGTGCGGCGGTCGATCGGCAGGGCGGTCTCCAAACGCGTGAGCCAGCCGTCCGCGCGTGCCACCGTTTCGGTCGCGATGACATAGGACTCCGCCTGCATCTCGGTCAGCACCGTGGACAGCACCAGATCGATCGAAGGCACGCCCGGTGTCAGTGCCAGATCGATGATTTCGACGTTCGCATTGCGCGGCGCCGGCATGCCGGCGTCGGCGATCAGTACCATGTCGCCATGGCCGAGGCTGGCTATCAGACGCGATAGGGCGGTGTGCAATAAAGGCGTTTTCTTCATGCGGTGGATCCCATGAATGCGATCACCTCTGCGTGAGTGGGAATCGATGTTTGCGCGCCGGCGCGGGTGACGGAGAGGGCCGCTGCCGCCAGACCGAAACGAATCGCCGTGGCAGCGGTATCGCCGGCGGCAAGCGCTGCCGCAAGCGCGCCGACGAAGGTATCGCCCGCCGCCGTCGTGTCTTTCGCTTCTACGCGATGTCCTGCGTGGTGGCTTGCCGCATCGCTGCCCTCGGGCAACCACAGCACGCCGCGCGCGCCGAGCGTGATCAGCACATGCCGCGCGCCATCGCGCCGCAATTGCCGGGCCGCGGCGGTAGCGCCCTCGAGCGAATCGACCCGAATGCCCGTCAACGATTCGGCTTCGGTCTCGTTCGGTATCAGAAAATCGATCAGCGGCAACCATCCGGCTGGCAAGGCATCGATCACCGGGGCGGGATTCAAGATGACGACCTTTTCCGCGGCACGCGCATGCGCTAATGCGGCGTGCACCGTTTCGCTGGGCACTTCCATCTGACACACCACGACGTCGGCCAGATCGAGCATTGCATGGTGGTTCGCCAGCGCGATAGGGGAAAGGGCGCCGTTACTGCCCGCCACGACGGTGATGGCATTCTGGCCCCTTTCGTCGACGAGGATCACGGCGATACCGCTCGGTAAGTCCGCCGCGATGCCAACGCCGTCGCATTGAATGCCTTCGTCTTCCAGCGCCTGTCTTAAAAGCGTGCCGAAATGATCCTGTCCGAGGCATCCCACCATGTGCACGTGCGCGCCCAGACGCGCGGCGGCTACAGCCTGGTTTGCGCCTTTGCCGCCCGGAATCTGCGCGAAGCCCTGGCCCGCGAGCGTCTCGCCAGGCCGCGCCATGCGCGGCGTGCGCACCACCAGATCCATATTGATACTGCCCACGACTGTCACACGGCCGCGACGATCCAGTTCCCGCGTGGTGTCCGGGGCGGACGGGCCGCGGTCGGGAGAGAACGGCGAGGTCGGCATGGTGCTCATGTGATGATTTTCGCGAAAGGACCGGCAACGGCGCGTCGCGTGCCGGTGTCTGGCGGCGGCGCGCTCGTCGATTCCCGCAGCAGCAGGCGCGGCGCCAGCACATGGTGTTGCACATCGCCGGTGATGCGTCCCGTAATGCGGTCGAGGAGACCGCTCGCGGCCACGTCGCCCAGGCGCGCGATGGTCTGCCCCACCGTGGACAAGGCGGGATACACATAGCGACTCATCTCGATATCGTCGAAACCGACGATCGAGCAATCCTCGGGTATGCGAATCCCGCGCTCGGCGGCAGCACGCAGCGCGCCGATCGCCATCGCGTCGTTGCTGGCGAAGATCGCCGTGGGCGCATAGTCCCGAAACAAGGTGAGCGCCGCGCTATAGCCTCCCGGGCTGGTGAAATCGGCGACGACGAGCGCCTCGTCGGGAAGGGAAACGCCGTGTTCGGCCATCGTCAAACGAAAACCGTCGACGCGATGCGCGCTGACGGTGGTGTTGTCCGGCCCCGCGATGCAGGCAATGCGCCGATGCCCCAGCGCGATCAGATGCTGGGTGGCGATGGCCGCACCGGCGCGGTGATCCACCTGCACCCGATCCGCGCGAATACCGGCGATCGGACGGTCGATCACGACGACGGGCACGGTGATCTGACGCAGCGCTTCGGCGGCGGCCGCCTCGTCTCCCACCGACGCGATGATCAACCCATCGACGCGCTTCTCGTTGAGGACACGCAGCCACTCGCGCTGCACGTCGACGTCGTTGTCCGAGTTGCAGAGGAACACGCAATAGCCATGGCGGCGCGCACGATTTTCGACGCCCTGCGCGATCTCGGCGAAGTAGGGATTGATATTGCTAGGGACCAGCATGCCGATGGTCCCGGTCGCCTGCGCCTTCAACGACCGTGCCACGGCGGACGGGACGAAGCGCAGCTCCGCCACCGCCGCAAGTACGCGCTCGCGCTTGTCGGCACGGACCGGACGGGTCTCGTTCACGACATGGGAAACGGTCGTGTACGAAACTCCGGCAAGCGCGGCAACATCTCGAATGGTTGGCATCGGCTGTCCTGTCGGTGCGCGCGCGTCAGCTTCGCCGTTTCGCGCGACGGCTGCGGTAGGTGTCCAGCACCACCGCGACCACGATCACCGCACCGGTGATAACGCGCTTGGTCGGCTCGTTCGCGCCGATTTGCGCCAGGCCGGCCGCGAGTACCGAAATAATCAACACGCCGATAAACGTGCTGATGACCGAACCGCGCCCGCCCATCAGGCTGGTGCCACCGATCACCACGGCGGCAATCACTTGCAACTCGATACCGGAGCCCGCGTTCGGATCGGCGGCCTCGAGCCGTGCGATCTGAAACAGCGAGGCGAGCCCCGCGAGCGCGCCCATCAGCGCGAAGACGAGGACTTTATAGGGACGCGGATCGATGCCCGCGAGGCGCACCGCCTCCTCGTTGGTGCCGATGCCGATCAGGTAGCGACCGAATACGGTCCGCGTCAACGTCAATTGCGCAACGATCATGACCAGCACGGCGATGATGAAGGCCGGCGAGACGCCGAAGGCGATCGGGTTTGCCAGCCAGTCGAACGCCTCGCCAATGTAGGCGGTGCGCGAGTTCGTCAATTGATACGCCATCCCGCGTGCCATTTCCAAGACACCGAGCGAGACGATAAACGACGGGATGCGCCATGCGACGGTCACGATCCCGGTGATCGATCCGGCCAGCGCCGCCATGGCCAGGCCCAGCACCGCCGCCGAGATCGGATTCCAGTGCCAGCGCAGCGCGGCGACGCTGACGACCGACGCGGCCAGTGCGAGTACCGAGCCCACCGACAGATCGATGCCCGCGATGATGAGCACGAAGGTCATGCCGACGGCCATCACGACGAGATCGGGGATCTGGTTTGCAATGGTCACGAACGTGTCGTAGCTCAGGAAATGCGAACTGAGCACGGAAAACAACGCGATCATGGCAAGCAGCGCGCCGGTCAGGCCGAGATAGCTGTTGAGCCCCATTCTCGTGCCGGCGTTGACGGCCGGCGCGGGGAGTACCGCCGCCGCATCGGACGTTTTATCGACGGGAGCCGTCATGGTGTGTCTCCATTGAATGCATCGTGCGAGGCCGTGCTCGTGTCGGCATGAACCAGCGTGTCGCGCGCTGCGTATCCTGAAAATGCGGCGGCCAGCAGATTATCTTGTGTCCACTCGCCGCGCGCGAAGGTCTGGACCAGACGGCCGGCGGACATCACCGCGATGCGGTCGCAGATCAACATCAATTCGCGCATATCGCTCGACACCACGACAATCGCTTTTTGCGCGCGCGCCTGTGCGCCTAGCAACGCGTAGATATCGAATTTGGCGCCGACGTCGATGCCGCGCGTCGGTTCGTCGAACAACAGTACGTCGCAGTCACGTTCGAGCCAGCGCCCGATGACGACCTTTTGCTGATTGCCGCCGGAAAGTTCCCCAACAGGCTGGCGCGGACTCGAACAGCGTATGCGCATCGCATCCACTTGTTTGATCGACAACGCTTGCTCCTTGCCGCCGTCCATCAAGCCGAAGCGCGACACCGCCGGAAAATTTCCCAATGCCAGGTTCGCCGACACCGGTTGCGGGAGCAGCAGCCCCTCGCCCTTGCGATCCTCGGTGATGAGGGCGACGCCATGTCGTACGGCCTGGGATGGCGAAGCAATCTCGCGCGGGCGGGGTGGATCGCCGATCGCAACGGTGCCCGCATCCTTGTGGTCCGCGCCGAAGATCAAGCGGAGCAGTTCGGTACGACCCGAGCCGATCAAGCCGCTGATCCCAAAAATTTCGCCTTGTTTGACCTCGAACGAAACGTCGCGCACGACGTCGGCACGGCTGAGTCCGCTGACGCGGAGCAGCGGTTTGCCGATACGTCGCTCGCCCAGATCGATGCGGTCGCCAATATCGCGGCCTACCATCAACTGCACGAGACGATCGGTGGGATAAGCTGCAATAGGGCCGACGCTGACGAGGTTGCCGTCTCGTAAAACGGCGATACGATCGGCGATGCGCGCGGTTTCCTCCAGGCGGTGCGAGATATAAACGATCGCCACGCCGTCGCGCTTGAGCCGCTCGACCTGCTCGAAAAGCAGATCCACTTCGCGGCCGCTCAGCATTGCGGTAGGTTCGTCGAGAATCAAGACGCGGCATTCGCCGATCAGATTGCGCGCGATCTCCACCATTTGCTGATGGCCGATACCTAATGCGGCTACCGGCGTATCGGGGTCCAGTGTGTCCAGCCCGACCCGTGCCATGGCCTGCACGGCGTCGGCACGCAGTTTTTTACGATTGATCCAACCGGTGCCGCGGGCGCGCGGCAACTGATTAAAAAACAGGTTCTCGGCAATCGTCAGCGTGGGCAGCAGGTTGAGTTCCTGCATGACCATCCGCACGCCGAGCGCTTCCGCCTGGCGTCGGCTGGACGGCGCATAGGGCGCGTCATAATACGTCATGGCGCCATGCGTCGCGGACTCGAGGCCGCCGATGATTTTCGAGAGCGTACTCTTGCCCGCGCCATTCTCTCCGGTCAACGCCAGCACTTCGCCGCCGATGAGCGAAAGGTCGATGTCGCTCAACACCGGCGCCGCATACACTTTGACGATACCGCTGACGCGCAGGACCTCCTTGCCCCGCGCATGCGTGAGCGTCGCGGCACCTGTGTCGGCTGTCATTTCTTCGTGACCAGGACGACCGGCGTCTCGACGATCGACGACAGATCGTTCTGCTTTGTATGCTCGCGGATGGCTTTCAACGCCGTGTCGATGCCGAATACCGCTTGTTTCGAGCCGAACTGATCGACCGTCGCGAGCACGCGGCCGTCGTTCAGCATCGGCTTGATCGCGGCGATATTGTCGTAACCGATCACGGCGACCTTGCCCGCGCGCCCGGCGGCACGAATGGCGGAGACTGCACCGATCGCCATATTGTCATTGCCGGCGAGCAGCGCTTTCAAGCCGGGATACTCGTTGAGCATCGCGGACGACACGGCATTCCCCTTGTCGATCTCCCAGTCGCCGGACTGAATGGAGACGACCTTGATGTTCGCCTGATCCATCGCCGCCTTGAAGCCGGCGGTACGTTGCTGGGCGTTCGTCGTCGTCGATACGCCTTCGACGATGCCGACCTGATCGCCCGCTTTCAGCGTCTTCGCTAAATAATCGCCTGCCAGCTTCGCGGCTTTCGTGTTGTCGGGGCCGACGAACGGAATCTTGATGCCCTTTGAACTGACGACGTCCGGATCGAGCCGGTTGTCGATATTGACGACGATGATGCCCGCATCCACCGCTTTCTTCAGCACCGGCACCATCGCCTTGGAGTCGGCCGGCGCGATGATGATCGCATCGACCTTGGCAACGATCATCTGCTCGACGATACGAATCTGCGCGCTAGTGTCGGTCTCGTTCTTGATGCCGTTGGAAATCAACTCGAAGTCTTTCGGGTGCGCTTTCTGATACGCCTTTGCGCCATCTTCCATCGTCAGGAAGAATTCGTTCGCCAGCGATTTCATGACCAGGGCCACACGCGGTACGTGGGGCGCGGCCGCGCTTTGCGCATGCGCGAAGGTCGGCAGCAAGGCGCCCGCGGCGAGCGTGGCGACGCCGGCAGCAAGGATACGACGGCGGAAAGTCGGGTTCATCATGCGTCTCCAATATTGTGATGTGACGCACGCACCGGTTCGCGCCATCCGTCCGATATTCGGACGGATGGGCACAAATACGCGCGATGCGTGGTAGGTCTTTTTAACGACCGGTCGTTTGCGGAAAAGGGGCGACTTGCGCGAATTCAGCGCCCGCAAACGTTTGCGGATCCGATAATGTGATGGAAGCCGGGCGGGGTCAATCTAGGGAAAACCGCAGGACGGGAGGGCGGGAGTGGGGGGCGGTCGTCATGCCATCGCGTAAAGCGAGGGGAATACACCGCCCGGCCCAGCGTCGTGCCTTTATTGCAGACGCGCCTTCAACTGCGCGGCCATCTGCGCGATCGCCGTCTTCGTGGTCGGGTCGTTCGCGAGGAAATTCAGCAAACCGAAGTCGTGGATCGTGCCATCGTAACGGACCGTTGTCGCGTCGTTGCCGGCTGCTTCCAGCTTATGACCGTATGCTTCGCCTTCGTCACGCAGCACGTCGTATTGCGCGACCTGGATCAGCGCGGGCGGCAAGCCCTGCAACGCTGCCGAGGATGCCTGCAACGGTGACGCGTAACGTTGCTTGCGTTGCACCGGATCCTTCGTATAAGCATCCCAGAACCACTTCATCATGTCGCGCGACAGGAAATACCCATTCGGGTAGCGCGAATAGGAACCGTCCTTGAAGTTGCTGTCCGTCACCGGCCACATCAAGCCCTGGAAGCGAATCGTCGGCCCTTGCTTGTCCTTCGCCATCAAGCTCACCACCGCGGCCATATTGCCGCCGACACTATTGCCGACGACCGCCAAGCGATTTCCGTCGACACCGATCTCCTGGCCATGGGCGGCAACCCATTGCGTTGCGGCATACGCCTGATTGATCGCCACCGGATAACGGGCTTCCGGCGACGGCGTGTAGTTCACGAACACGGCCACGGCGCCGGATTGCACGACGAGATCGCGCACCAGACGCGCATGCGTTTGATAATCGCCCAGTATCCAGCCGCCACCGTGGAAGAACATGAATACCGGCAAGGTGCCACTGACGCCTTGCGGCCGTACGATCGTTAACGGCACGCTGATGCCGTCTTGCTCGATGGTCTTCGTCGATACGTCGATGCCGGACATATCCACCTTGACGCTGTTCTGCGCATCGATCAACACCTGCCGTGCCTTTTCCGGCGACAAGGTGTTGATGGCCGGTCCCTTACTGCTGTTCAGCGCGTGCAACAGTTCCGTAACGGCACGATCCGTGTTCGCCTGCTCCGGTCGTACGACGGGGTAGGCGGCCGCGGCATTCGCCGTACCGACGATTGCGGCGTTGGCGAGCAGGAGTGCGATGACGGAGAGGGTTTTGACGTTTTTCATGATGTACGGCTCCTTCGATAAGGTTGATGTTTCGGTTTGTAAATCTACTACTAGATAGATAATCGGACGCCGTAAGGCGCGTCGTCCTTTCCTGCTCCGCATTGTCTATCTATGTATAGATAGACAATGCGGTAAAAAAAAGTTCTGTTATGCCGCGCCCGCCATGCTGGACGTCGGCACCCATGTTCACGTGTTCAGCGCGGCGCTTTCACCGACGCTTCCACGTCTCCCAGTCGCGTCTTCGTCTGAAACAGGCGGCTGGCTAATACGCTGCCTTGATAGGCGGCGTAAAGGGAGCGCGCAGCGGCCTCCGGCTTGCCGTTGACGATCAGGGATTTCTCCTTCGCCCCTTGTGCCAGCACCTTCGCCAGCCAAGCTTCGTTCGATTTGAAGAAAGCCTGAACGGCTGCTCGGATCTCGGGCGGCAATGTTTCGATATCGGCCGCCAACATGCCGCATAGGCAGATCTGATCGCCGTTACCGAGAATCTTGCCGAACAACTTCGTATAGCTCGCCAGCTTGACGTCCGCCGGCAAGTCGCTATCGATGGCCTGTACCGCGCCCAGCGTATCGCGACTATATTCATGCACCGCTTCGAGCACCAAGTCGTCCTTCGCCGGGAAGTAGTAGTGGATGCTCGATGTCTTCACGCCCACCAGCGTCGATAAGTCGCGATAGCTGAAGGCGTTATAGCCCTTCAGCATGATCAGCGTGATCGCATGCTGGAGAATCTGGTCGCGGACGGGTGATGTCGTGTTCATGTGTCTAACTTTATCTACTCATAGATAGACTGTCAAGCGCAATTCTGAGAAATATCGAAAACATCGCAGGCGCCGCGTAAAGAGGCGGCATGCGGTGATCGAGGTGGGCTCGACGTCGCATCATGGCGAGCTTTTTATCGGCACCGACAATCGCCGCTCGGCGCAGCTCGGCGTCGGCGCATTCATCGGCTGGTCGCTGGCGGGCGGCAAAGTGCTGGCGAGCGGCTATGGGTCGGCGCTGGCCGGGTGTGATTCGGGCAGTCCGCGCGGCCTGGTCATTCGCACCCCCTTCGACCACACGGCCGATCCCGACCTGTCCATCGGCTGGGTCGATAACCATTCTCGAACGAATTATGGCGCTTTATCGGCATCCGGCGGCGCACGGTATGTCACGCCTGCGAACGTGAAATTCGGACCGCTGGTTTCCGCGGAAGCGGTCGTCGGTTTCTCGAAAGTGCACGCCGAGGATAAAAGCGGGTCGCGCACCGTCGATAAAATAAGCCGTAGTTTCCGCGCGGCGGTGAATGGCAGCGCGACATTGGTGGCCAGCCCCTTGCCGGTCCCGATCGGAAGTCAAGGGCCGTTCAATTCGATTTCGTTTTCAAGTGCACCCGTGGTGGGCGTCGGTACGACCTTGATGCAAACCGGGACCGGTTCGACGTTACGGCTCTACGAAGTCGATGGGCAGATCGTGCCAGAAAGAACGTTTCGCGACACCGAGTTCACCAAGATAAAAAATACCTGAAGTACCTCGACAAGCACACGGCGCAATGGGTAAAGGCGCTGGGCGGCGATGCCGCGGCGTTGAAGCTGTATCAAACCAAGGTCAAGCTGAATGCGACGCGAGGGAATCAATTTCACGGGGAGCGGCAACGTATGACGCCAGAGGCGGCAGCCGAGATCAATGCCTACCGTGGCGCCTTGCGCCTGATGGAGCGTGCCGCACAGGCGCCGAGCGACGCGGAACGACAGGAAATGCTACGCATCCGCGGCAAGATCGGGGCCTTGTTGCAGGCGCCAAAAAGTTGGCGAAGCCATGCGTTGTACTCGTACGAGACGAATGCTTCGCAACGCACGAATGGATTGTCGTATGTCTTCGCGGCGCAATCGGTGAAGCAGATCAGCGCGCAGCGCGAGCTTAGCGCCTTGCCGGCGCGTGTCTGAGGTCTTTCCCTTACTAGGCGGCGCATGGATTCGCGTCGGTCACGCGCAACGTCATTTCCACGGTCGAGGTATGCTTTATCGAGCATGTTCACGGATGGCATCAGGGTAAGCCCGGAAGCTGCCGCGCCATCGAGAAAGATCGACTCCAAAGAAGACGCTATGAAATCGCCTATCCGCATGACCGAAAGAAACGGTGTCGCCATCGCGTCGACCCCATTGCATCCCTTGCGTCGAAGCGCATTGGCGCTCGGCTTGATCGCGATGCTGTCCGGCACGACTGCCTTCGCGCAAGGTGCCGACGTGCCCAACGCTGTTGCCGGCGCTGCCGCAGGGACGTTCGATATGCTGGTGGGCACCTATACGACGACCAATACGAAAAGCAAAGGCATCTATGTTTATCGCTTTGATACGGCAACCGGGAACACCGCATTATTGAGCGTCACCGATGCGGTGAATCCGTCGTATCTGGCAGTGAGTAACGATCGACGTCATGTCTACACGGTCAGTGAGATTCCGGGCGATGCGAAGCCGGGGAGCAAAGGCGGATTCATTGCCGCCTACGACTTCGATGCGGCCAGCGGCAGCTTGCAATTCAAGAATCAGGTGTCGTCCGAAGGGAACGATCCGACTTATCTGGCCCTTGCGCCAGATGGGCGCTATATCGCTACCGCCAATTACTCGGTGGCGGCGGATCCCGGTGGCAGTTTATCGGTTTTCCCGATTGCCGCGGACGGTAGCGTTGGCCCCGCTGCGATCAATATCCATCATGAGGGAAGGGGTCCTGTGACGGGCCGTCAGGATAGCTCGCACGTGCACTCGACGGTGTTCTCGCCGGACGGCCGCTACCTGTTCGCATCGGACCTGGGGGTCGACAAGGTTTATCAATACGCGTACCAGCCGCAGCGGCAATCCGACGCCCCGGGCGATAATGGGATGGGGCCGCTGCGGCCGACGGGCAACGGCTATATCGCGATTCCAGCCGGCTCCGGTCCGCGACACCTGGTCTTCGATGCCGCGCAACGCCATGCCTATCTGACGACCGAGCTGAATGCTGCAGTGACCGTTTTCGATTACAACGACGGCGCATTGAAGCAAGTTCAAGTGGTGCCGATGACGGCACCTGGGTTCAAGGGCGCGATCGGCGGGGGCGCCATCCACTTGTCCGACGATGGTCGCTTCCTCTATACGACGAATCGCGGCGACGTCAATCAGATCGTGATCTATGCGGTGAATCGGCAATCGGGTACGTTGACTTTAGTCGACCGGGTGTCTTCGCAAGGCAAGATCCCGCGTGAATTTGCCATCGACCCGTCGGGCCGCTGGATGATCGTCGGCAATCAGGACAGCGACGACGCATTTTGGTATAGACGAGATCCGGAGACCGGAAAGCTGACGCCGACGACGATGCGCATGGATATCGGCTCACCGGTATTCTTTAAATTCCTGCCGGCGCACTAGCCTGTTTGCGGCGCTTGAACGCGCGATGCACGCCGTCTGCGTCGCGCGTTTCGATACTGGCTTAGCGCGTCGTCGCCGCGTCGCCACCGAGATGCGCCTCGCGCGACGATTCTTTGGCGTCGAGACCCGCGGGAATGTGCAAGGGCGTCGCCGGCTCGGTGATGGCCTGCCATACCGCCTCGGCCACATCCCGCGAGTAGGTTACCGGTCCCGTCCTGTTCAGGAGCGTGTCGAAGATCTGTTGAATCAAGGGCCCATACGCCGCGTCATCCATCCCCTGGATCCGATTTTTGCCATTGTCGAGGAAGCGCGTCTCGGGCGCGCGGCCCGGCAAGACGATATGCATGCGGATCCCGAATGAGGCGACTTCCAACGCCGCGGCTTCCGTGAAAGCGTTAACGGCTGCCTTGCTGGCCCGATAACTGGCCGCAAAGGGAGTGGCCTTATAGGTGATGCTCGATGTCACATTGACGACGACGCCGGATCGACGTTGCCGAAACTGCGGCAACACCGCTTGCATCATCGCGATCGTGCCGAAGGTATTCGTCTCGAAAATATCGCGAATCGTTGCCATCGGTGTCAATTCGGACGGCGAGCCGGCCCCCACGCCGGCATTGTTGACCAGTGCATCAAGCGGCCCAGCGTCTGCGACGGCCTGACGAATGCTGTCGGCGTCGGTGACATCCAGCGGGAGAATGCGAAGTCGGTCTGACTTCGGCAGCACATCGTCGCGCGGCGTTCGCATGGTGGCGACGACGTGCCATTCCTGCGCGAGGAAATGACGCGCAATCTCGAGGCCGAAGCCCGAGGAACATCCGGTGATTAAAACGGTAGGCATCTGACATCCTGAAGGTGGTGAACAGTCCCCCTACGATAGGCGTGCGGAGTTGAACTTGCTACAATCTGGAATCCGGATTTCATTAGCAGGAGTACGCCGTGGTTGATCCGCTCGCCGAGGTGGTGACGTTGCTGCAACCGCGGACGCAATTCGCAAAGGTGGTGCTCGGCGCCAGTCCCTGGCGGATTTATTCCGCTGAATTGAACGATCCGTTTTATTGCGCCATGCTCGAGGGCGGCTGCCATGTGACGGTGGAGGGGACGGAGTCCATTACGCTGATGGCGGGCGATTTCATGCTGGTGCCATCGCGGGTCAACATTTATCTGTCGAGCCTCGATGCGCTGCCCTCGGGTGTTGAATCGGCGCCGCCCTGCGCCATTGGTAGTGGTGAATATCGTCTGGGCGACGCGGACCGCTCGATCGATGCGCGCATCGCCGTGGGCCATTGCCAATTCGGATCACCGGATGCGAATCTGCTGGTGTCGCTTCTACCGAAGCTCGTACACGTACGAAACGAGCCGCGCTTGGCAACGCTCGTGCAGTTTATTCGAGATGAAACGCGCGAGAAGCGGCCGGCGCGAGAGGTGGTCCTGGCGCGCCTGATCGAGCTGTTGTTGATCGAGGCTTTGCGCTCGGGAGGCCGTAGCGCGGCTTCGCCCGGCCTGGTGCGCGGGCTGGCCGATGCCCGTCTTGCAGCGGCCATTCGCGGCATCCACGCCCGTCCGACGCACGCTTGGACGGTGGCGGCGCTCGCCAAGGAGGCGGCACTGTCCCGCACGACGTTCTTCGAACGGTTTCAGCAGGCGTTGGGCGTGACGCCGATGGATTATCTGCTGGGCTGGCGTATGGCACTGGCAAAGGACATGCTGCGCCGTCGCGAGGGGCGTGTCGCGGAGATTGCGACACGCGTCGGCTATGGCTCGGCCAGCACGTTCAGCGTGGCTTTTACGCGCTATGTCGGCGTGCCGCCTTCGCATTTCGCTCGCGACGTCGAATCGGCATCCCACGCGCTCTTGGAAGAAGCGGGGTGAACGCCTGGTTCGATGCGCCTAGCCGAACGATCAGGGCCGGGGCGGCGGCGCGCTGAATGGCCGGCGAGGCAGCGCTCTCAATACAGCTCGGGTACGATCATCGATGCGGGCACGGGCTGGCGGATGTAGTCGTCGTGATGCTCGCGCGGCGGCAGGTCGATCGTCGGATGTTCGACGCCATGATAGGGCACTTGATTCAGCAGATGCTGGATGCAATTCAACCGCGCCCGTTTTTTGTCCACCGCCTGCACCACCCACCACGGCGCCTCCGGAATATGGGAGCGCTGCAGCATCACTTCCTTCGCTTGCGTATACGCTTCCCAGCGGCGTCGGCTTTCCAAATCCATCGGACTGAGCTTCCACTGTTTCAGCGGATCGTGGATGCGCGTCTGGAAGCGAACCTCCTGCTCCTCGTCGGTGATCGAGAACCAGTATTTGACGATCTGGATGCCGCTGCGGACCAGCATCTTTTCAAATTCCGGCACCGAGCGGAAGAACTCCTCGTACTCGTCATCGGTGCAGAATCCCATGACGCGTTCGACGCCGGCGCGGTTGTACCAGCTGCGATCGAAGAGCACCATTTCGCCGCCGGCGGGCAGGTGGGTGGCATAACGTTGGAAATACCACTGCGTGCGCTCGCGGTTATTCGGCGCGGGGAGGGCCGCCACGCGGCACACGCGCGGATTCAGGCGCTGCGTGATCCGCTTGATCGCGCCGCCCTTACCGGCCGCGTCACGGCCTTCGAAAATTACGACGAGACGATGCCCAGTGGCGACGATCCAGTCTTGCAGCTTTACCAGCTCGCCTTGCAAACGGTACAGCTCGCGGAAGTAGACTTTGCGTGCCTGCCGCGTGTCGGGATCGAGGTGGGCATCGCCGTCAAGGATACGATCGTCGATTTCCATCTCGAGTTCTTCGTCGTACGCGTCGATCAAATCTTCATGAAAACGGCTGAGCCGTTCACGAAAGAAATCCGATTCGCCGGACCGGTCGCTCATGCCGTGTCTCCAAAAAGTATTTAGGTCGATTCTACGATTTTCCGCGCGCTATATGGCAGGGGCATGTACTAGCCGTCAAGTCAGGCGTATTTTCGACCACCTCGATTGCGCGGCGTCGCCTAAAAGCGCCTGGGAACGATCCCGTCCCTTCATTTTCGTTGGAATCCGCCGTTATAGTCGGTAAGCCGCTATTGTCGGCGCCTTATCTCAGAAAGATCGCATGTCGACTCCCGTTCTCTATAAGTGGATCTGCAGCCGAGGCAAGGTGACGCTTCGGGACAGTAGCGGTGCGGCGCTCCGCATGGTCGGGACGACCACGGACATCACGGCATTGCGCGAATTGGCCGCTCAGTTGCAGCAGACCAATGATCTGACGACCAATTTGACCGATCAGGTAGGGGGTCTCGTATTTCAATACCGGGAGACGGCAGCGGGTCAGGGCCGCTTTACCTACGCTAGCGCCGGTATTCGGGAGATCTACGAGCTGATGCCCAGCGACGTCTCCGACAATGTCGATGCTATCGATGCGCTGATCGATCCGCGAGACCTGCCGACGCTCCGGCGATCGTGGCGGAAATCGGCCGAAAAATTGACGCCTTGGCGTCTCGAATATCGCGTCAGGCTGCCGAAGGAAGGGTTGCGGTGGCGCACCGGCGATGCCCGTCCGCAGCGGCTGCCGGATGGGGAACCGTGCGATCATCGGGCGCCATCCGCACGACCTGCATAACACACTTTTTCTTAACAAAAGCTTAAATATTTCAGTTGGTATCTCAAACTTTCATCATTACAATTGCGAACAATTCTTGTCTTTATTCGCATTCGTAACCGTCGAAAGAAAAAATGTCTAATCGGATCACGCAGTCGGGGGCGCGGTTGCAGCGCACAGCAGTTTCCAAGGCCATCGGCCGTCTTTTGATCGGTGCGGCCGCGGTTGCCGCGGCCCCGATCCTTGCACAGGCGCAGACAGTCGATACGTCTCAAAATACCGCCACGGCGGCAAAAGTGGATTCGCAAAGTCTCCCGGCCGTGACCGTCAAAGCCGCTGCGTTGCCCGGGGAATTGCCGCGGGCCTATGCGGGCGGCCAAGTCGCGCGCGGCGGCAGCATCGGCGTGCTCGGTACGGCAAACGTGATGGACCAGCCGTTCGCCGTGACCAACTACACGTCGGACTTCATTCGCGATACGCAGGCCCGGACGATCGGCGACGTCGTCATCAACAATGCGTCGGTCCGCACCGAGCAAAGCAGCGGCGGGTTTGGCGATGCGTTCCAAATTCGCGGTTTCGATGTGTCGGCCACGGACGTTGCATTGAATGGTCTGTACGGCATGGTGTCCACGGCACGGGTGCCGGTAAACCTGCTGGAGCGTGTCGAAGTGCTGCAGGGCCCCGGCTCGCTGATGTACGGGATGGGTCCGTCGGGGAGCGTGGGCGGCGCGATCAATATCGTCACCAAGCAAGCGGACGACGTGCCATTGACCCGGCTCACCGGTTTGTATCAAAGCAAAGGCCAATTCGGAACGGAAGTCGACGTAGGACGCCGTTTCGGCAGCGATGGGCAGTGGGGCGTCCGCGTCAATGGCATGTATAAGGACGGCCAGACCGGTATCGCGCACGGCAACCAGAGCCAAGGCGATGGTTCGGTGGCCTTGGATTACCGAGGCCAGAAACTGCGGTGGTCGTTCGATGCCTATAATGCGTCGGAAAACGACGACGAGTTCCGCTCGCAGATCGGGTTCGGCAATGCCACGGCGTTGCCCAGCGCGCCGTCGGCGTACAACAATCTGTATCCGGGCAGCAAGATGCGTTTGCGTGACACGGCGGCGATGACGCGGGCCGAGTACGATGTCAACCAGTACGTGACCTTGTATGGCGCGGCGGGCGAGCATTACGGCACATCGACGCAATCCTTCCCGTCCGGATCCGTGGACAATGCGGGGAATTTCACCGTCTACAACGGGTATTACGATCAATACAATCGGACGCGAACCGTTGACGTCGGCGCGCGCTTCCACTTCAACACGTTTGGCGTCAAGCACACCTTGGTGGCGGGGCTGACCTCGTTAAATGAGGAACAAGGCTATTTCTACGCAGGTGGCAGTACCGGCGTGGCATCGAGCATCTATCAGCCGGCTTCGCTGCCGGCAGTGGGCGTAGACCGCGGTGATGCCCAGCGTAACGCCCATTTGCGCTTGTTCAGCCAGCAATTGATCGACACGCTGTCCCTCTGGGATGACCGGCTGTTGATCACTGGCGGCTTCCGTCGTCAGACGATCGGCTCCGATGCCTACGATCCGACCTCCGGAGAACGGACCGCGAGCTATTCCGAGACAGCGATCTCGCCGCTTGCCGGTATCGTCTTCAAGCCCTTGATGAACATCTCGGTGTACGGCAATTTCACGTCCGGCTTGACCGATGGGGGCAGCGCGCCGGTAGGCAGCGCCAATTTCGGTCAGGCTTTCGCGCCATACAAGTCGAATCAGTATGAAGCAGGGGTGAAAGCCGACTGGGGCCGTGTGACGACGTCTGTCTCGATATTCCAGATCACGCAGCCGAACTACGTGAAAAATCTCGTCACGAATGTCTATGGCCCGGAAGGCAATAAGCGCGTGCGTGGCTTGGAATTGTCGGCGTATGGCGAAGCGGTCCATAACCTGCGCCTGATGGCCAGCGCCACGTTCTACAACGCTAAGTTGAACGATATCAACGATGGCAGCGTGCCGAGCACGCATGCCACGAATGTGCCGTCGTACACGTTCAATTTGGGTGCGGACTACACGCTGCCGTGGGTGCAAGGTCTGGCTGTCAATGCGCGCGTCATCCACAATGGCGCGCAATACTTCAATGGCGTCTCACAGTTCCGCGTGCCGTCCTGGACGCGTTACGATATCGGCGCACGCTACAGCACGCAGATCTTGCGAAAAAACGTCGTGTTCCGCGCCAATATCGAAAACCTGTTCGGCAGCCGTTACTGGTTGCAGCAGGGCACGTATCTGACGACGGCGGCCCCGCGAACCCTGTTCCTGTCGGCGCAGGTGGATTTCTAAGCTAAGGCTCGGAGTCAGGCGCGCGACATGAGGGATGTCGCGCGGACCCGTGTCGATGCTTTATCGCTTGACGGTCGTCCACGCCGCGGCATCCTGTCCAAGCGGTCGCGCCGGTAGCGACCAATGCATCGGCGCCCCCTCGATCGCGAGCGGCGGCAACAGGCGGCGCGCCGAACCCCATTGGGTCTTCTCCAGCGATCTTGAAAAATCGCTTGGCCGCGCATTGGCTTTCGCCACCGCGGGATCATATGGCGCCGCCGCGCCCGGCGCCGATGCACCTGTCAACAGGTGCGCCGTCCGAGCGAGCGATAAGGTGGCGATGCCGCCATGACCATGCTGCTGGCGCAACGCCAATCCGCGAAGCGCGGCGGCGGCAATGAGATAGCCGGTTGCATGATCGAGTGCCTGAACCGGTAGCGGGTAGGGGCTGTCGCTGTTGCGCCAGCGCATGCCGGCATCGGCGATGCCACTGCTCATCTGCACGAGACTGTCGAAGCCGCGTCGCATCGCCCAGGGTCCGCTATGGCCATAGGCGCTTAAAGAGACATCGACGAGTCCGGGACACAGCGCCGCGTGACGCGACGCGTCATAGCCCAATGCCTCCAAGGCACCAGGGCGATAACCATGAATCAGGACATCGGCGCTCGCAAGCAGCGTTTCAAAGGTGCGCCGGTCTGCGGCACGCTGCAAGTTCAAGCGCGCGCAGTGCTTGCCGAGCGTGACGTCGGGCGCCAACGATGGCTCGTCCCAATCGGGCGGATCGATGCGCAACACGTCGGCACCGAAGCCGGCAAGAAACCGCGTTGCGACGGGGCCCGCAAGAATGCGCGTGAGGTCCAGCACGCGCAGCCCCGCGAGAGGCCGTGCCGGTGCGGTCGCCTGTGAATTGCCATGCCAGCGGCCGCGCGCACCGCCATCGACGGCAACGTCGTTCCACTGAATCAAGGATTCGCCGGCCACGGCGCGTCCCTGCGGATGGGCTGTCCATTGCGCTTGCGTCAGCATTTGCGCCGCACAGCCGCCCGCGGCGATGACATCTTCCTCCAGCGCCGCGGCGTGCCATTGCGCGACGCGCTCCTGCACCGCGTTGCGTGCCGCAGCCGGCGACGTGGCATTCGGCAGCGTGTCAGGCAATTGCAAGACATCGAGCGCGGCTCGTCGATGCGCCGGCGCATTCGTGTGAAGACGAATCCATCCGTCGGCAGTGCGGTAATCGCCGGCGATCGCGTCCCAGGCTCCTGGCAATACCCAATCGATCGGGGATATCGAGACGCCGAACCAGAGCGCGGCCAGTCGCGTATCGATCGACACCGGCAGCGGGGAGCCAGGCGTCCGCGACGCCGATAGCAATGACGACAGCGCCGCTCCGGCCGCGCCGATAGACGCCGTCGCTAAGGCCGTTACCGGAAAACGCGAAGGCAAAGGATCGGTCTCGCCGCGCGCCATTGTGTCGTCCACCGGGCGAGGATTTTCGACGTCGCGGTCTTTTGAGGCGTCTGGCACCGCGAACTGCAGCGGCGTCGACGATGGCGCGTTCGCGGCAGCGATGCCGCCGCCCATCGCGTCCAGGCTGGCCAGTATGTCGCGGCACAGCGTGTCGGCATCGCGGGACACGGTTGTAACGGTCATGGCGGCGTCCTATCGGTAGCGAATAGATGCATCTTATATTACGCGCGACAAGCGTCTTCTTGCGAATGAATCGCCGGGCTTTATGCCGCCGATCGTATCCGGGATAAATAAAACAGGCGATTACGGCGGTAACACGCCATTCTTAAGATTCCGTTAACATCCGGCCAAAAATACGCCAGCCCAGGGGAATTTATGCGGTCGCTTCGTACCATTTTCATGGCCGGTACGGTCTTGTTCACGCCGATTCTCGCGCAGGCGCAGGAGGTTAGTGCGGATCTCGGCGCGCTTCGCGGATCCGCCGGCGGTGAGAGTACCTACACCTGGAGCTTTGGATACCGACAGTCGATCTATAAGAATCTATCGCTCGGTGCGACCTGGCTCAACGAAGGGCATGTGCCCGATCATCATCGCGATGGTTCGGCATTTCAAATTTGGTACGATCAAGCGCTTTTTTCACCGCGCTTTACCGTGGGCCTTGGCGCCGGACCTTATCGTTATTACGATACATCGACGTCGCCGAATCGCTTGTACGTCAATCAGCACGGCTGGGGCGTGCTCTATTCGGTAACCGCGAATTGGGCGGCAACAGAGCATCTCCGTTTGCAATTGCGCTTCAACGAAGTGCAGGCACCGGGCAGCATACAGTCCTCTTCATTGCTCTTCGGCTTATCGTATAGCCTGCCGAAAAGTGCGCTGATACCCGATCCGAGCGATACGCGTCTACGCTTCCCGCACGGTGACGAGTTGACGGTGATGGCGGGCAAGACCGTCGTCAACAGTTTAAGTTCGCAATCGACGTTTTCGAAGAGCGTCGAATATCGCCACACCTTCAGTCAGCATATCGAAGGGACCGTGGCGTGGATCGATGAAGGCAACACGCGCTTGACGGAGCGCAACGGCGTTGCAACGCAGATCTGGCTGACCGAGCCTTTGTATCACGACAAGCTGACGATCGGGATGGGCGTGGGTCCTTATCTGGCGGCCGATACCTATCGCGTCAGTCGCGACAGCGACCGGACCGGCGCCAAACTCTCGGGGCTGTTCACGATGTCGGCCTCGTACCGCGTGACGCCGCACGTCGTCGTTCGTTTTTCATGGGATCGCGTCTTGACGACCTACAATCGCGATACGGACATCTTCCTCATCGGCGCCGGATATCGCTTCTGAAATCGAGGGAAGCTGTGCACGTTATCCAAGCGTATTGCTTGAATCATCCGGGTGCTCAGCAATAGGCAAAAGCATTAAGGTGCGCCATCCAGTAAGACGCGCCGAGTCGCAAGTCCTGTTTCAAGCAAGCGCTGCTGCGCGATCCTGCCTTGCGGCGATCCAGCGATCGACCAGCCAGGCAAGCAGTAACGTCACACCGAGCATCGGGAACACGATGCCGAGCACGCCCAGACCGATGCACCACGCGCGCATCGCCGGGGCATTGACAGGGCGCGCCGGCGCGGCGAGCCGGCCCTTTGGTCGGCGCTTGATCCACAGCCAGGCGCCGCTCGCCGCCAACAGCAGAATCGCCAGCGAGATCGCGGTACACGCCAACTGATTGGCGAGGCCGAAGACGCGCCCCATATGCAGGTCCGTGCCAAACGCGACGGCCGCACCGATGAAGCCGTACTCATGAAAACCAATGTCCTTCAGCACGCGCCCGCTGTATTGGTCGATATGCAAGGTGCGTTCCGCGCGCGGATCCGGGGCGAAATAGCTGACGGTATAGACGTCGGTCGGGCGGCGCGGCAGGACGATCTGATAGCCACTGACGACATGGCGTTCCGCGGCCAGGCCGACGACACGATCGATAGGAATAGTCGGCGCCAATTCCGCCGACGTCTCCGGCAGCGGTAAGGCGCCAACGGCCCACGGGACTTGCTTGATCGGCAGATCGTCCATGATCATGCCGGGCATCGCGTCGGCGTGGTGCGCCGGGCGTGCGGCCGCTATCGGTGCAGGGGCCCCCGGTGGAAGCGACTGCACGGTTTGCGCCGCATAGGTATCGGGCGGGAGGCCGGCGCCGGTCGTCGTCACGAGCTGTTTGAACCATTGGCCCCAGGTACTGCTCCACGGCAGGCCCGACAGAACGAAGGCCAGCGCGCCGAACACGACCCAGATGCCAAGCACGCGATGGGCATCGCGCCACCAGGCACGACCGCGTTGCCGTTTGTCCGGCCAGAAACGCGCCGGCTGTCGCTGCACGGGCCACCACATCGCGATGCCGGTGCCCAACATGACCAGTGTCCAGCAGCCGGCCAGTTCCATGACGATCTCGCCAAGCTTGCCGATAAGCAAACCGCGATGGATCATCCGCACCTGTTCCGTAAAACGATTCTCGACGCTGAGACGTCCCAATATCGCGCCGGTATAGGGATTCAGGTAGACGCTCTCATTGCCGCCGCGCGAGAGCTTGAAACGGTATTCGACCGATCGCGTTGGCGCGGATTCGATGGATACCGTTGTCGCGATGGCATCGCGCGGCTCCGCCGCCACCGCTCGCGTGAGCAGGGCCTGGTAACTGAGCCGTGGCGCCGAGGATGACGCCACGTCCAATAAAGGGCGATACAGCAGATGGTCGATCTGCGGCTGGAAACAATACAGGATGCCGGTGATCGCCAAGACGATCAGGAAGGGCATCACGAAGAGTCCTGCATAGAAGTGCCAGCGCCACAGCATCCGATAGCGGGCGGCGGCACCGACATTCGCTTCGCGCTGCAGCGGCGCGATATGGTTTGTCTGCATGTCCTTCATCTCTCAAAAAAGTCGGAGCGCTTGCGTCGCAAAAAAGACATCAGAACCGATAGTCGAGCAACAACTCGAAACGGCGGTCGTTTCCGAGCAGATATTGGGTCTCGTTGTAATACGCGCTTTGCACATAGCGTCGATTCAGCACGTTGTAGGCGCGGAACGTGATCGTGGTATCGCGTCTTGCCCGCCAGGCCAAACCGAGATCGAGCGTCGTATACGAGGCCATGCCGTCTCGATTCGCGCTATCGGCATAGCGTTTGCCGACAAACTTCAGGCCGGCAATCGCGGTCCAGGCGGGCTGAAAACGATAGCGAACCCAAACGTTGGCGAGACGCTGCGGGACGCCAGCGGGGACGTTGCCAGCCTCCGATACGAGCGCGCCATCGATATTCGCCGCGTAGTCGTCGTATTTCGCCCGCAGCAGCGAGACATTGGCGTCGATATGGAGGTCGCGGGTAAGGTCGGCGGCGACAGTCGCCTCGACGCCGCGCGATGATTGCTGGCCGATTTGTATCGTATTGTCTGGATTCGAAGGGTCCGGCGAGGTGAGGTTGTTCTTGACGATCCGATACGCGGCGAGGGTCGCTTCCGCACGACCATCGAGAAAGACCTGCTTGATCCCGACTTCGATCTGCTTGCCGGTGGCGAGCGTGTATCGCGCACTGTTCGCATTGAGCATCAGCAGCGAACTCACCGGGTCCGCCGCCTCCGCGTATTGGGCATAGAGGGCGGTTTGCGCGCTCAGATCGAAAACCGAACCCAGACGCCATCCGGTATTGGCGACTGTTTTCGAGAAACCGCCGCCATTGACGAGATCGATGCGATTGATGGCGGCATGGTCATAGCGCACGCCGCCGACGACGGACCAGCGCGACGTCAGATCCAGGCGGTCTTCGGCAAACAAGGCGTAGGCATTCGCCTGGGATCGATACTTCGGAAAAGTGCCGGGGAGATTGATGAACACGCCGGGATCGAAGTCGAGCGGATCGACGCTCGAACTACCGGAGTAGGGCGAATTGTTATCGTGCTGAAACGTCGTGTGGCTGATGTCGAAGCCGACGGACACCCGATTCGTCAATCCGCCGATGCGATGCGTCAGGCTGGCCGATGTCGTGTCGCCGATCTGCTCCTGATCGTGGCGGATCTCGGTGTAATCGCCGCGCGCGATCTGGCCGGTGGCGGGCGTGTAGCTGTAGTCCTCGACGTCGTACCAATGCCGGTTGCTTTTCATCCTGTAAAGAGTGCTGGAGACGCGCAGCGCGTCGCTGGGGCGCCATTCGGCCGCGAGCGTCGCCCAACTGTCGCGATAGGAGATCAGCGCATCGGAGACGTTGTAGTTCTTGTCGTACAGCGCACGATCCAGGCCGCCGTTGACCAACGGTATCCCGAAATACCGCATCGGATGCTGATAGCCCTGGGCATAAGAGGCGGTGATATTCAGCGTCGGCGTGATGTCGTAGCGCAGCGCGCCCGAGAACGACAAATCCTTGCTGTCGCCGCGGTCCACCCAGTTGTCCGAGCGATTGCCGCTGACGTCGAAGCGGTAGGACAGTTTGCTGTTGATCGCGCCCCCGCTGCCGAAGGCAACGCGTGCCGTTTTTTCGGTACCCACGCCTAGGCGTATCTCGTTTTGGATCGGTCCCTGCGTCGGCTTCTTTGGCACGACGTTGACGATACCGCCAATCGCCCCTTCACCGTAGATGACCGACGCCGGCCCGCGCAAGACGTCGATATGATCGACGGACCAGGTATCGAACGGGTAGGTGACGCCGATCGCGCCGTAAGGCTTCACGCCATCGAACAGTTGCGTGACCGAGCTGCTGCCGATAAAACCACGCGCGGCAAGCTCGCTGCCGCCATTGCCGGGGTGCGGCGATTCGCTGATGCCGGCGGCACGACTGACGGCGTCGGTGAGGTTCGCGTCGCCCTGCATGTTGAGCGTGCGCCGGTCGATGCGATCGATGCTGGCGGGCGTCTCGAATAGCGAGAGGCCCAGATTCGACCCGGTGTTCGTCGTCTGGTCCAGCATCGTTTGACGCGCCGCCTGCACCGCGACCGCAGGCAGCGCCGCGGTAGTCTGTTCGCGTGCGCCGCGGCTGTCGCGCGCTGTGCGGGCCGGTGCGTCTTTCGGCGTTGGTGAATCTTGAAGCGGGATGTCCTGCGCGAAGACGCCTTGCGTCGCACACAGCGCCGTGAACATGCCGACGGTGATCGGACGCAACGGGTGGCAGCGTCGCGGAAAGTGCGCCGCAGGGGACGGCGTCGTACGTCTTAAAAACATGGCATGAAAAAGGAAAGGGATGGCGCCGCTTCGTCCTCGCATCGAGTCGTCGATACGACGGGCAGCCGCGTCCGAAGCCTGTTGGAAACAGGCGATCCCATTGTCGTGTCGAGCGTTCGTGCCGACGCCGCCTTGCAAAGGCGCGAGCCGGTGCCTCCCACGCAAAAGGGTGGGCGCGCCGTTATCGCTGAAACGTCAGGACGAGCGCGAACATGCCGGGTGGATGACACACCGGCCAGGCACTGCAACGGGGGGAATTAAGCAGGAAGGCAGCCCGAAGGCGGTGCGCGGCTGAGTGGCAGCGCGAAGGGAGAGGGCGCGCCGGCGACGATCCGAACGTATCGGATGCGCAGACGCCGCACCGTCGACAGTGCGCCGACGAGCAGCAGGACCACGAACAGCGCCCCGATACCCAGCAGCAAGGCGGCACTGAATGCACAGATGTCGTTCGCATCCGCCGTCGCATGCATCGGCATGCCGTCGGGCATGACACTGGAAACGGCGCCGGTTTTGTCCTGATCGATCGTGGCGTGATCCGTCATCGGCATGGGCATGGGCATCGACATATCCATCGACATACCGGCGTCGGCCTGGCGCTCGGCGCGGCTTCCATCG
The DNA here is from genome assembly GCF_039852015.1 of Robbsia sp. KACC 23696. Taxonomy (NCBI): domain Bacteria; kingdom Pseudomonadati; phylum Pseudomonadota; class Betaproteobacteria; order Burkholderiales; family Burkholderiaceae; genus Robbsia; species Robbsia sp. KACC 23696. The sequence goes on along the minus strand of NZ_CP156627.1, from coordinate 270,095 downwards.
GCGGCAGGAAACATCGGACCGTAGCCGGAACACATGACCAGCCCGAAATCCCCCGCCGGCGCGTCCATGTCGAACATGACGGCGCCGGACAGCAACCCGCGGCATAACAAGATCATCAGCGCGCCCATGCGAAACAGGCGCGCCCAATGACTTGTGCCACGGAGAAGGGATAGAACAGGGAACATAGCCCCGCATTCTATCCTTTTTGGGAAAGCGATTACTGACTATTTCCGGGATTACAAAGAAGGCGTGCCGCGCTCTTCGTCGGGGCGTCGGGAGAACATGCCGCGCGCGGCAATGCGTTGCAGGGCGAGCCATTGCTGCGCAATGACACCCTGTCCGTAGGATCGGCCCGGCATGCCGCCGTCCGGCAGTTGGTCGCGAATGCCGGTGGGTTCGACGGTCCGGGTCCAGACCGCGGTGCGGAATAACATGTCCCACCACGGCAGCAGCACGCCGAAATTGCAGCCGTAGTGCAGGCCTTCATGGCCATATCCGATGGCATGATGCCGCCGATGGAAAGCCGGACTGACGAGCAGGCGTTCGAGCACGCGGCCGTAAGGCAGGCGGGCATTGACGTGCTGCACGCTCTGGAAGAAATTGCTCACGGCCACCAGTACGACGAACTGCGTCGGCTCGACACCGATGAACAAGGAAATCAGCGCGAAGAAGGCCGTCTGCAACAGCGTATCGACAAAATGATTCCGATCGTCGTTCCAGAGCGACATCTGGCGCTGGCTGTGGTGCACTGCATGGAGTTCCCACCAGACGCCGAACTTATGCTGCCAGCGGTGATACCAATAACCGGCAAAATCGAGGATCACCAGGTAAAGGCAGAACGACACCAGCGGCTTGTCGGTGACGCCGGGCCACAACGTGTCGATCTCGAAATTCGGAATGCCGTACAGCGCGATCAGCGTTTGCCAATGGAAGAACAGCGGCTGAAAGATCAGGAAGAACGCCAGATTGAGCAGGCCGAGCTTCGCGATCCAGGTGTAGGCGACGTCGGCGCGTACGGACTTGCGCTCAGTCCAGCGTTCGAGCGGGCGCCAGGCTTCCAGCGGACGCAATAGCGCGAAGGTCAGCAGCACTTGAATCGCACCGACGATGACCATATACAAGGCATCGTAGGTGTCTTCGTCATAACCCATCAGCCCGAAGCGGAAGAACAGCGGCTGCACCACGTGTTCGTACAGCTCGGTCTGCAGGAAGGCGACGCCGGCATCCGCGAGGTTCAAGATCTGATCGATCATGGTGGCGGCTCTCTCAGTCCGGGTTCGGCGACAAAACCGGCGCGCGATCGGCCATGAAAATGCCGTGCGGGGAGCGGCCCACGCGGATCGTCGCGATCAGTTGCTTTGTTGCAAGATCGATGATGCCGACGTGCTTGGCGAAGCGGAACGTCACCCACAGATAGCGTCGATCCGATGTCAGATCCATATCGTCCGGCCCCGGCAGCAGGCCCGTGACGTCGCCATCGTTGGTCAAGGTGTTGTAGTCGATCACGGTGATCGTATTGGCGACGCGATTCGAGACGGCGACATGGGCGCCGTCGTCGAGATTGCGGAAATTATGCGCGCCGCGTCCGGTATGAATGCGTTTGACGACCTGCCGATTACGCCAGTCCACCACCGCCACGTCGTCTTCGCCGGTCATGCCGATCAGGAGATAACGGTCCTGCGGCGTCATCCACAGTCCGGCCGGTTGCGTGCCGACCGGCATCCGCCACAGAATGGTTTGCGTGGGCAAGTCGATCGCCGCCAGTTCGCCGGAATCCTGCAGCGTGACGAAAACGGTCTTGTTGTCGGACGCGAACGTCAAATGGCTCGGCGTGATCCCGATCGGAATGCGCTTCGCCAACGTGACGTTGCTGCCGTCATAGTGATAGATGTCGACCCGGTTCATGCGCAAGGCGGCGGTGACGAACCACTGCCGATCGGGCGAAAAACCGAGTTGGTATGGATCCTCGATATCGGGGATCGTCCGTTGCAGATCGCCGCTGTGCGGATCCACCAGCATCACGCTGTTCGACACCGAATTCGCCACCATCAGCGATTTGCCGTCCGGTGTCACCATCAAGTGGTGCGGCTCTTTGCCGGTGGGCGCCGTGCCGACGACGGTACGGGTCAGCGGGTCGATCAGCGTCAACTGTGCCTGCGCCGAGTCGAGGACGATGACGCGGTCGGCGGCACGGGCCTGTCCGGCCAGGCATACGCCGGCAACTGTCATGGCAAGGAAAGCACGGCTAACACGGTTCAGCATGGGAAATCGCATAAGGTACGGCAAGCGGTCCGGTTGACCGCTATCGAAAGATAAAACGTTGCAGGCGCGGCGGTGGTTGACGTCGCTTTTTTAATTCGAGAAAAATCGCAGCGGGATGGCCTCCGCCATGGCGCGGTAGCCGGCATCGCTTGGGTGGATATGGTCGCCGCTGTCGTAATGTCGCTGCAAGGCGGCCGGGTGCGCCGGATCCCGCAGCACGCGGTCGAAGTCGACGACACCGTCGAATCCGGGGGCCTCCCGCATCCAGTGATTGACGGCCAGGCGGATCGCCTCGCGATCGGCTGGCAGCGAGGCCGGTGTCAGCGTCGCGCCAAAAATGCGCTTGCCGGCGTGATGCGCGCGTTCGATGAGTCGGCGATATCCGGCGATCAGATCCGCCGCCGAGACCGCCGTGTGCGGGAAGTCGCAGTCGAGTCCGGCGCGCGGCGGCATCGCCTGGAAGTTGATATCGTTGATGCCGATCAGCACGATGATGTCGCGGGAGCCGGGCAGCGTCAGCGCATCGTGGTCGAAGCGGCTGGTCAACGATTCGCCGTAGCAGGCCGAGTTGCTGAGCAGGCGATTGCCGCTGATGCCTTGATTCACGACGGCGCGGCCGGCCGTCGCGGGATCGGCTTCGATCCGCTCGGCCAGTCGATCGGGCCAGCGTGCGTTCGCATTGAGCGTCGAGCGCATGCCATCGGTGATCGAGTCGCCGATCGCCACGATGACGCCCGCGGGAGGGCGCGCATCGACGAGCAACGCGTCGATGAACAGCCAGGATGTCGGCCCAACCTTGAACGGCGCGGCGTCGCGATCCATCGTCTTGTCGTCCGACGATACGTAGGACAGCTGGCTCGCGAGCTTGTGCCAGGTGTTGGGCGCGGCCGTTTTGTCGTCGATGGCGAGGCTGATGGCGAGCGGGCCAGGCCGCAACGGGGTGGTTAGCGGATCGCTCAGGCGACTTTCGCCCGGCGCCAGGCTGATCGATCTGGCACCGCCGAAGGTCAGCGCGAGCGGGGCGCCGGCCAGCGCGGCGCCCCGGCCCGCCGGCGCGAGCGAGGCGGCATCGATCGACACGGGGCGATCGCCATACCGGTTCGACAGACGAAGGCGCCACTGCGCGCCGGCGACCTGTACGCGAATGACTTGCCGGAGCGTACGGCCGCCGAGCGCGGGCGCCAGATTATAGGACGGTGCATGGGCGACGCGCGGCACCGGCTGCAAGGCGGTTGCCCATGCGGTCTGCCAGCCGTCCGTCGGTGTCGCCTGCTGTGCGGCCTGCGCCCCTTGCGATACGGCCGCCGCGAGCCCGAGGATCAAGGCGGCGCGTCGGCCGAGCCTGGCAAGACGGCAGCGGTCCGTGCGCGTGGCATGCGACGCGATGGCGTCGTTGGCGCGAATAGTGGCATCGTCGATCGGGAACGCAGACGGCAAGGCGAGGGGAACGGAGCGCATCGATGAAGTAAAGGAAAAAGGCATGCGGCGCCGCATGGCATTGTCGCGAGCGAAAGGGACGCGCCGGCGCGCGTCGGCGACAGTGTAGCGATATGACGGCGCGCTGTCTCGGATGAAAGCCCTGTGATCCGGAACAAGGGAGGGCACGCCGGAGAAAGCCGACGCCGATGGGGGACGGGACGGAAACGCGCAGACGAGGCTCGGCCCCGTCCGGCCGCCTCCCCAAAAGGCTCAGTGCCTCCGGCAGCGGCTCAGTGCGCCCGATCTCGAAAACCGTGCCGGCGCGATCGGCCGACGATCAGGAGCGCGCCGAGTACCAAGATATCGGCCGCGATCGCGAAAGCGGACGCGCCGAAACGATCGAGGAGGACGCCACCCAGCAGGCCGCCGCCCGCGATCGCACTGTTCCAGATCACGACGTTCATCGACAGCGCGACATCGGCGCCGTCCGCCGCCGCATCGGCCAGCGCGGTTTGCAACAGTGTGGCGGCACCGCCGAAGGCCAGTCCCCACAAGGCAACCGCCAGATAGACGACGGCGGGCGCGGCACGACCGAAACCCAATAACGCAATCGCAACCGCGAAGCCGGCGAGGCTGACAAGCGTCGCACGGCGCAGATGTCGATCGACGATGCGGCCGACCAGACCGATCGATACGAGCGAGGCGCCGCCGAATACCAGCAGGATCGCATCGAGGTGCGTGCCGAGCCCCGATGGCGCGATCATCGGCGCGATATAGGTGTACAGCAAGTTATGCGCGAGCATCCAGGTCAGCACGACCATCAGCACCGCGCGGACGCCCGGCGTGCGCCAGACGTGCTGCAGCGGTGCGGCTTGACGATGCGTCGTGCCGGGAAAATCGGGGACGCAGGCTCGCACCCAGGCGAGCAGCAGCACGGTAACGGCCGACATCGCCGTGAACGTGAGTCGCCATCCCATCCCGTCTCCCAGCCAAGTGCCCAGCGGCACGCCCACCGACAGTGCGACGGGCGTGCCCGCCATCGCCACGGCCAGCGCGCGTCCTTGCTGCCGCGGCGCCACCATTCTGCGTGCATAGCCTGCCAGCAGACTCCAGGCGAGGCCCGCTGCCGCGCCGGCACCGAAGCGTGCCATCATGATCAGCGGCACATTTTCGAGATAGGCCGTGGCGGCATTGCACAGCAGAAAGCCGCACAAAGTCAGCAACAATACGCGACGTCGGGGCCAGCGCTGCGTCGCGATCGTCAGCGGAATCGCCGCGAGCACGGAGCCCAGCGCGTAAGCGGTCACGGTTTGGCCGGCCAGCGAGAGCGTCAAATGGAGGTCCGCGGCCATTTGGGGCAACAAGCCGGCCGGCATCGTCTCGGTCATGATGCAAAGGAAGCCGGTCAGCGCAAGGCCGATCAAGGCCGCCATCGGCAAGGGCGCGTCGACGGTGGGCGTGCCGGGTCGAACGGGTGACGTGGCCAGTTCATTATCGGATAGGGCCGTGCTTGCAACGTCGGCACGACCTGCGGCGGACGAACGATTCGGTTCAGGATTGGCTGACAGTAGAGGCATCGGGAAAGGGCGTCCAGGCAAATAGCTCATGTTATGTATCGATTGATACATTAATGATCGTGGATTGCGGTCGCGCTGTCAAACGGCAAGGGGCAAGTGGGATTCGGGCGCCTGATCGACATCCGACGCCTGTGCTTAAGCAGTAATCAGCAGCCGGGTAAAACCATCGTCCGTATTATTTTTTTTTACAAAGCGGCACGCGTCGATAATCCGTTGCAATAATCGACATGCGCGAATTTTTCACAGTCCCGGCCTGAAACCGCTTAGAATACGAGCTGTTCCCGTAGCTCGGCCAAGGTTTCGACACTAAGGCCAATAGTACGTTTCGGCGTGTCATCCAAAACGACGTCGGCCGAAAAGGCGAGTTCCGCATAGCCGGGCGCATATTTTGCTAAAATATCGTTTCGATAAGACCGTTCATGCAAATCGGTCCGGTACGGGCAATCCGTGCCGTTGTAGTGCAATCGGAGAGTAAATCCATAATGAAGGACACGCGCTTACCCACCGACAAGGTCGCGATGCGCAGGAACGACGACGCCATTGCGCGTTTCAATGCGCTATTCAAGTCGAAAGGCGAAGTTGAACGCGATGCGGAAGAAGCCGAACGGGCGCAACGCGCCGCGGAAACCGCCGTCAAATGGCGTGCTCAGCGCGAACAGGCCTTATTGACCATTCGCGCCGCGATTTCTGCCCACGATTTTTCGGAAGTCGATCTGTTCAATAGCTGAACGATATAAGGCACTGCCGCGTTGCATTGCCGCCGAGTGGCGAGTGCCGAGTATCGGGCGCGACAGCCGCCCGAAAGTCGTATATCTGGAATTATCCCAATCGGATTATGCGCGGGTTTCCGGCTCGGGGACGCGTGCGCTTGCCGCAATGACGGTCGCTTCGCGACGATATTTGTGCGCTTCGATCCGTTGGGCATGATAGATCCCGGCATGGCCTGAAAACAGGTAAGCGGTAATGCACGCCAGTGCCGCCATCGGGCCGATTCCCGCGCCGAAAAGTTCGACTGCCATCAGAATGCAGGCCATCGGCGTATTGGCGGCGCCGGCAAAGACGGCGACGAAACCAAGCGCCGCGAGCATCGATACGGGCAAGTGCAGCAGCGGTCCGAGCGCATTGCCGAGCGTGGCGCCGATATAGAAAAGCGGCGTCACCTCACCGCCCTTGAAGCCGCTGCCGAGCGAGGCGACGGTATAAACGAACTTGCCGAGAAAATCCCACGGGCGCATCGGTGCATCGAACGCGCGGACGATATCCGGGATGCCGAGGCCGATATAGTGATAGGCATCGAACCACCAGACGGCCGTCGCGATCAGGGCGCCGCCGATCAGCGGACGGAGCGGCGCAAACGGCACTAGCCGTTTGATCCAGGCACCCGCCGCATGCGTCGCACGCGCAAAGGCCATCCCGACCGGTCCGAACAATACGCCGGCGAGCAGCACGGCAATGACCGTGTGGACGCCGAGCGGTGCCAACTGACCCACCGCATAGTGCGTGTGAATGGCGCCCCATGCGCGACAGACGCTGTCCGCGACGAGGCTGGCGATCAGGCAGGGCAGCAGCGCGTCGTAGCGCATCCGGCCGATTGCCAGCACTTCCAAGCCAAAGACCGTTCCTGCCAACGGCGTGCCGAAGACCGATGCAAAACCGGCACTGATGCCGCTCATCAGCAGAATGCGTCGATCCGCGTGTTCGAGTTTGAACAGATGCGTCAGTTGGTCGGCGAGGGCACCGCCCATCTGCACGGCGGTGCCCTCGCGACCGACCGATGCACCGAAGCAATGAGAGACAAGCGTGCCGAACATCACCAGCGGGGCCATCCGTAGCGGCACGACGCGTTGCGGGTCATGAATCTCGTCGATCAGCAGATTATTGCCGCGCTCGACCGATTTGCCGTACCGATGATAGAGCCATCCGACGCCGCATCCTGCAAACGGCAACAACCAGACGATGCCGTGATGCTGTTCACGCAACGCGGTGACATGCTCCAACGCGATCAGGAACCAGGCGGACGCCGTGCCCGACAAGAGGGCGACGAGCCCTGAAAGTAAAAACCACTTTGCAAAATACGGCAGCGACGCCAGCGGCTCCGATAGACGACGGGAGCGATGCGGAAAGCGGAAAAAAGACGGCATGACGGCTCAGGCAAAAGAAGGATGGCCTGACAAATGCGGGGGGGCAAAAACGGGACGCGGCATCGAAGCGCGAGCGCCTACAGCCCCGACGCGAGTCAGGTTGGCTGTAGGCGCCATCGGCCCGGTCTTCTTCCCCTTTTGATTATCGGGGGAGGAGCGGGCGGTTTGTCGAAACCAGGAGGAGCACCATCTCCTGTGCCGCTTCCGTCGATCCACCGGGCCGATCTCTTGCGAGACAAGGGGGCGCGGATATCTTGAAAAGCGGCAAGACCGCATTATTCCCCAGGCACCGCGATGTTGTCCAGCGCGCTCGGCGGGCCGGGCTGGCGAAGTCCGTCCGCCATGCAGATGTCGCGAATGCACGGCAGCGCGTAAACGCGCCTGGCCAGTGCGGTCCACGCGGGGGTGCGATCGTCGTCAGTAATGGGCACCGATGCCGGTAAGGCGTACGACGCGCCAGGACGGAAGAGCCAGAAGAAAGCGAGATAGAAATCGGCGACCGTGAAGCGCTCGACGGCATCGTTGGATGCGATGCCCCGCTGCGCTACCTTGCGCGCCGCGTCCCACGCCGCAATACGCCGCTCGATCACCATCGTCAACGACGCAAGCGTCTCGCGTGCGACCGCCGCCACGTCGATCCGGCTCTCTGGTGCATGGGCATAGCGTTGTGGCTTTCTTTCATGCGCCATGGTTGGATGCAGCGCCGTTGCACACAGCGCCATCAACTCCAGGCAGCGCGCCTCTTCCTTGGGATCGTCGGGCCACAATGCCGCCTGCGGAAAGCGTCGCGCGATGTAGCGCAGGATTGCGAGATTCTCGGTCAGGACGAAGTCGTCGTCGACGAGCACCGGGACGCGCCCGAGCGGATTGCGTGCCAGATGTTCCGGGCGCTGCTGTTCGCCATCGCCCAGATTCATGCGGATCAGCGTATAGTCCGCGCCCGCATAGGCCAGCGCGAAACGTGGCGCCATGGCACAGGAGCCGGGCGCGAAGTAAAGTGTCAGCATGAACGGGTTGTTTGCGATGGTGGCCGGGAACGTTCAGAAATAATGCTGTACGCCGATGCGCAGCGTGGTTTGGCGTGTATTGGACGAGGCGGTCAGCGAAGGCATCGCCGCCTCCGTGCCATGCGATGCGAATTGTGTCGTTGCTTCGGCGTACACCATCGTGGTGGCGGAGAAGTGGTACAGATCGGCCAGCCCGACCGAAGTGTACTGGCGTCCGACCACGCCGGCCCGGAAGCCACCCAGGCTGATCGAGTTGAACGGTGTGACGAGCCAGTCAAGACCCAGTTCCACGTTATAGATATTGCCCGACGGACCGGCCGTCTCCAGATGCACATGATCCGCGAGACCGTGCAGCGTCCATGCCGGACTGAATCGATACTGGCCGCCGACGCCTAGCACCGTCGTGTTCGTTGCACGGAAGACGTTGCCGTTGGTCAGCGTCTGACCGAGAAACTGCGTGTAACCCAGCAGCGTGTTGAGCGCATAGGTGCGATTATTGATGCTGCTATAGACGGCGCCGATGCTCAACGGTCCCGCCGCATAGCGCAACGTGGCGCCAGCGTAGCGCCCCTGTCCACTGCTGTGATCGCTGAATCCGTACATCCCCTGTACAAACCAACCGCCCCATTTGGGCGACGTGTAGCGCAAGGAATTGTTGACGTCGTTGACGGCGGAATTATCGAAATTCGCCGGATGATAAAGATAATTGTTGTACTGCACGGCCCCATTGGCATTGGGTGTGAAGACATCGTTCGTCAGATCCCACTGCCGCCCCAACGTCAGGGTCCCGGATCGCACGCTGCTCAAGCCCACCCAGGCGTAGCGACTGAAAGCGTCGGCAGCAATCGCGGACGTGCCGGTATTCGAGAAATAGCCGTTCTCCAACTGAAAGATCGCCGACAAGCCGCCCCCCAGATCCTCCGTGCCTTTCAAGCCGAATTTATCCGGCACGGCAACGACACCCATCGTCCATGCGCGCTTCCCGGCTTGATTCGAGATATACGTAATGCCTTCATCGATGCTGCCATACAGCGTAACGGTACTGTCGGCGGCGCGAGCCGTCCCGACGGCGGACAGGCCGACAAAAGACAGTGCCAGCGCTGCGGACCACAGGGCGGGGCGGACGGCGGATCGTTTGCAGTAGTTCATATGATCTTTAGGACTGCGTTATATGGGTGTGGAGGGAGCCGAGGACATATCGGCCGATGCGCTGCCTTGCATCGGCCTGCACGCTGCATGCGCTTCGTCAGTGCGTACCGGCATGCACCGGCGGCGTATCGCCTGTCGCGGCGGCGGCGGCGGCGGTCTGCGGACGGGGTGTCAGCGCGATGGCAGCGCCGGCGATCAATGCCGATGCCGAAAAGGTATAGAAATTCCACGCAACGTCGATGTTCTGCGCTGCCAGATAGCCCCCGATAAGCGGGCCGCCCATGGCACCGACGCGACCGATGCCCACGGCCCATCCCGTCGCGCTGGCGCGTGCGCCGGCGGCATAGTAGTTGGCGATGAATCCCAACTGCACCATCGCGACGCCGATGCTGCCGCAGCCCGCCAGCGCGACCAGAAGGTAGTTTTGCAACAGACCGCCGCCCCGAATCGCGAGACAGGCAATGGCGATGGCTCCGATCACATACCCGCCGGCGATCGTCTTGCGCGTGCCGAGCCGGTCGCTGATGCGCCCGATCAGGATGCCGCCGATCGCGGAAGACAACATGAACACCGCCAGAAACGACAGGCTGGATCCAAGGTCGTAACCGAGCTTGCGCATCGTTTGCGGCAACCATGTGCCGAGGCCATAGATCACGGTCACCGCCGCCACCTGGGCCACCCACATGCAAATCGTCCCCATCGCATTCTGGCGGGAGAACACTTCGGCGAAGACGCTGCGCAGCGAGCGCTGTTCGGCCGGGGCCTTTTGCAGATGCGCCAGATCGACGATCGGTACCGAGAGGCGCCGGGCCAATGCGATGGCCTTGTCATGCCGGCCGCGTGCGATCAGCAACTCGAGCGATTCGGGGAGCAAGCGAATCAGAAATGGCACCAGCACCAGCGGGATCGCGCCTGCGGCCACGACGAAGCGCCAGCCATGACTCGCCAGAAAGCCCATGCCGACGAGCGCGGACACCAGCGCGCCAATCGAATAGCCGGCATACATGATGGCGAAATTGCGATTGCGCTGTTCGGGCGGGGAATATTCGACGGTCAGCGCACAGGCCGTCGAGATGACGCCGCCCAAGCCGATGCCGCCGATAAAACGGGCGATCCAGAATCCGGTCGGCGTTTGCAGCGTCGCGGCCGCCAGCATCGAGATGGAAAACAGCGTGACGCAGCCAATGATCAACGGCTTGCGCCCCATCATGTCACTGACGACGCTGAGCAGGTAGGAGCCGAACAATGTCCCGATCAACGCTGCACTGCCCATCTCGCCGATCTGCATCGGCGTCAGATGCCATTGCGCGTCGTGGAGCAGGGCGGGCACGATGACGCCCATCACGCCGACGTCATACCCCTCGGAGACGATGGTCAGGAAACAAAGGAGGAGGACCGTATAAGTGGTGCGAGCGGGCGGACGAAGGCCTGCCGCCAGGCCGGAGCCGGACACGTTTTCCATGATCGGTAATCAGTTAGTATGACTGAAAGGTGTCTCTGCCGTGTCGTTCGAGCCATGGCTGCGATCGATGCCGTCGCGGAAAACGGATCGGTGTAGACCCTGATAAGACGTCGGGCAAAGCGTTTGTGGGAACCGTCTGTCGCCGAGAAATGTCGAGAGCCTGCTAGGCCGGATTCCCTGCGAACGAATAGAGAATGCCATTCTTTATTCGGCGACGTCAAAGCATTTCAAAAAAGCCGCGTATCAAAAATGCGGCGGCGCCGGCACGACGGCCGGCGCGCCGCCAATGGCGGTGCTGGCGGAAATTGGAAGGGGGAAACGGGGAGAAGAGGCGGGAAGCGGACGCGGGACCATTGCCCTGCCGCATCGAGACGACGTGCGTCAGTGCAACGCTTCGCCGAGCAACAGCGTGGTGGTCAGGCTGGCGATGCGGTCGATGTCGCGCAAGTCGCCGATGCGTTGATTGATGACGAAGCCATCGAAGGCCATCCAGACGATATGCGCGAGCGTCCCGTCCTCGACGGCACTGCGCCGCCTTGCCGGCACCGCGTCGATCAACACCGTCGTCAGGAATTGCTCGACTTCGGCCAGCAGGCTGTCGGGCTTGCCCGATTCCGCGGGGACGTTCGCCAACGCCTCGATCAGCGCATTCGCAAACGAATGATCGGCGGCGGGGATATCGCGCCACAAACCGACCAGCAGACGCTCGAGCTTTTCCCTCGGCGTGCCGAGCGCCGCGACGTCGGTCTTCAACGTCTCCAATTGGCGATATAGCCAGGGCCGATAGATCTCGTACAGGATCAGCAGCTTGGAATCGAAGTAGACGTACAGATTGGCTACGGTCATCTGCGCGGCTCGGGCGATGGCCGACATCGTGGTGCTCGTATAGCCGCTACTACTGAACAACGCGAACGCGGCCGCGACGATGGCATCGCGGCGATCCGCTTTCTTGACCTGCGGCACGGCATCCTCGACTGAGAAAAAAGGCAAACGGGCGCTCATTTTAGCAAATGGCCGGGCGTGCCCCCTGTCGGCGGTGAGGAAATCCGTTCGAAAAAACGATCGCGGGGCTTTTTCACCGCGTCCGTGGCGCGCGCGTCCTTGCCACTGACAGTTTATGGCGGCGACGGAGCCATGCTGCGGCACGGAATAAATTCCTTCTTGACAGCGGCAATTGTTCAAAACAGAATGGCATTCATTATTAAATGATGTTCGTTTTTGAGGTGACGTCATCGTGTCCAAGTCCCCCTTTTCCGCCGAAGCCGGCTTTATCGATACGCCCGCGCCCCTCGGCACGCTGACCGGTCGCTATCCCGAATTGGGCTCCGGTCCGATTCCGGTAGAGCCGTATATCTCGCCTGACTACTATCTCCGCGAGAAAGCGCATATTTTCAAGAAAACCTGGCTGCACGTCGGGCGTGTGGAGGAGATCCCGAAGGCCGGCGACTATTTCGTCAAAGACCTGGCGGCGTGCGACACCTCGATCATCGTCGTGCGCAACCGCCAGGGCGAGATTCGCGCGATGCACAACGTCTGCGCGCACCGGATGAACGAGATCGTCTACGACAAGTGCGGGAACACGCGAAAGTTCTTCTGCAAGTTTCACGGCTGGGCGTATGACCTCGATGGCAATCTGACCGGCGTGCCCGACGAGAAATGTTTCTTCGGTCTCGATCGCGAGCAGTTCGGCCTCAGTCGCGTGGCCTGCGAAGTGTGGCAGGGCTTCATCTTCGTCAACATGGATCCGAATCCGGCACTGTCGCTGACCGATTTCATGAAGCCGATGTTCGCCGGCATCGAGGGCTATCCCTTCGAGAAGCTGACCGCGGGATTCGCCTGGTCGACGGTGGTGAACTGCAACTGGAAATTGGCGCTGGACGCCTTCCAGGAGGCGTATCACGTGGCCTATGTGCACGGCAATTCGATCGCCGATGCCATCGACAAGTCCGAGGACGAAGGGATGCCGCCCCTGGACGCCTTGTGTGGCGAGTTCCATCGTCGCCTGTCGCTTGGCGGCAATCAGAAATCGGTCTACGGCAATCCGAAGGCCGTGACGGAAGGGGGCGCCGCAGCCGCCGAGGCGCTTGCCGGCGCGGCGCAGAAGCGGCCGATTGCCGCCGCCGCCTTGCGTGCAGGCATCGGTAGCGCCAAGCATGCGTTTCCGATGGATGCCTTGCCTTCCGGCATGAACTGGACCAAGAGCCCGAATTGGTTGTTCGACATCAATGTCGTCTTCCCGGACTTCTATTTGTCGCTTCGTCCCAATTACTGTCAGGCATACAACTTCCGTCCGGTGGCGCATAACAAGACGCTGGTCGAGGCGCGCGTGTTCTATCCCGAAATGACGACGCCGGGCGGCCGCTTCTTTCTCGAATACATGAAGGTGGCGTTGCGCGATGTGTTGCTGGAGGACTTCAGCACGCTCGAGCGCACGCAACGCGCGGCCGAGACGGGGGCCAAGACGCACATGATCCTGCAGGATCAAGAGCTGCTCGTGCGGCACAGTTATCACGTCGTCGAACGGATGCTGGCGAACGGCGCCGCACAGGCCCAATGAACAAGGAGAGCGGTGGAATGAATGCGATCGAACAACGGCCCATCACGTTTATAACGAAAGCGACTGGCGCTGACGCGCCGACGGCGATCAGCCGTCCGGTACCGCCGGCTTTCGACGCACTGGCGCCGTTCGTGCCGATGTGGGCCCTGGCGACGGAAACGGAGCGAAGCATCCAGCGTCATACGGCAGGGATGCCGCAGATCCTCGCGTTTCGCGATGCGATCCTGCCGCAGGTCAACGACATCGTCGATTGGTTGAATGGCTTTGCCTTATCGACATTGGATGCGCATCCGGAGGCGATGACGATGATGTATCTGTTGTTGTCGCTGGCGGAGATCGCGCCTGCGATCGAGTTCTATAACCAGCCCGACGTCATCGACGGATACGATGCGCGCCGGTTTCAGGCCGATGAGCAGTTTGTCATGCGGCCGACGCCCTGAATAACCGCCCTTGGGAGAGCGTCATGGCGAAATGCCGCGTATTTGGTATCGACGACAGTCTGAAGACCGTCGTCGAGGATGGCTTGTATATGAAGACGATGATCGGCAAGACGATGAGCGTGGCCGTCATCAAGTTCGTCGAAGCGCGTGGCGTCGGGCTGCCGGCGAAAGCGCACGACCATGGCGAGGAAGCGTCGTTTCAATGGACCGGCGCCTGTTCGATCTTCGAAGTGCCACCGAACGGCGAGGAAGTCGAGCAAGCACTCGCGGAAGGCGACGCGATGATCATTCCCGCCGGACTGAGCCATTACGGCGTCAATCATTACGGTCACGAAGGCGTGAGCATGCGGCTCAATGTGGTATCCCCGCCGCGCGCGGAGTATAGCGCCGACGACGATACGCCGTACTACCCGCTGGCCAGTCGCTGAACGCGACGCGTCAAACCGATAAGCCGCTGTACCGATCACGTTGACCTTTTTGTTTATGGATACGCACACACAATCGCTCGCCGCGGACGGGAACGCGTCCTCGCATTGCACGACGCTCCCCGCCGCCACGCTCTGGCGCGATGCCGAGGTCCGGCATGCGCAAGTCGACAAGGCCGGCAAGCATCTGTCCACGCAGGTGGACGTCATGACGGAAGGCCAGGACTATGCCGTACCGGCAGGACGCGATGGCGAGACCGTATTCGCCGTCCTGGAGGGCGCGTTCGCGATCGATGCGGCGGGCGAGTCCTATCAGCTAGGGGTCGGAGAGGCGATCCTGATCCCGCCCGGCGAGCCGCGGCGCATCGTGTGCCTGACGCCGCGCGGTGCGCTGTATCGCGTGGGCACGTCGCTGGCGCTGGCTGTCGAGATGGGCGTCGTCCCTGCGGCGTTATCGGTCGACGGTGAAGGGCCGACGCGATGAACGGGAGCACGCAATCCGTTCTCGTTGAGCGGGAGCGTCCGACCTTGACGTCCGACGTGACACCGATCCTCGCTGACGACGCATCGCTCGCGCACGTCTGCATCGTCGGTGCCGGTCATGCGGGTGGACGCACCGCGCAACAGCTCAGAGCGCTGGGCCATCGCGGCAGGATCACATTGATCGGCGACGAGGCGCATGCCCCTTACGAGCGGCCTGAACTGTCGAAGGGCTGGTTGACCATGGAAGACCTGCCGTGGTCGCCACCGGTGTCGCGGGCAACGTCGGCATTTGCGATGTCGTCGCTGGCGTTGGGACCGGGTGATTTTTGGGACGGAGCGGCGCTGCGCGATAACGCGATCGATCGGATCCACGGTCGCGTCGTGTCGCTGGATACCGTTCGCCGCGTGTTGACGCTCGCGAACGGCACCACGCTTGCCTTCGATCGACTGGTGGTCTGTACCGGCGGCGCGCCACGCAATGGCGCCGTTCCGGGGGCGGATCTCGCGGGCGTGCATCTGCTTCGAACGATCGACGACAGTCTGGCGTTGCGCGAGGCACTGGCAACGAGCAGGGGCCTTGTCGTCATCGGCGCCGGCGTGATCGGGATGGAAGTCGCGGCGTCGGCTCGCACGCGTGGCGTGCCCGTCACCGTGATCGAGTCCGGTTCCCACGTGATGGCACGGTGCCTGCCACCGTCATTGAGCGAATGGCTGGCGACACTGCATCGGCGGCATGGCGTGCATCTCGAAATGGGCGTCTCCGTGTCCGGCATCACGCGAGGGGATGCCGGAGAAGCTGCAACGCCGGCGAGGAATGCGGACTCGACATTGCGACTGCGCGTCACGGGCCGGCGCGATGGGAAGGATGTCGCGATTGCCGCCGATACCGTATTGATTGCGATCGGCGTGGACTGCGCGCCGGCCTTTCTTGCCGACACCGGTCTTGCCGGCCCGGGCGGCGTCGTGGTCGACGAATACTGTCGCAGCCCGCGGGCGCCTTGGCTTTATGCCGCTGGCGACACGGCCTTTGTCACGCGGGGCATCGCGGGTGACAACGTGACCGCGCCGGACGGGACGCGCCAGGAAACGTGGCGCAATGCGGAGAACCAGGCCCTTGCGGTTGCGGAGATGCTGCTCGGACGCACCACCCCGTATCGCGAGATGCCGTGGATGTGGTCCGATCAATTCGGCCGCAATGTGCAAGTGGTGGGGACGCCTGCGGCGGATGCGGAAGTGATCGTTCGCGGCGAGATCGACGCCGGCCCGGCGTCGGTGTTGTTGGTGCGGGACGGGGCGGTATGCGGCGGGGTGCTGATCGACGCGGGCCGCGATCGTCGTGCGCTGGAGCGCCTGGCGGCTGCTGGCGTCGACGTCGATCTTGAAAAAGTACGCGATACCGCCGTGCCGTTGAAGGCCGTGTGATGGGTGACATGCGATGCCGCGGCCGGTGCATGGTGTGCGGGCGACGGCATCTGGAAGGAGAAGGCAATGCAGCGTAATGACGAACACATCCCCGTCCGGACAACCGGTTGGCCGCGTCGACCGACGGCGGGTGCCGCGTATCGCGCGGGCGACGCGAAGATCGCCCCGCAGCGTGAAAACGGCATTGGCATGGAAGGACTCGCCGCGCGAGTGCTCACGCTCGAGGCCTTGGAGGCAATTCGGGCTTTGAAAGCGCGCTATAGCGCCTTGGCCGATGCGAAGTATACACAGGACTACGAACGGGTGGATGCGGAGACGATGGGTCGCGTTGCCGCCGCGCAAGCGGCCTGCTTTTCCGAGGATGCGGTCTGGGCGGCCGGCGATGGTTTCGGCGGGGATCTGATCGGACGCGCGGCGCTGCACCAGTGGTTCAAGCGGGCGCCATGGCGTTTTGCGATCCATTACTACACGAGCGAATCGATCGACGTCGATGCCGCGGCCGGGACCGCGGAGGCGTATTGGCGGCTGATGCAAGTGGCGGTACGTGACGACACGGCGCGCGCCGTGTGGCTGGGTGCGGTGACCCATGAGCGATATGTGCTGGATCCCGACTCCGGCGAATGGCTGACGTCGTTCATGCGATTTACAGATCTGCACATGATGGAACTGGCCGATACGGCGCTGCCGATCGCCCGCGATTTTGCGGGACTGGACGCGCGACGCCGCGCGTTCCCTTAAGGTGATGAACAAGATGACAACGACGATACCCCTCCATGCGGCATGCGCGAACGGCATGGCGGATGACTGTAACGCGTCGGCACCGCCGCACGCCGGCAGCGATAGCGCGGCTTGCCGTGGCGCCCAGGCCGATTTCCCCATCGCCGAGCATGCCTGCCGGGTGCTGTCGAACGCTTCGGTCAATGCCGAGTATCGGCATCTGGTGTTGGCGGTGTCCGACGATGCCGCCAGCGCCACGCCGGGACAGTTTTTCCATTTGGCCTGTCCGCCCGGCCCGGACGGCACGGCCTTTTTAAGACGGCCGATGAGCGTCTACGGCGCCGATCGCGGCACGCGCCGTCTCGAGTTTCTGTACAAGGTGCAGGGCATGGGGACGAAGGGTCTTGCGACGCTGCGCGAGGACGACATTCTGGACGCCCTGGGACCGCTCGGGGTCGGTTTCACCGTGCCCGAAGGCGCGCGCCATGTGTTGCTGCTGGCGCGCGGCGTGGGGCTGGCAACGCTGGGACCGTTGGCCGCGCATGCGGTATCGCTGGGCGCGAAGGTCACCGCCGTGCTGAGCGCGCGCTCGCGCGATTTGCTGATGTCGCGTGATCGATTGGAAGCGGCAGGCGCGCGTGTACATACGGTGACGGATGAAGAGGGAAGCAGTGACATCGTGCAACTCGAAGGGCTGCTTCGAACCCTGCATGGGACGGCGCCGTTCGATTATATGGCGACGTGCGGATCGAATCGGATGCTGACGTTGCTGCAGCGACTCGGCACGGAGTGGTGCGTTCCGGGGCAAACGGCGATCGAACAGCATATGGGGTGCGGTATCGGCTCCTGCTACGCCTGCGTCCGGCCGTTCCGCACCGAGGCAGGCGCGGAACAATTGACCTATCGGCGCGTGTGCTGGGATGGGCCGGTCTTTGATTTGCAGGAAACCACATCATGGTAGATATGCGTGTCGCCGTCGGCGACCTGGAGTTGATCAATCCGGTGATGCCGGCATCGGGGACCTTTGCCGATGGCCTCGCCCGCGTTTTCGATCTGAATGTGCTGGGTGCCATCGTCACCAAAACCTTCACCGACGATATCCGTGAAGGCGTGCCGCCGCCGCGCGTGGCGGAGTTTACCGATGCAACGTTGTTCTCGATCGGTATCCCGAGCAAGGGCACCGCGTATTACCTCGAGCATACGGTGCCCTTTTATCGTCGCTTCACCGCACCGCTGGTCGCGAGTATCTCGGCCGGATCCGTCGAGGAATTCGGTGCGGTGGCGGCCAAGCTGGCCGGAAGCGGCATTGCCGCGATCGAGGCGAACGTCTCCTGCCCGAACTTGAAAAAGGACGGCAAGGCGTTCGGCATGGATCCCGAGGCAACGTACCAGGTCGTGCGCGCGATGAAAGCGACGGCGGGCGTGCCCGTGTGGGCGAAGATGACGCCCAATGCGGGGAACGTCGTCGAGGTCGCCAAGGCGGCCGAAGAAGCCGGCGCCGATGCGCTGGTCGTCAGCAATGCGATTCTGGCCATGGTGATCGACGTGGAGACGTTCCTACCGCGGGTGGCGAACGTCATGGGCGGCATTACCGGCGCGGCCACCAAACCGATCATGCTGCGGATTGCCCACCAATGCGCGCAGGCGGTGTCGATTCCGGTGATCGGTTGCGGCGGTATCACCACGGGCGCCGATGCCATCGAATTTCTGCTGGCCGGCTGTACCGCGATTCAGGTGGGCACGGCGAATTTTCAATCACCTACCGCGATGCCGCGCGTGATCGACGAGATCCGTGCGTTTTGTGAAAGGAAGGGCATTGCCAGCGTGCGCGATCTGATCGGCGCGATGCGGATGCACGATACCGTCGATTTGCAACGCGCCTTGAGCGAGACGCAGCAACGGGGAGCCGCGTAATGAAGATCATCCCGATAATGTCGGCCGCGATGACGGATCACGAGGCGGACTGTGCGACGCCGGTGACCGAAGACGCCGTCTGTGGCGCGGCGATCGATGGCGATCGACCGTGGCACGACATCGGTCTCTATGACAGTGTCTTTGGCGCGCAGGACTGTCATGGCACCACGCTGGAGGGTATCAAGGTCGGTGTATTCCGCGTGGCGGGCGACCTCTTTGCGTTAGACGATATCTGCACGCATGGCGCCGCGCTATTGAGCGACGGTTTTCTGGAAGGGCATGAAGTGGAATGTCCCTTGCATGCCGGCCTCGTCGATGTGCGGACCGGCAAGCCGTGTTCGTCGCCGATCACGCGCGCGGCGCGTTGCCACGATGTGCGTGTCGAAGACGGCCGGATCTATGTCCGGATCAATCCGTGAGTGCCGCGCCGATGGAAACGAACGGTGGCATCGGTGAAGCGGCGGCGTCGCCCGCGACGTCGATGACGTCGGTAACGCGGCCTCGTATCGCGGTGATCGGCACCGGCGGCACCTTTGCAATGCACGCACGGCATCGCTTCGATTGGGTGGAGTATGCCGATAGCGGCATCGTGCATCCGATCGATGCATTGCTGGAAACGATGGGTGAACTGGCGCCCGACGTCGACTTGGTGCCGGTGCCGTTTCGCAGCCTGGGAAGCGTGGCGATCACGCCGGACGATTGGCTGGCGTTGGCGCAGCTGATTGCGCGGTATGCCTCGCAGGATCCCGGCATCACCGGTTTCGTCGTCACGCACGGCACGGCCACGCTGGAAGAAACGGCCTGGTTCCTCGACCTCGTGCTGGCGCTGCCGCAGCCTGTCGTGCTAACCGGCGCGCAGCGTCCGGCGAATACCGCCGGCAGCGATGCGCCGGCCAATTTGCGGGCGGCAATTGCGACGGCATGCGCGCCGCAGGCGCGGCATAGCGGTGTCTTGGTCGTGATGGATGGCTGGGTCTTCACGGCGCGCGACGTGACCAAGGCGGCGAGCTTCGAGTTGCAGGCGTTCGAAGCGCCGCCGTTCGGCCCGGTAGCGCGCATCGAAGCCGATGCCGGTATCGCGTGGCGCAGGCAAGCGCCGCGGCGAATGCGGGATGCGGGCACAGGCGCGGGACGCTCGCGGGAGTATGGCATCGACCTGTCCGCGATCCTGCACGCCGCGACGCCGGTGTCCTTTCCGCGCGTCGATATCGTGCTCTCCTATGCCGGTGCGGATAGCGTGGCAATCGATGCCTACGTTGCGGCGGGGGCCCGCGCGATTATCGGCGCGGGCCTGGCACCGGGCAGGCCGTCGGCAGGGGAATGGCCGGCCTATCGTGCCGCGGTAGCGGCCGGCGTCGTCGTGGTGCAGTCGAGCCGGGCGGCGCGGGGCACGGTGCCCCCGCAACGCTTCCTGCAGGAGGCGGGCATCCTCGCGGGAGGCGATCTTTCGCCGCAAAAACTGCGGATCGCGATGATGCTGGTGCTGCAGTGTCGCGCCTTGCGCGGCGCGGCATCCGAGTGGGATCCTGCTGAGAAAGCGGCGATACAAGGCTGGTTGTTGACGCTCTGAGCACGGTGCTCGAACCTGGAGATGCACGATGCGGTTTTCCTATCTTGTCACTTTCCGGCATCCCGATGCGGCGCTCCGTATCGACGCCGCCGCCGTCCAGCAGCTCATATCGATGGTGAACGCCACGCCGGGCCTGGGGCGGGCACGGTATTACACGCCGGAGTCGGCTTCGGATTTCTACACCGATGACGGTCCATCGCCGACGTTCGCGATGCAATTGGATTTCGAGAAAATCGAGATGCTCGAAGCGGCGATCGCGGAGGCGGGCCATCTGCATGTCGCCGCGCAGGCGCTGCCGCCGATATTCGCCGCGTGCGATGTCGAACAGCAGGTGATGCTGCGTCGTCCGTTTCCGGTCGCCGATCCGACGCCCGCCGTGGCGGAGGGTGCGCTTCCCTGTCAATTCCTCGTGCACTATCCGGGACACGCCGAGGACTTCGATGCGTGGATCAATTACTACCTCACGCATCATCCGCAAATCATGTTCGATTTCCCCGGCGTGCGGGAAATCGAGATCTTTACGCGGCTCGACTGGCTCGACGCCATGCCGTGGCGGCGCGTGCATTATATGCAGCGAAACAAGCTGATGTTCGACAGCGCGGTGGCCATTACCGAGGCGATGCATTCGCCGGTGCGCCATCGGATGCGCCAGGATTTCGAACAATTCCCGCCATTCGTCGGCAGTAATATTCACCATCCGATGTCCGCTCGCACCTTCCGGTTCGGCCCGTAGTCCGCGAAGCCTCCCGCGGTCGTGCGGCGATGCGCCGCATCCATTCGCACTTTCCCCTGCTTGCCCATTGCTCTGCGCGAGCGCCACTTGCTCTGGCGGCCCTTCGGCGCCGTGCGGTCCACGTGCGCGCGGCCAAAACAGTGCCGTTCCGGACGCGACGCCGCGTCGACGCCTGCCCCCTTAAGAGCACTTCCCAGGCAAATGTTTTATATTGATTTGCGGCATACGGCATCTCTGACGCCGAAAGCACCGCGTATCGCGCCGACTTTCCCCCTTTCATCCAGAAAAAAAACTTGATCCGTCCCGGGCGTCTACTGCTGTCCTGCAAACTGTATCTGGCCGCGATGCTGGCCTTATACATCGCTTTTTCGCGCAGTTTCGACTATCCGTATTGGACCATGATGACGGTCTACATCCTCGCGCTCGATTCCAGCGGAGCGATGCGGCAGAAATGGGCGTATATGTTGACCGGTTCGGTCTGCGGCGCCTTGATCGGCGTCTTCATCGCTTTCGAGATGGCCACGTCGCAACTGGCGATGTTGTTGTCGCTATTCGGCGCGATGGCGCTCGCCGGTTTTTTTGCCTTGCGCGACCGGTTGCCGAGCTTCTACGGCTTCATGATCGGCGGGGTGACCTGCCTGCTCGTCGCCTTGCCCGGCCTGACGACGCCCGATGCGGTGCTGTTGCGCGCGATGCATCGGATACAGGATATCGTCGTGGGCGCCTCCGCCTTGTTTCTGGTCGATTCGCTGATTTTCCCCACTAGCGGCGCGCAGGGCGTTCGCGCGGCGGTGTCCAACTGGTTGACGTCGTTGCGCGAGGTGACGGTGGCGGTGCTGCGTGGGATGCCGCCCGACGACAAGGCCTTTGCCGCCGTGCTGAAGACGATGGCGCAGATCGATCCGCTGGCATCCTATCTGCCTTTCGACTCGGTCAGCTTCGGCGCGCGTCGCCGTCGTGCCGCCGAAATCATTCGCACGCGCGGCCTGCGTACGCTGAGCATTCTCAGCACGTTGCGCGATATCGACACGCATCTGCGCGAGGGCCGGCTCGGCGGCAGCGCGCCCCTTGCTCCCCTCGATATGGCGACGCGAGAGGCACTGGCGGCGTGGATCGAAAACGGGACGCGGCGGGATCAGGCGCGTGCGGTTTATCATCATTTCCGTGGCGGCGAGACCGCACTCGCCGCGCTCGCCGCGTCGTCGGATGCGGAAAACGCCTTGCACGAAGGCACCGAACGCGCCGCTTGGTTGCAGACGCTGCATCATCTGCAGCAGCGCCAATTGCGGCGCTTGTTCGCGGCGTGGTGGCTTATCGGCATTGCGCAGCGCAGCCTGGCGGCGCTGCGCCCCGCGCGACTGCGTCTGCCGGACGGTTTTTCCGCGACGCCCAGCACGCTCGCCCCGTTGGATGTGGGATATAGCCTTCGCGTCGTCGCCGGATTGTTGTGTCATCTCGGAACCTTTGCTTTGTTGTGGCTGACGTTCGGCTGGGTGTCCGGCTACGCGGCGTTCGGCATGCTATTGAGTTCGGTGTTCTTCGTCGTCTCCGGCCGCGCGCCCGATCCCGTGGCCGTCATCTCGAAAGTCGCGCGCATCGTTGCCATCGCGATGGTGATCGTCGGCATCTATGTCTGCGTCGTGCTGCCTTTGACCAGCGCGTTTCCGGCGGTCGCGATCGCCTTGTTCCCCGCCTTGTTCGTACTCGGCATTTTCGTGCCGAATCCGCCGAATGTCCTGTTTGCCGTCTTGCCGATGGCCATGCTTCGCTTGGGCAATAACGGGCCGGGCGTGGATTTGCCGGCGCTGTTGAACAGCGTCATGGGTCTCGCGATCGGCTTGTGCACCGCGCTGATGTGGATGGTGCTGCTGGTGCGTCTGCCGTCGGGCGGCGTGGCGCGGCGCTTGATTCGCGAGGGCTGGTTGGATTTGTTGGATCTGCTGCGCGCGCTGAATCGGCCGCGCGCCGATGTCCGCCATGAAGAGGCCTGTTCCTATGGCTGGCGGATGCTGGATCGCCTGGTCGTGCTGTTCCCGCAGTTTGCCGCCACGACCCCCGCGCAGCAGCGGCTGATCGTCGTGGCCACGTTGCGCCAGGTACGCGTGGGGCAGGCCGCGTATGTCGCGGGGCTGGGGCCGAGCGCGCCTGATGCTCAGCGCGGGAGCGTTGCCCCGATGGCTCGCGCCGAAGCGCAGTCTGTCGAGGAAGCCGCGAAGCGTCCCTTATGGCGACAACGCGCCGGCGCGCGCGGCGTCGAGGCGGCTGCCCGTACGATCGAGCATGCCAATGTCTCGGCGACCGAACGCGCCGCTGCCTGGCTGACCGCTACGCAATCGGGCACCGGCGTGCCGACGCCCTGGGCCTGGATCGATGCACGTCTGGCGGCAAGCCGCGCGGTGCCCGACGCGGCCGAATGCGCGCTGGCCGATTTACGGCTGGCGCTGTATCCCGAGGCGATGGCGCCGGGCGCGACACCGTCGGGAGACAAAGCATGAACGGCGGCGGGGTGGACCAAGTCGATGTGCTCGGTATTTATCTACCGACCTTCGTGCTCCAGGTGATCCTGGTGTTTCTGTTGTTGTTCCTCGTGCGATGGCTGCTCGACCGGTTCGGCATCCTGGCGCTGTTCTGGCACCGCGGCCTCGTGGAAGTCGGCCTCTACATGATCTTGTTGGGCTTTGTCGTTTTATGGATGAGCGGTACGCCGCTAACTGCCGTGTGGGCCGCGGCGCAGTTGTCCCTTGCTTTGCACTAGCGCACCGGGCTTGTCTCGATAAAGCTGTCGATGGTCCATACCGGTCGAGACGTCGGCCTCTTGCCGACGTACTCGATCTACCCGATCTGTTTCACCTTTTTCCGCTTTCTGGACCGCCGTGCATCTGACCTCTCGACAGACCCGAGCCGTGACCATCGGCTTTCGCATCCTGCTCACCTGTTTTATCGTGGTGGCGGCATTGCTGATGGCCAATTATGTCTGGCACTACTACGAACTGGCGCCGCGCACCCGCGACGGTCATATTCGCGCCGACGTCATCGATGTCGCGACCGATGTCAGCGGCCTGCTGACCGAGGTCGATGTCCACGGCAATATGCCGGTGAAACGCGGACAGGTGCTCTTCAAAGTCGACCCGCAGCGTTTCGAGATCGCCTTGAGCAAGGCGCAGGCGACGCTCGATTCCGCGCGTGCGCAATGGGTGTATGCGCGCCAACAGGCGAGCCGGAACGCTGCCTTGCGCGGTCTCGTCGCGCAACAGAATGTCGATCAATCCGATAACGCCTTGCGTGCGGCACGTGCGCAGGTCGAGCAGGCAGAAGCCGGCCTGGCTTCTGCGCGCCTCGATCTGCAGCGCGCGACCGTGGTCGCGCCAGTGGACGGCATCGTCACCAATGTCACCTTGCATCCGGGCCGTTTCGTCGCGGCGGGAACAGGCATGCTGGCGCTGATCGATACGGCTTCTTTGCGCGTCGAGGGCTTCTTCCAGGAGACACGCTTGCGCGGCATCCATATCGGCGATCGCGCGCGGATTGTCTTGATGGGGGAGAAGACGCCGCTGTATGGCCATGTCACGAGCATCGTCGGCGGTATCAGCGATTCCGAAACCGCCACCGCGACGGACTTGCTGCCGAAGGTCGATCCGAATTTCGCCTGGGTGCGGCTGGCCCAACGCGTGCCGGTCTGGATCACGCTCGATGCGCTGCCCGATGGGCAACTGCTGCTCTCCGGTCGCTCCGCGACCGTCGAGATTCTGAGCGGCCAGCGGGGCGAGGATGGACGCATTGTTGCGTCGGGCGGCGTCGGCACCGAGCTGGCCCCGACGCCGTCGAGCAGCGCATTGGGGGCGTCCGACGCGGCTGGCACATTTGGCACGCGCGGCGCTTCGTTGATGCCGCCAGCGCAGCGGTCGCAGCCGCCTGAGCCGGCCAGCACCGGAGGGCGGCCATGAGGGCGGCATATCGCCGGCTGATGACGCGCTCGCCGTTGCGTTCATCGCGGCGTCCGCTGATGCATTCGTTGATGCGTCCGATCGTGTGGGCGTTGACGTGCGCGGCAAGCCTCGGAGTGGGTGCCTGCGGCTATTTCCATCCGGTCGGACCGGACTACCACGCGCCGACCGCGCCGGCCGATGCGCGCGATGCGGTCACGGCGCCCCAGGGGCAGCGCACCGCGTTTACACCGCAGGCGATGCCGGACGACTGGTGGCATCTATACGACGCGCCGGCGTTAAATGCGATCGTCGAGGAGGCGTTGACGGCCAACCGCACCTTGCGCAGCGCGGCCGCGCATCTCGATGCGGCGCAAGGCGCATTGGACCAGGCGCGCGCGGCGTGGTTGCCGACGACATCGCTGGGGGCGCAGTATGCGCGCGAGCGCGGCAACGTCTACGGCGCGAGCGGTTTATATCGGCATAACGTCGCGGAGTGGAATTTCAACGTCGCCTACGACGTCGACCTGGCGGGCCGCTTACATCGTGCGGTGGAAGCGGCCGATGCCACGGTCCAGGCGCAACAATACGCCTACGCCGCCAGCCAATTGACCGTCGTCGCCAAGACGGTCAGCGCCTATGCGCTCGTTTGCCAGGCGAATGCATCGCTTGCGAATGCGAAGCAGCAACTGCGCATCGCCCAGGATCAGGCGCGCGTGACGACGCAACTGGCGGCGCGTGGCGCGGCGTCGACGCTGGACCAATTGCGCGCCGAGGCGCAGGTGGATACGCAGCAGGCCGCGCTCCCGCCGATCGAAGCGCAGCGACAGACCGGCCTGTATGCCTTGGCGGTATTGCTGGGGCGCGATCCGACGCGCTTTCCGGCCGCCGCCGCCGATTGCCAGACCTTGCCGGTCTTGGCGCAGCCGATGCCGGTAGGCGATGGCATGCCGCTGCTGCGCCGTCGTCCCGATGTCGCCGAAGCCGAACGGACCTTGGCGGCGTCCACGGCCGACATCGGCGTGGCGGTGGCGCAGTTATATCCGTCGGTCAGTCTGGGCATCGGCGTTGGCGGCGAAGGCACGACGATCGGCTCGACGTTGCAGTCGAGCGGGCGGACCTGGAGCATCGGCCCGATGATGCATTGGACCTTCCCGAACATCGCGACGGCACGGGCGCAGATTCGCGCGCAACGGGCCAATACGGCGGGCGCACTGTCTGCCTACGACGCTACCGTGCTGAATGCCTTGAAGGAGGCCGACAGCGCGCTGGAGAACTACGCGCGCGCGCTCGATCGGCAGCAGGCGATCACGCAGTTGGACACGCACAGTCAGCTGGCGCTTGCGCAGGCCCAGCGTCTCTATCGGTTCGGCGCCACGCCGTTCCTCGATCTGCTCGAGGCGCAACGTACCGCAGCGTCCAGCGCGCAGCAACGTATCGCTGCCGCGGGCGAGGTGTTGAGCGATCAGGTGGCGGTGTTCCAAGCGCTCGGCGGCGGTTGGGGTGACGCGGCGAAACGGGCGGCGGCGCAATCGCAGGCGGCGGACGCGCGACTGGCGGAGACGCTGCATCCGACGCAACCGAAGACGACGGAATGATTCGGGGCCGGCCGCGATAGGGAGGGCCGACTACGACACGCTGCTCAGGCCGAGGACGTCGGCGCATAACGTCCCGGAGTCGTCCCCGTGGCACGCTTGAACATATCGATGAAGGCGCTGACGTTGTCGTAACCCAATTCGAGCGCGACCGCCGTGACGCTGACGCCATCGGCAAGCAATTCCAGCGCGCGCAGCAGGCGCGCCTGCTGCCGCCACTGCGCGAACCGCAGTCCCGTTTCCGCGAGGAAGCGTCGGCTCAAGGTGCGCGGCGATATGCCCGCCCATCTTGCCCATTCCTCGAGCCCGCGCGGATCCGATAGATCGCTGGCCAAGGCGGACGTGATGCGCACGAGCGTGGCGTCCCGCGGGCTCGGCAAATCGAGCGGCTCGGCTTGCGATGCCGCGATCTCGTCGAGGATGACTTCGGCGATCCGCACCTGCGCCGGCGCCATGTCGGCGCCTTGCCATTGCGCGGCGCGTCGGACTGCTTCCCGTAGCAGCGGCGTCGTACGTAAAGCGCGCGGTTCGCTCGGCAAACCCTGACAGCGCGGCTCCGCGATAAACACACTCCATCCCGAAAAAGGTCCGTAAGACCGAATCGAATGCGCGACGTGCGGCGGCAACCAGATCGCGTGGATTGCCGGCACGACCCATTGCTGGCGCTCGATACCCACCGAGACCAGGCCGTTCAGCGCCCCCATCAACTGCCCGCGCGCGTGGCTGTGCGCGTGCACCGTGCGCGATTCCGTCTGCGTCAATTCGGCCGCCGCGAGAAACGGGCCGTCCGACGAGAGAATCAGTTCGGGGCGAATCAAAGGCGTGGTCATGGCCGGAATCCGGTATCGATTGGCTTTTATAACGGAGTCGGGCCAGCCGCGCAAGCCTAGACTGGGCACCTTACCGGGCTCCAACAGACAGGGAGACGGCGACCTTACACGCAGCGAGGCAAGATCATGAAAGCAGCAGTGGTGGTGGAGGCGGGCGCCCTTCCGCGCTATCGGGACTTCGATGAACCGGTCGCGGCGGCGGGACAGGTGCTGATCGAGGTGCGCGCGTCGGCGCTGAGCCAATTGGCGAGGGGCAAGGCGGCGGGCACGCATTATTCTTCGACCGGGCGTTTCCCGTTTGTCGCCGGTGTCGACGGGGTGGGCTTGCGCGAGGACGGCAAGCCGGTGTATTTCTTCGGCGTACCGGCGCCGTTCGGCGCGATGGCGCAGCGCACGATCGTGCCGGAGTCGATGTGCGTCCCGCTGCCGGACGGCCTCGATGTCGCCGTCGCCGCGGCGCTGGCCATCCCGGGGATGTCGTCGTGGGCGGCATTGCAGGCGCGCGCCGGATTCGTCCGTGGCGAGGTCGTGCTGATCAACGGGGCGACCGGCGCATCGGGACGCCTGGCCGTGCAGATCGCCAAGCACCTTGGCGCGCGCAAGGTCATCGCTACGGGCCGGCATGCGCCCACGTTGGCCGCGCTGGCGCGGATCGGAGCCGACGTCGTCGTGTCGCTGGAGCAGGACGACGCGGCGCTCGCCGAGGCGCTGAAGCCGCATCTGGCCGAGGGTGTCGATGTCGTGCTCGACTACCTTTGGGGACCGAGCGCGCGGACGATACTGACCACCGCGGCGAAAGCGCTGCCGGAAAGCTATCCGATGCGTTTCGTGGAAATCGGATCCATCGGCGGCGGCGAGCTGTCCCTGCCGGGCGCGGTGTTGCGGGCATCGGCGATCACGTTGCTGGGCAGTGGTATCGGCAGCGTCCCGATGGCAGGCTTGCTGCGATCGATCCATGGCGTGTTGCACGCCGCCTTGCCGGCGAAATTGGAGATCGATATCGCCACGGCGCCCTTGTCGGCGCTGGCCGACCACTGGGCGTCGGAAGGACGCGCGCGGATTGTGTTTTTAACGGATCAGTGATAGATCGGCCTTGTGCAAAGGGCGCGTCGTCGCCAATCGACATTCGAATCCGTCGTACTCGCCCAAGGACATAACGCGCCTTGGGCTTCAGCGCCGTCTTGAACGCGTCGCTCAGGCGGCGCGGCAATGCGCGACCGCGCTTTCCAGAATTGCCAATGCTTCATCGGCGATCGCCAACGGCGTGTTGAGTGGTGCGAGCAGGCGCAGCGTGTTGCGATGCACGCCGCATTTGATCACCAGCAGACCTTGTTCGCGGCAACGATCGATCACCGCCTGATTGAAGTTCGCGTCCGGTTGAAACGGGTCGCCGTTCTTGACGAACTCCAGCGCGACCATCGGGCCGACGCCGCGCACGATGCCGACCTCCGGCGATGCGTCGGCAATCCGCTGCAAGCCGGTGCGCAGCCGTTCGCCCAATGCCTGCCCTTTTTCCAGGATGTTTTCCGTCTCGAAAACATTCAGCACCGCCAGCGCGGCGGCGCAGGCCAGCGGATTGCCCGCATAGGTGCCCCCCAGGCCGCCCGGCGTCGGCGCATCCATCAACTCGGCCCGACCCACCACGCCGGACAGCGGCAGGCCGCCGGCCAGGGACTTCGCCACCGTCACCAGATCCGGCTGAATGCCGAATTGCTGGAAGCCGAACATCGATCCGGTGCGGCCGAAACCGGCTTGCACTTCGTCGAGAATCAGCACGATGCCGTGTTCTTGCGTCAATGCGCGCAGCGACTGCATGAAAGCCTTGCCGGCGGACAGGAAGCCGCCGTCGCCTTGTACCGGCTCTAGAATGATTGCCGCCACGCGCTCCGGCGCGATCTGCGTCGCGAACAAGTCTTCCAGCGCACGAATGGCATCGGCGGCGCTGAAGCCGCGATAGTCGTCCGGATAGGGCGTGTGGAACACTTCACCGGCCAAGGGACCGAAGTTCTGCTTGTATGGCGTGCTCATGCCGGTCAGCGTCGAACCTAGCAAGGTGCGGCCATGGAAGCCGCCGCGGAAGGCGATGACGCCGGGTACGTTGCGGTGCGCGCGCGCGATCTTGATCGCGTTTTCCACGGCTTCGGCGCCGGTCGTCGAGAAGAACGTCTTGTACGGGGTATCGCCCCCCACGAGCTTATTGAGCTTGGCGGCCAGTTCGACGTAGACGTCATAGCCCACCACTTGGAAGGCCGCGTGCGTGACGCGCGTCAACTGTTCCTGGACCGCCGCGATCACCTTCGGATGCGAGTGACCGATATTCTGTACGCCGATGCCGCCGACGAAGTCGATATAGCGTCGGCCTTCGACATCCCACAATTCCGAACCGGCAGCCCTGTCGGCGAAGATCGGGTGAGCGGTGACCACTCCGCGCGGCACGTGTTGCTGGCGGAAGGCGGTGTAGGCGGCGTTATCGCGGGTCATGACGGAAAATCTCCAAAAAGGGTACGGCGTAGGCGGGTGAATGCCAGTCGTTACGGTAAGCGACGTGAAGTCAAAGCGTTGTTTCAGCAGGGGAGTCGATGGCTCCAGCGGTTTGGTCGATCGCGGTGGCCGCGTCGGCGTGGCCTGTCTTGGCGGTCTTGGCGGCGCTCGCCAGCGACTCGGCCAGCACTTCCGCCAGATGCCGCGCGGAACGACCGCTCAGGCGTTTGATCTGGGTACGGCAACTGAAGCCGTCGGCGACCACCGTGCTGTCTGCCGGGAGGGGCGTCAACTTCGGCAACAATTCGCGCTCGCCCACGGTCCGGGCCACCGCCGCGGTTTTTTCGTGGTAACCGAAAGCCCCGGCCATGCCGCAACATCCGGTATCGAGCACCTTCGCGCCAATCTGCTTTTCCGCACCCGCACCGCCGCAAGCGCGTTGATGGCAATGCGGATGCACATGCACGGCGTCATCGGCCGGCGTATCGACGCGCACGCCGTGCCGCTGCGCATACTCGGCCATCGTGATGCAGGCGGCCGCCAGTTTTTCCGCGCGGGGATCGTCGGCGATCAAGGCACGCATCTCGTCTCGAAAAACGGAGAGACAGCTGGGTTCGAGCACCAGGATCGGCACATTCGCCGCGAGCGGCGCCTGCATCATGTCGAGGATGTCGCGCAATTGCGTGCGCGCCTGATCGAGCAAGCCCACGTCATAGAGGGGACGGCCGCAGCACACATGCCGCGGCGTCAGGCGCGGCGTGCCGCCGGTGGCGTGCACGACCTGTACGGCGGCTTCCAGCACATGCGGCGTGAAACCGTTGTTGAAGGTATCGGTCCAGACGACGACATCGCCCGGCGCAAAGCCATCGGACCAATCGGCTTTCAGGCCCTTGGCCGTGCCGCCGTTACGGAAGGCCTTCGCGGCGATATCGGGAAAGCGGGCGTTTTCCGCGAGGCCGAAGCGCCGCGCCGCGCGTTTGACGACAGGGTTGCGCATTACGCCGTTCAGGACGCCGCTGACGCGCGTGGCCAAGGGCAGCCAATTGCCGATCCGACCGACCGCCGCATCCATCGGTGCGCGCCGGCGCGTCTGATAGTAGCGATGCAGGAATTCGGCGCGGTATTTCGGGATATCGACGTGGGTCGGGCAGTCGTTCTTGCAGCCCTTGCACGACAAGCAGAGGTCCATCGATTCCTTGACGGCCTCGGCATCGCGCGACTCGCTGATCACTTCGCCATTCAGCATCTCGAAAAACAGCCGCGCGCGGCCGCGCGTGGAATAGCGTTCCTCGCGCGTGGCTTTGAAGCTCGGGCACATTGTGCCGGCGTCGAGCGAGCGACATTTCCCCATGCCGATGCATCGTTCGGTTTCGCGTCCATAGCCGCGGTCCGTCGCTACGGCCGTCGCACGGTCCGTGCCGTCGTTGGCGGCGGGTTTCTCCGCCATCGGATAGGTGAAGGCACCGGCGATGTCGCCGCGCCGATAACCGGGACCCATGCGGAGATTCGCATCGGCCGGCATGGCGTCGATCAGCTTGCCGGGGTTCATCAAGTGTTGCGGATCCCACAGCGCCTTGAATTCGCGGAACGCTTGCATCAAGGTAGGCGTGTACATCAGCGGCAGGAATTCTCCCTTCGCTTGACCATCGCCATGCTCGCCGGACAGCGAGCCCTTGTATTTGACGACGAGGCGCGCCGCTTCTTCCAGGAAGCCGCGCCATTCCGTTACGCCGGTCTGCGAGCGCAGATCGAAGGTGATGCGGGAATGAATGCAGCCGTCGCCGAAATGACCGTAGAGATTGGTCTTGTAGCCATAGCGCGCGACCAGGGCGGTGAATTCGCGCAGATAGGGGCCGAGCAAGGACGGCTCGACGGCGGCATCCTCCCATCCCACGACCGGGTCCGGCGCGCCGGGAATTTGAGACAGCGCGGTGGCCGATGCGCCCGTCTCGCGAATCGTCCACAGGCGGTTCATCAAGGCGGGGTCGTCGACGAAGCGCACGCTCGGGCGCTGCGGGAAGTGCTGTGCCGCATCGGCCATCGCCTGGGCCTGCGCGATCGCTTCGGCACGGGTGGTCGCACCGAATTCGATCAGTAGCCAGGCATCGCCTGCCGGCAGTTCGGCGATGTCGTCGAGCTTCAGGCGCAGCGCTTTCAGGCCACCGATGATGCCTTGGTCGAGCCCTTCCATGGCGATCGCGCCCAGCGGCAGCAGATCCGGCACGCTGTCCGCGGCATCGAAAATCGTCTCGAAACCAAGCACGACGAGTACGCGCTCGGGCCGGCCTTCGACCAGCGTGGTCTGCGCGCGCAAGGTTGTGGCGAGCGTGCCTTCGCTGCCGACCAGTGCGCGGGCGATATTGAAACCGTTTTCCGGCAGCAACTGGTCGAGGTTATAGCCCGACACGCGGCGCTTGAGCTTCGGGAAGCCCGCGCGGATGTCGTCGGCATACCGTGTCGCCAGATCGCGCAGGCCGGCCACGATGCGCGCCTCTTCGCCGCCCGCGGCGATATGCGCCGCGTAGGCGGCTTCATCGGTCGGACCGACCCAGAAGCGCGCGCCGGTGGCCGTGAGAATTTCGAGACGTTCGATGTTCTCGACCGTCTTGCCCGCCATCACCGAATGCGCGCCGCAGGAATTGTTGCCGATCATGCCGCCCAGCGTGCAGCGGCTATGCGTGGCGGGGTCGGGGCCGAACGTCAGCCCGTGTTTGGCTGCGGCCTTCTTCAGCTGGTCGCAGATGACGCCCGGTTGCACGATGGCGTGCCGGGCGTCGGCATCGATCGATTCGATCGCATGCAGGTATTTGGAATGATCGATGCAGATGGCATCGTTGACGGCCTGGCCGCACATCGAGGTGCCGGCGCCGCGCGGTAGCATGGCGATACCCAGTTCCGCGCAGAGGCGTACCGTCGTCTCGAAATCCGCCGCCGTGCGGGGCACGACGACGCCGATCGGCGGCTGACGATAGTTCGATGCCTCCGACGCATAAATGGCCCGCGTGGCAGCGTCGAAACGGACCTCCGCGGTGGTTTCGGTCTGTAGCCGATGACGTAGCGTCATCATTTTGTTCAGATCGGCACTGCGCGGCGTGGGGGACGCATTCATCGTACGGCTCGGGCAAGGAAGGGCTATTGCGTGGAATCAGTATAGAAAGACCGCGCACCGGGAAACTATCGAAAACACCGTGGCGCACGGCAAGGCCTGCCGAATTTTGCGAATAGGCGGCAGATCCTTCGATCGCGCCGCTGCGCGAACGTCTCGCGGCGGCACGCGCAGTCCGAGATCAGCCCAGCGCGCCTTGGCAGACGTACTTGATATGCATGTACTCGCCGATGCCATGGCGCGAGCCTTCGCGGCCATAGCCCGAGTCCTTGACGCCGCCGAACGGCGCCGATTCGGCCGCGAGCGCACCTTCGTTGACGCCGATGATGCCGCTTTCCAGCGCATCGGCCAGGCGCCAGATCCGACGCACGTCGTTGGAGTAGAAGTAGGCGGCCAGACCGAATGGCGTCGCATTCGCTTCGGCGATGACATCGGCCTCGGTGCTGAAGCGCGTCACGGGCACCACCGGCCCGAACGTTTCCTCGCAGGCGCATTCCATCGACGGCGTGGCGTTGATCAGCACCGTCGGCGCGAAGTAGTTTTCGCTCCGGTACTGCGGACCGTTGACGCGCTCGCCGCCCACCACCACCTTGGCGCCCAGATCGATCGCGTTCCGAACATGGCGCGCGATCTTGTCCACCGCCCGCGCATTGATCATCGGACCGATCTGCGACGCCGGATCCGTTGCCGGACCGACTTTCAATGCCGCGACGCGCGCGACCAGCTTTTCGACGAAGGCATCGTGCACGCCGTCCTGCACGTAGACCCGGTTCGGGCACACACAGGTTTGGCCGCCGTTGCGGAATTTCGAGATCATCAGGCCTTCCACGGCCGCATCGAGATCGGCATCGTCGAAAACGATGAAAGGCGCATTGCCACCCAGCTCGAGCGACAGCTTCTTCAAGGTGTCGGCGCTACGGCGTGCCAGATGCTTGCCTACCGGCGTCGATCCGGTGAACGTGATCTTGCGCACGCGTGCGTCGTCGAGCCAGACGTCGACGACTTCGGGCGTATGCGCGCGCGAGGCGGTGACGATATTCAAGACGCCCTTCGGTACGCCGGCTTGCTCGGCCAGCTTTACCAGGGCCAGCGATGTCAGCGGCGTGTCCTCGGCGGGCTTGCAGACGACGGTACAGCCCGCGGCGAGCGCCGGCGCGATCTTGCGTGCGATCATCGCGGCAGGGAAATTCCATGGCGTGACCGCGGCGATGACCCCCACCGGCTCGCGCAGCGCGAACATCATGCGGCCTGCCGCCGGTGACGGAATGATCTCGCCATCGGTGCGCGTCGCTTCCTCGGCGAACCATTCGACATAGCTCGCCGCATAGACCACTTCGCCCTTGCCTTCGGCGAGCGGCTTGCCCTGTTCGCGCGAGATCAGCTTGCCGAGATCGTCGACATTCGCGAGGATCAGATCGTTCCAGCGCTTGATGATCGCCGCGCGTTGCTTTGCCGGCACCTTGCGCCACGTGGCAAAGGCGCGGTGTGCCGCATCGACGGCGCGACGCGCGTCTTCGGCGCCGCTGTCCGGGACCGTCGTAAAGATGTCGTCGGTTGCCGGATCGGCGACGCCGAACGTCGCGCCGTCGGCCGCGTCCACCCAGGCGCCATCGATATGATTTTGGCCCAGCAGCAGGCCGGTGTTTTGCATCGTCAAAGCCATGATGTCTTCCTTAATCGTTCAGTGAGTCAGCGCGCTGTCGCGCTGTGTGTGTGACGTATCCGTCGCAGCCGATTGCGCGTCGCGGGCGGCCTGTTCGGCCAGGGCGCGCACGCCGTGCAGATCGACTTCATCGATCCAGCCGCGCCGCAATTCCGGGACGGATTGCGACAGCAGCGCATAGTAGGGATGCGGCGCGGGCCTATCGAAATCGGGCCGCGCGATCTGCGTGACCTTGCGGCCATGCTGCATGACGACGATCTCGTCGCATATCGCCTTGACCGTGTGCAGGTCATGGCTGATGAAGAGATACGAGACGCCCAGTTCCTTGCGCAGTTCGGCCATCAGATCCAACACCGCCGCGGCGACGACGGTATCGAGTGCGGACGTGACTTCATCGCACAAGATCAGGTCGGGCTCCGCCGCCAGGGCGCGCGCCAGATTGATCCGTTGCTTCTGTCCGCCCGACAGTTCTGCCGGATGTCGATGCATGGTGTCGCGCGGCATGCGGACCATATCGAGCAGTTGCACGATGCGCGTCTGCAAGGCACGGCCTTTCAGCCCGTGATAGAACCGCAGCGGGCGCGCCAGAATGCGTTCTATCGTATGGGCCGGATTCAAAGCAGTATCCGCAATCTGGAACACGATTTGAATACGCCGGAGATCGTCCCGGCTGCGCTTGTCGAGTGAATGCGCCAACGCTTTGCCGTCGAACCGGATACGTCCGTCATAGGGCGCGATCAGCCCGGCGATGGCGCGCGCCAAGGTGGTTTTGCCGGAGCCCGATTCACCGATCACGCCGATCGATTGACCGCGATATAGCTTCAGATCGACGCGATCGAGAATCTTGATTTCGGGACGCCCCTGACTATCGAGTCGGCCATAGCCGGCGGATAGGACGTCCACTTGCAGAAGCGGCGTTTCAGGGGTCGTCGTCGGGCCCACGCCATTCGCGTCGGTATCGTTATCGTTGCGCCCGGAGGCAGCGTCGCGTTCGTCGAGCGTCGTTGCCGGCGTCCGTGCGGCCGCTGCCATGCCGCTGCGAGCGAGATTGCTTTCGTTGACGCGCACGGCCGGGCGCGCGGCGGCCAGCAGGCTGCGCGTGTAATCGTCGCCCGGCGCATGCAGGATCTGATCGGTCTCGCCGTTCTCCTGCATCCGACCATTGCGCAATACCAGAATACGGTCGGCCACCTGCGCTACGACGGCGAGATCATGGCTGACGTAGATCGCGGTGGTCTTGCGTTCCCGCACCGCGCGGCGGAACGCGCGTAGGACATCGACCTGCGTCGTGACGTCGAGC
Organism: Robbsia sp. KACC 23696; assembly: GCF_039852015.1. NCBI lineage: Bacteria > Pseudomonadati > Pseudomonadota > Betaproteobacteria > Burkholderiales > Burkholderiaceae > Robbsia > Robbsia sp. KACC 23696. The sequence continues at coordinate 233,919 of NZ_CP156627.1, read as the reverse complement.
GCCGTGGTGGGCTCGTCGAGAATGACGACGTCCGGGTCCGTGATCAGCGCCATGGCCGCCATCAGGCGTTGCAATTGACCGCCGGAAACCTGGTGCGGATAGCGCGCGCCGATATGATCCGGATCGGGCAGCGACAGTTCGCGGAACAATGCGACGGCCTTGCGCTCGGCTTCCTCGCGCGTTGCCGTTCGATGGATCAGGGCCGGCTCGATAACTTGATCGATGATCGTGCGCGACGGATTGAACGAGGCCGAGGCGCTCTGCGCCACATACGTGATCTTGCGGCCGCGCAATGCGCGCTGCGCGTCGGCCGGCAGCGCCAGGATATCGGTGCCGCCGACTTCGATCGTGCTGTCGCGCGAAATCGTACAGCCTTCGCGCGCATAGCCCATCATGGCCAGCGCGGTCGTGGTCTTGCCCGACCCCGATTCGCCGATCAGCGCCAGCACTTCGCCCGGCACGATATCGAAATGAAGGCGGTCGACGAGCACCGCATCGCCAGCGGTAATCGTCAGGTTCTTGACGTGGATCGAGGCGCCCATTACATCTTCTCCGATTGCTTCGAGGCGGCTGCCCCGGCTGCCGCAGCCTTGCGCTTGCGCGACTTCGCGCCGCCGGCAACGTTATCGATCAACAGATTCATGGCGATCGTCAAACTCGCGATCGCGAGCGCCGGCGCGATGACGGCAAGGCTGCCTTCCGCGAGGCCGTCCAGGTTCTCGCGCACCAGCGAGCCCCAGTCCGCGTCGGGCGGCTGGATGCCCAATCCCAGAAAACTCAGGCTGGCCAGCAACAGCACGACGTAGACGAAACGCAAGCCGAGGTCGGCCAGCATCGGTCCGGCGATGTTCGGCAAGATCTCTTGCGTCATGATGTAGAACAGCCCTTCGCCCCGCGTGCGAGCGACGGCGATGTAGTCCATCGCATGAATGTTCACGGCCAGGGAGCGCGCGATCCGATAGGCACCCGGCAGATAAATGATGGCGGCGGTGGCGCCGAGCATCCAGGTGGAGGAGCCGAAGGCCGCCACCATGATCAAGGCGAACATCTTGCTGGGAATCGCGGTCAGCGTATCCAGCGCGCGGCTCATCGCCGTGTCGACAGCGGTACCGCCGACGGTTGCGACCAGCGCCAGCGTCGTGCCCAGACCGCTGGCGATAAAGGTGGCCACAAAGGCCAGGCCGACGGTGTAACGCGCGCCCATGACGACGCGGGCGAACATGTCGCGCCCGAGATAATCGGTGCCGAGCCAGTGCTTGGCGCTCGCGCCAGCAAAGATCTGGACGTCGCCGCTGCCATAGCTCGAGCCGGCGGCACCTCCGAAAGCCGCGCCGAACACGGCGGCACCGACCCATCCCAGAATGATGCACAAGCCGATCCATCCCGCCGGGCCGAGCCGGCCGGATGCGCGGCGAATCGCGGCAAGCGGCCCGGTCGCAGGCACGAAGGCCGGTTCGCCGGGCAGCGTTACGTCGATGCGACTTTGCGTGGCTTTGTTCATCGGTTCACACTCCATCGAAAATCATGAAAGGCTTGTCTTGCGTACGGCGTGGCCGTCGTGCAGCGCACGCGGCCCGTTGCGGCGTGCTATCGGTGCCGCAGGCGCGGATTGGCGACGATGCCGAAGATATCGGCCGTCGTGACCAGGATCAGATAGCCGGCGCAAAAGATCATCGCGCAGGCCTGCACGATCGGCATATCGCGTTGGCTGACGCTATCGACCATCAGCTTTGCGATGCCCGGATAGTTGAAAATCGTTTCGATGATGATGACGCCGCCGAGCAGGTAAGACAGGCTCAACGCCACGGCATTGGCGATCGGACCGACGGCATTGGGCAGCGCGTGACGCAGCACCAGGCGCACCGGCGTCGCGCCTTTCAGTCGAACCATCTCGATATAAGGCGCCTGCAATTGATCGATCAGCGCCGCGCGCGTCATCCGCACCATCTGTGCGACGATCACGCAGCACAGCGTCATCACCGGCATCGCCATCGATCGCAGCATCTTGCCGATAGGATCGCCATCGTTCATATATGCCAGCGCGGGCAACCAGTGCAGCTTGACCGCGAACAGCAACACCGCGAGGGTGGCGACCAGGAACTCGGGTACCGATACGACGCTCACGACGCCGACGCTGACGGTACGATCGAACGCGGATCCCCGTGCCACCGCGCACAGGATGCCGAGCGTCAACGCGATCGGCACCGAAATCAAAGTGGTCAAGCCGGCCAGCACCAGCGAATGCCCGAGGCGGTTGCCGACGACGCCGGCCACCGAGGTGTGCGTCATCAGCGACTCGCCGGGATGACCGGTCGCCAGGCCTTCGAGCCAGTGCCAGTAGCGCGTGGGGGCCGGCACGTCGAGGCCCATTTGCGCACGCAGCGCGGCGACTGCTTCCGGCGTTGCGTCCTGGCCCAATTGCGCTTGCGCGGCATCGCCCGGGAGCACCGCGGTGATGGCGAAAACGATGGCCGAAATTGCGAGAAGCGACAGCAGCGCAGCGCCGATACGACGTACGAGCAGGCGGATGATGGCGGTGTTCACGCGTGTTCTCCTTCGATAAGGCAAGCAGGACTGGCGGGGGGCGATGCCGCGCGACGGCGCGGCATCGGATGGCTGTCGATCAGGCAGCAAGCCACACGTGTTCGGCAAACGAATAGCCCATCAGCCCGCCCAACGGAATCGGCGACAAGCCCTTCAGCTTGTTGCTATGACCGTCCAGCGTTGCGAGGAACAAGGGAATGCCGATGCCGGCGTCGGTACGGATCATCGTTTGCATGTCGGCATATAGTTGCTTGCGCTTGGCCATGTCCGTCTCCGCGCGCGAGGCCAGCAGCAACTGGTCGAACTTCGGATCCTTCCAACGTGACTCGTTCCACGGCGCATCGGACTTGAAGAACTGCGTCAGCAAGGTATCGGCGTTCGGGCGCGGGTTCACGGTGCCGAAGCCGACCGGTGCCGTCAGCCAGTAGTTCGACCAGAAGCCGTCGGCCGGCATGCGCTTGACATCGAGGTTCAATCCCGCCTGGCGTGCGGTCTGTTGCAGAATCAAAGCCATGTCGACGGAATACATCGCCGCCGGCGAGGCGACCACCGGAATCGGCGTGCTGCCGAGGTTGGCCTTTTTAAGATGGAACTTCGCCTTGTCCAGATCCAGCATCGTTTGCGGTTGGCCGGGCGCGAAGAAGCGATTCGTCGGATCGATCGGCTGGTCGTTGCCGAGCACCGCATAGCCGAGCGCGATCGACTGCTTCATCAGATTACGGTCGAGCAGCAGCTTCATGGCCTGCACGAAGTCCGGATTGGCGCCCGGGCCGGCGTCGCGATGCATGATCAGGTCCGTGTACTGCCCGGACTGGGTCACGAACACGGTGTGATCGGACGAGCCTTTGACGCGCGCGACGGAGCGCGGATTGATCGTCGCGACCAGGTCCATATCGCCGGACAGCAGCGCATTGACGCGCGCGCTTTCGTCGCCGATGCCGACAAACTCGATTTCATCGAGATAGGGCAGGCCCGGCTTCCAGTAGTTCGGGTTACGCACGACGACGGAGCGCACGCCGGGCTGGAACGTCTGCAGTTTGAACGGACCGGTACCAATGCCGGAGGAGAAGTCCGTCGTGCCGTCCTTGACGATATGGAAATAGAAGGTCCCGAGAATGACCGGGAAGTCCGCGTTGGGCGCGCTGAGCACGACGGTGACGGCATTCGGCCCGCTTGCCTTGACGCTCTCGATCTGGTCGGCGAGCGTCTTGGCTTTCGAGGCCACTGCCGGGTCCTTGTGACGCATCAGCGAATAGACGACATCAGCCGGCGTCAATCCCTTGCCGTCGTGGAAGGTCACGCCCTTGCGTAGCGTGAAAACCCAGGTCTTGGCATCCTGCGTCGTGAAGGACTCCGCCAGAGAGGGCTGCGGCGTCAGCGTCGCATCCAGCTCGGTCAGATTGTTATAGAGCATCGTGCCGCGGCTATAGTCGGTTTTGTTCGACTGCTTTGCCGGGTCCAACGTATCGCTGGCAGACGCATTGTCCCCTGCCACACGGATCTTGCCGCCACGGCGCGGCGTCTCCGCGTGCGCGGTGGTCGCGACACCGGCCAAGGTGCCGGCGAGCGCCAACTGCATGCCGCCGGCGGCCAGGATCGCGAGCACGTCGCGACGCGTGGCACCTTTTTTCAGGACGGACATCAAATGATCCGATTGCCGTTCACCGAGCAGGGTCTCGAGTTTCTTGCGTTGCGTCATGGTGCCAAGTTCCGATGTCAAGTTCCAGGGAGTAATACGGTGCGCGCGGTCGACACGCATCGTGTCGGCGTGCTTCCGGTTGCGCGATGCTCAGGCCAATGCGTCTTTCATCTGGTAGTACATGCCGATGACCGGCAGGAACCACGGCGGTCCGACATGGCCCGGAATGGCCGGCCAATCGCGATGTCGCCACGGATTCGCTTCGGTATCGCCGAGCATGGTCTGCGCCATTTTCTGACCGGTATGAACCGACATCTGCGTGCCGTGGCCGCTGAAGCCCATCGCGTAGTAGAGCCCGTTGCGCTCGCCAGCGTGCGGCAAGCGATCGCGCGTCATGTCGACGATACCGCCCCAGCAGTGCGTCAGCGGCACGTCCTGCAGTTGCGGAAACGTTGCGAGCAGACCTTGCTGCAGAATCTTTCCGCTCGCCGCATCGGACAAGGGATTCGAGATGGCGAAGCGGGCGCGTCCGCCGAAGATCAGCCGATGATCGGGCGAGATGCGGAAGTAGTGATGCAGATTCGAGGTGGTGACATAGGTGCGTCGTTCGCGCAGCAGGGCGGTGGCGCGCGCCTCGCCCATCGGTGCGGTCGCGACGATGAAACTGCCGATCGGCACGATGCGTCGACGAATCCATCCGAAGGAACCGTAGCCGCCATGACGCGAAGCGCCGGTGGCGACAAAGACGCGTTCGGCGCGAATCACGCCGCGCGGCGTATGTACGCGATAACCGTGCACGCTGCCGCCGATACGCGAGAGCCGTTCCACCGGTGTCGACAGATGCAGGCTGGCGCCGTGCTTCACGGCCGCTCCCGCCAGGCCGCGACCGAAACGCCCCATATGCATCTGTCCGCTTTTTTTGTACAGCAAGCCGCCGTGATACTGATCGCTGTCGACTTCGGCGCGCACGGTGGCGCGATCGAGCAGGCCCATATCGGTATCGACTTTATCGTCGGCGAGCCGTTGAAAGCTGCGCGCCAGCGTCTCGTAATGCGCCGGGCGTGATGCCAGCTTCAACTTGCCGTGTCGCAGGAAATCGCAATCGATCTGTTCCTGCTGCACAAGGCGAGCAACCGTATCGACCGCATCGTCGTAGACATGATAGAGCGCACGCGCCTTGTCGGTGCCGATCTTGTCCGCGAGCGTGGCGTAGTCGACCGCCAGACCGTTGTTCACATGGCCGCCGTTGCGTCCCGATGCTTCCGCGACGACGTTGTCATGGGCTTCCAGGATGGCGACGCGCAGACCACTGCGGGCCAGTTCGAGCGCTGCGGAGAGGCCGCAGAAGCCGGCGCCTATCACCACGACATCCGCTGTCGCGGGCAGGGGGCTGGCCTCCCAGTGCGTGGGCGGCAGTCCTTCCTTCCAATAAGATTCCAGTTTCATCGAGCGGGCAATCGGCTTAGAGAGGGGACCCGGTGATGACCGGGCCGAGACAATGGAATGATTGAATCACGTCAAAACCAAGGCTTCACCTCGTATTGACCGTGCGCGGCAGCGGGAACTGCGGTTTGAAGGGGCCTTCACGGCATTGTTTGCGGTGCCGAAGCAAGGAACGGAAGAATTCGAAGGCTCCGATGAAAAGGACCGAATTTTCCTAGCCGCGCGGCGCGGGCGATAGGCATCATCGACATCGACGCGTCCTATTCCAGTCTATTCCGTCCTACCTCGTACCCATGAGCGCTTCGACGACCTCCTTCCTATTGCGCGATTCGCCCGATCCGGCGTTTCACATCAGGGATATGGCGGCGGCCGACCTTGCCACCGCCTTGCATTTTTCCGAAGACATCGGCTGGCCCCATCGACTCAGCGATTGGCGCTTGTTAAGCGACCTGGGTCAAGGGCGTGTAGTCGAGGCCCATGGCGGTCTCGCTGCGGTGGGGCAACGCTGGACCTGGGGCACGCAGGCCGGCTCCATCGGGCTGCTGGTGGCCGCGCCCGCCTATCGCGGAGGCCCGAGCGAGCGGCGCTTGCTGGCGGATTTGATGGCCGGCCTGTTCGATCGCAGTATCGTGCTGTATGCCTTTGGCGATCGACTGCCCCTCGCGCAAAGCGCGGGTTTTCACCAGGATGGCGGCATCGAGCAATGGCAAGGCCGACCGCGCCCGGCGCCCTTGATGCCGCTGCCCGATGGTGCCCGCCTGCGCCCGGCAAGCCGCCGCGACGTGGCGTCGCTTGCGGCCTTGGACGCGCGGGCGAGCGGCATGTCCCGGGAGCCGATGATCGCGGCCTGGCTCGATCATGCGATGCACGCGATCGTCCTGGATAATGAGATGGAAGCCGTCGGCTTTGCGATCATGCGGCGTTTCGGGCGCGGTGTCTATATCGGGCCGGTTGCGGCGGCAAATGCGCTGCAGGCCCAGGCGATGATTGCGCATCTCTGTAGCGCGGCCACCGGGCGATTCCTGCGGATCGATGTTCGCAGCGAGATCGTCGCGGAAATGCGCCCCTGGTTGACCGCATTGGGCTTGAGCTGTGTGACCACCGTGCCGATGATGCGTCACGGCCCCGCGCTTGCGGTGGATCCAAAGGTGCGTCATATCGCGATCGCTGCCCAGGCGCTGGGATAGAGGGTTGCCTTGGAGCCGGCGTGCGCGGTACTCTCTAGCCGGTGCGCTGCGCCCGGCGCCGGCAGGACGCACCGTGCCACGACACAACGACCTCTGGCTGGAAATTCATGGCAGCAAATCTGAAACTCGATCGACTGGATCTCCGCATCCTGAGCCAATTGCAGAAAAACGGCCGGATGACGAATGTCGATCTCGCGGAAGCGGTGGGTTTGTCCGCCAGTCCATGCCTGAACCGCGTGAAACGGCTGGAGCAGGGCGGTTTCATCGACGGTTACAGCGCGCAGATCAGGATGGAGAAGTTGGGCGACACCTTGACGGTGTTTACCGAAGTCACGCTGTCGGATCACCATCGCGAAGACTTCATCCGTTTTGAGAAAGCGGTGAAGGAGATGGACGAAATCATCGAGTGCCATCTTGTCAGCGGCGGCTATGACTATCTGCTGAAGGTCATCACCCGTGGGGTGAATCACTATCAGGAATTGATGGAAGGCTTGCTCGAACGCAATATCGGTATCGAAAAATACTTCAGTTTCATCGTCATCAAGTCGCCGTTCATCAAGACACACTACCCGATAGAACGGCTTTTCTCGCCCTCGGCCTAGGCGCCTGCGGCCATCACCACATAGACTTTGCGAATCGGGGCCTTGACGTCCCAGACGCCATTCGTGTCGGCCGGGAAGAACAGCGTATCGCCTGCGCGAATCGCGAGCGCTTCGCCCCCAACCGGCGTGAACGTGCATTCGCCGCTGAGGATATGCATGACTTCGGCATTGGCCAACTGCCGTTCGAAACGCCCCACGCTGACTTCCCAGATTCCGCTGCGATTCGCACCGGCCCCCTCCAGGTCGACGGCGAGACTTTTGGTGACGCAGGGGGGCGTCGACAACGGCCGGGCTACCGGTCCGTCGATTTCGAGCGAGTCCAGTTGCGCCGCCTGGCGCAAGATCGTGATCGGCATGATGGTGGTTTTCCGGTAGGCGCGCTTATTGGTCGGCTTCCACCGCGTCGGCCAATTGGGCGAGCGTATGGAAATGGAAATCCGGCACCGTATGGGCCGATTCGATCGTGCCGCCCGAACTGGTCTGGCCATGGCGCCGTTCGATCCAGCAGGTCGTGATCCCTAGCTTTTTCGAGATGCCGATGTCGTGATACTGGCTCTGCGCAACGTGCAGATTGTCTTCCTGCGTATAGCCCCATGCGCCTTCGAAGCGGCCACGCGCGTAGGCGAAGTATTGCGCATCGGGCTTTTCGCAGAGCGAGTCGTCGGCGCTCAATTTCAGATCGAAAGGCTGGCCGAGTGTGGTCGCGAAGTGTTCCAGCGCCCAGCGTTGGCCGTTGGTCATCGTCACCAGCTTGAAATGCTTACGCAGGCGCGCCAGCGCTTCGATGGAATCCGGGAAGGCCGGCCAACGCGATACCGAATCTCGGAAACCTTGCGCGATGGCATCGGTGTCGGGCAGGCCAAGCCCCGGTGCCACGATGTGCCAGCAAAGTTCCAGGTCGTCCGGATAGGCGATCGTATCCGGGCGCTTGCGGGCCTGACGATAGGCGGCGAGAAAGTCTTCGTCCTGCACCTTCGAATCCGGTGCGACTTCGCGCAGATAGTTCAGCATGCCACGTTCGAAATCGATCAGCGTGCCGACAACGTCGAACGTCAGGACCTTGAAACGCTTCAGACTCATGAAAGACTCTCTAAGGAATGAAAGTGAACGGCATGGCCGCCGGCGAGGGCGGCCTGACTGTGTGAGGGTGAAAAATTCGTCGATGCGCCAAGACGAAGCCGGTGCATCAACGTCTGACATTCCACGGCATGCGCGGTACCGACGGTCTTCATGCTGCGGGAAAGATGACTTTGATCGTAGAATCCGCTGGCGAGCGCGGCCTGTAACGCTGTCGCGCCGCTTTCCAGCATCGTCAGCGCATGCTGCACGCGAACACGCGAGACATATTGATGCGGTGGCACGCCCACGTGCTGCTTGAACACCCTTGCGAAGCGCGCGACGCTCAGGCGCGCGATGGCGGCCAGCACCGGCACCGCGTGATCAGCCGCGGGGTGCCGGTGGATCAGCGTACAGATGGCCTCGATCGCCAGTGCATGGCGCCGGGACACCTGGACGCGGGCGCCGTGTGTCGCAAGCGGAAAGGATGCCGTCATGTCGGACCGTGGAATCGGGTGCATGACGGAAAGCATAAGGCACGCGAAGCCGTCGAAAAAACTGATTTCGCGCACGGCCGCCGCAGCGAATAGCGATAAGGCGAGGTCGCGCCGCAGATTCTATGCCGTATTGCCATGACAGGTATCGGTGCGTCGCGCGCCGCCGTTGCCTGCGTGTTGCGCTCGCATCTGCGGAAAGCGATCACCGACGCGACGCATGTTTTCGCAGATCTCGGCAACGATCCAATCACGCGCCTCCGCCACGATAGACGGACTCGATCAACTGTCCGCAGGCGCGTTGCCGTCCAATCTCGTCGCGTAAGCGCAAGCGGCGTGTCGTGCTCCGCGTGATGTCCGTGCGCTACGCGGTCTGCCGAGGCGCATCGACCGTGGTATTTTGCAGCGCGAATTCGAGCGCTTCACTAAACGATACCAGGAGCTTTTCGCTGGCCTCGGCCTGCGCCGGTTTGCTGTCTTCGGCGAAGGGATCGGCAATGCGCACGGCCGCGCGCGCAGCGTGAGGCAGCCGCGCGGCAATCGTGTTCGTCAGCCCCTCGGCGTGCGAATCGGTATCGGCATCCGCCGGGCTATAGACGAGGAAACACGCCCCGACCAATGCCGGGTTCGCATTCGGCGGTGGCGACATGAATTCTTCCGGCGTGATGTGGCGCGCATCCAGATCGCGCGCACGAAGCACGCGTACGAGAATTTCGGCCATCAAGGAGTCATAGAGCGCGTGGGCCGGCACGACCAGAATCAAGGAGCGAGGCGGACCGCTGATAGGACCTTGCATCTTGCCCAGAACCGCTTCCCGACGCGATCTCAAAATTTGGCCGAGACTGGCGCCGTCGGCCAGCGACACTTTGGGCAGACGCCGCCGGCGCCGCTTCGAGTCCGCGGTGATGTCCTCGAGCACCACCAGAATGGAGTTGCCGACGGCGCTCCGCTCGGCCTCGCCAATCGTACCCCGGTCGACATCGGCTTTGGCGAGCATCAGCGCTGGAATCAAGACCTTGTCGCAATAGGCCACCAGCGAGCGCTTGCGAATATAGCTGCGCGCGTCGCGGCTGATTTCGATGGCGTCATTGGATAGCGCGCGTTGGTAAAAGCGCTCCGAAAGACTCAAGGCGGGAAGGTCCGCGAGCAGTATCTCGAAAATACGCAAGGACTCGAAATGTCGCGCGAAGACGACCAGGCACAGCGTGAGCGGCGTCGATAGAACCAGTCCTACCGGGCCCCATAACCAGGCCCAGACAATCGCGGACAGCACCACGGACAATGGTGAGAGTCCGGTGCTATGGCCATAGAACAGCGGCTCGATGAATTGCGAGAAAACCAGCTCGACGGACACGAAGATGACGACGACGGTCAGCGCCAACGTCCATCCATCCGACGAGATCATACCCATGAAGGCGGCGGCCGCCGCGGCGATCAGCACCCCGACATACGGAACATAGCGGAAGACGAAGGCGAGAATGCCGAACAGCAGGGCGCCCGATAAATCGGCGATCCACAATGCGATGGCGATCGTCAAGCCGACACAGGCATTGATGATCAGTTGCGAGACGAAGTAGTGCGACAGCCGCTGCCCGGCTTCATTGACCGCCACGGTGGTTGCCCGGATGTCGCGGGTGCCCGTGACGCGGATAAAGCGGTCGCGCAGCGCCTCGTGTTCGAATAGCACGAACACGAGGACGGCCAGGACGACGCCGGTGGACGACAGGATGGGCCAGGCGAAACGGATCAGCCACTGCAGCAAGAAGCGCGGGTCGTTTCCGGGCAGCGACGCGCCGTCGAGGAATTTCGGGACGGCACCCCCGGTGGCGGCGCCGTTGCTGCTATTCAGGGTGCCGTAGTCGAACACCGACCGGAAACGCTCGCTGAACCAATTGGTGCCGACATTGGCGAAATTGGATAGCGCGAGGATCTTCTCGTGCAGCACCACGGCGTACAGCGGAGCGTCGGAGGCCAGTTGAATCACGCGAGACGCGATCAGGATACCGATAAAGCCCGCCACGACGACCGCGATCAGCACCGCCAAGGTAATCGACAAATTGTGACCGAAGCCGGCGCGCCGTAGCCGGGCCACCAGCGGCATGATCAGGAAGCTGAGGATGATGGACAAGGTTACCGGGATCAGTACCTCGGCCGCGAAATGCAGCGACGCGACGATGACGACGAAAGCGATCGCATAGACACTACGCTCGAACAGCGTGGATACGGACTTGGGTTTCTGCACGGTTGGATCGATCGGTCAGCGGAGAAGGGCGGTGCAAGCGTGGACGATAGCGCAACGGTCGGCGTGCCGGACAAGTGGACAAGTCGCCCGGCAGCGATCGCCATGCCTTACTGCGTAATCTACCACGGCCGCCGTCGCGGCTCCGGCGACGGGAAACGTTCGCGAGCGTGGCGAGCGCACATCACGGAATAACGATAAGACGTTCTTTCGAGATGGAAAGATGCGGTTTCCATTTGTAACGAATCGTTATTTTATATTACAATCGCTAAATTCACCGTTCCTTTTCACCGGTAAGGCCGCGACCGGGCTGTATGGCGCCCGCTTTTTTGCGATACCGCTGCGAATCTTCCATAAAACCTCATTCATCTCACAATAAATGGATGCGATTCGATTTGGTGCTCTTTTCAAGGCCAGTTGGACGAACGGTATCGCGGCCATCGTCAGCCGCCCATTGATCAGTCTTATTGTTTTCACGCTGACCTTTTCCACCACGCTGTGGAGTACGGAGGTGGCGGAGGTGATACGCGCTGCAAAGGTAACGGGCGCCGCGGTTGTCCCAAAATATTATTTGCGAGAATTCGGCGCGGCGATCGGCGCGGTGCTCGGTATGGTGATGTTGTCGGTTCAGGTCATGCGGTATGCGACGTTCGGCGAAGACAACAGCGCCGGCATCTCGTATTTGCGGGGTGTCTGGCGGAATTGGTGGCTGACCTGGATTTTCGCGTTTGCGTCCGTGTTCGGCGGGATTATCGCATTCGTCGTACCGTTTTTGCTGATGCGTCTGACGTCGTTGACGCACGGCGGCGTGCTGATGTGGCTCGTGATCGGCGTGCCGCTTTTTATCGTGGTTATCGCGCTCGATGCGTTTGCTTTGATTCGGCTGGAGATGCTTTACTGCAGTCGCGCAATCGGCGAGCGTTTGTCGATATCCGGTGCGTGGCAATTGACTAGGGGACGATTCTGGACCATTTTCTTATTACACTTCGTCGTCGGCATCCCGATTTACGCAGCGAAAATACTGCATTATTTTTTCTATCATATTTTGCTTTCGGTATTGAGCCACGCCAATCTCCTGTTGGAAACGGCGACCGTTGGCGCGATCACGACGATGCTTGCGACGGCCGTCTGGTCGGCATGCGTTGCCTCGCTGTATCGTGAGTTTGTTGCACACGCGAAAGTCGCGTCGCAAGACATCGTTTATTGAGCCCGTTGCAGGGTAGAAGTCCTTGAAATCCGTCGTTTTAACCTTTGCCGTATTTTTGGTGCTCTTTGTGGTTCTGCGGCAATGCCATCCCGCGGGCATGCTTCTCTATCAAGGCATCGCCATGGCGTGCTTTGTGTCGGTCGCGCAATACGTTGTCGCGCGTTACCGCGATCAGGCCATCGCGCTCGCGGCGAAAGACGCCTTCCTGGCCTTTCTGGCCATCTACGCCTTTGTGTTGACGGTGCCGGCCAGCGTCGATCGGTCCGCTTCCGTGAGGATGATTCAGCATCTGTTTGCCTCCCGCGATGGTCTGACGCGAGACGAAATGGACCGTTTCTACGCCGACGATGTCTTTAGCGCCCGCGAGGTCGACAAGCGTCTGATCGAGCAACGGGACAGCGGCACGATCATCGAGCAAAACGGCCGCTTTCTGCTGACGCCGAAGGGGCGCGTGTTGGCAGAAACGTTCAGTGCAGCCGAGCGTCTGTTCGACTGTGGACAGTAAATCTTAACGCTCGAAATGGGTGGCACCGAGGGACATGCGCTGTTTCACTGTGGTGGCAAGCATCCACTGTTTTCAAAACGGATGGAATGTCGCGCTTGACGCGTCGGAGATGTGATAAAAAGGATCTTAAGAGATCCACACAGGTTCGACGGGCATGCGAACAGAGTCGGCGTCCGATATACGATCCGTTCCAAACGAACGTATTAACGAGCGTATCGCGCGCTATGCGCGTGTGGGTGTTCGGCTCGCCTGCGTGGTCGCGTTGTTGATTGTATTCTGCGCCGTGCTCGGGCAAATTCAATCGCCCGCGCTGGCCGCGACACGGCAAGTGGCGATGGCCACGCTGACTAGTGTCGGCATCGTCTGTCTCGCCCTGTCCGGCTTCCTCCCTCCGCGTGATTCCGGTCGTGCCATACGTGCCCTCAGTGCGGTCGCGCTCGCGGCCGCGATCATCGCGTTGGTGTCGCGTGCTATTACCGGCGCCGATGTCGTCAGTCCGCTGTTATCGCGCGTGATCACGCTGGGCTATCTCAAATCTGAGGCGCAGTGTTCGATCGCGACAGCCGTGTGCATGGCCTTGGTTGCCATTGGTCAGTTCCGACGTGCATCCGGTCATATCGTGTCAGCCGACTACCTGACCGGCAGCGCGCTGCTGATCGCCAGTGCCGCCTTGTTGGGGCTGGCCTTTGGCGTGCCCGATCTGCACCATGTATTTTTCTACTCGACGATGTCGACGCCGACGGCTGGCGCGCTGTTCCTGTTGTCGGCCGCGTTCATCGTCACCGATCCCGAGCAAGGATGGGCGGCGTTGATCACGTCGGCGAGCGCGTCCGGTCGCGCGACGCGCCGCCATTTGCTGCTGGCCGTGTTTCCGATCATTGTGGCGGCGTCGCTGTTGCACGCCATTCATGCCGAATCGCTGAGTGTGGAAGCGGCAGTCACGTTTCTGATTCTGCTGATTCTCGCGCCGCTGCTGCTGTTGATTTTCAGAGAAGGACTCGCCCGTGAAAACCGCGAGAATGCCTACGCCGCGCTCGCGCGTTTCGAGCAACATGCGGCGTCGGATCTGAATCGACAACTGGCGGAACAAGCGGCCTTGTTACTCACGCAGGGCGAGGAACGGCGGAAGGCGGAATCGGGTATGTACCGCGCGCAGCGCTTGGAGGCGCTCGGTCAATTGACGGGCGGCATCGCGCATGATTTCAATAATATGCTGATGGCCGTCAGCGGCAATCTGCATCTGGTTCGCCAATACATCGCGCCGGGTCACCCGGGTCACGGTCATCTCGAAAGTATCGAGACCGCCGCGCAACGCGGCGAGCGCCTGACGAAGCAGTTGCTGGTGTTTTCTCGGACGCAGTTGATCGATGTTCGCGCGGTCGAGCTGGATGTGGTCATCGAAGGGGCGCGCGAACTCGTCGGCAACGCGCTGGGTCCTGACGTCGATGTCGTGCTGGACGTGCAGACGGCGGGCGTTTGGGTGCGGACGGACCCCGAGCAACTGCAACTGGCCATTCTGAACCTTGCGATCAATGCGCGCGACGCGATGCCGATGGGGGGCCATCTGCGCATCGGCACGTCGCCCTCGGTCATCGAAACCGTCGATACGCAGCCTCGGCAATTCGTCGCCATCCATGTCGTCGACGACGGGCTCGGCATGACGCCGGACGTTGCGGCCCGCGCGATCGAGCCGTTTTTTACGACGAAGGAGGCGAGCAAGCGCTCCGGTCTCGGATTGGCGCAGGTCTACGGCGTCATGCGGCAAAGTGGCGGCGAGCTGCGCATTACCAGCGACGTGGGCCGTGGGACGACCGTCGATCTGTTGCTGCTGCGGACCGAGCCGGTGATCCAGCCGACGATGCCCGAACCACATGCATCGCAGCCGGCGGCGACGCACGCGTCACGGGCGCCGGTGCTGCTGATCGATGACGATGAAGAAGTGCGTGCGGCCATGGCCGAGCTGTTCCGCTGCAGCGGCCATGAGGTCATCGAGGCGGCCGATGGCAAGGCCGGTCTCGCGGCCTTGGCATCGATCAAGCCTGCCGTCGCGGTGATCGACTATCTGATGCCGGGCCTCAACGGCGCCCAAGTCGCACGTCTCGCGCGCGAGCTGCAGCCGACGCTGCCGATCATCTTCGTCAGCGGCTATGCGGACACGCTCGCGCTGGAACAGTTGAGCGATGCCATTGTGCTGCGCAAGCCGGTGCCGATCGACGCGTTGCTGTCGACGGTAGCCCGCTTTGCGGTCGAGCAATAGCCACGCATCCATCATGCGGCATGCCGAATCACGTTTCGCGGCGCGCGAGCAGTTCCCGGACCATGGTGGACAGTGCTTCGGGTAGATAGGGTTTCGTCAGCAAGCGAACGTCCGGCGCCAAAACGTTGTTTTTCGAGATGATGTCGCGGGTATGGCCGGACGTGAAAAGCACCGGAATCGGTGGGTAGTGATTGCGCGCCCAGGCGGCGAGATCGGCGCTCCGAACCTGACCGGGCATAACGACGTCGGTGAAGATCAGGTCGACCTTGACGCCATTCTTCAGCATCGACAACGCAGCGCCGGCATCGCACGCCTGATGCACGGTGTAGCCGAGTTCGTGCAATAGCGCGACCGACGTCGCACGCACGCCGGCGTCGTCCTCGACGACCAGAATCGTTTCATTGCCGCCACCGGGCAATACCGAGACGCTGCGTTCGGAAGGCGTTTCCTGACCGAGGCAGCGCGGGAAGTGCATATGCACCGTGGTGCCGAATCCAAGTTCGCTCTCGATCGATAAATGGCCGCCGCTTTGCCGGACAAAGCCGAACACCATGCTCAATCCCAGCCCGGTCCCCCGCCCGAATTCCTTGGTGGTGAAGAAAGGTTCGCAGGCCCGTTCGATCACCTCGGCCGACATGCCCGGCCCGTTGTCCCGGACGCTGATGCGTACGTAGGCGCCGGGCCCGACCTCGGCGCCAACCAGATCGGTGTGATCGAGCATCACATTCTCGGCCATGACCTGTAGCTCGCCTTCGCTATCCATCGCATCGCGGGAATTGATGGCGAGATTCAGGACGGCATTTTCGAGGCGGTTGCGATCGACGTGTATCAGCCAGGGTTCGCTGGGAAGCTGCATTTGCACGGCGATGTTTTCGCCCACCGCACGTTCGAGCAGACTGTTCAGATCGTCGAAGATGCGGCGCGGATTGACGGCGGCGGGCGAGAGCGGCTGGCGCCGTGCGAACGCCAGCAATTGCGACGAGAGCTTGGCCCCACGGTCGACGGCGGCCAAGGCGATGCCTACGCGGTTCTGCACATTCTCGTTCTGACGCTCCTGCATGGAAAGCAGCTGCAGATTGCCGGAAATGATTTGCAGGATGTTGTTGAAGTCGTGCGCGACGCCGCCGGTCAATGCGCCGATCGCTTCCATTTTTTGCGATTGCCGCAGCTGCTCCTCTACCTCGGCGTGTGCCTTCACCGCATCGGCGACACGTTGCTCGAGATGGCGCGTCAGTTGAATCAGATCGGCTTCCACCGCATCGCGTTGGCGTCCGGCGATAACGCGTTCCGTGGTCTCGATGACGATCGCTATGACGCCTGCCGGGCTGCCGTCGTCTTCGATGACAGGACTGTAATACAAGTCCATCCAGACGTCCTCTGCCTGGCCGTTGCGGAACAGCACGAGTTCCTTGTCGCGGTACGACAGGGTGCCTCCGGCGAGACAGGTGTTGACGACATTGCGGTTGAAGGCGGCGACTTCGGGCCATCCGGTCTCGACCGGTGCGCCCAACAGGAAAGGATGCCGCCCGCCGGCGAAGCCGGAATAGGCATCGTTGTAAATCATATAGCCTGCTTCGCCCCACAACATGACGAGGGGGACCGGCGAGGCGAGCACCAACCGCACGGCGGCGCGCAAGCTGCTCGACCAGCGGTCTAGCGGTCCGAGGGAGGTCGTGGACCAATCGAATTCCTGGATTCGATGCGCCATCTCGCCATGCCAGCCGGCACATTGATGGTCGTTGCTCAACACCCGCATAAAGACTCTTCTCTCGTGCTCGGACCCATCAGTGTCCAATGACCGTCGTTAGCGGTCAACTGGGGCGATGGCACTAGAGTAGCGGAAAAAGTGCCGGCCGTTGCGATGGCCACGGAGAGGTTTGCAGCCGCCATCTCGGCGTAAGCGCTGGAGCGGCTAAGGCGCGGTATCGGCGAGTGCGCCGCGCAGGCGCAGGGCCAGCGGTAGGATTGCCAGCGCCGTGGCCGCGGTGGCGATCGTCGCGCCGTGGACGCCGATGCGGTCGCCGAGTACGCCGTAGATCACCGGCGCGATGGCTCCCGCCCCGATTGTCCCTGTGTAGAAGACGGCAAACGCGCGCTCGGTCCGGTCCGACGAGGTCAACTCGGGCACGGTGCCGTACAGCACCGACGACGTGCCGTTCAACATCATGCCGAGAAACGGCAGCAGGACGATGGCCAGCGGCAAGGGGCAGACCAGTACGGCGAGGATGGCGGCGGCCGTGCCGCTTTCCGTCGCCAGGACGGTCCCGATAACGCCCATGCGCGCACCGAGCCAGCCGCAGGCGAATTTGCCGGCCGCGCCGCCGATAAAGACCAGCGCCAAGGCGGTGCCGATCAGCGCGCCGCTCGCGCCTTTTTCTTTCATCAAGAAAGGGAGGAAGGTCAGCAGGCCCATGCGCACGCCGGTATCGAGGATGCCGATCGTCAGCAGCACGGTAAAGCCGACACGGTCGCTTTGAGGCGCGGCGCGCTGCGATGCGGGCTTGCTGGCGGAAGGCGCGGTACCGGGCGCGCGCGCGACGTCGGTTTCCGGCAGGGTATGGCGGGAGATCGCGGGAAACGCCACGGCGAGCACCGCCGCCACGACAAAGCCGATTATTGAGACGATCCACAGAGCGTGTCGCCAGGGCATCACCGTCACCATCAGTGAGATGGCGGCAGGCAGTGCGGACTTTCCGAGATCGCCGGCGAAGTTATAGATGCCGAGGGGGCCGCGTGCATTTTTGCCATAACTGCGCGAGACGGCGCCCGAGGCCAAGGGATGCTGGGTGCTCGAGCCGCTCCCGGAAAGGGCCAGGGCGATGCAAAGTCCCACCAAGCCACCCGACAGACCGGCCAGCGCATAGCCGAGCGCCGCGAAGAAAGTGCCGAGTGCCAATGTCGCGCGACTACCGAGCCACTGTGCAAGTCTTCCAGCGGGTAATTGCAGGCCGGCCATCGTGCCGGCATAGATGCCGCGCAGCACTGCCAGTGCGCCATAGCTGAGTCCGAAATCCGACTGCCACACCGGCAGCAACGCGTAAATCATATCGGTATAGCCATCATGTAGCGCATGCGCGATACAGGACAGCCACAGCACGCGTTTGCGGGTGTCCCGCGCGGGCCCGGGCGGCGTCGTGTCCGGCGACGGCGCACCGGGAAATCGGAACGGGGGGATCAGGCGCATGCAAGGCCTTTTTTAGGACGGAGCGTGGAGACGGTCGGGCGCAGCGTCGAGGGAAATAAAGACCCGTCTTGCGATGCGCCGGAGAAGATGACTATTTTATGACGGTGCTCCCGGCGCCTCAATTGACGTAATATCGCGCGATAGGGGAGAAAAAGTCACGTCATGGAGGGAATGGCGAATGGATAAACAGCCGGATCGATTGCCGCCGCTGAACGCATTGCGTCACTTCGAGGCGGTTGCGCGGCAGGGCAGTTTCGCCTCGGCTGCGGTGGACCTGCATGTGACGCACTGGGCCGTCGGCAAGCAGATCCGCTTGCTGGAGGATTGGTTCGGCGTGCCGCTTTTCGAGAGACGCGCCAGCGGGGTGGTGCTGACCGACGAGGGCGCGGGATTGCTCGACGATGTGAGCGGTGCGTTCCGCCGACTGTCTTCGGCGGCATCCCGTGTTCGTGGCGATGCCGCGGTTCGTCGGATCTCGGGCAGGGTTCGTGTCAATGTGCTGGCCAGCTTTGCGCTGTGCTGGCTATTGCCGCGCCTTGCGGATTTCCAGGCGCAGTTTCCGGACATCGATGTTCGCGTGTCGACGACGTCGCGCAAGCTGCGCTATATCGGTGATGCCTACGACATCGGCGTGCGATCCGGCCATGAGGCGGGACAGGCGGTGCAATCGCGTGCCTTGATGGCGGACGTTCGACTGCCGGTCTGTAGCCCCACGCTGTTAAGTCGTCTGCCCATTCAGCAAGTCGCGGACTTGCGGCATCACACGCTGCTGCATTCCGCGAGTACGCGCGCGGGGTGGTCGCATTGGTTGGATGCGGCCGGCGCAGCGGAGTTAAAGCCAGCGCGGCATGTGGAGTTCGAGCATGCGTATTTGCAATTGGCGGCGGCGATCGAGGGCTTGGGCGTCGCGCTGGTATCGCTGCCGCTGATCCAACGGGATCTCGCCGCCGGACGTCTGGTCTGCCCGATCCCCGCGCCGACATGGCGTGCCGACGACTACACCTTGGTGACGCATCCGGATCGCGCCGACGATCCGGCGGTTCAGGCCTTCGAGCGCTGGATCACGGCGATGGCCGAGCCGGAGGGCGTGCTTAAAACGTCGCGCCCTTGACGCCGCCCCCCGCAAAGGCACGGAGCATGTCGACGATATGCGTCACTGCGGGGAGCAGGATTTCGTCCTTCCGGAAGGCAAAGCCGAGCGCCATCGTCGGTATCGGGTCGGACAGCGTGCGCCGAACGATACGCCCGCCTTCGTGGGACCATTCGCGATACGTCAGGTCCGAGAGAATCGTCACGCCAAGGCCGTTGGCTACGAGGCTGCGAATGGCTTCCGGCGATTTGGTCTTCATCACCACCTTCGGCGCCAAACCGTAGCTCGCCCAATACTTCTTGGTCGTCTGTACGTGCTCGTCCTTGTCCAGCAGGTAGAAATCCCATTCCGCAACATCTTGCAGGCTGATGGTCGCGCGATCCCGCAGCGGATGATCGACGGAGAACCAGAGCTTCCGCGGAAAATCGAGCAGCGGCCGGATGCTGATCGCGTCGATCGGTTGCATATTCGAGACAAGCAGCAGCGCGAAATCGACCTCCCGCTTCAGGAGCGCGCGCTGGATGCCGCGTCTTTCGTCTTCTACCAACTGAATATCGAGATCGGGGAAAAGCCGGCGGGATTCCAATAACAGGGCCGGTACGAGATAGCCGCTGATGGTTTCCGTCACGCCAATTCGCACGACGCCGCCGACGCTCGTGGGCTGCTGCCGCATGTCCAGATCGGCGCGTGCGACATCTTGCAAGATCTGGCGCGTGTGCTTGAAAAACCGCTCACCTTCCGCCGTCAACGCGACGCCGGTACGTTGCCGCGTGAATAACGGGGTACCAAGCAATTCCGAGAGATTTTTCAGCGAGGCGCTAAGGGACGGCTGTGAGATGTAGCATTTCTCCGCCGCGCGCGAAACGGAACCGGTTTCGGCGACCGCCGCGAAGTGCCGCAATTGCTGAAGCGTATAGGACATGTTCTCAATATAGGAGGAAGCCATATCTGGGAATAGGATATCAGTATTTCCCGAGATTTATGACGCGCTACCCTCCGAACTGCCATCACCTGCGTCAAGGTGGGCCGCCTTCCAGTCTGCGATATATAAAACGGACGTTGTGCGGCGTGGCACTTAAACCAAACAGCTTCGGGGCGATCAGAATGAAAAGGATGCAGGCGGGGAGGGGAATCCGAGCGTTGCCGGACACGCGGAGGGAAAGTTGGCTTGCGCGATTGGCGATGCGATTTGCCGCGTGGGCAGAGCGCTGGTTCCCTGATGCGTTCGTGTTCGTTGCGCTGGCGGTGGTCATCGTCGCTGCGGCCGCGCTGTTCAATGGCGCACCGGTAAAAGCGGTGGCGAAGTCCTTTGGCGACGGCTTCTGGAGTTTGATCGCCTTTACCTTGCAGCAGGCGATGATCGCCGTGACCGGGTATATCATCGCGCGCTCGCCGCCGGCTGGCCGCCTCATCACCCTGATGGCACGTATCCCGAAAAGCGGCAGATCGGCGGTAGCCTTCATTGCGCTGTTGACGATGTGCATCTCCCTGCTCAATTGGGCCGTGAGTTTGGTGTTCAGCGGCTTGCTCGCGCGCGAGATCGCACGTCGCACCGATATCCGGATGGACTATCGCGCTGCCGGCGCCGCGGCCTACCTCGGCCTGGGCTGCATTTGGGGCCTGGGCATCAGCTCCGCGGCGGCGCAGTTGCAGGCAAACGCCAGTTCGCTGCCAAAGTCCATTTTGAGTATCACCGGCGTTATTCCGTTTGCTGAAACCATCTTCCTGTGGCAATCCGGCGCTTTGGCGCTGGTGTTGATCGTGCTCTCGACCGCCATCGCGTTCTGGTCGTCGCCGTCGGAGCACAGCGCGGTAACGGCGCAGGATCTCGGCGTGGATGTGTCGGTGGCGCCGAAGACGCTGCCGAAGCGGACCCGCCCGGGAGAATGGTTGGAATACAGTCCGATCTTGACGATTCTGATTGTTGCGTTGGGAGCCGGTTGGCTGATTCAGGAGTTCGCCGGCAAGAATTTCCTTCTTGCAATCTCGAATTTGAATACGTACAACTTCGTGATGTTGCTGTTGGGATTGTTGCTGCACTGGCGTCCGAGAAGTTTTCTCGATGCCGCCGTGGGTGCCATACCGGCAACGTCCGGCGTGCTGATTCAGTTCCCTTTTTATGGCGGTATCGCGGCGATCATGACCGGTGCCATCGGCTTTGGCGGCAACTCGCTGGCGACGGTTCTGGCGCATGCGTTCGTCAGCATCAGCAGTACGCATTCGTTTGCCGCGGTGATCAGCATCTACTCGGCCGTGCTGGGCTTCTTCATTCCTTCCGGCGGCGGTAAGTGGCTGCTGGAGGCGCCCTATGTGATGCAAGCAGCCAACGATCTGCATGTGCACCTCGGCTGGGCGGTGCAGGTCTACAACTCCGCGGAAGCGCTGCCGAACCTGCTGAATCCGTTCTGGATGTTGCCGCTTCTGGGCGTGCTGGGCTTGCGCGCCAAGGACATCGTCGGTTTCACGGCGCTGCAGTGTCTGGTGCATATCCCCGTCGTCATATTCTTGCTCTGGGCGTTGGGATTTACCTTGCAGTACGTGGCGCCGGTCATCCCCCATTGATCGTCGCGCCGGGCATCGCGCCAGCGTGCTTCACGTGAGGCGGCCGTCGGGAACGACGCATCGTTAAAAGGTGCATGCCGACGGCCGTATCGCTATGCGGGCTGAGAGATCGCGTGAACGTCGTTCAATTTGAAAGGAATCGGGTGTGAGTCATACAGTACGTTTATCGCTTGAAGAGGTCCATACGCTATCCATCGCGGTGCTGACGGCCAATGGGCTTGCCATGGACCATGCCACCGCGATCGCGAAAGTCATCGTTGCCGGTCAGCGCGACGAATGCCATTCGCACGGCGTGTACCGCTTGATCACCTGCGTCAACACGCTGCGAAATGGCAAGGTTGCGCTGGCGGTTCAGCCGGTGGTGCAAGACGTGTCGCCGGCGATCGTGAAGGTGGATGCCGGATGGGGATTTTCTCCGCTGGCTTTCGAGTTGGGCAGCAGTAAGTTAATCGAGAAAACCAAGGCGATTGGCATTGCCTCGCTGGCGATCAATCATTGCTTCCATTTTTCCGCCCTGTGGCCCGAGGTCGAAGCGCTCGCCGAGCAAGGGCTTGCCGCCATTGCCATGACGCCGAGCCATAGCTGGGTCGCCCCGGCCGGCGGCATCAAACCGATTTTTGGGACGAATCCGTTTGCGTTCGCCTGGCCCAGACCCGGTGCCCATCCGTTTGTATTCGATTTCGCCACGAGCGCCGTCGCGCGCGGCGAGATCGAATTGCATCGACGCTCGGGGAGCAAGATTCCGCTCGATTGGGCGGTCGACGCCAGCGGCCAGCCGACCGATGATCCGACAGCGGCGCTGAACGGCGCCATGCGGACATTCGGCGGACATAAGGGGTCGGCATTGTCGGCGATGATCGAGCTGCTTGCCGGTCCGCTTATCGGCGATTTCATGAGTTCGGAATCGCAAGCATTCGACCAGCACCCGGGAACGGCGCCTTGCCACGGCGAATTCATCATGGCCTTCGATCCGGCCATGTTCGGCGGTCCGAACTGGCGTGACGACAACACCCGCGCGGAGAAACTGTTCGACGGGATCGTCTCGCAAGGGGCAAGGTTGCCGTCGCAGCGCCGCTTCGAAGCGCGTGCCCGAAGCATCGTGTCCGGCGTCGACATTCCGCAAGCTTTATACGACGATGTCTTGGCGTTGATGTAACGCGCCCCATGCGGAGTCCGCGATGACCGGCATCGCGGCGCTCGCAGGTATAGAGGCAAGCTATATCTATTTTCATTCAAAAAGCGTTTCTCTTCGATGCAACGTCCCTCTACGATGCCTTGGAGGCATGACGAGGATGTGAGTCGACGATGGCGACAGTAGAAATCAAAGGGTACTGCACGTTGTGCCGTTCCCGATGCGGCACGATCAACACGGTGCAGGACGGCCGGTTCGTCAGCGTGCGCCCGGACTTTGACCATCCCACCGGAAGCGCGATGTGCATGAAAGGACGCGCGGCACCGGAGCTGGTCTACAGCCCGCATCGCATCCGATTCCCGATGCGTCGCACAAACCCGAAGGGCGCGGACGATCCGGGCTGGGTACGAATATCCTGGGACGAGGCGCTCGATGTCGTTGCCGGCAAGCTCGATACGATTCGCCGCGAGAGCGGTGCGGAAGCGGTGGTATTCGGCGTAACGACGCCCAGCGGTACGCCACTCTCGGATAGCATCGACTGGGTCGAGCGTTTTATCCGCCTCTACGGCAGTCCCAATATTTGTTACGCGACCGAGATCTGCAATTGGCATAAGGATTTCGCGCACGCATTCACGTTCGGTTGCGGCATGCCGAGCCCGGATGTCGAGAACGCCGATCTCGTCATGCTATGGGGTCATAACCCGACGTCGACGTGGTTGGCGCAAGCGGATGCAGGCGGTCGCGGCCGCCGCAAGGGCGCGCGTCTGATGGTGGTCGATCCGCGACGCACCGCACTGGCCCAGCAGGCAGACGTCTGGCTCGACGTCCGGCCCGGAACCGACGGTGCGCTGGCGCTCGGCTTGATCCATCTGTTGATTGCCTCCGGCCGCTTCGATGCGCGCTTCGTACGACGATGGACCAACGGTCCGGTTCTCGTGCGCGAGGACAACGGCGCCTTTCTACGCGAACAGGATCTGGATGCGGATGCGCCGACCAATCGCGTCTTGATGTGGGATGGGGCATCGGCCACACCCGACATCGATGACGACGTGGCCCTGCGCGGGTCGTTTCTGATCGATACGACATCAGGGCCCGTACGTTGCCATCCCGGCTTCGAATTGCTGGCGCGCGAGACATCGTCATACGATCCGGAGACCGTCGCGCGGTTGACTGGCGTGTCATCCGACACGATCCTGCGCGCGGCCGATCTGATCGCCGCGGCGAAGCGCGTGGCGTATCACGCGTGGTCCGGCGTGGGGCAGCATACGAATGCGACGCAAACCGAGCGTGCCATCGCCGTGCTCTATGCCTTGACCGGCGCATTCGATGGAGTGGGCGGCAACCGTCTTTATCCAAAGCATCCGACCAACCCGATCACCGAATTTTCACAGCTCTCCGCTATACAACGGGAAAAGGCGCTCGGTATCACGGAACGCCCGATCGGGCCGCCCTCTCAGGGATGGGTCACCGCCCGAGATACCTATCACGCGATCCTGCACGGTGCGCCTTACCCGGTGCGCGCGATGTTCGGGTTTGGATCAAATATCCTCTCGTCGCAGGCCGATATTCGCCTGGGCGAAAGCGCGCTGCGCGCGCTCGAATTCCACGTCCATTGCGATCTTTTCGAGACGCCGACAGCGAAATATGCCGACATCCTGCTGCCGGTAGGAACGCCGTGGGAAAGAGAGGGGCTGCGGGTCGGGTTCGATCTGAACGCCGCGTCGCAGCAACGGGTGCAATTGCGACCGCGCATCGTGGCGCCGCAGGGCGAAGCGCGCGCCGACTACGACATCGTCTTCGAATTGGCGCGGCGTCTGGGCATGGCGGAGGACTTTTTCGGCGGCAGCCTGGAGGCAGGCTGGAACCACATGTTGGCGCCTACCGGTATGCGCGTTGAGCAATTGCGCGATCTGCCGGGCGGCATCGATCTGCCGCTTCCCGAGCGGCACCACCTCTACGAATCGACCGCGTTCGACACGGAAACCGCACGCGTGGAGCTGTATTCCGCGTTGCTACACCGGCACGGACAGCCCGCGCTACCGACGTTCATCCCGCCTGCGGAAGCGATCGACGCAGGCGGTCGACGATATCCGCTCGTCCTGTCGTCGGCGAAGAACGGCTATTTCTGTCACAGCCAGCATCGCGGCATCGTATCGCTCAGAAAGCGCGCGCTGCGCCCGATGGTTGAAATGTCGCCCGTGACGGCGCAGGCGCGGGGGATCGAAGACGGTGACCCGGTCATGATCAGGACGCGCAATGGACAGGCGCGATTCACCGCGCAATTGAAGGCCGATATGCAAGCCGATGCCGTCGTGGGCGAGTTCGGCTGGTGGCAGGCTTGTCCCGAAATCGGTGCGCCGGGTTATGCGCTAGACGGCGCGGACAATAGCCATTACAACGGCTTGATTTCCTCGGAGCATGCCGATCCGATCAGCGGTTCGGTCCCGCTGCGTTCCTTTCGCTGCGAGGTGATCCGTGATCCGGATTTCGATATCGCGACGCGACGATGGACCGGCTGGCGACCTTTTACCGTGGCGCGTCTCGAACCCTTGGCCGACGGCGTGTTGGGTATCCATTTCGAACCGGTGGATCAGGGGGGCCTGCCCGATTTTCTCCCCGGCCAACATGTCGCGATTCGAATCGAGCGGGACGCGTCACGCGAACCCTTGCTTCGCGCCTATTCTCTGACGGGCGCGGCGATTCTCCCGGGACGTCGACGCTACAGTATCGCCGTACGTCATCAAAAAGGCGACGGATGGACCGGGGCGATGTCGGGGCATTTGCATCGGGAGCTGGCGCTGGGCGACGTCGTGGCATTGCAGGCGCCATCCGGGCGCTTCACGTTGCCGCTCGAATCGGCGCAGCCGGTCATTTTCATCGCAGGGGGCATCGGCATAACGCCCTTTATCAGCCAACTGGAAACGGTGCTGCGTCTGGGCGGCAACGTGCCTGAGATCGTCTTGCACTACGCAAACCGAAACAGCGTCTCGCATGCATTTCGGGAACGACTGGCCGCCTTGGCGGCGCAATTGCCGTCGCTGACGGTAATCGATCATTACGACGCGCCGCTACCGGGAGACCGGTATGGGCGTGCGGGACGCATCAGCGATGCGGTCGTCAGCGACGCGCAGATTGCGGCACGCGCGCGGATCTATATGTGCGGACCCGGTCCGATGATGGATGCGGTGCGTGCGGGATTACTTGCGCGGGGCGTGCCGAACTTCGATATCTTTCACGAGCAATTCGTCTCGCCACCGAAAAAGGTCAGCGGCGATGCGACGTATACGGTGCGCTTTTTAAGATCGGGTCGGACCGTGCAATGGACCGCGGCATCGGGCACATTGCTGTCGCTTGCCGAGGACAGCGGCATTGCGCTGCCGAATGGATGCCGGGTGGGGCAGTGCGAGAGTTGCGCCGTACCGCTAAAAGCGGGACGGGCCTTGCACTTGCATGGAGAGGCGCCGGAGGATGCCGGAACGATTCTGGCCTGTCAGGCCATTCCCGCATCGGATCTCGAAATAGACGCGTGATAGCGCCTGTCGCAAGCCGTTTTCATGTTGGGAATGCCTTGTTACGCGACGGCATTCCCAACAGCGCGATACGTTAGCGGCGTGCTTGCGCCGACTTGCGTCTCGACCGGATGCCCAGCAGGACGATCACGATCAATACCACCGCGACCCCCGCGCCGATGCCAACGCGCGCGAGCGTCAGCAGATTCGAGCGCGGTCCGCCTTGCCGGATCACCTCGACATCGGCGGCCGCGACCTTCTGCGTCGCATTGCCGTAGTGGGACAGCAGGTAGTTGGCCAGCGCCGCCACGTCGTCGTTGCTCAGATTCGCAACGGCGCCAGGCTGACTGCCGAACGACGGCATGAATACATGACCGCTCGCCGTTTCCCGATCGACGCCATACAGGATGGTTGCCAGCAGATTGTTCGGGTTCGCGCCGGCCGTGGCCGAGTTGTTGAACAGGCTCGGGTAATAGCCGTCGCTCGACCCTTGCCCGTTATAACCGTGGCAGGAGGCGCAGTTCGCCGAAAATACCACGGCGCCACGGGTGTCGCCGGCCATACCCGCCTCGAAGCCCTTGCCGCGGAAAGCCGGCAGTGCGTTGGACGGCTTGCCCTGATCGAAACGCGAGGTTGCGGCGGCGCCTTGTATTGCATCCTCACTGCCGTTGGAACCGATGGCGGGGATGCTCTTCATATAGACGGCGATCGCGTTGACGTCGGCGTCGTTCAGGTAACGGAAGCTATGCGTGATCGCCTCCGCCATGCTGCCCGCTGCTTGCGCCTTGCCCGGCAGACGACCGGTCTTCAGGTAGGTGACCAGATCCGCCTGTGACCACGTGCCGATGCCGTGCGCGGCATCGGGCGTGATGTTCGGTGCGTACCACGGGCCCACCTGCGCGCCGGCCATCGACAGGTCGAGCTTTTCCTGCATCAACACACCGCGGGGCGTGTGGCAGGTGCTGCAGTGCGCCGCGCCGTCCACCAGGTAGCGGCCGCGATTCCATTGTTCCGATTGATGCGGATCGGCGACATACGGCTTGTCGTTCAGGAACAGCGCATTCCAGAATTTCATCGACATCCGGATGTTCATCGGGAAGGGCAGATGCGTCCGCGCCGTCGGCTGATCGACTGGGGCCACGCCTTGCATGAAGTAGGCGTATAGCGCGTGGATGTCGTCGTCGCTCAGCGTCGCGTAGGCGGTGTAGGGCATCGCCGGGTACAGGTTCGCACCATCGGCGCGTACGCCCTTGCGCAGCGCATCGGCGAATTGCTGCTCCGTATAGTTACCGATGCCGTTGGTCGTCGACGGCGTGATGTTCGACGCGACGATCGTGCCGACGGGTGAGGCGATCGCCAGGCCACCGGCCATCGGCTTGCCACCCGCCACGGTATGGCAGGCGATGCAGTCCGACGCCGTTGCGAGGTAATGCCCTTGCTCGACGAGGCTCGGCGAGAAGCGGCCGTTTTGCGGCGCGGCGGTGTCGGCGACGGTGCTGCTCGCCGGCGTCGCGGCGGCGGTTGCCGAGGGCGTGTCCGCTGCCTGCGCCGACGCGACGACCGCGCCGCTCAGCAACATCGACGCGGAAGCGGCGCGCAGCGCGCGCGCCAGGGAAGTCATATGAAATCGCATCAGGCCCCCCGCGTCTGGCTGACGATGGCGTCGGCGGCCTTGAAGGCCAGGGCCGTCATCGTGATGGTGCTGTTGCCGCAGGCCGTGCTCGGCATCGCGGCACCGCCCGGCAACCACAAATTATCGTGATCATGCGCGCGGCAGTCGGCGTCGACCACCGAGTTGGCGGCGTCATTGCCCATGATGGTGCCGCCCATGATGTGCTTGCTTTGCGCAAACTTCGACGCCAGCTTCATGTCGGTCGCGCCCATCGCCGCGGCGAACTTCTTCGCGATCGGAATCGAATACGTATCGGCCGACTTGCGCACGTAGTCGCCCACGTCGTAATGCACGGCGGGGCGCGGCAGGCCAAGCCAATCCTTCTTGTCCGACAGCGTCAGGCGATTGTTCGGATCCGGCAGGATCTCGTGTGCCAGCACGATGTCGACGGTACACGCGGACAGGCGACGGATTTCCGCATCCAACGCCTTCCCGACGAGTCCTTTCTTCAAGGCGCCGAACGTGACGAAGCGGTTCCGGCTGAAATTGTTGAAGCGGAAATATGCCCCGGCGTGCTCCGAGCGGAACGCACCCTGCGAGGTTTCCATGATGCCGCTGTTGACCACCGGGCCGACGCCGGACCAGAACGGATCCTGCAGGGTCAGCGTCATCGTCAACTGCGGATGGTCCATCATATTGCGACCGACTTGATCGGAGCTGTTCGCCAGTCCGTGCGGATTGCGGTCGTCCTTCGACATCAACAGCAGCTTCGGTGTTTCGATGCCGTTGCAGGCGATCACGAAGCGCTTGCCTGTGACGCGATGGCTTTGCTTGTTTTGATCGAAGTAATGCACCGCTTCGATCTGGTTCTTGCTGTTCGTCTCGACGCGGTAAGCCACTGCGTTGCAGAGGATCGTCGCGCCCTTGGCTTCCAGGCGCGCGAGCGCGGTCGACGCGTCGTACTTCGCGGCGACGGGGCAGACCGGCACGCAGTTGTTGTTGGCGCAGCAAGCCGGACGATCGTCATACGACGTGCCGCTATTGCGTGCCTGTGCCGTCGGAATATTGTTGTAGCCGAGGCTTTTTGCGATATCGGTGAAGCGTTGTTCGCCCGGACCGAAAGGCAGTGCCGGCATCGGATAGGGCGCCGAGCGCAGCGGCGGCCATTGCAGTGCCGGATCCGACGGACCGCAGATGCCCAGATGATGCTCGACGCGGGTATAGAACGGCTCCAGCGTCTGATAGTCGAATGCCCAATCGCGACCCACGCCGAAATTCGAGTGCAGACGCATGTCCTCCGGCGTCAGGCGCCAGCAGGTACCGGCCCAGTGCCAAGTCGAGCCGCCCGCGTAGCGGATATACGTCTGGCCATAACTGTCGACGCCGTCGAGCTGCAGATAATGGTCGTGCGGATCCTCGTGCGCCCACATGGGATGCGGCGCCCATTTTGCAGGCGGATAGCAGGACGACGGATCGCCCTTCAGCGACAGCGGCAGGTTGCGGAAATTCTCGACGATCTCGCCGCGCGATACGCGGGGACCGGCTTCCAGCATCAGCACCGATGCGCCGGCATCGAGCAATTGCTCGGCGACCGTGACGCCGACGACGCCGGTTCCGACGATGACGACGTCGGCACTCTCTTTGTTAGGCATGGGGAATGAAAGTTATTGCGAACGCGATGCCGTGGCCCCGGAAGCGGGCGGCGGCATCCGCGTCGTCATGTCGATTTTTAGAAATGCGGCATGTCGGCCAGGGGTGCGTTCGGACGCGTCCAGGCGTTGGGACCGGAAAGCCCGTATGACGGGATCTGGGTGACGTCCTTCGTGACCTGATAGGTCAGCGCGAGTTCGTAGGTGAAGACCTCGGCATCATGCTTCGCCGACGACGACCCCGAATACCACGCCGCGATGATCCAGTGCGCCAGATCCTTCATTGCGCCATCGGGGATATCGTCGAAGAATCCCTCGACGGTGGTGGCGTTCTTTTGCTGCGCGATGGCGACGATGCCGTCCATCATCTTCGGCAAATCCGCATGCGCTTGCAGCGCGAATGCCGCGATGCGCGCACCCACGCCGCTATCGAGCTGATGATCGATCAGCAGCGACGAAAGGCGCATGAACTGCGCATCGATCGCGGCAGAGGTGCCGAGCGTTCCCGATGCAGCAGTGGCCGATTCCGGCAGGGCCAGAGCAGGCAGTCCCGATACGGCAACGTAGGTGCCGACGGCTGCGACGCCCCCGATAAGAAGCTTGCGGCGCGCTAGTAACATCTTTCTGAGATTCTTAGTGGCAACGGTGCGCGATAGTGCCATAGAAATATTTCAGCAGGCGCAAATGTCGCACGCCGGCGTCGCGCATCGCCGAGAATACAGCATAAAGCAACTAACAGGCATTTTATTATTGTCGGCAAAACAACAATCGCCGCGCGGTCCGATGCGGAGGCAAGCGGGCAAGCGGGCAGGCCAGGGGGCGACGCGCCGCGGCGGCCCGCGACGCGCAAGCCTGTCACTGCAGATTACCCCAGCGCTCCGTGGCCGGCTCTGCCTGCGCCCATTTCCATTGGCCGTCCGAGCGACGACAGACGGAAGTCTGGAACCACTGAATAGAGGCTGTCTCGGTTGTCTCCGCTGCCTTGGATGCGGCGTCGGCTCCGCTTCCCGGCTTCGCCGGCGCGGCCGCCGCGCTCGCGGCAACTCCCGCCGCGGCCTGGCGTTGCTTCTTGGTCAATACCGAGAACAGCACGACGCGGCAGGGACTCAGCGCGTTGTCGATATCGGCGACCACTTGCATATTGCCCTCTTCGCTGGGAAGCGGCCAAACCTGCTTCGCCTCCCAGGCGGCGGTTTGGCCCACCAGCAGGCTCGCGGCCTGCGCGGCTATCCGATCCTGCTCGCCGCGCTGCATGCGTCGGAAGATCGTATCGAGAAGGGCATCGCTGCCGGCGCGAATCGCGATACCGACGCCGATACCCACGGCCGGATTGGCACTGGCACCCGCGGCGGCCACGCCGCCGACCGCACCGGCATAGCCGCCGAACGATTGACAGCCGGCGAGCATCGACACCGCGATCCCAAGGGATAACATCGGCCCCAGCGAAAATGGCAAGACCGGGGACCTCACTGCAGTGCTCCCCACCGCTCGGTGGCGGGTTCGGCGCTGGCCCATTTCCATGTGGCACCGTCGCGGCAGATGGTGGCGACATAGAAGGCGCTGATCGGCTGTTCCTTATACGTGACGATGTCGCGCGGCGCCTGGTGCGTATCGCGCTCCGGCTGCCACGCATCGCTGGTCAGCGGGCTCTGGGTCGACGCGGTAATCGGCGTGGTGTGGACATGCTTGATGATGGTATCGACCGAGAAGACGATCTCCTTGCATTCCAGCGCACCCGCCGCGATGACGCGGCTGACGGTCACATGGCCGTGTTCCTCCGGCTCCAGCTTGATTTTGGGATCGAACTTCCAGTCCGCGACCTGTCCTGCCGCGAGCGCGCCGGCGCGCTCGGCGATCGTGTCCTGTTCGCGTTGATGCGCGCGTTTTTCGACATACTTCGCGCCGGACTGCGCAGCGGCCAGCGCACCGAGGCCGATGCCGGAGGTCACCGCCGCGCTCGCGCTCAGCTTACTGGCGACAGTCGCGCCGATGACGCCGGCGCCGGCGGCTGCCCCCTCGTCGAACAAGGACCCGCAGCCACTCAATGCCAAGGGCAACAGGCTCAGGGTCGCAAGCCAGACAGCGGTGTGAGATCGGCGGGCGTGGCGGGGCAAGGCGCCAACGGAGCGGTCAGCGATATTCACGGCGCATTGTCTCCCTCTGGATATCTGCTTTATTGTGCCCGACGCTTTGCCGCAGCGTCGGCGACAGGCATTGTTACTGTCTAGAATGCCCGATATCCGGCGAATGTGCCGAGTGCGTCCTCAGTGGGTCCTCAGTCCGTTCTGGCGTCGGTCGATCGCGCGACGGCGGTCGGCGCCGTCGCGGGCCGTGCGTGGGCATCGGGGAAAAGGGAGAGATGCAGTCCGACCAGCGAGTGCACGATATCGATCCGCTGTTTCGATGTCAGCACCGCTGAGTGGACGACGCGCGTGACCGTGATCTCGATCAAGGTCGACAGGCGCAGATCGTCGGGTGCCCGCTCGCCGCGGTCCAGGCGCCGTTGGAAGTGCGCGCCGACGCTGTCGACGATCTGATGCAGATTGCGCCGCAAGGCGCCTTCATGACGAAGCGCGCGCCGACGCAAGGCGACGGCGTTGAGGCCGATCCGCATATCGCGTAGCGCGTCGACTTCTTCCTGCGCGCCGGCGCGGCCCTCGGCGGTGCGCGGTATCAGTTGCACCAGTCGGTCTAGCAGACGGCCGTGGAAATGCCGTTGCGCACGCAGGTCCATCGGAGCACCCCGCCGCGCGATGTCGCGCCAGCTCGCCTGTATCAGTCGGGCCGACATGAATCGGGCGCCGAACGGGCGCATCACGGCGATCGCCAGCGACGCGAACAGGATCCCCGCGCAGCTCGCGATATTGCTGTCGAAAAACACCGCGACGTTGTTGCTATAGCTGTCGTTGATGCCGAGCGTTAGCGCCGTCATGAAGGCGATAAGCGTCGTCGTCAGCGCCACTTTCGGCCGCGTCATGAACAGTCCGAGCGGAATGAAGACCAGCGCGAAGAACATCACCAGCATCGCGAAGTCATGGACGCTCGGCAAGATGACGAAGTAATACGCGGCGGCGAGCAGCACCGCACCGCAGGCGCTGGTGAAGTAGGTCATGATCATCGATGCCGGCTGATCGCTGGCGACGAACAGCCCCAATCCCACCGCACCGAGCGACACCGCCGACGCGCCGTCCGCCCAGCCCGTGAAGATCCAGACGCAGGTGGAAGCGAACACGACCGTCGCGGCCGACAGCGCGGAGAAGAGGGCACCGGCGTGATCCAGATAGTGCTTCTGCGTGCCCACTTGAACGTGCCGATACCGCGGATGCCATGTGCCTTCGCCGAAATGAATCACGGTCTGCAGGCGTTTGCAGTCCTGCCAGATCTCGATCAGATTGCGCAGGCGCCATAGGGCGAGTGACAGCAGCGCGTCGTTCCACGCATAGTCTTCTCCCGCCGACGCAGCGTCTGTGTCGATATCGACGGGGGGCTCGAGGCGTGCGATGGTGGCGAGCAGGGCCAGCACTGCCGGATCGTTCCCGGTATCGCCGCGCCGACTTTCCTCGCGATAAGAGACGGGCTGACCGAACCATGCTTCGAACGACTGCAGCAAAGCCGGCAGCGCCGGATGCACGAGCGCGAGCGGATCCCGCTTGAACGCCGCCTCGTCGCCCGAGGCGCTGGGCCCGACGCTGTTGGTGTCGGCATCTGCATCGCGACGGATGGCCTGTCGCAGCCCTTGCAGGCTATCGCCGAGCGACGACGCCAGGGGCATCAGCAACTGCATGCGGCCCTGCAGCGCCATCGCATAGCGCAAGGTTTGCGGGCTGACATGGTCGTAGGCGAGTTGGCTGAGCAGCGTCTCCATGCCGCGGATATGAAGCGCCATGCTGCGGCGGCCGGCCGCCAAGGTGGGATCGAGTTGATCCCCATGCAGCGTGCGTGCGACGAAATGTCTCGCGGTGGCAAACCAGGCTTCGTTGCGATCGCCCACGGTGGGCGCCAGTCGATTCGGAAACACGACGCTGCCGATGACGCTCGAGCAGGTGATGCCGAGCAGGATCTCCTCGACGCGCGAGACGGCGATATCGAAGACGGCGCCGGGATCGTCGACGGCGCTGAAGGCAACGATCGGCAACGTGTAGCTGGCGAGCATGAAGACATAGGCGCGCGCCGCCCGTGTCGAAATGGCGAGGTAGAGAAACGCGGCAAACCACAGCGCGACGGCCGCGCTGAGAAGCAGGGGCGTATCGATCAGCATGGGCACCAGGATGACGGCGGCAACGGCGCCGAGCGCCGTGCCGATGGCGCGATACAGTGCCTTGCTGCGGGTCGCGCCGACGAAGGGGTTCGACACGATATACACGGTTGCCATTGCCCAATACGGACGCGGCAGGTCGAAGTAGAACGCGATATAGAGAGCGAGCATCGCGGCGGAAAACGTCTTCGCCGAAAAAATCCAGTTGCGCATCACGGGGAGGGGTTGCGCGCCATGTCTGCCGATGGCACGTTGCGGGACGTCCGGGTGTTCCGAGCGACGCATAAGAGGGCGGGGAGGCAGCGGCGTCTACGCTGTCTCCCCGCCCTCTTATGCATCAACGGTCTATTACGCCAAGGCGCGATCTCAATGGCTGTACGTCGATTCCGATTTGAGGCGCGAAACCGGCGGCCGGTACCCCGATGCACTGCTGCCGCCGACATCGCTGCCCATGCTGCTGGCGGCTTGGCGGTCGGCCAGTTTGGCCTCGGCTGCTTGAATGTCGGCCGGGTAGTTATTCGAGACGTTGGCCGGGTCGTACCCGACGCTGCGCAATGCGCGGAGTTGCGCTTGCACCTGGGTGCGCGTGAGCGGCGTTGCGGTCTGCGCAAAAGTGATGATCGGGGCGGCCAATGTGGCGGCGACAACGATCGCCTTTAAAGAACCTTTCATGATGAAGCGCCTTCAATTTCCGTGTTTCGGTACTGCAAGCCCTTGCAGCAAGCCGATAAACGAATGATAGGCCTGTCACGTCCCGGAATTAGCCAGGCAGATGGGGAAGGACTCTTCTGCGCCTTGCAACAATCCTTGCCGTGGATCAAAACCGGGCGAGGTCGCGCGCGGTATCCTGAATCCTCGCGGGAAGCCAGGCGCGCAGAAAGTCGATCCAGGTCCGCGTCTTGGCATCGACATATTGCCGGGACGCATACATCGCATACACATGCATCGGCTGCAACGTGTATTCGGGCAGCACGCGCACCAAGGTGCCACGCGTCAGTGCCGGCATCGCGGAGTAGATCGGCAGCATGCCGATACCCATGCCACTCTCCAGCGCGCTCGCCATCGACTCGGCGACGTTGATCTGCACGATGCCGTCGATCTCCAGCGACACGGCTTCGCCTTCACGCTCCAGGCGCCACTGCGAGGCGCGGAATTCCGGCGTCTTCAACAGCAGGCATCGATGGCTCGGAAGCGCGTCCGGCGTGCGCGGCGTCCCGTATTGCGCCAGATAGTCGGGCGACGCGCACAGCACGTTGAAGGTCAGTCCCATGTCGTGCGAGATGATGTCAGAGTCCGGTAACGACGCCGCGGCGACCAGCGCCACATCGACGCTGCCGTTATACAGATCCGGTGTGTGTTGCAGCTGCGTCAGCTCGACTTTTATTTCGGGATAGCGTTCGCGATAGGCGCGAATGGCCGGCACGACGTAGTGCTGTCCCAGACTCACGAAGCTGAAGAGCCGCAAGGTGCCACGCGGTGAATCGGAGGCGTTGCTCGCTTCCTCCTCGGCCCGTTCGAGATCGGCCAA
Source organism: Robbsia sp. KACC 23696 (assembly GCF_039852015.1). NCBI lineage: Bacteria > Pseudomonadati > Pseudomonadota > Betaproteobacteria > Burkholderiales > Burkholderiaceae > Robbsia > Robbsia sp. KACC 23696. The sequence continues at coordinate 198,225 of NZ_CP156627.1, read as the reverse complement.
CAGCTGCTGGCAGCGCAGCAGGTAGCGATCGCCCGCATGCGTCAATGCCAACTTGCGGGTGGTGCGCTCCAACAGGCGCGCGCGAAGATGCCGTTCGAGATCGGCGACGGCACGGGATACCAGGGACGTATTGACGTTCAGCGACTGCGCCGCGGCCGTGAAGCTTCCTGCTTCGACGACACGGACGAAGATCCGCATATTCTCCAAGGTATCCATATTCTTACGGTTTGCTTTCCTGTCGCGGGGGAGGCGTCACTGGCGCGTCGCGCTCGCGCTAGGCGCGCGCCCTGGCCGTTTCAAGGTCGGAGTATGGCGTGTGCAGAATCAGAATCAAAGGGACGCCGGTAACACGCCGTTTCCGGCTGTGGCATTTATGAGACGAGCCAGGTCGAGCCGGCGACCCCATCGAGAATCCCGTCGCGATCCCCCATAGGAATTTCCTAGTCAAGGCATCCGAAAAATATTCTTCGTCGACAAATTTGTATTGATAGTTTAGCCATCTATTGACGTACCGGAAATTTCGCTTTCCGCAAACAGAATTTCCCTGCCGGAACATGCGACGATGACATTCGATTGGAAATACCTGCTAAGCCTCCTTAGCGATGTGGACTTCTGGCTGGCAACGTGGACCGTCATCAAGCTTAGCGTCCTCACCTGGGTCATCAGTATCGGGCTCGGCTTCCTGGTTGCACTCGCGCAGCAGTCGCCGCGCAAAATTCTGAGCCTTCCGGCGCGCTTCTATATCTGGCTTTTTCGGAGTATCCCGCTCCTGGTCTTGCTGATCTTCGTCTATAACCTGCCGCAGGCCGCCCCGGCGCTTTCGGTGGTGCTGGGCAATCCGTTCTGGGCCGGTTTGATTGCCCTGGTGATTTGCGAGACGGCGTATGTCGCGGAGATTCATCGCGGCGGGCTGCTGTCGATCAATAAGGGACAGCGTGAAGCAGCACAGGCGCTCGGGCTGCGCTTCGTCGGGATTCAGTGGCGGATCGTCATCCCGCAAGCGCTGCGCGTCGCGTTGCCGGCGTTGACCAACGAATATATTTCGATCGTCAAACTGAGTTCGCTGGTATCGGTCATCTCCTTGACGGAGATTCTGATGGTCGGACAACGCCTCTATTCCCAGAACTTCCTGGTGATGGAGACGATGGTCGCCGTGGCTTTCTACTATGTCGTCATCGTCACCGTCTTCGATTTCATCCTGAAACGTGCGGAAAAGATGCTGGACGTGACGCAGCGGAAAGTCGATCGTCAGCCCGATGCCGCCATTCTGGCATTGGCGACCCGGCCCCGAGCCGTGGCCGCGCGTCAAATCGCGGTCGGCCAGGGGCCTGCATTGCAGGCGTCGCGTCTGCACAAGGCCTATAACAATGTCGAGGTACTGGGCGCAGTCAATCTGCAGGTCGAGCCGGGAGAGGTCGTCTCCGTGATCGGACCGTCGGGCTCCGGCAAGACCACGTTGATTCGCCTGCTCAATGGCTTGGAGCAGATCGATAACGGCGAGATCCAGATCAACGGCCAGCCATTTATCCATTTAAGCCGGCAGGGCACGCAGAAGCCGCGCATCGTCGAACATGTGGAGCATCGTCTCAGAATTGGCATGGTGTTTCAGAGCTTCAATCTGTTTCCGCATCTGAGCGTGCTGAACAATCTGCTGCTCGCTCCGCGCTATCACCGCCTCGGTGCCGAGGACGCGCTGAAACATGACGCCTATGCGCTGCTGCACAAAGTGGGCATGTTGGAGCATGCGTGGAAATATCCGCATCAGTTGTCGGGCGGCCAGCAGCAGCGCATCGCGATCGCGCGGGCGTTGATGATGCGACCGCAGATCATGTTGTTCGACGAGCCGACCTCGGCCCTCGACCCGGAAAAGGTCAGCGAAGTACTCCAAGTGATCGAGACGCTCGCGTTGGAGGGCACGACGATGGTCATCGTCACGCATGAAATGAATTTCGCCTTCAAGGTGTCCGACCGCATCGTCTTCATGGAGAAAGGCCGTGTGATCTGCGACGACGCGCCCGCCGCGCTGCGTAATGGGTCGAATCCGCGAATGGAGGCGTTCCTGAAAGACGTCATGCTGGCGTGATCGTGGCCTGTGACGACAAGTTGTAAAGCCGTTTTTACCTTCCCTCTCCCACTGCAATAGGAATATCCATGAGTCTGCTGCGCGTTATCAACCGCCGTATCGCCCTGGCCGCGTTGGGTTGCACGTTGGCGATGAGTTCGATGTCGTCGTTCGCGTTTCAACAGGCGGGGAAGCTCATCGTCGGATCCGACATGACCTTCTTCCCCTACGAATACATGGATAAGGACCATCCCGCCGGTTTCGACATCGAGTTCATGGACGGCGTAGCGAAAGCGATGGGGCTGAAGGCGGAGAATATCGATACACGATTTCCCAATCTGATCCTGGGCTTGCAGGCAGGGAAGTTCGATGTGTTGAATTCGTCGATGTACATCACCGCCGAGCGGATGAAGGTCATCGACATGGTGCCTTATCTGAAGAGTGGCGAGTCGTTGTTGGCGCTGAAGGGCGCCAGCTTCCAGCCGAAGGTCCCGGAAGACCTCTGCGGCCATAAGCTGGGGTCGATGGGCGGGACGGTCTGGCTGAAACAGATGCATCAGCTGTCGGACGATTACTGCGTCAAGAAGGGACTGCAACCGATCGCCATCAGTGAATTCGTCACGGATCCGCAGACGACACAGGCACTGTTGTCGCACGCGGTGGACGCACAGATCACCGACGCCGCGGTTGCACGCGGTGTGATTCAGAAGCTGGGCAGCCGCGTGGTGATTTCGTCGAACACGCTGATCTATCCGGTGTTGAACGGCTTTGGTATCAAGAAGGGCGACGGCGCCGACAAGAAGGCCCTGCTCGCCGGTATCGAGAAATTCAAGAAGACGCCAGCCTATGCCGCCTTGCTGAAGAAGTACAACTTCGAAGCGCCGACCGCGGACGATATCGCCTCGCTGATGCCGAAGCAATAACGCATGGCGCCCTGCTTAGTCGGATCGATTGATCGATCGAACCGTAGCGGGGCGCACGGTGAGCGGGGCGCGCACGGCACCGCCGCGTTTTTAGGATAGAGCAATCATGTTGACCGAATCGCAGAAATCTTTTTTCCACCAGAATGGCTATCTCGTCGTGGACAACGTCGTCGGCGAGGCGCTGCTGGCGCGCTTGAAAGCGGAGTTCGAGCGTTGGGTTGCGCAAAGCCGGGAGCACGCGGGCGCATTCGGGGAAACGATGGACGGCCGTGCGCGCTTCAGCGTCGAGCCCGGGCATAGCGCGGCACGCCCGGCGCTGCGCCGCGTGAATTCGCCGGTGGAAATTTCGCCGGCCTATATGGAAGCAATGCGCGATTCGGCCATGGTCGATGCCATTGCCGACTTGATCGGCCCGAATGTGAAATACCATCACAGCAAGGTCAATTCTAAAATGCCGGGTGCCGCGACCAAGGTCAACTGGCACCAGGATTTCCCCTTTACGCCGCATACCAACGACGACCTGGTAACGGCGTTGTTGATGGTCGACGAGGTGACCGCGGAGAACGGGCCGCTGACGGTGGTGCCGGGCAGCCATATCGGGCCGATTCACGATCTGTGGCGCGATGGCAAGTTCACCGGCGCCGTCGCGGAAGAAACCGCGCGGACATTCGCCGCACAGGGCGTGCAGTGCACAGGCAAAGCGGGCGCAGTGTGCCTGATGCACACGCGTTTGCTGCATTCGTCGGAAGCGAATCTATCGACGGCACCGCGCACCTTGTTCATCTCGGTATATTCCGCCGAGGATGCGGTGCCGATCTGTGCCAATCCGATTCCGAGCCGCTTCGAAGGCATGGTGGTTCGCGGCACCGCCACCGGCCGTGTGCGCTCGGTGCCGTTTCAACTCAGTCTGCCCGAGCACCCGAAAGGCGCTTCTTTCTTCGAACAGCAAGCTGCGGCAACGATGTCCTGACGCGCCGCCGCACTGCCGCGCGAACGGCTTACGCGTCTCGCCGCGCCGCGTCAGCCGAAACATCGCGCGTGTCGCGCGCGTACCGCGCGAGAAACATCTCGGCGGAGGCATCGGCGACCCGCAGTTGTTCGTCTTCCGACAGCGGCGGCTGGCCCATCGTCACCTGGGGCCAGAATGCAAAGCCCTTGACCAGCCATTGCAACTGCTGCGATGCAAATGGGATATCGTCGATCTGCAGGCGGCCCGCGGCGCTCGCCGTGCGGATCCAGATCGTCAGATCTTCTTCCCGCTCGCCCAGCCGCGCAATCATGTCGCGCGCCCGTTCCGGCGAATGAATGCCGGCCGCGACGGCGACCCGCGCCAGCGAGAGAAACGACGTGTTGTTCAACAGCCGCAGTTTGTTCTGCAGCACGCGACGCAATTGCGGATGTAGTGCTTCGTCGTTCTGGAAGGCCGCCTTGCTGTCACCCTCGCTGGTCTCCCACAACTGGTGCAGGATTGCCGCGAACAGCGCTTCCTTGCTGTCGAAGTGGTTGTAGACCGTGCGTTTGGAGACCCCGGCGAGCGCGGCGATGCGATCCATGCTCGTGGCGTCGAAGCCGGCTTCCAAGAATGCATCGATCGCCGCCTCGATGATCGCGGCGCGCTTTCGGTCCGTCAAACGCGATGACGATCCGGGGAGGGAAGAGGAGGGCAGTTCTTTCATGCGCGAATTCTACACCGCGCAGTTTACCTTTCGGAAGGGGCGCGATACACTGTCGATAAACTACACCGAGTAGTGTACATTCAAAGACCTCTCACGGGAAGGTCGAGGAGCGCGGGCATGGAGAGGGCATCGGAAAACGAGACGGCGACGCAAGCACGTGACACGGCACGACAGGACGTGTCGCCGGCGTCGTCGGGCGGTTTGTCGTCGATCCTGGGATCGACGGCCGCTCGTCGCGGCCAGCGGTGGTTCGGGCGGTCGCGGCAGCACGATGGCAAGCGCTTCCGCAATGTGAAGCCCCGCCCGGCGGAAACATTCGTCAAAACGCTCGGCATTATCTGGGACATGCTGTTCAACAAGCCCCGCGATACCCGTCCGGATGACGGTTCCGGCGGCATTCCGGTGAAGGCGCTTTCTCGTGCGAACCTGGATGCCGCGCCCGATCTCAGTCTGTATCGGCTGGGCCATTCGACACTGCTGTTCAAGCTGCGCGGGGCGTTCTGGTTGACGGACCCGGTATTTGCCGAGCGGGCATCGCCGTTCAAGCGGATGGGCCCGAAGCGCTTCCACGCGCCGCCGATCGCGCTCGACGAACTGCCGCCGCTGCGCGCGGTGATTCTGTCGCATGATCATTACGATCACCTGGATCGCGAAACGGTGTGCGCGCTGGCGGAAAAGACCGGCGTGTTCCTGACGCCGCTGGGGGTGGGCGATCGCTTGATCGAATGGGGCATCGATCCGGCCAAGGTGCAGCAGTTCGATTGGTGGCAGGGGACGGTCGTCGACGGCATTGCGTTCACGGCGACGCCCGCGCAGCATTTCTCGGGACGCAGTCTGCTCGATGGCAATAGCACCTTGTGGGCCTCGTGGGTCATCGTCGATGGCGCGAAGCGCTTTTTCTTCAGTGGCGATACCGGCTATTTCGACGGCTTCAAGGAAATCGGCGAGCGCCTCGGGCCGTTCGATGTGACGATGATGGAAACGGGCGCCTACGACAAGCGCTGGCCTTACGTGCATATGCAGCCGGAAGAAACGGTGCAGGCGCATATCGATTTGCGCGGTCGTTGCATGGTGCCGATTCACAATGGCACTTTCGATCTGGCGATGCATCGCTGGCAAGAGCCGTTCGAGCGTGTCAGTGCCTTGGCGCAGGCGCGGGGCGTTGTGTTGTCGACACCGCCTATCGGCGAGCGGCTCGATCTGGAGGTGCCGGGGACCGGTGCGTCGTGGTGGAGTGCGGCGACGACGGTGGCATCGAACGCCGGTCAGGCCGCCGCGCGTCCGCGGTTTTTGAAGCGCTGTTCGCAGGGCGCGTGAAAACGCGGTAACGGGCGTTCGGCAGCAGAGGCGCGATGAGGAAAGGGCCGGACGACACGGCCTTTATTCGCGTCGCGCGATCGCTTACGCCGAGAGGGGAAAATAGGGTAGATTCCGAGTCAGCCACCCCCTCGCAATCTGATCGGATTGTCATGACGACTTCGCCCTTTGTGTTGCCGCCTCACTATCTCGTCACGCCCGAACCGACGTCGAACGCACTGCTGTCCGGCTCGGTTTCCAGCACGCATTCTTTCTATCTCGCAGCATTGGAGGCGGCGCTCGCGCGCGGTATCACCTTGGTACAACTGCGAGCAAGGACGCTGGACGCGCAAGCGTATCGGCGGCTCGCGACCGACGTGCTGCGGTGTTGTCATCGACATGGCGCGCGGTTGTTGCTGAATGCGGCGCCTGAGCTGGCGCTGTCGTTGCACGCGGACGGGGTTCACTTGACCAGCACGCGTCTGATGGCATGCACGCAACGTCCTCTGCCGGCGGACTTTCTGGTGTCGGCGGCCTGTCACGATGAAACGCAAATACGGCATGCCACGCAGCTCGGCGTGGATCTGTTGACGGTCTCCCCGGTCTTGCCGACCAAAACCCATTCGAACGCGATCCCCTTGGGCTGGTCGCGATTCAGCACGCTCGTTGCGCTGACATCAGTTCCGGTCTACGCGTTGGGGGGAATGCGCATCGAATCATTGGCGGAGGCGCAGCAGGCAGGCGCGCGAGGCATCGCGGCAATCCGCGCCTTTTGGGGCGAAGATGTGATTTCCTGAGGGGCCGCCGCTCCTTATTGCCGGAAGGTGGTTTTTGGATCATTTTGCGATGCCATCCGACTCGAATTAACGCCTGTATGTTCAACATCGCGATCGCATTAAAGCTCTCGGATGATTTGGTCGAAACAGCAAAACCGCATGCGGCAGCCACGCATCGGAATCCAGGTGCACAAGTATTCTTTGGAAGCGGCGGTTCGGTTAAATTTAATCCGGGTGGACCTTAATTATTGGTTTGCTTTCAGGAAATCGTCATGGAAAAAGCATCTTCTATCGAAAGCGTGAGACGGAAAGCGTTTGCGCATTCCTTTGCATACGTCGATCTCGATAGAGCACTTCCCGAACGAGTTTTCTCGTCGGAGGTCTCGAATTTTTCGTTCTTTGAGTCTGATTTCATTTTCGCACCTGATTTCGTGGAACTTGTCTCGGGATTGCTTCGTATAGAAGGCGCGAGGTCGTGTTGTCTACTGAACGTAGCAAGAAGCAAACCGATCGACTACGAACACGCGGAAATGATTTTCATTGATTCGGATATGGACGCAAATCGGTTTTTTGAAAGACTTAAAGAGGGCGGAGCATCGAATGGATGGCTCTACGACATAGGGCGTTATTGCTGTAGCTCAGATGTCGGAGAATGGGCAATTTATTGCGAAAGAGCAGAGGATCTTGCCGTTTTCGCGGTTCGGGATGGTGTGGAATCAGCGGCGTATGGCTCGATACTTGAAAAAGTGCATGCCCAGAAAGTAGGTGGAACAGGGGACGCGCGTTGGCGAGTTGGGCATCCGTTTAGTCGGATATTGCCCGAGTGGCAAGATAAATTATTGGAAAATTATGGCAATCCTAGTTAATTTTTATAAATGAGAAATGGCGCGGTGTCACTGTCGGACAGATACTCCGCATTTGGTGCCGCTGACCTGCCCCCGGCATTAGTCTCCAACCGCTGTAGAGTCCGTCGTTAAAAACCCTTTCTGACAGTACGCGGTGGCGAACTGTTCAGGCGTTAGATAACCAAGCGAACTATGCGGCCGCTCGGTGTTGTACTCGATGCGCCAGGCTTCGATGATTTCCCTGGCATGACGCATCGACGTGAACCAATGCTCATTCAGACATTCGTCTCGAAACTTGCCGTTGAAACTCTCGATATACGCGTTCTCGACAGGCTTTCCTGGTCGAATGAACGACAGCGTGACACCTGCATCATAAGCCCAGGCATCAAGCACTTTCCCTGCAAATTCCGGCCCGTTATCCACAGTGATGGATAACGGCAGGCCACGCATCTCGCAAAGCCTCTCCATAACCTGCCGTACCCGCAAGCCCGGCAACGACGTATCAACTTCAATCGCCAAACATTCTCGCGTGTAATCGTCGACCACGTTCAAGCTTCGGAAGCGACGTTCATACGCTAGGCCATCCGATACAAAATCCATCGACCAGCTCTGGTTAGGGCCACTGGGCACGGGCTTTTGCACCCGCTCGACAGCCGCAATTCGCTTGCGCTTTCGTCGGCGAACGCTCAAACCAGCAAGACTGTACAGCCGCCATATCTTCTTATGGTTTGCAACCCAGCCTTCGCGCCGAAGAAGCACGTGAATACGGCGATAGCCGTAACGTCGCTTCACAGCAGCGATGGCCGTCATGCGTTCGTTCAAAGCCACATCGCTCTCGCGAGTCGACTTATAAAGAAACAAGGACCGGGAGATACCAACAAGCCCGCAGGCACGGGTGATGCCCATAGCGCGTTCGCTCATTAACTTCTGAACGGCTTCGCGCTTGGCCTGCGGGCTTGCTACTTTTGGCGCACGAGGTCCTTCAACGCGGCGTTGTCGAGCATCGACTCAGCCAGCAATCGCTTCAGCCGGGCATTCTCGGATTCCAATTCCTTCAGCCGCTGAGCCTCTGAAACCGTCATCCCGCCGAACTTTGACTTCCAATTGTAGTAGGTCGCCTCGGAAATCCCGTGCTTACGGCACAGCTCCGATGCCTTCAGACCCGCCTCGGCTTCCTTCAATATGCCGATGATTTGCTCTTCCGTGAATCGCGTCTTCATGTCTCCGCTCCCTTTGGAACGGACTCTACATCATTCGCGTACCAATCGCGGGGAGCAGGTCAATACAACGCAGCCGCTGACCGGACTGGCAAGGAAGCGGTAATACTTCTAAAGTTGCGCGGTGTATGCGACTGGATTGTAATTAAAAATTCAATGCAGAATGAAAAATAATTATACGTTCAGCAAAACGCTATAAATACGCATGGATAAAATATTCACTTTACTTTCAAAATTCTTTCATACATATTTTGCAGTGGCAATTTATCCGATGGTGTTTTTCCTGAACTCTGATTTCCTGCCAATGATTTTTGGCAACTGACTTAGTAAGGATGCTTGCATGTTCGCGACAATACGAATCATTATTTGCCTTGCGTTCGCTGCATTCTTTATTTCGTCACCGACACCCGTCCAAGCCGGTTGGGGTTACACCGGAAGTAGTGGGTGTGGGTCAAACTGTAGTAGTCCTCAAGAAGTATGTGACTATTGGGGTGTTTTTTACGGCGGTGGGTGCTTGGGAGTACAAGGCCCGGTCTTTGATAATTACGGGCGAATTCAGGGGTACCGATATCAAGTCCAATACGTCACGCCGCTCGATGGAACGGCGTTCGCTGATTGTCCATCCTCTGCTATCGATGGATTGCAACCGAGCGGGTGTTCTAATGTCGCTAAGGTTCTTCCCAAGCAATTAGGGTGTGGTTGTACTCCAGGCGAGAAAATGGTCGGGAATCCTGTCGCCGTGAACATTGGCAACAAATACGAAGCCACCACGGATTTCACTACGGTCGGACAAGATCCTTTGATCTTCAGTCGCCATTACAACAGCCTTTCCCAAGAAATCTCTTCATTAGGTGCTGGCTGGCGGTCGAACTTCGACAGACATCTCCGATTTAACACGGGGGATGGCAGTGCTGCGACGATGACCTATGCCACGAGAGCGGATGGCGCCATCATCGCCTTTGAAAAGCAGTCGAACAGCTGGTACCCAAGCGATGGCGACGTCAATGCGACACTCACGTCTATCAATAATGGTCTGGTGCTGACGGACTCGAACGATAACGTCGAAACGTATTCGCTTGATGGTCGCCTCACCTCGGTCATTTCGCGGTCGGGTTACGGTCAGACGCTGACCTATGATGCGAACAACAATCTCTCATCGGTCGTCGATTCGTACGGGCGGTCCCTCACGTTTACGTTTGTCAACGGCGCCATGCGCACGATGACGACGCCTGACGGAAACGTCTATACGTATAACACTGCGGACCTTGTTGGTACCGCCAAAATCCTCACGAGCGTCGTTTATCCTGGCAGCACGCAGCCAACGGTTGTCTATGTGTACGATGATCCTTCCTATCCACGTGCGCTGACCGGCATCATCGACGAGAATGGAAAGCGCTACGCCACCTGGGGATACGATCAAAACCTTCGAGCGGTCAGCAGCATGCATGCCGGGGGAGCGGACGCGACAACGCTAAGTTATAACTTCGATCTTATTGGAACGGGATACGTTACCTCCACAAATGCGTTTGGAAAGGTATCAACCTACGATCTGACCTGGTCTGCAAACATCGCCAAGGTTTCCCGTATCAGTACATCCGCGACAGCCAATACGCCCGCGACGACAGAAAGCTTCGCTTACGATGGGCGTGGCTATATATCGAGTCACACCGATAAAAATGGCAATGTCACAAATTACGTGAACGACGCAAGAGGGCACATCATCAGCCAAACGGACGCTGTTGGGACCGCCTCTGCCAGGACAGTAACAACGACGTGGGACAGCACCTACAATTTACCGACGCAAATCGCTGTGCCGGGTCTGACAACCGACTTCACCTATACGGGCGGGCTACTCAGTAAAAAAAAACAGACTGATACTACAACTTCGACAGTGCCCTATAGTACGCAAGGCACGACGCGTATTTGGACTTACGCCTACTATCCTAACGGGCTACTGCACACTGTCGACGGCCCCCTCTCTGGTTCGGCTGACACGGTGTCGTATGTGTATGACGCACATGGCTGTCTCGCCTCGGTTACGAACGAGCTCGGGGAAACCACAAGCAATACGTCGATCAACGGACGTTGCCAGCCTCTAACGTCGCTGGATCCGAACGGAATAACAACGAACTTTTCCTACGATGATCGCGGGCGCGTTACCGCCGTGACGATCAATCCCGGAGCGAACCAGTCTGCAACAAAATTCACTTACGATCCAGCAGGCAATTTGACGGTTGTGACGTTCCCTGATAACTCGACGCTCTCGTATAGCTATGATGATGCGCATCGTCTCGTTGCTATTACGAACACATTGGGCGAGAGCATCAACTACGCGTTAGACGCGCTCGGAAATCGCACAGCGACAACTGTCAAGTCGGCTTCATCGGTGGTGACCGCAAAGCAATCTGCGACGTTTGATGAACTTGGTCGCATGATGGCGAATATCGGCGCAGCATCGCAAACCGTGAAGCATGCTTACGATGCAAACAACAATGAGACGTCGACGATTGATCCGCGCGCTAAAATTTACGGAACGACCTTTGATGCGCTGAACCGTGTTTCAAAGGAAACAGACCCGAATGCGTTTGCGACCGTAACAACGTACAACGCAAAGGATGAGGTCATCGGTGTGACTGATGCGAGGGAGCTTGCAACCACCTACGTGCGGAACGGCTTCGGCGACGTCATTCAACAAACAAGTCCGGACACCGGTGCTGACGTTTTTTGGTACGACGCGCATGGCAATCCGACTAAGCACTCAGACGCACGCGGCGTCGAGACGGATGCAACGTACGATGCGTTAGACCGAATCTTGACGAAGAGCTTCCCGCCGGATCCTTCTGAGAACCAGGCGTTTTATTACGATTCCACGGCAAGCGGCAACAAAGGGGTTGGATCGCTCACGTCTTTCACGGACCAAAGCGGATCTACATCCTTCGAATACGACGCCTTAGGGCGTGTCGTTTCGACGACGAATGTGATTGCCGGAAAGTCGTATGTGAGCAAATTTGCATACGATGCGGCGGGTCGTGTGACTTCACAGACCTATCCATCGGGCCGCGTTGTTAACTACACGCGCGATGCGATGGGGCATATCGCTGCGATCGATACCCAGCAAACCGCCACGGCACCAAAAACGCAAATCGCATCGTCCATTACCTACGCCCCATACGGTGATGTGACGCGGTTCATGCTCGGGAATGGTTTGATCGTTACGCGATCTTACGACCTGGACTATCAACCGACTGGCATTAGCGCTTCTGCCGGAACGGCGACAGTGCAAAGCCTCACTAATGTTTTCGACGCTTCCGGAAACATCACATCAGTACAAGATGCCGTGACGGCAGCGCGGAATCAAACAATTACGTATGACAACCTCAATCGCGTCGCCACTGCGACTGGCGTCTACGGCTCGCAAAGCTACGGATATGATAGTGTCGGTAATCGCCTTACACGTAATGCCAATGGCGCAAGCGAGACACTCGGCTATTCGACGACGTCAAATCGGCTTAATTCCGTCACGACCTCTGGTGCTGGCGTTAGGAGCCTGAGCTATGCCGCGAGTGGGCAGGTCGTTCAGGACGTGCGTGATAGTTCGCATACGTATGGCTATACGATCAATAGCAACGGCAGGCCCGCGGCGGTTACGCTGAATGGCGCTGCGGCAGGTTCCTATCTTTACAATGCATCGGAACAACGCGTGCAGAAAATTGTTGGCGCCACCACCACACAATTGGTCTTCGATGAGACAGGGGCATTGCTTGAAGAGGCGGATGGTAGTGGCGCCGCACTGCGCGACTACATATGGTTAGACGATATACCGGTAGCGCTGGTAGACAATTCGACATCGACGCCTTCGATTTACTATGTCCACACTGACCAACTCAATACGCCGCAGAAGGTTACCGATGCCGCACAAACGATTGTATGGGACAACCCACAAGATCCGTTTGGTATAAGCGCTGCCGGAGGCTCGACGATAACACCGCCTGGAGATATCGGTCTGCGCTTCTCTGGTCAGTATTTCGACGTTGAGACTGGATTGCATCAAAATTGGAATCGAGACTATGATCCGACCATAGGCCGTTACGCACAGTCCGATCCTGTCTGGTTAGGTGACGGCGTAAACATTTATACATATGTAAATGGCAACCCTGTTGGCAACAGCGATCCGACGGGCGAGTTTGGACTCGTTGGTGCTGCGATTGGTGCGGGTGTCGATCTCGGCATCCAGCTGCTTACCAACGATGGCCGTTTTGCGTGCGTTGATTGGACGAGTGTCGGTTTGTCGGCGATAGTTGGCGCGTTGACGGGTGGCCTTGCAAATGGGTCCTTTGCATGGAAGACGGGTTCGAATACGTGGAGCGCCACGCGCAAATGGCTTGCAAAGGACGTGTGGGATCTGAAAAAAGGGCAGAACGTACACCACTGGTTCATTGAGCAAAATAGTGCAATTGGGAAGGTGGTTCCAGATCGGATAAAGAATCAGCCATGGAATTTGAATCCTATGCGAAGCGCTTTATCTCACAGCAAGCTGCACCGTTTAGATCCTGTAACCCGCACTCTGATTGGTGCTCCTGGATGGGCGCAAGGTGCGGCGATTGGGGGCGGCATTTCTACAAAAGGCGCAGCATTTGGAGAGAACTGTGGCTGCAGATAAGACGGTTTTACTTTTGCTAAGTGATACAAAGAAAAGGCACAGATTGTTTCCCTGGTACGAAACTGATGGGGTTTATTTGGAATTTCCGCTTCAATGGATCTTGTTCCGCGAGATCACAGGAGCCCAGCTAATAGACCAGTCATTTGTGCTATCGCGCATCGACAGCTTCTCAATCGCACGTGTCCCAGCCCCTCGTTCCAGAGACACGCCGTTTCTTGCTCATCTGTGTATGCTCGTATTCGGATGGTTGTTTCTCGCCACACCCATTCTTGTGCGGCTAAAGCTGTCGGATTCGCAAGCGAAGTCGCGGGAGGATGTGCGCGAACTATTAGTGCAAATCGTCTCCGAATCTGAATCCGGGCCCGAGCTACTGAATTCCGTAGTGAAGCGCATACGCCGTGCGCGGTCGTTGAGGGCGATGGCCGATGCGCTGATGGAATTTTATGACTGAGACTTGGTCTCTGTCGCGCCTCAGTTCTAAGCTACGCTGTGGCGCCTTGATGGGCGCCGTCTTGTCGGATGGATTCGCCCCTGTATAACCGGACACAGCATCACACCAAGTGGACTCCCCCCGGTCTGGGTAAACAAATTGGACCCTCACGCCGAAGCACTTTTAAAGGCCTCGGGACTGACGCCGCCTAAATGACTGCGTCCCCGGATGCGCATGTAATATGGCGCGACCTCTGCAAGGCGTTGATTTTGCGACCGCCTGTTCGCGCTAACGAAGTCGCCATACGCGCGGGGCGGCCGTCATTGTCATAAACGTCGTACCAACACCGCCAAAGTCGCACCACCGACCAACGCGGTAATAACGCCGATCGGCAAATCGTCGGGCGCGATCAATACCCGGGCGCCGACATCGGCCCATATAAGAAATAACGCACCGTAGACCGCGCAAAGTGGCAATAGGCGTCGATGCAGTGCGCCGCTGAAGCGGCGGCAGAGATGCGGAATCACCAGCCCGACGAAACCAATCGCGCCGCTGACGGACACGGTGACCGCGGTTAACAGCGCACAGACGACGAACAGTTCACGTCGTAGTCGCGCCGTATCGATGCCCAGCGCGGTTGCCGACAATTCGCCGCTCATCATCGCATCGAGCGCGCGACTGCGTGCCCAGAGCCAGATGATTCCGACCGTGGCGCAGAGCGCTGGCACACCCAACAAGGACCATCGCGCGAGTCCGAGTCCGCCCAGCATCCAGAACAGCACCGATGACGCGGCGCGTTGATCGCCCAGATAGAGCATCAGATTGGCGAGGGCCGACGCGGTAAAGGCGACCGCGATGCCCGACAGCAATAAGCGGGACGGCGTCAGCGCGCCCCGCCAGCCGCCCAGTATCAGTACCGCGGCACTCGCCAGCAGGGCGCCGATAAAAGCAAACAGGGACAGCGTCCATTGCCCAGCCAGATTCCCGGCGACGACCGTCGCGATCACCGCGCCACAGGCTGCGCCGGCACTCACCCCCAGCAAATGCGGATCCGCCATCACATTGCGCGTGCTGGCTTGCAGCGTCGCCCCGGTCACGGCAAGCGTGGCGCCGACGATCACTCCTAGCAGCACGCGCGGCAGGCGAATCGACCAGACGATGCCATCGGTTGCCGCCGAGACGAAGGGATCGACCGGACCGAGGCCGACGTGCGTCAGCAGCACCCGTCCGATATCGATGGGCGCGAGCGTCACGGGCCCGAAAGCGGTGGCGACGACGATCGAGATCAGCAGGGCCAACAGCGAGAGCGGCAGGACGAGGCGCGTAAGGCGGGATGCACGTGCCATTTAGTGCGCCCCTGCGTGCAATGCGTCGACGAGAGCTTCGGGGAAGGCGTCGGGGTGCAGCGCATGCGCGATCGTTTCGACGGCCTCGGCATTGTGGATGCCGGGCGTTGCCGCGTCGTAGGGCAATACGATAAAGCGATGGGATCGTATCGCGGCGACGCTGGCCAGCGCAGGATTGTCGAGCAGGAACTGTATTTTTTGCCGTGCGGTGATCGGGCCGTAATCGACGATGACGATGAATTCCGGATTGCGTGCCACGACGGTCTCCCATCCCACCTGCGTCCAGCTTTGTCGGACATCGTCGAGGACATTGCGGCCGCCCGCCGCGTCGATCAGCGCCGTGGGCATGGCCAGCGCGCCGGCGGAGAAGGGCTTGTCCTGCCCGCTATCGTAGACGAACACCGTTGGCGTATGCGACCGATGCGCAAGCGCCGCGCGTACGGCCGTAACACGCTGCTGCATCCCCGCGACGATCTGTGCCGCGCGTGCGTCGACATCGAATATTGCGCCGAGATTGCGTAAATCCGCGTACGTGTCCTCCAGTGACGCGGCAGGCCGCCGCATGACATGGGCGCACGACTCGCGCAATTCGTAGGTCGCGATATGAAAGTCCGCGAGCGTCGACGGCGTCACCGGGCCGCCGACCTGCATCCCGTACAGCCATCCCGCGACATAGAGATCCGCGTGCGCATCGACCAGTGCTTCCAGCGGCGGGTAGCGGCGCGCCAGCTCGGGCAAGGTCCCCAGAGCGGCTTTCAATTCAGGCGGAGCGGTCTTCCAGCCGGAGATGCCGGTATAGCCGACCATCCGCTCGCGCAACCCCAAGGCCAACATCATTTCGGTCAGGTTGATATCGTGGCTGACGGCGCGCCGCGGAGAACGATCGAACGTCACGCTGCGGTTGCAACTGCGAATCGTCACGGGGTAATGCGCTGTGCGTGGCGCGGCGGCTTCCGCAGCGGCAGCGGCGTCGGCCTGGAAGCCGAGGCCCGCGAAGAAGGCACAGGCAATGAGGCATCGAAGAAACATGCTGTTCGCTACTCCATAATCGGCGTGATGCGGGGCGTCGCATGCACTGGATGGTCGTCGATCACCGCGTCGATGCCGTAATGGGCTTTCAGTCGCGCGGCGGTCAGCACCGAACGCGGGCACCCCTCGGCAACGATCCGTCCGTCAACTAGCAGATAAAGGCGATCACAGAAGGCGGCGGCCAGATTCAGATCATGCAAGGCGACCAGCGTCGACAGGCGCTGCGCCTTGATATGCTTCATCAAGCCGATCTGATGACGGGGATCCAGGTGATTGGTCGGTTCATCGAGCATCAGCACGCGCGGCTGTTGCACCAGCGCACGCGCCAATAGCGCACGTTGGCGCTCGCCTCCCGAGAGCGTGGCGAACGGCCGATACCGCCAAGCGAGTAGATCGACATCGCGGAGGCATTGTGTGACAAGACCCACGTCCTCCTGCGTCACACCGTCGAAGGGACGCTTGTGCGGCGTTCGCCCCATCGCCACTACCTCCTCGACGGAGAGTCCGAACGCATCGGGCGCGTCCTGCAGCACGACGGCGATGCGCTGCGCGGTCCAACGCGCGCCGGTCTGCCAGATATCGGTGCCGTCGAGCCGTATCTGGCCGCTGTCCGGCCGCGCGTAACGGAACGCGCACCGCAAAAGACTGCTCTTGCCGCTGCCGTTCGGTCCGATCAATCCCACGCACTCGCCCGGCCCGACGCGCAGCGACACCCGCTCCAGCAAGGCGTGACGCGCAATGCCCGGTGCATGTTCCATGCGTGGTCGGTGGCTCGTAGGCGACGGCGACCACGACAAGTCCGTGATCGTCAGCAGACCGGTTGCGGTATCGGTGTCGGTGCCGGTGATCAAAACCGCACCGTCGCCGTGACGCCGCCCGAGCGCGGCGCGCCCAGCAGCCATTGCGTGCCGCTATTTTGGGATGTAATCGCGTAGGTGCGGTTCGTCAGATTACGCAGGTAGAGCGCCAGCGTGAGATTGCGCGATACGCGCCAGGAAGCGCTGGCGTCGAGCAGCAGGTAGGCGGGAATGCGCACGCTATTGGCCGTGTCGCCGTAGCGGCTGCCGACATACCGCAGGCCGGCACCGACATTCCAGCCCGGCGTGAACGCCCAGTTCACCCAGACATTGGCGGTTTGCTGCGGCACGTTGAAGGGCACATTCCCGGCGCGGGAGACCGAGCTGGCGCCCACCGTTTCATCGAACGTATCGTAGCGGGCCCGTAGCACCGACGCGTTGGCATCGACGGACCAGCCGGCGGGCAATTTCGCGCTGCCGGTCCATTCGATACCGCGAGACGACTGCCTGCCGATCTGAATCGTTTGTGTCGGATCGTTCGGGTCGGTGCTGAGCAACTGGTTCTTGACGATTTGATAGAAAGCGAGGGTCCAGTCCGCTCGCCCGCCCGCCAGGATCTGTTTGATCCCGGCTTCCCACTGATGTCCGGTGGACAAGGCATAGGCGCTGCTGGCTTGGGACAAGCTGATCAAGGAGCCGACGCCATCGGAACCGGTGGTGTATTGCCCGTACAGCGTCAGCACCGGGGTCAGCGAAAACACCAGGCCGGTGCGCCAGCTGGTATTGGCAAAGGTGCGCTTGAACTGCGTGGCGGCCGTGGTCGCTGTGGCAAAGGTGTCGCGTCGGTAATCGATATGGTCGTAGCGTAGCCCGCTGACCCACGCCAGGCGATCGGTCAACTCGATGCGGTCTTCGGCAAAGAGGGCAGCTTGAGAGGTGCGCGTGCGAAACACCGGTCGGGTCGCATCGGTGCTACTGAACAGGCCCGGATCGAAGCCGCTTTGCGGGACGACGGAGCCGCCGTCGAACGGGGTGTTGCTGCCATCGACGAAGGTCACCGAATTGAACTCGCCGCCGATCACGAAGCGATTCTGTCGCCCCGCGATAGGCCCGTTCAGCGTGGCGTCCAGACGGTCGCCGATCTGCCGTTGATGATGCAGTATCTCGATATAGTCACTGCGCGCGACGCTATCGTTTGCCTGCAGCGCATAGCTTTCGGCGTCGCGCCAGTGTCGATCGATCAACATGCCATACAGCTGATTGCGTACCGTCAAGCCGGGTAATGCTTGCCACCGCGTATCCAGACGCGTCCAGCGATCGTAGTAGGCGATGTTCGCATCGGCGACGTTATAGTTCTGCCGCGTCAGCGCGGCAGAGAGCGCCCCGTCCCGCACCGGCACGCCGAAATAGGCCATCGGCATTTGCCGCGCATAGTCGAACGACAGCGTGAAACGCAGCGTCGGCGTCGCGTCCAGTTGCAGCGCGCCGCCCACCGCGGTCGTATGCGATTCACCGCGTAGCATCCAGCCATTGCTGCGCTCGTCGTTCAGATAAAAGCGATAGCGCAGCGGTGGCGTGCCGGGGTGCCCGGTGTCGATCGGTCCGGTCGTGTCGAATGCCACGCGCTTCTCGCCGTACGCGCCGACGCCTAGCAACAGCGTCGTGCTGCGCACGCGTTGCGGCAGCTTCGGGATGACATCGATCACGCCGCCCATGCCGCCCGCGCCGTTGAGTACCGAGGCGGGACCGCGCAGCACCTCGATGCGGTCGACGGACCAGGTATCGAACGGAAAGGTCACGGTGCCGGCGCCAACGAATAGCTTCGTGCCGTCGAACAAGGTCGTGATCGATTCCTGCCCGCTAAAACCGCGTACCGAGAGGGCCGTCCCCCCATTGCCGGGTGCAGCGTTGTTCGCGTAACCGGCCGCGCGGGTCACGGCGTCGAGCACGGTCGTGTCGCCGCGCGCGCGGATCGTGTCACCAGAGAGGGTATCGACGCTGGCGGGCGTATCCATGCTCGACATCCCGAGGCGACTGCCGGTGCCGATCGGCACGGCCAGGCGCTCGGTCTTGTCGGCGTCGCGCGGTGCCAGGACACGAACGGGCGGCAACGACGCGTGTTCCGCCACCGTTTCGTCGGCGTTGGCTGCGCGTAACACGCCGGCCGAGGCGAGCATGGCCAACACCGCCATCGCGGGTCGCGTGGGATGCCGCGGGGCCATCGGTGGCGCTTGGCGCCGGCAGCGCTTCGGCATGCCAAGCGTCGATCGACGTCGTGCGGGAAGAAAGGGAGACGCGGCAGCGGGTTCAGGCGCAAGGGCGCCTGTCCGCGAGCGGACAAAGGGATTCACGCAAATCGCTCCATGGGGTGACGCGCCCCGTTGGGTAGGGAAGAAAACGGTACGGAGCCAGGTCTGACTTCCAACGCGCAGCGAGGGGTTTTCCCATCCTGCGCGTTGGTCACAGTGGCGCGACCGCGCTGGATTTACACCAGCTTCCGGACTCCGCATAGCGCGCATTGTACTGTGCAAACGCGTCGGCGCAAGCGCCGTGACCAGATCAGGCATAAAGATTGCGCCATGGCCCGACTTAGCACGGACTTTCCTTCTACAACGACAACAAGGAGTGCGATGGCCAAGATTCTGTGGAAAGGCGCGATTGCGTTCGGCCTCGTGCATGTCCCGGTTCAGCTCTATCCGGCCACGCGGGGCTCGAAGCCGTCATTCCATTTGCTCGACGAACGCTCGCTCGATCCCATCGGCTATCGTCAGTACAACAAGCGGACGGGGAAAGAGGTCCCTCGGGACAAGATCGTGCGCGGATTCGAGTATGAAAAAGACCAATACGTCGTGCTGAGCGACGACGAGTTGAAAGCGGCGAATCCGAAATCGACGCAAAGCATCGATGTCGTGTGCTTCGTCCCGGCCTATCAGGTCAACTTTCTCTATCTCGATACGCCGTATTTTCTGGCACCGGACAGCCGCGGCGAGAAGGTGTACAAGATGTTTCGCGAAGCGTTGGACGTCTCCGGCAAGATCGCCATCGCCTTGGTCGTCATGCATGAGCGTCAACATCTGTGCGCCCTCGTGCCGACGCCAGAGGGGTTGTCCTTGACGACTTTGCGTTGGGCGGAAGAAGTCCTGGATGCCGGCGACGTCGGCGATATGGGCGCCAGAAGTTGGCGCGATGCAAGCGTCAGCGCGAAGGAGCGAGAGATGGCGGTGCGCCTGATCGACGATATGAGCGCGGATTTTACGCCCGACGAATACAAGGACACGTACCGAGACGACGTGCTCGCGCTGGTCGATCGAAAGGTGCGTGCCGGCAAGACGAAGACCGTCGAAGCGGTACCGGCGGCCGGTGACGACGACAACGGGCGGGGGGCCGATATCCTCGATCTTACGGCGTTGCTGAAGCGCAGCCTCGGTCAGCGCGGTCGCGGCAGCGCTGCTGCGGACGAGCCGGATGACGACGGCAAGCCGGATACGTCGCGACGCGGCGCGGGAGCAAAGAAAGCCTCCAGTAGAAAGACGACGACGCGCAAGACCGGGACAGGAGGGCGGTGATGGCCGACAATCTGGCGACGTATCGGGGCAAGCGGCGCTTTAGCGGCGAGGCAGCGACGCGAGAGCCGGAAGGTGGCCGCGCCTCGCGTGCCAGGAAGGCCGCCAACGAGGGTCTGCGCTACGTCGTCCAGGAACATCACGCGCGAAATCTGCATTACGACTTCCGTCTCGAATTGGATGGCACCTTGAAGTCGTGGGCGATCCCGAAAGGGCCGAGCGAGGACCCCAAGGTCAAGCGGCTCGCGGTCCATGTCGAGGATCACCCGGTGGAATACGGTGCTTTCGAGGGCACGATTCCGAAAGGCCATTACGGCGCGGGCGACGTCAAGATTTGGGATCATGGCTCGTGGGAGCCCGAGGGCGGTATCGCCGCCGCGCGAAAAGGATATGCGGCTGGCAAACTGACCTTCCGGCTTCATGGCGAACGGCTGCAGGGTAGGTGGGCGCTGGTCCGCACGCGCATGCACGGAAAACAGGCGCAATGGCTGCTGTTGAAAGAACGCGAGGCCGAGGCGAGCGCGGACGCCGCGTCAGCCGAAACCGCCGCGTCCGCGCCGCCCGCCAAGACGGCAAAGCGCGCAAAGCCCGGCAAGCCCGGCAACGGCAAGCCGACCCAGGCGGACGACTGGCGCGCCATTTGGGAAAGGGTAAAGACGCAGGGTCGGCGCGCCGCTTGTCCGGAGACGATGAAGCCGCAACTGGCGACCTTGGTCGATAGCGTGCCCGGCAGCGGCGAATGGTCGTACGAAATCAAATTCGACGGCTATCGTATCGTCGCGCAGGTGCGCGCTTCCGCGACCAAGGCGAAGCGCCGCGCAGGGCCGGTCAGCGTGCTTTACACGCGAGAGGGCAACGATTGGACGGCAAAGCTGCCTGAGCAGGCCGCGGCGTTGAGCGCGTGGACCGAGGCCATCGGGGAGCGATACGGCAGCGCCATTCATGGCGCGTGGTTCGACGGTGAGGCCGTGGCCTTTAATAAGGAAGGCGTTCCGGATTTCCAATCATTGCAGAATGCGTTCGATGCGCATCGCAGCAGCCATATCGTTCTGTATCTGTTCGATCTGCCCTATTTCAACGGATACGACTTGCGGGAAGTGCCGTTATCGGAGCGACGTGCCCTGTTGCGCGCCTTGCTTGCCGAGATCCCGGTCCCGGACCTATTGCGGTTTTCCGAGGACTTTGCCGCACCGCCCGCGCAATTGCTGTCGCATGCGTGCGCGCTGTCACTGGAAGGGGTCATCGGCAAGCGGACCGACAGCGCCTACCGTGCCGGGCGGGCGCCCAGTTGGATCAAATTGAAATGCCGACGTCGACAGGAGTTCGTCATCGCGGGCTTTACCGAGCCGGCGGGTTCCCGTTCGGGCGTCGGTGCCTTGCTGCTGGCGGTGTATGACAAGACGAATACGGGGAAGGGTAAGGGCAAGCCGACACTGCAGTACGCCGGGCGCGTCGGGACCGGCTTCGACGCGGCGATGCTGAAGGCCTTGCGTGCCAAGCTCGACGCACTCGAGAAGAAGCACGGATCGGCGACGGCTCCGGTGAGCAATCCCCCCGCGTCGCGGGCCGGCGGCAAGGTGCACTGGGTGACGCCGACCTTGGTCGCCGAATGTGCGTTTGCCGAATGGACGCGCGATGGCGTATTGCGCCAAGCCTCGTTTATCCAATTGCGAGATGACAAGTCAGCGAAAGACATCGTTCGGGAGGACGCCGCCGTGCAACCCGCTTCCGCCAAAGCATCGAAAAAGACCGCCGTCGCCAAGGCGTCGGCGCTGGAAAAAGAAGCAAGCGGCTTCAAAGGCAACGACGTCATTGCAGGCGTTCGCGTGACCCATCCTGACCGGGTGGTCGACAAGCAGAGCGGTGCCCGGAAGATCGATCTGGTGCGCTACAGCGAATGGATCGCGCCATGGCTTTTGCCGGAATTGAAGCAGCGGCCGGTATCGTTGATGCGCGTCACCGGCGATATCGACGGCGAGTCGTTTTTCCAGAAGCACGCGCCCAAGCAATCGATACCGCACGTCACGCAGCATGCCGATTTGGACCCGGGGCATCCCCCCTTGCTGACCTTGGATAGCGTCGACGCGTTGGTGGGGGCGGCCCAGATGGGGGCGATGGAACTGCATACGTGGAACGCGCGCGTGGACAGTATCGAAAAGCCCGATCGCATGATCTTCGATCTGGACCCGGGCGCCGGCTTGCCGTGGGCGCGAATGATCGAAGCCGCGCGGTTGACGCATACGATCTTGGAGGAGATCGGCCTGAAGGCCTTTTGCAAGACCAGTGGCGGCAAAGGTTTGCATATCGTCGTGCCCTTGACGCGACACGCGAGCTGGGAGCTTGTTCGCGACTTTGCGCAATCCGTCGCGCAGCATCTGGCGAAAACATTGCCCGATCATTTCATTGCAAAAATGGGAGAAAAGAATCGCAAGGGCAAGGTTTTTGTCGATTATCTCCGCAACAACCGGGGCGCGAGCACGGTGGCGGCATTCTCGCTACGCGCACGCCCCGGACTAGGTATTTCGGTGCCGATCACGTGGGACGAGCTTGCATCGATACGCGGCGGCGATCATTGGACGCTGGAGACGATCCCAGAAAGAATGGCGCAATGGCCCGATGCCACCGACGGCAAAAAAGGGCCCTGGCACGGCTATGCGACGGCACGGCAACGCATCACTGCCGAGATGCGCAAGCGGCTTCAGCCTAGCAAGGACTGAACGTGCGCGGCCATTTGCTTGTTCTCGTCGGACGCCACGACGCGGGTCTCGAGCGATAGGAATCCTAGCTTGTCGGCGATACGTTCGCGCAGCGCCGCGCTATGTTCACCGACGCCGCCAGTGAATACCAATAGGTCGACACCGCCCAATATCGCCGCGAAGGAACCTACCGCTTTTGCCACGGCCGTGACGAAATACGTCAGCGCGAAGGCGGCCGTTGCATCGCCTTTATCCGCCGCTTCCTGGATGACCTGTACGTCGCTGCTGAGCCCCGACAAGCCTTTCAAGCCGGATTGCCGGTCCAACAAGGTTTCGAGCTTGTCGGCGTCATAGTCGTGTTCGCGCATCAGATACAGCAGGATCGTCGGATCGAGATCGCCGCTGCGGGAACTCATCGGAATGCCGCCGGTCGGCCCGAGCCCCATCGTGGTATCCATCGGCTTAGCGTCTTGCAGTGCAGCTAAACTAGCGCCGCTTCCCAGATGCGCGATGACGGTGCGCGCCGGAATCGACTCGCCCAGCGTCGCGACGGTATGTTCGTACGACAAGCCGTGAAAGCCATAGCGGTGCAGGCCGTTCTGACAGAGCGCCTCGGGCAGGGGGAAGCGCTTCGCGACGGCGGGTAGTCCGTTATGAAAGACGGTATCGAGACAGGCGAAGTGCGGCACGCCGGGGAAGCGCGTGCGCGTTGCATCGATCAAGGCCAGTTCGATCGGTAAATGCAAGGGCGCAAAGGGCATTGCCTCTTCGAGCAATTTCCGCGTCCTGTCGTCGATCGGGCCGTGCTTGGTGATATCGGGGCCGCCGTGAACGATCCGATGCGCGATCGCATCGGGCCGTGTTGCCCACCGTTGACCCGCCGCCGCTTTCTCTACCGCTTGCAATGCGGCATCGAATGCGCTCGGCTGATCCGGCCACCGGCCCTGTGTCTCGTTGCGGCTTTGCGCTTCCGGCTTACTTTCCGCACCGTTTGCCCGCGCCTGATCCGTGAAAAGCGTGATCGTCAGCGTGCCGGCATCGCTGCCGATGCCTTTCATGTCCGCTTTGCAAAGTGGCACCGGTTGCGCGCCGCCGATACGGAACCAGGCGAGTTTCAACGACGAGGAGCCACTGTTGACGGTCAATACCGCGGCATCTTGCATGGAATCCTCCGGTTAGGGTTGCCGTCGTCGCGTATCAAGCCGATTTCCATTGCCAGTGCTTGATTTCGGGCAGATCGTCGCCGTGCGTCGACACGTATTCGCGATGACGGTCTTTCAGCGCCGCGATGCGTTCCGCGGCGGCTCTCCATTCGGGCTTATCGGCACGCGCGTGTCGCAACGCCGCGGCAGCCAGCGAATAGCGATCGATCTCGTTCAGGACGCACATATCGAAGGGCGTCGTCGTCGTCCCGTGCTCCTGATAGCCGTGCACGTGGAAGTCGTGCTGATTCGCTCGCTTGTGAATCAATTGATGGATAAGTGGCGGATAGCCATGGAAGGCGAACACGACTGGCGTGTCCTCGCCGAACAGCTTGGAGAAACGTTCATCCGGCATGCCATGCGCATGTTCGTTGGGTTCGAGCAGGGACATCAGGTCGACGACATTCGTCACCTGAATACGCAGGTCCGGTGCCGCGTCGCGCAGCAGCATCGCGCTCGCGAGAATCTCGCGGGTGGGCGTGTCGCCAGCGCAGGCGAGGACGACGTCGGCCTCCTCCACGTCGTCGACATTGCCTGCCCAGCGCCAGGCATCGGCGCCCAGACGACAGTGATCCTTCGCCTGCTCCGGTGTCAGCCACACCGACTCCGGCTGCTTGCCGGCGATCACGACGTTGATCATGTCGGTGCTTTTCAGGCAATGTTCGAAGACGCTGAGCAGCGTGTTCGCATCGGGCGGCAGGTAGACGCGCACGATGCGGCTGCTCTTGTTCATGACGTGGGAGATAAAGCCCGGGTCCTGATGGGAAAAACCATTGTGATCCTGCTGCCAGACGTGCGACGTCAGCACGTAGTTCAGTGCCGAGACCGGCTTGCGCCAGGCGATGTCATGCGCGCTTTCCAACCATTTCGCATACTGATTGAACATCGAATCGACGATGTGCATAAAAGCTTCATAGCAGGAAAACACGCCATGACGGCCGGTGAGCAGATAGCCCTCCAACCAGCCTTCGCACAAGTGTTCGCTCAACACTTCCAGCACACGACCGTCGGGCGATAAGTTGTCGTCGGTTTCTTCGTGCGAACCAAGCCAGCATCGTTTGGTCACTTCGAACACGCCATCGAGACGATTGGAGGCTGTTTCATCCGGCGCGAACATTCTGAAGTTCGACGTCGACTCGTTCAAGCGGAAAACGTCTCGCAGATAGGCGCCCAACTGATGCATGGGGCTGCGCTGTTCGGACCCGGGCGCCGTGAACGACGTGCCGTACGCGCCAATGTCCGGCAGCACGAGCGGCGTGCGTAGTTCGCCGCCATTTGCATGTGGCGTACTGCCCATCCGTAGATCGCCGCGCGGCGGTAGATCGCGTAGCGCCGCGACGGGGCGCCCTTCGCCGTCGAATAGCGTCTCCGGTTTATAGGAGCGCAGCCATGCTTCGAGCGCTCGCAAGCGACGTTCGTCGTCCTCGCGCTCGGCGGGATCGGTTTGATCGCCGGCGGAAGGGGCCTGCACGGCGAGCGGCACCTGATGGGCACGCCAAGTGCCTTCGATCGGTACGCCGCCGAAGGCATGGGGGCCGGTCCAGCCTTTTGGCGTGCGGAGGATCAACATGGGCCAGCGTGGCCGTGTGACCGTTTCGCCGCGTGACTGCTGCGCCCGTGCCTCACGGCGAATCGCCGAGAGACAGTCGAAGACGCGATCCAGCATATCGGCCATCAGCCGGTGCATCTCTTTCGGGTCGGAACCCGATACGAGGATCGGTTCAAAGCCATAGCCTTCGAAGAGCGCACGCAGTTCCGAATCCGGGATGCGCGCCAGGATCGTCGGATTGGCGATCTTATAGCCGTTCAAATGCAGAATCGGCAGGACCGCGCCGTCGCGGGCGGGGTTCAGGAATTTATTGAAATGCCAGCTCGCGGCGGCGGGGCCTGACTCCGCCTCGCCGTCGCCGACGACGCAGGGCACCACCAAATTCGGATTATCGAAGGCCGCGCCGCAGGCGTGCAGCAGGCTGTAGCCCAACTCGCCGCCTTCATGAATCGATCCCGGCGTTTCCGGTGCGGCATGACTCGGCAAGCCATACGGCCAGGAAAACTGACGTTGCAGACGATGCAATCCGGCTTCGTTTCGCGCCAT
This sequence comes from Robbsia sp. KACC 23696, assembly GCF_039852015.1. NCBI lineage: Bacteria > Pseudomonadati > Pseudomonadota > Betaproteobacteria > Burkholderiales > Burkholderiaceae > Robbsia > Robbsia sp. KACC 23696. The sequence continues at coordinate 171,612 of NZ_CP156627.1, read as the reverse complement.
GTCCGGATAGCGTTCCGGAAAACTGCCCTCGAGCCAGGTTTGCGCCAGCACGGCCGGCGCGCCGTGACCGGGACCGGTTACGAACAGCATCCGCTGTTCGCGCTCGGTGATGATGCGGTTCAAATGGGTATAGACGAAATTGAGGCCCGGCGTGGTTCCCCAGTGGCCGAGCAGGCGCGGCTTGATGTCGCTGAATTGTAAAGGGCGGCGAAGAAGCGGGTTGTCTTTCAGGTAGATCTGACTGGCGGCGATGTAATTCGACGCGCGCCAATAGGCGTCCATCTGACGGAGGGTCTCCTCCGATGCATGATGGGTGGACGGGGCGGAAAGCGCATCTTGAACGGAAGCAGGCATCGCGGCTCCTTAAGGGGGCACGGGATTTGGGTGGTTGAGGCGGAAACAAGCGGCAAGTGCATTCTAAAACGCAGCAATTTGCGCGCCTGTAAGATAGCGATGCAGCATGTGCGCATGCGTCCGCAGCGTTCGGTGAATCGCGATTTGGGTCGCTCAACCTGGCGGTAACGGTAGAATTGCGGTTTTTAGCCCGGAATACGCCAATGTCTTTTGCCTTACTTGGCCTGATCGATGCCTTGCTGCGTAATCTGCAGGCGCTCAAGTACCAGACACCGACCCCGGTGCAGACCAAGGCGATTCCCGCTGTGCTCGGTGGCAAGGATGTCATGGCGGCGGCACAGACCGGCACGGGCAAAACGGCCGGCTTTGCGCTGCCGCTATTGCAACGGCTGGTCCAATCGGGGCCACCGGTGGCCAGCAACCGCGTGCGGGTGCTGGTACTGGTCCCCACGCGCGAACTGGCCGAGCAAGTGCTGCAAAGCTTCGTCGAGTACGGACAGGGGCTGGATGTACGATTGATGACCGCCTACGGCGGTGTCAGTATCAATCCGCAGATGATGAAGTTGCGAAAGGGCGTGGATGTGCTGGTTGCCACACCGGGCCGTCTGCTCGATCTGCATCGCCAGAATGCCGTGCGCTTCGATCAGGTGCAAACGCTCGTGTTGGACGAAGCCGATCGTATGCTGGATCTGGGGTTTTCGCGCGAACTCGATGCGGTCTTCGCAGCCTTGCCTGCTCAGCGGCAGACCCTGTTGTTCTCCGCCACGTTTACCGACGATATCCGTACGATGGCGGCGAGCATTCTGCGGAGCCCCGTCAATATCAGCGTTAGTCAACCCAACGCCACGGCGAGCAAGATCAAGCAGTGGGTGGTGACGGTCGATAAAAAGGACAAGCCTGAACTTTTCCTGCACCTCGTGGCGGAAAACAAGTGGGATCACGCGCTGGTGTTCGTCAAGACCCGCGAGGGCGTGGAGTATCTGGCGGCGATGATGGAACGCGAGGGCTATGCGGTCGATACGATCCATGGCGACAAACCGCAGCCGGCGCGTCTGCGTGCGTTGGAACGTTTCAAGTCGGGTAATGTACGCCTGCTGGTCGCCACCGATGTGGCGGCGCGCGGACTGGATATCGACGACCTGCCGTTGGTGATCAATGTCGATTTGCCGATCGTGGCGCAGGACTACGTGCACCGCATTGGTCGGACCGGCCGCGCCGGTGCGAGCGGGGTGGCGGTATCGCTCGTGTGCGCCGACGAAGCGCCGCAATTGGCCGCGATCGAAGCGCTGATCCAGCAAACGCTGCCGCGTGAAGAAGAACCGGGTTTCGAAGCCGAGCACCGTGTGCCGCAGACCAGCGCGACGAGGCAGATCATCAAGAAACCGAAGAAACCCAAGAAGCCCAAAGTCCTGCAAGCGGCGTCGGGGGCAGCCGTGCCCGGTCAAAAGCCGCGTCAGCAAGGAGCGGGCAACAAGCGCAATGCGAATGGGCGGGTTGCCGCTGCGGGTAAGGGGACGGGGTCGTCGCGGGCGAAGCCATCCGCGACGCAAAAGCCGGGTGGCAAGCCTGCCGGCAAGCCCGGCTCGGGACCGCGGAAGCCTGTTGGTAAAGGCCGGAGCGCGCCGGGAAAACGCCCGGCTTGAGCGCTTGTTGGATGCGCATCATCGATGCGCTCGTGCCTTCCATGCCGTCCTGGGGCGGGTATAAAACCCTTTGAGCAAGCGGCGGCGTCAATCGCCGCTGCTTCCGCCGCCGCCGCAACTACTGCCGCAGCTACTGCCGCAACTCGAGCCGCTGCTGCAGCTATGTCCCCCTGCATGTCCCCCGCTCGAACAACTGTGACCGCCGGAATGATGATCTCCGGTGGAAGGAGAAGAATCGGTCGTCGATGGGAAATCGCTCGGAAAATTCGTGGCGACGGCGCCGCTCGGGATATCCCTGCGCTCACTACGACCGGCCGCGAGTCCCAGCGCGAAAAGCGCTGCTTCGGTCCATATCCATCCGCGCGAAAAGCCCGCGATGCGGTCCGTCTCGAAAAGTGTGGGATAGCCATTCCCGCTCGTCCTGAAAAACGCGCCGTAATGCCGTTTCGCGATTTGAAAACTAGACCACGTGTTCACTGTCTCTCTGCTGAACGTGGCGTTACGCTCCAAGGTGTGTGGCTTCGCGGTTGGGTCGGGCCTATGATGAATCATCTGGCCAAAGAATCGATGGCAGAACGCTTCATACTCCGCCGTACACAACACGAACGCGTGCCACGCTTTGTCGACCAGAACCGACGGCATGCCCAGGGATCCCGCTTCGGGTTTTTCACCGCTTAACCGCAGCAATAGAAAGAACTCACGCAAACCCGCGAATGCGAGGTCGCCTTGCGCATGCGTCAGGTCGGGATGCTCATGATGAAAGACGTCCAGCACGAGCTTCGGGAAGGCGTAGCGATGCAGATGTGCGAGTGCTTTTTCCGTGTGGTTTCCCCGTGCCAGATTATGGGGCGCTACGGATTTCTTTGCGCCAAGGTGCGCTTTTGCTTTGTCGATGGCGGTGCTGACAGCACCGATCGCCAAGATACCGCCCCAAAAATAGAGCCCAATGTGGTCTCCCGCCATATCCGATCTCCAATGGGCGGATTGTTATATGAAAGTTGGTGGCACGCATGCGCACTGGAGGCGTCGATGGGCTACTTGCTGGACCTCGCCACTGTCCTTGCTGAGGACCACCCCGGAGCCACGACGAATGCGATGGTTGCGGAGACGTTCAATAACGAGGCGCGGCGGATCATAGGGAGTATAAAGGCCGTGCAAAGTAGACAGAGCATTCTATTTCACTATTTTTTGCTATGTCAAATACGCAGTTTGATTACCGAATGCCCACAAAGACGGCGTGTGCGCGACGGGACCGCGTCGAGATAGACAAGTCTCACCATCCCTCAGCCTCCAAGTCGGGACTGAAATATAAAGTTACATATTAAAACGAACGTATGATCAAGAAAATTTGAAAGGTGTCGTTAGTGGTGTAAGAATCATTCTTCCATCAACGAGACACGTCATGGCCTCTTGGTCAGTCCGAGCAAAACTCACGGTTGCTTTCGGCTCCCTTACGTTCCTGGTCCTGTGCATTGCCGGCCTCGCGTTAAACTCCTTGAGCAACGCGAATCAGAACTTTATCTCCTACGTTTCCGGCATCAACGCCCGAGCGGACGCCGCGCAGGCCGTGGAGGCCGCGGTGGCACGGCGCGCGCTGGCGTCACGCGATATGCTGTTGGTCAGCGAAAGCGCTCGCCCACGTATCGCGGAAGCGGGGCGCAACGCACAGCAGGATGTCGACGCCAATGTCGACAAGCTGAATCGATTGGCCAAGGAGGGACACGTTCCGCCGGAGGTCCAAGCGCTCGTTGACAACATGACGCGCGTCGAGGCGTCGTACAAGCCGGTCGCGAACGATATCCTCCGCCTCGGATTGGCGGGCGAGCACGACGCCGCGATTCAGAAAATCGATAGCGAAGGGCGCCCGCTATTGATGGCGCTGCAGCAAGCCACCGCCGCCTATATGGCACTGACGACCAAACGCCAGCACGCGGCGATGCAAGCGTCTGAAGACTCCTTTGTCTGGCATCGCGACGCCGTGTTTTTGATTTGCTTGGTGGCCGCCATTGCGGCGGTCCTGGCCGGCTGGCTTATCACGCGCTCGATCACGACGCAATTAGGCGCGGAACCGTTCGATCTGAGTCGGATCGCTCGTACCGTGGCCGACGGTGATCTGCGGTCCCTTGATTCACGCAGGCAGCCGCCAAAGGGCAGCGTCTTGGCGTCGATGCACGATATGCAGCGCAATCTCAGTGCGCTGATCGGGCAGGTTCGCACCGTTGCGATCGGGATAGCGGCCGGTTCCGGCGAGATAGCGCAGGGCAATCTGGATCTGTCGACGCGAACCGAACAGCAAGCGGCGGCGTTACAGGAAACCTCCGCGAGTATGGAGGAGCTGACGGCTACCGTGCAGCAGAACGCCAACAACGCCCAGCAGGCCAGCACGATGGCGACCGAAGCCTCCCGTGTTGCGACGCGTGGTACGACCGTGGCGCGAGACGTCGCGCAAACAATGAGCGACATCAGTGAGAGCTCTCGCAAAATCGAAGAGATCACCAGCATCATCGAAGGTATCGCGTTTCAAACCAATATCCTGGCATTGAACGCCGCCGTCGAAGCCGCGCGCGCGGGAGAACAGGGTCGTGGCTTTGCCGTGGTGGCCAGCGAAGTGCGGAGTCTTGCGCAACGTTCGGCAAGTGCCTCGAAGGAAATCAAGGCATTGATCAACCGTTCGGTAGAGCAGGTCAACGCCGGCACGCGTTTGGCGCATCAATCCGGTACGACGATGGGCGAGGTCGCGCAGGCTATCGTGAACGTTACGACGTTGATCGGCGAAATCGCATCCGCATCGGATGAGCAAAGCCGCGGCATCCTTCAGGTCAACGTTGCCGTCACCGAAATGGACGAGGTGACGCAGCAGAATGCGGCCCTCGTGGAAGAGGCGTCGGCAGCGTCGCAGGCATTGGTCGTTCAGGGAAATCGGCTATCCGATGCGGTGTCTTCCTTTACCGTTGCGTAACCGCGTATCGTTCAGCCAAACGCCGGCTCCGGAAGACCCTTCACGCCGACGTCGACCGCTAGCAAGGCGCCCGCAAGCGGTTCATTTGCCAGGACCTCCGGCGCGATCATCTTCGTTGCCGTACTGATGTAGAGCGTGCTCAGATCCGGACCGCCAAAGCAGACGCATGTCGGATTGGTCACCGGTAGCGCGATCGTGCGGTCTATCGTGCCGTCGGGTGCATACCGCACAACGCGACTCCCGGCGAATACCGCGTTCCAAAGATAGCCTTCGCTATCCACGCAGGCGCCATCGGGACGTCCTGTCTGCCCGGTGTAATCGGCGAATACGCGCTTATTCGAAATCTCGCCCGATTCGGGATCCAGATCGAATGCCCATATCTTCAGACGGCGGGTGTCCGACATATACAGCGTCCTGTCGTCCGGCGAGGTCGTGATGGTATTGGTCACGATGATATCGCCGAAAAATCGCTTCACCGTACCGGATCGATCGACGCGATAGAAGCTGCCGAGCGGCTCGCGAATCTGCGCGTCCATCGTACCGATCCAAAGTCGGCCACGCCGATCGCAACGACCGTCGTTCAGTCGCGTGCCGGCATCGTGCGGTTCGACGTCGGTAATGGTCGTTAGATACCGTGAGACGGGATCGAAATGACATAGCCGGTTGTCCAGCGCCACGACAAACCCGCCTTGCTTGTGCGGCACGAGCGAGCCGAGAAAAGTGGATGGGAAAGGGTAGACGTCGTGGATCCCCGTCGCCGCATCGAAGCTCTGCAGCTTCGGCTTTTCGATGTCGATCCACCAGATGCGTTGGGTTCTATCGCACCAGATGGGCGTCTCCCCTAACTGGTCCCTGGCTTGTACGACTGCACGAACGCTTGCTTGCACGACATGTCTCCTGAGATTTGGTCGGTTTTGCCGGGTCATCGTGCCGTCACGGCTTCTCGATAACGATACGCTTGACGTCGCCGAGCAAGAAGATGTACGACAGCGCGCCGATCAATGCGAGCACCGATATGAAGGCGAGTGCATAAACGAAAGAGCCGGTGCGTGCGACGATGAAACCCACCACCAAGGGCGTTGTGATCCCGGAAACATTCGTCATGAAATTGTAGATGCCGCCTGTCAGGCCCATCAGATTCAACGGCGCGATATCGGCAATGACCACCCAGCCGAGCCCGACCATGCCCTGGCCAAAGAACGCGATGGACAGGATCAGAATGACGAGTGTATTACTGGCCGTGTAGTTCGCCACGACGATCGACGCCGCCAGGAAGAGCCCCAGGACGATCGGAAACTTTCGCGCGAAATTCGCGGAGGTTCGGGTCAGCAATTTATCGGAAAGCCAGCCGCCGGAGAGCACACCGACACCGGCCGCGATGAAGGGCAGGATCGAGAAGAAGCCCACTTTCAACCACGGCAAATGACGCTCGGTCGCGAGATAGGTCGGAAACCAGGTGACAAAAAAGATGAGGGTGGCGTTACCGGCGAACTGACCGAGACTCGCGCCCCAGATTTGCCGGAAGCCTAACAACAGGCGGACGTTCTTCCACGAGAACGGCTCGGCTTTCACCGCATCCAATTGCAAGATGTCGCCGTCTTGTATGTAGTCGCGTTCCGCTTGATTGACGCCTGGAAAGCTCGCTGGGTCCCGATACCATTTCCACCAGACAAAGGCGAAGACGATACCCGCGGCACCGACCGTGACGAAAAGCGAACGCCAGCCGAAATGCGTCAGCATCACGTACAGCAAGGGGCTAAAGACGGCCAGGCCGATGTACTCGCCAACCGTGTAGATACTCGTTGCCCGCGCTCGTTCCTTGCGTGGGAACCAGAGGCTGACGATGCGGCTGTTTGCCGGAAAGCACGGCGCTTCCGATACGCCGAGACCGAGGCGGAGGCCAACGAAGCTCATCACGCCGACTGCGCAGCTTTGGAGAAGCGTGAAGAGCGACCAAAAGAAAAGCGATAAGAAGTAGGTGAGGCGATTGCCGAAGCGGTCGAGAAAGATGCCGCCCGGGATTTGCGCAGCCGCATAGGTCCAGGCAAATGCCGAAAAAATGACGCCTAAGGTCGCAGGCGAGAGCGCCATTTCATGCGTGATCGACGGGGCGGCGATGCCCAGCACCGTCCGGTCGAGATAATTGATGACCGTCCCGGTTGTCAGCAGGGCGAGAATCTGGAATCGCGCTCGACTGGGCTTCTTGGGGTCAAGATCAGTACCGCTAAGCGATGGTTTCATAAAGAGATAGATTTTTTTTAGGGAGAGGCATTGTCAAGCGACGGTTTTCCGTTAAAGGATGACGAATCGCATGATCGAATCGACTGCATTCGCCTTTATCTTATCGAACGACAAACCGACGGATATCTGCCTTTCAAATAGGGTCGAGAACGTCGACTTGTTCGACACGCCGTAGAAACAGAAGGCGCTGATCTGCCAATGAATCTCGAGTGCGCTGATGCCCGGACGAAAAACGCGGTCGTGTACGCCTCGTGCGTAAATGCGATCGACGGTCGCCAATGCGAGTTGATTCAACTGAACGATCACGTCCGAACGCGCCAGATGATGGGCCCCGTTCATATTTTCGTTCAGAACGAGCTTGACGAAGTGTGCGTTTTTCTCGTGATAGGAAAAGCGAAAGGCGACAAGCTTGCGCAGGGCCGCCTCTGGTGAAAGCACATCGTAGTCGACCGCTTCCTCGAGTTGCCTCACGCGCCGATATGCGTTTTCCAACACCGCGACATAGAGACCGTCCTTGTCCACGAAGTAGTAGTAAATCATCCGCTTGCTGCAAGACGTCTTCGCTGCGATTTCGTCTATGCGGGCGCCGGCGAAGCCGTGCGCCGCAAATTCCGCCGTCGCCACCTCGAGGATGTTTTTTCGGTGACCTTCGGCGTCGACGATGCGGACCGATTTCTCGTCGGAATCGTTCCGCGCGGTGCGCGCACAGTCGCGGCTGCCAATGTGTGTTTCCACCGGATCCTCAAGACGGTGCGGTTGCGAATGCCGACGGTTCGGCCTGTCAGGAGCAATTGTGTACTAAATAGTTAACAGGCCCTATGCGGGGAAACCCGATCAACCGCACCCGCATTGCGACGCTCGAACACCGCTGCGCCGACTTTTAAGATGCGCGACAACGCGCCTTGCTCTCTCATGGGCGTGTCGCGCGCGTCTTCGACGTTACACCGTCATGCGATCCGGCACGGAGCCGCCTAGCATTTGCGCGGGTCGTCGGCTGCTGGGATCGAAAGGGTCCAGCTGCGCGGTCAAGGCGGCGGCTTCTCTTTGCAGGATCGACACGACGGTTGGCAGACGCTGCGCGTTCAAGCGCTCGGCGAGCGTGCCGATGCTCAGTGCCGCTAAAGCCCGTCCGTCGCGATCAAGAATCGGCACGGCCACACCGCCCATTCCTGGAAAGGTATTGACCCCGCCATCGCCGGGAAACGCGCCCAGACCGCGCGACACCGCATACCCATGCTCGCGCACCCAGTCGATCGCCAAGCGCAGCGATACCTCGTCGTGCAGTTTCAGATCGAGTAGGCGCGGGAGGTTGAAGCGGATCACCTCCTCGCGCTCCGCGTCCGGAAGATAGGCAAGGATCGTCAGCGATGCCTGCCCAGTTCCCAGGACGACGCGGCCGCCGATGTCGCCCGTGAAGGAGCGGATCGGCAGCGCCCCTTCGCATCGGTCGAGACAGATCGCGTCATAGCCATTGCGCACGATCAGAAACGTCGTGTCGCTCAATGTCGCCGACATGCGTAGCAGGATCGGACGGCACACATCGCGCAGATTGCCGCGCCGCGCCGACTTGGCCGCCATGGCAAACAAGGCCAGCGTCGGTCGATAGGCCTTGGCGGCATCCTGTTCGACCATGCCTTCGTCGATCAGCGCATGCAGGAGCCGGTGCGCCGTCGGCTGCGTCATGCCCGTCTGTTGGGCCAGTCGATTCAGCCTGGCGCCGTCGTCACTGTCCAGTACCGCGCGCAGCAATCGGAAGGCGCGTTGCAGGCTGCTTAGCGACTTTTCACTTTCGAGGTCGGATGTCATCTCAATATTGTCTGTCGGAATGATATGGGGAAGTGATCTTCCTTGATTCCGTCTGTCGAAATTAACAGGAAATAAATTCCTCTGAACAAAATTTTAGTTTGACGCGGGCATTTTGGATTTTTACGGTTGATGCGTCGACTGGTGAAAGAAGCCGGTCCAACCGTTCTTGGGCGATGCGTGGCGATGACGTTTTTGAACCTGATCGATGTAGGCAAGCGCTACGGCGAGGTGGTTGCCGTGGAAGGCATCAATCTCAGTATCGCCAAGGGGGAGTTCGTCTCCTTGCTCGGGCCGTCCGGCTGCGGCAAGACCACCACGCTGCAGATGATCGCCGGCTTCGTGCAAGCCAGCAGCGGCCGGATCATGCTGGACGGCCGCGACATTACGCGAGAGAAGCCGAACAAGCGTGGGCTCGGTATCGTGTTCCAGAGCTATGCGCTGTTTCCGCACATGCGCGTGGCGGACAATGTGGCTTTCGGTCTCGAGATGCGCGGCGTATCGCAGGCGGAGCGTGCTGAACGGGTGGCGCAGGCGTTGAAATTGGTTCATCTGTCGCGCTATGCCGATCGCTATCCGCGCGCGCTCTCCGGCGGTCAGCGGCAGCGCGTCGCTTTAGCGCGTGCCTTGGTCATCGAACCGCCCGTGCTGTTGCTCGACGAGCCCATGTCGAACCTCGACGCGAAATTGCGCGAGGCCATGCAGGAAGAATTGCGAGACATACAACGCACGGTCGGCACGACCACCTTGATGGTCACGCATGATCAGGCGGAAGCCTTGTCCATGAGCGATCGCGTCGTGATCATGGAGGCGGGGCGGGTCGCGCAGATCGCGACACCGCGCGCTGCCTATGAAACGCCGGCCAGTGCATTCGTCGCGCAATTCGTCGGTCGCGCCAATTTGTTCGATGCCGAGGTCCTGTCGAATGGCGGTGATCGCATCGGCTACGGTGCCTTGGTCGCCCCGAGCGCACGTTGGACATTGGACGCTCGGACGCAGACATCGCCGAGCGAAGTCGGAACCGTCCTCCAATGCTGCGTGCGGCCGGAGAAGCTGCGACCGATGGCCGACGATGAAACCGGTTTGCCCTATGTCGACGGCACCGTGTTGTCGGCGATGTTTTTGGGAGACCAATGTCTGTATCGCATCGACACGCCGCTTGGCGCGTTGATCGCGCTATGGCCGAACCGGCAAGGGCCGGGCACCGATGTCGGCGCGCGAATCCGCGTCGGTTGGATGCCGGAATCCGCGCACGTCCTGGGCCAAGTCGATGCGGGAGCCGTGCATGGCTGACAAGGCTTCTCGGGCAAGCCGGACGCCATCGGATTGGCGCCCTTACGCGGCCAGCGCACCCGGCGTCGTGTTGTTCTTGACGATGGTGATCGCGCCTTTGTTGATGACGTTCGCTTTGTCGTTCAATGGTTTCGATTTCAATACCGGAATTCAGCCCACATACGGCCTGCGGAATTATTGGCAGGTACTGTCCAGCGGCTATTTCCATGAAATCTTTCTTCGGACCTTTTTCGTCGCGGGGATCACCACCGTGATCTGCCTGCTGGTCGGCGTGCCGGAGGCGTACGTGCTGTCGAGGATGCGCAGCCCGTGGCGCGCGATTTTCCTGGTCGTGATCTTGGGGCCCTTGCTGGTGTCTGTGGTGGTGCGCGCATTCGGCTGGAACATGCTGCTCGGCAGTGAGGGCCCGATCAATCTGGCCTTGATGGCGTTGGGATTCGGTCGCGTCAAATTGTTGTTCACGAATGGCGCCATGATCGTCGCGCTCGTGCATGTGATGTTGCCCTTCATGGTAATACCGGTCTGGACGGCGCTGCAGCGCCTGGATCCGGCGGTCGAACAGGCCGCGCTGTCACTTCGCGCTTCTCAGTTCACGGTCATGCGCCGCATCGTCTTGCCGCAAGTCTTGCCGGGCATCCTGTCCGGTAGCTTGATCGTATTCGGTTTGAGCGCCAGCGCTTTCGCGATTCCCGGATTGTTGGGCGGCCGGCGCTTGAAGGTTGTCGCCACCGCTGTGTATGACGAGTTTCTCAGCTCCTTGAATTGGCCGCTCGGTGCGACCATTGCGATCGTACTGCTGCTGGCGAACCTGATCATCATGCTGTCCTATAACCGCTTGCTGGAAGGCCGGCATAAGGCGACGCTGGGCTGAACGCCCGGCGTGGATCCATTGGAGAGTGTTGTCGATGCGTGGAAATGGTCCCCTGGCATTGTGCTTTCACACCGTAGTCGTGGTGTTCGTGTTGGCGCCGCTGGTGATGGTGTGTCTGGTGGCCTTCACGCCGGAAAACACCTTGTCGCTACCCTTGCACGGGTTCTCGCTGCGCTGGTTTCGCGCCGCATTGGCGAATGACGAATTCGTCCAATCCTTCTATAACAGCCTGACGCTTGGCGTGCTGTCGGCGACGATCTCGCTGTTGATCGCGGTGCCCGCAGGCCTGGCCGTGGGACGGCTGCGCTTTCCGGGACGCGGCGTCATCAATGGCTTATTTCTCTCGCCGCTGGTGATCCCGCATCTGGTGCTCGGCGTGGCGCTGCTGCGTTTGTTCACCTTGCTGAACACAACCGGTTCCTTTGCCTGGTTGGTGGCATCGCATGTGATCGTCGTCACGCCGTATGTGATGCGCTTGATTTTGGCGTCGGTGGCGGGCTTGGACGCGAGTGCCGAACAGGCGGCCTTGTCGCTGGGTGCCAGCCCATGGACGGTGCTCCGACGCATTACCTTGCCCTTGATCGTCCCAGGGATGACCGGCGGCTGGATCCTGGCGTTTATCAATAGTTTCGATGAGCTGACCTTGTCGATTTTCGTCACGACGCCGCAAACCTTGACGCTGCCGGTGCGGATGTACACCTACGCCACCGAGTCGATCGATCCGATGATGGCAGCTGTTTCCGCATTGACGATTGCGCTGACGGCGGTGGTGATGGTGACGATCGATCGCGTATATGGCCTCGACCGCGTCTTGATCGGACCCGACGCGGCCGGTAGTCATCCCGAAAAAACGCGGCGTCGCGCCGGGCGCGTGCGTGTGCGCGTTCGGCGAGCCACCGCCCCTGTATCGATCGATAACGGCGATGCGTCCCGTTCGTCGAAGGGTATTGCATCATGACGGTGCCGATTTTGCAGCGTTTGACGGAAACGCATCGGGCATCGGTCGCGTTTTCGCTTGATGGGCAGCCCATGTCGGCGCTCGCTGGAGACACCGTTTTGACGGCGGTGTTGACGCAAGGCGACCGACTGCGTCGCAGCGAATTCAGCGGCGCGCCGCGCGCCGGCTTTTGTCTGATCGGTGCGTGTCAGGATTGCTGGATGCGCACAGAGGAGGGCCGTGCCGTGCGCGCCTGCACGACGGCGATCGCGCCGGGCATGCGCCTGCTGACCGAGCGCGTGGCGCGAGAGCGGCATCATGAATAAAGCGGCGGGGCGGGGGGACGATACGGATCGCCTTGGCGAGATGTCGGCGCAACGCGGACCGGAGCCGGATGCGCACGGCGAAACGGACGCGCCGATTGTCATCGTCGGTACGGGCCCGGCGGGCGTGAGAGCCGCACAGACGCTGGTGGAAGCGGGATATCGACCCATCGTCATCGACGAACAGGCCCGTGCGGGCGGCCAGATCTATCGACGTCAACCGGTGGGCTTCGTGCGCGACGCGCGCACGCTTTACGGGTTCGAAGCGCGGCGGGCGCAGTCGATCCATGCGACTTTCGACGCATTGTTGCCGCATATCGACTATCGTCCGCAGACGCTGGTCTGGCATGCATCGGCCGGTACGCTGTCTTTATTCGAGACCGGTGAAACGCCGCGGTTTTCGCAGATCGATTATCGGCGATTGTTGTTGTGCACCGGTGCGGTCGATCGTGTGATGCCTTTTGCAGGATGGACGCTGCCCGGCGTCTACACCTTGGGCGCGGCGCAGGTAGCGCTGAAGTCGCAAGGGTGTAGCGTCGGACAACGCGTTGTCCTTGCCGGGTCGGGACCGTTGCTCTATCTGCTCGCGTATCAATATGTGAAAGCCGGCGCGCATGTGTTGGCCGTGCTCGACAGTAGTACGTTCGGCGCGCGACTGCGTGCGTTGCCGCGGTTGCGTGTGCTGCCGGCGGTCCTCGCCAAGGGGCTGTATTACATCGCATGGTTGCGACTGCGCGGTGTCCCGATGCACGATGGCGTCACCGGCTGGGATGCACTGTCCGAGGACGGCAACCGCATAGAGGGCATCCGTTGGCATGATCGCGCGGGACGCACGCGCCAAATCGACTGCGACGCGCTGGCGACCGGCTTCGGCTTGCGCTCGGAAACGCAACTGGCCGATCTGCTCGGTTGCGCATTCGATTTCGATACGGTGAACGAGCAGTGGTTGCCGCGCCGGGATGCCGATGGTCGCAGCAGCGTGCCGCAGATCTATCTGGCAGGCGACGGGAGCGGCATCGCGGGTGCCGACGCCGCCGAGGCGGCCGGTCGACGCGCCGCGCTGGCCGTGCTGTCGGATCTTGGCGCGACAATCGATCCCGCGCATAAGCGCGAGTGGGCACGCGACGGACGGCTGGCGGCACGGATTGGCGCTTTTCGAGAAGGTATCGAGGCCGCGTTTGCCGCACCGTCTGCTTGGCTCGCGCGTGCGGATGATGCTTTGATCGTCTGCCGTTGCGAAGAAGTGCGGGCAGGCGATATTCGACGCAGCGTGGCCGATGGCGCGATCGAAATGAATCGCGTGAAGGCCTTATGCCGTGCCGGAATGGGGCGATGTCAGGGCCGCATCTGCGCGGCGGCCACTGCGCGAATCGTCGCCGATGCGCGTCATTGTACGATCGCGGAGGTCGGCCGCTGGCGTGCGCAGCCGCCCCTGAAGCCGATCCCGTTCGGTGTCGTCGCAACCGAGGAGCCGGAGCAATGAGCACGGTTGTGCGACGCTTCGACGTCGCGATCATCGGTGGCGGATTGATGGGCTGCGCGGCCGCCTTGGCCCTGCGTGAGCGGGGACGCACCGTCGTTTTGTTCGAGCAAGGATGGTGCGGCGCGCAGGCGAGCGGTGTCAACTATGGCGGCGTCCGTCGACAAGGTCGGGCGCTTGTGCAATTGCCTTTATCGCAACGGGCACACGCCCTGTGGCCGACGCTGTCGGCGCGTCTCGATAGCGATATCGAATATGTGCGCAGCGGGCATTTGAAACTGGCGTGCGACGCCCGCGGCATGGCTGAGCTGGAGGCCTACTATCAAAGCGCGGCCGATTATGGACTCGATTTGCGTTTGCTCGATGCAAGGGCCGTGCGTCAGGCCTATCCCTGGTTGTCCGGAGCGGTCTTAGGGGCATCGCTTTGTCCGGACGACGGGCAAGCGAACCCGCGACTGCTGGCTGCCGCGTATGCCCGCGCCGCGCGTCGGGCGGGCGCCGACGTACGCGAGCAATGCCGGGTGATGCAGGTGATCTCGGATGCATCGACGTCGTCCGCAAACGCCGATGCGGCAGCGCTGCCGGCGTATGCCCAGGCGCAGGCATCCGTAGGCGGCCGATTTACGATACACGCGGAAGCGGTGGCGGGATTCGGTGACGCGGCGTCCGCTGGCATTTTCGAGACGCGCTATGTCTTGAATTGCGCGGGCGCGTGGGGCAAGGCATTCGCCGAGCAATGTGGTGACGTGGTGCCCGCCGAACCGATCTACCCGAACATGCTGGTGACCGAGCCGCTGCCGCCGATCATGTCGATCAATGTCGGCGTGGCCGGAGGCGCCTTCTATGCACGCCAGGTCGCGCGCGGCAACGTCGTGATCGGCGGAGGACGGTCTACAGGGGTGCTCGCTTTATCCGGGAGCCGCCCCGATGGCGCGCGCGCCGCCCTGGCGTTCCAAGCCGCTGAAAGGACGATTCCCGGACTGCGCGGTGCGCTCGTCATTCGAAGCTGGACTGGCGTGGAAGGCGGCACGCCGGACAAACAGCCTATTTTCGGGATGAGCCCGTCGACGCCGGGATTGCTCCATGCCTTCGGCTTTTCGGGCGGCGGATTTCAATTGTCGCCGGCCGTGGGCGAAGTACTGGCGGAATGGGTTGTCGATGGCGGCACGCGCACGCCGGTGGACGCATTCCGTGTCGATCGATTCGATGCGCAACGCGGGGCCGCGCAATTGCAATTGCAATCGCACACATCCGCGCCGGATTCGCCCGCGGCCTTTCCTTTTTTGACCTGGACTTGGAGTGCCTGATGAATCACCGTGCGACTCACCGCGATACCCCTGCCGCTGCAAAACATCGCGCGATCGATACCTTGCCGAAAGGCGTATCCGTGACGCATCCCGTGTCGCGCGGACGATGGCGCGCCGTGCAGCGAAGCCTGGGCATGGCCGTCGTGCTGATGCTGAGCGTCGGTGCGACGTTGGCGCATGCCGAGCCGACGCTGTACGTCGGCATGAACGGCGGCACGCTGCAAAAGAACTACGAGCGCTTCGTCTTTCCCGCTTTCGAGAAAGAGAACAATGTGAAGATTGCAGTCGTCCCGGGCACGTCCGCGGATATCGTCGCGAAGATGCAGGCGCAGAAAGCCCATCCGACAATGCATCTCGCGTTTCTCGATGACGGGGTGATGGTGCGGGCAGTGGGGCTCGGGCTATGCGCGCCGGTCACGGACAAGCAGATCACGGCCGACCTGATTCCCGCCGCGCGCTTCCCGAACGACGCCGCGGTGGCCGTCCAGTTCGGCGTCGTCGGACTCGGCTATAACAAAAAGCTGTTCGATGCGAATCATTGGGCGGCACCGGATTCCTGGGCTGCCTTTGCCGATCCGAAATACAAGGGCAAAGTCATCTTTCCGTCGATCTCCAGCAGTACCTATGGGCTCTATGGGTTCCTGATGTATAACCGTTTGCTTGGCGGAAACGACAGCAACGTCGCGCCGGTATTTGCGAAATGGTCGACGACGATCGGCCCGAACGTTCTGGAATACATCTCGAATTCGGCACAGATTTCGGAAATGGCACAGAACGGCGAAGCCGCCTTGTTTCCGATGACGGCGACGCAGATCCGTTCGTTCAAGGATCAAGGTATCCCGGTCGAATACGCGACGCCGAAAGAAGGGGCCGTCAAGCTGATGTATTCGGCATGCATGCTGGCGAATAACGACCAACCGGCGTTGGCACAGAAGCTGATCGCGTATTTGATCAGCCCTCCGGCGCAGCAGGCAATCATGGCGAACGTGAAATCGTTGCCGGTCAATCGTACCGTGAAGGTCAGTCCCGAATTGGAACAGCAACTCGGCAAGGTCGACGCTCTCGAACATAATCTCCAATCGGTGGATTGGGCGACGATCAATACGCACCGCGCCGAGTGGAACGCGCGCTGGAATCAGCAGGTCGAGCGCTGAAGGACGCGGCGCGGACGGGGATGACGGCGACATCTGCTATCATGCCTGTATAAAAACACAGTTCCTTTCTGTCGTTTCCCGCCGTGCCTGCCGCTGAGCCTTACTATCTCGATAATTTCCGTAGCGCCCTCGATTGGATCGGGCGGCGCTACGACGACCTGCTCGACGAGCGCGAACGGGCATTCATTGCCGGTTTCGATGCCTTGCCGCTGCCCTCCCGCGCCTTGCTGGTGCGAATGTTGATGCGGCAGGGCGTGCATTTCCGTGCAAGCAAACTGCAATACGATGAAATCGGCTGCCCGATGGCGGCGGCCGGACCGCTGCTATCGCACGGTTGGCTCGATGCCGATCCGGTGCTCTCGCTGACATCGTTATTTGCCTTGTCGACGCGTCCGCAACTGCTGCGACTGCTTCCCGAACTATCGTCGATGTCTGGGCGAGGCAAGGCGGAATGGCTCGCGGCCTTGACGCCATGTTATCCGGCGGAGCAGGCGTATTCTGACTGGACCAGTGGACGCGACGAGACGGATCGTTTGTATCACGTCACGATTGCGCCCTTGTGCGAGCGTTTGCGTCTGATCTTCTTCGGTAATCTCCACCAGGATTGGTCAGCGTTCGTCCTTGCCGATCTCGGCATTTTCCAATATGAGACAGTGGTGTTTCCGGGAAACGCGCGCGCTTTTCAGTTGCGTGAAGACGTCGACGCCTATCTCGATTTGCAGCGATCCCGGGAGGCGCTGCACGCGCCGGACGGGCTTGCGAGCGAGGATGCCCTGCTGAGCGTGGTGACGGCGTTGGTCGCCGTATCGACGCGTAATCCCTGGATCGCGCAGCGGCGCGCGAAATGTCTGTTCCTGGCCGGACAGGCGGCCGAGCGCATGCATTATTGGGATGGCGCACTGGCCGCCTATGCGCAGACCGACTGGCCTGGTGCGCGACATCGCACGATGCGGGTGATGGAGCGCTGCGGGCGTGAGGTGGAAGCATTGGCGCTGGCTGCAGAGGCCGTGCATGCGCCGGAGAGCGAAGAGGAGGCGCAGCGTGTCGGGCGGTTGCGGACGCGCCTCCTGAAGCGCTTGTCGATCGCGCCAGCGACATCACAATCCGACGCGTCCGCAGCAGCGGAAGCCGGGCAAGCTGACGCATCTTCTTGGGCAAAGACGCGCGTTGCGTTGGCGTCGCCCATCTCGCGTCCGACGCCGATTTCGCGCGGAGTGCTTGACCTGCCGCCGAACGCCGATATCGTAGACGAAAATGGCGACAGGGCGAGCGCTCAGGGATCATCCGTCGAGTTCCGGGTGCGTGATGCATTGAGCGTGCCGGAAGCACCGGTCTTCTATGTCGAAAATACCTTGCTTGCCGGACTGTTCGGCCTGTTGTGCTGGGACGCTGTTTTCGCGCCGCTGCCGGGCGCGTTCTTTCATCCGTTTCAACGCGGCCCGGCGGACCTGGATGCACCCGATTTCGTCATGCGCCGTCGGGCATTGTTCGATGCGGCGCTCGACCGCCTCGACGATCGTCGCTATCGCCGACAGATCCTGACGCAGTGGCGGATGAAATACGGGATCCAGTCGCCGTTCGTGCATTGGGGGGCACTGCGCCGCGACGTGGTGCTGCTGGCATTGCGCTGCATTCCCGCCATGCATTTGAAGCACTGTTTCCAACGCTTGCTGGCGGATCCTCGCGCCAACCGCACCGGCTTGCCCGACCTGATCCGCTTTCGACCACGGCAACGCGATTACGAGATGATCGAAGTGAAAGGGCCGGGCGACCGCCTGCAAGACAACCAGCTTCGCTGGCTCGGCTTTTTCGCCGCGCATGGCATTCCCGCACGCGTCTTGGACGTACGGTGGCATCAGGAAGCGGCGCCGCTTCCTGTCGGTGTCGATGACGGTGTCAACGATGGTATGGACGACGCCCGATTCGCCGCTGCGCCGCATCGCGTACTGACGCAATGAACTACATCGTGGCCGTACGGGCGCTTTGCGAGTTCACCGCACGTAGCGGCGACCTCGATCTGCGTTTTACGCCTGCCCCGACCGCATCCGAGGGTATGGCGGGTCATGTCACCGTGGCCGCGCGCCGGGCGCGAGGATATGAGGCGGAAGTCGCCTTGATGGGGATGCATGAGGGCCTGACAGTGCGTGGTCGCGCCGACGGCTATGCGGCAGACGAGAATCGGCTGGAGGAGATCAAGACCTATCGCGGCGACCTGAGCGCGATGCCGACAAATCATCGCGCGCTACACTGGGCCCAGGCACTGGTGTATGGGCATCTGTTGTGCGAATCGCGCGAATTGGCGACCTTGACGGTTTCTCTGGTGTATTTCGAGATTCGGACCGAGAAGGAAACGCTACTAACGCAGGAACACACGGCGGCCTCGTTGAAAGCATTTTTCACGAGCCAGTGCGAACGCTTCCTGGCGTGGGCGCAGCGCGAAGCGGCGCATCGGCTCGCGCGAAACGCCGCGCTGTCGGCGTTGTCGTTTCCCTATGCCTTCCGAGAGGGGCAACGGGATATGGCCGTGGCGGTCTATCGTGCGGCCCGCGACGGGACGGACCTGATGGTTCAGGCGCCCACCGGCATCGGCAAGACGCTGGCATCGTTGTTTCCGTTGTTGAAGGCGTGCGCCGAAGACCGCATCGATCGCATTTTCTTTCTGACGGCAAAGACGCCCGGCCGGGCACTGGCGCTCGACACGGTCACCTTGCTCCGCGATGAAAACGCAGGCCTGCCATTACGGGTACTGGAACTCGTGGCGCGGGACAAGGCATGCGAGCACCCGGACAAGGCCTGCCATGGCGATGCCTGCCCATTGGCGCGCGGCTTCTATGATCGTCTCGCGGATGCGCGCTCCAGCGCCTTGTCGCATGGACAACTGACGCGTGCGGTCGTACGCGACGCCGCGCTGGCGCACGACATCTGTCCTTACTATCTATCGCAGGAGTTAGCGCGTTGGTGTGATGTGGTCGTCGGCGACTACAACTATTACTTCGATGGTAGCGCGCTGCTTTATGGGATGACTCAGGCGTATCAGTGGCGCGTCGCCGTTCTGGTGGACGAGGCCCATAATCTCGTGGATCGCGCACGAAACATGTATAGCGCCGCGCTCGACCAGACCGCACTGCGACAGGTTCGCGCGAAGGCCCCCGGGATCTTGAAAAAACCGCTGGATCGGCTGAACCGCGCGTGGAACGCGATCAACCGCGTGCAGCAGGAGGACTATCAAGTCCTGGAAACCATTCCGCGTCCCTTGCTCGCCGCCGCGCAGAATCTGGCGGAAGTGGCGAGCGAGCATATGGCGCAAGCGCCGCTCGACGTCGATCCCGCCGCGCTGCGCTTCCACTTCGACGTCATGCAGTTTGCATCGCTCGCGGAAGGTTTCGGAAAGCATGCCTTGTTCGACGTGATGCTCTCGCCGCGGGAGCGCGATTATGCCGATGACGGCGCGCGAAAGGGCGCCGCACATCGGCCGCTTGAAGCAACCACGCTGACCGTACGCAATGTCGTGCCGGCGCCGTATCTGTTGACCCGCTTCGCGGCGGCGCGGACCACGGTGCTGTTTTCCGGAACGCTCGCGCCGGGGCAGTTTTATCGAGATACGCTCGGTCTGTCGGAAGAGACGGCGTGGCTCGACGTCGAAGGGCCTTTTCGTGCCGGGCAGCTACGGGTGGAAGTGGTTGGTCACGTATCCACCCGATGGCGTGATCGGGCACGCTCGCTGTTGCCGATCGCGGACCTGATCGCAAAGCAATACGCGGCACAAGCCGGAAACTATCTCGCGTTTTTCAGTAGCTTCGACTACTTACAGCAAGTCGTGGATGCCGTGATGGCACGGCATCCGGACGTGCCGGTCTGGACGCAGTCACCGGGTATGGACGAGGCGGCACGGGATGCCTTTCTCGCGCGTTTCCAAACGGATAGTCGAGGCGTCGGCTTCGCGGTGATGGGCGGTGCCTTTGCGGAAGGCGTCGATCTGGCCGGCGACCGTCTGATCGGTGCCTTTGTCGCCACGCTCGGCTTGCCCCAGATGAACCCCGTCAATGAGCAGATGCGCGCATTGCTGGAGCGTCGTTTCGGCAACGGCTATGACTACGCCTATCTCTTCCCGGGCATGCAGAAAGTCGTTCAGGCAGCGGGCCGCGTCATACGGACCGAGCAGGACCGCGGCGTCGTGTTTCTGATAGACGACCGCTACCGGCGTGCCGAGGTCCGTCGCCTGTTGCCACGCTGGTGGCACGTCCCGCGCTGAACCGTACGCGGCCATACCTTTTTCCAGAACTCAAACGATATCGTCGACGACGCCGCCGTCCACGCGCAACGCCGCACCGGAGGTGGCGGACGCTTGCACCGAGCTGACATAGACCACCATGTTCGCCACTTCCTCGACGGTGGCGGCGCGTTGGATGATCGACGAAGGGCGGTGCGCCATGACGAATTCCGCAGCGACTTCTTCTTGCGATTTGCCTGTCCGCGCAACTTCATCCTTCGTCATGTCGGCGAAGCCGTCCGAAAGCGTCGGGCCCGGCAGTACTGCATTGACCGTCACGCCGGTGCCGGCGAGGCGTTTCGCCAATCCCCGCGAAAGCGACAACTGAGCGGTCTTCGTCACGCCGTAGTGCACCATGTCAGCCGGAATGTTACGGGCCGACTCCGACGAAATGAAGACCACGCGACCCCACGACTGCTTCGCCATCGCGGGCGTAAGCGCGCGCGACAGGCGAATACCACTCATCACATTGGTCTGCCAATAGCGCTCCCACGTGGCGTCGTCCGTCTCAAAAAAATCGCTCGGGCCATAGATCCCGGCGTTGTTGATCAGGATATCGATGGCGGGCAACTGCTTGAGCAGGGCGTCGACGCCCGCATCCGATGCGAGATCCGCGGCCGCGCCGTGGAGCGTGGCGCCGGGAACCAGGGCGGCCAGTTTCTCCCGCGCTTTGGCCACCGAGCCCTCGCTGCGGCCGTTGATCACCACGGCCGCGCCACTTTCGGCCAGGCCCTTCGCGATGGCAAATCCAATGCCGCCCGTTGACGCCGTGACCAGTGCGGTCTTGCCTTTCAAATCGATTTTCACTGAATTGCTCCTGTTGTGCGTGGGCGCGCGGACCCGACCAATGATCCGCCGGTCCACTCCGCGCGTGTTCATTTCATCATAGTCGCGCCGGAGAAATCGTGCCGAGGCAAGGGTTTCCCCGCATTGAACAATAATTATGAGATACGTTACTTTTGCAATACATCATACGTATGGCAAAGCGCAATGTTGACGGTTTTTCGCCAGGTTCTCGATCGATTGGGGGAGCAGATTTGCAGCGGCCACTTTGCGCCGGGGGATGTGCTGCCCTCCGAGCCCGAATTGGCGCAGCAGCTGGCCGTCAGTCGGATCACGATTCGCGAAAGCGTGAAATCGCTTTCTGCCAAAGGGATGCTCGAGGTCCGGCGTCGGCACGGCACCGTGGTCACCGCCCGCACGCGATGGCAGTTGTTCGATCCTGACGTGATCGCGTGGCGCGCGAAAGCGGGCACTGTCGACACGGTGCTGATTCGGGATTTGATGGAGTTGCGACGGATCATCGAACCGCAAGCCGCCAAGCTGGCAGCGGCGCGCGCCACCGATATGGAGCGCCGAGCGCTTCGTTACGCTTATGACGCCATGGCGGCGGCCGTGGCGGGACGCGGCGAGTATGTGCCGGCGGACCTCGCGTTTCATGGCGCGATCTTTTCAGCCTGCAATAACCAGTTCATTCAGCAGATGCAGACGGCCTTATCCGCGATATTACGCACCAGCTTTGCTTTGAGTTCTGAAATCGAAGGGGGCCCTGCGCGCTCGTTGCCGATGCACGAAGCGCTCTGTCGGGCCATCGAGCAAGCCAATCCCGCTGCGGCGGAACGCGCGGCACTGGAGCTGATCGACCGCGCCGCAAACGATTTCGCGGACCGCGAAGCGATCTTAAAAAATGCGGCTGTTGCCACCTAAGCGCGGATCGTCACGCGATACCGCCCACTCACGACATCAAGGAAACGCACCATGAGCAGCTTATTCGATTTGACCGGTCGCACGGCGTTGATAACGGGTTCGGCTCGCGGAATCGGCTTTTCGCTGGCACGCGGTCTGGCGCAAGCCGGAGCGCGCGTCATCATCAACGGCACCCGTGAGGAAACCGTCGCGCCGGCCGTGGCCACGCTGAAAAGCGAAGGCTTCGACATATTGGGACGCGCGTTCGACGTGACCAATGAAACCGACGTTGCCGCGGCGTTCAAGGCATGGGATGACGCGGAGGTGGCAATCGACATTCTTATCAACAATGCCGGCATCCAGTTCCGCAAGCCCTTGGTCGAACTCGGGCTGGCGGATTGGCAAAGGGTGATCGATACCAACCTCACCAGCGCGTTTATCGTCGGCAAGGAAGCGGCACGGCGAATGATTGCACGCGGCAATGGCGGCAAGGTCATCAATATCGGCTCATTGACCAGCGAGGGCGCGCGCCCGACGGTGGGCGCGTACACGGCGGCGAAGGGCGGTATCAAAATGCTGACCCGCGCGATGAGCGCCGAATGGGGGCCGTTCGATATCCAGGCGAACGCCATCGGGCCCGGCTATATCCTGACCGATATGAACAAGCCCCTGATCGACGATGCGCGTTTCGACGCCTGGGTAAAGAGCAGCAATCCGTCACAGCGTTGGGGCAAGCCCGACGAGTTGGCCGGAACAGCCGTGTATTTGGCGTCCGCTGCGTCGAGCTATGTGAATGGCCAGATCATCTTCGTCGATGGCGGCTGGTTGTCCGTGCTGTAAACATGTTTTAAAAAACGCTGAAATGAAAGCGCTTACGCGCTATCGAAATCACCGGAGACGAGACAGATCATGAACGATGCGCAACCTATCGCCACCCGCAGGTGGTGGTACCTGATGCCGGTGATCTTCATCACCTACAGCCTGGCCTATCTCGACCGCGCCAATTACGGATTCGCCGCTGCAGCCGGCATCAATACCGATCTCGGCATCAGTGCCGCGACGTCGTCGTTGATCGGTGCCTTGTTCTTTTTGGGATATTGCTTGTTCCAGGTTCCCGGTGCGATCTATGCGCAGCGTAACAGCGTGCGGAAGTTGATCTTCTGCAGCCTCGTGCTGTGGGGGCTCTGCGCGGCCGCGACCGGCATGGTCAGCAACATTCCGACGCTGATGGTGCTCCGCTTCGTTCTCGGCTTGGTGGAGGCCGCTGTCATGCCGTCGATGCTGATGTATATCAGTCGCTGGTTTACGAAGACGGAGCGATCGCGCGCCAATACCTTCCTGATTCTGGGAAATCCCGTCACCGTGTTATGGATGTCGGTCGTGTCGGGCTATCTCGTGCACAGCTTCGGCTGGCGTCATATGTTCGTCCTCGAAGGGCTGCCGGCATTGGTCTGGGCGGTCATTTGGTGGTTCACCGTCAGTGAGCGGCCGGCCGATGCGCGCTGGCTGACCGACGATGAGAAGCGTCGCTTGCAGGCGCGGTTCGATTCGGAGCAAACCGGCATCGCACCGGTACGCGATTACCGCGGCGCCTTCCGTTCGTCGATCGTCTTGAAATGCTGCGCCATTCACGCGCTGTGGAGCATCGGCGTGTACGGCTTCATCATGTGGCTCCCGTCGATTTTGAAGGCGGCCTCGACGATCGATATCGTCTCGGTCGGCTGGCTTGCGGCTGTGCCTTATCTGGCGGCCATCGTGTTGATGTTATTGGCCTCTTGGCTTTCCGATCGGACCGGCAATCGCAAGCTCTTTGTCTGGCCCTTGCTGCTGATCGGGACCATCGCGTTTGTCGGTTCCTATCTGTTGGGTAGCACGCATTTCTGGTGGTCGTTCACGTTGCTGGTCATCGCGGGTGCGACGATGTACGCCCCATACGGGCCGTTCTTCGCGCTGATTCCCGAATTGATTCCGAGCAATGTGCTGGGTGGCGCGATCGGCCTCGTGAATGCCTGCGGCGCATTGGGCGCGTTTTTGGGTGCCTATCTGGTCGGCTATCTCAACAGTGCCACGGGCAGCCCTGCCGTGTCTTACATCTTCATGGCAGCGGCGCTGCTCGCCTCGGTCTTCCTGATGATGACGGTGCCGAATCGTAGCGCCGAGAGCCGCGTCGATAAGCGGGCGATGGAAGTCCGGGCCTCGTCTTAAAAAACTAGGCGTGCGTATCGCGCGCCGATTTATCGAAATGGAATACCGATTATGACGACACTGATTACGGACTTGAAGGTCATTCTGACGGCGCCCGAAGGGATCAACCTCGTCGTCGTGAAAATCGAAACGAACCAGCCTGGCCTTGTCGGTTATGGCTGTGCGACATTTGCCTATCGTCATCTCGCGGTGAAATGCGTGCTCGAGGAGTATTTGCGTCCGCTGATCATCGGTCGCGATGCCCATGCCATCGAAGACCTATGGCAACTGATGCACCAGAACGGCTATTGGCGTAACGGGCCGATCGAGAACAACGCGATCTCCGGTGTCGACATGGCTTTATGGGATATCAAGGGCAAGGCAGCCGGCCTGCCGCTATACCAATTGTTCGGCGGCAAAAGCCGCGAAGCGGTACCGGTGTATCGGCATGCGGAAGGGCGCGATGTGAGCGCTTTGTGCGACACCATCGCGCGGTATCGCGAGCAGGGCGTGACGCATATTCGTTGTCAAAGCGGCGGCTATGGCGGTGGCGGTTTCGGCAAAGCGCCGGCCTATGCGCCAGATGGGGCGCCGGACGGCATTTATCTGGATACCCGTCAGTACATGCGCGACACCTTGAAGTTGTTCGACGGTTTGCGAAGTCGCGTAGGGTTCGATGTCGAGTTGATTCACGATGTGCACGAACGCCTCGCGCCCATCGACGCCATCCGTTTCGCGAACGCCTTGGAGCCCTATCAGTTGTTTTTCCTGGAGGACGCCATCCCGTTGGAGGATGGAGAATGGCTGCGGCAACTGCGCGCCAAAACCACGACACCGCTGGCGCAGGGGGAGCTGTTCAACCATCCGTTCGAATGGCGCGCCTTGATTGCCGAGCGACTGATCGATTTCATTCGCGTGCATCCGAGCCAACTGGGCGGTATCACGCCTACGCGAAAATTGCAGATCTTTGCCGAGCAGTACGGGGTCCGCACTGCGTGGCATGGCCCGGGCGATATGTCGCCCTTCGCGCACGCGGCAAACATTCATCTCGATTTGTCCGCGCGCAACTTCGGCGTCCAGGAGTGGTCGGGCGTCGAGCCGCCCAACTTCGTGATCCAGGAGCTGAAAGGGCCCCATGCGGCGCTGCTCGATGTATTTCCGGGCTTGCCGGAATATCGGAACGGCTATGTGTATCCGAACGCGGCGCCCGGCTTGGGCGTGTCGATCGATGAGGCCGCGGCCAAGCGCTTTCCTTGTACGAATACGGTCACGACCTGGACGCAGACGCGTCTGCGCGATGGCAGCTTACAGACGCCCTGAGGACGCAGTGTAGAAACGCAGTCGCGTCAGTTCGGCGGCTGCGTTATGCAGCAATAGTGCAGCGTTCTCGATCGCGCTTTCCAACGACATCGGGCCGTCGGCAATCGCGAAACAGCCGGCGAAATGTCGCCCCAATAACGCTAAGGCGCTGCGGTCGATGGCACCGGACAAGAGCGTCGGCGGCACGCCTGCCGCGTGCGCACAAACCGCCGCAGCGAACGGTGCCTTGCCGCCGACCGTCTGCGTATCGGACCGGCCTTCGCCGGTGATCAACCAGTCGGCGCCGAACAGCGCCGCGCGCAACCCGATCTGCTCGGCCACCAATTCCGCACCGGATTGCAAGCTGCCACCCAGCATGCGAATGGCAAAGCCCAGGCCGCCCGCCGCGCCGGCGCCGGGCGACGCCGCATGCGCGTGACCGAATGCCGTTTCCAGCAGCGCTGAAAACCGTTCAATGGCTGCGTCATGCCGCGTGACGCTATCGGTCTCCACGCCTTTCTGCGGCCCGAAAACAGCGGTCGCACCGCGTGGGCCGCAGAGGGGGTTATCGACATCCGCCATGCCGACGATCTCGCATCGTGCGAGTCTCGAATCGATGCCGGATACGTCGACGCGAACGATGTCGGGCAGTGTTTCCAGTGTCGGCGTGACACGCCGTCCTGCGGAATCGAACATACGCACGCCGAGCGCGGCCAGGAAACCGGCGCCGCCATCATTCGTGCTGGTGCCTCCGAGTGCGATCAAGCACCGTGCCGCACCTCGATCCATTAATTGAGATAGCGCCTCGCCCAGCCCTGCCGAGCTGCGCGCAGCCACCGGCACCGACATGCCGATCGGATCGGTGATGCCGACGATATCGGCGGACTCGACGATCGCGGTGCCATCCGACGTCATACCCGCGACGATCGTTCGCGGCATGCCGCTCGCGCCCTGGACCGTCAGGGGGATGCGCTCGCCGCCTTGATGCATGATCGCGTCGAGACTGCCTTCGCCGCCGTCGGCCATCGGGCATTCCCGCACCTCGGCGTCGGGCAGCACGCTTCGAATACCGTCGGCGATCGCGTGCGCGACAGCCTCGGCCGCGAGCGAACCTTTAAAGGAATCTGGCGCGACGACGATGATGGGGCGGGGCGATGGTGCGGGCATGAGGGTCTGCGGAAGACATGAACATATCGCACTTTACCGGATCGACATGCACACCGGTTATACCGGTCGAAAAAGAAAGAATTTGACCCTCGCTATATGTCGAAAAAGAATCGGGTCGATGTCGGTCGTCAATCGAATCGGAGTCGATGCTTTTTGTGAGCGGGTCGTGCAGTGGTCTTCGGGCTTCTCCACCCCCTCGTTTTTGCCGCGCCGAATGGTTGCGCGAGCGTTTCGACTTTCTTCCCACTCCGGCGCCGCGCTGCCGTTTTAAGGAACCGCCCTGTGAAGTCCCGCATTTCTCCCCGCCAAGTCCTGTCTCGCACCTTGCACTGTGTGGCTTTCGCGCTCGCGACGCACGCGTTTCAGGCCGCTGCGGCGCCAGCCGTCGATATCGATGCAATCAAGCCGTCGCCGTCCTTGGTCAAAATGTTGCCGCTTGAATATCAGAAACCCGGTGCAATGCTCACCACCGGCGTGAATCCCGATGTGGCGCCGGTGAAATTCATCGATGACGACGGTAATCTGACAGGCTTGATTCCTGATCTCGTAAAAGCAGCCGCGAAAAAGCTGGGGCTGAAGATCGACTTCCAACAGACGTCGTTCGATGCGCTGCAGCCGGGACTGCAGGCCAAACGTTTCGACTTCATTCTGTCGCTCGCCGACTTTCCGTCGCGGCAAAAGATGATGACGCTGATCGACTATTTGAATATCAGCGAGACCGTGGTGATCAAACCGGGTTCGACGCTGTCGATTCAGAATCTGGATTCGCTGTGCGGTTTGAACGTTGCGATTCCGCGTGGCACGGCTACCGTCCAGATGGCGGAAAAGCTGTCGGAGAAATGTGTCGCGGCCGGAAAGAAGCCGATCGTGTCGACGACCTATCCGGACACGAATATGACGCTACTGGCGATCGGGAACGACAGCAGCAATGCCGCATGGATCGATTCACCGGTGGCAAGCTATAACGCCAGCAAATTCCCGGATCGCTACAAGATCGCGTATTCGGAATACATCGCGCCGTATGGCGTGGGGTTTCCGAACGACGAGAAGGGCAGGAAACTCGCGATGGCGTTTCAAGCTGCTTTCCTGGAATTGCAGAAGGATGGCATCTACGCGAAGTTGATGCAGAAATGGGGTCTCTCTGAAAAAGACGCGATTCCAGGGTTCACCATCAACGGCGCGAAATAGGGTACGGCGCCCGGTCGCGACGCTATCGCGGATCGGGCGATGAACCCCGCGCCTCTGGTATCGATCGACACGCCATCCGCGGGCCGATCGATCCACTTCACGCTTTATTGGACGTTCCTATGCCCACAAAAGCCGACGCTTTTTCTATGGTCATACCGAAAGACGGACGGGATTCCCCGGACGGCCAACGCTTACACGATGCGGCGAGGGTGCGCACCGATGCCGCGCCAGTGATCCATGATCGTCGTCGCGTAATCGACTATGTCTGGAATGGCCTATTCGTGGTCGCGCTCATCCTGGCGTATTTGCTCGTCGTACAGAATCCGCGTTGGGAATGGCCGATCGTGTGGAAATACCTGTTCCACAAGCGCGTGCTGGAAGGACTCGAGCACACGATCGTTCTGACGATTTTGTCGAGCGCGTTGGGACTCTGCTTGGGTTGCCTCGTTGCGGCATGTCGTATGGCAAGCAACCGGGCGCTCCAGGCGTTCGGCTATTGCTATATCTGGGTCATCCGTGCGACGCCGACCTTGGTGATGCTGCTGTTTCTCTTCTTCCTGTCGGCCTTGGTGCCGCGTGTTTATATCCCGTTGCCCTTTACCGATACGCCGTTGATCGATATCAGCACGACGACGTTGATCTCGCGCTACAGTGCCGCGGTGCTCGGCTTGTCACTCTACCTCGGAGGCTATAGCGCGGAGATCTTCCGCAGCGGTCTGGTCTCGATCGATCGCGGTCAGCGTGAGGCGGCAAAGGCGATCGGCATGAGCGATCTGGCGATGATGCTGCACATCGTCATCCCGCAGGCCGTGCGCGTGATCATTCCCCCGTTGTCGAACGAGTTGATCACGATGTTCAAGAATACCTCCTTGGTGACGGTGATCGGCTATGTGGAGCTGCTCACAACGGTGCAGCAGATCTATTCGACGAATTTCGAGACGATTCCGCTGCTGACCGTCGCGTGTATCTGGTATCTCGTTTTGACGTCGCTGGCCATGTTGTTTCAAAGCATGCTCGAGAAGCGGTTCGGCAAGGGGTTCAGCCGATGAATGCATTCGACTTCCCAATCTCCGAGGCAGGCCAGGAAACCGCCTCGGCCGTTGCGGCGAAACCCGCCGACGAAGCGCTTCTGACAATGCGCGATGTGGTGAAACGCTATGGCGACTTCGTTGCGTTGAAGGGCGTGGATTTCTCGGTCAAGCGTAACGAGGTGGTGGCCATCATCGGACCGTCGGGTTCCGGCAAAAGCACGTTGCTGCGCTGTATCAATATGCTCGAATTGATCGATGCCGGACGTATGACGTTTCGCGGACAGATGATCGGCGCGGAGGAGCGTCGTGGAAAACTGTTCCGCAAACGCAAAGGGGAGATGGATCGCGAGCGGCGGCATTTCGGCATGGTATTCCAGGCTTTCAATCTGTTCCCACATTACACCGCGTTGCAAAACGTGTTGTCGGGGCCGCGCATTGTCGGACGCAAGCCTCTGCGGGAGGTAGAAGAACGGGGCATTGCGCTGCTGCGGCAAGTGGGTCTCGGCGACAAGATTCATCACTATCCCTCGGCATTGTCCGGCGGCCAGAAGCAGCGGGTGGCGATTGCGCGTGCGCTGGCAATGGAGCCCGAAATGGTGCTTTTCGACGAACCGACCAGTGCGCTCGATCCCGAGATCGTGCACGAAGTGCTGGACGTCATGAAGGGTTTGGCGGCGGCAGGGACGACGATGGTCGTGGTCACCCACGAAATGGAGTTTGCACATCAGGTGGCGGATCGGGTGGTCTTCATGGACGGTGGCGAAATCATCGAGCAAGGCGCGGCATCGGACATTTTCACTGCGCCGAAATCGGATCGGCTTCAGCGGTTTCTATCGACGGTCTTGAAATGAGTGGCAGGCATTTTTCGGCCATGAATGGCTTGTCTTTTTCTCAGTGGGGCAGCAGATGACAGAGACGAAAACGATGCGGATCGGTTTGTCGATTCGCTATCTGGGTTACCACATTGCGGCGTGGCGGCATCCCGATGTGCCGAGCGACGGCGCCATCCAGTTCGAATACTTCCTCGACAGCGCAAAGCGAGCCGAAGCGGAGGCCTTGGATATGGTGTTCTTCGCCGACGGTTTGGGCGTGCGCTCGAACGACGACCCGCCAGGCTCGC
This sequence comes from Robbsia sp. KACC 23696, assembly GCF_039852015.1. Taxonomy (NCBI): domain Bacteria; kingdom Pseudomonadati; phylum Pseudomonadota; class Betaproteobacteria; order Burkholderiales; family Burkholderiaceae; genus Robbsia; species Robbsia sp. KACC 23696. The sequence continues at coordinate 141,302 of NZ_CP156627.1, read as the reverse complement.
TGGCGCGTGACATGAAGAATGCCGAGCTCGAGCCGCTGACGCTGCTGGGCGCATTGGCCGCCTGCACGGAACGAATCGGTTTGGTGGCAACCGCGTCGACCACCTATAACGAACCGTTTCACATCGCGCGCAAATATGCGTCGCTCGACCATATCAGCAAGGGCCGGGCGGGATGGAATGTGGTGACGTCGTGGTCCGAGCAGGAAGCATGGAACTTCGGGCGCGATACCCATCTGGGCTATGACGAGCGCTACGACCGGGCCGCCGAATTCGTCGACGTGGTCAAGGCGCTATGGAGCAGTTGGGAACCCGACGCTTTCGTACGCGACAAGGCGAGCGGCGTGTTCTATGACAGTGCGAAGCTGCACACGCCGCATCACAAAGGCCCTCACTTCAAGGTACGTGGTCCGCTGAATTCGGCGTGGACGCCGCAGGGACGACCGATCATCGTGCAGGCCGGCGCGTCCGAGCAAGGACGGGAGATCGCCGCGAAGAGCGCCGATGTCATCTATAGCAGCGGCTTCAGCCTGACGAAGGCGAAGGCGTATTACGACGACGTCAAGGCGCGTCTCGAAAAATACGGTCGACGCCCCGAGGATCTCTTGATCATGCCGGGTCTCACGATCTATGTCGGCAAGACGCGCGAAGAGGCGCAGGCGAAATTCGACCAGTTGCAGGACCTGATCGATCCGCTGATGGGGCTATCGTTGCTGTATAACGCGTTCGGTGATTTGAGCGCTTACGATCTCGATGCGCCGTTTCCCGAGGTTCAGCCGCGCGGCACGAAAAGCCTCGGGGAGAATCTGATCGCATTGGCGAAGGAAAAGCAGATGTCGATTCGCGAAATGTACAAACATATGGCGGCTGGGAATAGCGGGGGCTATGTGTTGGGGACGGCCGAGGACATCGTCGATCACATGGAAACATGGTTCCGAGCCGGCGCGGCGGACGGTTTTAATATCTGCCCGCCCATTATGCCGGGCGGTATGGACGACCTCAGCACCTTCATCCTGCCGGAATTGCGTCGCCGTGGCCTGTTCCGGACCGAGTACGAGGCTAAGACGCTGCGCGGCAATTTGGGGCTTCGGCCGCTCGCCTACGGCGAATGACCTTCCATCGGCTGCGGAAGTTGCACCGAGATATAGGCCGAATCGCCGAACTTTCTCGTCAACGCGGGAACTGTGATCGTCGGGTACTACACTCAGCACGGTTATCACGTTGTTGGGAGACAGCATGTACTTCTTGCGTAGGGCCGATCCGGCCGACGCGGACGCGTTACGCGTCCTGACCGCCGATGACGAGGCCGCTTGGGGCTATGCCTGCCCTTTATTGCCGTCCACCGAATGGTGGCGCAATAAGATCAAGCGGGCGGAAGGCCTCGGTCTGTTCATCGTGGCGCAACGCTCGAACAGCAACGAGTTGGTGGCCTTTATCGAGATCGGCAATGACAGTTTTCAGCCGATGCGACGCCACGTCGGGTCCATCGGACTATGCGTACGCCGTGACTACCGGCGCAAGGGCATCGGTCGCGCTTTACTGACCAAGGCGATCGAATGGTCGGATCAGTGGCTCGCGCTGTCCCGACTGGAAATTACCGTCTGGGAAGCCCATGTCGCGGCGATCCGACTGTACGAATCGCTGGGCTTCGCACGCGAAGGCATCCATCCTTCCTACGGATTCGGCGCGGGAGGTTATCGCTGCGCCATATCGATGGCACGGCTGAAGCCGATGGACGAAACGTCCGCTCCACCGGCCGTCGCCCTGTCCTCGCTCACGGAGACGCCTGCCGCCGCCGTTGCGGCGGGCTAAGAGACAGGTTTTCGCCCGAGACTCTCCCGCATGACGGCCAGATAGTGGTCGGCGACCGCGTAACGGGCCCGCTGCGCGGGCAAGGCGCGTAAAGCGGGCGGTTTCAGTCCGAGGTAACGGCACACCGCGGAGACGTACGGTTTCGGGCGATCGTCCGAACCGAGGCGATAAGCGGCCGCTTCCAGCCGCTTGTCACCGACCTGTTCTCGCAGCCACTCCAGCAATTGACGGTCTCGTTCGTTGACGACTCGAATAAGGTGTTCCATCTTCGCCTCCCAGTTGGTGCTCCAATACTGTATAAATATACAGTAAATGGGGCGCGCGTGCCAGACCTGGCCAAACGGTCTAGTTCACGCGTTGTTATTGGGGAAAGGCGAGGCGAAGCGGCGCTGCAGCGCGCGACGCGCGGGGCGCGTTTCAGTTGACGCAGTCGTTGCGTCCGGTGGTGATCCAGGCCTGAATCTCGGCACCCATTTTCGCGCTCAGCGCTTGGACGGCCGCCTGTTGTGCGCCAACCAGATTGCTCAGGCCGCCAGGAGCGGGCTGTTCGATGGTCTCGCTGCAGATCAGAAGCGGATTTTTCGCACCGTCCTTTGTCATCGTGGCGCTCCACGCGGCGTCGATCGCGACCGAGTGGCCGAGCCAGCTGTCGAACCGCCGAATCTGCAGTTTCACGTCGACGACGCGATTCCACGGAGACGTTTGCAGACCCGCGATGTCCTGCGCGCGCAAGGTGTTTGCAAGCTGCAGGGAGACGGCTGCACGAAGTTCCTCGCTGAACGTCGCGCTCCAATGTGCCGATTGCAGCACTTCCGTTTGCGTCGGACCACGGCGGATGACCATATTCGTGCTCTCCATCGGGGCGGGAATGCCGATTGGAAGGATATTGAGCGCGAAATCAGCCGTTTTCGCCGTATTGGCGGCCGATGCCATCGGCGTGATGAGCGTGTAATGCGGGGTACCGGTCCAGCCGCTCGTCCAGGCGCATGCCGATAGGGCGATCGGCAACAGCACGACGACGATTCTTGAAAACAACTTCATTGGTGATGCTCCATCCATGGCCAGCGGCAGGTCGATGCCGTCGCGTGATACGGCGATGGATTGTATCGCATCGATAAAGCCTGTCGCGGCGCGCATCCCACGGCAGGAACTTGTCGCATAATGCCGTGCATCCCGTTCATTGCCGAATCCGATGTCCATCGATCTGCGCCGTACCATCATTATTGGCAATGCCGGGTCCGGAAAGAGTTGGCTCGCGGCGCGACTGGCCGCGCGGCTCTCCACAGCGTGGGTGGATCTCGATTTGATCCATTGGATGCCCGGCGGTTTCAACGTCGCGCGCGACCGCACCGAGGCATTGCAGCAAGTCCAAGACCTCGCCAGCGGCGAGGCATGGGTCATCGAAGGGATTTACGGCTGGCTCGTCGATGTCGCGTTAGCGAGTGCGACCGCGCTGATCTGGTTGGACCTCTCTGAGGACGAGTGCGTCACGAACATCCGGCAACGGGGTGTCCGTCGCGGCGGCACGGACGCGGGCCTCGCCGCTTTGGTGCAATGGGCTGAAAGCTATGGCACGCGTCGGGGTTCGAGCAGCCGCGCCGCGCATGCAACGATCGTTGCGCACTTTCCGCGAGAGACGCGCATTTTGCGGACGGGCGCTGAATTAGCGCAGTTTGTCGCTTCGGTCTGAACTGGCCGTTCTAAGCGCAAAAGGCGGCTCGAGCCACCGCCGCGCGTCTCGGAATACGTTTTTCAGGATGGAAAGTGCGTGTCGAGACCGCGCTTTTCAGCGTGCCGCTTCTAGCCGACGCGGCGTCCCAATAACTCGACTTCGGCGCCGGCGATGCTCACTCGATTGCGCCCGGCGTGTTTTGCCGCATACAACGCCTTGTCGGCGGCGCCGATCAGCGCGTCCGATGTGCTCATGCCGTGATGGACCGCGACGCCGATGCTGATCGTCACATTCACGTGCTGATCTCGCACGACAAAGTGCAAATTCTGCACCGCTTCGCGCAACTGCTCCGCCGTTTCCGTGGCATCCACGACATTCGATTCCGCCAGCAAGATCGCGAACTCCTCGCCGCCGAAGCGCGCCAGCAGATCGGCGCCGCGTAAATGTGACGACAGGCAGGCCGCAACATGACAGAGGCAGGCGTCGCCGGCAAGATGACCATATCGATCGTTGAATGCCTTGAACCAATCGATATCGACAAGCAACATGGTGCCCGTTGCGCCGGGCTGCATCACCAGCTCAGACAGCGCTTCGTCGAGCTTGCGCCGGTTGGCGATGCGGGTCAGCGGGTCCGTGTAGGAGAGGCCGGTGAGGGTGACGTTCTGTGCCGCAAGCGTGTCGTTGCGTAACTGCTCCAACAAGCGATGCAGATAAATCCGACGCAAAGCGCGCTCGAAACCGTGGCTACCGATTAGCGCGGGAATCAGCAGCGTCGTCATAAAGCCGATCAGAAAGGTAGCGTCGTCATGGCTTATTTCCTGCCGGCTGAACACCGCCAGTGCATAGACCGCGATATTGATCAGGAAAAATGCCGTCGCTTGGTGAAAGCGGAGGCGCACGAATATCAAGACGAAACTGGCGGGGGATATCGAGAGCAGAAAATCGCGTAAGGTCACTGGGCCAGGTTTGCACGAGACGACCAGGATCGCCCCCAGACTGCATGCCAGGCAGCAGACGAGAAGCGCGATTTCACGCGCGGTGACGGCAACCCTGTCGCGCAAGGCGAGGTTGCTTATCGCAAGCACCAGAAGGCTGGCACCGCACAGCTGGATCGCGACGCCTCCCCAGTTGGGATCCTGGACGACAAACAGGTTCAGCAATATGCCGAAAAATAGATAGCCGGCAACGCCCCAAATGGCAATGAAGCGAAGGTCGCGGAGGCGTTCGGCGGCGATATCACGCCAGTATCGGGTTTCTAGCGCGTCGGGAAATCGTAAGCGAAAGCCGGAACGCGAAAGCTCGGATTCGGCCAATACATCGAGCGGGAACGTCTGTTTTTCTGCAATCGCACCTGAGCGAATCATGCCTGTCACCGCCTTATATGCTGGCGCTAAGAATACTACAGTGGACGGTGTCGAAGGCGAATTCTACCGCTGTTGCGGTGTTGTAACAAAATGGACGCGATAAAATCCACAAGCGCCGCCTTTCCGAGCGACGCCGTCGATTAAATCGTCTTTTTGAGATGCCGCTTTCCTGCGCATTTCTTTGTGTCACGGCGCGAGAAAATACCCTATGCTTTCATTGACTATCGCATCGTGGATATTCGGTATGATTGGCGCGCGCGGCGGTCGCGATGCCGAATCGCGCGCGGAATGTTTCAGAAAAAAAATTATAAAAGGAGTGATTCGTTGAAGGCGTTTGTCCATGGCGGTTTCCTAGCGATCATGCTATTGAGTGGCTGCGCCACGCAGGTTAAGAACTACGGTTTGAACGAGCCGTTCAGCGCATCGGAGTTAATGTCCGGATCCACCTCCACTGAGGAGGCCTGTTCCCAAAAGCGCGATACGGTGTGGGTGCAGGGGGAGGGGTTCGGCGAGTGCATTAAATACTATCCTTCCAGTGATTTCGCAGAAGGGAAAGCCCAGCGTGCGATTATCGCGATGGAAGGAGATTGGATCTCGGGGCATGCCGCGGGGGCCCGTTATGCGAAGCGAACGCCGCAGGATCTTTACGACGAGGCGGCACAAGAACAATCGCGAGACCACCTCGCCTGGGTCCTTTTGGCTCGGCCTGGCACCGATGGATCGAGTGGTGATCAGAACAAACGGCGCCAGCATTATGAGACGCAGGTAGTCAATGCGGCGATCGATAAGCTGAAGCAGCGGTTCCACATAAAAGAAGTGGCGCTGATCGGTCAAAGCGGCGGGGGCGGTCTAGTCGGCGCCCTGATCGCCGAACGCAGCGACGTATTGTGCGCGGTGCCGACGTCCGGCGTATTGAATGTCAAATTACGCGCCCAGATGAAAGGACAGAGCGTCGATGCGACAGGCACGTCTTTTCAAAACGTCTGGGATCCGATCGATCATATCGACGACATCAAGCCGATGCCGGGCTTCCGTCTGTTTGCGGTAAGCTCGACGTCCGACAGTAATGTGCCGTTCAATACGCAGACCGCCTACGTCGATGCCGTCAAAGCGAAAGGCTTCGAAGCGTATCAGATAGCGATCAACGGGACCGGGGGAGAACATCATCAGACGATGGCGACCGGCATGCGTGTGGTCCAAGCGTGCATGGACGGCCTTCCCAGCGCGTTCATCACGCGGACGTTTAGCGGACTGACCGATAACGCCCGGCGCGCAAACGAGCTTAGTCGATTGGTGAACGCCGCCGCGGCAGGGCAAGCGCAGTAGTACGCTTTTCAGAATGGCTGGGTCGAAGCCGTTTCTCCTTGCAGAAGATCCCGCAACGCGTTCAGCGATGCGGAAGATTGCCCTTTACGCCAAATCAGCAAGGTATCCACCCGCCCCAGCGCACCGATCGGATGCAAGTCGACCTCCCCATCGAGCGAAGACAGTTCCAGCACCGAGCGGGGGGCGATCGCCACGCCCGCGCCAGCGGCGACGCAGGCGACGATCGGATGATAGGAGCCCAGCTCCAGCACTCTTGCCGGGCGGATTCCCTGCAATTCGAACCAGCGTATGGCGTAGGAGCGATAGGCGCAGCCGCGCTCGAATGCCACCAGTGTCGGTCCGACCCCGTTGCGCGTCGGCTCGAGCGGCTGCCGTCCACTCGGCGTCAGCAGCACCAGTTCTTCACGAAAGACGGGCACCGATTCGAAGTGCTCGACCGGCAAGGCATCGGGCTCGATGGGGCGGGCAATCAGCGCCGCGTCCAATTCGAATGCCCGCACGCTGTCGATCAATGCACGGGTAATGCCTTGCGCCAATTCCAATTCGACTTCGGGCCAGCGCTGGTGATAGCGCGCGAGAACCCGGGGCAGCCGACGCGCAGCCGTGCTCTCCATCGTGCCCAATCGTAATCGCCCTTGCGGCCGATTCTCGGTCACCGCATTCCGCGCTTCGTCCGCGAGCGCGAGCAGCCGCTCCGCATAAGGCAACAGCGTCTCGCCGGCCGGCGTCAGTATGAGTCGGCGCCCTTCCCGAACGAAAAGATCGGTTCCGAGCGTTTCTTCGAGTTGCCGGATCCGCGTCGTCACGTTCGATTGCACGCGATTGAGCTTCGCGGCCGCCCGCGTCACGCCGTTTTCCCGGACGACCGCCCGGAAAATCGTCAAAGCCGATAAGTCCATGATCACATTTTGAGATTCATAGTATCTCCATTATTCATTTTTCGGGATGTGATGGTCAAGCTAGAATGCATTCATGTTCCTTACGGTGGTGGATTCATGGCAACGCGTGCGGAGGCTCCCTCCTTGTCGATCCATGCGGCGCGTGACACCGCACTGGCGTGTGCGATCGCGCTGGCGGTGGCCTTGGGTATCGGTCGTTTCGCGTTTACGCCCTTGCTGCCGTTGATGCTGAAGAGTGGCGCGCTCACTATCCGGGAAGGCGGCTGGCTCGCATCGAGCAATTACGCCGGTTATCTGGTGGGCGCCTTGTCGTGCGCCGCGATACGCCTGGCTCACCACCGAATGGTGCGCTACGGACTGGCGTCGACGGTGGCCTTGATGTTGGCGATGGGCCTCGTTCATCAATTTTGGGCCTGGGTCGTGATTCGCTTCATCGCGGGAGCCGTCAGTGCCTGTACCTTCGTTTTCGCCTCGCAGTGGGGCCTCAAGCGGCTGAGCGAACTGAATGCGCATCGGTGGAGCGGAGTGATCTATACCGGGCCAGGTCTCGGTATCGTCGCGACAGGCCTGCTGGGTGCAGCTGCCGCGTCGGCACAGGTATCGGCGCCCACGGTGTGGGTGGGCTTTGCGCTATGCGCCGCGTTGGCCTCTGCGCTGGTAGGGAAGGCGTTTAGCGCGGTATCGCCATCCGTGCCGCACGCGCAGGCGGCCGTGAATCCGGTGCGCCAAGCGACGGCGAGTGCGATGACCGTGCGGGCGGACGCTGCGTGGCTGATTCTGTTGTACGGTCTGGCCGGTTTCGGCTACATCATTACCGCCACGTTCCTGCCGGTGATCGCGCGTCAGGCCTTGCCGGGATCACCCTGGCCGGATTTGTTTTGGCCAATTTTCGGGATGGCGCTGATCGTCGGTGCGCTGCTCGCTTCGCGCTGTCCTTTGTCGTGGGATAACCGGCTTCTATTGGCCGGGAGTTATCTCATTCAAGGCTTGGGTATCTTGCTGGGGATTGTGTTTCCAACGGCCCTGGGTCTCGGCGTTGGCAGCCTCTTGCTGGGTTTGCCGTTTACGGCGATCACTTTATTTGGGATGCGAGAGGCACGTCGATTGCATGGCGACGCGGCGGCCGGGTTGATGGGCTATGCAACCGGCTCCTATGGATTGGGGCAGATTGTAGGTCCGCTGGTGGCGGCGCCTATCGCGGCGCATACGGGATCCTTCGCGATGGCGTTATGGATCGCCATCGCGGCACTCGGCGTGGGTGCCCTTGCGCTAGCGGTGCTGGGAAGCCGGCGTCGCGAGGAAGGGCGTTAAGCCGCGAAGCTGCAGCGAATCAAAATCCGACGACCGCGTGCGGGACGTAGGGTGCTTCCAACGACGTGATTTCCTCTGCGCTCAGTGTCAAATCGAGCGAGGCGATCGCATCTTCGAGATGCCCCGGCCGAGACGCGCCGACGATCGGCGCAGTGATGCCCGACTGCGATCGTACCCAAGCCAGAGCGACTTGCGCGCGCGGGACGTTTCGTGCGGCCGCCACGCGGGCAACCGCTTCGACGACCTGGCGATCGGCCTGCGCCGTGTGCTCGTAAAGTGTTTTACCGAACACGTCGCTTTCCGCCCGTTCGCTACTCTCGTTCCACGGGCGCGTCAGACGACCGCGCGCGAGAGGGCTCCATGGAATCACGCCGATGCCTTCGGCCGCACATAAGGGCAACATCTCGCGCTCTTCCTCGCGATACAGCAGATTCACGTAGTTCTGCATCGTCGAGAAACGCGTCCAGCCATTCGCCTTGGCAACGTGCAGCATCGTCGCGAACTGCCAGGCATGCATGGACGATGCCCCCAGGTAGCGAACTTTGCCGGCCTTCACCACGTCGTGCAATGCTTCCAATGTTTCTTCGATCGCGACATGGGGATCGAAGCGGTGAATTTGGTACAGATCGATGTAATCGGTGCCCAGGCGGCGCAAGGACTGATCGACTTCCTGCAGGATGGCTTTGCGGCTAAGCCCCGCACCGTTCGGTCCGGCATGCATCCGTCCATGCACCTTCGTGGCGATCACGACTTCGTCGCGCCGGGTGAATTCCTTCAACGCACGACCCACGATTTCTTCCGATGTTCCGGCGGAATAGACGTTCGCCGTATCGAAAAAATTGATCCCCGCCTCTACCGCCTGCCTGATCAACGGCCGACTCTGGTCTTCGGGAAGCGTCCAAGGATGCGCGCCTTGATCCGGAACGCCGTAGGTCATACATCCCAGGCAGAGCTGGGAGACATCAAGGCCGGTACGGCCGAGCTTCACGTATTTCAAGGTCTTCTCCGAAGGTCATCGACGCGATTTTTCGCCCGGGGAAACGCCGGTTTAGGGATAGGAGATTATCCCTAATTTTCACGTTGCGCGAGTCTGACCGCACACCGCGCTCGTTCCGACGGCAATCCCAAGACGCGCCATGACCGTAGGCGAGACGCCAAGGACCGTCAGCCGATAAGGCCACCGTCGATGAACAGCTCGGCGCCGGCAACATAGCTGCTTTCAGAAGAGGCGAGGAAGAGCGCGGCATTCGCCACTTCTTCCGCGCGGCCCATCCGATCCATCGGGATAAGCGCGCTCAGCGCCTCCCGCACCTCGGCGCTGACCGTATCGAACATCGGGGTATCGATAAGCCCGGGGCTCAACGTATTGACGCGGATGCCGCGGCTCATCAATTCTTTGCTCCACGTCCGAGAGTACGACCGCACCGCCGCCTTGCTTGCGCTGTAGGCCCCATACCCGGGGTTTCCGATCGAGCCGGCGATCGATCCGATCAGCACGATGCTGCCGCCATTCGACATCTGGCGCACCGCGCGCTGCACGGTCGACACCATGCCCCGTACATTGACGTCGAAAATCCGCGTGAAATGATCCTCCGTGGTCTCGTCGAGCATCTGGCGCTCCGAGATGCCCGATGAGGGAACGAGAATATCGAGATTGTCGATCTTCGTCCGGAGCGTCTCGAATAAGCGATCCAAATCAGACGCGTTAGTGACATCGCCGTGGATACCTTCGATACTTCCGCCGATTTGCGCAACGGCGGCGTCGAGCTGTGCCTGACGCCGTCCCGTAATAAAGACGCGCGCGCCTTCCGCTACGAAGCGTCGCGCAATGGCCAGGCCGATTCCGCTATTGCCGCCGGTGATCAGGGCCGTCTTTCCGTCAAGCTTGGGCATGATGCAGATCCTTGTAGGGAGAATGTGCATGCATGATATATCCCGTATATCTACTGTCAATTACGCACCAGGGCTAGCCTAGATATACGAGTGGAAACCAACTTTGTGAAGCTGTCCGACATCGCCTCAGAGTAAAGGCAATGCCATATGCACTTCATCGTGCATGACATCGCCTGCAAATAACGCGTTGCGTTCACGACCATAGACGACGAAGCCGAGCGACGCGTATAAGGCAATCGCGGCCGCGTTGCCGCCGGTTGCCGTCAGGTTAAGCTGTCCGACGCCTGCCATCTGCTTCGCAAAGCCGATGGACGCAAGAATGAGTTGCCGCCCGATACCGCTGCCGCGTTGGTCGGGATGCACGTAGACGCCCCAAATGCCGGCCTTGTGGCGATATTTGAGAAGGGTCTGCCGCCGCACTCCGGCCATGCCGATCAGTCGCGCCTCGGAGAATGCGCCGAAGACGCATTGTTCATCGCTTGCTGTCAGGCGTCCCGCAACCTCGGCGAGGGGCCGATCTCGCTCTTCCTCCAGGCTGGAAGCAAAGGACGCAGGGGATTGCTGCAAGCCGAACAATCTGAGGGCTTGGAAGTCGACGGCATCGTCGGGCGTCAACCGACGCAACAACAGGGTGGATTCTGCAGTCTTCATTCTGGCTTCCTCGCGCGACGGCGTGGTGTGGGCTCGACGCCGATGCGCGCATCGCGCGCGATGACAAGGGCGTTCACGCGAGTCACGGTCCCTTCAAAATCGGGATCACCCTGCGAGATGTATAACCATTTTCCAAGCGTCGGATGCGGGCGAAGCGCGGGCAGGTCTTTTATCAGCGCAGCCTGCCGCTCCCGCGACGTGCAGACGAGCAAACCGTTCCAAGGCTCGTCTCGGTCCGCGGCGACCAGACACATCAGTCCGTCGATATAAGCGGCATCGCAGCCGAACATCTTTTTGCGTATATACGTCGGATCGTCCTCGAATGCTTCCAGGATCCAGGCAAGTGTATTGCTGATGGTGCTCGGCATAAGCGTCGACGTCAGTCACGGAGAGGGTAGTAGCCTAGCACTTCCGCACCCACAGGAACATCGGCATGCATGCGCGTCCGTTGCCGCTGCAAATCGATCACCGAGATCGTCCCGCTTTCTTCGTTTGCAACAAGGAACGTGCGACCGTCCGGCGCGGATCGATCACGACTATCGCGCCGCTATTCTCGCAGCAGCAATAGCGCATGCGGCTTTGCGGGCACATCGGAGAGGGCCTTTGTAATCTTCAATGTTGCCGGGTCGAGAAACAAAATGCGACCACCTGCCTTGTCGATGGCGATCAATCCAAATCCTTGGACATTTTCAATCATGTCTTATGCTCCCGATTAAAATTTTGCGATGAGTATGACGCCGACGATCGCGAACGCCGCACCGACCAAACGCAGCGGTGACGCAGCGCGCACTTCGAAGCCCAACCACCCGAAGTTGTCCAAGGCCACCGATACCACCGTGGCCGAGATGACGACCAAGGTGGTGAACGTCGCCGAGCCGATCTTCTTCGTGACATACAGACTGGCGAGCAGGAATACGGCATTGAACACGCCGCCGAGAAAGCCGTACCATGGCACGGCCCCTACCTTGTCGAAGGCGCTGCGCAGGGGCAAGCCTGCAAAGGGAATACAGATGAGCAAACACAGCGCGCCGACGACATAAACGACGAAGCCTGCAACAAGCGGGGCTTGGAAGCCTTTCGCCATCGCAGAATTGGCGCCGGATTGCAGCGGATTCGAGATGCCGGCGACGATCGCGAATAAGGGAAGGATCCAATTCATCCGCGGCTCCCGCCATCGGGGGCGAACGGCGCGCGGAAGGCGTCCTTGGTTGTGATGACCGGCAGCGAAATGGGGCGGTTTTCCCGCGCCGACTGGTAGATGGCTTCCATGATGCGTTGGTCCTGCAAGCCTTCTTCGCCGGGCGTCCGTACCGCGCACCCCGTCAGCACGCATTCGGCCATGTGATCCATCTCCGTGGCGAATTGATCGATTTCCGCGATTACCCGTTCTTCTTCGACTTCAGAAGCGGGATCATCCGGCGAGCGATGACTCACATGCAGGCGTATGCCGTGATAAGGGAAGGCCGGATCCAGATTCACGCGCGCGGTCTGGCAATGCAAGGTGGCCGTGCGTGCTTCGTGCGCGTCGTAGGCCGCCGATAATTTTGCGACGACGCCCGAAGGGAAGCGCATCTGCCAGGCGATGTTTTCCTCGACCTCGGTGAAGCGCTCGTCGCCAGGCGTACTCCATGCCCACGCCATGACTTCGCATGGTTCCTCGCCGGTGACGAAGCGCGCGAAGTTCAGGCTGTACAAGCCGATATCGGGCAGGGCGCCGCCACCGGACAGAGCGAGATTGTCGCGCCATTGCGGCACCTTGTCCTGTACCTGCCCGTTATGGGCCTCGATCAGTTTCAGCTCGCCGAACGTTTTTGCGCGAACGAGTTGTGCCGCGTGCCGATTATGCGGTTCATACTGCAAGCGATACGCCACCATCAGCAAGACGCCGGCATCGGCGCACGCCGCGATCATGGCTTCGGCCTCGGCGGCGGTGTTGCTCATCGGCTTCTGACATAGCACATGCTTGCCGATACGTGCCGCCTGCTTCACCTGCTCGCAATGCATCCCATTCGGGGTCACCAGATAGACGACGTCGATGCCTTTGTCGTTGCCAAGGCGATCCCACTCGTCGTAACCGTATACCGATTCACGCGGTGCGCCATATTGGGCAGCAATCCGCTGCCCCTTTTCTTTATCGCCCGTCATGACCGCGGCCAGGCGACATAGCTTGCTGCCGGCCAAGCCGGGGAGGATGGCATCCAGGCTCAGGCGACCCAGCCCGACAACGGCGATGCCCACGCGCTGCTCGAGAGGGAGCGGTGGTGGCGGAATGTGGGGGCGTCGATCTGTATTCGCGACGAAGGGCGGGCGTGTCTCCGGTAAATCTTGTCCAGGGATGCGAGGCTGAGCCATGCTTTTCACCTATGGGAAGAAGTAAGAGATGCTTTTCGCTTATCTCGCAAAAACCGATCCTGCCTGCGCGTCATCGCGGCATGTCGCGCGCATCGAAGAAGGCGGTGCATCGACATAACGTAAGCATGAAAGCTTCGTTTGCGCGCCTACGATTATTGACTATGCTTTTTCTCCGCCATCTTGAAAGAGATGGCTGTAACAAATGAAAGACGACGCGCTAGCGAGTCCGGCAGTCCGAGGTTCTGTCGAACGGGGAGAGGGCAGCGATGGTGGAGTGGAAGGTGAGAGACATCCTTGGGCAACGCTTGCATACCGTAAGCAAGCGGCTTTTCCTGATACTGGCCGCGTCTTTTGCCGTGAGCATGGCACCAGCGATGGCAGCGCAGCGCGGCGGCATATTGACGATGGTGGTGACGCCGGAGCCGCCCACGCTCGTTTCATTCGCATCTACGGCAGTGAACGTCCTCAAGGTCAGTCCTAAAGTCATCGAAGGACTGTTGGAGTACGATTTCGATATGCATCCGCGTCCGCTGCTGGCCACTTCCTGGGACATCAGCGCCGACGGCAAGCGCTATACATTCCATCTCCGCAAGGGGGTGCGCTGGCAGGACGGGCAGCCGTTCACCTCTGCCGACGTCGCATTCTCGCTCCAGTTGCTGCGCCAATATCATCCGCGCGCCAAATCGACTTTCTCGAATGTGGACGAAGTCTTGACGCCGGATGTCGATACCGTCACCTTGGTCCTGTCGAAACCCGCTCCGTATTTGATTCGGGCGTTTTCGGCGTCCGAGACACCGATTCTGCCGAAACATCTCTACGCATCCGGCGATCCTTTATCAAATCCGCACAATGCGGCACCCATCGGCACGGGACCTTTCCGGTCTGTCAAATGGGTCCGTGGCGACCATATCGAATACGCGCGCAACGATGATTATTGGGATAAAGGAAAGCCTTACGTCGACGGTTTGATCGTCAAGATCATTCCCGATGCCGCGGCGCGAACGATTGCATTCGAAAGCGGTGCGGTCCAATTAGGCGGAGACAATCCGGTGCCGCTGTCGGATATCGCGCGTATCAAGGCCAATCCAAATCTGGGGATCGATTCGCGTGGTTATGAATTCGATGCCGGCGTCTATCGCCTGGAGTTCAATCTCGATAACCCTAAGCTGAAGGTTCTGGCGGTGCGACAGGCCATTGCCTCGGCGCTCGATCGGTCCTTGATCGCCAAGGTTGTCTATTACGGCTATGCCACGCCGAATCCCAGTCCGCTCACCCCGCGCAACCGCTATTTCGATCCTGCGCCGTCGCCCTATCCGTTCGATATCGATAAGGCGAATGCGCTTCTCGATAAAGCCGGATTTCCGCGAGGAAGCGACGGGGTCCGGTTTCGTTTGATGCTGGATGTACTGCCCATCGGCGATCAACCGCCGCGCACGGCATCCTACGTGCGTTCGGCGCTGGCGCGGATCGGCATCGCGCTGACGATTCGTAATGAAGACCTGCCCACTTATTTAAAGCGTATCTACACGAGCCATGATTTCGATATGGCGGTGAACGGCATGAGCAACCTTTTCGACCCGGTTGCAGGCGTCGCGCGGCTCTACACAACGTCGAACTACCGCCGCGGCGTGCCCTTTACCAACGCGTCGCACTATAGCAATCCGGATATCGATCGACTCTTCGCGGAGGCGGCCGTCGAAACCGACGAAAACAAACGCCATGCGCTTTTCAAGACGATGCAGCAGACGATCGAGCGCGATCTGCCCGATGTGAACCTGGTATCGCCGGACTACCTCACGGTCTATTCGACGCGCGTCCACGATGCGAACCGGGGTGCGGACGGGCTGGATGACAGTTTTGCCAATGCCTGGATCCAGAAGCCGTGATATCGATATCGCAATCGATTGGTAGGCGCTGAAGAAAAATCGCTCTACAGTGAGCCGCTGATCTCCCTCTCCAGTTGCGTTTCAAGGAACGATGATGGCTTCAACGATCCCGACAACGCCGGACCGTCAGCCTAGAGAAATACGGCAACGGCGTTGGCATTACGTCCTCCTGCGCATTATTGTGCGCGCATTGCCGACGACCATCGGCGTCGTCGTATTGAACTTTATTCTGATGCAGATGATTCCGGGGGATGCCGCCGACGTCCTGGCGGGCGAGTCCGGGTCGGCGACGGCGGAGACGATGGCGCAGATGCGCCATCACTTCGGACTGGATCGCACCTTGTTAGAGCAGTTTTTCGCCTACCTCGATCATCTGGCGCATTTCAGCCTCGGCGTATCGCCCCGTTTCAATACGCCGGTAATGTCCCTAATTCTGTCGCGCTTGCCGGATACGCTGTTTCTCATGTTGTCGGCGTTGATCTTCGCGCTCGTTGCCGGCCTGATTCTCGGCGCCTTGATGGCCGCGTGGCAGGGGCGTTGGCTCGATCGCATCTTGTCGGTGCTTGCGCTGCTGCTGTATTCCACGCCAGGGTTCTGGATCGCACTCGTGGCGATCGTCATTTTTTCGGTTCATCTCGGCTGGTTGCCGAGTGAAGGTGCAACGACGCTCGGCGTCACGCTGAATGGCTTCGACAGTTTTTGGGATCGGCTGCGGCACGTCCTGCTTCCCGCCATCACCTTGGGCAGTTTCTACGTTGCGATCTATGCGCGATTGACGCGTGCGGCAATGCTCGAAGTGCAACGTCAGGACTACATCCGGACCGCACAGGCGAAAGGGTTGCATCCGTGGATCGTGACGGTCCGCCACGTGTTGCGGAACGCATTGATCCCGATCACCACGGTGGCCGGCATGCATATCGGCGGCTTGCTGGGAGGTGCCGTCGTGACCGAAACGGTATTCAGTTGGCCGGGGCTGGGGCGCCTCGCCCTCGACGCGGTGCAGGGACGCGACTATTCGGTGTTGCTCGGCGTGATGCTGTTGTCGTCGCTGCTCGTCGTGCTTGCCAACATTCTGACGGATCTATTGCAGCTGTGGCTTGATCCACGTGTGGAGACGAAAAGATGACGTTGAAGACATCCGATGGACAACGCCGTTTGCACGCGGCGCAGGCGCGCTTCGACACGGTTGGCGATAACGCGTTGCGGACGCCCGCGACGGCCCCGCGTGCGCGCGAAGACGTGCCGACCTTAGGTCATGGTCAAGCGTCGGCACGATGGGGTACGCAACTGCGCGCGTCGGTGTTCGGTGCGTTCCTGACCAGTGCCGGCGCCGGCTATGCGGACCAAAGCGCTGGGGCCGCGTCGCCTTCCAGTGCGACGCCGGATGCCGCCTCGCCGAGCCGTAATAGCGAGATAAAGCCGGCGCGCGCGGACACGGCCTTGCGCCGATTGCTGCGTAATCCCATGGCGGTCATCGGCGCCTTGATTCTGTTGGGCTTGCTGGTCACGGCATTCGGCGCGAACGCCTGGTATCCGGGCGATCCGCTGGACATGGTCGCCACGCCATTGATCGTGCCGTTCACCGATGCGCATTACTGGTTGGGGACCGACTCGCTAGGACGCGATGTCGCCGCCGGGATCGTCCATGGCAGCCAGGCATCGCTACTGATCGGTGCGACGGCGGCGGTGATTGGCGTTTTGATCGGAACGCTGGTAGGCGCGGTGGCTGGCTATTTCGGCGGTTGGACCGATGACATTTTGGTACGGATTACCGAAATTTTCCAGACGACCCCGGCATTTCTGTTCGTGATCGTGATCGTGACGATCACGTCGCCGTCGATGGAGACGATCTCACTGGCAATCGGCGTGACGTCGTGGCCGACCGTTGCCCGTCTGGTGCGCGCCGAGTTTCGCTCGCTGGTGCATAGCGAATTCGTCGCCGCGGCGAAAGGCTTGGGCTTCAGTCCGGCGCGCATCATCTTCCGCGAGATCCTGCCGAATGCCTTGCCGCCGATCATCGTGACGGCGTCCGTGATGGTCGCATCGGCAATCCTGATGGAGTCCGCGCTCTCATTCCTCGGTCAGGGGGATCCGAATCGCGTCAGTTGGGGCACGATGATCGGCACCGGGCGGGAGATGCTGCGCACCGCGCCGTCGCTGACCATCCTTCCCGGTACCGCCTTGGTGCTCGCGATCCTCGCGCTGAACCTGCTGGGCGATGGCTTGAACGAAGCATTCAATCCGCGTCTGCGCGAACGTCGGTGATGCGATGAACACGGAACCGATATCAGAACGCGGAGACACGACGGTGACGCAAAACATTCTGGAATTACACGACGTCGATGTCGAGTATGGCGCTCACGGGACGGGCAACGCAAAAGGGCATCGCGTCGTGGCGGGGTTGAATCTGGCGGTCGCGCCCGGTGAAACGCTCGCCTTGGTCGGGGAGTCCGGTTGCGGCAAATCGACGACGGCATTGGCGATCATGGGTTTGCTCCCGCGCAATGCCCGCGTTTCGGGACGCATTCTGTTGGATGGACAGGATCTGCTGTCACTGTCGCCTGCCGCGCGCCGCGACGTGAGCGGCAGCGACATCGCGATGATCTTCCAGGAGCCGATGACGTCCTTGAATCCGGTCATGACTGTGGGCGATCAGATCATCGAAGTGGTGCAACGTCACCAGGCCGTCTCGCGCAGTGCCGCCCGCGCCCGCGCGATCGCATTATTGGAACGGGTCAGAATTCCCCATCCCGCGCAGCGAGTGGATGACTATCCGCATCGTTTATCGGGCGGACAGCGTCAGCGCGTGATGATCGCCATGGCCATCGCCTGCGAGCCGAAGGTCTTGGTTGCCGACGAACCGACGACGGCGCTCGACGTCACGATTCAGGCGGAAATTCTGGCCTTGCTCGCGGAGCTGTCCCGCACGATGCGGATGGCGTTGTTGTTGATCACGCATGACCTGGGAGTCGTCTCGCAATATGCCGACCGCGTGGCCGTGATGTATGGTGGAAAAAAGCTGGAGGAGGCGGCCTCGGCGGTGATCTTCGGCCCCGACGCATCGGATCGGCATGCCTATACGCGGGGCTTGCGCGGGGCATCGCTGACGTTCGATCACGCGGTGCACTATCGGGAGGCGCGGTTGGCGGAAATTCGCGTCGATACGCAGGAAACGGCAGGCGTCTCGGAATTCCGCTTTTCCTTGCACAAGGGCGATGCGCGCACGCCCGCGAATGACGTGGATGCAGGCCAAGTCGATCGGTTGACGGCTTCGCATGCTGCGTCGGCGTCGCCGATGCTTCGCTTGACCGACTTGCACACGCACTATACGCAGCGCGGGCAGGTGGTGAAGGCGGTGGATGGCGTGTCGTTCGATATCGCCGCAGGCGAAACCGTCGGACTCGTCGGCGAATCGGGATGCGGCAAGTCGACGTTGAGCCGCACGGTGATGAAGTTGATTGCGCCCACGGCCGGGGAGATCGAGCTCGACGGTCAGCGGATAACGCATCTTGGTGAACGCGCCATGCGTCCTTTGCGGCGCAAGGTGCAGATGATTTTTCAGGACCCTTTCGCGTCTTTGAATCCGCGGCATGATGTGCGGAGCATTCTCGACGCGGCCTTAAAGGTGCATGACGTCCGCGATCGGGATGAACGCGATGCGCGGATTGTCGATGTCCTGCGACGCGTCGATCTGCCATTGAACAGTTTGCGGCGCTATCCGCATGAATTCTCGGGCGGACAGCGCCAGCGCATCGGCATTGCACGGGCCCTGGTGCTGCAACCGGCGCTCGTGATCTGCGACGAGCCGGTCTCCGCACTGGATGTATCGGTGCGCGCGCAGGTGCTGAATCTGCTTGTCGAATTGAAACAGGATCTGGGTCTATCCTATCTCTTTATTTCGCACGATCTGGCGGTGGTACGGTATATCGCCGACCGGGTGCTGGTCATGCATGGCGGTCGAATCGTCGAGGAAGGCGATCACCGCTCGCTGTGGGAAAACCCGCAGCACCCCTATACCCGGTCTCTGATCGCGGCGGTACCGCGCGCGGCCTGACGGACGCCGTCCTCAAGCATGGCCCAGTCCCGCGTATTCTCATATGGTTTTTCAGGAGTCTTCCATGTCGTATCGCAACCTCGGACGCTCCGGCGTCAAAGTCTCGGCCTTGTCGTTGGGCACGATGATGTTCGGCGGCCAGACCGATGAAGCGACTGCGCGCCGCATCGTCGACAAGGCATTCGAACAGAAGGTCAACTTTATCGATACGGCCGACGGCTATAACAATGGCGCGTCCGAAGAGGTGGTCGGGCGCCTGATCGCCGACCGACGCGACAAATGGGTGTTGGCGACGAAGTATGTCAATGCACGCGGCGACGGTCCGAATGACCAGGGTGCGTCCCGGAAATACACGATTCAAGCGGTGGAGGCGAGCCTGCGTCGCTTGAAGACCGATTACATCGATCTGCTCTATCTGCACCGCGAGGATCACAGCACGCCTATCTCGGAAACGTTGCGCGCACTCGACGATCTGATTCGCGCCGGAAAGATCCGCTATTACGGGCTGTCGAATCATCGCGCCTGGAAGATCGCCGAATTCAGCCGTAGCGCCGATGCCTTGAATATCGATCGTCCCGTGGCCAGCCAGCCGCTGTACAACCTGGCGAACCGGCAAGTCGAGCAGGAGCAACTGGAGGCCGCCGCATTTTACGGTCTCGGCGTCGTCTCCTACAGTCCGCTTGCGCGCGGGGTGTTGACGGCCAAATATGCGCTCGGTGAAACGCCGTCATCCGATACACGCGCAGGGCGTCAAGATCGGCGTCTGCAACAAACGGAATGGCGGCCGGAGTCGCTGACGCTTGCACAGGCGGTCAAGGCGCATGCGGAGGCGCGCGGGCTGACGCCGGGCCAGTTCGCACTGGCCTGGGTATTGAACAATCGTCTGGTGACGTCGGCCATCACCGGTCCCCGCACGGAGGCGCAATGGGATGACTACCAACCGGCATTGGCCTACCGTTTCACCGATGAAGACGAGGCGTTCGTCGATGGTCTCGTGACACCGGGACATCCGTCGACGCCGGGTTTCAACGATCCGGGCCATCCTTTCTTCGGTCGCCATCCGAGGCACGCGACATGACGCTGGCCGTCTCGAAAAACGCCGCGCATGGCCCGGAGGGACAGGCTGCCGCAAGCGAGGTTCGTACATTATGGTACACGCGCTGTCCGGCGCCGACGCCCTTCGGCGTCGCGATCCAGCAGGGGCGTCTCGAACAGGCGCTCGCCCAGCAGCACATAGGCTGGCAGGCCTTGCAGGATGCCGCCGATCCGGTAATCAGACGGTCCCACTATACGCATTCGCAGCCGCATTCTTTTCGACAAGGCGGAAATATTCCCGCACTGTGGGCACGTGCGAACGGTGCCGATACGCGGGTGATCGGCCTGACATGGGTCGATGAATTTCAAGGCATTGTCGCCTTGCCGGCGAGCGGCATTCGCGATGTCGGCGATCTGCGCGGGCGGCGTCTCGGATTACCGCATAATTCGCGCACCGATATCGTCGACTTTCATCGTGCCACGGCTTTGCGAGGGTATGACAGCCTGCTCGACGTGGGCGGTCTGGGTCTGGACGATGTGACGCTGGTGACGTTGTTGCACCAGCCGAACAGCTTGGCGGAAGCCGCGGCAGTGGCGAGCGACGGATTAGCACGCCGCTTGGCCACGGAGCGTCCGCATGAATTCTCCCGCGAAGTAGCGGCTCTTCTTGGTGGCGAAGTGGATGCGGTATTCGTCAAGGGGGCGCCTGGTCTGGAAGCGGCGAATATCGCTGGTGCCGCGATCGTCGTCGAGATCGGGCAGCAACCCGACCGACTGCGTCACGCGAATAATGGGACGCCACGGCCGTTGACGGTGGATACTGGCCTGTTGCAGGCACGGCCCGATTTGGTAGCAGCGGCGTTGGGCGCGGCCGTGCGGGCCGGCCAATGGGCGGCGGCGCATCCGGCAGAAGCCAAGGCGTACGTCGCGCGGGAAGTCCGTGCAGCGGAATATTGGGTCGGGCCGGCCTATCCGGGCGGGGCGCACGCGCAGCTGTCGATCGCACTCGATCCATTGCACATCGCGGCGCTGGATAATTTCAAGGCGTTCCTGTTGCAGCACGACTTCCTTCCGCGAGATTTCGATCTGTCGGCCTGGATCGAACCTTCGGTGTTCGATTCGCTCTGATCAAGCAATCGATCGCATATCGAAATCAGATTTCATTGTTTGTCTGTTCCCGGTATTGGCGCGATAGTCAGGCATCTCAAATAGACGCGTGACGCCGGGAGCCAAAGCAATGACAGCAGTCGATACAGGATGGGGCCAAGGTCCAAGCGCTCGCTATGAAGCATTGATCGCGCCGTTCCGGCCTATCTTCGAGCGTATTCGCGAAGGTGCGGTCGAGCGGGAGCTGACGCATGCGTTATTGTTCCCGGAAATTCAGGCGTTGCGCGAAGCGGGTTTCACGCGTTTGCGCTTACCGAAAGCCTATGGCGGATTTGACGCGACGCTGCCGGAGTTCTTCGCCGCCGCGATCGAATTAGGACGGGCAGATCCCAATGTGATCAACGCGCTGCGTTCCCATTTCGGCTTTATCGAGGAGGTACTCGATAGTGCCGATAGCGAGTGGCGCGATACCTGGCTCGACCGACTGGGTGCCGGGGATTTGTCCGGCAGCGGTTTTTCCGAGACAGGCGAGAACCCGATCGGCACGCTGTCGACGCAACTGCGCCGCGTGGCGGGCCGTTGGATCCTGAATGGCGAAAAGTATTATACGAGCGGCTCGCTGTATGCAGACTGGATCAATCTCAGCGCATCGGACGAAGCCGGCGCGATCCAGGGCATTCTGGTGCCTACCCGCGCACCGGGCGTCGAAATCCTCGACGACTGGGAAGGATTCGGGCAGCAACTGACGGCGAGCGGCACGGCCTTGTTTCGTGACGTCGTGATCGATGATGCGCTGATCAAGCCGAGTGCGGAACGTTTTCGCTTCGCCGGCGCGTGGTTTCAACTGATCCATATCGCGACGCTCGCCGGTATCGGCCAAGCCGCCACGAATGAGCTGTCGGAGGCGGTCGCCACGCGGCGACGGGTGTACGCCGGACGCAGCACCTTCAATCGCCCGAGTGAGGATCCGCAGATACTGCAGATCGTCGGCCGCGTACGCAGCGCCAGCTATGTGTCCGTCGGCGCGGTGTTGAAGGCGGCGGAGGCGTTGCAGCGCGTCGTCGATTTTCGGGGTAAGACACCGGCCGCGGCCGCGCGTTCGCAATCGGGTGCGACCGAGCCGAACGCCGCACAGCGTCATTGGGAGGTCGAACGCCAACGCGCCAACGTGCTGGCCGACATCGAAGTAAGCCAGACGGTCAGCGTCGTGACCGATCTGATCCTCTCCTCGACGACGCAATTGTTCGATGCGCTCGGCGCGTCGGCAACCAAGCGCAGCAGCGGACTGGATCGCCACTGGCGTAATGCGCGTACCATTTCATCTCATAATCCACGGGTGTATCACGATCGGATCGTCGGCGATTTCGCGGTGAATGGGACGGTCCCGCCGATCAAGGGCGGGATCGGCATCGTGGCGCCAGGGCAGTCTCTGGCCGCGCGCGCCGACAAGGAGTTTGCCTGAATGAGCAAACGCCAGTTGCATCTCAATATCGGTATCAATAGCACGGGCTATTTCTCGAATTCGTGGCGGCATCGCCAAGGCAACGCCGGCGATTTTATCGATCCGGCCTACTATCTGCGTCTGGCGCGAACCGCCCATCGCGCACGCTTCGATGCCTTGTTTCTGTCGGATCATCCAGCGCTGATGCAGGACTCGGCAGATCGACCGCTGCATACGCTGGACCCGCTGATCCTGCTTACCGCATTGGCCGCACAGGTGCCGGACATCGGGCTGGTGGCGACGACATCATCGTCTTATAACAGTCCCTACAATCTGGCACGGCGGGCAATGTCGCTCGACGTGCTGTCCGGCGGCCGTCTGGCACTGAATATCGTCTCTTCGTTCAAGGAGGAAGTGGCGGCGAATTTCGGTTCGGCGCCGTTACCGTCGCGTCCGGTGCGTTATGCCCGTGCCGACGCTTTCCTCGACGTCTTAAAGCAACTCTGGGGCAGTTGGGCGCTACCGGAAGGTTTCACCGCCTCGGAGACGGCGCTTTGGCCGGCTGACAGTGCCCACGCGATCAAACACCACAGTGAGCACTTCTCTGTCGCGGGCCCTTTGAATGTGCCGCGTAGTGCGCAAGGGCAGC
Source organism: Robbsia sp. KACC 23696 (assembly GCF_039852015.1). Lineage (NCBI taxonomy): Bacteria > Pseudomonadati > Pseudomonadota > Betaproteobacteria > Burkholderiales > Burkholderiaceae > Robbsia > Robbsia sp. KACC 23696. Next base: position 117,853 of record NZ_CP156627.1, on the reverse strand, counting down.
CGGTGATCGCGCAGGCCGGCGCATCGCGAGGCGGCATCGCGCTCGCGGCAAAGCATGCGGAGATCGTGTACTGCTCGCTGCTGTCCAAGCCGGCGGCGGCGCATTTTTCCGAGACGGTACGGGGCGCGGCGGTTGCGCACGGGCGGCGTCCGGCCGACCTTCGTATCACGCCGGGTGTCGTGCCCATCGTCGCGGAAAGTCGTGAAGCGGCGCTGCGTCGCCACGAGATCCTGACCGATACCGGATCCGAAGCGGGCTTGTTGGAACGTTTCGCGCGTGCGGCCGGTCTGGATCCCGCCACGTTGGATCCCGATGCGGTGTTATCGCCGACGCTGTTCGCCACTGAAGACAATCAACGGCAGCCACAAGGCTTCACGCAAGGCTTGATCGATCTGCTGACGTACGAGAAGCTGACCGCGCGTCAGGTGATTCGACGTCAGGAGCAGGGGCATCGTCTGGTCCTGGGGAGTCCGCAGGAGGTGGCGGATCAACTGATCGATTGGTGGCAGAGCGGCGTCGTCGATGGCTATACGGTGCAGGTGCCCGCCTTGCCGGATGATCTGGATCGGTTCGCCGATCAGGTAGTTCCGATCCTGCAAGCGCGCGGCGTTTTCCGTACCGAATATGAAGAGTCGACCTTGCGCGCCTGACTGGGTCTGCCGTCGCTCGAATCGCGAACCTCTCCTGCGTTGTCGCGTTAATTGCCTGTCTCGATATGAAAGCTGACAACGCGCGACGCGTGGCACCGGGCATCGACGTGGCGAACGATGCATCGGACATCGACGCAGCATCGCCATCGGGCAGCGGACGGCGCGCCACGACGCGTCCGGTCGCGCATACGCGCCTGGATAGAACGGTCCCGGCGGTTCTCGAAGCGTTAAGACGCGCCAAGGACCCGTCTGCCACGCCGCCAGTCTCTCGCCGACAGCGTTGGGTCCAGACCTTGACGCGTCGGCCGGTGACGATCACGTCGGGGGTGCCGGGAACGGGGCGTGTTTTCAATCGTCCGGTCCGTGCGGGTGTGCCCAACCAAGTGCATGCAGGTACGGTCGGGCCGGCCGGACCGTTGGGACAAGCGATCGAACGCACCCCGTCGGTGGCCGAGTCGCCCGCCAAGGCGGCGATACGGGATGCGGAAGACATCGCGCGGATCGCGGCGTCTTTGGAGCGAAGCCTTGCCGCCACGGAAGCGACGGTCTTTGCGCCGCCCGCCCGCTCCCGCATGGCGCGTCTGGCGCGTCGCTTGCCGGGCTTTCACCCGACCGGATTGCGAGATACGGCAGCACCGGCATCTGCGGGCGAAAGCGCGGGGGCGGATAACGCGTCATCGCTGCCGGACGATGCGGGATCATTGCGGGATCCGTTGCAGATCATGCGCCAGCGTGAGGAAAATGCCGCGTTGGCGGCGCTATTTACGCAACGCATCGCGGATGCCCGGACGATTTTGTCCAATGTGCAGGGCAAACCAGATCACACTCCGGCGATGCGCCGTGCCGCGGACGCGTTGGACAAGGCCTTGCGTGGCACGGCCTTATTGCATGTTGAAAACATGCGTACCTTGGCGGATGCCGGCGACGCGCGTCTGGATTTCGCGATGCGACGTCTAAGCGAAATCAAAACGGAAGTGTACGGAATCAAAGACAAGGCGGCCGACGATCTTGCGGCCGCGGAAGACCGGCTGCATGCGCTGGCGGAAGAGTCTGCGGCACTGCAGACGCATGACCATCAGCTGTCGGCCGCGGACGATATCGTCGATATCGCGACAACGCGCTTCAACCGGCTTAGCGGGCAATTGAGCGCGGCGACGCGAACGGGCAAGCGCCCGGCCAATGCATTCGGACCGCCGGGCGCATCGTACGCGGCGTCCGAGCACGAAGCGCTTCAGCAAGCGGTAAGCGAAGCGCGCGGCTTACTGGATAGCGCATTGGAAGTGCAAACGCGAAACGTGCAGCGAATGCAGCGGTTTTCCGAGATACAGCAGGAGATTCTGGCGCTAATGAGCGAACGCGCGGATGCCGACCGGCTGTGGCATGCGGCGGATCGTGCCGTCAAGCCCTTGCTCGATGCGACCGTCGCATTACCGACGCGCCCGGATAACGAAGCGGCTGCGCGTGCCAAGGAAGCGGAAGCGATCGATGCGGCAAAGGCAGCCGTGCTCGAACAGTTGACGGACGCGGTGCACGTTTTCCCTGCCGGGGGCGGTCCCGCCTTGCAAGCGCAATTGAAAGCGCTCGCCGGCACACTCCTTCAGCCATCCGCGCCCATTCCGATACCGGCAGCGGGTGCCGTTCGTCTGATCACGCAAGCCGCCGCCGATATCGGCCTCGATGGAAACCAGACCGCTGCGGCACTGGCCGAAATGGCGCGTCGTCCGGTGGGGCATTGGGTGTCTGCCGAGCCAGGCGGCGATGCATTGTCTACGCAGGTAGCACAACTGAGTCGCAAATTGGCGTCGCTGCCGCGTGGCACGACGTTGTTGCATGTGATATCGCGCGATGGTGCAACGGCGCCGGACGCCGATCGTCTGCAGGCACTACGGGTTTATTGGGCGGCCGACGAAGCATTGGCGAACCTGACCGACGACGACGGTCCGGACCGTGCATGGCTGGAGCAGGCGCGCCACGTCGCGTCGTCGAAATCTCTCGAAAATACGGCGGAACAATCGGTAGAGGGGAAAGCGCCGACAATACATGACGACGTTGCCCTTGGCGCCTACAACGCGGTGCGCAACGGCTATCTTAGTATTGCGCCGGGTTCACCCTATGATCTGCATGATCGGCGCTTGCGCAAAGCGATCGACGAATGGGTCATCCGTGCCGGAGGGATCGTCGCACCTGCGCCCGCGTCTTCCGGCGATACAAGGGCAACGGCAACGGACGGTCCTGCCGCGCCGACACGCCTGCGCCGCGTAGTGCCGCATCTCGTTAAAAGTCCGTTTCGTTCGGGGGTGCTGGGGCGCGCGTTCGCTGTGGGCGAAAGCATGGGCCTCCAATCGCTACGCATCCAGGTCGATACGGCCTTGGAGCGGAAGCTTGGGGAACTCGAGCGTAGGGTGGCGGCGAGCGACGGGGACGCTCGGCTCGACCGCGAAGCAGCCGCGGCGCTATTGGCGCATCTTCGTGCGCAACAAGCGCAGGGCAAGCATCTTTCCGAATACACGTTAGGCACCGCGGACGTTAAAGCGCTGCAGGTGCGCCTGGCGGGTGCTGCAGGCGCGCGGCGCGCGTTGCCACCGGGGCAGTCTAACGCGGCGGCAAACCGGGCAAACGGGGAGGCCCCCGACGCGACAACGGCCGACGGGCGGAAGCGTTTGCGGAAGCGGCCGCCGATCGTGCTGCCCGCGTCGATCGGACAGTTATGTGCGGACCGGCTAAGCGCCTACGAGGCATTGAATCGCCTCGCCTCGCAGTTATCAGGAACGGCTGAGAATGAGGAAACCGACTCGGCCGCTCAAACCGCAGAGGCGGACTTGAGTGCGGCATTGCAATTGGTGAAATCGCACCGTTTCGCAAAGAAAGAGGACGTATTGACGTATTTCAAGCCGCTGATCGAAAACAGCCGGCTACGCGATCGGCTCCGAATGGGTGGCGGCGGTGCGTTGGGGCTGAACCTGCCATCGCTGCCGTATGCGGCTTTCTCCCCGGTGGTGTCGCCGATTTTCACCGCGGAACGGGCGCGGTCCGACGAAGCGTTCATGCAGTTGTTCATGCCGATCCTGGGTTTCGAGATGACATTCGGAAGCACGAAGACGCGTGCGACGGAGGCCACTGTTGGCGTTGCTGCCGGGCCAACAGTGGCGCCAGGGGTCGCGATTCAAGGTGCCTTTACGTTACGTGGCGCGAGGCAGCGCACCCGGATGGACGGCACCGTGGTGCGTTTTTTCCGACGTCGTCATCAGGATGCGGAAATGCGCGCCAATATGGGCAGTGCCTTGGACAGCATTGTCCGTTGGGATAGTCTGGATCCGACCCGCGGTGCGCGCTACGCGGGGCCGATGGAGGCACTCTTGTCTCGCAATCCGTTGGTGAGCGTCGCCTCGGTGGAAGGGCGCACGAGCACCGATACCGTCGTGGCGCGTCTGTCGGCACGGCTGCCGTCGGCCCATTTCAACGATGCACACGGCGCGGCACAGACGCTCGGCCTCGAACTGTTTGCCGGCGCGGAGATCGAACGCATCAAGGAATCGCGGACCGAACAAGGCGGTAAGGTTCGCATCGAGGGCGCACACGGTGACACCGCGCAACAACGGCTGAATGCCGGTGCGACGCTGAGTGCCTCGCCTTTGTCGAATCAGTCCGTGCCGGTGGGTGATGCTGGAAAGCAGGGCGCGGTGCAGCGGGAAGCACTGCCGCTGCAATGGTCGATCACGCGTGAATTGGCTTGGTTCAAGGCGCAACATGAAATCTCGCCGTTTATCATCGAGGACCAGCAGGACGCCGATATCGATCGGCACACGGCAACGCCGGACGACATCCTGGGTGAAATCAAAGAGAACCGTGATGCCTGGCTGATGCGCTGTATCGAAACGTTGGAGCCGGATGCCGAAGGCAACAAGGACAATCCGGCAAATCGCAAAGCCGCCGCGCTGCATCTGGACGCCTTCGAAAAAACCGTGGCGAGCTTGGGACGCGACTCGCGATACTGCCACTACAACGTCAATTATTCGATGCGCGGCGCGACCGGCGTGCAGATCGACGTCCATCGTGGATTGAAGCGGCTGGCCGTCCAACGTGGCGATGCCGTGGCGGCGCAGGAAGCGCAGAATGCAATCGACGATATGCTGAGAATGCGCAGCACCTGGCGGCCATTGATGCTGATCGTGCGTGAACGGGCCCGTGATTCGACCAGCACCGGGTGGCGGAGCTTATTGCGGTGGCAGCATATCGGCAATATCGACGCACAGCGCACCGCTGCGCAGTTCCCGCCGCCTTGAGTCCACGCGCTCGATCGCGTCCGGCTGCCCGACGCTGTCGCGAAAAAACGGGATCTTTATCTCAAAACGCGATAAAGGAAGCATTCGACGTTCGTTGACCGTCCCTCGTCCGAAAAGGAAGATAGGCTCGCGCCACGTATCCGCCCCAGGGCGACGCCCTCCCGGTGTTGCCCTGGGGCGTGGCATACAGAGTCGTGCGCTCCCTATGATCCGATATTCGACGATGACATTTCCTTCGCTCCGCTTTCGTTCCCGCCAGGCTTCCCGCCGGCCGTCCCGCTCCACGATTTTGACTCGCCGTCTGGCCTGCTTCTCGCTCGCATCGATGTTGTGCGTGGGGGCCGTGCCGCGTGCGGCCAATGCGGAAGGCACGATTCGTATCGCGCAGCAATTCGGCATCGTTTATTTGTTGCTGGACGTGGCCCGTGATCAGGGTTTCATCGAGAAGGAGGGCGCCAAGGCCGGCCTGCAGATCAAGCCCGAATGGCGGGCGCTGTCAGGGGGTGCCGCACTGAATGACGCTTTGCTGTCGGGGGCGGTCGATATCGCGAGTGCCGGCGTTGGTCCGCTGCTGACGGTGTGGGATCGCACGAAGGGGCATCAGAATGTGAAGGGTATCGCTTCGCTGGGCAATTTCCCGTATTACCTGATCACGAATAACCCGTCGGTGAAAACGATCGCCGATTTCACGGAAAAGGATCGCATCGCGGTGCCGGCGGTCAACGTGTCCGTCCAGTCGCGTATCTTGCAATTCGCCGCGGCGAAACAGTGGGGCGACGCGCAATACAATCGTCTCGATAAATACACGCAGGCGCTGCCGCACCCGGACGCCACCGCCGCCGTGATCTCCGGCAAGACGGAAATCGATAGTCATTTCGGTAATCCGCCGTTCCAGGAACAGGAACTCGCAGGGAATCCGAAGGCGCATATCGTCTTGAATTCCTACGACGTCTTGGGCGGACCGAGTTCGGCGACGGTGCTCTATACCACGGAGAAGTTCAAGAACGAGAATCCGAAGACCTATCACGCCTTCGTCGCGGCCCTGAATGACGCGGTGCAATTGATCCAAAAGAATCCCGAGCAGGCGGCGGATATCTATCTTCGCGTGAATCACTCGAATATGGACCGTGCCTTGCTGTTGAAGATCATCAAGAATCCCGAAGTGACGTTCAAGCTTTCCCCGGAAAACACGTTGCCGCTGGGTCAATTCATGCACCGCGTCGGCGCCATCCGGAATGCGCCGCAAACCTGGCAGGACTATTTCTTCGCGGATCCGTTGATCACCGGTGGGAGCTGATATGGCGGCTCCGATTGCAAACCGTGCCTGGCTGAAGGCGCCGCGGCGTGACAACGTGCCAGTGCAGCGGACGGAGGCGGCAGTGTCTTCGGAGTCGTCAGCCCTGAGCACCGCGAACGTAGACAGCAATGTCTTGCTGCAGGTCAAGAATGTCAGCCTCGACTATCAGGCGCAGGGACGCACCGTGCGCGCAACGCATCAGGTGTCTTTCGATGTGTACGAGGCGGATCGCTTCGTGCTGTTGGGGCCGTCCGGATGCGGAAAATCGACCTTGCTCAAGGCAGTAGCTGGATTTCTTTCGCCGTCAGAGGGAAGCATTTCGCTGGCGAACCAGACTATCGCCGGTCCGGGGCCGGATCGGATCGTCGTTTTCCAGGAATTCGATCAATTGCCGCCGTGGAAAACGGTGCTCGAGAATATCGCCTTTCCCTTGCGCCACGCAAAAGGGCTGGGACGAAAAGAAGCGCGCGAACGGGCCGCGCATTTTCTCGATAAAGTGGGTTTGAGCGCGTTTGCCCAGGCCTATCCGCATACGCTTTCGGGCGGGATGAAACAGCGCGTTGCCATCGCCCGTGCCCTCGCCATGCAGCCGCGTATCCTGTTGATGGACGAGCCTTTCGCGGCACTCGATGCGTTGACGCGCCGCAAGATGCAGGAAGAACTGTTGCGTCTCTGGGAGGATGCCCCTTTCACGCTGCTATTCGTCACGCACGGAATCGACGAAGCGTTGATCGTCGGCAATCGCATCTTGTTGCTGAGTCCCCATCCGGGCCGCGTGCGGGCGGAATTGAACAGCGACCACTTCAAGCACGCCGATGTCTCGGAGCCGTCGTTTCAGGATGCCAACGCGCGCATTCATCGCCTGCTGTTTCCCGAAAATACCCCGTCGTCCGGAGCGCACCATGCCGGCATCTAAGCTTGGCGCGCCGCGGCAGGGCGTTCGACTGCCGCCGCATCGCGCCGAATACGAAATCGAACTCGCACCATTGGAACGAGACACGGCGGGCGCCGCTGATCTTCACGGCGGCGTAGCGCGCAATTCCGGGCAAGCGTTTGCCCGGTTTTTCCGCTTCCTCAACGTCAGCTGGGTTCGCAAGTTTCTGATTGCCGTCGTCTTGCTGGCGGCCTGGCAGGGACTTGCCGTATCGATGGACAACGCCTTGCTGCTGCCGACCGCGAGCGATACCTTGAAAGCCTTTGTCCAAGGCATCCTGTCCGGCGAGTTGCTGGTCAAGACGGCAAACTCCTTGTCGATGCTGATGAAAGGCTATGCCTTGGGCGTCTTGTGTGCGTTGATCCTGACATCGCTGGCCGTGTCGACGCGTCTGGGTAGGGATTTCCTCAGCCTACTGACGACGATGTTCAATCCCTTGCCGTCGATCGCCTTGTTGCCGATCGCATTGCTATGGTTCGGGCTGGGCGAAAACAGCATCCTCTTCGTGCTCGTGCATTCGGTGTTGTGGCCGCTCGCCCTGAGCACCTTTTCCGGCTTTCAATCGGTGTCGCCGACACTGCGCATGACGGGACGCAATTACGGGCTAGGTGGCATTCGGCTGGTCATTTTCGTATTGATTCCCGCGGCGATGCCGGCCATTCTTTCCGGCTTGCGCGTGGGTTGGGCCTTTGCCTGGCGAACCGCGATTGCGGCCGAACTGGTATTCGGGACAAGCTCCGGAAGCGGTGGGCTGGGTTGGTATATTTTCGAGAACCGCAACGAGCTCTATACCGATAAGGTCTTTGCCGGATTGATTGCCGTAGTGGTCATAGGATTGATTATCGAGCATGTCGTGTTCGATACGTTGGAACGGCTTACCGTCCGACGGTGGGGCATGCAGCAGCATTGAATCGCTCGCGTGCTTCGCGAGGTTCGCGCGGTGGCATCGGGTCATCCCTTATGCATCGCGCGCTGCTGAACAAAGCTGAAATGGTTCTTTGACGATGGGCCCCCTTACTGTCCAGAATAGTTGGATGCGTGTTCCAACACGACGGACGATACACATCGGGAGTGCACATGCGCTGCGACAACCTGCCAGGCCGGCAACTACATCTCAATATCAATGCATTGCATTCGGGATTTGTCCCGTCGGCCTGGCGTCTGCCGCATGCCGATCCCGCGGCGTTTTTCGATATCGGCCATTTCGTGCGCATTGCCCAGCTCGCGGAATCGGCAAAGTTCGACGGCATCTTTCTTGCCGATAATGCGGCGGTAGTCGAGCAGATTGACTTCCGGCCCTTGCTGGCGCTGGAGCCGACGATGGTGCTGACCGCGATCGCGGCGGCGACGACGCATATCGGGCTGATCGCCACGGTTTCCACCAGTTATAACGAACCCTATAACGTCGCCCGTCGATTCGCCACACTGGACCACATCAGCGGTGGACGCGCTGGATGGAATATCGTGACCACGGCGGATCTCGCATCGGCCCGCAATTTTGGTAAATCCGAAGTGGCCGAACATGCGAATCGCTATGCGCGTGCCAGTGAGTTTGCCGATATCGTCAAGGGATTATGGGATTCATGGGACGACGGCGCGCTCGTCGGCGACAAGGGCGCCGGGCACTTTATCGACGTGGATAAGGTCAATGCGATCGGGCATCAAGGGACCTTCTTCGACGTGGCCGGCCCCCTGAATCTGCCGCGTCCGCCCCAAGGACATCCGGTACTGGTGCAGGCGGGCGGCTCGGCCGACGGCCAGGATCTGGCTGCGCGCCATGCGGAAGCGGTATTTTCCGCCTCGCAATCGTTGGAAGAATCGCAGGCGTACCGCCGCGGCTTGAACGATCGTGCGCAGGCCTATGGACGCGGGCCGAATGCTGTCAAAGTGCTGGCCGGCCTTACCACCGTGATCGGCGCGACCGAGGCGGAAGCGATTCAACGGCGCAATCAACTGGTCGACCTGATCCCCTGGCAATACAGTTTGAAACGTCTGGCGGGAACGTTGGGCGTCGATGTCGCGCGACTCAAACTGGATGAACGTTTGCCTGCGGCATTGACGGTGCCGGGGGGCGGCAAAGGCAACCATACGTTTTTCCATGCAACGATTGCCCATGCGCACAAACACGACCTGACGGTACGAGAGCTGATCTACGCATTGGCGGGGGGCGGCGGGCATCGCGTGGTGGTCGGGACGCCGGAACAGGTCGCCGATGATATCGAGACGTGGTTCCGCGCGGAGGCAGCCGATGGATTCAATCTGATGCCGGATGCCTTGCCGGACGGATTGGAAATTTTCGTCGAGCAGGTGGTGCCGATTCTCCAGCGGCGCGGATTGTTCCGCACCGAATACGAGGGCCGCACCTTGCGCGGGCATCTCGGATTGTCTCGCCCCGACGATCGATCGGGCGATCGTCTGGCACGCAATGCAGCGGCGACCGGCGCACGGAGTGCCGCGTGAGCATCGCGGCACCTTCATTGCATGAGCGCGTGTCGACACATCCGACGCTCGGAAGCAAATGCCGCTTCGATCAAGCGGGGCGGGCGTATGCCGAAGTCGACGGCAGGCGAATAGGCAGTGTGACCGTCGATATCTTAGAAGTCCACGGGGTGCCGCACGAGCGCGGTGCCTCGGGCAGTGGGCATACGCATGGCGTCGGTAGCGGCGGCGGTGGCGGTGGCGGTCGATCGGATGATATGTCGACGGTCGCGGAGCGTGCCTACCATGGCGCCATCGCGCTGCCGCCCGTGGAAGCGCTGGCGGTGGAAGCAATGCAGCCGGCGAATGCAGCGACAAATGCGCAATGGCATGGCCACACGCGCGAAGGTGCCGATGCGCGCCTTTCGCTATTGCCCGACGTACTCGACCATCTGGACGACGCGGTGTTGATCGATGCCGATCGGGTGCTGCGTGCGGTGCACGCCGTCAATTTCTTTCTCGCGGGCCGCAGCCCCTTGTTGTTTCTGCCCGTGCACGACCGGCTGCTCAAAAGCATTCGTTACGATCATGGCAAGCACTTCGCGCAGCTGTTGATCTCGCTTGGACTGAGCCCTGCGCGCATCGTGATCGAGATTCCGCCGGCATCGGCGGCACACAAGACGTTTCTTGGCTATCTGCTACGCAGCTATCGTTCATACGGCTTCAAGGTCGCGGCCTATCTCGAGGACGCGGGCAAAGTGTTGACGCTCGACTCGACGGCCATGCCGGACTTCGTGATTGCACATGCGCATTCGGCTTTACGAGATGGCGTGGTACGGCCGTTGGTGCGCTTTGGTGCCTTGACGAAGGTACGCGTCGTATTCGCCGGGGCGGACGGTGCCGACGAGCGGGATCGGCTTACGGCGATGGGTGCAACGTATATCGAAAACAGTCTGTGACGGGTGTCGACAATGGCAACGACCGACGCACGGACGACTCACTTCAGAGGGGAGAAGACATGAATACCAGGCTGAACGCCGACGCGCAACGCGCGGCCGTATTGAGTGCCGTGCCGGCATTGGCGAAGGAGATCGGCCAGGACGCCGCGCAACGCGAGCTATTGCGCATCCTTCCGTACGATGGATTTGCACTGTTTCGCGAGTCGGGGCTGGGACGTTTGCGTATCCCTGTCGAACAAGGCGGGCTGGGCGGCAATCTCGAGGACGTCTTCGGCGTGATCGCGACGATCGCGGCGGAGGAGCCGAATGTCGCGCATGCGTTGCGGATCCATTTCGATGCGACCGAATGGTTGTACGTGGCGGAGTCGAGTCCGTTTCTGGAGCGCCAGATCGACCGCATCGTCGGTGGCGCACTGTACGGCGGCGGATCGACCGAACGTGGCACCGCGCGTCCGGGCGAGCTGACCACGCAGTTGGTGCGCGATGGCGATGCCTTCCGCATCAGCGGGAAGAAGTACTACACCACCGGCACCGCTTTTGCCGATTTCGGGCGTTTCAATGTCCTCGATACAGAGGGGAAGGCGGCAACGATCATCCTCCCGTTGGACCGCGAAGGCATCGATGTCGTCGATGACTGGGACGGCATGGGGCAGCGAATGACGGCAAGTGGCACGACGATTCTGAATAACGTGGTGGTCTTCCCCGAGGAAATCTCGACGCGGGGCAGTACGACGCTCGCCGGTCGTCATGGCGGGGCGCTCCGGCAATTGCATTTGGTGGCGACCGCTGCCGGTATCGTGCGGCGTATCGTGGCCGATGCCGAGCACTATGTCCTGCGACACGGACGAACGGCGTTGCACAGCGCCGCGTCGGTACCTCGGGAAGATCCGTTTATCCAGCAGGTGGTGGGTGAGTTGGGCGCGCACAGTCACGCGATCGACGTATTGGTCCAGCAGAATGCGCGAGCGCTCGATGCATCGGCTCTGGCCGTACGAGCACAAGCGCCGGATGCCGAAGCGCGGGTGCTTGAAAGTGCACTGGCCACGGCGCGCACGCAATTGATCGTCAGCAAGCTGGCGTTGCACGCCGGCGAGCGTCTGTTCGAAGCAGGCGGTGCATCGGCCACCTCGCGCGCCCACAATTTCGATCGGCACTGGCGCAACCTTCGCACGCTGTTCAGCCATAACCCGCTGTCTCAAAAAGCACGGGTGCTCGGCGATTACGCGCTGAATGGCACGACAACGCATTTGAGCGAAGGACGCGTATTTTGACGCGTCCCTGATGCGCTTTTCTTAGGCGGGTGTGAGGAAGACATCGGCAAGATTGCCGTCAAGCCCATCCGCGGTAACGGTGTGCTGGTGAACCCGCTTGTTGTAGATCGTGACCTGTTTTAGCGTGATCAAATTATAGATCGGCAGGTCCGCGCCCACTTTCTGTTGGAATGCCTTGAACAACGCGATGCGCTTCGCCGGGTCCGGCTCTACCGCTGCGGATTCGAGCAGATGGTCGACCTCGGGATCGTTGTAATGCGTGGCATTCGAGAACGGTACGCCTTTGCGGAAGTTTTTCGACCAATAAAGCCGCTGTACGCCAACGCTGGGATCGAACGTATTGCCGAGGAAGTTTGCATCCAGATCGAATTCACGGTCCGTGTAGATGCGCTTGACGTAAGTGGCAAAGTCCTGCGATCGCACACTTGCATTGATTCCGATGGCACGTAACGCCTGACGCAAATACTCGGCCAAGCGTTGGAAGCTTGGATCGTAGGGGTTGTAGTCGATCGTCAGCGAGAAGCGTGCGCCGTTTTTGATCGGGTAGCCGCTTTCGTCGAGCAACTGCGCCGCCTTTGCACGATCCAAGGGGTAGGTGGGCACCGTCGGGTCGTAATATTGGGTCAGCAGCGGGCTGATCGGAGAAGGCGACGGTATCCCGAATCCGAAAAATACCGTTCGCAAGATCGCTTCCCGGTCGATCGCATGCGCAATGGCACGGCGTACGCGCACATCTTTCAAATACCGATTATCCAGATTGAATTGCAATTGCGTCTGTGCGGCGTCATAACTATAGCCTCGCGTCTCGACAGCCAGAGTCGGCTGGCTCTTCAGTCGCGCAACGTCCGGTAAGGGCACCGGATTCTCGCCTGCCAGCAGCAGTTCACCTGTCTCCAAGGCAGCCTCACGCGAGGACGGATCGCCGATGAAACTGAGGATCAGTTCATCGAGATAGGGCTTTGGCGAATCCCAATAATGCGGATTGCGCACCAGGCGGACGTGGCTGCCTCTTACCCATTCCGCAAAAATATAGGGACCCGTACCGATCGGCTTGGCGTTGTTCGGATTCGATAACGGATCGCCGGTCCCATAAAGGTGGGAAGGGAGAATCGGCGATTCCTGTGCGGCGAGCGCATAGATCAAATAGGGCGCCGGCTTGGACAGACGAATGATGGCGGTATGCCTATCCGGCGTATCGACCGCGGTGACATTGGCAAACGTAGTACTGCCTCGCGGATGATATTGCTTCAGCAGTTGCACGGACCGCTTGACGTCGTCTGCGATAAAGGGCTTGCCGTCATGCCAGGTGACGCCCTGACGCAGATGGAAGGTGTACGTCAAGCCATCTTCACTGATGGACCAGGCACGCGCCAACTGCGGCTGTGGCTTGACATCGAAATCATAGCTGAGCAAGCCTTCGGTGATCTTCGGTGCGGCCTTCTCTTCGGCGCCGGCAGAGGTGGCGAAGCTGACAAGGACATTCGGTTCCGGATTCACGAGGAGGGTGAGGCGGCCACCGCGTACCGGGGCGATCGTCGCGCCTGCTGTTGCGCCGGTCGGCGTAGAAGGCGCGGCCGTTGCTCCGCGCGCGGCATTCGACTCCGCTGCAATGACTGGCAACGCGACATTCCCGAGTACGGCGCCAAGACCCGATGCGACGAGGCCGCGCAGCGTTGCGCGCCGTGCAGGATTGCGTGTGCCGTCAGCTTGCGCGACAGTGCCATCGGCGTCCTTTTGAAGATCGGAATACGGCGATGCGGTTGTCTTTCTGGACTGCATGGTTCTGCCTTATCGAGACATCAAATGAAAGGCCGCTTCCGATGCGCGGGAAGCGGAGCACTGAACACGAAAAAGCGTAGCAGCGAGGTGCCGTCCGGCTAACCATTGATTTTCGATAAGGTCATCGGTAAAGGACGGATGCGGTTCTGCGCAAGCCATCGCGATGCAAACGGTTCGATGCGTGTCGATGTGTTTCGATGTATGAAAGCGACGCCATATCGATAGTCAAATTGCTTCGTTGTGCGAGCGCTGATTGCCTCGCTAGGCTTATGATGTGCCAGCTCGGCACGCTTGCTATTGGAGGACGACATGTTCAAACGCGACACACTGTATTTGTTGGAGGCCGGATTCAGTGATCCGCGCTATCCGGGCGAACGCTTTTTATGTCCGGACGGCGCTGCGATCGAGGGACTGTTAGCGTCCGATCATTCGCGCGCCGCACGATTCGATATCATTCGCGTTCCTTTCCCCAAGCCGCGTGAGGCGGTGGTGTCCGCGCTGGATGCCGACCATCAGGGCGTACCGGTGTTTATCCTCGGAGATGAGCATGATGCGCCCGACGATGTGAAAACACTGCATGGACGACGTTATGTCGATGACCCTGCTCGGATCCTTGCATTGTTGGCGGAGCGTCATGGCTTCCCAAAAGTCCACGGCAGTTGAATTTGTAAAGCAGAAAACATTCGTATCGCGCTTTTCCTGTCACGACTATCGTTCTGCCTACAAAAACACATTGGGTGCGTAATGAAAAAGAAACTCTTGGCGGTAGCGGTGCCGGCCGCGATGGTGTGGTCCGTGGGCGCGCATGCGCAATCGAGCGTCACGTTGTACGGGATCGTCGATGCAGGTCTGGTCTACGCGCATAACGCACAGGATGCGAGCGGTGCGAATCAGTCCACGCTGGTGAAGTTCAACAGCGGCGGTCTGTCGGGGGACAGATGGGGGCTGCGTGGCCGCGAGGATCTCGGCAGCGGCTTGGCCGCGATCTTTCAGTTGGAGAACGGATTCAATATCGGCACCGGTGCATTGGGCCAGGGTTCGCGAGAATTCGGACGTAAGGCAGTGGTGGGTTTGACGAGCACGCAATGGGGTACCGTCACTCTGGGTCGTCAATACGACCCGAACGTCGACCTTGTCCAACCCCTGACCGAAGACGGCTATTTCGGCGGCATTTTTGCGACGCCCGGCGACCTCGATAACTACGACAACAGCGCGCGTATCAGCAACTCGATCAAGTACGTGAGCCCGGTACTGTCCGGCTTGCAGTTCGAGGCACTGTATGCGTTTGGCAATACGGCCGGTACGGTCGGCGCCGGTCAGACCTTCAGCGGCGGCTTGGCCTACAACCAGGGTCCGTTGGCACTCGCAGCCAGTTATTTCCACGCCGATGGGGGCCGGACGACGGCGAACAACGTGCGCACGTGGACCAGCTCGACCGACTCTTTGTTCAATACGGTCATCAATGCAGGCTTTGCAAGCGCGAAGTCCGTGCAGATCGTGCGGGCTGGCGGCCTCTACGCATTGGGTGCTTTGTCGTTCGGCGCGTCGTATAGCAATACGCAGTACAAGCGCGACGGATTTTCGTCATTCGGCAGTGACGCGAAATTCAATTCCGGTGCAGGCTTCGTGAACTATCGTTTCTCGACGGCGTTGCAGACCGGCATCGGCTATAGCTATACGTCGCTGACCGGGCCGACATCGGCGCATTATCATCAGATCAGCCTGGGCGGCGACTACCTGTTGTCCAAGCGCACCGACCTCTATCTGGTGGGCGGATACCAAAAAGCCAGTGGCCAGACTTTGAGTGCCGGCGGTGCGGTGATCGGCGCCGAAGCGTCGGTCGGTTCGTACGGCGTCAATTCGGGTGCCAGTTCGCAGGCGATCGTCAGCGCCGGCCTGCGGCACCGGTTCTGATACGGCCACGCGATGGTCGCGTAGACCACGTTTTGCGATGCGTATATTCGATTTCGTCATAACGCCATCGTAAAAGCTTGGTTTGCGCGGCGGGCTTGTCTCGATAAGCTAGTGTGGATCCCTTTTCCAGGTTGTATGGCGTATGAGCCAAGATTCTGAATTTTTGTGGTACATCCCGAACCAGGTCGTCGCCGGTCATCGCGGTGACGAAGTGGTTGCGGATCACAACAGCTTGGCAACGCTAAGCGCGCAGGCGAAAGCCATCGAGGCGAACGGCTGGAAGGGTGCCTTGATCGGTACCGGTTGGGGGCGCCCGGACACCTTTACGGTCGGCGCGGCGCTAGCCGCTCGCACCGACACGTTCGAGCCCCTGATCGCCGCCCGCCCCGGTTACTGGGAGCCTGCTCAGCTCGCCACCGCTGTCGCCACGTTGGATCAACTCTCCGAGGGGCGAGTACGTCTCAATATCGTCTCGGGCAAGGATGATTTGGCGGCCTATGGCGACAAGGAAGGCGATCAGGCGCAACGCTACGCGCGTACCAAGGAATTCATGCAATTACTGCGGCGCTTGTGGACCGAGGAGTCCGTCACGTACCGCGGCGAATACTTTCAGGTCACCGAGTCCACCGTCGTGCCGCGCCTCCCGGCGCGGGGTAACCGGCGTCATCCGCGCTTGTATTTTGGCGGCGCATCCGCAGCCGCGGAGCAGGTGGCGGCGACCGAGGCCGACGTACAATTGTTCTGGGGCGAACCGCTCGCCGATATCGCCGAACGCATTTCCCGTCTTAAAAAACTGAGCGCTACATCGGAGCGGGCATTGCCGCCGTTGGAGTTCGGTCTGCGTATCACGACCGTGGTCCGCGATACGTCCGAACAGGCGTGGGCCGATGCCGAGGCCAAACTCGAGGCAATGGCGAGCGGTGCGGGCGGGATCTGGCACGATCATCGGCGCGTCGTCGCCGTGGGACAACAGCGTTTGTTCGATTTGCAGTCGCGGGGCGACGTACTGGACGATAATCTGTATACCCGTCCCGGGAAGTTCGGGGGCGGCGGCGCCGGCACGACCTGGCTGGTGGGGTCGGCGGAAGAAGTCGCGCGGTCGTTGCGCAAGTACGAGGCGCTGGGGGTTTCGCACTTTATCTTGTCGGATACGCCCTATCTGCGCGAAATCGAAAGACAAGGTCAGACCTTGCTACCACTGATGCGCAAATAGGTCGACGCGAACGAAGGACCACGTGACACGCCGACTGTCAGCGCTTATGTAAAAGGAGGTGCCGATGGATTGGGTCGTCTCCTTGCCGATGTACAACGTCACGCAGGGCTTGGATGCACGCTGGAAAGCGCTGCTAAATCGTGCCGTGGCACTGCTGAAGGCGGACGGTTTCACCGATTCCGTCACCGTGCTCGACGATCCGGGCGAACGTTTGACGGACTTATGGCAGCGCCCGGAGCTGCTGCTGTCGCAGACGTGTGGCTATCCCTTGATGACGACGCTGCCGCCTTCGCTGCAGCTTGTGGGTGCGCCTGTATTCGATGTCGCGGGTTGCGATGGCGCGTCCTACCAAAGCGTCATCGTCGTCTCTGCTGCCGCATATCGCGACGGTGCACGAGCGCTGTCTTCCTGCCGCGGCTTGCGTGCCGCGTATAACAGCGTCGACTCCCACAGTGGCTACAACACGTTCCGCGATGCCATTGCGCCGTTGGCGGACGGGCATGGGTATTTCGCATCGGTCATCGAAACGGGATCCCATTTCGCTTCCTTGCAAGCGCTGGCAAACGAGCGCGCCGATATCGCGGCAATCGACTGCGTCACGCTGGCCTTTGTCGAGGATGCGTTTCCATCGCTTGTCGGGAAATGGCATCGTATCGGTACGACGGCATCGGCTCCGAGTCTCCCGTTTATCGCGTCGGCGCATGTCGATGCCGGGTTGATGAGAGCGCTGCGATCCGCTTTGACGCGTGTGATCTCGGAGGATGTGGCAGCAGGGGGCGCCCTCGGTCTTCTTCGCATTGCGCCAATTTCGCGAGAGGCGTATCAAGCGATTCTGGCCGCCCAGAATCGTGCCGTGACAGCCGGCTACCCTTTGCTGGTCTAAGCAAATCGCGCGAACGGAACAGCCCTGGTTCTCATCGCAAGCCATGGGCGTAAATCAGATCGACGAATAAGGATCGAAGCTTTTCTTGCTTCGTTAGCCCACGTGGCTGCTCTACGATGAAGCGTGTATCGGCTGCCGGCTTCGCGGCGGCCTGGCATGTCCTATCGGTCTGAGTCTATGAAGCGCACGGCGTATGAAGTTGAGCACCCCGATCCACGTACGGCATCGTCTACCGCAGCCTTTTTCGACGACGCGCATGCGCAAGCGGTGACGCGCCTTCAGTCAGGGTTTATGGCACGGACCGAGTGGCCGACATGGGCAGTGCTCTTCGCGGTGTACGGGCTGTGGATCGGCACGTTGTTTTTATTGCACCGAGGGACGATTGGCCTTCCGGCTGCTACGCCGCTGCTGATCGTCGCCTGCACCTGGTATATGTCCTTGCAGCATGAATTGCTGCATGGCCACCCAACGCGCTGGCCGCTATTTAACAAGGCCTTGGTGTATGCGCCCCTCGCCGTCTGGTATCCGTACACGCTCTATCGCGATTCGCATATGCGCCACCATCGTGACGCGGATCTAACCGTGCCGAATCTCGATCCTGAAACGAACTATGTGGATGCACCTCGGTGGGAGGCGATGCCCGCTGTGATGCGCCAATTATGGCGCGCGCAACGGACGTTTCTCGGGCGTCTCGTTATTGGGCCGCCACTGGCGGTAGGGCGCACCTATACGAGCGCATTGGCCGAGCTGGCGCGCGGTCAGTGGCATTACGCGCCGATGTGGTGTGCTCACGCCGTTTTATCGCTGGCCTTGATGGCGGGCATACAACACTGGACCGGCATGCCTGCCTGGTACTATTTACTGTTTATTTCCTGGCCTGCCCTGTCATTGGCAATGATTCGGTCTTTCTATGAACATCGCGCGGCGGAAAAAGTCAGCGAACGAACGGCGATCAACGAAGCAGGGCGCCTGATGCGTCTGCTATATCTCAATAATAACTACCACTCGGTGCATCATGATCTACCGGGGCTGCCGTGGTATCTGTTGGGCGCGACGTATCGACTGAGATCGCACGACTATGTCGTGAAGAATGGGGGATTCCATATCGCTGGCGGCTATCGCGCTCTGTTTGCGAGATACGCACTGCGAGCGCCGGACGGGTCCGTGCATCCTTCCGCACGTTAGGATGATTGGTCCCGATACGATCGCGGCGCTCGGCGCCTATTATTTCTTCGTATAGCGCAGGTGCACGATATCGTGATCGAGCCGATCCACCGTTTGGAGCGCAAACGTCGTTGCGGTCGATTTTTTCCGCTCGAACAGCGTGTGTGTATCGGCTGAACCATCGGCAAAGGGCACGATCAACTGGCTGATTTCATCGATCAAACCCGCATCGAGAAACGCGCCGTTAATCGCGCCGCCCCCTTCGAGGAGTAGCCGCTTGATGCCGAACTCCTTGTGTAATTTTGCGACGGCCTCGGGCAGATCGACGTCCGTCTTGCCCGCAAACAGGTAGGAGATGCCATCGCGGCGCAGTTCCGCCAGATGCGCATCC
The DNA here is from genome assembly GCF_039852015.1 of Robbsia sp. KACC 23696. NCBI lineage: Bacteria > Pseudomonadati > Pseudomonadota > Betaproteobacteria > Burkholderiales > Burkholderiaceae > Robbsia > Robbsia sp. KACC 23696. Next base: position 98,697 of record NZ_CP156627.1, on the reverse strand, counting down.
GGCACGCTCTCGGTCAACACTACGACGACGGCATCGCCATTGACGCGGTCCACGTTCAGATGCAACTTTCCGCTACGGTCCACCGCTACGGCATAAGGCCCATTGCTCGCGTGCGGAGCCTTCCACGTTTCGCGTGGCAACGGTTCGCTTTGGCTGACCGGCTTGGGGGTCCCTTTCTCGAATTCCGCCATCGTCACGCGGCCGACGATCCAACCGTCGCCCTCCAGTCGGCTGTGAATGTCTTCGTAGATGCTGTTGTAGTCGAAATCCTTCGGCCAGTGGCTGGTGATGATGCGGCCGTCCAAGGTGGTCATCATGTGCAGAACGATATGGGCTTGCATAAGGGTCTCCTTTTCTGTGCGATTAGGCATATAGGGCGCCGATCGACATACCGTCTTTCAGCGACAGGTTCGATACGGCCCCATGTCCAGGTGAAAATGGGATTGGTGAAGGGCGTTGTAGTCGGGCCCGAGCACGACATGAAAAAAACGGCATGCACCGGCATGCGCTTGTGCCAAAAATGTCCCGGCTGCCGTCGGTTTGCCCCAATCGCCGCCGATCGTGATACGGCGACCGTTGCTTAGAACGAAATCCTCGATATCGATCGCGTTTGCATGGGCGTGTTCGCTGAGATTGCCTTGCGTCGCATGATTGATGTTACGGCAGGCATAGCTGCCGACATGATCAATCCGCGTGATATGGGCGTGCTCCGTCGATTCGGCCGCGGGTTGCCAGCCATGGCGCTCGGCCATCGCCAGACCGAGCGCCAACGGGCAGCTCGCCAGGAATGGGTGATTGAGGCCGGCATCGGCAAATGCAGAGACGCGTACCGCGTCGCGCACATCGCAGCCATTGGACGACGTCGTATCGGCGACCGGGGTGAAGCGCATCCCGGCGCTAGCCAGCGCGGCCATACAGGCGCGCGCATCGCCCGAAGCGCGCCAGAACTTCCAGCCGGTCAGCGGACCAAGCGGGGCCGCGACATCGAGCGGCGTAAAGGGATTGAGTCGCTCCGGGACCGGCACGCGGCCTTGCTCGACCAGCCTGGCGAGCCAGACGGTGCCGAGCAAGCCGATCAGCAGCAAGGCGAGGAAGGCACGCCCGAGAGTCATGGGGTTTCCGGTTCGGATCCGGCAGGAGGCAGGATCATACGATCCATCGACCTAGCATCTCGCGTACCAGGGCGAGATCATCCCAAAAAGAGACGCCGAAAACCGTAACGGATTCTGCTCTTTACCGCCCGCGTCGGCACGGGCGGGGGCGTTGCCGGTCAGGCGCCTGCGCCGGAGATTTCCATGACCGTCTTCCCGGTCTGGCGCCGCGACTCCAATGCCTCGTGCGCTGCTTCGACATCGTCGAGGGTATAGCGTCCGGCGATTTCCACGCGCAGCGAACCGTCGATCAATGCGGCGAAAACGGCATCCGCCCGGCGTTGCACCGTGACACCGTCCGCCATATGGTCGGCCAGCCGCGGGCGCGTCAGGAACAGCGAACCGCCTTCCCCTAATTCGATCGGATCGAGGTCGTCGATGCTGCCGGATACGGATCCGTAATTGATGACCAGGCCACGTGTTCGCGTCGCCCGAAAGCTGTCGCGCAGGGTGTCACGGCCTACTGCATCAAAAACGACGTCGACGCCGCGCCCTTGCGTCTGGGCGCGGACCGCATCCGCGAAGCGACCGCCGTCGTAATGCATGACATGGTCGGCGCCATGTCGGCGTGCGATATCGGCTTTCGCGTCGCTGCTGGTTGTCGCAAAAACCGTTACGCCAATGCGTTTCGCCCATTGCACCAACAGTTGACCGATGCCGCCCGAGGCTGCATGAATCAAGCAACTGTCGCCGGCGCGTAATTGACCGACGTCTTCCATCAGGTAGTGCGCCGTGGCACCCTGGAAGAAGGCCGCCGCGGCAAGGTCATAGGGAATGTCGTCGGGTATCTTGGCGGCGCGTGCTGCCGGCACGACAGCGTATTGCGCATAGGCGCCCCATGAAATACACCAGGCAACGCGGTCCCCGCGTTTGAGCGTCGTGACGTTGGCGCCTACTTCCACGACTTCGCCGGCGCCCTCCATGCCCAGCGTGCAGGGGAGCCTCACGGGATAGGTGCGCGAGGCGCGATACTTGCCCTGCCGCGTATGAATATCCATGAAGTTGATTCCGGCGCAATGGACGCGCACGAGGACTGCATCGGCATCGGGAGACGGCACGTCGATGTCGACGCGCTGCAGGACGTCCGGGCCGCCGTATTGTTCGATACGTATTGTTCTCATAAGTCTGCTTCCTATCTCAATTCAGGGACTTCATTGGCTATCGGGGGTGCGCTTGTCGAAAAGCGCGTCGAGCCGTTGCTCGTAAGCGTGATAGCCGATGCTTTGATAGAGGGCTTCGCGCGTTTGCATCGTATCGACGACGGCGCGCTGTGAACCATCCCGTCGGATCGTGCGGTACACATTTTCCGCGGCCTTATTCATCGCGCGGAAGGCCGAGAGCGGATAGAGCACGATCGAGACGCCGGCATCGCGAAGTTCATCGACACCGAAAAGCGGCGTGGCGCCGAACTCGGTGATATTGGCCAGAATCGGCACGCGCACGGCGTCGGCGAATTGTCGATACATGTGCAATTCGGTCATCGCTTCCGGGAAGATCATATCGGCGCCGGCTTCGACGCAGGCCTGGGCGCGTTCGATGGCTGCCTGCAACCCGTCTACCGCCAACGCATCGGTCCGCGCCATGATTACGAAGTCGTCGTCGGTGCGTGCATCGACCGCTGCTTTCACGCGGTCCACCATCTCCTGCTGTGTCACGATGGCCTTGCCTGGACGATGGCCGCACCGCTTGGCGCCTACCTGATCTTCGATATGCATCGCGCCGGCGCCGGCCTTGATCAACGACTTGACGGTCCGTGCGATATTGAAGGCACTCGCACCGAAGCCGGTATCGACATCGACCAGCAGAGGCAGATCGCATACGTCCGTGATTCGTCGCGTGTCGATCAGGACGTCGTCTAAATTCGAGATACCGAGATCGGGGAGTCCGAGGGACCCCGCGGAAACGCCGCCGCCAGAGAGATAGATCGCGTGAAAGCCGGCTTGCTGCGCGAGCAAGGCGTGGTTGGCATTGATCGCGCCAACCACTTGGAGGGGTTTTTCGGTCGTGACGGCGGCACGAAAGCGGGCGCCTGCAGACGCCTTGTGGGAATGGGGCATGGCCTGTCTCCTTGTTGAATTGAGGGCCAGAGCGCAATTTCCCTGCCAGTTTTGACGTCACTGATTTTGCGAGGTTTTTTCGAGATGCGCTGTCGTCTAAGCACATATTTGAAATGGACGATTTCAAATGTGAAATAATAGGAAAGGCGATACTCGAACCAAGGCGAAATGGACACGCGGCCCCGTATCTGGCTATTTGGCATCAGCAAACTCCGCGACGTCATCCAGGACGTCGCGGCCGATTACATCGCATCCGTCGATCTGCGCGTCATTGCCAAGGGTTTCGAGGACGCTGTGCAGGCGGTCGAGAGTGCCGGCCCGGCCGAGGCACCCGACATCGTCATCTCTGCCGGATCGAATGGCAGCTATCTGAAGGCCCGGCTGGCGATGCCGGTGATTCTGATCGCGCCCACCGGCTTCGACGTGATGCACGCGCTTGAGCGGGCGCGTCGGATCGATACGTCGATCGGCTTGGTCATGCATGGCCAAGTGCCTGCCGAAATGCGTCGCTTCCTTTCCGCTTTCGATGCGAACGTCGACAGTGTGTCGTACCTGTCCGCGGAGGACGCCGAGATACGCGTGATGGCGCTGAAGGATCGGGGCGTCAAGGTCATCGTCGGACCGGGACTGGTTACGGAGCTGGCCGAGAAGGCTGGGCTGGATTCGGTCTTTTTGTATTCGCGTACGTCCGTGTCATCGGCGCTGGATCGTGCCTTGGAAGTCGTGCAGGCCAATCGGTCCGAGTTTCCGCGATCGCTGAGCCGATACGCCCGGACGCGCGCCGGACGGGCGCATCCCGGTGCGCTCTATCGTATCGAGGATATGCTCGGTGCGTGCGATGCGATCGAGTGGGTCAAGGAAACGCTGCGCCGATATGCGAAGGCGGACGCCACCGTCTTGATCGTCGGCGAAACCGGCACCGGCAAAGAGGTGGCGGCGCAGGCCTTGCACCGCGCAAGCGCACGGAAGGCCTTTCCGTTTGTCGCGATCAACTGCGGCGCCTTGCCGGAAACATTACTGGAAAGCGAGTTGTTCGGATACGAGGAGGGCGCGTTCACCGGTGCGCGTCGCGGCGGAAAGCCGGGGTTGATCGAGTCGGCTGATCGAGGGACAGTCTTCCTCGACGAGATTGCAGAGATGCCGGCAGCGCTGCAAAGCCGGTTGCTGCGCGTCATACAGGAACGAGAGGTAGTGCGTCTTGGCGGCATGACGCCGATCCCCGTGGATGTTCGTTTCGTCACGGCGACGCACCGTCCGCTTGCCGATGCGGTGGCCGATCGATCCTTCCGTGCCGATTTGTTTTACCGTCTTAATATTCTTCGCATTGCCTTGCCTCCGCTACGCGAACGGGGCGCCGATATCGGAATCATTGCTGCGCATCTGTTGGTGCAGGCAAAAGCGACGACGTCGGTGGCGGAGGCGGCAAGCGCATTGGCGCCGGTGCAAGCGCTGCTCGACGGCTATCATTGGCCCGGCAATGTGCGGGAGGTGCAAAATCTGATGACGCGCATCGTGGTCGAGTCAGATGGCCGACTCGACCGTCTTAGCGAGGCGTGGCTGCGTAATGTGGCGCCGGAACTGGGGCAGCCTGCGATGGAAGGTGCAAAGCAAGAGATCGCGACGCTACGCCAGGTCGGGAGGCAAAGCGAAGCGGATGCGGCGCGGGCGGTACTGCAATCGTTCGACGGCGATCGCGACCGCACCGCGCGTGCGCTGGGGATCAGTAAGACAACGTTGTGGCGACGCCTTCGACCATCTTGAAAATGCCAATAATGATCCTTGGGATGCGATTCATATTAATCAGTCTTCTTTCGATCTCGTTCGCGTTCGCCCCGCGCCTTGCTGTCGCCGACGCGCCACCGCAGCAAAGCTGCGAATCAGGACGTTGCTATCCGGGCGAAAAAATTACGATCTCGACATCGGATAGCCCACTCCCTTTCGTCGCTTGTCCAACAATGCAAATTTCGGATTTTGTCGGTTTCGAACAAATGGCGCATTGGGTAGTGTCGATGGCGACGCAGCGCGAACAGGTTTCGACGCTCTCGCCCAGGAAATTACCGACATTCGACAAAGACACAGGCGAAATCATCATGCCGGATAGCGCGTCCCCAATCGCGGTGCAGCAGGCTGTGCTCAAGGCGAAAGCGGGTGCAATCTCGTATAACGCAGCACTTCGACGATGCGACCCAGGGATCCAAGGGCATACCGCAGTGGTTGAAGAGATTGCGCCGCGCCATCTTGCACGCAATCCACCCAAACGCGGTGACTACCTGGGGCAGGCTGAATATTTCTTCTCGCCGCATGACCCATCAGGAACGATGGTCAAATGTGACAACGTCATGCGCGCTGCCGAACCGTATGACGTCTATTCGCGTTGCGTACTGTGGTTCAATCTTCCCCAGGTCGATGCACATGTGCTTATTACGCCAGTCGGGCAAACGGACAAAGCCGATTTTGCACATTGGAAGGCTCTCGAAGCGCAAACCATTAAGATGATCGACGGATTCATCGTGCACTGATTTGCGGATCGGCACTGTGGGGTCATCAAGGACCCGGTCGTAAGCAATAACTGGTGATGAAGAATTGCGCGAAGCCGCCGAATAGGATGAAGAGTCAGTCAAGTGCCTTAGATCGCACGCCGCATTCCCCATCACACCGGCGTCGTCGCCGCGCCGGGCGCAGGCCTTCCACACGCCGGGCACGCGTCTGACGGCGTCGGTGCGTGCAATGTGGGAAGCCGATAGCAGCGTCTTGCCAGTCGCGCTGAATAGCCACGCTGCGGTGGATGCGCTAGGCGACGGTCTCGTTCTCGATGACTTCGATCTCGATAATAACTTTGTCGGATGGCGTCGTGAAGCACGGATCGATTGGCCGGATCGGCGGCAAGGCCTGATCCTGCGTGCCGGCGCGCCACTGGATTTTTCGTGGTATTCAGCCCTGCAGATACGGGCTATTTTTGCGCCGAGCCCGTCAGCAATGCGACCGACTGGCTAAATCTTTTACACGCGGGTGAAGCCACCGAAGCGGATGTAGGCGGTGCGGTATTGGCACCTGGCGAGACCGTGGACGCGCAATTGGCGTGGCTGCCGGTGCGGGGCTGAACGCACGCCGCGCCGCTCTGCAAAAGCGCCATGCTGCCTGACGCAGCGTGCCTTGCTTGCTTGCCATCGGTCGTCTACGCAAAATCTACTTCGCAACGTGCAATAGCGACGTCACACGCGACTGCGCGAAGGACGGATCCAGCGGGACGTTATCGAACAGTAGCCGATACATGACCGGCGCGGCGATATGATTCAAGATCGTTTCTGCGTCGGGAGCAGACTCGCCGCGCGCGATCGCACGATCGAGAATCGCCTGAACATGCGAGCGCGTAATACTGCAACACTGACATGACGGGCCGCCGCCTTCGGCATCCATGCCCGATAGCACGTCGCGTGTCATCGCACGTCCCGGCGCCGACGACATCTCTTCCTGATAGCCCTGGGCCCACGACAGCAGGTCGGCGCTAAGGGACCCCAGATCGGCCGGCTCGGCGTCGGGATAAAACCGTTGTACGGCGACGTCGGCCAACAGCGTCTGCAAATCGCCCCAACGTCGGTAGATGGTCGACGGCGTGACGCCCGCGCGCGTCGCGATCTGTGGAACCGTTATCGCGTCCCGCGGTATTTCCGTCAACAGCGCGGCGACCGCGCCGTGTACCGATTCCTGCACCCGCGCACTACGACCGCCCGGTCGCAAGCCCTCTCGTGTTGCCATGACACCCTCGTCTACGCCTGCACGGCGATCCCCATTGCCCGTTAAAGCTAAATATTTGCGTTAACGAGAGGAATCGGTGCATACTCCGCTAAAGCAATTATTTTGCGTTAATTTTTCGGAAATGCCAATGGACATCGATTCGACTTCCCCGGCGGCGCCGCGTCCAGCCGGCGCGCTGGCGCTCTACGCCTTCACGGTTGCGGCGTTTTTTGCGGCATCGAGTGCGCCCACGCCGCTCTACCGGCTCTATCAGGCGGCGTGGGGCTTTTCGCCCGCCATGCTGACCCTGGTGTTCGGCGCCTACGCCTTTAGTCTGCTGGCGGCGCTGCTGACGGTAGGTTCTTTATCGGATCATCTGGGTCGACATCGCGTGATCCTGGGCGGTATCGCGCTGGAAGTGTTGGCCATGTTGCTGTTCGCCGACGCGCATACGGTGGCCGCATTGCTTGTCGCGCGCGTCCTTCAGGGGTTCGCGACCGGCGCCGCGACCAGTGCCTTGGGCGCGGCGATACTCGATACGAGTCGCACGAAAGGATCGCTGGTGAACGCGTTGTCGCCACTGATCGGCATGGCGGTTGGTGCACTGGGGAGTGCCGTGCTGGTACGGTATGCACCGGCGCCCATGCGCGTGGTGTATCTCGTGTTGATTGCGATGTTCGTGCTGCAGGCAAGCTTTCTGAGATCGATGCCGGAGACGGTAAGCCGGGTCCCCGGTGCGTGGGCGTCGTTGATGCCGCGCGTTCGCGTGCCGCAAGCGGCGCGGGCGGCCATGCTGCGCATCGCCCCGGTGAATATCGCGGTGTGGGCATTGGGCGGTTTCTATCTGTCGCTGGGCCCGACCCTGGCCCGTGCGGTCACCGGATCCGATAATCTGTTGTTGGGCGGTTGGGTGGTCTTCGCACTGACGACCAGCGGACTCGTTGCGATCGTTGTTCTCCGCGCGATGAGCACGCTGCACATCGTGATGACCGGTGCGACGGCGTTGGCGCTCGGTCTGCTGATCACCTTGGCCGGCGTGCATGCATTCAACGCGCCGATCTTCTTCTTGGGAACGTGCGTCGCCGGCGTCGGCTTTGGCGCGGCATTCCAGGGCGGATTGCGATCGGTCCTGCCGCTGGCCGCCGCGCATGAGCGGGCCGGCTTGATGGCGGCGTTTTACGTACTGAGTTATCTGGCTTTTAGCGTGCCGGCGATTGTCGCGGGCACGATGACGCATATCATCGGCTTGCGTATGACGACGGACGTGTACGGGCTTGCGCTGACCGCGCTTGCGACGGTGACGTTATTAGCCAGCGTCGCAAGCAGGAACAGCATGGCGGGGGAGAAGTCGCGCGCGTGACGCGGCGGGGATCGGCTGTCGCACGATCCTGCTTGGGTCAGACGTTCCAGCGATCGGCCGTGTCGGCCAAGCCCTTGCGCATTCCTTCGAGTTCGAGCGCCAAGGTTCGCGTCACGGACACGTAGCCGGCCATCGGCAGCGGCACGCAAGCCGGGAGCGGACTCGCCGGGGACAGGGAACATGTGACCAGCCTGCTGGACGTCCCCGAGGTCAGGGCGCGTGCAATGCCATGCAAGGTGTCGACGATATGACGATGCTCGATTTGCAAGGCTTCGTCGGTATCGGTCGGTGACGTCGAGTGCGGTGTCGTGTTCGCGGCGCTCGCCAGCATTTCGAGACAACTGATCGAGATCCGCAGATTGCGCTGAATGCCTTCGAGCTGCGCCTTCGGAATGCGCACCTCTTTCGACACCGAGGCAAGCATGCCGCGCAACTGCACCAGCAGGCTGCTGAGCGCGGCCATTTCCTTCAACTGCTGCGCGTCGGATTCATGCGCGTTGCGTGTGATGCGTTCATAGAGCGTGGCGCAACCGTTCAGCGCATCGGCGAGTTTGTAGCGCCAGGAATAGGTGGCATACAGCGGTAGAACGGCGGACAGCAGCAGGGCGAGACCGATGCCGATCAGCACGTTGACGGCGCGCCACAGGCCGTCGACCCAGGTGTTGGTGCCGCCGCCGACCACGATCACCAGCGTGATTGCCGACAACAACGCGATATAGCCGCCTTTGTCGATGGCGTGATAGGCACAAACACCGCAGGCCAGTGCGATTGCCAGATACGTCAGCCAGGCCACGCCAACGTAATGATGGACAAAAATAACGGACAGGCCGTAGACGGCGCCGATGACGGTGCCGAAGGCGCGCTCCATCGCCTTTTGCCGAATATTGCCATGGTGATGCAAGCCGGCGATGACGATGAGGAAGGAGACCGACGACCATTCGCCGTGCGGCAGATCCAGTATCGCGACCAGCAAAAGGTTCAACAGGATGCCGACGGCGATTCGGCCCGCGTGAATCAGGCGCGCGTGGCGATAGCGCTGATACGGATCCATTACCGGGCGGACCCATTGTTGGACAAGGCCTACAACGTGAGGAACGGAAGTATTTTGCATGCCAATGCGCGCCGGCGTGGGCGGCTCTCGAAGTCGTCAGTGACGCGTCAGAGCCAATTATAGGGGTTAACCCTGTATGAGGGTTAACCCTCGGTTCGCCGGATGACGAGCATACGTTGCCAAAACCGCCAAAGGGCGGTGGGCTGCGACGCTGGGTCGCACGAGAGACATGCGGGTGCAGAAACGCCGCCTCTCTCGCGGGGGGGCTTGCCGCGCAAGCGTAGTGCACCACTACGCTTGCGCGGCGCGATGGCTGATTTACGCGGCGACCAGCTCTTCCGCGATGGCACTGGAGAAGGCGTCGAGGTCGCGTGGGTTGCGCGACGTGATCAAGGTCCAGCCATTCGCGCCGCAGCGCTTGACTTGCTGATCGACCCATTCTTCAGCGCCGGCATTCAGCAAGTCGGTCTTGACGCTTTGATAGGAAGTCAAGGTTTTTCCTTCGATGACGCCCGCATCGACCAATATCCACGGTCCGTGACAGATGGCAGCGATCGGCTTCGACGCGCCGACGAAGTCCTGTACCAAATGCTGCGCATCCTTATCCACCCTCAGCTTATCCGCATTGACGGTGCCGCCTGGGACCACCAGGACATCGAAGTCTCTGGCCGACACATCGGATAGCTTGGCGGTGGATTTGACGACGGCATCTTTCTCGGTGTCATGCAGGACGGTCTGCACGTCCCCGCCTTCGATCGACGCGTGCGTGATGGACCCGCCATCGGCCGCAAGGGCCTTCAGCGGCTTCAGCAGCTCGTCACGCTCGACGCCGGTATTCGACGTGATCAATAAAACCTTCTTTCCTTTTAGGCGATCGCTCATTGTCATTCTCCTGATGTGTTCGTGACTCGTCCCTTCCTGTGAGCAAGAAGCGATCCTCGCGCCGATTCCGGGGTAGGTCGCCGCGCGACGTGCAGCGTGATCGTCGGCAACGCAATCGGGAGGGCGAGACATGTGAACGGAGTCGGCGAAAACGAGAACGATGCGTCTCATAATATTGGGTATTACCCTAGGTATTCGCCAGCAGTCGATCCCAAAAATGCGGTTTTTATAAAGGTATTCCCGGACGCATTTTTATACATAACAGATATGCGGGCGATGCCGCGCGGGCTGCTATACGCTCTAACTCGTCAAGAAGAACGCAGACGAGGAGACGATGGACGAACTTAGAATGCTCAGTACAACCGCCATCCTGGGCTATGGCTTTGCCCAAAGCGCATTCGATGCGGGAATGGCGCGCAATCCGCATTTGATCGGTGCCGATGGCGGCAGCTCGGATCCCGGCCCCTTTTATCTGGCGACCGGCGAATCGTTCTGTTCACGGATGTCGACCAAGCGAGATCTCAAAATAATGCTGGCGGCCGCCGTGCCGCGCGGTATCCCAGTGATCATCAGCACCTGCGGTGGGGCAGGCGGCGCGCCGCATCTCCAGATGATGGTGGATTTGACGCGCGAAATCGCCAAGGAAGCGGACCTCTCTTTCAAGCTCGCGGTCATCCCGGCCGAGCTGTCCAAGGAAACGCTGATCGAGTACGTGAATGCGAAGAAGGTGCGGGCGCTTTACGATCTGCCGGCGATGACATCGGACATGGTCGAGCAGGCCGTGCGCATCGTCGGGGCGATGGGGCCGGAGCCCTACATCGCCGCCTTGGATGGGGGCGCCCAGGTGATTCTCTCCGGGCGCAGCACCGATCCGGCGCCGTGGGCCGCCATGACGGTTCGCGCCGGCTTTTCCCCGGCGCTGGGATGGTATGCGGGCAAGATGCTCGAATGCGGCGCGGAGCCCGCGTTGCCGAAGCGCGAAGGCTGTTTGTTGGCCACTGTGCGGGACGATCACGTCGAGCTGGAGCCGATGCATCCGGACCAACGCTGTACGCCGGCATCGGTGGCGTATTTCGCGCTTCATGAGAATAGCAGTCCGATCCATCACCACGAGCCGGGCGGCATGCTCGACACGTCCGAGTGCAGCTTCGATGCGGTGAGCGACCGCGCTGTCCGTGTCAGCGGCATGCAATGGAAGCCGATGCCCTATTCGGTGAAGCTCGAGGGCGTCGAGGCGCGCGGGCATCGCGTGATCACGTTGTGCGCCACGCGCGATCCGGTGCTCCAGGCGCAAATGGACCCTTACCTGAAGCGCTCGCGCGAGATCATCGCCGAGAAGGCCGAGGCGTTCGGGGCGCCGCCGGACAGCTATACGTTGAATTTTCGCGTCTATGGCCAGAATGGGGTGATGGGCGATCGCGAGCCGCTCGCAGCGGCAGAAAGACATCCGCATGAAACGGCCGTCGTGGCCGAAGTCGTCGCGGCCGAGCGCGACACGGCGAAGGCGGTACTGGCCATTGCGCGGACGACGATCCTGCATTCCGAGTTCCCGGGGCGCTTGTGCAAGGAGGGCAATATGGGTATTCCGTTTTCTCCCTCCGATCTCGACCTGGGGCAAGTGTATCGCTTCTCCATCTGTCACTTGGTCGAGCCGGAGAGTGCCCTGTCGTTGTTCCCGATCCAGTACGAACATATCGGAGCCGAGCATGCCCGCCATTAAAGATTTCGCCAGTGTCTGTCGGAGTAAAAATGCCGGCCCGTTCATGGTCACGCTCGATATCGTCTTCGCCACCGAGCGCATATTCGATCAGGTCGCGGCGACGGGGGTACTGAATGCCGCTTTGTTCGCGCGGCTGTATGACGTGCGCGAAGACCAGGTGCAATTCACGCCTTATCGTGCCGCCAAGGCTTTCAAGGCCACGCTGCCCCGTGTCATCTCATCGGGCGATATCGGCGATACCGACGTCTACGGCGCTCAGCAACATGCGCCGATGCTCGATATCGATATTCCGATCGAATTGGGGCAGCCATAATCGGACGCCTTGGTCGGACCTTTCCACGAATCTGCTGAGCGAGCCCCATGTTCGATCCACACTACGAGCAGGCAAATTTCCCTCGCATCCGGGAAGACTGGCTCGGCCGCGTTGCCGAGCCGGTCATCGAACCCGAGCTGCCGATCGTCGACCCGCATCATCATCTGTGGGACGTTGCGAGCGCCTTCTATCACGCACCCGAGCTGATCGCCGATACGACGGCGGGACATCGCGTCATCGGCACCGTTTTTGTCGAATGCAAGGCGCATTTTGAGACAAACGGCGAGCCCGATCTGGCCAGTGTCGGAGAAACCCGCTTCGCGGTGCGGCAGGCGCAGGATGCCGCGGCACTGTTGCGCGTTGGGGTGAGCGGTGCGACGGGGAAGCCTGTCGCCGACACCGCGCAAGCACCCAATCTGGTCAGCGGCATCGTCGCTTACGGCGACATCGCCGTTGCTGATCCTGTCGCCGTGCTGACGGCCCATCAAGCGGCCGGCGAAGGGCGCCTGCGCGGCGTCCGCGTACGCGCGGCGTGGCATGGGCACCCGGCGTTCGCCGCGCCAGTGGACGGCCCCACCGCGGAGACGCTGTCGTCGCCATTACTGGATCGCTATTGCGCCGTATTGGTGGAGATGGGTTTGACGCTCGATCTGTGGGTCTACCACACGCAGTTGGACGAAGCGGCTGCGCTGGCAAAGCGCCATCCTCGCTTGACGATCGTGCTCAATCATTGCGGCGGTCCGCTCGGCATCGGTCCGTATGCCGACCAGCAAGCGGCGGTGCACGCGGCCTGGGCCACGTCGCTGGCGCGGGTTGCACGGAACGACAACGTCGTGATCAAGATCGGCGGTCTGGCAATGCCGCGCACGGGGATGTCTTTCGCCAACCGGGCCTTGCCTGCCACCGCGCGCGAACTCGTTGCACGCTGGTCGCCCTATGTGGAGACCTGTATCGCGCTGTTCGGTCCCGCGCGCGCGATGTTCGAAAGTAATTTCCCGGTGGACAAAGGCAGCTGCAGCTACCGGTCCTTGTGGAACGCATTCAAGATCCTGAGTGTCTCGCATCCGGCCGCAGACCGCCACGCGATGCTTTGCGGCACCGCCGATCGGATCTATCGCCTGGGCCTTCCAATCCCCGTCGGGGCGTCGCCGTCCGCGGCGCTATCCGAACGTTCCGCGTCAGGAGAGAAAGCGACGTGCTGATGGCGATACCCCGCCTGGCGGATCGATCGACGTAAGGGGTCGCGCCGCAGGGGGCAGGATCTATCCGCTAAGCGCCGCCAAAGGCGCGCGGACCCAGGAGGAGACAAATGAAGAACCGACGGATTTTCATCTATATTTTTTTGTTCTCGCTGACGACGATCAACTACATCGATCGCGTCGCCTTATCGGTGGCGGCCCAGCCGATCGCCCATGAATTCGGCATCGGTCCGATAGAGATGGGCTTCTTGCTGTCGTCGTTCATCTGGACGTATTTTGCAAGTCTGCTGGTATGGGGCCTTGCACTGGATCGTTGGGGCACCCGCTACGTCAACGCGGCCGGCATGGCCATTTTCTCCCTCGCGACCATCGCCACCGGATTTGCGTGGAGCTATGGCTCGATCCTCGCCACGCGATTGGTCATGGGCGTCGGCGAAGCGTCGTCCTTCCCGTCCGGCGGCAAGGTCATCCGCGAATGGATGCCTGCGAGCGAACGCGGGCTGGCCGCGGCCGCGTTGAATAGCGGCTCCTATGCCGGCCCTGCGATCGGCGCCATCGTCGTGGCGATCGCCGTGCAGCAATTCGGCTGGCGCATCGGCTTCATCATCGTCGGGTCGGCGGGCGCCCTCTGGTTCGCATGCTGGCTGAAATGGTTTCGGCGGCCTGAAGACGCGACTTTTTTGGGAGAGGCCGAGCGCGAGATGATCCTGCGTGAGCGGAACAATGGCCTGGAGGACGATATGACGCGTCCGCCTATCTCGATCCTGCAGTTGTTGCGCTCGCCCAGTGTCTGGGGCTTATTGATCACGCAGGGCTTCGGATCCTATGCGCAATTCCTGTTCTTGACCTGGCTGCCCAGTTATCTGCAAACGGAACGGCATCTCAATATCGTCCATAGCGGCTATTTCACGGCGCTCCCCTATGGCTTGTCCGTCGTGTTCGCCATCTTGATCGGCGGCATCAGCGACCGCATGCTCAGCGCGGAATCATGCGCCAATGGCGGCCGTCGGAATATGGTAGCCGCGTCGATGTTGCTGACGTCTGTCGTGCTGGCGACGCCCTTTGTCGATAACGTGTGGATGATGGTCGGAATCTTCACGCTGTCCTTGACCGGCGCGCAGGCCGCGCTCGCAATGAATATCGCATTGATTGGCGACCTGTTGCCTTCCTCGCAGGAAGTCGGGCGCGCAACGGGACTGTTGATCACGGGCGGAGCGTCGTTCGCGATGATCGCACCGATTGCGACGGGCTTTGTCGTCGCGATGACGCAGAGCTATAACAACGCTTTCTATATCGCCGGCGCCTTGGCCCTTGTCGGCGCTGTCGTGGCCATCACGATGACGCGTTCGCCGGTGCGGCCGCGTTACGACACGCCGAGGCATCCGGTTTCCGCCGGCGCGTAAGCGACCGGCGCCGCTTTCCCTCTTTTTTTGTTGCCCACACGCTGACCGAACGGTCCGTGTGCGACACCCCTCGACCTCAGGAGAGACATCATGGCAGACAAACCCGCAAAACAGATGACGTTGATCGGCTTCCTGCAAGCGCAGAACTGCTCGACCTATCCCGGTTCCTGGCGTCATGCGGGCGCCGCGCTCGATTTCACGACGCCGGAGTACTACCAACGCATTGCGCGCACGCTGGAAGAAGGAAAGTTCCATCTCGCTTTTTTCGACGACCGGCTGGCCATGCCCGATATCTACGGCAACGACCATGCACAGACGGTCGAGAACGGCGTACGGGCGGTGAAGATGGATCTGACGTCGATCTTGACGGCAATGGGCATGGTCACGTCCAAGATCGGCCTGGGCGCCACGTATTCGACCACCTATTACGAGCCGTTTCATATCGCGCGCAGCTTCGCGACGCTCGATTTGATGACGAAAGGGCGCGCCGCATGGAATGTGGTGACCTCCTTGAACGATTCCGAGGCGGCGAATTTCGGCGAGGTCGCGCATCTCGAACACGATCTGCGCTATGACCGCGCCGATGAATTTCTGGAAACGGTGATGGGGCATTGGGACACCTGGGAAGACGATGCGCTGATCATGGACAAGGAAAGCGGCCGCTTTGCCGACGCGTCCAAAGTGCATCGCCTCGACCATAACGGGCCGTTCTTCAAATCGCGCGGACCCTTCACGGTGCCGCGCTCGCAGCAAGGTCATCCGGTGCTGATTCAGGCCGGCCAGAGCGGGCGCGGTCGGAACTTCGCCTCGCGCTGGGCAGACTTGATCTTTGTCGTCTATCCGAATCTGGCGGTGGCGAAAAAGCAATACGCCGAGATGAAGCAGGCGCTGGCGGAGGCCGGACGCAATCCGGATGACGTCAAGATCTCGACGGCCTGTTACACGATCGTCGCCGAGACGGACGAGATCGCGCAGAAACAGCGCGCCTACATCGACAGCCTGGCCAAGCCGATCGATTCGCTGGCCTTGTTATGCGAGGTGTTGAATACGGACTTCTCGAAGCGCGACTACGATGAGCCGTTCAGCGATGCCGAGATGGCGGCGATCTCCGGCTGGACCGGTTTCCGTGATCGTGTCGTGACCTTGAGCGGCAAGAAGAATCCGTCGGTGCGGGACTTCGTCGATTTCTCGAATCGGGCCCGGATACAGGAGTTTCCGGTGTTCTGCGGCACCCCGACGACGGTGGCGGACCAGATGGAGCAGTGGTTCACCGAAGGCGCTGTCGACGGTTTCGTCATCGCGCCGACGCACGTGCCTGGTACCTATGACGACTTCGTGCGCATGGTCGTGCCCGAGCTGCAACGGCGTGGCCTGTTCCGCAAGGAATATCAAGGGGCGACGTTGCGGGAGAATCTCGGTCTGCCTATCCCCAAATCAGGGGATTGGCGCGAGCAGGCGTTTCCGCAAAAGCGGCAGTTCAAAGTCGCCTGACACGATCCGATAGCCAGCACCTCGCGCGAGCGGGAGGAGACAATAATGCCAATAAATCGAAGTGCGGTCGTGCCCGGTGGTAACGATGCGGATGCCGAAGAACGCTTGTACAAGAAGGTGTTGTGGCGCATCGTGCCGATCCTGTTCCTGTGTCATACCGTGTCTTTTCTCGATCGCGTCAATATCGGCTTCGCCAAGTTGCAGATGCTGGGCGATCTCGGTATCGGTGACTCGGCGTTTGCATTGGGCGCGAGCATGTTCTTCATCGGCTATATCGCGCTGGAGATTCCGAGTAACCTGGTCCTGCACCGCGTGGGTGCCCGGCTGTGGATCGCGCGCATCATGTTCAGTTGGGGCATCGTCTCAGTTGGGACGATGTTCACGGCCGAATTAGCGCACTTCTTCGGTTTCGGCAATGCGACGATGTTCTACATCATGCGCTTGCTGTTGGGTTGCTGCGAAGCCGGTTTCTATCCAGGGATGCTGCTGTATATCAACTATTGGTTTCCGTCGCATCGGCAGACGAAGATGACATCGGGCTTGTTGCTGGCCTTGCCGCTGAGTCTTGTATTCGGGGGACCGCTGTCGGGATGGCTGATGCATCAGTCGCAAGGCTGGTTCGGGTACGATGGCTGGCAATGGATGTTGGCGATCGAAGGCACGCCGGCCATTCTCCTGGCGTTCTGGGTGTACTTCGGTTTGTCCGACAATATCGCGAAAACGCCCTGGCTCACCGCCGACGAGAAGCACATGCTGGAGCGCAATCTGCGCGCGGAGCAGGGCGGCAAATCGTTCCATTTCGGTGCAGCGATACGCGACTATCGTGTCTGGGTGGTTGCCGGCATTATCTTCAGTTATGCAACCGGCTTCTACGGCCTGTCGTTCTGGCTGCCGTCGATCATTCGCGAATCGGGTGTGCGCGATACGCTGTCGATCGGCTTGTTGTCGGCGATTCCCTTCGTCGCCGCTGCCGTATCGATGGTCTTCAACACCTGGCATTCGAGCAAGACGGGCGAACGGCGTTGGCATGCCGCGGTACCGGCATTTGCCGGCTCGCTCGGCCTGATTCTCAGCGCGGCGTTTCAACACAATCTGCCGCTGGCGATGGCCTTCCTTAGCCTTGCGGCGGCGGGCATCATCGGCTTGACGCCGGTCGTGTGGACCTATCCCGGCAGCCTGTTGACCGGCACGGCCGCTGCGGCCGGCATCGCAATGATCAATTCCTTCGGCAGCCTATCGGGCATCGCGGGGTCGATGATCACCAATGTGATGCGTCAGTTGACCGGCAATCTCAATAATGGCACGTATGCCTTGGGGGCCGTGCTGGCATGCACTGGGATTCTGATTCTGTGTTTGCCGGCCGCGACATTCGCCGAGGCGCGCGCGCGGGGAGAGGTCGGCGCGAGTGCCGGTCCGGAGGAAGAGGAAGACCGTGTGCTGTCGAAGACGGCCGCGCTGTGACGTGCAGGGGTCAGCTTGCGGTGCGCCAGATGCCTTTTCGTACCAAGGCATCCGTTTCTTCTCGGACGATCCGGTACAGCGCCTTCATGGCGAGCGTGGCCTCTTTTCTGGGAGAGAACGCGATCGACAGGACACCCGATAGCGTCGGGTCGACGATGGGCCGCCCCTCTAACGTGCCCCGTTCAATGCGTCGGCTGACGGCCGCATACGGGGCAATACTGAAGCCTTCCCCGGCTTCCACCAAATCCAGTATTGCCACCATCGCATCGATCTCGATGGCGATATTGAGTTTCGACGAAAGATGCAGGGCTGCATTCTCGGCGAGCGTGCGCAGACCATGGGGGCGCGCGGGCAGGATCCAGGGCAGGTCGATCGTTTGCGCGAAAGGGATGCTCTCGTCTTGGTCGCTCCCGGGCATCGTGCCAGGGGCACCGATCAGCAGCATCTGGTCCGATAGCAAGGGCTCGATATTGACGGTATGCACGGTGGACGCGTTATACAAGACGCTGATGTCCAACTGGCCGGTCATCAGCCACTCCAGCAGATAGCCGCTGAAGCTTTCGCGCAGCGTCAGCCGGACTTCGGGAAACGCGATGCGGAAGCGCTGCGTCAGAGGCACCGACAGGAATTCACCGAGCATCGGCGGCATACCCATCGTCACCGTGCCGCCCGGAATCGAGCGTAGCGCTTGCATTTGATTGGCGAGCGTATCGCTTCGATTGACGATATCGCTGGCGCCGATCAAAAACTTCTTGCCGACATCGGTCAATTGCATGCCGTGTCCGGTGCGGTACAGCAGCGAGACGCCGAGCGTTTGCTCCAACGTCTGCACGTGTCGCGTCAGCATCGATTGGCTGACGCCGAGGATCGCCGACGCGCGCGAGAGGCTGCCTTCGCGCGCGACTATCTCGAAATATTTGAGTTGTTTGAGCTCCAATTGCGCATCGCCTTTCACTTTACTTCGACGTCGCGTGCCGACGCTGCACGGCGAATGCCATCAATTGTTCGTCGCGCCAATCGCGTCGGCTGGCCAGGTCGTCCGCAGACAGATGTTGACGTCGGTCCGCTTCGACACTGGCGATCCAGTCGGCGTCCCAAGGCCCGTCACCGTCGCGTGACGCGATGATTTCATGGTAAAGCGGACCGAGGCGACGGGCGTAGTCGGCCACGCCGCCCGGCGCGTTCAGATCAATCGTCTCAAAAGGCCCCATGAAAGACCAGCGCCATCCCAAGCCGTCCCGCACCGTCTTGTCGATATCCTCGCAACTGGCAATGCCGTCCCGCTGCAAGGCCCAGGCTTCGCGCAGCAACGCAGCCTGCAGGCGATTCAATACGAAACCCTGGATTTCCTTTTTTACGTGCACGACACTCTGACCGATGCCGCGCATCAAACGGTCCGTGAAAGCGATCGTCTCGGAAGAAGTCTGTGTCGAGGGCACGATTTCCACGACCGGTACGAGGTAGGGCGGGTTCACCGGATGCGCGATCAGCACGCGCGGCGAAATGCGCAAATCATTCGCGAAGAGGGAGGCTTGAATGCCGGAGCTGGAACTGCCGATGATCACCGTATCGTCGGCGCAGGCATCGATCGATTCCAGCAGGGTTCGCTTGACGTCGACGCGCTCCAGCACCGACTCCTGAACGTAAGCGACACCGTCCAGCGCGGCGTCGAGCGTGGGTGCGAGCGAGAGTCGGCGGATGACGGTGTCCGGCGACTCGTCGAGGAGGCCGTGCCGGTGCAGTGCGGCCAATTGGTCCGCCGCCCAGGGAATCGCCTTCGCGGCGATCTCGGCGTTGGCGTCGTAGATCCGGACGCTCAGACCGGCACGTGCGAACGCGATGGCCCACCCCGCGCCGACCAGTCCTGCGCCCACGATGGCGACCGGCTTGTTCGCGGTCAGTGTCGATGCATTCACGGTGATATCTCCAATGACAAGGGGCCGGCTGACGCGGCCCCACTGCTAAGAGGCACTCAGACGGCCGTCCAGCCGCCGTCGAGCATCAAGGCACTGCCAGTCATCAACGCCGACGCGTCGCTGGCGAGAAACACGATAGCGCCCATGATGTCCTCGATGCGGCCGACGCGTCCGAGTGCGATTTTGCTGCATACCCATTCCCGGAAGCCCGGCTCACGGAACATGTCGGCCGTGAATGCGGTCTCGACAAACGTCGGGCAGACGGTATTGACGCGAATGCCATGCGGACCAAGCTCCCACGCGAGCGACTTGCTCATCCCTTCGATCGCGTGTTTCGATGCGCAATAGACGGTTCGCCTCGGGCTCCCGACATGGCCCATTTGCGATGAAATGGTGATGATCGAGCCGCCTTTTCCCGCGGCGATCATCTTTTTAGAGACCGTTCGACAAAGCCGAAATGCCGCTTTGACGTTGAGATCGAACACGGCGTCGATATCGGCATCTTCGACATCGACCAGCGCTTTGGGGCGATTCGTGCCCGCGCTGTTGACGACGATGTCGAAATCCGGTGCGTCGCGCAGTGCCGCGTCCAGTGCCGCGGCGTCGGTGACATCGACGCAGAGGTAGCGGCTCCGGCCGCCGGCGTCGTCGATTTCCGCACAGGCCGCCGCCAGGGCATCGCGAGAGCGCGCTAGCAGGGTGACGTCGGCGCCCGCCTGGGCAAGCGCGGCCGCTGCCGCCAAGCCCAGTCCACGCCCTGCGCCGGTGACCAGCGCCGATTTGCCGTTCAAGGAGAAAGGAGGGGTTTGCGGCAGCATGCGTGCTCCGTTATGGGCGAGATCGGCATCTCAAAAAGGAAGCCGGCATCCGCCTCGGAAAGGTCCGTCGACGCGATGAACCGGGCGACACGGGCGGATTCGTCGAAGCAAAATATAGCGCAAACGGCCCATGCAAATGCAATGCAAAAGCTAGGAAATTACCCTCGATTACTAGGCAAGCTACTGAAAAGACGTTAGATTATTTTATCGAGATGGAGGAGGCTTGCATGCAAACGAGCGCAAGTGAGGCGTTATCGGCAGACGCGCAGGCTGAAACGGATTCGCATTCCGCGCCGCTACCGGCCGTGAGATTGAAGGACGTCGCGGATGAATTGCGCATCTCGATATCGACCGTGTCACGTTCCCTTGCCGGGCATCCCGCGATCAGCGAAGCGACGCGCGAGGCGGTGCGTGCGACGGCCGCCCGCCTTGGCTATCGCGTGCCCGCGCAGGGACCGCGCAGTCGTCGGACGGCGACCAAGCTGGTCGGCGTCGTCGTGGGCGCGTTGCACAATCCCTTTATGACGGTGCTCTTGACGCATTTGTATGAAGCGCTGAACGCGCACGGGTATCAAATTGCTTTGATGATCGACCCGATGACCGAGCCCGGCCGGATCATGACTTTTCGACCGTTGATCGATGGCTATCTCGATGGACTGATATTCGCGACCGCCACGCTCGACTCGCCGATCGTGGCCGAGATGCAGCGTCGGGGCGTGCCGCTGGCCTTGGTCGTGCGCGCCGTCGAGAATGTGCCGGTGGATACGGTGGAAATCGACAACGTGCATGCGGGCGCCTTGGCTGCCGAGCATCTTTATCAATTGGGGCATCGACGAATCGGACTGGTCATGGGGCCGCGAAATACATCGACCAGTCGCGATCGCGCGCAAGGGGTGGTCGGCTGGCTTGCCGACAACGGTGTCGCGCCGGATAATCTCGCTTTGGTGTGGGGCGACTATACGTCGGAGGCGGGTTATTCCAGCGCGGTTTCGATGGTGGGCGGTGCCAGCCCGGTCACGGCGATCGTCGCCGGAAACGATACGATAGCGCTGGGCGTGCTGGAAGCGGCGAAGCGCTACGGGGTGCCGGTGCCGGGCCGTCTATCCGTCGTCGGTTTTGACGACATGCCGCTTGCCGGGTCGCCCCTGGTGCGGCTGACCTCGATTCGCCAGCCGGTCGCGTTGATGGCGCAAACGGCGGCGCGGCGCTTGGTCGATCGGATCAAGACCGGGAGCATTGCTGCCGCGGTACGCGACGTTTTACCGGTGCATTTGGTCTGCCGCGACACGACCGGTCCCTGCCCCGATAGCGGTCTCGAGTCGGGCGATGAAAGTCGGCGCAACTGATTTTGCGCGCGGGTGTCCTGAAGGAGGGCGGCGATCCGCCACGGCATGACCCCGCGTCGCTGCCCCGTTTTTACGACGGGCGACGGTTGGATTGCTATATGATGCGGATTCTGACGTCTTTTTCTATACATCATGTTCACTTGCATCAATCAACCCTGCGGCGCGGAATGGCGACTGTCGGATGTCGACATCCACAACGAGGGCCAAGGACTGTTGTTCCGCTGCCCGATGTGCGGCGCGCGCAACCACGTGAAGCAAGGGCCGGCGCTCCCGGACGGAACGCCCAGCTATAAGCAGATTTCGAAGGCGGAAGCGGCGGGCGGCGCGGCCTGACCCGATCGACGAAGGCCTTCGGGCTTTTTGTATCACCTCAATTCGGATATCCCGGGCCGCCGCCGTCGACGGCAAGCTTGGACGCATTGACGAAACGGGACGCGTCCGACAGCAGATAGCTCACCGCATCTGCGACATCGTCGGCCTCGCCCGGGCCGCCCAAGGCAATCTTGCTATACGGGTCGGCCTCGCTCCCTTTGCCCGCGGTTTTTTCCATCTGCTCATAACGTGGCGTCCGGATCGGACCGGGTGCGACGGTATTCGCCCTGATGCCGAAGCGGCCATAGCGACGACCAATACCTTGTATCAATAGATCGAGTGCGGCATTGACGCTCGCGCCCGGAAAATGATTGGGTGGCGGATCGATGCCGCCGCGGCCACTGATCGCGACAATGCTGCCTTGTTTCTGTTCGATCAAGGTCGGTAACGCCGCCCGAATCACGCGAACCGAGCCGAGCAGCTTGGCATCCAGCACGCGCTGCCAATCCTCATCCTGCAAATCGAGAAAGTCACCGAAGGCGCCGACATTGGTGCTGACGACCACGCCATCGATACGACCATGACGACCGACGATATCGGCGGCCGCGCGGACCACTGCATCGTTGTCCGTAATATCGAGCGGCACGATCTCGATATCCGGTGTTTCAGGAAAGTGCGCACGCGATACGGTACGCCCGGAGGCGATGACGCGCGCGCCTTGGTCCGCGAGTCGCTTTGCCGTTGCGCCGCCTAACGCACCGGACGCGCCGGTGACCCAATACACCTTGCCGCGATGGGTTTGTGACATGAAACACTCCTCGAATATGAGATGCCTTTTTCAGCGGGCGATCCTTTGCTAAGCAGTATAGGATTCGACGAAAGATCCGGGTAATGCAAATTCCTGCTTTGCTTTCGCGATATGCATGGTTTGGGTCGCCGGCTGCGGATTGGAGAATGCGCTTAAAGCATGATGCGCTGTTTCGAGACATCGTGCTGTGCATGCATCGGCTGGACGTGCCGTTTTCCACCGTTCCCGGGAAATGCGATCGTGACGATCGATCCTCCGCGGCGCGGCTGCCGAATCCATTCCATTTCCGCGAGAGGAGGGCGGCGCATATGAGCATGCCCGAGTACAAGCTAAGCACCGCGTCGCTGGACGCGCTGGATGGCCACACCGTGTCATCGCGGCATGCCGCAGCACGTTCCGTTGCCGATTCGTCGGAGAAACGCCCATTGCGTCGTATCGATCTGCCTGCGGGCAATACGATATCCCGGTTTGGCACGCATGCGGTGCAATGGCGCGGGCGTGCCTTGCGTCTCGCGGTGCCGCTGCTTATCGTGCTGATCTGGCAATGGGTGTGCGCGACCGGTCGCGTGGCGCCACAGACGTTGCCGTCGCCGGCCGATATCGTCGCAGCTTTTCGCGAAATATCACAGGACGGCGAACTGGCCGCTGCGATTGTCGTGTCGCTCTGGCGTGCCGCCGATGGACTCGCCATCGGCGGCGGTATCGGCCTGATATTGGGATTGGTCGCCGGATTCTGGAAACTCGGGGAAGAGATCGCCGATTCGCCGCTACAGATGCTGAGAACGATTCCCTTCATCGCACTGATCCCCTTGTTCATCACGTGGTTCGGGATCGGCGAGGGTGCAAAACTCGCGGTGATCGTGGCCGCGTGTATCGTGCCGATGTATTTGAGTACCTTCGCCGGCGTGCGTGGCGTCGATCCCAAATTAATCGAAGCGGCGCGGATGTTCGGATTGGGCGGCGCAGGCACGGCGTGGCGGATCGTGTTGCCCACCGCCTTGCCGGGCATTCTGGTTGGCGTGCGGTACGCGTCGGGTGTCGCCTTGCTCGCGCTGGTCGTGGCCGAACAGATCAATGCACAGAACGGCATCGGCTACATCGTGATCAATGCAAACCAGAATCAGCGTCCCGACATCATCATCGCCGGCATCGTCGTCTATGCCGCGCTCGGCATCCTGACCGATCTGATGCTGCGTGTCGTCGAACAGTTGGCACTACCTTGGAGGGCTCGCCTTGCGCTTTGATTCCGTCTCATTTTCTCCGCCGTCGCCGTGGGCCGGCGAGTCGCTCGATGCAGGATTACTGGCGCCGGAAGGGACAGCCGACTGGCATGTCGGTGTGTCCGACAGGGTGCCCGGCCCGACGGTGCGGTCCTCCCTCGGACGCGCCGAGCTGACCGAAGAAGCCGTCACGATGCGCGATGTGCAACATGCCTTCGATGGACGGACCGTGTTGAAAGGCATCGACCTGACCGTGCGTAGTGGCGAATTCGTCTCCTTGATCGGTGCGTCCGGCGCCGGGAAGACCACGCTACTACGGATCCTGGCGGGGCTCGAGCGCGCGGACCAGGGCCACATCCGCGTACCGCAGGTCCGTTCCGTCGTCTTTCAGGAGCCGCGGCTCGTGCCATCGCGCCGTGTCTGGCGCAATGTCGTGATCGGGCATCCGCGCATTCGCTCGGCGCGCCCCGATGCCGTGCGGGCACTCGGCGAGGTCGGGCTCGATCGCCATGCCGACGGTTGGCCACGCACGCTGTCCGGCGGCGAGGCGCAGCGGGTAGCGTTGGCCCGTGCCTTGGTGACCGAGCCCGGTTTGCTCCTGCTCGATGAGCCTTTCGCCGCGCTCGACGCGTTGACGCGGATGCGGATGGTCGATTTGGTAGGGGATCTCTGGCGCAAGCACCGTCCGGCGGTGGTGCTCGTCACCCATGACTTGGACGAAGCGATGCAATTGTCCGATCGGATCGTCGTCTTAAAAAACGGCGCCATCGATACCGATATCGACGTGGCGAAAGCGCTCGGCACCTTCCAAGCCTTGGCGCCCGACCGGGCGAGGCTGGCACTGCGCACCACGCTGTTGGCGGCGCTGGGGGTGACGCCATGAAGCGCGGCGCGAAGGCGCTGTTGTCGATGGCGGTAGGCCTGTCGTTGACAACGGCCGTGGCGCAAAGCGCGCTGGCCGCCGAGCCGATCACGTTGCAGATCGGAACGCAAGATCCCGCCTGGCCGCTGATCATCGATGCCTCTCATGTTCTGGACGGAACGCCCTACAAGGTCAAATGGGCCGTGTTGACCGGACCGGCCGCGCAGCTTTCCGCGCTGTATTCGAAGGTGCTCGATGTCGGTTTGATGGGCGACACCTCGCTGATTGTCGAGCAGGGCAATGCGCGGGAAGCGTGGACGGCGCAAAACGCGCCGCTGCGCATTGTGGCGGCGTGGCGCAATCCCGATGCCCGTTTCCCGCCGATCGTGACCGCCGTGCGAACGACGTCCGGCATCACGACGCCGGCGCAATTGAAGGGGCATACGTGGGGCTATAACTTCGGTGGCTTCAATTATCTGCAATATGTATTGTCGTATGTCCATGCCGGCTTGCGACCGAAGGATATCCAGGCGGTCCGATTCGGCGATGGCAATGTCTCCGCCTCGGCGTTCGCGTCGGGACAGGTGGATGTCTATTCGGGCGGTGTCGGGCCGATAAAGGAAGTGCTCGATCGCGGGGAGGCAAAAGTCCTGTATAAAAGCGACGATTTGCAGATCCCCGCCTTGTCGGTCTTTGCGGCACGAAGCGATGTGTTGAACGATCCGGCAAAGCAGCAGGCGCTCGGTGATTTTCTGACACGCGTGAGTCGGTCGTGGGTATGGTGGGCATCGCATAAGGATGCGGTTCAGCAGATCTACCAGGAACGCATCAAGCAAACCCCGGCGCGTGCGAAATATGCCGCGGACAGCGGTGCCTCGGTGTTTTATCCGCTCGATCAAACGTTGTTCGTCAGCGAGCAGAAGATCGCCGATACCCTGGCCAAATCGGGCGACATCAAGCGATCCATCAAGGTCGATATCGAATTCGATCCGCGTTACAACGCGCAGATCGTGCCCAAGCCTTGACGTAAAAAAGCCTTCGCATCGCAAGGATGTGAAGGCTCGGCATGATTACGCCTGCGCACGGGGCAATACCGGTCAGGCCGCGATGCGTATCACTCGGCCGAGGCGCGTGCCTCGCCGGCGCGCAACGCGGCGTCCGCGTCGGCGACATTCATCGATGCGGCGGCATAACGGCTTTCCGGCCTCGGCAAACCGTAATGCTCCCGCAGCGTCCTACCTTCGTAGTCGGTGCGGAAGATCCCCTTGCGTTGCAGCAGCGGTACGACATGATCGACAAACGCGGCGAGCCCGGACGGAAACACATCGGCGTTCAGATTAAAACCATCGGCACCGCGCTGCAGGAACCATGTCTCGATATTGTCGGCGATCTGCTCGGGCGTCCCGACGATCATCCGATGCGCGCCGGGATTCCGATCGAGCAGGTCCCGCACCGTCAAGTTCTCCGCTTTTGCCAATTGCAGCGTGGCGTCGACGAACCCGGTCGAACGATGGGTGCGATGACTGGCCGCAATCAGCGCATACGGCAGCGGGGCGTCCAAGCTCAGAGCGTCCGCATCGATACCCAAGGCATGGGCGAACTTGTTCAGCTCGTTGCTGCGATCGAGCAGTGCATCCATTTCGGCTTTTCGCGACAAGGCCTCGGCGACCGTGCCGCCGATGACCGGATAGAGTCCTGGCAAGATCAACAGATGATCGGGGTCACGGCCGAAGGCGCGTGCGCGCGACTTGAGGTCGGCGTAGTACTGCTGCGCGCCGGATAGCGTCGTCTGCGCCGTAAATACCGCATCGACATGGCGCGCGGCCAATGTCTTGCCGGCATCGGAGCCGCCGGCCTGGATCAGAACCGGGCGGCCTTGCGGGCTGCGCGGCACGTTCAACGGGCCTTCGACGTCGAAGAAACGGTCGTGATGCGCAATCGCGTGGACGCGGGCGACGTCCGCGTATCGTCCAGTGGCGCCGTCTCCGAGCAGCGCACCGTCTTCCCAGCTATCCCATAATGCCTTGACGACTTCGACAAACGATTCCGCCCGTTCATAGCGCGCCGATTTATCAGGCGCCGCTGCCGCCCCGAAATTCGCGGCGGCAGCGGGATCGTAGGTCGTCACGACGTTCCACGCCACGCGGCCCTTGCTCAAATGGTCCACCGAAGCGAAACGACGCGCCAGATTGAACGGATCGTTGAAGGTCGTAGAGGCGGTGCCGACGAGCCCGATCGTCGATGTGTGGCAGGCCAGGGCGGTCAACAGCACCGTGGGTTCCAGCGATTGAGAGGGGCCGCTCGCATGGCCCTGTACCGCCAGCGCGTCCGAGAGGAACACGGCGTCCAGCTTGCCGCGTTCCGCCGTCTTGGCGATCTCGACGAAAAAATCGAGGTCGACGATCGCATTCGGGCGATGCAAGGTGCGCCAGCCTGCCGGATGGCGTCCCAGGCCGGTGATATTGGTATTGAGGTGCAGCTGGCGCGCGGTGCGCATGACGGGCTCCCGATAACAATGATCGACAGAGTGTAGTTGTCGCTTGCCGCGCCGATAACGAAGCATTTCATCGATCGTTATGCGCGTCCGGCGCTCTCGGCGTGCGCGCGGGGAGCGCGCCGAGCCTGACGGGGAGGGTGCGCGGTGCGCGCCCGGATCGACACGTTAGGTATCTCAAAAGTGTTATTTATCAGATAGATAATGGGCCCGATAAGCCTTTTTAGGACGCCGCGTGTCGTTTTTCCACATGAGTTTGTCGCAATTAGGCGGTTCGCGGCACTTTTGGCTGGGAACTATGGAGGCACAGCGCGGACGCGGTCCGGCACGTCAGGAGCACAGGCGATGACATCTCCGAAGGTCGTGGTAGAGGGACTGTGCAAGGTATTCGGGAATAACCCGAAGCTTGCGCTCGACATGCTGGCCAACGGCGCGACAAAGGAAGAGGTATTCAGCCGCACCGAGCAGATCGTCGGCGTCCACAATGCGACCTTCGACGTGCAGGAAGGCGAGATCTTCGTGCTGATGGGCCTCTCCGGCTCCGGTAAATCGACGCTGATCCGGCTGATCAATCGCCTGATCGAACCGTCCGCGGGCAAGGTGCTGATCGACGGTCGCGATGTGGCGCGCGCGCATGCGTCCGAGTTGACCGCCTTGCGCCGTACCGATATGAGCATGGTGTTTCAATCCTTTGCGTTGATGCCGCAGCGCTCGGTGTTGTCGAATGCGGCCTTCGGCCTGGAGGTCGCGGGCGTGAGCCGCAAGGAGCGTGAGAAACGGGCGATGACGGTGCTGGCGCAGGTGGGGCTTGCCGCCTTCGCCCACAAGCTGCCGGCGCAGCTGTCGGGGGGAATGCAGCAGCGCGTCGGCCTGGCGCGCGCGCTGACCGTCAATCCCTCGTTGATGATCATGGACGAGGCGTTTTCGGCACTCGATCCGTTGAAGCGCAAGGAAATGCAGGACGTCTTGCTCGATCTGCAGCGCGAGCAGCGTCGCACGATCCTCTTCGTTTCGCACGATCTCGAGGAGGCGCTGCGGATCGGCAGCCGTATCGCCATCATGGAGGGCGGGCGGGTCGTGCAGATCGGCACGCCGCAGGACATCATCGCGCACCCGGCGGACGACTATGTGCGCGCCTTCTTCGACGGTATCGATACGAGCCGCTATCTGACTGCCGGCGACCTGATGCAGCAGGATGCGGTACCGGTGATTCGGGTCGATGGGGCGTCCAGCGCGCCCATCGCCGTGAGCACGGTGGCGGACACCTTGAACGGCAGCGCCGATTACGCCTTCGTTCTCGATCAGCATCATCGTATCCGCGGTTTCGTCTGTCGCGACGACAGCGGGCAGGCCTCGGCCGAATTGCTGCATACCGACTGTCTCGACACGCACGCCTCCTTGGCGCATGTGGTTTCATCCGTGGTGTCGAGCCGCTCGCCGCTGCCGGTCGTCGACGATGACGGCATCTACTGCGGTTCCGTCAATAAAACCAATGTGCTCCAGGCACTGACGCGACATCGAGGCACCCATGGCTGAACGCATCCCCCTAGGCGCTTGGGTCAATGACGGCGTCCAATACCTGCTGACACACGATGCCGCTGCCTTCGATGCCTTCGGTAAAGTCATCGAGGCGTTCGCCTCCGGCGTCGAGCACGGGCTGCAAGCGGTGCCGATGTGGTTGATGATCGCGATCTTCGTCTCGATCGGACTGTGGCGCGTCGGCTGGCGTTTCGCCTTGTTTACGTTGCTGGCCTTGCTGTTGATCGGTGGCACGGGATTTTGGGATCAGATGATCGTCACGCTTGGCCTGACATTGACGTCGACCTTGCTCAGTTTGCTGATCGGCGTCCCGTTGGGCATCTGGATGGCGAAGAATCGCCTGGTCGAAACGCTGTTGCGGCCGGTGCTCGATCTGATGCAGACGATGCCGGCATTCGTCTATCTGATTCCGGCCGCCATGCTGTTCGGTCTGGGCCGGGTGCCGGGTATCTTTTCGACGGTGATTTTTGCGATGCCGCCCGCCGTGCGTCTGACCGCGCTCGGGATCCGACATGTCAATCGCGAAATCGTCGAGGCGGGGCAGGCCTTCGGTTGCACGCCGTGGCAGTTGCTATATAAGGTTCAGTTTCCCAACGCGCTGCCGTCGATCATGACGGGCGTCAATCAGACCATCATGATGGCTTTATCGATGGTGATCATCGCGTCGATGGTCGGCGCCGGCGGGCTCGGCAACGATGTGCTGGCGGGGATTCAGCGCCTCGATGTGGGGCTGGGCTTCGAAAGCGGCCTGGCCGTCGTGCTGCTGGCGATCATCCTCGATCGCGTCACCGAAAGCTTCGGCCGCGGTCCCGGCGCGGTGCGCGCACCGTTGTTCGCAGGCTTGCGTCAGCTGTTCAAGGTGGGTCGCGCGCCCACCACGCAACAAAGCTGAGGCTGCATGAAGCGTGAGAGCGCGCTGATGTCGTCGATCGCGCACATCGGCTTTCTGACCTTGCCGAATTACTCGATGATCGCCTTCACCAGTGCCGTCGAGGTGCTGCGCATGGCGAACTATGTCGGACGCACCGAGCACTATCGGTGGTCGGTGATCACGCCGGATGGCCGGCCCGTCCAGGCGAGCAATGGCTTGACGGTCAAGCCGACGCAGACATTGGCGCAAAGCGGCATGCCGGATGTGCTGCTCGCCTGTGCCGGATGGCAGGTGCGGGACTACGTCGATGCGCAGCTTATTGCATTGCTGCGAAAGGTCGATGCGCAGAACGTGCCCTTGGGCGGTATCTGCACCGGTGCGTATGCCTTGCTCGCCGCGAATCTGCTCGATGGCTTCCAGTGCACGATTCACTGGGAAGACATGTCGCCGTTGCATGCGGACTATCCGGACGTGCATTTTGCCGACGAGTTGTTCGTGATCGATCGCACCCGCCTGACCTGCACTGGCGGCACGGCGCCGTTGGATCTGATGCTGACGTTGGTGGCCATGCGGCTCGGGCAGGCGCATGCTGCCCAGATCTCGGAGCAATTCATCGTCGAGCGTATTCGGGGCTCGAGCGACTTTCAGCCGATCCCGGTCGATGCGCGCGTTGGCTTCTCACGGCAGGAATTAATCGAAGCGGTGCGCTTGATGGAGGCGAATATCGAAGAGCCGTTGTCGCTGGATGAGTTGGCGCGGCTCGTATCGCTGTCGCAGCGGCATCTGCAGCGCATGTTCAAGCGCTTCCTGAATGTGACGCCGACGCACTACTACCTGTCGATGCGACTCCGTCGCGCACGGGATCTGCTGCGCAACTCCGATGCATCGGTCGCCCGTATTACCGCGCGCTGCGGTTTCCATTCGCCGGCGCATTTCAGCAAAGCCTATCGCCTGCAATTCGGCCATGCCCCCAGCAGTGAGCGGCATGGTTGACGCACCTGGCGCGTGCCGCACGAAAGCGCCAGCACCGCCCCGACAGCGGCTCCGACAACGACACCGACAACGACACCGACAAGCGGCGTTGTGGCCGTCACATTGCCCGCGCGCGTCCCGGAAAGGTTTCATCGAGGCGCGCCGTGTCGTCGCGTCGATCGATATGCCCGTCGCTGTTTGTTCCCGACGCAGGGTCGGCGCCCAGCGCGTCGATCGCGGTGCCGACGGCCGGCGTGGCGTGGGCTGCGAGTCCCGCTTTTCCGCGCTGTTCCCGATACATCACCGGCGGCATGCCGAATTGCTTGCGGAACTCCCGTCCCAGATGCGAGGCATCGGAAAACCCGCAACTCGATGCGATATCGGCAACGGTCTTGTCGGAACTGTTCAATAACCAGGCGGCCGTGCGCAGGCGGATCTGCTTGGCGTAAGCCTGCGGCGCCGTGCCGGTCTCCGTCTTGAAAAGGCGTTCCAGTTGTCGCGTGGACAGGTCGAGCTTCTGCGCCAGCGCATCGAGCGACAGCGAGCGGCCGACGTGCTGCTCCATCAACAGGATTGCGCGCTTGACCTTCGGGTGCGTTGCCGGTGCGAGGCCGGGGGGATGCGGTTGGGGCGCATTGCCGTTCTGGATATCGTCGACGAGCAGGATGCGCAGTGCCTTCTGTACCGTCGATGTCTCGAAATGGCGCAGCAGGATGGCGGCGGCGACATCGATCGACGCCCGTCCGCCCGAGCAGGTGATACGACGATGGTCGATGACGAAAAGGCGGTCCGCGACCAGGCGCTTCTCGTCGGCCTCCGGAAAGCGTTCGATGAAATCCCAATAATGGAACCAACTGACGCAGACGCGATAGCCATTCAACACGCCGGCACGCATCAGCGAAAAGACGCCGGTACAGAGCCCGACCAAGGTGGCGTCGCGCGCGGCGGCGGCACGGATGAATTGCAGCGTGGCATCGCCGGTGGCGGGCCCCGAGTGCAACAGCCCGCCGACGATGACGACATAGTCGAACGATTCCGCCGCATCGCCGGCTTGGCAATCCTCGTACGTGACCCAGGGCGAAATCTGGATGCCGCAACTGGCGCGTACCGGCGCAAGCGTCTCGCCGACGACCGTCCACGTGCACCGC
This sequence comes from Robbsia sp. KACC 23696, assembly GCF_039852015.1. NCBI lineage: Bacteria > Pseudomonadati > Pseudomonadota > Betaproteobacteria > Burkholderiales > Burkholderiaceae > Robbsia > Robbsia sp. KACC 23696. Next base: position 66,568 of record NZ_CP156627.1, on the reverse strand, counting down.
ACCGGCTTGCTGAAGTCGCCGTCGTCGGCCGACAGGCGGAGCAGATCGACGAAACCGGAAAAGGCCGTCAGCGTGAAATTCGGCAGCAGAACGATGCCGAAACGGATGCGGTCTTTGCCGGCGCCATCGGCGGAGTGGGCGGGCGAGGATTTCATGGCCACAAGGATAGCACTGTGCCTGGGCAAACCCAATATTCGCCGATGCCGCTGCCGTCCCACGCCGATGGCAGATTCGTTCTATCGCTGACATTTCCGTCAGGATCAAATGGCCAGGGTGCCGGATGTGCCATCTGGGCCGGCAACGGCGTCGATTGCGGCAATCGGACCGTGCCGATGAATCCCCCGCTTTGAAGGAGTCAGGCCATGAGCCGCTACTCGATTTTCAGCCTGCTGCGCAATGGCATGTCCTATAACGAAAATTGGGAACGCCAGTGGAAGAGCCCCGAGCCTAAAAAGGCCTACGACGTCGTCATCGTCGGCGGCGGCGGCCACGGCCTGGCCACCGCCTATTATCTGGCGACCGTGCAAGGCGTGCGCAATGTCGCGATCCTGGAGAAAGGCTGGATTGGCGGCGGCAACACCGCGCGTAACACGACCATCGTGCGCTCGAACTATCTCTGGGACGAATCGGCCGCGCTGTACGAGAAAGCGATGACCTTGTGGGAGGGGCTGTCTCAGGACCTGAACTACAACGTGATGTTCAGTCAGCGCGGCGTGCTGAATCTGGCGCATACGCTACAGGATATTCGAGACACGGAGCGGCGGGTCAATGCCAATCGGCTCAACGGGGTGGATGCGGAATACCTGACGCCGGAGCAGATCAAGGAGATCGAGCCGACGATCAATCTGAACAGCCGTTATCCGGTGCTGGGCGCATCGATCCAGCGGCGCGGCGGCGTCGCACGCCATGACGCGGTGGCCTGGGGTTTTGCACGCGGCGCGGACCAGGCCGGCGTCGACATCATCCAGAACTGCCAGGTGATTGGCATCCGCCGGGACGGCACGCAAGTAACCGGCGTCGAGACGACGAAAGGACTGATCAGCGCGAAGAAAGTGGCCATCTGCGCCGCCGGCAATACCAGCACGCTTGCGGATATGGCGGGCGTGCGTCTCCCGCTCGAAAGCCATCCGTTGCAGGCCCTGGTTTCCGAGCCGATCAAACCGATCATCAATACCGTGGTGATGTCCAATGCGGTACATGCCTATATCAGTCAATCCGACAAGGGCGATCTGGTCATCGGCGCCGGTGTCGATCAATACACCGGTTATGGCCAGCGCGGCAGTTTCAATGTCATCGAAAGCACGCTGGAAGCGATCGTCGAGATGTTCCCCACCTTGTCTCGGGTGCGAATGAACCGGCAGTGGGGCGGCATTGTCGACGTGACCCCGGACGCCTGCCCGATCATCAGCAAGACCGACGTCAAGGGCCTGTATTTCAACTGCGGTTGGGGTACCGGCGGCTTCAAGGCTACCCCCGGTTCCGGTTGGGTCTATGCGCACACGATCGCGCAGGATCAGCCGCATCCGTTGAATGCGCCGTTCTCATTGGATCGCTTCTACACCGGGCATCTGATCGACGAACACGGCGCGGCCGCCGTCGCGCATTGAGGCGTTGTCAGCATGGCTGTCGCTTGCCGGTCCATCCGGCGACCCAGGAATGGAGGAGAAGCATCATGTTGTTGATCGAATGTCCCTGGTGCGGGCCACGTGCCGAAAGCGAATTTACCTGCGGTGGCGAGGCCGATATCGCACGTCCCCTGGAAGGCGAAACGATGTCGGACCGTGAGTGGGGCGACTATCTGTTCATGCGGCAGAACACGCGGGGACTGCACCGCGAACAATGGTTGCATGCACAGGGCTGCCGGCGTTGGTTCAAGGCCGAGCGCGATACGGTTAGCTATGTGTTCCAAAAATACGCCTTGTTCGACAGTCCCCTGGTCGACAGCCAACACGCGTCGCATTCGACGGCGCTGCCTGCCGCATCCCAGCAACAACAAGGAAGCGAATCATGAGCCAAGCGGATCGACTTTCGGCTGGCGGTCGCATCGATCGCACGAAGCCGCTGACTTTTACGTTCAACGGACGGCGTTACCAAGGCTATCAGGGCGATACGCTGGCATCGGCGCTGCTGGCCAATGGCGTGCACTTCGTCGCGCGCAGCTGGAAATATCACCGCCCGCGCGGCATCGTCACGGCCGATGTGGCCGAGCCGAATGCGGTCGTGCAACTGGAGACGGGCGCTCATACGGTCCCCAATGCGCGCGCAACCGAGATTGCGCTCTATGATGGGCTGGTGGCATCCAGCGTCAACGCGCGGCCGAGTCTCGAAAAAGATCGACTGGCGATCAACCAGAAAATCGCGCGTTTCATTCCGGCCGGCTTTTATTACAAGACGTTTATGTGGCCACGCCGTTTCTGGCCGAAGTATGAGGAGCTGATCCGCGATGCGGCCGGCCTGGGAACGGCCCCCACGCAACCCGATGCCGACCGCTACGACAAATGCTTCGCGCATTGCGATGTCCTGATCGTCGGCGGCGGTCCGAACGGCTTGGCCGCGGCATTGGCTGCGGGCGCTTCCGGCGCGCGCGTGATCCTGGTCGACGATCAGCCCGAACTCGGTGGCGCTTTGCTGCATCACCCAGTACGTATCGATGGCGAACCCGCGATGGCCTGGGTCGGCGCGACCGAAGCGGCGTTGCGCGCCATGCCCGAGGTGCGCATCCTGTCGCGTTCGACCGTCTTCGGTTATCAGGATCACAACCTCCTGACGGTGGCGCAGCGCCTGACCGACCATTTGCCGCTAGCCGCGCGCAAGGGGTCGCGAGAGCTGCTGTGGAAGATTCGCGCGAAGCGGGTGGTACTGGCGACCGGGGCGCAGGAACGTCCGCTCGTATTCGGCAACAACGATCTGCCGGGTGTGATGCTGGCGTCGGCGGTATCGACCTATCTCCGTCGCTATGGCGTGTTGCCGGGACGCAATGCCGTCGTGTTCACGAACAACGACGACGGGTATCAAGCCGCGCTCGATTTGCGCGATGCCGGCGCACAAGTGATCGTCGTCGATCCGCGTGGCACGCAGTCGGGCGGCGCGCTACCGGCACAATGCCGTGCCCGCGATATCGAGATTCGCCACAATAGCGTCGTCAAGGCGGCGCGGGGGAGCACGCGCATCGCCGCCGTCGAAATCGTGCCGTATAACGGCGGCGTTTTGGGAACGCAGCAAAGCACGCTGCACTGTGACCTACTCGCGATGTCCGGCGGCTGGTCGCCAATCCTGCATCTGTTCGCCCAGTCCGGCGGCAAGGCGCGATGGGATGAGGCCGCCGCGTGCTTTGTGCCGGGCGTCAGCGTTCAGCCGGAGGTCAGCATCGGCGCGTGCGCCGGTGATTTCAGGCTTGCGCACAGCATGCCCTTGGCGCTGCACGCCGGTGTCGCGGCAGCGCGGGCGGCGGGCTTCGACGGCGTCATCCCGCGCGTGCCGCACGTGGACGCGCGTGCCGACGCGGCAAGTTTGCCCCTATGGCTGGTCGGCGATCGGACGCTGGCGACCCGTGGGCCGAAGCAATTCATCGATTTTCAGAACGATGTGGCCGCTGCCGACATCTTCCTCGCGGCACGCGAAGGCTTCGAATCGGTCGAACACGTGAAGCGCTATACGGCGATGGGTTTCGGCACCGATCAAGGCAAACTGGGCAATATCAACGGCATGGCGATCCTGGCCTCGGCGCTGGGAAAGACCATTGCCGAAACCGGCACGACGACGTTCCGGCCGAATTACACGCCGGTGACGTTCGGCGCGATCAGCGGTCGCGAGCACGGTGATTTCTTCGATCCGATCCGAAAAACGGCCGTGCATGAATGGCATGTGGAAGCGGGCGCCGCCTTCGAGGACGTCGGTAATTGGAAGCGTCCCTGGTACTTCCCGCGCAATGGCGAGTCGATGCATGCGGCGGTTCAACGGGAGTCCCTGGCCGTACGCGGCAGTGTCGGCATTCTCGACGCCTCGACGCTCGGCAAGATCGATATCCAAGGCCCGGATGCCGCCACGTTGCTGAACTGGGTCTATACCAATCCGTGGAGCAAGCTCGAAATCGGCAAATGCCGCTATGGCCTGATGCTCGATGAGAACGGCATGGTCTTCGACGACGGCGTCACCGTGCGTCTCGCCGAGCAGCATTACATGATGACGACGACGACGGGCGGCGCCGCGCGCGTGCTGACATGGATGGAGCGATGGCTGCAGACCGAATGGCCGCATTTGAAGGTGCGGCTGGCATCGGTGACGGATCATTGGGCCACGTTCGCGGTGGTTGGGCCGAATAGTCGAAAGGTCTTGCAGAAGGTCTGTAGCGATATCGACTTTGCCAATGCGGCGTTTCCGTTTATGAGTTATCGCAACGGCACGGTGGCCGGCGCGGCGTCGCGCGTCATGCGGATCAGCTTCTCCGGCGAGCTGGCGTACGAGATCAACGTGCCGGCCAATGTGGGCCGTGCGGTCTGGGAAGCGCTGATGGCTGCCGGCGCGGCGTACGACATCACGCCGTACGGGACCGAGACGATGCATGTATTGCGCGCCGAGAAGGGCTATATCATCGTCGGCCAGGATACCGATGGATCGATGACCCCTGGGGATATCGGCATGGGCGGTCTGCTGGCGAAGTCGAAGGACTTCATCGGTAAGCGTTCCCTTTCGCGATCCGATACCAATAAGGCGGGTCGCAAGCAGTTGGTCGGCTTACTGACGACGGATTCGCAGCAGGTCCTGCCCGAGGGCGCGCAAATCACGGCCGCGCCGGTGACGATGTCCGGCGCCACCGCCATCGTGCCGATGCTGGGGCACGTGACGTCCAGTTACTACAGCCCTATCTTGAAACGTTCGATTGCGCTCGCGGTGGTGAAGGGCGGCCTCGACAAGATAGGGACCGCCGTCAATATTCCGCTCGCAAACGGCAAGAATGTCAGCGCGACGATCAGCAGCACGGTGTTTTACGACAGTGAAGGAGCGCGGCAACATGTTGAATGAGTCGAACGTCACGGCCGATGTGCTCGACCGCGCGCTGGCCGCCGGGGTGTGGCAGGAGTCGCCGTTGGTTGGGCTGGATGCATTGCTGGGCGCGGATCAGGCGCGCGACAAGACGGTCTTCCGTCTGCGCGAACGGCCGTTTCTCGAATTGGTGAATATTCGTGGCGATGCGCGCGATCCGGTGTTCGTCGAGGCGAGCGAATCGATCCTCGGCTGTCGTCCGCCGACGCAACCGAATACCGTCGCGCGGGGCACGCATCACGATGTGCTTTGGCTCGGGCCGGATGAATGGCTTGCGCGCTCGACGCTGCCGCACGACGCCGCATCCGCCGCGCCGCTCGAGCAAGCGCTGCGGACGCGATTCGGCACGACCTTCGCGTCTGCCACCGATGTCGGCAGTGGGTATACCGTGCTGCATATCAGCGGCAGCCAGGTGCGCGACGTGTTGTCCCGCGGTTGCCCGCTCGATCTGCACCCGCGCGTTTTCACGATCGGCCAGTGCGCGCAAAGCCTTTACTTCAAAGCATCGCTTACGTTGATGCAGACTGCCGAAGACACGTTCGAATTGATCATTCGCCGCAGTTTCGCCGATTACTTCGTGCGCATCATGCTCGATGCGGCGGCGCCTTTGCGCACGTAAATCAGCAACGACGCGCGCCGGGTATAGCCGCTAAGCCGCGGCGCGAACGCCCCCGACGAGGGTGCCGAGGCTCGGCAACTGACGGCGTCGGTCCGTGGTGGGGGCGGTGCCGAACGCTTCGCGATACGACTTGCTGAAATGGCAAGCCGATTGAAAGCCGCAGGCGACGGTGATCGTCATGATCGACATATCGGTTTGCATCAGCAGCTCGCGCGCCCGACGCAAACGCAGCGTCAGATAATAGTGCGTGGGCGTCACACCAAGGTGCTCCCGGAACAGCCGTTGCAGTTGTCGCTGCGACATGCCGGCCAGGCTCGCCAGCGCATTGCGTGAAAGCGGCTCCTCGATATTGCTTTCCATCAAGGCGATTGCTTCGAATAGCGATTTATTCGCTGAACCCAGGCGCGCGACCAATGGCATTTTCTGCTGGGCCGACGTATCGCGCACGTGCTCGATAATGAATTGTTCCGCGATCTGCGTGATGATGGCGGTGCCCACCCGCGGCGCGATCAGATGCAACATCATATCGAGCGGCGCCACGCCACCGGTGCAGGTCACCCGGTCGCGATCGATGACGAATAATTCCTTGAGGAAGCGGGTTTGCGTGAACTCTTCTTTCAGCGCCGACAGATTTTCCCAATGGATGGCGCACGCATATCCCTCTAACAGACCGGCGCGGGCCAAAGCATAGGTGCCGGTGCAGAGGCCGCCTAGCGCGCTGCCCTGCCGTGAGAAGCGTCGCAGTGTGGAGAGATGCTCCGGCCGCGTCTCGCGTTGCGCGTCGATCCCGCCGATGACGAAGACCATATCGGGCGTGCCGCACGCGTCGGCCGCCATGCTGTCGACGGCCAATCCGTTGCTGGCACTGACCGGGCCGCCCTCGGGCGTGATCACGGTCCAACGGTAGATATTTCGGCCCATAAGATAGTTGGCCATCCGCAGCACTTCTATCGCGTTGACGAACGCAATCATCGTGAAATTGGGCAGTGGCATCAGCGCAAAATGCGTCAGCGATGCGATGCGTTCTGGTGACATGGGGCGTCCCGGCAATTATTCTTCTACATCGTGCTGGGCACACTATGCCATCGAAAAAAATCACCGGGGGCCGTTTACACGCGCCCCCTGGGGAAATCCGGATAACGGCGCACGGGCCGTTATCCCGAGTCCATGCCACGGCGCCCAAAACCGCGACTTGCCGGAATTCGACGTCGGTGTCGGAAAAGGACAAGAACACGTCTGAAAACGAAAATTGACGCGGAATAGGCGCATCAAAAATAGATGCACGACTTGACCACGCCACCGCGGAGCACACGATGTCTACCCTGCACGACGACAGCATCATCATCGACGGTCTGAATATCTCCCGCTTTGAAAAGTCCGTGTTCGACGATATGCGAAAAGGGGGCGTGACGGCGGTGAACTGCACCGTCTCGGTATGGGAAAGCTTTCAGAAAACCATCGATAACATCGCGGAGATGAAGCAGCAGATTCGCGCCTACAGCGACATCCTGATGCAGGTCCGGACGACGGCCGACATCCTGACGGCAAAGGCGCAGAACAAGACCGGCATCATCTTTGGTTTCCAGAACGCCCACGCCTTCGAGGACAACCTCGGCTATATCGAGACATTCAAGGAGCTGGGCGTCAATGTCGTCCAGCTTTGCTACAACACGCAGAATCTGGTGGGCACCGGCTGTTATGAACGCGACGGTGGTCTGTCCGGCTTTGGTCGCGAAGTAATCCAGGAAATGAACCGGGTCGGCATCATGGTCGACCTCTCGCATGTGGGCGGCAAAACGTCGTCGGAAGCGATTGCGGCCTCGAAGAAGCCGGTTTGTTATTCGCATTGCTGCCCCTCGGGTTTGAAGGAACATCCGCGCAACAAGAGCGACGAACAATTGAAAGAGATCGCCGATGCGGGCGGCTTCGTCGGCGTGACGATGTTCGCGCCGTTCCTGAAGCGGGGCATCGATGCATCGGTCGAGGATTATCTGGAAGCGATCGAGTACGTCATCGATGTGATCGGTGAAGACAAGGTGGGCATCGGCACGGACTTCACGCAAGGCTATTCGACCGAGTTCTTCGATTGGATCACGCACGACAAGGGTCGGTATCGCGAGCTGACCAAATTCGGCAAGGTGGTCAATCCGGAAGGGATCCGCACGATCGGCGAGTTTCCGAATCTGACGGTGGCGATGCAGCGCGCCGGCTGGGGCGAGGCGCGTATCAAAAAAGTCATGGGCGAAAACTGGATGCGGATCTTCGGCGACGTCTGGGCCGTCTGAGCGGCGCAACGGGTTTTCCGCCGTCCGAACACGCGGCGCCCGGTCTGGGCGTGCGCGAAAGCATTCATGCCAAAAAAGGAATTTTTGCGATGCAACCGCAACTGCCAATCGACGTCGATCCCGAAACCGGTGTCTGGACGACGGACGCTTTGCCGATGCTGTATGTGCCCCGGCATTTTTTTACGAACAACCATATCGCGGTCGAAGAAGCGTTGGGCCGGGAAGTCTATGCCGAGAGTCTGTACAAGGCCGGATACAAATCGGCCTATCACTGGTGCGACAAGGAAGCGGCGCAGCACGGCATCAGTGGCATGGCGGTGTTCGCGCACTACTTGAACCGTTTGTCGCAACGCGGTTGGGGATTGTTCACCATCGTCGAATCCGATCCGACGCGTGCACACGCGGTGGTGCATCTACATTTCTCTTCATTCGTGTTGGCGCAACCGGAAGCACGCGGCAAGCTCTGCTATATGTTCGCGGGGTGGTTCGCGGGCGCGATGGACTGGGTCAACGACACCGTCGCGGAAGGGCAAAACAGGGGGCCCGCGTCGCAGTCGGTGGAGTCCCAATGCGCCGGCGAATGCCATGGGCATTGCGTGTTCGTCGTCTCGCCGCGCGGCTAGCACGGGCATATCGCTGCGTGATGTGCCGATAAACGAAGTTCATGAGGTCGAGCAGCAATGCGCTATCCCCATCTTTTCAAGCCCTTGACGCTGAACCGGCTGACATTGCGCAATCGGATCGTCAGTACCGCGCATGCGGAGGTGTATGCGGAGCCCGGCGGCTTGCCTGGGGATCGGTATATCCGCTATTACGAAGAAAAAGCCAAGGGCGGCGTGGGGCTGGCCATCTGCGGCGGATCCAGTCCCGTCTCGATCGACAGTCCGCAGGGTTGGTGGAAGTCGGTCAATCTGTCGACCGACAAGATCGTCGATCCGTTGGCGCGTCTCGCCGAAGCGATGCACCGGCACGGCGCGAAGATCATGATTCAGGCAACGCATATGGGGCGGCGCTCATCTTATTATGGCGAGCACTGGCCGCATCTGATGTCGCCCTCCGGCGTACGCGAGCCGGTGCATCGCGGCAATGCGAAAATCATCGAGGTCGAGGAAATCCAGCGCATCATCGGCGACTTCGCGGCGGCGGCAAAGCGTGTCAAAGCGGCCGGCATGGACGGTATCGAGATCTCGGCGGCGCACCAGCATCTGATCGATCAATTCTGGAGTCCGCGTACCAATTTCCGGACCGACGAATGGGGCGGCTCGCTTGCAAACCGGCTGCGATTCGGCAAGGAAGTGTTGCTGGCCGTGCGCGAAGCGGTGGGCGCCGACTTCTGCGTGGGTCTGCGCATGTGCGGTGACGAGTTTCACGAAGACGGACTCGACCATGAGCAGTTGAAAGAGATCGCGCACGCGATGTCCGAGACGGGATTGATCGATTACATTGGCGTTATCGGCTCCGGTGGGGATACGCATAATACGCTCGCGAATTGCATGCCGCCGATGGCGCTGCCGCCGGAGCCGTTCGTGCATCTGGCGGCCGGAATCAAATCCGTGGTGTCCGTGCCGGTCATGCATGCCCAAAGTATTCGAGACGCCGCGCAGGCCGAGCGTTTGCTTGAAAACGGCATGATCGATCTGGTCGGCATGACGCGGGCGCAGATCGCCGACCCGCATATGGTGATCAAGATTCGCGATGGTCGCGAAGACGAAATCAAGCAATGCGTCGGCGCCAATTATTGTATCGATCGACAATACCTCGGTCAGGACGTGCTCTGCGTGCAAAACGCGGCAACGTCACGCGAAGCGACGATGCCTCATGTCATCGCACCGTCGTCCGGCCCGAAGCGCAAGGTCGTGATCGTGGGTGCGGGTCCCGCGGGGCTGGAAGCCGCGCGGGTGGCCAGATCACGCGGCCATGACGTGGTGCTTTTCGAGAAAAACGCGCAAGTAGGCGGCCAGATTTTGCTGGCGGCGAAAGCGCCGCAGCGCGAGCAGATGGCCGGTATCGTCCGCTGGTTCGATATGGAGACGAAGCGGCTGGGCGTGGATCGGCGCCTCGGGACGGCGGCCGACGACAAGATGATCATGGCGGAGAAGCCCGATATCGTCATCCTCGCCACCGGTGGCAGCGCTTTCACGCAGCAGGTGCCGGCCTGGGGCGTGGCGGAGGGGCTCGCGGTCAGTGCCTGGGATATCCTCTCCGGCAAGGTCGCGCCGGGAAAGCGCGTGCTCGTTTATGACGGCATCAGCACGCATGCCGGTGCCGGTGTAGCGGATTTCATCGCGAGCCGAGGCGGTCAGGTCGAGATCGTCACGCCGGATGTCAAGGTCGCGGATGACGTGGGCGGCACCACATTCCCGATTTTCTATCGTCGCCTCTATGCGCAGGACGTGATTCATACGCCCAATTTTTGGCTCGACAAGGTGTACGAGGAAGACGGCCAGAAGATCGCGGTGCTGCGTAACGAATATACCGAAGCGCTGCAGGAGCGCGCCGTCGATCAGGTGGTCATCGAGAACGGCAGCACGCCCAACGACGCCTTGTACTGGAAGTTGAAGCCCGAGTCCGTCAATCGCGGGCAGATCGACGTGCATGCCTTGTTCGCTTCCGAACCGCAGCCATCGTTAAGCGAGCCGCTCGGCCGGGGGCGCTTTCTGCTGTTCCGCGTGGGCGATTGCATCTCGATGCATAACATCCATGCAGCGATCTATGACGCATTGCGTCTTTGCAAGGATTTTTGATCATGGCGCCCGTCTACGTGATCACCGTCCTGTTATGGCTGTCCGTTGCCAGTTTGGGCTTTGCAATGGCGCGTCGCGCGCGCTACTGGCGCGCGGGGCGCGCGAGTGAGGCAGGCGAGACCCGCATCTGGCAATTGCTCACGGTGCCAAAACGCTATTTCGTCGATCTGCACCATGTTGTCGCGCGCGATCCTTATATTGCAAAAACCCATGTGGCCACGGCAGGCGGCGCAATCATGGCGATCGCATTGGTTTTCCTGAATTACGGCTTCGCACTGTATGCGCGCTGGCTCGACAAGCTGACGCTGCTGGCCGCGCTCGTGATGTTGGGCGGGGTATTCTTCGTATGGCGTCGTCGTCATGGCGCACAGCCGGCGCCGACGCGCCTGTCCAAAGGCCCGTGGGATGGCCTGCCATGGTTCCTCGGCGCCTTTGCCGCAGGTCTCGTCCTTTGGATGATACTGCCGGCCGGTGCGCTGTCCGGCGCGCTCGCCGTGATCGTCGCGTTACTGATTGCCGCCGGCGCGTATGCGATGACCTTCGGCGCCGCGGCGGGCGGTCCGATGAAGCACGCGATGGCGGGTTTGCTGCATCTGGCGTTTCACCCCAGACAGGAGCGCTTTTCAAGCGGCCCCGTCGCACGGGACGCGGTGCCACCCACGGCGCTGAAGCGCGTTGCGTTGACGGCCGCGGATTACGGTGTCGCCAAACCGGTGGAATTTCGCTGGAATCAATTGCTTGGCTTCGACGCCTGCGTGCAGTGCGGCAAATGCGAAGCGGCCTGTCCTGCTTTCGCCGCGGGTCAGCCGCTCAATCCCAAAAAGTTGATTCAGGACTTCGTCAGCGGCATGGTCGGTGCGAGCGATGCAGCGTATGCCGGCAGTCCGACACCCGGCATTCCGGTGGGACAGCATCATGGCGCGCCGGACAAGCCGTTGCTGGCGTCGATGATCGAAGCCGACACGATCTGGTCGTGCACGACCTGCCGTGCCTGTGTGCAGGAATGCCCGATGCTGATCGAACACGTGGATGCCATCGTCGATATGCGCCGTAATCGCACGCTGGTTAGCGGCGATGTACCGGGCAAAGGCCCGGAGACGCTGGCCAATCTGCGCGAGACCGGCAGCGCGAACGGGCATGACATCGCGGCACGCTACGACTGGGCGGTGGATCTGCAAGTGCAGCAGATCCGAGCGGGACGCCCGGTGGACGTCCTGCTGTTGGCTGGCGAGGGCGCGTTCGACATGCGCTATCAACGCACGCTGCGTGCGCTGGTCAAGATTCTGAATCGCGCAGGCCTTTCTTTCGCGGTGCTTGGCGCGAGGGAGACGGACTGCGGCGACACCGCGCGCCGGCTCGGCGATGAAGCCACGTTCCAACAACGTGCGACGACGCTGATCGCCACCTTGTCCGAATTCGATTTCAAGCGTATCGTCACGGCCGATCCGCACGTGCTGCATAGCCTGCGGAACGAGTACCGGACGTTCGGCGCTTACTTCACGGTACAGCATCATACCGCGCTGATTCAGGAATTGACGGATGCCGGCAAGGTCGTGTCGGCGTTACCGACGGCTCTCTCGGAAAAGCGCATCACCTATCACGATCCTTGCTATCTCGGCCGCTATAACGGCGAAATCGACGCGCCACGGAACGTCTTGAAAGGGATCGGCATTCGCGTTGTCGAAATGGAACGTCACGGCCTGCGTGGACGATGCTGTGGCGGTGGCGGCGGGGCGCCGTTGACCGATATTCCGGGTACGCAGCGTATCCCGAATATCCGGATGGCGGATGCAGGCGCCGTTGGCGCCGACATCGTCGCCGTGGCGTGCCCGAATTGCACGGCGATGCTGGAAGGCGTCCAAGGGGCAAGGCCTGACGTGCAGGATATCGCGGAGCTGTTCGCCGCGGGCTTGGAGTGACGATGACACAGCATTCTGCGCCGAACGGGAGGCCACCGCGCATCACGCCGCGGCGCCCCTTTACCATCGGCCCGTGTGGATTGATCCGCATCACGCTGGGCACCACGCCGTTGGCGGCGCTTTGTGACGACGACGCGGGTCCGCGCCACGACCATCGCCAGACGTCGAGCAAGCCGACACGGTTGGAAAAAGTCGCGGCACGCAGCCTGATGGTGCTGGCGTACTCCGATAGGGGCATGCTCGATGCGCATGCGGCGGAGGCCATTGCGGCCGCTGCCTTGTTGGCCGATGCGGACACCGAGGTCGTCTTGATCGTGTTTGGTGCCTGCCATGATGATGTTGCCGCGCTGGGTGCCGACCGGGTCCTGGTGTATCCCGAAAAGGAGCGGCACCTGTTCGCGCCCGACGCCAGCGTTCAGTTGCTGCGCGCCTGCGTCGATCGCTATCGACCGCTGCACCTGCTGATGCCGGATCGCGCCGGCGAGGCTGACCTGGGACGCCGTTATGCGGCATCGTCCGGGAAGTCCATCGCGACGCAGATCGTCGAGATCGATGCGCATCATGTCGCCGTCTACGCGGACGGCACTCGCCAATTCGCATCGCGGACGGTACCGGACATCGTTCTGCTCGCGCGCAACGCGGTCGTGCCGGCACTCCCGTTCGTGGGGAGCGGCGTAAGGATCGATGCGACGGAAATCGACGCGCTCGCAACGGGTGCCGGAAAGGCGGACACGCGCCCCGCGCGCTATCGCGACCTCGGCCTCGATGCGATGGATTCGATGCGCTTGCCATTGGAAGAGGCCGATGCCATCGTCGCGGGCGGCAACGGCGTACGCGACGTGTCGGCGCTGGAACGTCTCGCCGTTGCCTTGGGCGCCGCGGTGGGCGCGAGCCGCGTGGCCGTCGACGATGGTCGCTTTACCCGCGATAAGCAAATCGGCGCGACCGGCAAGACAGTGGAAGCCAGTGTGTATGTCGCGTTCGGCATCTCCGGCGCGGTCCAGCATCTGCAGGGGATCAAGTCCTGCAGGCATGTGATCGCCGTGAACACCGACGCCAGCGCACCCATCTCGAAACGCGCGAATCTGCTGATCGTCGACGATGCGGAGCGCGTCATCGCGGCCTTGACCGACGTAATCGAGACAGCAAGGACAGCGCACGAGCAATCGCGTGTACCGAGCGCGGCAACGGCAGTGTCGGCGGTGGCGCCGAGCGCATCGGCACCGCGAAGCGCCTCCCGCGACATCGACGCATCGATCGACGAAAACGCCGGAGCCGTGGCATGACGAAAATAGCGGTAATGGTCTCGATAGGGCGTCACCCGGTGAGCGGGACTTGGCGTTACAGCCGCAACGACGCCGCTGCATTGGCCTGTGGCCTGGCACTCGTTGCCGAGGACAGCGCGCAAGCGACGCTCGATGTCTGGCACGCCGGCGACCCCGGCAATCCTGCGCTGCGCGATTACCTGGCGCTCGGCGCTGGCAGGATCAATGTGATGCCGCTTGGCGACGACGAGGATGCAGTGGCGGCCCTCGGCGACGTCTTGAAAAACTACACGCTGATCTTGACCGGATCGCGTGCCGATCTCGGACTGGCCAGCGGCATGGTGCCGTATGCGCTGGCGTCGCGGCTAGGCGCCAGCGTCGTGCCGGATGCCGTGACACTGACGGTGCGAGGGGGCGACGTGGCGGTGCGCCAGTTCCTGCCGAAAGGCGTGCGCCGGACGGTCAGCGCGACGTTGCCGGCCGTGGTCGCCGTGCATCCTTTGGCAGAAGCCACGCCGCGTTTCGCGTATGCCCGCATGCAGGCCGGGCGTGTCGTGACGGCGCAGCGAGCGGCAACGCGCGACGACGCGGCCGCGTCTGGCGTTCATGCCGCGTGGCGCTGGGCGCCGGCCAATGCAAAGCCGGTGCGTTTGGCGGCAGTCGAAAAGCGCAGCGGGCACGCACGGATGCTGTCGGCGACCACGACGGAAAGTCGCGGCGGCAACGTCGTAAATGCAGGTAGTCCTGTCGAAAAAGCACAAATGATCCTGGCGTATCTGCGCGAGCATCAACTCGTTGATTACTGAGAAAACGTCGCATACGGAGCAGATGATGAAGGTGTCGGCGGAGGTTCGCGCATTGGTCGCGCGGCGGGAAAAAGGCTATACCCTCGAAGCGCCCTTTTATACGAGCGAGGCGCTATTCGATGTCGACATGGCGGCCATCTTCAAGCGCCATTGGATCCAGGTGGGCGTGGCGCCGGACGTGCCCGAGCCGGGCGATTTCATCACCGTCGATATCGGCAATGATTCGATTCTGATCGTCCGCGACGACGATATGCGGATCCGCGCATTGCATAATGTGTGCCGGCATCGCGGCGCACGGCTGTGCGAAGAGAGCAAGGGCTCGTTGTCGAATATCGTTTGCCCGTATCACAGCTGGACCTATGATCTGAACGGCAAGCTGTTGTTCGCCGAGCAGATGGGCGATACGTTCGACCGCTGCAAGCACAGCCTCAAGACGGTGCATCTCGAGGAGCTGGGCGGACTGCTCTTTATCTGCCTTGCCGACGACCCTCCCGACGATTTTGCCGCGATGCGCGAGAAGATGACGCCCTATCTGGCGCCGCACGAACTGGTCGACTGCAAGATTGCCGCGTCGATCGATATCGTCGAGGAAGGCAATTGGAAATTGGTGATGGAGAACAATCGCGAGTGCTATCACTGCATCGCGAACCATCCCGAATTGACGATCTCCTTATTCGAGTACGGTTTCGGCTATCAACGTACCGACGACAACGAGGAAGGCATGACGCACTTCGAGGACATCGTCGCGACACGCACCGCGCAATGGGACGCGATGAAACTGCCTTCGGCGGAAATCGATCACCTCGACGATAGGGTGACGGGTTTCCGTACGCAGCGCTTGCCGCTGGATCGGGATGGCGAGTCGCAGACGATGGATGCCAAAGTCGCGTCGCGGCGCTTATTGGGCCGTTTTCAGCGTGCCGATCTGGGAGGACTGTCATTTTGGACGCAGCCGAATTCCTGGCATCACTTCATGAGCGACCACGTCGTCAGTTTTTGCGTGATCCCGCTTTCCGCCGGGCGCACGCTGGTGCGGACGAAATGGCTGGTGCATCGCAATGCGGTCGAAGGCGTCGACTATGACGTCGACAATCTGACGGCGGTCTGGCGCGCGACCAATGACCAGGACCGCGCGCTGGTCGAGCGCTCGCAACGCGGCATCGTCAGCAGCGCGTATCAACCGGGACCGTACTCGCCTTTTACGGAAGGCTTGGTTGAAAAGTTTTCGGCCTGGTATATCGGACGTCTGGAAGCATACGACGCGCTCCCGGACCGTACCGACGATAGCGCTGCATCGCACACGCATGTGATCTCGCTGGTCCGCTGACGCACGCAGCGAAGCGATACACCGGACCGCCCGTCTGGGGGTCTCTTTGCATCGCGGAAAAGGTGATACGACGATGCCGTATTCAAGGTGACGAGGATGATGCGCGATTCCATAGAGTTGACACCCCCGAGTGGGGAGGCGTTCGCGGCGGCCGAACAGTCGCGCCACGCATCGGTTTCCGCGCCAGTGCACCGTGTCGCATCGTCCGGATTTTGGGATGCGTTGGCGCCGCGCTGGCATAGCGATACCGAGGAGACATTGATCTGCGCGCAGGTTCGGCAGGAAACGCACGATGTGAAGACCTTCGTGTTTCACGCGCCGACCGCGCGGACCTTCGTCTACGAGCCGGGCCAGTTCATTACGCTCGAATTGGAGATCGATGGGCAGGCGCTGAATCGGTGCTATACGATTTCGTCTTCTCCCACGCGTCCGCACACGCTGGCAATCACCGTGAAGCGCGTACCGGGCGGTGCCGTTTCGAACTGGCTGCACGATCATCTGCGGCGCGGCGACAGCGTACGCGCACTCGGTCCCGCCGGTGCGTTTACCAGCGCCCGTCATCCCGCGGAAAAATATCTCTTTTTGTCCGCCGGCTCGGGCGTCACCCCGCTGATGTCGATGAGTCGCGCGTATCACGACCTAGCCGAAGATCGCGATATCGTCTTCGTCCATAGTGCTCGGACGCCTGACGATATCGTCTTCGAACATGAAGTGGCCGCGATCGCCGCTGCCCAAACTCAGTTCCGCAGTGCCTTTGTCTGCGAGCGACGTGGCGCGCGGGCCGCATGGTCGGGCGTGACCGGCTATCTGACGCTACCGCTCTTGACGGTGATCGCGCCGGACTACCTGGAGCGGGAGATCTTCGTGTGCGGCCCCGCACCGTATATGAAAGCGGTGCGCGAGCTGCTTTCGGTCGCCGGATTCGATTCGCGTCACTATCACGAGGAAAGCTTTTCTTTCGAGACGATCGTCGATGTCGCCGCGCAACTGGCAACGGCCCATGTGGGCGCCGCCTTGGCGCCCGCCGATCAAAACCTGCTCGCCGATCCGGGCAACTCGACCGAGCCTGTCGAGCTGCCCCACGCGACGTTCGGTTTCCTCGAACACGACGGCATCACGTCCCCGCCAACCGACGCGGTGCCAACGCAGTACACGGTGCGTTTCGAGAAAAGCCGTCGCGATATCGTGTGCGCCAGTGATCAACTGGTGCTGGATGCCGCGAAGAAGGCCGGCGTCCGGATGCCGTCCTCATGTCGCCAAGGGATGTGCGGCACCTGCAAGGTAAAGTTGCTGAGCGGCGAAGTGGACATGCAGCATGCCGGCGGCATCCGTCAGCGCGAGATCGATCAGGGAATGGTGCTGCTCTGTTGCAGCAAGCCGAAATCGGATCTGCTGCTGGATAAGTGAGTATGCGTCGATCGTCCGGATGCCATTGCGCGTCGTATCGCGCCATTGGAGTCGTTTTCGAACAAGTGCCTGTCGCCTGCAAGCAGATTGGCGAATTTATGGGTGGATAAATTGTCTTTGGTTCGTGATGAAACGGTCTACATATAAGGGGTTAAAGGCAATGCGTACGCACGGTAAAAGACTGGCTTTTGCGGCACTCGTGGTATCGACGTTGAGCCTGTCGATGGCGGCGTCCGCTGCCGACAAGCCGACGATCAAGATCGGCTATGTGGACGGATGGGACGACAGCGTGGCGACGTCGAACGTGGCGGCGCTGATTATCGAGAAGGAACTCGGCTATCCGGTGCAGTTGGTTCCGGTCGCCGCCGGCATCATGTGGCAGGGCGTGGCACGCGGCGATCTGGATGCGACGCTGTCGGCGTGGCTGCCCGTCACGCACGCGGACTATTACAAGAAATTCGGTGCCGACGTGAAGGATCTGGGCGCGAACTTCAACGATGCGAAGATCGGCTTGATCGTTCCAGAAAGCGCGGACGTCACGAGCGTTGCCGATCTGGAAGGGAAGAAGGCCGAGTTCGGCGGCCGCATCGTCGGTATCGATGCCGGTGCGGGCGTCATGCGGAAGACCGATGACGCGATCAAGGCCTATGGCCTGAGCTATACCTTGATGCCGAGTTCCGGCGCGGCCATGACGGCCGAACTGGCGCGTGCGGAAGCAGCGAAGAAGCCGATCATCGTGACTGGCTGGAAACCGCATTGGATCTTCGCGAAGTACAAGCTGAAGTTCCTCGACGATCCCAAAAAGATCTTCGGTGAGTCCGAACACGTCGATAATGTCGTCGGCTTGGGCTTGGAAAAGAAAGCCCCGGATGTCGTCGCCTTCTTGAAAAAGTTTCAGTGGAAGCCGGGTCAGATCGACAGCGTTATGCTCGCGACGCAAGGGGGTGAAAAGCCGGCCGCCGCCGCTGCCGATTGGATAAAGGCGCACCAAAGCGAAGTAGACGGTTGGACGAAATAATAAGCAGCACGTCTATGTAGACGCCGCGATATATGCGGCGCGACCCGAGGAAGCCTGACGCCGCAGCCGAATGGACTGCGGCGTTTGCATTTTACGGTGCCTGCTGATTACAGCACGACCGTCCGATCGCCGTTGATGAAGACGCGCCGCTCGATAAAGGCTTTGACGGCACGTGCCAGGGTGATGCACTCGACGTCCCGACCGGTGGCGAGCAATTGCTCGGGCTTGTGCGCGTGATCCACCCGTTCAACTACTTGCTCGATGATCGGACCTTCGTCTAAGTCGTCGGTCACGAAGTGCGCCGTTGCGCCGATCAGTTTGACGCCGCGCGCATGGGCTTGATGGTACGGCTTTGCACCCTTGAAACCAGGCAGGAAGGAATGGTGGATATTGATCACACGGCCTGCGAGCGCACGGCTCGTCTCGGCAGAGAGAATTTGCATGTAGCGGGCGAGTACCAACAGCTCCGCGCCTGAGCGTTCATACAGGCCGAGCAGCGCGCTCTCCTGTGCCGCCTTTGTTTCGGGCGTGATGGGAAGATGGTGGAAGGGGATATCGTGCTGATGCGCCAGCCCTTCGAAATCGCGATGGTTCGACACGATGCCGACGATATCCATTTTCAGCTCGCCCATGCGCCAGCGGAAGAGCAGGTCTGCAAGACAATGCTCGAGTTTCGAGACCATGATCAAGACCTTCGCCGGCCGCGCCTGCGGATGCATCGACCATTGCATGGAAAACGGTCGCGCCACGGTCTCGAATTCGCGCATGACGTCGGCCGGCAATCCTTCGCCGGAATCGACTACATGAAAGACACAGCGAATAAAGAATCGCCCGCTGAGATCGTCATCGTAGACGGTGAATTCGTCGATATAGCAGTGATGCCGTTCGAGAAATCCGGCCACGGCCGCGACTTGACCTGGCGCGCTGGCACAGGTGGCAGTCAAGACCATCCGGGCATTTTTCGACGTATCGGGTAAGGCTGGCATGCTCTCTCCACGCATCAAGAAGCGCCGCGAGCGGGGTGCCGCAGCGGTAGAAGAGAGCAGTTAATCAGACGCCAATTTAAGCCGATAGAAGGGAAGCGCCGTGCGCATGGAAGTCTTTCGCCTTTCGCTTCACGCGCGATTTCGCGCCGAAAAAAGGCCGGTTCCGCGATGGTTTATTGCCGTGCGACGTCAGGCTCGAAGAACACCCAGCGCGCCGCGGGAAAACGCTGCTGCAGTTCCGTCTCCACGTCGTTGATCGCATCGACCTGCGCGCGTCCACTCGGATAATCGATCATCTCGGCCTGCACGGCGACGACGATATGCTCACCCCATTGCAACGTGATGAGGCTGATGATGCTGCGAATTTCGGGACGTGCCGTCAGAAAGGCGCGAATCTCGGCGCGGGTTTCCGGCGCGGCGGACTCGCCGATGATCATCGACTGCACTTCGCGTAGCACGAGGCCGGCCACCAGCATCAGCACCAGTCCGACACCGATGGACCCGCAAGCGTCGTAGACCGGATTGCCGGTCAAGGTAGAGGCGACAATCGCGATAAAGGCAACGGCCAGGCCGAACAAGGCCGCCGTGTCTTCGCCGGTGACCACCAATAACTCGGACTGCCGGGTTTCGCGAAACCATCGCCATATCGACTTGGTCGGGTTGCGGCGGCGGATCTGTTTCAGCGCGCCACGCAGGGAAATGCCTTCCAGCACCAACGACACCAGCAGCACGATGATCGCGACATAGGGATAGGAAAGCGGCTCGTGATGGGCAAGACGATGCACGCCCTCGTAGACCGAAAAGACGCCGCCGATGAAAAACAGCATCAAGGCGACGATCATCGAATAGAAATAGCTGACCCGTGCGTTGCCGAGCGGATGCAACTCCGAGGAGGGTTCCTTGGCGTGACGCAAGCCGACCAGCAGCAATAACTGGTTTGCGCAGTCCGCCAGCGAATGGATTGCTTCCGCGAGCATGGCGCCAGAGCCGGTGAAGGCGGCGGCACCGAATTTGCAAACGGAGATCAAGGCGTTCGCGCCCAGTGCTAAAAAAATGGCGGTTGGGGATTCAGTAGCCATGCATGTCCTAAAAAGGGGCGTTGGTAATGGGGCGCGCCGGGATGCACGTTATTGGTATGGCAATTAGATTAACGTATTTCACTGTAATCGACGCGAAAGGGGGCGCTGCGACAGCCGGCTGCGCCGTACCAGCTCGTCATCACGATTGTCGATAGCGCCTTTAGTAACGACGTCCAGTCAGTCTGTCCCGGCAAATGGCGGTAGCTTTTACCTGAAAAAGTGCCGTTTCGCACTTTCTTTCGATTAACCCTTCACTTTCCATCCCGCACGTCGTTATGACTGGCATATCACGAGACATACCTTCTGCCGCGGCATGCTTTTTCGGCGCATTGCGGCGGCCATTTTCTACCGGAAAGCAGGAATAAGCATGTTCAGCGGCCTCACCATCAAAGCAAAAGTCGGCATTACCATGCTCGCTTTGGCTGTTTTAATGACCGTTATCGGCGTATTGGGTCTGGCCGGCATGTCGTCGACCGACAGCGCCTTCGCCGACACGCACGGCAATAAGATGCCCGGCATGTTGAGCGCCGGCATGGCCAACCTCTTCGTTGCACGGGAACGGTTGAACTACGATCGCGCGGTCATGGTGATCGGGACTTCGGGCGTCGACACCGCCGTCGAGAAAGCGAAAGCGTTTCGCGCGCAAGCCGAGAAGGCGCTGAAGACATACGAGACCTTGCCGAATGCGCCGGGCGAGGCGAGTTTGCAGCAAGCGGTCAGGCAAACGTATGACGCGCATCAGCACATGCTGGATGAAGGCTGGGCGGCAGTGAAGGCCGGCGACGAAACGACGTCGAAGAAGATCGCATCCGATCTGTCGGTACGCTTCAACGAGTACGCCCAGGCAAACGAAGCCTTGTTCGCATTCCAGCAGAATGCCACCGACACGGCCTTCCTTGCTTCGGAAAATCAATTCAAGACGATTCGATTGGCCAGCATTGTCGCGATCGTCTTGGGGATCGGTCTCGCGATCTACTCCTGGCTGGCCTTGCGCCGCGCGATTGGCGCACCGCTCGCGGTGGCGCTGGAACACTTTCAGGCCATTGCAGCAGGCGATCTGACGCGACGCGTGGAGATCCATTCGAACGACGAGATGGGGCAGCTGTTGCAAGGTCTGTCGACGATGAAAACCGGCCTCGCGGAGACGGTCAAGTCCGTGCGGGCAGGCAGCGATGCCATCGCGTCGGCGACCGGCGAGATCTCGGCCGGCAATACCGATCTCTCGTCGCGGACGGAAGAGCAGGCCAGTGCCTTGCAGGAAACGGCGGCCAGCATGGAGCAGTTGACCGGCACGGTGCGTCAGAATGCCGACAATGCCACGCAGGCGAGTACGCTGGCTGCAAACGCCTCCGAGATCGCCTCGCGCGGCAACAAGGTCGTGGTGCAGGTCGTCGAAACGATGGGCGGGATCAATCAAAGCTCGTCGAAGATCGCGGACATCATCACGATCATCGAAGGCATTGCGTTCCAGACGAATATTCTGGCGCTGAATGCTGCGGTGGAAGCCGCGCGCGCGGGGGAACAGGGACGCGGTTTTGCCGTGGTGGCGGGCGAAGTGCGCACACTCGCGCAGCGCTCGTCTACCGCAGCGAAGGAAATCAAGGAGCTGATCGATGCGTCCGTGACGCGCGTGAAATCCGGAACGGCATTGGTCGACGACGCCGGCCGCACGATGACCGAGATCATTGCCGCCGTACAGCGTGTCACCGACATCATGGGCGAGATTGCCGCGGCGTCGAAGGAACAAAGCAACGGCATCGATCAGGTCGCGCAAGCGGTCGCGCAGATGGACGATGCCACGCAACGTAATGCCGCCTTGGTCGAGCAGTCGGCCGCCGCCGCCCACTCGCTGGAAGATCAGGCCGACAAGCTGCGCCAGACGGTGTCGGTGTTCCGCGTCGCTTGATTCTGGTACAGGTCCGCGCCGCCTGCGAGGTCGCGATGCGCCGCGGCGGGCTTGGATTCCAGCCTATTCCAATACGTCGGGCTCGGCCGCGACCAGGCCCTCGTACAAGTTCTGAAACGCATGCAGCGCGCCGCCGGGACGGCCCACTTGTTGATGCGTCAAGGCGGCGACGTCGTCAGGAATCGGCGACGGTGTGCCGGCTGCTTCTGCCAGTAATTGCGTGTGGCAGGCGTTTTCCAATGACAGATACCACCAGGCGGCCGCCTCGACCGTCGGGCCGGCCGTCAGAATGCCGTGGTTTTTCAAGATGACCGCCTTGCGGGAGCCGAGCGCTTCCGCGATGCGCGCGCCTTCGCTCGTATCGAGCACGACCCCCTGAAAATCGTCGAACAGCGCATGATCCTGATAAAAGGCGCAGGCGTCCTGCGTCAGCGGTGACAGTTCCCGACCGAGCGTCGACCAGGCCTTGCCGTACAGCGAATGCGTATGGGCGGCTGCCACCACTTCCGGCCGCGCCTCGTGAATCGCCGCGTGTATCGCGAATGCGGCTTGATTGACCGGGCCCTCGCCCACGACGATCTCGCCGTTCCGATTCACCAGCAACAGGTCGGACACGCGAATCCTACTGAAGTGCTTACCCAATGGATTGACCCAGAAGTGATCGTCCCATTCGGGGTCCCGCGCGGTGATATGACCCGCAAGACCATGCGCGAACCCATTCTGTGCGAATAAGCGAAACGCGACGGCAAGTCGTTGGCGTCGATGCAATCGCTCCTCGGCAATCGATCGCGGTGTTTGTGGATCGTCGAACCAGAAGCGGCGTATCGGTGGGTGCCGGATATCGTCGTGTTCGCGCGCGCGGTCCGCGAACGCGATGTCGTTGGTGTACGTGGGTAAAGTCGAGGGAAGGGCGCTCATACCGTAGGAGATTTATGCATTCGTGAGGAATCGTGCCTTCAGGCTAGCACCGATTTTCCCGCGATCGAAATCACGAATCGCGATAACGTTATCAGGAAAAGGCGTGCGTGCGCCGACATATGCAAAGGCGATAACGTTAGTCCAAATCCTTCGTTGTGCGCATCTAAGGGCGCTCCCTATCCTGTCAGACCATCAAAAAATTGAGACGGGAATATGGGCATCATGGCTGCACGCAGGACCTCGGATCGACAGGACGCGAACCCGTTCGACGCGCCGGTCGGCAGATTTTCAAGATCTGCCGCAGCGCAAGGCAGCGCATGGGTCATCGTGCCAGTGCGGGAAATCGCATGGCGCAGGCACACGGCGATTGTCTTGATGGCCGCGGCCTTGGCGGCCTGCGGGAAATCGCAGCCTTCGTCCGATGATGCTGCCCATGCCACGGCGTCTTCCGCTTCCGCTGCAGCAACCACGCAAGTCGCCGCGACATCCACCGGATCGGCGAGCGGCGGCAACGCGCAGCCGGTCAAAGGCGGCACCTTGACCTGGGGCGTCACGACCGAGCCGGTGTGTTTCGACCCGCACCGGGCCTCGCAGCAGAATGCCTTTTGGGTTATCCGAAACTTTATCGATTCGCTGATTTACAAGAACGCCGATGGCAGCTATTCGCCTTGGCTGGCAAAGTCATGGCAGGTTTCCGACGACGGAAAGCAGTACACCCTCGACCTGCGCGACGATGTGCATTTCACCGACGGCACGCGCTTTGACGCCGCGGCGGTGAAGGCCAACTTCGACTACATCCTGGCCAATATCAGCACGACGTCGGCATCGGCATCCTTACTGGTGCATCTGGATCGCGTAGAGGTGGTGTCACCCTATGTCGTGCGTCTGGTGATGAAACAAGCGGACTCGACAACGCTCGAATCGCTGTCGAGCGTCAAACTCGGTTTCATCTCGCCCAAGGCATTGGCCGAGGACAAAGACCTCTGCGCCGGCGGTCCGGGCCTGGTCGGCACGGGACCGTTCGTGTTCGCGGCGTATCAACGCGGACAATCGGCACGCTTCTCGCGGAATGCGGACTATCAGTGGGCACCAAAGAGTTCCCCGCATCAAGGGCCGGCTTATCTGGATCAGATCGTGTATCGCTTTCTGCCCGAATCGTCGGTTCGCACCGGGGCGCTCAGTTCGGGGCAAGTCGACTTGATCGAAGGCGTGCAACCGACGGACGTTGCGGTATTCGACCATGTAGACGGTTTCCAGTATGTGTCGGGACCGTCCGCCACGACTTCGTTCACGTTGAATATCAATTACACGGTGCCCCCGGCAAGTGATATCCGCGTGCGCCGGGCATTACGAGATGGCTTCGATCTGGACGGCATCGTGAAAAGCGTCTATCTCGGCACCGTGCCGCGTGCGTGGTCGAATATCGGTCCCGATAATCCCGAATACAATGCGGCCCTGAAGGGCAGTTGGGGCAATAAGATCGATGCAGCGAACCGCTTGCTCGACGAGGCGGGTTGGACGCAACGCGACAAGGACGGTTTCCGCACGAAGGATGGCAAGCGCTTGTCGATCGAGGTGGGCTATCCGCAACCGTATGTACGGGACGATCGCGATACCCTGATCCGTGCGATTCAGTCGGCGCTGCGACAAAACCTGGGCTTCGATCTGAAGCTGCACATCACGACCGCTGCCGATTTTTCGAATCAAAAAGCTACGGGCAATTGGACGATCTATCCGAATACCGACAATCCGTCCGATGTCGCGATGGAATTGTGGGACATGCTCGGCGATCAAGGCTTCCTGTACAACGCCATCCCGCACCCCGATGCAACGCTCGTCGGCGATATCAATCGAGCGCGGCTATTGCCGGTTGGCGCGGAACGGACAGCGTTGCTGCGGAAGATCCAGCAGTATGCCGTCGATCAAGCGTATATCCTGCCGCTCTTCGCGCCGTCCTACCATCTGGCGGCGAAGTCGAGCGTGCACGGAATCAGCTTCGAGCCAGAGCTTGATGGACCGTCGAGCGCCTACAGTCTCTGGCTCTCGAAATAAGGAAGGGCGATACCATGCTGCGAGCGATCGTCACGCGTTTATTGACCGGGCTGGTCGTGCTCTGGGGCGCGGCCACGGCAACATTCCTGGCGCTGCACGCCTTGCCGGGACGCATCGAAGATGTGCTGGCTGGGGATCTATCCTATCCCGGTCTGCGTGAGGCAATCGCCGCGCAATGGGGACTCGATCATAGTTTGCCCTGGCAGTACGGGCATTTTCTATGGCAATTGCTGCACGGCGATCTCGGCACGTCATACGTGATGCAGCAACCGGTCAGTGCGGTGCTGTCATCGCAGTTATGGCCGACCTTGCAGCTGGCAGCGGCAGCCGCGCTGCTGGCCATTGTCCTGTCGTTCGTGATCGCTTGCTCGACGGCTGGCATCGGCGGCAACGCCCACCCATTCGGCGGGGGCGCACGTCGCCTGCCTCGGATGGGTGTCTGGGCGGGCGCCGGCGCATCGGCCGTCGAGCAGGTGCTGACGTCGACGCCGGTCTTCTGGCTGGGCTTGCTGCTGTTGATCGGCTTTTCCTTTCACTGGCACTGGTTCCCGGTGTCCGGCGCGGCGGGTTTTTCCGCGCTCGTCCTGCCCGCGGTAACGCTCGCGCTGCCGACGGCAGGCGTGTTGTCGCAAGTCATGCGCGAATCGCTCGAACGGGCGCTGACCCAACCTTTTGCAACCACGGTGCGCGCACGCGGCGCCTCCGAATGGCGCCTGCGCGTGCGCCATGCCTTGCGCCATGCGCTCTTGCCGGTACTGACGTTGGGCGGATGGATGATCGGCGGTCTGCTGGGCGGCGCGGTCATCACGGAAAAGCTTTTTGGTCGGCCAGGATTGGGAACGGTCACGCTGGATGCGGTGACGTCGCAGGACGTGCCTGTCGTGCTCGCGGTGGTTCTGTTGGCGGCTTTCGTGCATGTGGTGATTTCGACGCTGCTCGATATTGCCTACCTGTTTGTCGATCCCCGGCTGCGGCGTGACTGACGCCGGACAAAAAGAGATAAGGTGCCTCATGTCCAAAAGCTTTTTGACGCCGCCGCCCAGCGGTAACATGCTCGACGCCGTCGGGCAGGCGGAAAGGGTGCGCGAGCGCTCGCGACCGGGCGTTGCGGCCCATGGCCTGCTGCAGTTGCCGTTGCCGGTGCAAGTCGCCATCGCCTATCTGACGTTGCTGCTCGTCGTCTTGGCGCTGCCGACCGTGTTCACCCATCACGACCCTTTGCTCAGCGATGTGGGTCATGCATTGCAGTCGCCTAACGGGACGTTCTGGTTCGGCACCGATCGCATCGGACGCGATGTGTTCGCCCGCGTCGTCTACGGCGCGCGCTATTCTTTATTGATCGGCCTCGCGGCAATGGCGGTGAGCTTGCTCGTGGGATTACTGATCGGTCTCGCCGCAGGACTGAGCAATCGCATCGTCGATGAGTCGGCCTCGCGTTTTCTCGATGTGCTGTCCGCCTTTCCGCCGATATTGCTGTCCCTGTTCGTCGTGTCGTTCATGGGCCAGGGGATCGTCAATATTGCGGTCGCCGTCGGCATCGCAGGCATCCCGAAATTCGGCCGTGTATTGCGCGCGCAGGCGCAGCGCGTGCGCCGCGCCGATTACGTGACCCATGCCGTGACCTTCGGCGCATCGCCGAGCCGCACCTTTTTCAAACATGTTTTGCCGAATGTCCTGTCGGCGGTGCCCGTCATTGCGACGTTGGATATTGGCGCCGTCATCATTGCCGTGTCGGCATTGAGCTTTCTCGGTTTGGGGCCGCAGCCGCCCACGCCCGAGTGGGGTGTCATGCTCGCCGAAGGTCGGGACGTGCTGCGCGTGGCTTGGTGGCCCAGTGTCTTCCCGGGAGCCGCCATCACGCTGACCGTGATCGCGTTTACAGTCATCGGCAAATACGTCTCGCGCCGATACGGAGGAGCAGGTCAATGAGGCATATCGAGACAGGCAGCGCGGGAACGGCGCAGGGCCTTGACGGCGGCGGGGCGCTCGACCGCGCCGGAGAGTCCGCGGCAGGGTCCGGGCGCCTATTGGTCGACATCCGCAATTTGTCGATCGCGTTTCCCGATCCCGCGCGCGCCCGGCATGCTCAGACCGTCGTGCGCGGTATCGATATTGCCGTGCGCGCTGGAGAATGCGTCGCCTTGGTAGGCGAGTCGGGGTCGGGCAAGAGCGTGACGGCGCGGAGCCTGTTGGGCCTGGCCGGCAATGGCGCGCGCATCGATGCGGAGCGATTCCTGATCGACGGTCGCGATGCACGGACCTTCGGTACCCGCGATTGGCGTGCGCTGCGCGGCGGTTTTGCCGGACTCGTCATGCAGGACGCGTTGGTATCGCTCGACCCGTTGCGGACCATCGGCGCCGAGATCGGCGAGGCCAGAGCGCTGCATCATCGTCGCGAGCCGCGGCGCGAACGCGAGGCCGGCGTGCTGGCTTTACTGCGCGCGGTGGGTATGTCGCGTCCCGAAAAACGCGTCGGGCAACGTGCCGATGCGCTCTCCGGCGGCTTACGGCAACGCGCGCTGATCGCCGCGGCGATGGCGGCGCAGCCGGCCTTGCTGATCGCGGACGAACCCACCACGGCGCTCGATGTGACGGTGCAGGCACAGGTGCTGGATGTCTTGCGGCAACGTCTGCGCGCGGGCGTGGGCCTGTTGCTGATCAGCCATGATCTGGCATTGGTCTCCGGTATAGCCGATCGGGTGATCGTCATGCACCACGGCGAAGTGGTCGATAGCGGACCCACGGCGGCGGTGCTGACCTCGGCGTCGCATGCGTACACGCGGCGTTTGTTGGCGGCACGTCCCTCCTTGCAGTCGCGCGGCTTTGCGTTGCGCTCGGCCGAGATCGTCCCGTCGGCGGGAACGCACCCGGGCGCGCGCGACGCGCGGATCGTCAGGCAGCCGCTGCCCGCGCCGACGCCGACGCGTGTATCGTCCACATCGGCGCAAGCAGTCGGGGATGCGGCGCCGGACGAGGCGCCGATTTTGGCGGTCCGGGGAATCGGCAAGCATTACGCCGAAAAAGGCGCGGAGAAAGGGCAGAGCAGACGGTTTCTCGCTGTCGACGACGTGTCGTTTTCGGTAAAGCCGGGCGAAGTCCTCGGCATCGTCGGCGAGTCCGGATCGGGCAAGAGCACGATCGCGAAGATCGCGCTCGGTGTGATGACGCCCGATGTGGGCAGCGTCCATTTTGCCGGCGCATCTTGGAATCATCCCGGTGCGGTCGAGCGCGACCGGCAGCAACGTCGTTCGCGCCTGCGCTACATCCCGCAAGATCCGTTGGGCTCGTTCGATCCGAGATACACGGTACGGCTGCTGTTGCAGGAAGCGTTGTTCGACGTGCAGCGCGCAGAGCGACTCTCCGCGCGGGCGGTGCACGAGCGAAGCGTGGCCCTCCTCGAGCAGGTGAGCCTGGATGCGAGTGTGCTGGCGCGGCATCCGCTGACGCTCTCCGGCGGCCAGCGGCAGCGGATCGCGATTGCACGCGCGGTAGCGTCGAAGCCCGACCTGATCGTCTGTGACGAACCGGTCTCGGCGCTCGACGTGCATGTGCAGGCACAGGTGCTCGACACGCTGACGACCTTGCAGCGTCGTCATGGCACCGCCGTGTTGTTCATCTCGCACGACCTCGACGTGATCGCGCACGTCAGCGACCGAGTGCTGGTGCTGAAGGACGGGCGTATCGTCGAGCAGGGTGCTACGCCAACCGTGTATGCCGCGCCGTCGCACGATTACACGCGTACGCTACTCGCGTCCGCGCCGAAGCTGGCGATATTCGAGACGGCCTGAACCCGCTTGCCAAACCGCGCTGCGCGCGTACGGCGCTTGGCGGCTTAGGGACGGACCGCGGTAGAATCTGTCTGACAGCTTGCGGCGTTTCCAGTCGATTTAATTGGAAATGCCGCACGCTAGCGGCCAACCGTTTCTTTGCCTCCGCCTCCGCCTCCGTTGCACGCGCCTATGTCCTCTCCGCCGATCGACCCGTCTGACGCCGCCCCCACCACGCGTAGCGACCATGCCTATGCCCAGCTGATTGTTTTATTGGATGAAGGCGACAAGACCCCTCATACGCGGCTGCCGGGCGAGCAGACGCTATCGCGGCAGTTCGGCGTCTCGCGGCCGGTGTTACGGCAGGCCTTGACGCGCCTCCATACGGAGGGGCGTATTTATTCCAAGAAAGGTGCTGGGCACTTTGTTTCCGAGATAGGGGCACAAGGGCCCGTGATCGCCTTGGGTACGCTGGCCAGCCTCGCCGACGTCCGGCGTTTTCTCGATTTTCGCTGCAGTCTGGAGGGGGAAAGTGCGCGCCTGGCGGCGTTGGCGCGCTCGCGCGGGGACCTGGCGCGTATTCAGCAATGCCGACGGAGGTTGGAGGCCGCGTTTGTGGCGGGAGAATCGGGGATTCAGCAGGACATCGCGTTTCACGTGGCCATCGCCCACGCCACCGGCAATCGATTTTTCGCGCATACGATCGCCGCATTGTCCGCGCCGATGCAGTTCAGCATTCGCTTGGTCCGCGATCTGTCCGAGGAATCCCCCGACGCACGCCGCAAAGCCGTCGTGCGAGAGCATGCCCGGGTTGCCGAGGCCATCGCCGACCGTGCCCCCGATGCGGCGCGCGCCGCGATGATCGCGCATTTGCAGCAGGGGATCATCCGGCTTTTCGGCGAAAAATCTGTCTGACAGATTTTGTGACTTGTTTGACGTCCCACGTCGCAGTAGCGAGAATCGTGTTTCCAACACTCGGACCCTGTGGCCATGCCGAAAATCACTGCACTGCGTACCATCCGTCTTCCTGAGCGGCCGAAACTGATTTGGGTGGAGATTGAAACGGAGGACGGTCTGACGGGATTGGGTGAAACGTTCCGCGGCGCACAGGCGGTGGAAGCCGTATTGCACGAGCAGGTTGCACCGGCGATCATCGGTCGCGCCGCCGAAAACGTCACGGCGATCTCACGCGAACTGTTGACGCCGTATGTCGGCTTCAACAGCAGCAGTGCCGAGACGCGTGCGGCGAGCGCCGTGGACATTGCCCTCTGGGACTTGGCCGGGCAGCGTCAGAACGTGCCGCTGCATGTGGCCTTGGGTGGTGCGATGCGCGACACGATTCCAGTGTACAACACGTGCGCCGGCTACGACTACAACACCAGCGCCGGGGGGCGCCGTGCGATCGGCAAGGGCGAGCAGCTCAGTGGGCCGTACGACGATCAAGTCGCGTTCATGCGCGATGCCGGGGCCTTGGCGGAAAGCCTGGTGGGGGAAGGCTATGCGGCAATGAAAATCTGGCCCTTCGACGACTTCGCGGTGAACAGTCCCGATAACATCACGCTCCAGGATTTAAAGATCGGCCTCGAACCCTTCCGCAAGATTCGGAAAGCGGTTGGGGACAAGGTCGAGATCATGTGCGAGTTGCATAGTCTCTGGGGCACGTTCGCGGCATCGCGCATTTGCAACGCGTTGGCGGAGTACGATGTGCTTTGGATCGAGGATCCGATCGCCAAAATGGACAATGTCGCGGCCCTCGCGGATCTCCGGCGGCAAACGCGGGCGCCGATCTGCGGTGGCGAAAATCTGGCGGGCGCGCGTCAATTCCACAATCTCCTGGTCGCCGATGCACTCGATTTCGTCATGCTGGACTTGACGTGGTGCGGTGGATTGAGCGAAGGGCGAAAGATCGCAGCGATTGCCGAGACATTTGGCCGTCCGCTCGCGCCGCACGATTGCACCGGGCCGGTAGCGTTGATGGCGGGCTTGCATCTGGCCATTCATGCGCCGACGGCGATCTACCAGGAGGTCGTCCGCGCGACACTGGCAACGTGGTATCCGGAACTCGTCGACCGCTTGCCGATCATTGAAGACGGCAAGGCGCTGGCGCCGCGCGACGCCGGTTTGGGTACCGCCCTGTTGCCGCAGGTGCGCCAGGGGAAAGGTGCCATCGTGCGGGAGAGTGGTACGCCCCGCTGAGCAGGGGGCAGACGATGCGAGACATCATTGCTCGTCTGTTAATGGCACGGCGCGTCGGACGTCAGATCCTCGCTGCTTCCGCCCTCTGATGCCAGCGCGTTGGCGTCGTTCGCGTGCGATGCGACCGAGCCGTTCGTCGTGACGGCGGTCGGTTGCGCGGATCCGGCTTGTCGCGTCGTGGTCGATGAGGGTGAAATCGGCGCCACGCGGGGCGTCGCGACGGATGGCTGATTACCGGGCGTCTGTGCGCTTGCCGCCGACGTCAGCATCGAACCCGTCAGGAAAAGGAGTGCACAGCAAGACAGCGTCATCCGCCTTGACGGTGTCAGGCGTCCCTCGCCAAAGCGGGCGACTGACAATGCGTTTCGTGAGGATAGGCCACGCGACAACTCCGACATCGCAATATCTCCTGACTGATCGCACGATACTAGGCATTTCCGCATTCGGGCGAAACGAATAAATTGCGATAACGATAGGCGGGATGCCGATTATCGCCGCTCATGACCATATACGAAATGATGCTTTGACAGTGATTTACCGTGCGAATTAGCATCGATGGCGTTGTTCTATAAAAACGCTTCGAAGCTTTCTCAAAGGGTTATTCCTTTCAACGTCGATTTCAGGGTCTGCACGCGATGCTTCGTTTGAATGCCTCTTCACGTAGGACGACCATTGGTCGCCAAAAGGGCCGTGTGCTGCGGCGCACCTTGGTCGGGCTCATTGCAGGCACTGCAGGCGTAGGCGGTATCGCCTATGCCTTCGCCGCAACGGATGCGCCTGCCGCAAAGCCCGCATTGACATCGATCACGTTGCAGCTCGATCCCATCACGGCGATCGCTCAGGACAAGGGCTTTTTAAAGCAGGAATACGCGAAAATCGGTGTCGACAAGGTGACCTTGGTGGCACCGGGCAGTTCGCAGATGATCGGCGCCGAGGCCGCGCAGTTGAACGGCGGCGGAATCGCCGTCGCGCAGCGGATGATTTATCCGGCCGTCGTGCATCGCGCGAATGGTCTCGATGCGGTGATCGTGTGGGAATCCCAGCCATCCGATAAATATCGTACGCCGCTGTTGGCGCGTGCCGATAACGATCAGATCAACAGCATCAAAGATCTCGACGGCAAGAAATTTGCCAGTAGCCGCGTCAGTTGCTATTGGACTGCACCGTTCGAAGACTTCACGAAGGCCGGTCTGCCATTGGACAGTCGGGAAAAGCAGGGCCGAGTGCGCTATCAATCGGTTGATTCTCCGAGTGTCGTGACGGCAGCGCTACTCAGTGGCGCGATCGATGCGACGGCAATGCATCTCGGCACATCGAACGCTGCGGCGCTCTATTTATCGCATCAGGTCAAGGTAATCGGCCGGAGCCCGGACAACGGCGAATATGTGAATGGCGCCGGGCGCGTCTCGTATTTCGCGATGCGGTCTTTCGCCGACAAGTATCCCGAGGCGATCCGCGCCTTTTTGCTGTCCTTGCAGGAAGCCCGTCAGTGGACGCTCGCGCATCCGGACGAAGCCGCACAGATCGTCGCCCGCGAGACCCGCGTGCCAGTCAATATCGCGCGCTTCCAGATCAGCGATCCGTCGCAATTCTTTTTCATGGGCGGTGAGCCGAACGCGAATAACGTTCGCTCGACGATCAAGCAGTTTCAAGCGTGGTATGTCGACCATGGCGACGATATTCTGTCCGAACGCCATCTGAGCGATGCGCAGATCGATGCCCTCGTCGATGGACGTTTCTTCGCCGGCGGGCAATATTCGATTTATCAATAAGCGTCATCGTCGCCGTCGTAACGTATCAAGCCTTGGCGTCGCGCGCGGCGGCCGTGCAGTGCAATAGGAGAGTATTCGATGGAACGCGCCGTACTAAGCGATCAATCCGCGGCACAGCGCGAGGCATTTCACGACGGCGCACGAACGACAGCCGCGTCTTCTGGGCGCGATGCCAGAGCGTCGTCGACGGAGGGCGGGTCCGGTGCGCTGGCGCAGCGCGTTTCGGCTATCGCGCGTATTGGCGCGCTCGCCTGGTCGTCGCTTCTGCCCGCCGGGATCGTGTGTGTCTGGACACTGGCGAGCACGCGCCACTGGATTCCGGCGGTGTTCCTGCCGACGCCTTTACGCACGATCGAATCATTTTGGGACATGCTCCTGCATCAGTCCTTCCTGCACGATTTTTGGGTCAGTATCTCCCTTGTCGTACAGGCTTTTGTTTACGGCGCCGTCGTTGCGATCGTATTGGGCTTCGCTGCCGGTCTGTCGCGTCCGGTAGAGCGCTTCTTTGGCCCAACGTTAGACACGATTCGGCACATTCCAGGCGTTGCGTGGTTCCCCTTGATCGTGTTGTGGCTTGGCGTAGGCGCACCGGCCAAGACCTTGGTCATCGCAAAGACCGTGTTCTTCCCGGTATTTCTCAATACGCTGCAGGGGATGCGAAACGCCGAGGCGAAGCATGTCGAGCTCGGGACGGTCCTGACGTTGAATCGTCTGCAACTGTTGCGGCATATTTTGATTCCTTCGGCGTTACCGACGATCATCGTCAGCCTTCGATACAGCGCCGGCCTGGCGTGGGCGATGGTCGTGGTTGCCGAAGGACTGGCCGGGCAAGAGGGCATCGGCTTTTTGATATTTCGCGCGCAGTCTTTATTGATGACGGATCAGTTGTTGGTCTGCATGGTCACGATTGGCGTCGTCGGCTTTGCGATCGATCGGGGCATGTATGCGATTCAACGTCGTGCGTTGCGGTGGAAGCTTAGCGCTTAGACCGTTTTCCGGACGTACGGGGTGCGCTCGTACGGCGCGCAAGAATCGCGAAGCAGTATTTTTGGAATAGCGAAATGGGATCGATCGAAGCGATAAAGCCGGCGCAACCGGACGGGGGGACGGGCGCGGCAACGTTGCCGACGCGACGCGTTCATCACGCGCTGCATCTGCGCGAGGTCACAAAGCGTTTTCGAACGCCATCGGGTAGCAAGACGGTCCTCGACCGCATCTCGCTGGATGTGCCTGCCGGCGCTTTCGTCAGTATCGTCGGTCCCAGCGGTTGCGGCAAGTCGACATTGTTGCGCATTCTGGCGGGCCTGGATGCGGAATTCGACGGTGAAATCACGCTGGATCGGAAGCCGATCCGCGGTGCCAGTCTGGCGCGGGGCATCGTTTTTCAGGATCACCGTTTATTGCCTTGGCTGACGCTCGAACAGAACGTCGCCCTGGCGCTGACCAATGTCGAGGCCGATGTCCAGACGAAACGCCAATGGGTCAGGGATCGACTGCATCTCGTCGGACTGGAAGGCAGCGCCAAACAATACCCGCATCAATTGTCAGGGGGCATGGCACAGCGCGGCGCGATCGCGCGGGGGCTGGTGACGGCGCCCGATGTGTTGCTGCTCGATGAGCCCTTGAGTTCGCTCGATGCCTTGACGCGTCTGCGGCTACAGGACGAATTGCGCGATATCTGGTCGACGCAAGGCGTGACGATGATCCTGGTGACGCACGATATAGAAGAAGCGCTGTATATGAGTCAGAAGGTGGTGATCCTTGCGGCCAACCCGGGGCGGGTGCAGACGATCGTGGACGTGCCGCTTCCGTATCCGCGCGATCGCGCGAGCTATGCCTTTGCGGATATGCGCCGAGAGATGGTCGCGGCGTTAGGGCATTGAGAAAGGGAATCGGGCGTGCAGCGTATGCGCGGCCTGAACGTCCGAACCCTTTTCCTTCGGCTCCCTGGCTTTATACGGCGGGGCGGAAATCGCGCTCGTTGCGCTCCACATCGATTGTCTGATCGCGCTCGCTTAAGGGAATGCTGCCGGCGGCCTGGCCGAATCCTCGGTCGTCGGCCCCGCGACGGGTCGATACCTGCTCGAGCGCATCTGCCCCCGTGCCACCGCCCACGCGTTCGTAATCGATGCGATGACGCATGTGTTCTTTTACTGGCAGGCCGACTTTGCGCGCTGCCCAGCGGGTGCCATCCTCGGCGCCATTGATCAGGGCATTGATTGCATCGCCTGCACCGCGCCCGAAGCCTTGAATATATTTTTCGACTTTGGGTTCGTGGATCGCAATGATTTCGTCCATCGACGTATCTTTGTTCTCCGCGGCATTGGCACTGACGCGGGTAGCGAGGTTCGCATTCTTTTCCGCACGCGTGGCGCCGAGAACGGAAACGTACTCACCTAGGAGACCGCCGCCCATTAGCGCGTGCGCCTCCATGGGATTCAGCAGCAGGCGCTGCATCGTCGAAACGATCTGACCTTGCGAATGTCCCGATTGAATCGCCCACGTGATGAAGCCGCCGGCAAAGCTCCAGGCCACGCCTTTTTGCAGCAGTTGCCCCATCGTGGCGACACGCTCCGATGCATCGATCAATTCCCCGACCTTCTTTGCACTCATCTCATTTTGCATGCCGTTGCTGATCGATTCGACATACGCGGCAAGATTGTGGTCGTTCCGCTTTTGACGGGTCATGGGGAGCGGCGCCGCGCCGCCGATGGCGGCCAACAGATTCGCCGGCAGGCCTGCAATGATCTTGGCGGTTTTCGAGATATTCGCGTAGGTGAGATAGCTGGACGGCAAGGCGGTGATGGTGCCGATCAGCCAGGCCTTCGTCATATTGGCCGGTGCATCGGCATCGGGTGCCGGGCTTTCGTTATGACTCAGTTTGTCCAGTCCGTCGATCAGCAAGGCGTCGCCCGCTTCGGAGTTCCCGGACGTACTTGCGTCGGCCGCGCCTAATATGAAGGCCTGCCGTCCGCTGAGCTGCGTCTGTTCGGGGGCAAGGTGGAGATCCTTGCGCACCGACTTCTCTTGCGGTCCCGCGAGATAGCCCATGCCGGCGGCCCAGCCCGCGCTCGCGATCCAGGTGATATAGCTTTGCCAATCGCGCGATACCTGTTGCTCCATATGCATCAGGCTGACCGCACCGAGATCGGCCTGGAGCTTCGGCATTTCGTGCATCAAATGCGCCATCGTTGCGGACAGCGCCGCGTCATTGGGCGCATGCAACTGCGTCAGCCCAGACAGGAAGGCATACGGGTGAAGCTCGCCGACTTTTGCGTCGTGCGGGAAAACGTTGCCTTCGGTAAGCGTGCGGAGAAGGGTCGGCATTGTCGGATTCGCGCTTATTTCGATCAATGCGCCATCTTTCAATGTGGCATTCTGGATCTGAAGCGCGGCACGAAATGCCTGGTACTGTTCCTTGATGTCGCCTTGCGGCGCGAGCGCGACGGCGGTTCCCGGCGCCACGCTGGCGAGGTCGACGGCGAGGCATTGGCGGATCTGAGCCGCACGCGCGGCATCGACATTCCCCGATTGCAGTTCGAGCCTGAGCGTTTGTTGCTTGTTCGATATCGCGCGCCACGCCTGCTCGACTTGGGCCTGTCCCTTCGACCATGGTGCCCCTGCGGCCGGAATGACGCCTTGATAGGTCGGCGTCGGCTTGACATGAGAGAGGTCTTCGACCGACGCTTGACTCGAGACGCTGGCCGTGTCGTCGGTGTGGCTTACGTCACGCGTGCCTTCCATGGCGGCGTGTGACGTAATCGAGCCGGCCGTGGGGCCGGACAGGCTATTGCGCGCGGATGTCGGTGGCGTCGTCGTCACAGCAATCGCGGCGTCGTGCGGCGAAATCGATTCGGGCAGTGTCGCACGTGGCCGTCGTGCACCGGCCGGCGACTCGGTACGAGACGCCGTCGATGTGCGGCGCAGCTTATGCAAACTGGCGTCCACCGACGCGTGATCGCTGCTCGCACGGCGGGACGGCGAGCGCGGGCGTGCACCGGCAATGTCGGCTGCTGAAGCCGGCTGGCCGGCGTTTTCTTGAATCGGGTCGGCGGCGTGGATCGCGCCAGCGGAAATCTTCGTCATGAGTTTCGCCTGCTGTCTTGGAATGAGGAGCACGCCGGCGGCCGTCATGCCGCGTCTTGGCGTCTCACAATGTCACGACTGCGTACACTATCGGCTGGGCGGCTGTCGTACCGCGTCAATGCGAATCGAGGGCGCATCAGGCGAAGAATCGATGCATGTCGGCCTCGCCTTTCGGATCGCCGTCGATCCGCCATGGCATCGGCCGCCGTTTCGGGTGCGGTCAAACCAGGCGCTGAATCAAGCGTCTCGCGCTCCAGCCGAATCCGGTGCAGATGAGGAAGTAGAGAAGGGCGACGAAGAGAAACACCTCGAGCGGATAGACCATCAGCCGACTATTGATCTGATTCGCGAGAAAAGAGAGTTCCGGTACACCGACGATATAGGCGAGCGAGGTATCCTTGATCAGCGACACCCACTGGTTGACAAACGACGGCGTCATGATCTTGAGAGCCTGCGGCAGGATGACGTAGCGCATCGTCTGCACGCGCGTCAAGCCGAGTGACGAGGCCGCCTGCTGCTGTCCGCCGCCTACCGCCTGAATGCCCGCGTAGACGGCGTGGGCCAGATAGGCGCCGCCGATCATCGACAGCGCGAAGACCACGCTCGCCCCGGCGGGAACATCGATCCCCAGGGCCAAGGGAAGAACGAAAAACACCCAAAATATCAACATCAGGACCGGAATGGCACGAAAGAAGCCGATCACGCCCAACAGCACCGCGTGTCCGACGGACCGGCTCATCGCGAGCGCGATGCCGAGAATCAGTCCGATGATGGCAGAGGTGATCGCCGACGACAGCGCCAGCAACAGCGTCAACGCGGCACCACCCAAAGGGCCGTCGGGAAAGGCGCCAATCAACAAATAGGGTATAGGGGCAAGCAGGGGCGCTATCGCGGCGGGAAGCACGGGCATCACCGTGCATTGTCGATGACGCCGATCGCCACGTCGCGCGGAGGCGCGGCATTTTGTCGGATAGGCGGCGTACGCTGATAGCGGCGCACGTACTGCAGAGCTACTTCCAATAATGCGATGACGCCGATGTAGAGCACGGTGGAAATACCATAGGTCTGAAACGTCTTGAACGTGGCAGATTCGACCGCACGCGTCTGGTACGATAATTCGGCGAAGCCGATCGCCATCGTCAAAGACGAGTTCTTTACGAGATTCATATATTGCCCGAACAGCGCCGGCGTTACGATGCGCAAGGCCTGCGGCAACGCGACGAAGCGGAAGTTCTGCACGCGCGTCAAGCCGAGCGCCGCCCCGGCTTGTCGCTGGGCCACGGGCACGCCGCTTAGGCCGGCACGACATTCCTCAGCGATAAAAGCCGCGCTGTAAAGCGTCAATCCCCACCAGCCCGCGACGAATTCGAAAGCAGGCCAAGACAGCGGTAATCCCAGAATGAGCACGCGATGGGGAGTATTGAGCCAGGTGACCAGCGCATCGGGCAGCACGCCGGCGACGCCGAAGTACCACAACAGCAACTGAACCAGCAACGGCGTATTACGAAAAACGAGCGTGTACGCTTTTGCAAGGCGCACCAATGCGTCGATGCCGGTCTCGTGGCATAAGCCGAGCAAGACGCCGATCAGCGTCGTGGCGATGCCACTGGCGAGTGCCAGCAGCAGCGTCATTTCCAGCCCGGACATCAGCTGGAAAAGGTATTGCGGCGAAAGCCAGTCGTGCATGAAACGATCGTGCCCTTTATTCCGACTTCAGCGGATCGCCGATCTTATAAAGGCGCGGCAGCGGTGCCTTGCTCTTCGGACCGAACCATTGATCATAGATCTTGGCTGCCTGACCGTCTTTTTCCAAGCCGGTCAGCGTCTCGTTGACGAAAGCCAGCAGACGCGGCTCGCCTTTCGGCACTCCGACGCCTTCGTAATCGTTGGAGATCGTGAACGGCGGGATCTCGTATTTCTGCTTGTCCGGCGCATTGGCCAGCAAGGCAACCAGCTTCGGGCCATCCTGCGTGATGGCCTGAACGGTGCCGGCGCGCAACGCGGCGAAGGCGAACGGCGTATCGTCATAGGCGACGATCGTCGCACCCGGGAATTTGGCCTTGACCTGGGCTTCGTTCGTCGTGCCCTTGTCCGCGCCCACGCGGAATCCATTCAACTGCGATGGCTCTTTCAAGACACCCTTTTTGGCGATGAACTGTGTGCCCGAGGCAAAATACGGCACGCTGAAATCGATCTCCTTCTTGCGCTCGTCGGTGATCGTGAAGTTGGCCAATACCAGATCGACTTTTTTCGAGGTCAGAAAGGCGATACGGTTTGCGGGATTGGTCGCTTGGATATCGAGCTTGACGCCGAGCTTGCTGGCCAAGGCCTGTGCATAGTCCACGTCGAGCCCGGTGATCTTGTTAGTCTTAGGATCGACGAAGCCGAACGGCGGATTGCTGTCGAAGGCCGCAACCTTCAAGACTCCGGCTTTTTTGATATCGTCCAAACGATCCGCGTGGGCCACGCCCGACAGCAACGCCAGGCTCGCCAGTGCTGCCCCTATAAGCCGCAATTTCATTCGATTTATCCTTCGGGACCTGTCCCTGATCACATGTTTCTAGTACGCGTCATACGGCATTGCTTATGCAGCCTGTATGGCCGGCCAAAGGTATCAGGACGGCCGCAAGGGACCAAACAACAAATAGACATAAGCATTCCCGTCACTGCATGGCAGATGGCGCCTCAAGCAGGCTAGGCGCATGTTCTGTCATCGATGCCATTTCTGGCGATGATCTCGGCGCCGGATGCGCTGCGTGATATGGAAAGCAGCTTTCCTCCTTAAAACCCACGCTGCTAACGACGGAAGGATTCGTTGTTTAGAACGGGTATGACGCAGCTTCTAGAATCATCCTTTCGTGCATAGCGTCCGGCACTTCGGCGCGGCCGACATGATGCGAAAAGGGGAGACGACATGACGAGCAGTGCGGATCA
This sequence comes from Robbsia sp. KACC 23696, assembly GCF_039852015.1. NCBI lineage: Bacteria > Pseudomonadati > Pseudomonadota > Betaproteobacteria > Burkholderiales > Burkholderiaceae > Robbsia > Robbsia sp. KACC 23696. The sequence goes on along the minus strand of NZ_CP156627.1, from coordinate 26,439 downwards.
CGATATCGAAGCGCGACGGACCTTGGATTTGATCGGACCGACGCCCGACAACTGGGTGCCGGAGCATCCGGGGATCGATCACAATGTGTTTATTATCGGCGGCGGACAAAGCGGGAGTGCATTTGCTTTCGCGTTACGGCGCGCCGGCATCGGCAAGGTAACGATCGTCGACGGCGCGCCGGACGCCGGCCTTGCGGGCGTCTGGCTGACCCGGGCGCGGATGAACAAACTGCGTACGCCGAAGGTCCTCGTCGGTCCGGAGGGCGCGCTGGCCGGCTTGGGGTTTCAGTCCTGGTTCGAGGCACGATTTGGCGAAGCGGCGTACCACGCCTTGGATCGCGCACCGCGCACGCTTTGGGCCGATTATCTCGCATGGTATCGGCGTTTTCTGAGCATACCGGTCCGCTATGGCACGCAGGTCGTTCGTATCGAGCCGTCGAATACGGACAGCGCCGGTTGGCACTTCCGTGTGCATCTTGAAATAGACGGCAAACACACGGTCGAAACCGCACGGAAAATCCTGCTGTGCAATGGTGTGGCAGGCAATGGCGCGGCTTTCTTGCCAGATGTTTTTAGAGACCTACCGTCCGCGCTCTATATGCATACGTCGCAAGCAATCGATTTCGCGGCGTTGCGCGGAAAGCGGGTTGCGGTGGTGGGAGGCGCCGCCTCGGCGTTCGATGCGGCTGCCAGCGCGTTGGAAGCGGGGGCCGCAGAAGTGCGGCAGTTCGTGCGTCGGCCGGCGCTGGCCTCGGTTCCCATTGCGCGTGCGCGCGGTTATCCGGGGGCCTACGATAACTACTGGGACCTTCCCGATGCGTTGCGATGGACGCAAGCGCTGCGCTATAAGCGCTCCGGCTCGACCGCCCCACGCGACGCAATCGATCGTGTCACGCAATTCGACGCCTATCATCTCCATCTCGATGCGCAGTGGGAAAGCGCGGAGGTGCTTGACGGTACGATCGCTGCCGACGTCAAGGGCGAGCGCTTCCCGTTCGACTTCGCCATCGCGGGCACCGGCTATTACATCGATCCGGGCGCACGGGGCGAACTGGCCGATTTCGCGCGCCATATTCGCCTGTGGGGCGATCAGTACACACCGGCATCCGGCGACGCCGACGCAGGCCTCGCTGCGCATCCCTATCTCGGTAGCGCACTGGAATATCTCGAAAAGCATGCCGGACAGGCACCGTACCTGAAGGATATTCACGTCTACAACCCTGCCGGCTTCGTCAGTGCTGGCGTACCGGTAGGCGATGTGCCGAGCATGAAACGCGACATTCCTGCAGTCGTACGCCGAATCAGCCGCGACCTCTTCCTTGCCGACATCGCGCAGCATACCGAACGCCTGGCCGCCGACATACCGGCCGACTTCACGTTGGCGGACTACGAGGCGCGGGTATGGCGCGGAGCGCCCCGTGCTTCGTCCGATCAACAGCGAAACATCCCCTGAAAGCCAGGACGACACAAGGAATCTTGAAAATGCATGCATCGATCGTATCGCTGATACGGCGCGTCGCTCGAACGGGTTTACTGGTTGGCGCCGCGGGAGGCGCCGCGGCGCTTCTGCTGCCGCCCGATGCCGCAGCGGCACCGGCAAGCGCCGAGCCTTACTACTTTGGGGTCAGTGGTCCACTGACCGGCGTCAATGCACAGTATGGGGAACAGTGGCGCGCCGGCTTCGATCTTGCGCTTGCAGCGTTGAATGCGGATGGGGGCGTGCAAGGACACCCGTTGGCTTACACGTTCGAAGATAGTCAAAGCGACCCACGTCAGTCGGTGACGATCGCGCAAAAGTTTGTCGGCGACGCGCGCATTCTGATCGAGCTTGGGGATTTTTCCAGCCCCGCTTCGATGGCGGCGTCGCCCATCTATCAGCGCGCCGGCCTTGTGCAATTAGGGTTCACGAATTCGCATCCTGACTTCACGAAAGGAGGGGACTATATTTGGAGTCCGTCTCTGAGTCAGGCCGAGGAGCAGCCGGAAGTAGCAAAGCTGGCGGTTTCACGCGGGCTGCATAAAATCGCCGTCCTGTATCAAAATACCGATTGGGGAAGGACCAGTCGCGATGTTTTTGCGGAAGCGGCCAAGCGTTTAGGCGCGACGGTCGTCGACAGCGAAGGCTATCAGCCGCTGGACAAGGATTTCCGTGCCACCTTGGTTCGCGTTCAAGCTGCACATCCCGACGGCATCGTGTTGATTTCCTATTACGCGGACGGTGCACAGATCGTCCGGCAGGCGCGAGGGGCCGGGATCGACTTGCCGATCGTCGCGACCAGTTCCGTGTATTCGCCAAAGTTTCTCGAATTGGCCGGGGATGCGGCCGATGGCGTGGTGACGCATACCAACTTCTTTGCGGACGAACAGCGTCCCGAGGTGCAACGGTTCGTATCGGCATTCGAAGCGCGCTATCATCGGCAGCCGGATGCGTTCAATGCCTATGCCTATGACGCCGTCAATATTGCCGCCGCGGCATTACGGCAGAGTGCGGAAGGCGGGCAGGCGCCGACACGGCGTGGCGTGCGGGATGCGTTGGCGCAGCTGCATAACGTGCCGAGCGTGATTTTTGGGACGTTTACCTTCGATTCAAGGACCCGTCGTGCGTCTGGCGCACGAAACATCAATCTGGTCGTACGCAACGGCACATGGGCCCTGCTGCCGGTGAGCACCGCCACGGTGGCAAACGCGGTGCGCTGACGCACGGCGTTTGCCGGGGTGGGCGCAATGCGCCAGGACTGTTGCCTATCAGGCCTGACGATCCGTCTCGAACGCCGCACACTGATCGTGCGGCGACGTCAAGCGATCATGCCGCCGGCAGAGCCGTGACACCCCGACGCTCGCCCCGAACGCGGAACCGAATACCGCGAGTCCGGGTACCGCGCGCTCCAAGGCGGCGCGATCGTGTTCACGGTGGCGGCAGTCGGCGCATCGACCGATCTCGCCCGCACGGTCTTCCCGGACGATGATCGACGTCAGCATTCGGGACGACAGCCGTGCAATGGACAAGACACGAGCGGGCAGCTTCATTGGCCCAGCGTCGCCCAATACGCGCCGAAGACGTGCACCGATAGCCAGTACCCGACGATCACGTTCACGACCACGCCGACGGTGAATGCCAGGAAGGGTTTGACGCCACTGGCGGTCAGATCGCTCAGCCTGGTAGTGAGGCCGATGCTGAGAAAGCAGAAGGTGAAGGTCCAGGTTCGCAATGCTACGATCGGTGCGATGAAATTCGGCGTGACCACGGATCGATAGTCGGCCAAGGCATAGTGACTGGCCAACCAGGTAACCAGGGCGGATGCAATTAGGAAGCCCACGACAAATTTGGGAAAACGTGCCCAGATTTCACGCGTCGGCGATGCGGTGACGATGACGACATCATCGTCATTGGCCGACGCTCCGTCCTGGTTGCGCCGCGCTTTCGCGTCTTCGCGATCCCATCGCGTGGTGGCCAGGATGGCCAGCACGAAGGCCCAGATGCCGATCCAGATATCGCGGCCGATTACTTTCATCAAGGTAAAGGCCTGGACCGATGCCTCCGGCGCGCCCGCTATGGCATTGCCCGAGTGCGCTGCGATATCGGAATAGGTCTGTGCCGCCGCGATGCCTGCGGCGTCTGCAAACTCCGACGTACCGATCCACGCGCCGGCAACGCCGGTTGGCAGCCCCAATGCATGCGAGACGAGGGGCAAGGCGAATACCATGACGATCGCCCAGATCACCACGAGCGTGATGGCCACGGCGGGCTGTTCTCGTTTTGCCCGCACCGCGCCGCCGATGGCGATCGCCGCGGACACGCCGCACACCGCGCCACCGACGCCCAGCACGGCCGCAAAGCGTTTGTCGATGCCGAGGCGCCGTGCCGCCCAGAAAATGACGAGATAAGTCAGCAGCGACACGATGCTTGCTTGTGCCAGTGCGATCGGGCCGGCCCATCCGAGCAGGGTGAGCGGCAGGGTCGCGCCAAGCAGCACGATACCGAGCTTGACGTAGAACTCGACCCGCAACGCCGGGCGCAACCATTCCGGCACGCCGAATACATTGGAAACCAATAAGCCCAATGCCAAGGCCACCAGTGGTGGCTCCAGATTATATCGAGACGCGCTGGCCCAGGCGCCGAAGGCGAACACCAGCGCGGACACGACGAAAACGACGGCAAAGCCGGGTAGAAAACGGGCAGCGCTTCGCTGCAATGCCGCTGCGGAAACGGAAAATAAGACGGCGAATAAAACGAACAGACTGAGATAGTTGCCGAGGTGGGCGGCGAGATCGTGGAGTACCGACGGCAGCGCAACCCATCGTGCCGGTGCGACGGCAAGCCATTTGATGCTGTTGCCTGCGGAAAACAATCCATAGGCAAGCAGGATCAACGCGAGGCCGATACCCACCGCCCACCAATCCTCGTTATGCGAGCGGCCGTGGTTATCGGCGTTCGATTCTCTTTCCGCCCCGTCGTGTGGATGCTGCCCCTCTGTTATCGTGCCCGGATGATGGCCCATGATCTCTCTCGTATGGTTCTTGCTTTGCTTTCATATCGCCGCGTCGTAGCGATGATATGAAAGATCCCATCAGGCATTATGTTGGAAGGCCTTTGGAATTCTAAGCAAACGAAAGTGCTTTAGATATGTGCCAGATGACGTAGGCGCTTTAAACCAGTTCCTCGACCGTGTCCTTTTCTCGCGCTCTGATATGCGCTTCGACGTTGGGTGAAAGCCGGTAGCGGCTAAGCACCTCGGCGGCCAGTGTTTCCGCGCCATCGATCAGGCCGAGGCAGCTTTTCGTACCGCATTCACATTGAAACGACTCGATCATTTTCCATTCGGTGCTAGGATAAAACCAAACCAGATCGTCGCCGTTTGCGATGTCACGTAGTGCACGGACAACGTTGGCACCGATATCCATTGCGATATTGGGATCACAGGAATGGTTGCTCCACGAGAGAATTGGCGGCAGAAGTTCCGCATGCTTCCGCGGCCCGAGCTGAACCGTCCAACGGGTAGGCGCATCGACTGCATCGGTCCAGTTCAGCTGTGCAAGAATGTCATCTTTATGCCAGGCCTTGCCTGCAATCAAGCCGCCGCCGTAGCGCGTACGCCGAATCGAAAACGGGTTGTGATCGGTTTCTGCTTTTATCAACGCGCGCAAGTGCGCGCTGAAATGGTCTCTATAGGTATCCTGAAGCGAAGCAAGCCGGTAGTCGGTTCCGGTCACGGTGACACGACACGAGGGTGTCGCGCACAAACACGTGAATGGCGTCATTGTCGGTCCACAGAACGTCGCATAATCCAAGGTGATCGCTTCGCCGCGCGTGATGTTCCGTCTTGCGACCTGATCGAGTCCAGTCAATACGGTGTTTGGATCGCAAGAGTGATTGAGCGGCTTCCAATCGGCGGGGTTGTCGGACCAATATGCCGATACGCCGGCATTCACCGGCCAGCAATATCGGTTGAAGACGTCACGATTGGCTTGCGTCCATTCGTGCTCGACGACCGCATTGCTGATTAGCCGTAGGCTCAGACTCTCGCCCGGCACGACAACGACGCCTTCGGAGATGTCGATTGCCGCGTGCAGGCCGAATCCATGCGTGGGATCGAATCGCACTTCATACGCATTTTTGGTCTTGCGATGCCGTTCCACGGCGAGTTCGATTTGACCGACGAGGACGCCGCACATGTCGTCTACCGGACGCTGACAGTTATCCCAGATAGATCCTTGGTCGTTTGATTCCGTCTTGAAGATGTCGGCGTTGAAAGATACGTCTAATAATGAGACGTCGCCCTGTTCACCGAGTTGCAACTTACAGAGGAGGTAACCGCTCTCCGGTATCGCTTGGAAGAGGGTAACGGCCGCCTCCTGGAGTCGCGCGATCGCGAGATCATCAACGTGCGCGCTTTTTGTGAGACTCGACTGTGCGTCGATTGCATTGCTATATTCGTGCGGCAAAAGGGCTTTCGCTACCCGTTCTTTTCCCCACTTCCCGACGACAGCAACATCGAAGATACGGCCAGTCTTTGTCTCTTCGACGAGCAGGGTGTTAATGCCCGGACGTAATAAATGGGCTATCCGCTCCGTGAGCACTTTGCCGTTATTCGCTGACACGCTGGCACCCGGCATGGTGTCGAGCCGTGGCAACGAGGTAACGCGAAAGGGCGCGTCTAGAAAGCCGACGCGGGTATCGAGATCCTCGAGCGTGTCGATAATAGTGAATCTAGGGATGGCGAGCCCTGCGGAATGCGCAACCATCCGTAACGCGGAACCGTGCAGCAGGCCGGTTTGGCAATCCGCACCGGTAAATGGAAGCGCTAAGGACTTCAACGCTTGTTGCACCATCCGACCAAGAGAACGGTCGGGTGGGGAAATGGGGCACAGGTTGACTACGCTGTCGACGTTCTTTTGTGCAATGTCACAAAGGTCGTCGTGTAGTGTGGCGAGAGACGTACCCATGAAAGTGACATCATAGTGTTCCCGCAGGAAGCGCGATGTATCGGCACGCGCGTCGCGAAAGTCGACGGGTGTCGGGTAATGCGCTGAATCGTAGACGATCGCTATTTTCAAAATCAAGCTCCAAGCGGTTATTGGATCAGTGAAGAAAATGTTCGGCGCTGGCGGTTCGGTGCGCTGGTAGCTATCAAGTCAGCCATTTCAGCCGATTGATCTGGTCCGTGCTCTCTCGAGGATGTGATGGACAAATGCCGGGAGAGAACGATCGTTGATGAGAATGGTATCGGCGCTACCGTAACTTTCCGGGGTCGGCATGAAAATCGAACAATTAGGATTAGTCTCCAGGAAAAATAGCACCGATAGTAGGTTCAATCGGAAGTCGAGGCGGGCGTAGCCTGTACCTGAAAGTTGCTGGAAAATTCCGATCGAGGCAAGCTGAAGCCTTTTCGATAGTGTCTGATCTTCGACTGGAAACAGCGACATCTCCGCGCAGTCCTTCCACTTAAGATCGTGTTCCGCATCGTCACTGTCATGCAAGGTGACGTGTTCCGAAGGATCTTGCCCACTGAATAGAATTCCTACATGCATGGTGTCATCCTGTATGCCTAAATCGTATTAGGTTGAATCCGTACGAAGATGCCGAAGCTGTGCACTATCGAAAAAAATAAGGCATCCTATGCGAAGTATTTGGACGACGGTGCAGATGGACCCCGTTCGCTTACATGATTGACCTTGCGCATGCTCTATCGAGGATATGGCGAGCGAAACTCTGGTGTGCGCCGTCGTGGGCCAGAATCGTGTCTGCGCAGCCGAAGCTTTCCGACGTCGGCATGAATATCGTGCAGTTTGGGTTTATTTCCAGGAAGATCAGATCGGACATTGCATTCATTCGGAAATCGAGGCGTGCATAGCCATTGCCGTTAAGGTGTTGGAAGATCGCGATGGAGGCATCCTTCAATTTTCCGGATAAGGTCTCATCCGCAATCGGGCGCAACGTCATATCGGCATAGTGCTTCCACTTTAGATCGAAATGTTTAAACGTCTCGCCGATGGGAAAACCCACTTCATGCGGGGTGAATACCCATGGAAGATCCTCGCCCAAACGCGGCTCGGTTACCAACACTGTGAATTCCCGACCGTCGATGAATTCCTCAATCAAGGCACCGCCAAACGCACTGATCATCCGATCTAGCTCAAGGCGCATACTCACGTCATCGACTACGCGGGAAGCCCGTGTGAGTCCGATGCTGTTGTAACTGTGGGGGTGCTTGACGATGAGCGGATAAGCGAGTGTCGATAAAACGGGATGCGTGATCTCCGTCATCGAATGGACCGCGAGGGAGCGGGGCGTTGCAACGCCCGCGTTCGCGGCGGCCTGCTTCATTTCTTCTCGCGTAGGGTCATAGAACGCGGAAGCAGCACCGGTAAAAGCGATTGTGGCGTTTTCCAGATAACGAACGACCTCTATGCCCGGGATGTGCTCGTCATTGCCGCCGTCACAGAGATTCACAACGACATCGAAGTTCTTTTGCGACACTGCTTTCATGGCCATCTCGAAGTCGCTATTTCGGATGTCGATATAGTGTAGATGGTGCTCAGGAAGATAGCGATCTAGAGACGGTTTGGGATTGTCTGCAGCATCGACATTGAAGTGTTCAGACGCATCGCGTGGGCTGGTGAGAATTCCTATTTGCATGACACCGTCCTATAAATGCGTTGAAACCATGAAAGCAAACGCGCCTGCCGCCGTCCTGGCATTTATATCGTTTGAAGGTGAGTCAATCATAGGGGGTGTCGATTCACCGCATGCGTGTGCATGCGAACGCGCGATACGCGATACGTAAGATGCGTTGGCACTGCAGTCTCATCGGTTTTCTGTGCCGATCGGTCCCTTGCGATGCGCAACGGCGTCGGCGCGGGCCTGCGCTACCGCTAGCGCGTGTTGCAAGCGGTAGCGCGGCCTGACTTTGCGAACTGGCTTCGTTATGCGGGCTTAGAGCTGGAAGATGGCTACTGCCTGGCGCAGATGGCTAGCCTGCTGTTCCAGTGATTGCGCGGCGGCCGCCGCTTCTTCTACCAGGGCAGCGTTTTGTTGCGTGACGCCGTCCATCTGTTGCACGGCATGCGAAATCTGTTCGATACCGTTGCTCTGCTCGTCGGTCGCCGTTGAAATTTCTCCCATGATGTCGGTGACGCGTCGCACGGCCGTCTTGACGTCGTTCATCGTCGCACCCGCTTCGCCAACCAGTTGGGTACCGGCCTGAACGCGATCGACCGAGGCGTCGATCAACGTCTTGATTTCTTTCGCCGCCGATGAGGAGCGTTGCGCCAGCGTCCGCACTTCGCCTGCGACCACCGCGAATCCGCGACCTTCTTCCCCCGCACGTGCGGCTTCCACGGCAGCGTTCAATGCGAGGATATTGGTCTGGAAGGCAATACCTTCGATGATCGTGATGATGTCGGCGATCTTGCCGGATCGATCGTTGATTTCCTGCATTGTCTTGATGACATCGCGTACCACGACGTCGCCCTTCAGCGCCAGTTCCGATGCGGACAGGGCCAATGTGCTGGCTTGCCGGGCATTGTCGGCATTTTGACGCACGGTGCCGGACAGCTCCTCCATGCTGGCAGCCGTTTCCTGCAAGGAGGCAGCCTGTTGTTCCGTTCGGCTCGACAGGTCCATATTGCCCGAAGCGATCTCGCCTGAAGCCACCGAGATCGATTCCGTCGACGAGCGGATGTCGCGGACCGTCGACGCAAGCTCTACCTGCATATGCTGCAGCGCGGCCTGCAGTTGCCCGATCTCATTCGTGCCTTGCGGCACGACCGGCTTCGCCAGATCGCCTTTCGAGATACGATCGAAGTCGACGATCATCCGATTCACCGGGTCTACGACAGTCGTCGACAGCACCCGTCGCACGATGAAACCGATGATGACGGCGATCAGTGCACTGGCGAGCAGCAGGATATTGACATTGCGTGCGCGACGCTGCGAATCGTCGTAACGTTGTTTGGCGCGCTGAGCCGTGTACTCGGACAGAGGCTTTACCAATGCATCGAATGCACCGTACAACGGGCTGCTGAATTGCAATTGGATCTTGTCATAACCGTCGAAATCCTTCGCTTTCAACGCGTCGAACTCGGGCATGATGCCCTTGTCCATCATGGCTTGGTGTTTGCTTTTCGCGTCGTCCAGCAGACTCTGGGTGCCGGCGTCGACCGGCACCGAGGAGAAGGCGTCCCACGCTTTTTGGGATTGCGCGCAGAAGGTGCCGGCGAGCGTCAATTGCTTTGCCGCACCGTCTTCGTTATTTGACATGACCAACGACACGTAGCGATTCTTTGCGGAACGGCAGCGCAATAGCAGACCCGTCGTCTCGGAAAGGGCATTGCTCGCCGTGAGGTCGTTCGCATACATCGAGGCCAGCGCGGCGTTTCCCGATGCCAAAGAGGTGTAGGCGACGCCCCCGACAAGGAGCACCAGCGCGACGAAGACGCCGGTCGCCAACGTCAACGCAGTTCTGACAGACAGATTATTAAACACACCGTTTCTCGATGAAAGAAATGAAGGGAATAGCAGGCACGTTGTAGTCCGTGCGAGGCCGATCTGCTGATATAGCGGCGCTATCCGGAGAAAATTTAATCAAACGTTTATGTACTGCAAAAAAATCGTGGAAATTATATTTTTCCAAATGCGTGATGCAAATACGTTGAATAAGGGAAAACACTTATTTCAAAAAGATATAGATGACTAGTTGAGTTTTCGTGGCGCGAGGGTGAGGGCGGCGGGCGCTTGTGCGCGAATGGGCACATCCGCATGCTGATCCGCATTTGCTTGTGTCATCACCCCGTCGCGGTAGCGTGACCTCGCTTGCCTGAACGTTGATGACTCAGCACGGTTTCAACTGATGAATGACCAGACAATTTCTACTGATAGCGGGAAATAGTCGGTCATATTTACTGAAATGCGCTCAATTTCCCAGTTTTTCGTCCAAAAATACCAAAGAAATCCCCTAAAGGAATAGTCAAACTCTCCGTTAACGTGTGTGCAAGCCGATATATCAGTGCTGTATCAACCCTTCCCCTCGCGTTGGGACCTCGACGCGACTGACTGCCAGAGAGAACAATGGACGACGTACACATCAGCAAGCGATTTCGCAATGACGCGGAACCTCTTACCCAACAGCCCAGTGGCACATCGCACGATTTGGCGAAATGGATCGCCGAAAATGCGACGCGATTGCAGGGTATGGATCTGTCGGTACTCATCGCGGTAGGTCGGGCTTTGTACACCGCGGAAACAGAGCAGAAGTGGCGGGAGTGCTGGTAAAGAACCGGCCGGCTAATGCGAACGCATATAAGCTGGCGTACGGTTTAGCGCATTGAAAAAAGCGAAGTGACGATATTGCGTCACTTCGCTTTTTTTCGTTTTGCTAGCGTGAAGGCGCCGCTCAGAAATCGTCCAACGCACCGGCCGCGGCATAGGTGCCGATGGTCCGCTCTACGTGCCGTGAGACGTCCCCCCGCACCACATCGACGTCCTCGTGCATCAATGCGCGCATCAGCATCGGCGAGACCACCGCATCGAGCACTTGGGTGGCAAGCGCATGCGCTGCGTGCCCTTCCGTAGCGGGTAGCGCGCCGAGGCCAACCGATGCGGCATGCTCGACGATCATCCAGGCGACGCCTTGAATCGCCTGCGCGCGGCCGGCATTGCGCGTGAGTTTCGCCAAGGACGGGAAGCGTGGCGCTTCGGCCATCACCATACGTATCAAACCGAGCACTTCGTCACTGAGGAGGCGGGTAACGATCGCCTGCGTTACCGAAATAAGCTGCTCGGCGAGCGAGACGCCGTGCTGACGATGGTAGGCCATCTGCAGGCATCGCTCGCAGTTCCGCCGTACCACCTCGGAGAAGAGCGCTTCCTTGCCACTGAAACGGCTATAGACGGTCGCCTTACTCGCGCCGGCCGCCTCGGCAATGCGATCGAGCGATGCCCCGCCAAAGCCGTTTCTCAGAAAAATGACGGTGGCGGCGTCGAAAATACGCTCCTCTACATCGCCCGCCATCGCATTGGACGGGCGTCCCGCCTTTCGCGAAAACATCGACTTCAGCGGGCAGGGCGAAGTCGAGACGGTTTCGGGATCGACAGATAAACGATTGGGGCGCACCACGACATTTCTCAAAAATTCGGTTCGGATGAATTATCGCAGATTTCCAGAATGAAACGAAACCGTTTCGTTTCATTGTAGAATATCCTGAAAACCTATTTGGAGATGGCGATGGCCGGTAGTGACAGCGCAGACGAGGCGGAATCCCAGCATAGCAACAACGCCGACGACGCGCACGGCGAGGGACACAAGCAAGACGACGGACAGAAGCCGGCTGCGCCGATGAGCCCGGAACGCAAACGTCGAAATGCAATCATCGGCGGGGTTGTGGTGCTGGTACTCGTGGTGGCCTGCGTGCTGTATTGGCTCCACAGTCGGCATTACGAGACGACGGACGACGCCTTTATCGACAGCAATCAGAGTCAGATCGCGTCGCAGATCAGCGGCCGCGTGGTCGAACTGCTGGTTGCCGATAACCAGCATGTCGAAAAAGGGCAGCCGCTGCTGCGGATCGATCAGCGGGACTATCAGGTCAAGCTGGAGCAAGCGGAGGCGCAGGAAGCAAACGCCGAGGCGCAAGTTGCCCAAGCCCGGGCGGATCTCGTTTACCAGACGGCGACGCTTTCGCAGCAGGCGGCGCAAGTGCGCGTATCGCAGGCGGATCTGACGCAGGCACGCCAGGATCTGGCGCGCTATACCGGGACCGATCCGGCCGCGATCACGCGTCAGCAACTCGAGCAAAGCCAAGCCAGCACCAAGAGTGCGGTCGCGCGCCTCGACAGCGCTAATGACGCCGTAAAAGCCGGCGAGGCACAGGTCGCATCGCAGAAAACGAAGATCGATGCGGCGCTGGCGCAGGTTCGTCAGTATCAGGCCGACGTCGACAATGCGAAGCTTCAGTTGAGCTATAGCGAGATACGCGCGCCGCAGCCGGGCAAGGTCACGCGGCGGACCGTCAATCTCGGTAACTACGTGACGCCGGGGCAGGCATTGCTGGCAGTGGTGCCGGACGATATGTGGGTGACGGCCAACTTCAAGGAAACCCAACTGACAAATATGCGCGTGGGGCAGCCGGTCGAGATCACTGTCGATGCCTATCCCGATGTCGATCTGCACGCGCATATCGACAGTATTCAACGCGGCACCGGTTCGGTCTTCAGCAGCCTGCCGGCGGAAAACGCGACGGGGAACTACGTCAAGGTCGTGCAGCGCGTCCCGGTGAAAATCGTCTTCGATAACGACGACTGGCGCCATCTGTCATTGGCGCCGGGCCTGTCGGTCAGCCCGCGTGTGACGGTGCGATAGCCATGGCGAGCGAGAGCGCGAGCTTGCCCCGGTCCGCAGCCGGATCGTACAACCCGTGGCTGATCGCGGTGATCGTTTCGATCGCGACCTTCATGGAAGTCCTCGACACGACGATCGCCAACGTCGCGCTGCGGCATATCGCCGGCGGCTTGGGCGCCAGCCTGGACCAAAGCACGTATATCACGACCAGTTATCTGGTGAGCAACGCGATCGTCCTGCCGATTAGCGGCTGGTTGGCAAATGTGATCGGGCGCAAGCGGTTCTATATGATCTGCGTTGCGCTTTTCACCGTCAGTTCGGTTGCCTGCGGTTTTTCGACGTCATTGACGATGATGATCGTCTTTCGGGTGCTACAAGGATTGGGCGGGGGCGGACTGGCGCCGGTCGAGCAAAGCATCTTCGCCGATACCTTCCCGCAGGAAAAGCGGGCCATGGCATTTGCCTTGTATGGTTTCACCGTCGTGACCGCACCGGCGATCGGCCCGATGTTGGGCGGTTGGATCACCGATAATTTTTCCTGGCACTGGGTGTTTCTGATCAATCTGCCGGTGGGGATGTTGTCATTGGTATTGACCGGCATGTTCGTCAGCGACAGCAAGCTGGTGAAGCAGGAACGAAAGGCCTTGCTCGACAAAGGATTGCGGATCGACTACATCGGCTTCTTTCTGATTGCCGTGGGTTTCGGCTGTCTGCAGATCGTGCTCGACAAATTCGAGCGGGACGACGGCTTCGACTCTACTTTCATCTGCACGCTATCGGCGATTTCCGCGATATCGTTGATCTTATTGGTCATTCGCGAATTGACGACGGAGCAACCGATCGTCAACCTGCGGTTGTTCAAGTCGTCCGCCTTTGCGATTAGCTGTACCGTCATGTTCGCGTTCGGCTTCATCATCAACAGCACGACGCAGATCCTGCCGCAATTTACGCAGGAATTGCTTGGCTATGACGCGACCAATGCAGGCTTGACGCTCGGGCTGGGCGGCTTGATGACGTTGTTTGTCATGCCGGTCGCCGGGATCGTCACGGGGCGTTTCGTTCAGCCGAAGTGGCTCGTGATGATGGCTTTGGTGGGTACCGGCCTTGCGCTGCTGCATGCATCCGGCATCGATGCGGTCGTCGGCTTTTCCGACGTTTCCTTATCACGACTGTATCAGGTCATCTGGCTGCCGTTTCTCTTTATTCCGTTGTCCACCGTGCAGTTCGTCGGTGTGCCGCCGAAGGAGAACAACAATGCCTCGGCGTTGATCAATATGATGCGCAATCTCGGTGGTAGTTTCGGCGTGTCGATCGTGACGACGGAGTTGGCCTGGCGCGAACAGTTTCATCATGCCCGATTGGCCGAGCACATCACGCCGTATAACGGATTCGCCAATTCGTTCGGCACGATTGCGTCGGCGCTCGAAGCGCAGGCCTCGGTCATGAGTTATCTCGATGTCTTCGTTCTGTTGGGTGCCGTGTCGCTGGTACTGGCGCCCATCTGTTTCTTCCTGCCCAAGATGCCGAAGGGGGCGCAGAGCAATGCCCATTAATACACGTTTGATCCCGGCTGCGGCGACGTGTCTCGTCCTGCTGTCCGCCTGTACGATGGGCCCCGATTTCAAGCGCCCGGACGTGCAGGCGCCCACGGCCTGGACCGGACAAGCCACGCGTCAGGATGCCGACGCTTCCCTGCCCGTCACGGAGCCTGTGGACGCGCAATGGTGGAACAGCTTCAATGATCCATTGCTGACGGCATTGGTCAGCCGGGCGATGAATGACAACCTCGACATTCAGGTCGCCGCGGAGCGGGTGGCGGAATCGCGTGCGCAGTTCAAGCAAGCGCGAGCCGATGCACTGCCCACGTTGAATGGCAACGCGTCGTACACGCGGGAGCTGCAGAGTGCCGACGGCGTGATCGGTCTGCTTGGCGGTAGCGGTTCGTCGAGTGCGACCGATACCAATGGTTTGGGCGGCCGCCAGGGAGGCGTCCCCACGCAAAGCTCGGCATCGAGCGGATTGCCGCCGTTCAATTTGTACCAATATGGATTCGATTCTTCATGGGAACTCGATCTATGGGGGCGGGTACGGCGCACGGCGGAAAACGCGGGGGCCACGGCCGACGCACAGAACGAGGCGCGCCACGACGTGATCGTTTCGACGGCAGCCGAAGTGGCGCGCGACTATCTGAACCTGCGCGGCACACAGCAAAAACTCGCGCTGGCGCGTCAGAATCTGGCGTTCGCGGAGCAAACGGTGCAGTTGACGCGGGAGCGTGCACAACACGGTCTGACAACGGACCTGGATGTGGCGAATGCGCAAAGCCAGGCGGAAACCACTGGCGCCGATATCCCACAATTCGAACAGCAGGAAGCGCAGTTGATCAATGCGATCGGCTTGTTGCTGGGCGATTATCCGCAGACGCTTGCCGCGCAGTTGCGGCAGCCCTCGGCGATACCGATGACACCGCCGCGTGTGCCGATCGGCGTGCCCTCGGACTTGCTGCGCCGGCGTCCCGATATTCGGGAGTCGGAAGCGCAATTACACGCAGCGACCGCCAATATCGGTGCTGCAAAGGCCGATTTCTTCCCGAAGATCACGTTGTCGGGCAGTGTTGCCATCCAGGCTACCGCTTTTACGAATATGGCAAGTTGGGGCGCCCGGAGCTATAGCGCAGGACCCAGTATCACGCTGCCGATCTTCGAAGGCGGGCGTTTGCGCGCCACGCTGGCCATGCGCAATGCCCAGCAGAAGGAAGCGGCCATCAGCTATCGCAAGACGGTGCTGTCCGCATTTCAAGAGGTCGACGATGCGTTGACCGGCTTCAGCGCGGAGCAACGTCGGCGCGACAAGCTCGCCGCCGGCGTGCAGGCATCGCAGCGTGCATTGGCGATCGCGAATCAACGCTATGCCCGAGGACTGACGACCTACCTCGATGTCCTGACAGCACAGAAAAACGTTCTGAGTAGCGAGCAGCAATGGGTCGACAGCACGGCGACGGTCTCGACCGATCTGGTGGCTTTATATAAGGCGCTCGGTGGCGGATGGGACGTCGCCGCCGATGCCGCGGACTCGAAGCCCGGTGACGACGTAGTGGCAGCGCAACCTGCGCGGTAGGCGACGCCCGCGGAATCCGCCACGTCGGGTCTTTTTAAACATTTCAGGATGGGGCGCCCGAGCCCGTTGCGGTGAAGCGCGCGCGCCATTGCGAGGGGCCCAAGGTCAAGCGGCGCTCGAAGACTTCCCGCAGGCGCGTTTCCCGTCCAAAGCCGGTTCGGCGCGCAATTTCCGAAAGGGACAGGCTGGTTGTCGACAGCAGGGACTGGGCGCGCTCCAGGCGCAATCCCTCGATCGCCTTGGCCGGCGTCATGCCGAGTTTCTCATTAAAACGGCGCGCGAACGTTCGGGGCGACATATTGGCCTGCTCGGCGAGATCGTCGACTTTGATCGATCGGTGCAGGTTCGCATCGAGCCAATCGAATAGCGGGCCGAAACTATCGGCCGCCTGCATTGCCAATGGCATGCTGAACTGCTCCTGGCCGCCGGGGCGCCGCATATAGACGACGAGCAGACGCGCGGTCCGCGCGGCCACCGCACTGCCGAGATCGCTTTCCACCATGGCGAGAGACAGATCGATTCCGGCAGTGACCCCCGCTGACGTCCAGATGCGTCCTTGCCGAATCCAGATCGGGTCCGGCTTGACGCGAACGCGCGGAAACTCCTTCGCCAATGCGGCGCAGGAACGCCAATGCGTGGCAATGTCGAGATCATCGAGCAATCCTGCTTGAGCCAACAGGTAGGCGCCGGTACACACCGAGCAGACGCGCTGTGCGCGCTGCGCCAGCTGCGCGATATTCAGGACGATCTCAGGGGCGAGGCGAGCGGGATGCACCCCAGGGCCACCCGGAATGAGTAGCGTGTCGATGACGCAGTCGTCGGCGGCTGTCTCGGTCATGACCGTCAGACCGCCTTCGAGACGAATGGGGCCGCCATGCTGCGAGAGGACGCTGCATCGATACGCCTCGCCGCCCGCTTCCTTGTTCGCTGTCTCGAAAGTCTGCAGCGGACCCGCAATATCGATGGGCTGGGCGCCAGCGTACACAAAGATCGCGATGTGGCGAGGCGTCGGAGGCGATGTCGTCATTGGCAGAATTTACGCTTTTTTTGGCTTTTTTGCCAGGACCGATCGCGGTCTAATGGATGTGCCTTTTCTTCCTGATCCAACGGAGCGATCGATGACGACGCCATCCCCTTCACACTGTGCCGGATTATTGCTCCTTCCCGGCATGACGCAACTCGATTTGACGGGGCCCCTCGAAGTACTCGCGCGGCTGCCCGGCTGGCGGGTGGAGATCGTCGCGCGAAGCACGGCGCCTGTACGGGCCGATAGCGGCTTGATTATTCAACCCGACACCGATTTTGCGCATGCCGCGGATTACGCGCTATTCGTCGTGCCAGGCGGTCCCGGTATCGACGACGCCATTCTGGATGCCGCGACGGTCGATTTCGTCGCGCGGAAATCCGCGGCTGCACGCTATATATTTGGGATATGTACCGGCTCGCTGTTGCTGGGGGCGGCCGGCTTGCTTATCGGTCGTCGTTCCGGCGGACATTGGCAGGCGCGAGACCTGTTGTCGGCGTTTGGCGCGACGCCGAGTGACGATCGGTTGACCGTTGACGGCAATATTTATACGTCGGGTGGCGTTACGGCTGGGATCGATATGGCATTGCTGGTCGCCGCCGATTTAGTCGGTGAGGACATCGCGCAGCAGATTCAGTTGCAAATCGAATACGACCCGCAGCCGCCGTTCAAGGCGGGAACGCCGTTTGTCGCGCCGGCAGCCGTTGTGCAGCGTGCCGTCGCGGCAAATGCCGGTCGCCGGGCCTTACGCGTTGCGGCGGTGAACCAGGCTGCGGCGGCGATGCGTCGCCAATGCTGACGGGCTCCCACGCGACGACACACGATTTGTCGCGCGGCGCTTTCCGCAACGTGAACGGCCCATCGCGTCGACCCGGCCGGCCGTGCCCGGCCGGCGTAATGTTCTACGGGATGGCACTTACGCCAGCGGCACGCCTAACTTGGCGAGTGTTTCGCGCAATAGATGGCGGCCCTTCAGTGCCGAGATCGGGCCAAGCCGACCGAGGAGCAACGTGGTCCATGATTGCGACGGAAGTCCTTGCTCTGCGCGGAACGCTTCGGTGGCGACATCGTGATCGGCGATGGCCGCTTGCTGGTCCGTATGATAGCGCTCACGGTGCAAGACGGCGCGCTGCGGCAGCCGTGGCTTGACTGCGGTTGCCACCGTCGGATCGGGATGGCCGATGACGAGGCCGGCAACGGCCCATGCGCCCGCCGGCAGGCCGAGCAAGGCCGCCACACGCGCCGGGTCATTGCGCAAGGCGCCGATATAGACGGTCCCCAGGCCTAATGACTCCGCGGCGACCAATGCGTTTTGCGCGGCGAGGATCGCATCGACGATGGCAACGATGCCCGTCTCGGCCAGGCCAAGCGTTTCCATGGGCTGACCGGCGGCTTTGCCGATCGCGTCTGCGCGTGCGAGGTCGGCAATCCAGACCAGAATCAACGGCGCGTCGACGATATGTTTCTGTCCGCCTGCCAATTCCGCGAGCTGCGCGCGGGTGGCGGCATCGCTGACGGCAACGACGCTCCACGCCTGCACGTTCGACGATGTCGGTGCCGACGACGCTGCGGCAACCAGCGCTTCGACGGTCCCTTCAGCAAGCGGCGTCGACAAAAAACTGCGCACCGAACGATGGTCCAGCATCAGTCCCAGCGTTTCGCTCCATTGCTGTGTCGGAACCGCTTCGCGATACCGTTGGAAGTAGGCGGCCTGGATCGCTTCCGATGCCGGTGCGTCGGTGCGCGACACGGGGGTCGAGACTGTAGGGGATGGTTGGCTCATGGACGTCATGTTTTGTGCGGGTGGCGCAGTGACCGTGCGATGCGCCAGGAGGCGCTCAGGAACGGCCCGGCGGTGTGTGCGTATTATGCCGTGTGAGCGGATATCGTGCTGCGCGCGGCGCGAATCACCGGCGGCACGATCCGAACGTACGCCGAGCGATCTTTGGGCCCCTTAGGCGAGCGTTTTTCGTAGGGCGAGATAAAAGAAACGGATTGAACCGATTCGGACCGCTTTCAGTCTTTCGCATTTTGCAGAAAGGCAATAAACGCGGTGTTCGCGGCCTCGGCGGCCTCGCATTGCAGCCAGTGTCCGGCGCCGGGTACCAGGACGAGTTCGTGCCGTATATGTGCCTCGCGGAGTTTCGCCGAATAGTCGGTCGGTGAGGCGAGGGTGACATCCTGGTCGCCCCACAGCAATAGGGTTTTGACTTTCGCTGTCTGTAGAAAATCCTGAAGCGTCGCGCCGCCCCAGGAGCCACGGCTTCGAAAGCGCGTGCGAAGGCATTGCCGTGCGTAAATCGATTCGATAAGTGGGCTGACCGCGGACGCGTCGTGGAACATGAAGGTCCTCACGTTCGCATTGAGCATGGTGATGCGCGCCTCGGCATCATCGGTTTTATGCCAATTCAATAATGCGGGGTGATCGCGTCCGACGGAACGGTGGCCGCCGCTGCCGACCAGTATCAAGCGCGTGACGGGCCGCTTTGTCGCGATGGCGGCCGCGACCATGCCACCGAATGAAAATCCGACGAGATCGATCGCTGTGCCGGCGCCCAATAGCGTGTCGAGCGACGACAGCGTGGCATCACATAAATGCGCGAACGACGAAACGGGCAAGTCGCCGGAGTCGCCGAAATTCGGCATGTCCGGGATCCAGACTTCGCGATAGGCCGAGAGCGCCGCGACATTGCGGAACCAATGCATCCAGTCGCCATGCCCACCGTGCAATAGGACCACGGGCGTCCCGCTTCCGAAGCGGCGCCAGAGGATGGGCGTGCCATCTGCGGCGGGTACGGAATGCGCCTCGCCCGACTCGATCATCCGCGCAATGTGAGATGAAGGGGACAGGGACGATTGTTCAGCAGGAAAAGGTGGCGGCATGTCGCGAATGCGCATTAATGGTTAGATCGGCGCTGGGGTGCCGATGCCTTAGTGTAATGCACCGCCAAACGGAAGCCTCTGCGGGCGGCCGTTTGGGGCAAGCCTCGGTGTCTGAAGCCCCACAAGCCGGCAGCCGACAGGGCGCCGACCGTTTTTGCGCTATATTGGATTGGTCCTCGTGCGCAGTGGGATAGTGCGCCGGCCGAACCCAAGAGAGCAAGAATGATCTGGATGCTGATTGCCGCCACGGCGATTTTGACCGCGATGGCGGTGATGGTCGCCGTGAATTTCAAGGTCCCGGAGAAGGCCGTTCGTCACGCCATCGGGCACTGTCACGCCATCGAGGATCCGCAGTTCGAGTTGGAAATGGACGCGATGCTCGGTCCCGATATGCTGCAAGGCAATTCGATCACCGCGCTGCACAATGGCGACGAGATTTTTCCGGCGATGCTGGCGGCCATTCGCGCGGCAAAGCAGAGCATCACCTTCGAGACGTATATCTACTGGTCCGGCAGTATCGGTCGCGAATTTGCCGATGCGCTGAAGGAGCGGCAGCTCGCCGGCGTCGCGGTGCACGTGATGCTCGATTGGGCCGGCAGTTTCAAGATGGATCAGTCACTGCTCAGCGAGTTGCGCGATGCCGGTGTCGAGGTTGAAAAATATCACCCATTGAAGTGGTACACCGTTTCGCGTCTCAATAATCGAACCCATCGAAAATTGCTCGTCGTCGATGGCACGATCGGCTTTACCGGCGGCGTGGGCATTGCCGATCAATGGCGGGGCCATGCGCAGGATCCGGAGCACTGGCGCGATATGCACTTTCGCATCGAAGGCCCGGTAGTGGCGCAGCTACAAGCCGGTTTCATGGACAACTGGATCAAAACGACCGGTCGGGTGCTGCACAGCGCCAAATACTATCCGGCGCTGGCGGCAGCCGGCTCGCGCAAGATGCACATGTTCGTCAGTTCGCCGTCCGGTGGCAACGCCAGTATGCAGCTGATGTATTTGTTGGCGGTCGCAGCTGCGACGAAAACGATCGATCTGCAAGCCGCCTATTTCATTCCGGACCGCTTAATGAACGATGCGCTGGTGGAAGCCACGCGTCGTGGCGTCAAGATCCGCTTGCTGGTGCCGGATCGATACACGGACTCGATGTTGATCCGCGTGGCGTCCAAGCGGCAGTGGGGCAGCTTGCTGGCCGCTGGCGTCGAGATCTACGAGTATGAAAAGACGATGATGCATAACAAGATGTTGATCCTCGACGGACTGATGGTATCGGTCGGTTCGACGAATTTCGATATGCGATCTTTCAACCTCAATGACGAAGCCAGCCTGAACGTTTATTCACCGGAATTTGGTGCGGCAATGACGCGCGTCATGGAGAGCGACTTGCGTGGTGCGACCGCTTGCACGATGGAGAAATGGCGCGCCCGACCGATGCTGCAGAAAATCGGCGAATGGCTTATTCGACCGATCGAATCGCAAATGTGATGACGGCGCAATCGAAGGAGCGTGAAACAGCATGAAAGTAGGCTTATTTGGCGTGGGTGCCGTTGGCGGTAATGTGGCGGTGCGCTTGTTGCACGCAGGGCATGCCGACGTCTCACTGGTCGTGCGCGAGCGTCAACGCGCGCGGATTGCGGAGCAGGGACTGACGCTGCGCGGCCTCGACGGCACGTTCACCGTGCATCCGACTTCGACGCAGGTCTATACCGATCTCGCAACGCTCCCGCCGCAAGACATTCTGATCATCGGACTGAAGGCCGGAAGCGTGCCGGACCATGCGGCGGCCTTACGTGCCGCATTGAAGCCGGACGGCATCGCGGTGTTCTTGCTGAATGGCGTGCCGTGGTGGTGGACCTACGGGCGCGATGCCGAGCCGGGGCCGTTGCAGGACGTCGATCCGCACGGCGCACTGTGGCGCACGGTCGGTGCGGAACGGGTGATCGGCGCGGTCGTCTATTCGCCGAACGAAGTGCTGGACGACGGCACGATCTTCAACAATGGCAGCAACCTATTCATTTTGGGCGAGCCTGACCGGACGCGCCTCGGCCCCGACGGGGCCCCCAGCGAGCGTCTGCGCGCTTTGACGGATCTCTTCACGCAGTCGGGTCTGCCGGTGCGGAACGATGCCGACATCCATCTGGAAGTCTGGCGCAAGCTGTTGACGAATGTGACGGCCAATACCGTGTCGGCACTGACACGGCTCTCGAGTCAGGACCGGAACGGCGACCCGCAGATCAGCGCGCTGATGTCGGCATTGCGTACCGAGGTGATCGAGATCGGTCAGGCGCTGGGCTTGGCTTTGACCGCGGAGGACGCGGTGTTGTATCCCGCCAGCTCGAATACGCGGCCGTCCATGTTGCAGGACGCGATCTTGCAGCGGCCGATGGAGGTGGACGCGATCGTGCGTCAGACCCAGACGCTGGCGCGGCAACGCGGTATCCGTACGCCGGTGCTCGATACCGTTCTAGCCTTGTTGTATGGCCTCGATCTGAGCAACCGGCTGGCGCGTGAGGCGCCGGAACGCGCCTGAGCGATACGACGCGCCAAACGCATCCAACAGCAACCGTCAAAGGGCCTTCGTCAGCCCGATGGTTTTTTCGAGGATGACTAGCGCGACGATCGCCAGGCCGATAAAGAGCGCCGAGACGGCGTTCACCGTCGGATCGAAGGTCTGGTCGATGTAAGTGAAGATCCGTACCGGCATCGTCACGGTGTCGGGAGCGGTCAGGAACAGACTCACCGACACCTCGCCGAAAGACGTGACCGCAGCGAACACCGCGCCCGCGACGATGCCCGGTTTGATCAGCGGCAAGGTCACGCGGCGAAAGGTCGTGGCCGGGCTCGCCCCCAGATTCATCGATGCCGATTCCAGACGACGATCGACGCTGGCGAGGCTGACGCTGACGGTTCGCACCGCATACGGCAGCGCCACGACGATATGCCCGGCTGCCATCCCGAGCAACGATCCCCCGAGTCCCGCCGCGGTCAGCACATACAGCAAAGCAATCCCGAGCACCACTTGCGGAATGATCAGCGGCGACAGGACAAATGCCTGAAGGACGGCGCGCCCCCGGAACTGCAGGCGTGCCAACGCATAGGCAGCCGAGGTGCCGAGCACGACCGTGGCCGGGGTCACGATCAGCAGCAGCCAGCCGCTCACGGCCAGCGCGCGCAGCCAGTCCGGGTTTGCAAACAAGGCGTGAAACCAATGCAAGGACAAGCTGCGGGGCGGAAAGCTTGGATAGGCGTCGGGCGTGAATGCGGACAGCACGATGACCAGTACCGGCAAGCATAGAAAGCCATACACAAGCCAGCCGGCCAGCATCGCGCACAGGCGTCCGACACTGAAAGCGGCACGTGGCGAAAGTGCGGCGCCCGCAGGCGAGCGTGCCCCATCTGCATCCGCTGCCGCAGGGCGGGTGTCATTGGCCATGGACGCGCGCCTCCCAGCGTTTCTGTATCGTATTCATGCCGGCCGCGATCGCTGCGGTCAACACCAGCAAGGTCAGCGACAACGCCGCCGCAAGCGGCAGGTTCGCGATCTGCAAGGCTTGCTGATAAATCGTGATCGGCAGCAGCGGCTGGAGCCGTCCTCCTATCAGCAGCGGTGTGATATAGCTTCCCGCCGCCAGCGTGAAAACGATGATGGCGCCGCTCATCATGCCGGGGAAGGTCAGCGGCAACGTCACCTTGAAGAAGGTGTAGGCCGGACCGGCACCCAGGCTCTGGGACGCCCGTGTCAACGACGTCGGGATCTCGCCGAACGACGTCGCCAGCGGCAGCACCGCGAAGGGCAGCATCACCTGGACATAGGCCACGACGACCGCTTTCAAGTTCCAGAGCAGGGCCAGCGGTTGGTGCAGCAGGCCGAGCTTGACCAGCGTCGTATTGATCAAGCCGTTCTGTGCCAGCAGCACAATCCACGCGAACGTCCGGATCACGACACTCGTCAGCAACGGCGAAATCAAGATCAGATACAGCAAGGTGCGCAACGCACGGCTGCGCGTCGACACCAGCAGCCAGGCGGCGGGGTAGGCCAGCAGGATGCAGATGCCGGCCGTCAACGCGGCAATCCAGATGGTCGTCCACAGCGCGTCGAGATACGCCGACGTCGTGAAAACCGCGACGTATTGCGACAGGCTGTACGTCGGCAACACCATCAACATGCTGTCGACGTTGTGCAGGCTCAGCACGAGCAGCAACAGGGCAGGCAATAACAGAAAGGCGAACAGGAACACCATGCTGGGTGTCAGCATCAGCCAGGCGAAACGCTGTCCTCCGGGCGCGCCGGGACGAACGAACCGGCGCAGGTCGATTGCGCTCATACCGCGTGCTCCTGAGCCGATGCGCGCTCGCGCCCGGCTTCCGGCAGCGGCACCAGGTCGTCGGCGTGCCATTGCAAGGCGAGCGTGCTACCGATCGCGGGCAGGACGTCGAACGCGCGCTCCGGTGTCTGCAATTGCAACTGCCCCGCGCCGCCGAGTCGCACGCGCAAACTCAGCGTGGCGCCTGTGTAGGCCGCTTCCTCGACGATTGCGATCGCTTGATTCGGTGCGTCGGCCGATGCACGGGACGGCTCCGATGCGCCGATTGCCGTCACGCGGATGCGCTCCGGGCGCAGCAGAAATACGTCGGCGTCGATGCCCGTCGGCACTTGCAAGATCAACGGCGCGCCGTCGCGCGTCGCGTAATCGCTTGCGAGTCGGGTCCCGGGTGTCGTCCCCGGGACGGTGGCCATCAAATTCGCCTGACCGACAAACTCGGCAACGAAGCGATTCGCCGGACGCCGGTACAGCGCCTGCGGCGAGCCGACCTGCTGCAGCCGCCCGGCACCCAGAATCCCGATGCGGTCGGAAAGGCTCAATGCTTCTTCCTGGTCGTGCGTCACGAGCACGGTCGTAATGCCCACCTCGCGTTGCATCCGGCGCAATTCCGATTGCATCGCCTTGCGCAACTTTGCGTCGAGGTTGGAGAGCGGCTCATCGAGCAGCAGGACTTGCGGTCGGATCGCCAACGCGCGTGCGATGGCGACGCGTTGTTGCTGGCCGCCCGACAACTGATGCGGCATCCTCTGCGCATGGGCATCGAGGTGCACCAGCGCCAGCATTTCCGCGACGCGTTCGCGAATCGCCGCGCTTCCCAGCTTACGCACGCGCAAGCCATACGCGACGTTCTCGTACACGTTCAGATGCGGAAACAGCGCATAGTTCTGAAACACCATGCCGATGTCGCGTCGATGCGCCGGCAGCGCCGTCACATCGCGCCCGCCGATGGAAATGCGGCCGCCCGACGGCTCCAGAAAGCCCGCGACAATGTTCAGCAATGTCGTCTTGCCACAGCCGCTCGGTCCGAGCAGCGAGAAGAACTCGCCTTGCTCGATGCCGAGATCGACATGGTCGAGTGCGCGTGTTTCGCCGAACTGGCGGCTGATCCCGCGTATATCGATTGCGCTCATTTGGCCGTGCCGCTACCCAGTGCCTGCGACCAGCGATTGGTCCAGTCGGCCAACTTCGGCGTGGCGGCGCTGTAGTCGATCCAGATCAGGCGCTTATAGGCGTCTTCGCCGGTCTGCGCTTCGTTCTTCAGCTCGTCGCTATAGACCACGTCACGATTCGTCATGCCATACAGCGAGCTGTCCGAGAATGCTTTCTGGACCGCTGCGCTCGACAGGAAATCGACCAGCTTGTAGGCGTTGGCCATATTCGGTGCGCCCTTGGCGATCACCCAATTCGCGGCGCCCACCACCGGGCCGTCGCTCGGATAGACGAAGCCGATCTTCATACCGGTCTTCTTCAGCGCGAAGACGCGCCCGTCCCAATAAGGCACGACCCAGGCATCGCCCCGTTCGAGCAAGGTCTGGATGGCGCCCGGACTGTCCGGGAAAGCCACCGCCGAATCCTTCAACTGCGCGAGCTTCGCAAAGGTCTTGTCGACATCGGCGTCGTTCTTCAACTCGCCACCGAGTGCATGCGTCAAGCCGGCGAAGAACTGCAGGCCGGCGGCATAGGTCGGCGAGGAGATCGCCACGTGGCCTTTGTATTCCGGCTTCCACAGATCCAACCAGCTGGTCGGCGGCGTCTTCACGAGGTCGGTGCGATACGCGATGCCCAGTTGACCGAGACTGAAAGCGGCCGCATAGGTCTTGCCATCGGTGACGAATTTCTGTTGCACCGAGTCGTAGAGATGCGCGAGATTCGGGATGTGCGTGCTGTCCAGCGGTTGCAGCAGGCCGGCGGCACTGGCGCGCTGTACCGAGTCCGGCTGGAACACGACGATATCGTAGGGCGGCTTGTTGCCGTTGGCCGCGCGCAGTTTCGCCAGCCATTCCGCATCGGCGCCCGGAACGATGTCGACGCTCAGGTGATTATCCTTTGCGTACTGCTCCAGGCCTGCCGCGCGAATGTTCTTTTCCCAATCGCCGCCATAGACGCCGATGACGACGCGATCGGTCGCGGCAGGCGTGGCGTCGGCGCTGTCTTTCGATGGCGTCGATTTGCTGCAGGCGCCCAGCCCGATGACGGCCGCGGCGAGCAGGGCGCCAGTCAGCAGGGAGAAAAGCGGTTTCATTTTCAC